>NZ_FNYY01000061.1 GCF_900109145.1 Marinovum algicola
GGTGACGTCCCGAGACGTGGTGTAGCTTGCGGTGGCCATCGGGTTTCTCGGTAGGGTCGGGTTGTGACCACCAACCTGAACCGAGGACAACACCCGATGACCAAACAGATGATGGACCTGCGCGCTCTCGTGGAAAAGAGCGCTGATGGCGACCTGCTTCGCGAGATGATCGGTTTCGCCGCCGAACGGCTGATGGACCTGGAGGTCGGCACCAAGACGGGCGCCGACTACGGCGAGAAGAGCGTCGAGCGTCTTGCGCAGCGTAATGGTTACCGTACCCGGGACTGGCAGACCCGAGCGGGCAGCGTGGAGTTGCGCATCCCCCGACTGCGCACCGGCTCCTACTTTCCCTCCTTCCTGGAGCCCCGGCGTGCTGCGGAGAAGGCGCTGACAGCCGTGATCCAAGAGGCTTACGTCCATGGCGTCTCGACACGGTCCATGGACGATCTGGTTCAGGCCATGGGCGGCACTGGGGTATCGAAGAGCCAGGTGAGCCGCCTGTGCGAGGAGATCGACGAGCGTGTGGACGCCTTCCTGACGCGGCCGATCGAGGGCGAATGGCCCTACCTCTGGATCGATGCCACCTACCTCAAGGTGCGCCAGGGCGGGCGGATCGTATCGGTCGCGGTCACGCTCGCAGTGGGCGTCAACACCGACGGCAGGCGCGAGGTGCTGGGCATGGCGATCGGTGCCTCCGAGGCCGAGCCCTTCTGGACCGAGTTCCTGCGTGACCTCGTCCGCCGTGGCCTCGGCGGCGTGAAGCTTGTGATCCATTGCCCGGCAGGCTCTTTTCTGCAGGAAATATACCGAGAGGGGGCGATGCGCATGAGGGCATCAAGGCTGCCACCGCTCGGGTCCTGTCCACGACCTGGCAGCGCTGTCGGGTCCACTTCCAGCGCAATGCGCTCGCCCATGCCGGCAAGAACAGCCGCCGGGTGGTATCGGCCTTCATAGCCACGGCCTTCGCGCAGCCCGACCATGCGGCGGCGAAGGCCCAGTGGCGGCTCGTGGCGGACCAGATGCGCGGCAAGCTCCCGAAGCTGGCCACGCTCATGGATGGAGCCGAGGAGGACGTCCTGGCTTACATGACCTTCCCGGCCCAGCATCGCACCAAGCTACACAGCACCAATCCGATCGAGCGTCTGAACGGCGAGATCAAGCGGCGGACGGACGTCGTCGGCATCTTTCCAAACGAGGCATCTATCCGGCGCCTCGTCGGAGCGATCCTGATGGAGCAGACCGAGGAATGGACGGTCCAACGCGCCAGATACATGACGCTGGAAACGCTCGCCCCTGTCTGCGATGATCTCAGTGTCAGCCTGCCTGCAGCACAGAGCGACTGACCAGCTCGGCCCGCTTGAAAGCGCGAGGCCCACGGTGAGCTACACCACGTCCTGGGACATCATC
>NZ_FNYY01000060.1 GCF_900109145.1 Marinovum algicola
AGCGGTGCGCGATGCCCGCGCCCGATACACCGAAAACAAGCAGAAACAACGCGCGGATTGATCCGTAGGGTGCGTGCTTTGCACGCACCGCCAAGAAGGACGAGACCCATGGCTGTAAGGATCGGCATCTCCCTGATCGCCTGGCAGAACGACGACCTGCCGGAGCTGACGAAGGACTTCACCACCGAGGGCGCGATGCAGGATGCCGCCAGGATCGGCTATTCCGGCGTCGAGCGCGGCCGCCGAATGCCGGCCGACACCGCGGGCCTGCGCGCATACCTCGACCGCTACGGAGTCGCGCTTTGCGGCGGCTGGTGCTCGGGCAACCTGTTGGTCAACGACCTCAAGACCGAGAAGGCGGCGATCGCGGCGCAAGTGGAACAATTCGCCGCCCTCGACGCGCCCTGTATCGTCTATGCGGAATGCTCCAACACCATCCAGGGCGACCGGGGCACGCCGGTGTCGCGCCGCCCCAGGCTCTCGCGCGACGAAGTGACCGTCTATGCGAAGAAACTCTCGGAGCTGGCGAAATGGACGCGCGATCAGGGGGTTGTGCTCTCCTACCACCACCACATGGGCGCCATGGTGCAGGATGCCTGCGACATCGACTGGCTGATGGCGGGCTCCGACCCGGCGCTGACGCTGCTCTATGACACCGGGCATCTGCATTTTGCCGGCGCCGATCCGCTGGCGGTGCTCGACCGCTGGGGCGACCGGGTGCATCATGTGCACGTCAAGGACGTGCGCCAGCCGGTGCTCGACTGGGTCCGGGCCGAGGACCGCAGCTTCCTCGACGGCGTCGCGGCCGGGGTCTATTCGGTGCCGGGCGACCCGGAGGGCTGCCTCGACTTCCAGGCGGTGACCGACCGGCTGAAGGCGATGGACTATGATGGCTGGATCGTCGTCGAGGCCGAACAGGATCCGGCCAAGGCGCCGCCGTTTGAATATTCCAGGCGCGGGTATGACCATCTCGTCGAGATCTGCACCCGGTCCGGACTGAACATCCAACCCTGAGGAGGCGCCCATGCCCGATCTGCTCTGCAAACCCTTCGGCACTCACGGCAAGGTGCATGAGATCACCCCCGCGCGCGCCGGCTGGCGCCATGTCGGCTTCTCGCTCTACCGCCTGCGCCCCGGCGAGACCGCGGCCGAGGCGACCGGCGCGCGCGAGGTGATCCTTGTCATGGTCGAGGGCAAGGCGGCGATCACCGCCGCCGGCCGGGATTGGGGCACCCTCGGCGCGCGGATGAATGTCTTCGAGAAGACCCCGCCGCATTGTCTTTACCTGCCGAACGGGACCGAATGGTCGCTGCTGGCCGAGACCGATTGCACCGTCGCGGTCTGTTCGGCGCCGGGCCGCGGCGGCCATGCGCCGCGCCGCATCGGCCCCGAGGGCATCACGCTCACCGAACGCGGCCGGGGCACCAACACCCGCCACATCAACAACATCGCGATGGAAGCCGAGGATTACTGCGACTCCCTCTTGGTCACCGAGGTCTTCACCCCCGCCGG
>NZ_FNYY01000059.1 GCF_900109145.1 Marinovum algicola
GGTTCTGCCTCATTCTGTGTGGCGGAGAGGCAGCATTCGGGCTCTGAGCAGCTCTGGACCTGCTCGACCGTACATCGCGCGCTTGAGGGTTTTCAGCCGGTTGACCTGCCCTTCCGCCTGACCGTTGCTCCACGGAAGTTCGATGGCATTGCGCACGGCATCGATATCGCGGTGTAGCGTTCGAGCAAATCGCATGATCGGGATGATGTTGGTTTCGACGGCGTTGTCGATCCATGCATCCAGCGGGCCAGATTGTCGTCCGCGCAAGATACCCTTGAAGCGCATGGCGAGGCTCCGCATTGTGGCGAAACCGGGGGATCCGGCCTTCAACGCGTCAACCTTTCGCGCCTGATCTGATGTCAGTGTAGCTCTTGGTTTTATGCAAAGAGCCGCCGCAATGACTGGTGATATAGCATGCCCTGTTTGCGGATCCCGCACGGGTTCAAGCCTCACCGAACTGGTGGAAAGATCGGCCGATGTCTGTTTTTCAGCCCTGCGCCACCCCGCCAGTAATCGTTGGAGATGCGAGTAGCTGCCTTCATATCCGTGGCTCTGGATTTCGTGAAACAATTGCCTGCCACGCTTATTCCCCTTCTTCCAGGAAACGGCGAGGATTCCTTCGAAATACCATGGCGACGTCGGCTTCAGTGTCGCCCTGCGCCGGTCAGGTGGCACTTCCGATTTCAGCCACTTAGCCACGCTACGGCGCTTGAATCCGGTCCGTCGTTCGATCTCGCTGCAAGACAGCCCCTGTTCGCGAAGCGCATGAATTTTCGTGAATATCTCCTCGCGAGACTTCCGATGAGCGAGGCGTGATCGCTGCAGGTGAAGGTCTGTGCTGATGTTGTCCGCATCGGATAGCAGGGCCCTGCCGGTCGCGCGACCATGCAAGTTCATTTGTTCTTCTATGGCCTGTCGCAGATTCTGCACAAGATGGAACCTGTCAGCGACTTGCAAAGCCTGCGGCGCGCCTTGACGGGCAGCCTTTGCATAAAGACCGCAACGGTCCCTGCTGACCACCTCGATCTCGGGATGGCGGCGTAGCCAATTCGTGCAATTCTCCACGGTGCGATCCTCTAGGATATCGATCACGGTGCGCCGTTCGAGATCAACGATGATGGTTCCGTAAGTCTGCGATTTACGCCAGCTCCAATCGTCGATGCCGACGACCCTTGGTGGCTGGGCAATGCTATCCGCACGGCGCTTCAGGTGCCGAAGCACAGTGTCATCGCTGACGCCGACGCCCAAACGGTGCAAGAGCCGCTCGGCAGGCCGCCCACCTGTCGCATGCCCAAGATGACTGACAATCTCCCCGACACGCGAAGTGCGACGTGCAAATGGACGTGCTATCGAGGGAATATGGTCTGAAAACGTCCGGCGAGGGCAAGCGGAAGCCAAGCATCGCCAGCGGCAAACCTGGAGTGCCAATGTGACCCCGTCTCCATGTGCGGGAAAATCCTGCAGCCGCCGATACCGCCATCCATGACGTCGTCGAGAATGCAAACCACAGTCGGGGCAGATGCCTCTTGGTGTCAGAATGCCGGATACAAGCCACCCGCCGGTATCACTACGCTCAACGCTTTGAATCGAAACATCGCTCCCGGGCGACCAGTGCTTCTTTGAAATCACGACTACCCCTCCTGAATTTTCCAGTCTCAGGATAGTTGCGCCACACAGATTGAGGCAGAACC
>NZ_FNYY01000058.1 GCF_900109145.1 Marinovum algicola
GGGTGTTGTCCTCGGTTCAGGTTGGTGGTCACAACCCGACCCTACCGAGAAACCCGATGGCCACCGCAAGCTACACCACGTCTCGGGACGTCACCCCTCACCTCGCTGGCGCTGCGGTTGGAAACCGATGTGGTGGATCGGCATTGCCAACTTGAATGTACATGACGGTTTGCATAATCGACTTGCATAAAGATACCAACCGAAATGCCGCGCCTGAAGGGCTTCCGCTACCCACGTGAAATCATTTCTTATGCTGTCTGGGCCTACCACCGGTTTGCGCTCAGCACCGCGGATGTCGAGGATCTTTTGGCAGAGCGGGGTGTAATGGTCAGTCGCGAAACCGTTCGCAAATGGGTGAACCGGTTCGGATCGCACTTCGCCACACGCGTGAAGCGGGATCGGCCCGCCGTCAACGACAAATGGCATCTCGATAAGGACGTGATTCCGATCACTGGACGAAAATTCTGGTTGTGGCGGGCAATCGATGCCGATGGAGACGTTCTGGATATCCTTGTTCAGCCGCAGCGAAATGCGAAGGCTGCACGGCGTTTCTTTCAGCGACTGTTTGACCGTTTTGGTAACCCGCGTGTCGTCATAACAGACAAATTGCGCAGTTATGTTAACCCGGATAATTCTTCGCTTCTGCCCCAGCAAGCCGAGCAGACTCCCGCTCGATCAGACGGACCTGTTCCGTCACCTCGATCGGCGGGATGCCGGCCATGCATCGTCTTGCTGCTTTGTACCCCAAGGATCGGATCGGTAGGGCCGCGGTTGTGATCGAGGGCACCAAGGCCGAGGAGATCGGGAAATCCCCGATACCGTAGATGGCAAGGTCTTCGGGGACGCGGATGTTGCGCCGGAGGCATTCGAATACCGCGCCCGCCGCAAGCATGTCGCCGGCGAGGAACAGCGCGTCGGGGTGCGTCGGGAGGGCAAGCGCGTTTTGCAGAATGCTGGCCCCGGCGGCATAGTGGTCGCCCTCATCGGGGGGAGTTGTGACGTTAACCGAAGGAGGTGGGCGTCAGCGCAATTGATGCAGGCCTGCGGCGACGTTGGCGGCGGCTTTCCAAGCGCGAAGAGTTTCCAGTCGATGATAGCCAATAGTCAGGGCGGCGCGTCGGCGAGCTGGAACGGAGAAGCGATTGCGGGTGGCAGAATGGATGGACACGAAGAGTTGCAGGCCACCGGGTGAGCGATAGCCCTGCATCGTGCGCTCTCGCTTTCGGAACGGCAAATGGCGGGTCTCGGCGCGGTTATTGAGACCTTTGTGGGACCAGTGATCAAGGCCCGGGGGCGACATCCCACCTCGCTGCGCCATAGGAGCGGAGCTTGTCGGTGATGATCCGTCTGGGTACGAAGCCCCAGCGTTTCACCAGCCTGACCAAGAGCCGCTTTGCCGCGTGCTTGTCCCGCCGGGGCTGAAGGATTTCATCCAGGGGGAGTGTCCTGAACTTTGTGTATCCGGGCCGGCCCATGCGGTTTGGGATACTCAAGCGTCGAAACGCTCGCCGAACATTATGGCGAACTGATTTCGGGCTGCAAACCATTCCCGAACGTTTCGTCCGTCCCTCTCGAAGTTGCGGATAGCCAAGTAGATCAGCTTGGTCGCGGCCTCATCCGTGGGGAAGGACCCACGCGTCTTGAGGTGACGTCCCGAGACGTGGTGTAGCTTGCGGTGGCCATCGGGTTTCTCGGTAGGGTCGGGTTGTGACCACCAACCTGAACCGAGGACAACACCC
>NZ_FNYY01000055.1 GCF_900109145.1 Marinovum algicola
GACAGCCGCGCAAGCAGGCCGGACATATGAAAGCAACCGATCACCGCAACCGACAAAATCAACCCTTGCCATAGGCGGCGTCCACATATGAATCAAGCCGCCGAAGACAAGCGATTGGTGCTCGAGATGGAGTTGCAGCAAGCCCGGTACGACGCATCCTTGGCGGAACGACGCTATGCCGCCTGTGACCCGGATAACCGCCTTATCGCATCAGAGCTGGAGAAACGGTGGGAAGAAGCCTTGGGACGCGTTCGAAGTTTCGAGCAGCGTCTCGATACGGATATTGCAGCAGCACCGGAGGTAGATGTCACGCGCCTTGAAGGGCTGGCGCAGGACCTTGAGACCGCCTGGACAGCTCCGGCGACATCCATGCGCGAAAAGCAACGATTGCTCAGAACACTGATCGAAGACATCGTGGCGGATATTGACGACGATACAGGCGAAATCGTTCTGGTCGTTCACTGGAAGGGCGGCCGGCACACGGAATTGCGTGTCAAGAAGCCGAAGAGCGGCGAGCACAATGCCCGCACCAGTGAAGAGGCGCTGGGGATCATCCGCGAGATGGCGGGACGCTGGCCGGACGAGTCGATTGCTGCCTGTCTCAACCGCATGGGAATGCCGACAGGTCAGGGCAAGACCTGGAATGCGAAACGCGTTTCATCCATCCGGCGTGTGAATGACATTCACGGATACCTGTCTGCTGACAAGGATGGCCCGTGGCGCACAATGACCGAGGCAGCGAAAGAGCTCGGGGTGACCAATCACGTCATCAGTAGGCTGATAAGAGACGGTATTTTGCCGGCAAATCAGGTGGTGGACGGCGCGCCGTACCAAATCCGAACGGCAGACCTGCATTCGGACAAGGTCAAAAACGCACTCGCGCGAAAGGGACGCCCGTGTCGCGCTGATCCCGAAGACCAGCTATCAATGTTTCCAAGCACTTACGAAGGGGGTGCATTATGACCAACCAACGGCGATGGGCCGGATCAGGTTCTCGACAGCATTGGAGTCAATCTCGACGCGGCCGTCGCGGAGGAAGGTCTGCAGCCCGTCCCATTGACGATGGATATAGGTCAGCTTCTCTCCGAGGCGTGACTTCGAGGAGATCCGGCAGCGCTGGTTTTGCAGCCATTCTCCGAATGAGGCGACCAGCGGCGCGGTGCGGGCCCGCCGGGCCGACAGCCGCTGGCCGGGACCCATGCCGCGGATCTCACCCTCAATGCGGTAGAGCTCCGCAATCCGGCGCAGTCCCTCGGCGGCGATCTCTGAGCCGTCGCGGTCGAAGACCTCCTTCAGCTTCCTGCGGGCATGCGCCCAGCAATGCGCGACGGTGACCGGCGCGCCGCCTTTCCGCGACGGGCGCGTCAGCCGGTTGTAGCCGGTATAGCCGTCCAGCTGCAGGATGCCATCGAAGCCCTGCAGGATCTGTTCCGCGTTCTGCCCGGCGCGGCCGGGAGCATAGGTGAACACCACACCGGGCGGGTCATCGCCGCCCCATCCGCGGTCGTCCCGGGCCAGCGCCCAGAGATACCCGGTCTTTGTCCGGCCGCGGCCCGGGTCCAGAACCGGCGCCGTGGTCTCGTCCATGAATAGCTTGCCCGATCCTTTCAGGTGCTCGGCCAGCCGGTCGACTACGGGACCGAGGTGGAAGGCGGCTGTCCCCACCCAATCGGCGAGCGTGCTGCGGTGCAGGTCGATCCCGGAGCGGGTCAGGATCTGGCTCTGCCGATACAACGGCAAATGGTCCGAGAACTTGCTGACCAGCACATGCGCGATGGCGCCCTCGGTCGGCAGACCGCCCTCGATCAGGTGCGCGGGAGCTGGTGCCTGGGTGACGCCCTCGGCGCAGGCGCGGCAGGCATACTTGGGCCGGACGGTGACGATGACGCGGATCTGCGCGGGAATAATATCCAGCCGCTCGGTGCGATCCGCGCCGATCCGGTGCATCTCGCCGCACCCGCATGGGCAGTCCAGGCTGTCCGGCTCGATCACCTTCTCGATCCGCGGCAGGTCCTTGGGCAGATTGCCCCGGTTGCGCCGGACCGCCCGGCGCGGGGACGCTTGCGGCGGAGCCTGTTCGTCCTGCTGGGTCTCGACCTCGGCGACTGCGGCCTCAAGATCCTCGAACGCCAGCTGCCGCTCGTCTTCGCTCAGCTTCTCCGACCGTTTGCCATGCACGGCCTGGTTCAGCTCGGCAATGAGGTGCTCCAGGCGTTTGTTGGCCTCCCGCAGCGCATCCCGCTCGCGCAGCACTGCCAGAACAGCGTCACGCTGGTCTTCGGGAATGGCAGAAAGGTCGATGGGCGGGGCACTGGACATGGCCGGAGCATAGCTCGATCCGCACCTTGATGGGCAGGCTTTCCGGGCGCCCGAGTCACTCTGCCGCAGCCGGTCGGCGCGCTTCAAGGGACCGCACCCGCCGCCAATCCAGCCCGGCAAACAGCGCCTCGAATTGGGCGCGGTTCAAGGTCATCGCCCCGTCGCTTATGGCAGGCCAGGTGAAGCTGCTCTCCTCCAGCCGCTTGTAGGCCATGACCAAGCCACTGCCGTCCCAGAACAGGATCTTCATCCTGTCCGCCCGCTTGGCCCGGAATACGAAGACCGTGCCCGTGAACGGATCTTCCGCCAGCGCTGACTGCACGAGCGCTGCCAAGCCGTCATGGCCTTTGCGGAAATCCACCGGCTTCGTCGCCACCAGGATCCGGACGCCCTGCGACGGCATCAGCATGGCGAGGTCCCGAGCGCATGCACGATCTCGGCGATCCGGGCTGCAGGCGTGCCGGGTGCCAGCTCAATCCTGACTTCGCCCGAGAGGATCCGGATCACCTCTTCCGATGCCGGAATGTCCGGTTCCCGCGGCGCCTCCGGCACATCGCAGACCACCAGCGGAGCGAAGACCGGTTCATCCAGCTCCGCCGCTGGCAACACCAGCTTCCCCTGCTTCGCCAGCCGGCGCCAAGCCGACAGCTGGTTTGGCAAGACCCCATACCGCGCCGCCACGGCATTCACTGTCGCGCCCGGCTCAAGCGTATCCGCAACGGCCTGCGCCTTCACTGCATCCGGCCACCGCCGGTGACCCGACGCGTAGATCTCGACGCCCAACGATTTGAGAAACGAATTTGTAGCGCACATTGCGAAACGCACTCCCCACTATGAGATGGGTATGATCTCGCAGGCGAGCCCCGCCCCTACAACGTGGGGCCAGGACACCGTTTACGATCCAGAACCCGGATGGGCGTGTCATCTGCGTGCAGAAGATCGCTGGCCATGATCTCGGTCTCGATCTTCCCGATCAGCGGCGCCAGCGTCTTCATCGCCCCGCCGCACCAGTCCACCAGGGT
>NZ_FNYY01000053.1 GCF_900109145.1 Marinovum algicola
CTATACCTGGGCGAGCCCGGCTCTCATGGCGCGCAAGCGCCGGTCCATGGAACTCGCTGCCGGGATGCCTTCTGAACGCGGAAAAAAGGGCGCCACGGCAGACTACAATCTGCCACATCGCCGGCGTGCCGACCGCGCAGGCGCCGAACTGTCAGAAATCGCCTATCGCCGCATGATGGAGGGCTGGCGAAAGAAGAAGCCGCGGAAGGGTGCGGGCGCCACACCCGAGGAACGACTATGACAAGGCTGCGTGACGGGACTTGAACCTCACGTCCCGTCCTTCGCCACGTGGTCACCCGCGCCTCAAGAATAGCACAAAATCGAAAAATGGGGCTGTTCAATCTCATCTGTGTCCTTCGGCTTGTACGGTCGCGCGGGCAGGATCGCCGTCCCGTAGTGCTCGGCCATCTCAGCATAGGTTCGGTTCAACCCGGGATCGTGCCGGTCGGGCTTGATCACCGCTGACTTCAGATTGTCCGGGACCACGGCCTTCGGCACACCCCCGAGATAGCCGAACATGCGGGTATGTGCGCCGATCCAGTCTTCAAGCCCTTCGGAGGCAACGGCTTCGGCATAAGTGTAACTCGATGCGCCCATCGCCGCGACGAACAGCTTAGCGGTATGCACTTCCCCGGTGTCAGGGTCGACGATGTCGATCTTGTCGCCAGCAAAATCCACGAAGACCTTTTCCCCGCCCACATGTGTCTGACGCATGCTTGGGCGCACACGCCCTTTCCAGGCGTCGAAGTGATCGCAAAACCAGGAGTAGCCAAACCCGTGCGGATACTGCGCGCGATATTCCTGCCAGAGCAGAGCACGTGTCACGTTCCGCTTGCGCAACTCCCGGTCGACCAGCGACCAGTCAGGAACGGGGCGCTCGGGCGTAGGCAGCGACTTCAAGTCCAGGAAAAGCAGCAGCTCCAGACTGTCGTCATCAAGCCCCTCCGGTAAGGGCCATTCCAACCCGGCACGTCGCGCCCGGCTCACGTAATTGTTCACGCTGCCCTTCGATAGGCCCAGCGACGTGGCAATCGCACGGTTGCAGCGCGACAAACAAGATGAGATTCTGGCGTCAATCAGGATGAGAACGTGGGGTTGAAGGCTCTCCGGTCGGGCTACGCCCTCCCTGCGACCCTTCAACCCCACGTTTCGCCCCAATTTTCCGGGGTGGGTCTGACGGTCGTGGCCGGCTCGGGTAGAGGACGATTTTTCCGTACGAGGGATCGTTCATGCCGGGCCGTCATGTCACCGACCACCAGATGAGGCTCTTCATGACGCTCAAACAGACCCATTCCATTCCGATTGCTGCCGCAAAGGCCGGGATCAGCCAGGCGACCGGCTATCGCCTGAACTCCGACCCGGTCTTGCCGGGACAAAAGAAGCCGCCGCGTGGCCGGCGTCGGCCGGACCCGCTGGCGGAGATCTTCGACGCAGAGGTTGTTCCGCTGTTGACGTCTTCTCCCGGTTTGCGGCCGGTTGCGATCTTCGAGGAACTCCTGCGTCGGCATCCCGATCTGGGCCCCGGCATCCGGCGCACGCTGGAGCGGCGCATACGTGCCTGGCGGGCCGAGCATGGCCCCGAGCAGGAAGTGATCTTTCGACAGATCCACACGCCGGGCAGGATGGGCCTGTCGGATTTCACCGCCATGGGCAAGCTTTGCGTGACGGTTGCCGGTCAATCACTGGATCACCGACTGTATCACTTCCGGCTGGCCTATTCCGGCTTCGAACACGCCCATGTCGTGCTGGGCGGCGAAAGCTACGTGGCGCTGGCCGAAGGATTGCAGAATGCCCTCTGGTCGCTGGGCGGCGTCCCGCAGGAACACAGGACCGACAGCCTGTCGGCGGCTTTCAAGAACCTCGATCGATCCGCCCAGGCCGATCTGACCGACCGCGTCGACGCGTTGTGCCGCCATTACGGGATGACGCCGTCGCGCAATACCAAGGGGGTGGCGCATGAGAACGGCGCCATCGAAAGCCCTCACGGCCATCTGAAGCGCGCCATCGAGGACGCGCTCATCATGCGCGGCTCCCGCGACTTCGAGACCCTGGGCGCCTATCGCGCCTTCATCGACGAGATCGTGGGCCGGATCAACGCCCGCAATGCCAAGCGCATCGACATCGAGCGCGCCAGCCTCAAACCTCTGCCTGACCGCCGGACCACGGATCACGAGGAAGTCACGGTGCGCGTCACATCTTCGGGCGGTTTTTTGCTGCGCAAGGTCTTCTACACCGTGCCTTCCCGGCTGATCGGGCATCAGCTGCGGGTCCGGCTCTACGATGACCGGCTCGAACTGTTTCTCGGCGCCACCTTCCTGCAGACGCTGCCCCGCGGACGCGCCACGCCCAGTGGCAGCCACGGACACGTGGTCAACTACCGGCACGTCATCCATTCGCTGCGCAGAAAGCCCATGGCGTTGATGGGGCTGGTCTATCGGGACCAGCTGTTTCCGCGCCGGGCCTTCCGAGACATGTTCGCGGCGCTGCTGGAACAGACCAGCGAGAAGACGGCCTGCCGGATGGCGGTCGATCTTCTGGCACTGGCCCATGACCGCGGCTGTGAAGCCGAACTGGCCGCCCAGCTCGACGAGGATCTGCGCCAGCGACGGCTGCCCGACATCCAGGCCCTGCGCGCGCTCTTTGCGCCGCCGCCCGAGACTCTGCCGGGGATCAGCGTGCAGCTGGCCGACCTGTCGTCCTACGACCGGCTGGTGGGTGATGTCACGATCACCGAGGAGGCGGCAGCATGACATCGCACGAGATCGATGCCGCCCGTCTCACCCTTGCCCTGAACGAGCTGCGTTTGCCCGCCATCAAGGTGCTCTGGCCTCGCTTCGCCGAACAGGCCGACAAGGAAGGCTGGCGCGCCGCCCGCCTGCTCAGCGCCCTGGTGGAACATGAATTGGCCGAACGCGACCGTCGCCGGATCGAGCGCCACCTCGCCCAGGCCCGCCTGTTGCCCGGCAAGACCCTTGAGACATTCGACTTCGCCGCCGTTCCCATGGTGTCCAAGGCGCATGTCAATGCCATCACCGCCGGCGACAGCTGGATCGGCAAGGGCGACAACATCCTGCTGTTCGGCCCGCCGGGGGTGGGCAAGTCGCATCTCAGTTCCGCCATCGGGTTGGCGCTGGTGGAAAATGGCTACCGCGTACTCTTCACCCGCACCACGGATCTGGTCCAGAAGCTCCAGCAGGCCCGCCGCGATCTCGCCCTCGAAAGCGCCATCGCCAAGCTCGACAAGTTCCACCTGCTGATCCTCGACGACATCGCCTATGTCACCAAGGACCAGTCTGAGACCAGCGTGCTCTTCGAGCTTATCAGCGCGCGCTACGAACGCCGCTCCATGCTGATCACCGCCAACCAGCCTTTCGGCGCCTGGGACACGATCTTCCCCGACCCGGCGATGACGCTGGCTGCCGTCGACCGGCTGGTCCACCACGCGACCATCTTCGAGATGAATGTCGAGAGCTACCGCCGCAAGGCCGCGGAAAGGCGCAAGGGGCCCGGTCGGCCTCCGCAAACGGCGTCACCGGTCGACATGACCGCAGATTGACGCTCCGCGACAAGCCCGAGCGACAAACACCTTGCCCGCGACAGATGAAACGTCCATCGTCCTCTTGTCGCGGCCAAGGATTCTCATCCTGATTGACGCGCTCTTCTCACCCAGATTGATGAAGTGGAACGGCCCGCTCCGACAGCATCGATGTGCTAAGACGTGGTCGTTGTTTGCACGCCACAAAGGAGGAACCGTTCCATGAAGAATGTTAGCACCATCGGGCTGGATTTGGCGAAGAATGTCTTTCAGGTTCACGGCGCGGAAGATGATGGCACCCCGGTCTTCAATCGCAAGCTCCGCCGCAGCGAAGTGATGAAGTTCTTCCGGGAGCGGCCGGCCTGCCTTGTCGGGATGGAAGCCTGCGGCAGTTCCCACTATTGGGCGCGCGAGATCGCCAAGTTCGGCCACGACGTGCGACTCATCCCGCCAACTTACGTCAAGGCCTTTGTAAAACGCGGCAAGACGGATGCCGCCGACGCGGAAGCTATCAGCGAAGCTGTCACCCGCAAGACCATGCGCTTCGTCCCGATCAAGACGGCCGACCAGCAAGCTGCGGCCATGGTGCTGAAGGCTCGTGCTCTCTTGGTGCGACAGCGAACACAGGCGATCAATGCCCTGCGCGCTCATCTTGCGGAGCTGGGGATCATCGCCGCTGGAGGTGTTGCGAAGGTAGAGGCGTTGATCGCGATTATCCGCGACGACGAGGATGCTCGTCTGCCCGGTCCGGCTCGCTTCGCCCTGAGTATGCTCGCTGAGCAGATCGAGGCCCTGACAAGTCAGATTGACGAGCTCGAGCGGGCAATAGTCACCGAGGTGAAGCGCGACGAGGATGCGCGGCGACTGACCTCAATCCCCGGAGTTGGCCCAATCATAGCTGCGACTGTCAAAGCATTGGTTCCGGACCCTGGTGGCTTCAAGTCAGCTCGTCATTTTGCTGCCTGGCTTGGATTGACGCCGAGGGCTCATTCGTCCGGTGGCAAGGAGCGGCTTGGCAAAATATCGAAGATGGGTAATCCGGAGATGCGCTCACTGCTCGTCGCAGGGGCGACATCCGTTCTGAGGATCGCTCGCAGCGATGCCAAAGCAAGCCCCTGGTTGAAAGCGCTGCTCGCCAGGCGTCCCTTCAAAGTCGCGGCCGTCGCCTTGGCCAACAAGATGGCACGGATCATATGGGCACTGTTGAACAAGGGGGGGATCTACCAGCAACCCAAAATGCCCATGACAAGCCCGGCCACTGCCGGATGAGGGTGGTAAGCGCCATGAAAATCTGACCGGCGCATGCCGGCAGAGGCAAGGTGCAGAAGCAAGCGATGAGCACACGGGACGCCATCCCGACACGAGTGAGGCCGGCGCGTCAATGCGCATCAAGCGCGTCAGATTGATTAGCCCCTCGTGTCGCGGACTTCATCGAGGCCAGCGGCTATGTGCCGTATCGAAAGGCCGTACATATGACCGCACCAATCCCAACTGCAAATCAACTGAAAAAGCTCTTGCCATGCGGGCCGTTCCACATATGACGCGCTACACACGGTCGCTCATCCCTTTGGTCAGCTTCAGCCTCAAGACATCTCGTATACGGCGCATCAGCAATCGTTTCGTTGGCATTCGGGTCCCTCCAATTTCCGGAGAGAACTCCTAAGGTCAGAACGCCGGTCTGACCTGCCCACGATCGTCTGGAATCCGTGCCCAAGATCACGCGGAATGCGTGCCCATCATCCCGTGGAAAACCTGCCCAACATCAGCTGGAACACGCA
>NZ_FNYY01000051.1 GCF_900109145.1 Marinovum algicola
CGGGCGGTCTCAAATCCCGGGGGAGCCCTCATTCGTCAGCTGAAGCGGACCGGCTGGAAGCCGGTGGCTTCGTTCCATTCAATGGATAGTGAACAAGAGATCATCGAGGAAGAACTGGTCTACGGTGCCTTGCGCCGCGAACGGCTCTGGCAACGCCTTGGCCTGATGGGCCTTGTCTTCGGTATCATCGGCTGTCTGAGTGCCGCGGCTGTCTCGATCCTCGATGTCGACCCGCCCCCCGTCGTTGTCCCCTATGATCCCGCCACCGGCTTTGCACTCCCCGAAGCCTCGGTGGGCGCCTCCTCGGTGACCGCCAACCAGGCGATCATCGAGGCGGAGGTGTTCCGCTATGTGGCCGACCGGGAGGTCTATAACCAGCTCGACAACGATCTGCGCATCCGCAGCGTCCTGCGCCGCTCGGACGGAGCTGCCGAGAGCGGGCTGCGCCAGATCTGGAACAGCGCCAACGAGAACTATCCGCCGACCGTCTATGGCCCCAATGCCCGGCTCGACGTGGAAATCCTCAGCATCAACCGCATCGGCAGCAATCGCGCCACCGTGCGCTTGCGCAAGCGTCTGACATCTATCAACGGCACCCAGACCGGGCTCTTCACCGCCACGCTTCTCTTTGAGTTCCGTCCCGAGACCCGCCGGTCCATCGATGAGGTCTGGACCAACCCGTTTGGGTTCACCGTGCTCGAATATTCCATTCGCTCCGACAGATTGGAGAACTAATGCGTTTCTGGAATTCAAATCAAATTACCTTGTCGCCAATGTCCCGAGAGCGCGCAGCGCGGCAGGGTATTGGCGACACTCCTCGTTCCGGAGACGCGTGGTTGATCAATAAGTTCTTTGTTGCCGCCATATTTGTTTTGCTGCCTGCCCTTGCCTTTGCCGAAGCGATCCCGCGCGGTGGTCCAAATGACAGCCGCGTGCGGCTGGCAACATATCAAGAAGGTCAGGTCTACCGCCTCAGCGTCTCGCTCACCCATGTCACCACCATCGAGTTTGGTGAGGGCGAAAGAATCCGCTCGATTATCGCGGGCGACACCGAGGGCTTCGAGATCGACGGCGTCCCGGGCGGTCAGGCCTTCGCGATCAAGCCTGTGGCGCGCGGGGTGCATACTAATGTGACCGTCTACACGAACAGGCGCAGCTACTATTTCAACGTCCAGGAGGTCCGCAGCCCAACCTTCTATGTGGTGCAGTTCCGCTACCCTAATGACGCTGCGCGCCCGACCCGGGCCATCGCCGCCCAAGCACCAAACTACAATTACGGTGCCAGCGCGCGGACCGAGTTCACGCCAACCCGCATCTGGGATGACGGGACGTTCACGTATTTCGCCTTTCCGAGAAACGCACCTGTGCCAGCGATCTTCCGCTACGCGGGCGGCCGCGAGCGCACGGTCAACACGCAAACCCCTGAGGACGGTGTGATCCGTGTCAGCGGCGTAAACCGCCAATGGGTCCTGCGACTTGGCGAAGAGGTGGTCTGCATCGAGGCGATCCCGCCCGCGGAGGCCGCCTCATGAGCGATACCGGGAACACCGAGCTGGAAAGGCGCCTCGCCGCCCTGGAGAAAGGCAGTGCCCGCGCCCCCATAGCGGCGCAGCGCCGGTCGCCCCTTCTCGCGCTGATCGTGATCCTCGTCATCGGCGCAGGTGGTGCCCTGCTCTATCTCCTCTCACAGCCCGACGAAGAGGAAGCCTTGCCGACGGCCACCCCGGACGTCTTCCAAAACGAGGGGGACGGCTTTGGCGCTATCGAGACCTTGCCCCCGCCCGAGCCCGAGGTTGTGTTTGTCGGACCGGATCCAGTCGAGCCCAACGCGGAGCTTCTGGCGCAGATCACCGCGCTGCAGGCTCAGATCGAGGAATTGCGCAACGCCCCCGAACCGGTCGTCGAGGAAGACACCGCCGCCGCAGAGGCGATCGACGCGCTGACCGCTCAGATCGCGGCGCTGCAAGCCGCCTCGGAAGCCGCACAGCAACGATTCCAGGACGAACTGACGGCGCGGGATCGCAGCCTTGAGCAATTACGCATGGATCTGGAACTGGCCCAACTCGAGGCCAGCCGACCCCAGCCCGCCCCAGCGGGCCCCACGGAAGATGAGCTGCGCGCACGCGAGCAAGAGCGACTGCGCCGCGAGGAAGAAGCCCGGCGCATGGCCGAGCTGGAGCGCCGCGCCGCGGAGGAACGCGCCTTCCAGGAGCGGCGCATCGCCTCGCCCACCATCGCGTTTGGCGGCACGTCCGGAGCGAATGAAACGGCTCTGACCGAACGCACCTTCGGCGAGGTGACGGATTTCGTGCTGAACGGGGCATTGCCCTCCACCGTGACGCAGGCCGAGGTGATCGCCAATCCCTCCAACACCATCATCCAGGGCACCATGATCCAGGCCGTCATGGAAACCGCCCTCGACAGCTCCCTGCCCGGCCAGACCCGTGCCGTGGTGTCCGAGGATGTCTACAGCGTCGATGGCGCGCGCCTGTTGATCCCCCGCGGATCCCGTCTCGTCGGGCGCTACCGCGCTGGCGTCGATATCGCGCAGCGCCGCGTCACGATCGCCTGGGACCGGATCATCCTGCCCGATAACCAGACCATTCAGATCAGTTCCTTTGGGGGAGACGAGCTGGGCCGCTCCGGCGTCACGGGTTTTGTCGATACACGCTTTGACGAACGCTTCGGCTCGGCCGCCCTGATCTCGCTGATTTCCGCGGCACGAAGTGCCGCCGCCTCCGAGGTCCAGGATGAGACTGCCGCCGACGTTCTCGAAGACGTTGGCGATGATCTGGCAGATGCCACTGACAGCGTCATTGGCGATTACCTCTCCATCGGCCCCGTCATCTATGTCGACCAGGGCGCGCGCGTCACCGTCATGGTCGACCGCGATCTGGAGATATTCTGAGCCCATGTCGCTGAGCTATCTCGAAACCTCCCTCGACAGGATCGACGCCGCCGCCCGCGACGATGTCATCGAGATCTGCATCAACCCTGATGGCACCTGCTGGGGCGAATTCCAGGGCGATCATTTCATGCGGGCGCTGGATCAAACGCTGACCGCGACAGAAGTGAAGGATCTCGGCAACCAGATCGCCTCCTCCGCCAACACCACCATGAGCAAGGACCGGCCCATCGTCTCGGTCTCGATCACCTACAAGGGTCGCCCGATCCGCGCACAGGTCATCACCCCGCCCGCCGTGCTCTCGGCCATGTCGATCAGCCTGCGGTTCTTCTCGAACCTGCCACTCGAGGGCATTGCGCTCGATTTCCTCTACGGAAAGGAGCGAAAGCTCGAAGACCTGCGCGTGGAAAAGAAGCGCGCCTTGCGCGCCGTGGTGTCCGCGGGTTTGATCGATGATGCGCTTGCCTTCTGCGTCGAGAACAAACTCAACATGATCGTCTCGGGCGGCACCTCAACCGGCAAGACCGTGGCCGCGCGCAAAATCCTCTCGCACGTTCCGGCCGAGGAACGCATCGTCACCATTGAGGAAGCCTCCGAGCTTCTGCCGACCCAGCCCAATGCCGTGACCCTCATCGCCAATCGCGACGCGGAGTTCCAAACCGCCGATGTGCTTCTCACTGCGACGCTCCGCATGCGCCCCGATCGGATCATCCTGGGCGAGGTGCGCGGCAAGGAGGCCATGACCTTTCTGGAAGCCATCAACACCGGCCATGGCGGGTCCATGACCACGCTGCATGCCGAAACCCCGCAATTGGCCGTGCAGCGGCTCGCGATCGCAGCACTCAAGACCGAGATCCCGATGACCTATGCCGACATGATCCAGTACATCGAGAACTCCATCGACGTGATCATCCAGGCCGGTCGCCACGACGGCAAGCGCGGTATCACGGAATTCTACCTCCCCGGCGCAACTGAGATTGGAACTTCCTCATGAAGACCTTTGAATACGATATCTTGTCCTTTCCCATGACCCGCAAAACCAGCCTTGCCGACATGCAGACCTGCCTGAACGAGAAGGGCGCAGACGGGTGGGAGGTGGTGTCGATCAGCACTTCGGAATTCGCCAATATCGGGCACACCGTTTTCCTGAAACGCGAAATTACACCCGCTGGAGCCACGGCATGAGGCAGGCGCAGCACCTCACCTTGGCCGCGCTGACCCTAAGTCTGACGCCAGCCTTCGCCGTTGCCGAGCGCGACCTAGTCCCTACCTTGGAGCGCCGCTTCGATGTCTGTCCGGACCGCCCCGCTGAACTCAGCTGGATGCAAGAAATCCCCCTGCGCCAAGCCTATCAGCGCGTGCTGGTCCAAGACATCTACCGTGCCCAAAACCTTGAGCGCATCGTCGAGACTGGCAGCTGCAATTGCGAGATCCGGTTCCCGTCCTGGGACGATGCCGAGGCGATGTTTCGCGAGGTCCACGCGAGTGGCGAACGATGGGAGATGCTGCAGGCCTCGGACGCCTACAACCGCCGCGCCAACGCCGCCCGCCCTGCCGCCAAGGCCATCTGCGAAGCCGCGGGCAATTGGTAAGGCTGATCCCCAATGAGCGTCGTCACCTATTTCGTTGAAACCTCCCAGGGCTATCTCGACACCGCCGCAGAAACCCAGTTCGGATCGGTTGCGGCAACGGTTGGCACGCTTCTGGTGCTGGGAACAACGCTGGTGGTGGTTCTCGTTTTCCTGAACATGATCTACCAGTACAAGGCGATGGACGGACGCACGGCATTCTGGCTCGCGGTCAAGATCGGGCTCATCGGGATATTTGCAACCAACTGGGTGCAGTTCAACGCCCTCTCCTCCGCCATCCTGGCCGGGATCGACAGCATTGCGGGTGCGCTGGTTGCTTCCGTTGGTGGTGGAACTCCCGGCCCTTCTGGCACTTTCGCCGAAGAGTTTGACCGACTAATCGCGGAACTAGGGGACTATCTCAACGCCGCTGGGTCCGAGCTGAACTGGATGGCAGGGGCCATGCTCGACATTGTCGGGGTCCTCTTGCTCTCGATCCTCGGCGGGCTGGCCGCCTTCATCCTCGTGGCATCCCGCCTGATGATCGCACTTCTGATCGGGATCGCACCGGTGATGATTTTCCTGACCCTCTTCGAGGTCACCAAGGACTATTTCGCGCGCTGGCTTTCGGCGTTGGTTTCCTTCGCGCTCTACCCCATCGTCGTCGCAGGCGTGTTCGCAACGATCACTGGCGTCTCTTCCGCTCTGATCGGTGAGCTTGGCGACCCGGAAGGGGCCTCAAATATAGGAGCGCTCATCCCCTTCTTCATGATGGTGCTCATGGCCAAAGGGTTCATAATCGCAACACCCTTTATCGTCCGCGCGATCTCCGGCAACATCATGATGCCTGCCCTCTCCGGTGGCCTCGGCGGCGGCTACAGCTTTGCCCGCGCCGCCATGGGCAGCCAGCAGGCCTACAATCGCTACCTGATCGGAGGCGCAAGTGGCGCAGAATACGCAGCCCTCAGGGCGCGGCAGTTCTTCGGCGTGCAGCAGATGCCCGTGAGGCAGGGCATGGGGCAGACGGGTTCCGCAGGAGGCACAGGATCCGCAGACTCGGGGTCAAAAATGCTGGCGCAGCTGGCGAGACTGGGTCGACTTGGCCGACGGTGACGGCCCGTTCCGGACCTTCAACAAATAGCCAGGCGCTGCGGCGCAGCTTCACCGGACCGGGCATTCGTCCATGGTGCAGTATTTTGGAGCGTGAAGGTTCGCCTTGCGGACGATACTGCCGCTGAGCAATGGTCTAAAACTCTGATGCCATGAGATTCAGACATCATCCTTGACGTGCGGATTCTTGGCTTCATATTCGGCCCGGGTGGCACGATCGTGGTTGCCCTCCAACCTGATAGCGGCCATGGCGCGGTCGGTGTATATCTCAGAGCGAAGCGGCCAATCGATTGCAGCGTCGAATAAACCCGGCATCAGGTCATAGCCTGACGCCCCATCATCTGTGTCCCGCATCCAAAGGTGTGAGCCGCAGTTCGCACAGAAGGCCCGCTCAGCGAAAGCGGTCGATGCGAAGCGCGTCACTGGTCCCTCGACAGTAACCGCCTCATAGTCAGCGTGGAAGCACAAAAAAAGTCCGCCAGACCATCGCTGGCACATGCGGCAATGGCAGGCTCCGGTTCGTGGATCGTGTTGGCCGTCGATGCGGATCGTAACGTCGCCACAGAGGCAGTGACCTTCATGGTATCCCACGGTTTCACTCATGCACTATCCCTTCGATGGTGGTCGGCAAATAATCGAGCAAAAAATCTTTAGGAACTCGCGTATCAATAACAAACAGAGATTGTGTCTTATCCGGAGTTCCGGATAAGACGTAATATGCCGCGTCACCGTTATGCGGAGTTCGGGATTTCAACCTGTTGTTCTGCTGATTCATTTTCGGGTTTCCACTTTGGATAATCATGACGCCTCTGCTCTCAACCGCAGAAGGACATCTTCCATGAACTCCCCCTCCAACTCTCCGCTCAGTGGCCGTGCTGACGATCGGGAAGACCCGCTTACGCCAGTCCGTTTCGCGCTTTATGCTTGGCGGAAGGGAAAAGATTGGGTGGAAACCGCGGGTGGCAGAAAAGAGCGACATCGGGGAGGAAATGGCGCGGGTTCGAGCGCGTCTGGCCGATCTGGATGCCGAACGGCAG
>NZ_FNYY01000050.1 GCF_900109145.1 Marinovum algicola
CCTAGGGTCAGGATGCATTGATTTCCGCTGCAACGCGTGATTCACGGTTCCGAAAACGGAGCGGTGAAATGTCTGATCTTTTCTGGCTGACCGATGCGCAGATGGCGCGTCTTAAACCCTTCTTTCCGAAGTCGCATGGTAAGCCTCGGGTCGATGACAAGCGGGTTCAGAGCGGGATTATCTTCATCAACCGCAATGGGTTAAGGTGGCGCGATGCCCCTGCAGCCTATGGCCCGCACAAGACTCTCTACAGCCGCTGGAAGCGCTGGAGCGAGAAAGGCGTCTTCGCGCGGATGATGGCGGGTCTGGCCGCCGGGCACGGCGAAGAACAGACCGTGATGATTGACGCCACCTATCTCAAAGCCCACCGCACAGCGACCAGCATGGCCGCGAAAAAGGGGGGCGCGGCCGCCTGATCGGTCGAACCAAGGGTGGTATGAACACCAAACTGCACGCCATCTGCGACAGCCAGGGGCGCCCTCTCGACCTGTTTGTTACCGCCGGCCAGGTGAGCGACTACATCGGCGCGCGGGCGTTGCTTTGCGGCCTGCCAAACGTCAAATGGCTGCACGGGGATCGCGGCTATGACGCTGACTGGTTCCGAGAAGCGTTGCAAGACAAAGGGATACGCGCCTGCATCCCCGGTCGGAAGCAGCGAAAAACCCCGGTCAAATATGACAAGCGCCGGTACAAGCGGCGAAACCGGATCGAGATTATGTTCGGCAGGCTCAAGGACTGGAGGCGCGTCGCAACACGCTATGACCGCTGTCCCAAGGTATTCCTCTCGGCCATCGCTCTCGCAGCTATCGTCATCTATTGATTATGAATCCTGACCCTAGTTCGTGGAAGGGTGGTAATTGTGACCCGACCGTACGGCTTCAAAGCGGAGCGCACCCTTTCATATCTCGCGACAGCTATGTAGTTTACAACTTCGCCGAAGTGGAGCGATGCATTACGATTGAGGCAGGGGTGACGCAAGGGCGGTTTGTTCGCCGGGAACCCTTTCAGGGGCCAGATTTATCTCGAATCATCAACGGGATAAGCAAATCACGCTTTACGCCAAAGAAAGTGAAGAAGTACTTAGCGTCTCTTCATTGAGCTGCACTCGCCCTTCGCGCATCACCACCCCACGCTCCTCCATCCGCCTCAAACAAGTCCTGATGCGCTCTGACAGCGCCCTACGCGGCACGTCTGGCGCAATCGGCAATATCGGTCGTGTACTGCGTTGCGCCTCAGGGCCGTCTCTGAGCCCCGCCAGCACTACCCTTGTAAGTTCATCCCTGCCCTATCCGCGCCGGGGATTTCCGGCGTCTCACGAACGGTTTTCGCCCGAATGCTCCCGACGCTTTGCTGGTATACCGTGCCGCCACGCTCCACGGTCCGGGTGTTATCTCAGGAATTCCGCAAATGCGGCTCAGAAACTTCGTCGCGATTCTTGGCAACGGTCTTTTTGCTGACCCGGCACCTGCGCGCGATGATATCCACGAGGACGTGGGCTGACCAAGCCGCGCGGTGACAGGAAATGTCCCCCATGAGTCCCCCAGGTGGCCATTAGGAATCCTGCGGCAACGCGATTTATGCGTAACGTGTTGATATTGTTTGGAGGCGAGTACCGGAATCGAACCGGTGTACACAGATTTGCAAGACTAGGTAAGTTGATGTTCATTATGGATTTACTGTTTAGAAGTGCTGAGGAATACCGTCGAACAGACCGTGAATGTTTAGACGGCAATTGGCGCTGTCGAGGGGAGGGGTCACCGGTAGCCCAGCGCCAGCTTGCGATCTGGACCTTGCAGCCCATCGCCGCGCTGCTGGCCGAGGAAGCAACCGCCAAGCTGGGCGCGGTGGTCGAGATCGACACGATCCGCCCCTTGCAAGCCTTCGACGCAGGCGGACGCGCCAGGGCGCTATCCGCGATCATCAAGACGCTGGCCGAAGCGAAGGAGGCTGGCATTCCAGCAGGCGACGTGTCTGGCGCGATGCGCATGGTCGATTGGGGGAAATGAGATAGGCCGGTCGCGCCTGGGAAAGCTCTTGTCCAGCTTGTTCACCCGAAGCGACCCGGATCAGTCGGTGAGTGCCGTACAACCCCTACAGCGCGCGGCCCGGTCCTCCACTGGGCGCGGCGCGCACTTTTGCCTTATGTGGGCTACCGTTCCTTCGCGCTTGTCTCGATGACATCGCGCAAAACTTTGATTTCTTCGATCAAATCGGCTTGGCGAGCGCTGAGGGTTTCCAGAATTTCCGACTGCACATTATTGCTATGCGTCAATGTTTTGATCGCTGCCGTCAGCTCTTTAATTACTTCTTCGTCCAATTCACTCTCCTGTTTTCAGACGGACGCCAGGGCCTCCGCCGTTCTCTGCAATAAACTCGACCCCTGCATTCTCAAGGGCTTTCTGCAAGGACGCTATGGTTCTTTCATAGGGGTGACGGCCCTCTTTTTCGAAGCTGGCAATCGTCCTTTTGGCCACGCCAGAAGCTTCAGCCAATCGATCCTGAGACATCGCCACGAGGGCACGAGCTGCGCGACATTGTGAGGGCGTCATTTTTAACCTTGCGCTAATAGTGCAATCTGCGCTAAAAGTGCAGCATTGCCCTAAAAGTGTAACCTAATCAGGAGACCCTGACAATGACCAAAGAACGCGCCCGCGCGAATGAAGAATTGCGCCCCGTCAGCAGCTGGGAAAACAATCAGGCGAAGGGCCATGCCCTGTGCGGTCAATACATGTGGGGCGAGCACAAAGACGAGGTGAAGACCCTGCGGAACCGACAGGCAGCGTACCTAAACAGCCTGCCGTCCGATCCCCAAGACGCCATCTCTGCCGCCAAGAAACTACTTGACTTTGAATACAGCGCATATCCGGAAGGCATTGAGAAAGCGTTGCATTTTTCTTTCGCGCTTGAGGCTATGGTCAAGCATGGCTCCACCGACGACGATGGCCCGGAACGTGATGCAGCGATCTATTTGGCGGATCAGGTGGCCCATGCGATGGTGCGCGCGACCGAGCAGCTGGACCGGATCAGCGATATTCTGGACAACCCGGCCAGGTTGGAGCGGGAATCCCCATCTCTCTAACTGAACCTTCCACATTAATGCTTGACGTGCACTCTTATCGTGGGTTACTCAATAAGCATGAAATCGAGTGCCTTCATAAAGATCGTGGCGGAAGCCTACCGGGTCGAGGAAAAGACCGTGACGCTCTATGCCCGCTTCATGAAAGAGGCGGGGCTGATCACCTCCGGCGCAAGGGGGGTGAACGCCCCGCACATGCATCCGCGCGATGCGGTGCGCCTGACGATTGCGCTTCTCGCCACCGGCACCGCCGCTCATGCGGTGCAGCTCTATCAGCGGTTCGCGAGCATGACTTATCAGCCCGACCGCTACAATGGGCCCCATCCCGCCAGCCTCGGCGTCCACGAGGGCGCAACGCTGGAATCCGTTCTGCTGCACATGTTCACGGCTGACATGTTCCCCGAGGGTGTCGAGGGCGGCGGGCCGTTCGAGTGTTCGCCATACCTTGAGCTGCAAGAGAATCAGCGTATTGCCACGATTGAGCATTCGCCGCTGATCGACGGAAAGTATCAGCACGGCGAACGCAAGCGCGCCGGTCTCTACTTTGCCACCCGCAACCGGCCCGAGGACATGGCCCTTGAGGATCGCTGCGCGCATGGCGGCATCATGGTTTCACGCGGCATCGCCCCGAGTGCCCTCTCTCAATGCGCCCTGCCGTTCTACCTCGAATGGCGCGACAAGGTTTCGTGGGAGACCATGCAGAAAGAGACCGAGGAAGAGAGCATCCGGCGGCATCGCGACGGTGACTTTACACCGGACAAGGGCCTCTGGTTCGAACGCGATCTAGGGGAGGCATGATGATGGAGCGCCGCCCCGCCGCAATCCGCAAGTCCGACCTGACGCCCGCTTTCGAGGCCGCGAAGGCTGCGGGCTTTGATCAGGTGTCCATCGTTGTGGAAACCGCCGATGGCAAGCGGTTCCTGATCACGGCCGGGACGGGCGGCGATGCTGCCAAGCCGGATATGACACCGCTCGAAAAGTGGAGGGCAAGCCGTGCCGCAAGCTGATCTGCCCAAAGGCGTGCACCGCGTCCGGCGGAAGCTGGCCAACGGCAAGAGCCGTTTTCACTTCTACGCATGGCGCGGCGGTCCCAAGTTCTGGGAAGATGACCACCGTAAGCCGAGCGACCCCACGTTCTATCAAGCATACGCGGATGCCGCTGCGCGCCCGAAACCGGCTGACTACACGACGCCTCAGATGGTGGATGACTTCCTGTCCAATACCGCCATGCCCAAGGGTGAGCGTTCACGCGCTGATATTCGGAAATGGGGTCTGCGATTCGCGGACCATTTCAAGGATGCGCCCGCCGTCATCTTCGAGGAACGCGGCGCACGGGGCGAGGTGAACGCATGGCGAGCGCTATGGAAGCACTCGCCCAAGCAGCACGATATGGCGGGCACCCACGCGGTTCGCATTCTCAATTGGGCGGTGGATGAGGGCAAGCTGTCCGAACATCACTGCCACAAGCTCCACCGGCTCTATGAGGTGGATCGCTCAGAAATCGTCTGGACCCCGGCGGACCGGGAAGCCTTCAACGCGGTCGCGCCGGAATGGGTGCGCCGTATTCTCTGCGCGGCCTGCGAAACCGGCTTACGCCCTGCCGACCTGATCAAGCTGACGCCTGCCCATATCGAGCAGACGCCGCTCGGCCGTCGCCTTCGCGTCAGGACGAACAAGCGCAAGCGGCTGGCCCATATCCCGATCACGCCGGCGCTGGCCGAGGTGATCGACACGACCCCGCCGGGCCGGTTGCTGATCCTTACGAATGCGAATGGCAATGCCCTGACCCCGCATCGCGCGTCCGAGGGTGTCCGCCAGTGGCGCGGCAAAGCCAAGCTGTCCGATGAGCTGCGCCTGTACGATGCACGGGGGACGGCTGCAACGCGCCTGCTGAATGCGGGCCTGTCCCTTGCCAACATCGCCAATCACATGGGCTGTGACAACGCGTTCAGGAAAGACCGAGACGGCGGGAAGCCGATGCCTGAACCAATCGACGCGCTGATGTCTTACCTTGGCGCGGCGGCGCTCGGCGGCGACCAGCGACTTTTTTTGTACGTGAAACCGAGCCGGGACAGCAGGTTGGCAATGGAAGAATGATGCACCCGCACGCCCTCGGCATCGGCCAGCGCATCGCGCAGCTCGAAGAGCGTGATGTCGGGGTCTTGCGCGACCAACTCCTCAAGGAAACCCTGGTGCGGCGCCAGCTTTCCCTTGCCGCGTGGAGGTCCCTGGGGAGCCGGTCCCGCATGACCTTTGGTCCGCACCTGACGCGCCCACCGTGCGCCAGTGGCCGGTGACACCTTCAGACGCAACGCTGCCGCACGCCCGCTCAATCCTTCCTCAATATATCTCTGAAACCGTTTCCGAAGCGCCGCAGGCAAAGGTGCTGACATGATCCATCCTCCCAATGAGGATGATGATGTGGACGCCGCTGCGAGCTCAGCGCCAGATGTGGTGCGGAGTACCACGCAAAAGCAGGAAAGGAGCGTTCCGATGAACATAGCAACAATTGGATTGGACTTGGCTAAGAGTGTCTTTCAGGCACATGGCGTGGATGGGGCCGGGAAGACCGTTCTGGTGAAGAAGCTGCATCGTAAACAGATGCTCCCGTTCTTCTCGAAGCTGCCACCCTGCCTGATCGGTGTGGAAGCTTGTGCCACGGCGCATCACTGGGCTCGGACGTTGATCGCCATGGGCCATGACGTGCGGATCATGCCGCCGTCTTACGTCAAGGGATACGTGAAGCGCGGCAAGAGCGACGCTCTGGATGCCGAAGCGATCTGCGAGGCCGTTGGGCGTCCGACGATGCGGTTCGTTCCTGTGAAGACGGTAGAACAACAGAGCATCCTGATGGCGCACCGGACCCGATCGCTACTCGTGCGCCAACGAACCATGGCCGCGAATGCGCTTCGCGCGCATTTGGCCGAATATGGCCTTGTCGCAAATCCGGGCATCGCCAATCTGGTGAAGCTGGCGGATCGGGCATTTGCCGATGAAGCCCTGCCAGCCTATGCCCACCGGGCGCTTGAGATCCTGATCCGCCGGATCGCTGAATTGACCGAAGAGATCGGCGCACTGGATCAGGACCTGAAGGCCTGGCATGCCGGGAACGAGGCAAGCCGCAGGCTCGCGGCCATCCCCGGCGTCGGTGTGATCACCGCGACCGCCCTCGCAGCGACCGTTACGGACCCGGATCAATTTCGCTCCGGCAGACAGTTCGCTGCCTGGCTTGGGCTCACGCCGCAGCAGCACTCAACAGGTGGCAAGACCCGGCTTGGCGGCATCTCGAAACAGGGCGACCGCTATCTCAGGCGATTGCTGGTCGTCGGGGCCACGGCAGTCATGCGGCACGCCAAGCGAAACCCGACGCCGATGACGGACTGGGTGAACGGATTGCTGGAGAAAAAGCCGTTTCGGCTTGTTTCTGTCGCGCTCGCAAACAAACTCGCCCGCATCGCATGGGTACTGCTCACGCGCGGCGAGACCTACAGGCCCTACGGGCGACCCGTTTGACAGCACCGGCCGAAACCAGATTGGCAATGGCAGTCGATGATGCGTAACGATCGAGCCAAAGGTGAAGCAAACCCGTCTGATTCAACGCGCCTCCAAAGCGCGCCAGGTTGATCAGGGACCTCACCGGCGGATTTCCATCAGGGCCAGCGGCAGAAGACAGCCGCGCAAGCAGGCCGGACATATGAAAGCAACCGATCACCGCAACCGACAAAATCAACCCTTGCCATAGGCGGCGTCCACATATGAATCA
>NZ_FNYY01000049.1 GCF_900109145.1 Marinovum algicola
CAATATCGACCGGCAAGAACAGCGCAGTGTCGTCAGGCGTCAGAAGCCCCTTCTTCCTCAGTTCATATCGCCAGGCATAAATCTGCTGCCGCCTGATCTCGTGCCGATGCGCGACTTGCGATACCGTCGCGCCGTTCACCCCGACCGAAAGCACAATCGACAACTTCTCCTCGTCGCTCCATCGGCGCCGACGCTCCACGCCCAGAATTTCGCCCCGCATCCCTGCCTCCCTGTAGGAGACGTCTCTAATGACGTCATTATGGACGTCTCTTATCAATCACCGGGACATACGAGCAGGCGGTTCAAATCGGGCGGTTACGCAACATGAGTTTTCCTTGTCGTTTGTTTTACGTGCCGAACGAAATGCTTCGTCGGGGCGCCTATTACGACGTCAAGGGGCGGGCTGTCTCCTCCGGGATTTCCGCAAAACTGAATTTTTCTGAGAACCGGGCGGCGGACGGCTCATGACAACTGTTCCTGTGGACATCAGGAACTCGGCAGGAGCTGCGATTAACCGCGCTGGGTCTCAATCTTATGCGCAAGCCCGACAGACGAGCGCCTCGGGCGTGATCCGTTCGATCTTCGTAAGAGCAAGCTCGCCTCGACGTAGGAGACGCCCGACCGCGCGGAAGCCACGGCCTGGCAGGCCAACATCGGTGACGATGTCCGATATCGACCGCGCGCCCAGCCGCCCGCGCATGGCGCGCCTTGCAGCCGCGTCCGCCTCAGGGTCGGTCTCTTTCAAGCTATCCAGAAAGGTGGCGTTGTGGATCTCGACAGGATCGACATCGGCCTCAGTCATGACGACAACGTCATCAGCAAACGCGGGGGTCACCTTGGTCGCGATGGACCGCGCCTCCGCACAGAACTTCGGGCACGAGAGCTTCCGGCTATCCTTGACCATCACGGCGACCCGAGAGCCATCTGCAAGGTTCACGCGGAAGTCGAAGAAATGGCACTTCAATGCCTTCTTGTGCGGGCACCACCACTTGAAGAGAACCTGGTTCTCCAATTCCGCAACCTGGGGTCTCATCGTGAGGATGAGCGCCAGGTTCATCTCGAGATGGCTTTCGACCTCCATGACCTGTTCACGCTCCCACCCAGTGCCGTTACTTCCTCCTGTCTGAACGACGAGGTGCCCGGAAAAATGGCTGTCGGACTTCAAAGGGATGGTCCTGGCGGTGGTCGGTGCGTTCGGTAGGGTGATTGAATTTTTGATGTTCATTCCCATACTCCTGATCGTCGCCGTCAGGGATGAAAGGCATCTTGGCATGCCAAACCCGTCGGGCTTCTGGTTTCTTCGGGCCGCTCTTGCGGCCCTCTGGTCAGAAGCTTGGCTGTTTCCAAAAATCCGGAAGATATTTTTACACTTCATTGATCTCAAACCTCTTTCAAACATGCCGCCGAACTATATCGCGCCTCACTCAGCTTGAGGCTCAAGGGCTCATAGATCTTCGTGCAGACTGGTCGTCGGACAGACCGCTCCATCAATGGCGAGCCCTGTTGTCGAGGGGGCAATCTGATTTCACCTTGCGAATGCCCGACAGCGGTTCGTCCTCCGGGGGGCGCGAACCGCTACTTCGCAAGCAGCCGGGTCACCGCGCGCTCGGCAGCAATCCGGTCGAGCGTTGCGGCCCGCACATCCATGAAGCGGGCAAAAATCCTCTGGATGGCGAGAAGCTCCTCGCCCCGCTCGGAGTATATCGGGCAGTCGCGAACCTCGCCGTGCTGTCCAAGGTTATCGTAGCGCGTTTCGACGAAGCGACGTTCGCAGCCCCTGACCTCTGATTTCAGGTCCGCCTGCATGATGGCCTCGAGAGAGGTAAGTGATACATCGTCGTGCGGATCGAAGGGATCTCGCTCGGCCAGACGTCGTAGCGTCCGGCTCGCATAGCCGACCTCGCGACTGCTACGGCCGAGAGATGCAGCGTGCGCCGCCCGCTCGAGTTCACGCCCCAAGCGAATGGCCTCGGCGGCAAGTTCATCAAGAGAGAGTTCCATAGTCTTCGTCCTCTTCATCGAAACCTCATTGGCTGCACGGCCGGCGGTGGCGGTGCGTCAAGGCTCGGCTCCCTACCTGGGAACCGAGAATGCTTTCAGGCTGCGGCCGAATTCCCTTCGCCTTCGCTGTAAGCGCGAGACGCCAGAGAGGAATCGATCTGGGTCAGCAGGTTCGAGAGCATGTCGGTCAGCACGCAGATCGTCTCGACCTGGGGATTGGCAGGGTGCAGCGCTCCAAAGAGCTCAGTTTCGAGGCATGCCGGATCGCCCACATCTTCGAGGGACAACAACCGGTGGAGTGCCACAAGATCTCGTCGAATGCGGTGATTCATCCGGCATGCGGTCTTAATTTGGAGGGCGCATGAAACTACCCGCGCGTTGCCGCAAGCACCGCCCAGTCGCGCCGCGGCGTCGGCCAGATCCTGACCGTGGTCGGAGAAGAAACACCGGGCGAGGTCGAGAGATGGGTCTCGATCTTCCGTCGGGAGATAATCGAACATCAGCTTTGCTCTCTGATTTGCGCTGCTCCATTGCGACAGCTTCAAGGCCCCATTTCCTCCTTCCAACGGGTTTCTATCGTTGTTTCGAAAACAAGATTGGCTGGTTTCGCAGGGCCGAAGCGAAATTCTGAATTTTCTTCTGGGCTTCTTCAATGCCACGGCGATGCTCTGGCAACTGGCGCAGGTGGTCGCGTTTCACTTGCCTCGAAGAGCCGCAATGATGAAGATGGACGATATCTCATTCTTGAGGGCACGAGCCGCCCGCTCAGTCACCGCAGAAACGAGAGGATCTAACATGCACATCGACGACCAGTTGATCAGTTACATTAAGCGTTTAGATGGCCGATTCGATGTAACGTATGACGGCGAGCCAATTTTGGTGGCGCGGGAACCGCCAACATCCGATTTCCGCATGAATGCTCTTCGAATTCTCATCGAACGGCACATGAGAGAATTGGGAGCAGGCCAACGCACCAAGTATTATCGCCGGTCCGAAAGCGCACACAGGTAGAACCTATTCTTCAAGCGTTTCACGACCCCGCTACAGAAACCGAGAAACTGGACTTGCAAAGAGAGTTCGACCAGGATTGCAAAGGCCGATCCCACGCCGAGCTCATAACGGCCGCGGCAGCATTGGTCTTGCGCTTATTCAGACGATGTAGCGATCCCAACTGCCGTAATGCTCCGAACTGCGACGGCCCCGAGGCAGGCTTAGAACGATAAGGCTCAGGCCCGAAACCACCCCCAGAAGGCTCCCGGCCACGGTGCCGCCATCCAGTAGCCAAGGGGCCAGGATCAGCCACAGACCAAACCCGATGTTCAGAAAGCGCAGGGGTCGGGCGACCTCTGCCCATGCGATCACGGCGGTCGTCAGAACCAGCGCGCCTACGAGATGATCGCTCCCCGCAAGCGGCATCGCGTTGCCGAAGATCCCCCGCGACAGCATCAGCATCAGCATCACCCCGATACCGGCGCTGACGCCGAGGGTCCAAGGCACGGTGACGCCCCGGGCGCTCTGTCGAAGCAGTTTGGTCACCGGCGCATCGAACGGCATCGTGCCGCCTGTCTCCGACCCCGGAAGGGCATCGCCGCGGAAGAAGGCGCGCCAGAATGGGCGGCCGCGGCGGGTGTTCCAGACCATGAACTGGATCATCGCCACGATCTCGTCCAAAGAGAAGGGGATCATGATCAGCATCGCGGCCGCCGCAATCAGGCAGATCGTGCAGTAGGTGCCGATGGTGATCGGCTGAATGATGATGAAATAGATGCTCACCACCCCGAGCGGCCCAACTACGATACCGAACAGTGCGACCATCCAGGGCATCGTGCGCCAGCGCTTGCGGCTGCCCATCACGCCCATCAGGATCTCGAACATGTAGCTCATTGCGCCGAGGCCGCCGTCGGCGACAGGCCACGCCTTCGAGACGTCGGACGTCACGATGTATTCGCTGCCATTGAGCGCGGTGGGTGAGGAAAAGAACGGCTCCCAGATGCCGTCGACATGGCCCAGTTGATAAGCCGACAGAACGCGCGACAACAGGAAGCCGACCACGCCCAGCACGATGATCGGCAGACGCTGGACATAGGTGGACGGGCAGTAGGTCCAGCCGGGCGGGATGTCGCCCTCGTCCTTCATCCCCTCGGGCGCCATGCCGGGCATCATGGGGATCAGAATAGTTAGCGCGATCACCAGGGCCCCGATCAGCGTGTCATTGGCATAGACCGCCGGATCGGGTGTCCAGAAGACCAGGGGGGCCGCCAGCAGCCAGACGCCGAGTGCGGCATTGGCCCATGGCGCCCAGCCGTTGCCCGGCCGCATAGAGATGAAGGCCAGGGCCGTGATTGCCAGCCCGGTAAAGACATCGTTCCAGGCCGTCAGCCAGCTTCGATCGGCGGCGGCCCGCAGACCGCGGTCTTCGGTGATCCGCATCACGGCGTCGCTGAATATGGTCTGGTCGAGGGTGCCGAAGACCGAGGGCGCCGTTGCCAGCCACAGCCCCAGCCCAGCCACCAGCCAATGCACCCAGAGCATCTGAAAATGCATCATCCGCATGTGCTGGCCATCCTCGCGTTCGGCGGCGTCCTCCTCGGCGGCGGTTTCCGCCTCGCTGTCCTGCGCGGCCTCGGCCTGTTCCACCTTTGCCGCCGAGACGCGGGCCGCGTTCAACCCATTTTCTGCATACCAACCATAGGGATCGCTCTTCAGCTTCTGCGCGATGCGCGGGATGTCCGCGCGCAAACTGTGCTTGGGCTGCCAGTCGAGGTGGCTTTTCGCCTGCGTCAGGTCGAGCTCGTAATGATCGCTGGAGATATCCACCATCCACGAGCGGATGAAGGCATCTTCGCCGAAGATGCGGTTCTCGGTCCAGGCGCCAATCTTGGCGAGCTTCGGCGGGATGTTCCACGTAACCCAGTCCTCGCCATGGAGCTCGCGCCCGATGAGGCGCTGCAATTCGCCGAAGGGGATCGGGTCCGTCTCGCCCAGCAGCACCGGAAAGACCTCGGGCAGATCGGCGCGGCGGTCCACGATCCGGTCCACCGCATCCAGCAGATCGTCCAGGTGCAGGAACGCCTGGCCGCGTGACAGATCGCCCGGATAGACCTTGCCGCTGAAACGCTTCTCGTGAATGCGGGCGATCTGGTGGGCGAGGAAGGTGGAATGCCCCTCGTCGTCATAAATGCCGGCTGGGCGCATCAGGACGAGCTTCTCGTCGCCTTTCTCCTCGCACAGCATCGCCTCGGTGCGGATCTTAGAGGCCCGGTAGGGCAGCTTTGCATCGAAAGGCGCGTCCTCGTCGATCGGCTCCCCCGGTGAGGTCGGCGCGTGGGCGAGCATGGTGGAGGCGAAGACGAACTGCTCCAGCTCGAAGTCCTGCAAGCCCTTCAGCAGTCGCCGGGCCCCCTCCACCGTCACCGCATCATAGGCTGGGCTGTCCTCCCCGCTCAGGTCAAAAAAGGCCGCGAGGTGGATGCACGCGGCGATCCGGTCCCCGTAAGCCAACCGCACCCGGGCCAGGGCCTTGTCGACGCTGTCCTGGTCGGTGATGTCGAAACAGACGCATTCCGCCTGGTGCGGCGGATGCGGAGGAGAATGGCGGTCGAGCCCCACGACGCGGTATCTCTCGTGCAGCCGGCGGACGACCGCGGCGCCAAGATAGCCGCTGGAGCCCGTGACGAGGACAACGGGTTTCTCCGCCAACATGGCATCGCTCCTACTTGCGCAGATACTTCACCAGCGCCGCGATCACGAGCACCAGTATCACGAGAATCAAGAGCCACCAGATCCCCATGCCGAACATCATTCCTCCGTCCATCATTCCGTCGTTCATCATCTTTGTCTCCTGAAGTTATCCTGAGGCTGCGTCGGGCTCGCAGAGGCGCCTTCGCCCGTTTTTACGCCCGACATGGACCACGGTCGTGGGCGCGACCGGAGGATGGCAGAGCGCCTCCGGCGCTCTGCCGCCTCCTTAGCAGCAGCCGGAACGACCTTCCGGCTGCGAGACTTTTTGGACGAGATCAGCGGTTTCCGCGCCTTTCGCATCGCGGGCCACGTCGGCCTGCGCGACCATTCCGCAGCATTTGCCTTCGTCGTCGGTCACCACGGCGCGGCGCACCTGGCGCTCTTCCATCTTGTTGCAGCAAGAAGAGACGTCTTCCTCGGGCGAGGAGGTCAGCACGTCGGACGACATCACCTCGGACACTGCCGTTTCGCCGGATTTGCCTTCGGCGACCGCACCGCAGCAGATGTCGCGATCCGTCACGACACCCATCGGCTCACCCGCATCGTTAAGGACCGGTAGCGCTCCGATGGAGGCCTCTGCCATCAGCTTGGCGGCCTCTTTGATGGTGGTGTTCTCGCCACAGCATACGGGGTTGCTTGTCATAATGTCCTGAACTTGCATGTTTCCCTCCTTTATTGGGTGTGGTGTGGTAACCAACACCCCAGGGACCATGTTCCCAATCTACTCGTGTCTCCGCCGAAATCCGCAAGGTGACTGCTTCGGGAGTGAACCACTACCGGCTGACGCCGGTAGCATCATGTTTTCCATGTAGTTCGAGGTACTGAAGTATGATGTCGTCGGTCACGTTTCCCGAAGTGGTCGAGAAATACCCACGAGCCCAGAACCGGCGGCCCCAGTAGCGCTTTCGCAATTCGGGGAACTCCATCTGGACCCGGCGCGAAGAGCGACCCTTGATACGTTGCATGACCGTGGCGAGGGCCAGTTTCGGCGGCACACTGATGAACATGTGGACATGGTCACGCGCCACGACGCCCTTGACGATGTGCACGTCGAGTTCTGCGCAGGTTTGGCGGATGATCTCGCGAAGACGTTCCCGCATCGTGCCTTGCAG
>NZ_FNYY01000057.1 GCF_900109145.1 Marinovum algicola
ATCGCACGTCGTTCGCGTAAATTCAGCTCTGTATGGGCCGCTGTCCGTTCTCCTTGCTTTTCAGCAGGATAGGGGATTTGTCGCAACGGAGTTTAAAATGTGCCCCGTAACATGATTCGCTCGCGCGGAATATGGGTTATGTAAAATATGTCTCAACTCCACCTGGCCGGTAAACCTAGTTGTTTTGCCGAATGCGTTCTTGGATCGGGCTGTACAACAGCAACTCAGACGACCTTCAGCACCAAGACCCTAACTAGGATTACGCGGCCCAAACATAGCACGACTTGCCGGAACCGAAAATTCGGTTGGACCAACAGAAAACTGTAAGCGCCGTATCGACCCCACGTTGCAGCTAATGGCTTCGGCTGCGAGGTGATCTTCATCTCATGATGGGGAGTGCGTTTTGCAATGTGCGCTACAAATTCGTTTCTCAGATCGCTGGGCGTCGAGATTTACGCGTCGGGACATCGCCGGTGGCCGGATGAGGCCAAGGCCTTGGCCGTCGCGATGACCTTGGAGGCTGGTGCGACGGTGAATGCCGTGGCGGAGCGGTTTGGCATTCTGCCCAATCAACTCTCGGCATGGCGACGTGAAGCCAAACAGGGCAAGCTCGTGCTGCCTGCGGCAGAAGTCGAGGACCCTGTTTTTGCGCCTCTCGTTTTCTGCGAGGTCGCCGAGGGGGAAGCGGGCCCGGAGGTCGCATCGCAGGCTGCCCCGATCAGGATCATTCGAGGCGCTGTCGTGATCGAACTCGCCCATGATGCACCTGCGGCCCGGATTGCCGAGATTGCCCACGCGCTGGAGGTGCATCCATGCTGATGCCCTCGCAGGGCGTGCGGATCCTGGTGGCGACGAAGCCGGTCGACTTCCGGAAGGGGCATGACGGTCTCGCGGCGCTGGTCCAGTCGACGCTTGCCGAGGATCCGTTCACGGGCACGGTCTTCGTGTTCCGGTCGAAGCGCGCCGACCGGTTGAAGATCCTGTTCTGGGACGGCAGCGGACTCGTGATGGCCTACAAACGGCTGGAAGAAAACACCTTCACTTGGCCCGCGATCCCCGAGAGCCAGCGCGCCGCCGTTCTGGCGGTGCTGCAGGAAAACGGTGCCCTGAAGGAAGCCAACCGGCGGCTCGAGCATCTCGTGGCCGAGTTGAACCATGTCGTGCATGGCAAACGGTCCGAGAAGCTGAGTGATGACGACCGGCAGCTTGCCTTCGAAGACCTGGAAATCGCCGTCGCCGAGGTCGAGACCCGCAGGGAGCAGGCCGCCCCCTCCACCCAGACCCCGCGACAGAAACGGCAGCGCAATCTCGGCCATCTGCCCGCGGACCTGCCGCGCATCGAGCGTGTCATCGAACCGGCGAGCCTTGAGTGCCCTTGCGGCTGCGGCCGCATGCACCAGATCGGCGAGGATCGGACCGAGCGTCTCGACATCGTGCCTGCGCAGCTCCGGGTGCTGGTCGACATCCGGCCGAAGTATGCCTGCCGCATTTGCTCAGACGGGGTCACCCAGGCGCCCGCCGCGCCCCGGCTGATCGAGGGCGGCCTGCCGACCGAGGGCGCCATCGCTCATGTGTTGGTCTCGAAGTTCGCGGACCACCTGCCGTTCTACCGCCAAGGCCAGATCCTGGCGCGCTCCGGCATCCAGGTCGACCGCAGCACCCTGGCGGACTGGGCAGGCACCGCCGCCTTCCACCTCGGCCCCGTGGTCGACCGGCTGGCGGAACACATCAAGTCCTCCGGAAAGCTGTTTATGGATGAGACCACGGCTCCGGTCCTCGACCCCGGACGCGGCCGAACCAAGACCGGCTACCTCTGGGCCCTGGCCCGCGATGATCGCGGATGGGG
>NZ_FNYY01000048.1 GCF_900109145.1 Marinovum algicola
GTACGGTCGAGCAGGTCCAGAGCTGCTCAGAGCCCGAATGCTGCCTCTCCGCCACACAGAATGAGGCAGAACCCAATTAAGGGCTACGCGACACCGGGTCAGCGCGTCACCATCCATGCTGCTGTCGAACCTCAGGCACCGCCCATTTCTCAGCCGCAATTCGATTAGGACCGGCCGCGAGGGGGCGGATACGGAGGCGCAGGCAGGTTCCGGGGTCGCATCGAAGTCTACCGGAAGGAAGACAGTTCCGCGATCCGGCGACCATAGCCCTTTCTTCTTCAGATCCCGACGCCACCCATAGATCTGCGACCGGGTGAGTTCGTGGCGCTGCGCGACCTGCGTCACCGTCGCACCGCCCATGCCGACCTCCGAGAGGATCTCGAGCTTCTCGTCATCGCTCCATCGACGGCGCCGCTCAACGCCCAGAACTTCGCCCAGCATGGCCCCTCCAAATAAGACACGTCGATAACGACGCCGTTATGCACGTGTCTTAGATCAGAGAGTCCCAGTCAGGCAGGCGGTTTCAATCGGGCGGTTACGGTTCATCGAAACTGATGCAGTATGGTATGATGGCCTGTTGTGCCGTTATGTTGTTTCCAGTCGCCGCATTCTTTATTGCAGGCGGCACGATCGCGGGTCTGTGGGGCAACGTCGGCCTTTTTGCGCCGCTCGCACTTTGTCTTGGTGCGCATGTCGTCATGCACAGGATGATGGGAAAGTCGTGTCACGGGTCAAGAGTTGAACAGGCGAACGAGGCGACTGTGGATGCAGAATTTGAAGATGGCCAAGCTCCCGAACGAGAACTGGTACGCGCCCGCTAGAACGCGGCTGACAATCGGAATTCCGATTGCAGGTATTCTGGCCCTCGGCGGTTGTGCCCAGTCGGCCTCGGGCAAGCTTTGCCCACTTGAGCCCCCTTCCGTGACACGGGATGCGGCACACGACGTCATGCTTCCCGTAGGATGTCGCTTGGTCGGTCAGTCTGAAGGTACTACCCACGAAATAGTCTGTGACGACGGCCGGACCGGATGGGCTTTCGATTAAGCGCCAAACCTTGATCCTGCCTCACATTCACCTGCACAGCGACGGTCGCCCACGCCACTACGGGCGCAACCGTTCCAACGCGCTTTGCACGGCTTGACGGCGCGGGTCATCTCCCGGCACCTCCGACAACAGGATTTCAGCGTGTTCAAACGCCGCGATTGCCGGCGCGGTATCACCCAGAACCGAATAGGCATTGCCAAGCCGCATCCATCCATCAAGATCGTCAGGCTCATCTTCCAGCCGCGTGGCCAGCCGTTCGACCATCGAGCGGATGAAATCCTGTCGTTCCTCCACACTCATGTCCTGCGCGTTTTCGATGTCTTCCTGTGTCGGGCCGGACGCACTGGTCTTCGGGGCATAGTCGGCCAGCGAGATCGGAGCCTTGCCGATCTTCGCGCCAATCCGGTTGGCTTCGCCAACAAAGCTTTCCATCCACGGGAAAAACCTATCCGCATCGTCCAGCCGGGCCACCAGCGTTTCGTGAGCCCGAGCCTCATCGCCCTTCTGCTCGAGCGAGACTGCCTTGAAAAAGGCAGCACCGGGATTGGAAGGATCCAGTTCGTACGCCCGATCAATCGCGGTGTCCGCTTCAGGTGTCACCACACCTTGCTCTGCGTAGATCAGAACCTCGGCCAACATGGAGAAGACGGCGGAATCGGCCTCCGGTCGTTGTGCGACAACTCTATATGCATCGGCTGCATCCGCATACCGGCCCATTTTCGAATAGGTTTGCCCCAGCAGCATCCAGCCTTCCGAAGGCCCGCCTTCGGGGTCTGAACTGAGCCGGACGTACAGACGATCTGTCAATTCGGCGATTTCCGCCGCTTCCTGCCGTTCAGTGGCACGTTCGGCAAAGGCGACACCTGGGATCTCTGGCGAGCCCATTGCGGAGTAATATCCAAAAGCGAAGACCGGCACGAACACTGCGCTCAGAACGACCATCAAGCGGCCCCCTGCCGCCGGTTTCCCATCTGACAGAACGGACCGGCGCGACTGCACGAGGATCCGTCTCTTGATCTCCTGCTCCGCCGCCGTGGCCTCGGTGTCGGAAATGACACCGCGCTCAAGATCCCGCCGAACCTCATCCAACTGATCCATGAGGACCGCATCCGTGGCGTCAGCCGGGACGGGTGTCCGCGACGACCGATGGCGCAGCGGCAGGCCCATGAAAAGCAGACCGACAACGGATAACAGGGCGAAAACCAACCAGATCATGAACCGTCCTTTGAAGCGTTCTCTTCAATGAAACGCGCAATTTCCGCTTTTTCGTCATCGGAAAATCCCGTTGCGGCAGCCCTGCGCCGGCTTCTCGAAATGACGGTCCAGCCGACAAGCAGCGAAACAAGCGCAAACACGAAGGGCGCCATCCAGAGCGCGAGAGTGGCGCGATTCAGGGGCGGGCGCATCAGGACATAATCGCCATACCGGGCGTGGATGTACGCGATGACCTCCTTGTCGCTGTCACCGGCAACAAGCCTTTCGCGCACCAGTATGCGCAGGTCCCGCGCAACCCCGGCGTTGGAGCTGTCGATGTCCTGATTCTGGCAGACAACGCAGCGCAGTTCCCGTGATATTTCACGGGCGCGTTGCTCCAGTACAGGATCCTGCAACATCTCGTCTGGCTCGACCGCCAAGGCCGTCACCGGAAGCAGCAGGAGGAAAGCAAATGCGATATACCTCATCCGTTCTGGCCCCTTGCTAACGCGCCAGCCTGGATCAATGCTTCCCTGAATGTGGAAATCGCCGTTTCGCCCACGACGGGGCCGACATATCTGAACAACACCGTCCCGTCAGAGCCGACAATGAATGTTTCAGGTACGCCCGAAAGGCCCCATTCAATCCCCACTCTGCCGCTCAGATCAGACCCGATCCTTTCGTAGGGATTGCCAAGCTCAGCAAGCCATTTAGTCGCATCCTCCGGCTTGTCCTTGTAATTGATCCCGAACAACGTCAGCCCGTCCTTTTCGACCATCTGGGTCAGAACCCCGTGTTCGGCCCGGCAGGGCACGCACCACGAGGCAAACACGTTCACGATGACCGGTCGCGGGTTCCCGACCAGATCGGCGCGGGAAAGCCCTGGCGTCTCCAACCCGTCGACAGCGGCCAGATCGAATTCGGGTGCCGGCTGCGAGATCAGAACCGAAGGAATGTTGTTCGGGTCCCGGTCCGGGTTCAAGCCCCACAGAAAAAACCCCCCGAAAATGGCCGCGATTGCCAGCGGAATGAATGCCAGTATACGTCCCATGCCTACTCCGCAGGAAGTGCTGCGGGCGCTGTCGCCTTGCGACGGGGTGCCCCGACGCGCAACCGCCGGTCAGACAGCGAAAGACCCCCACCAAGCACAAGCATCGCCGATCCGATCCAGATAAAGTTGACCAGAGGTTCATACAGGATGCGCAGGGTCCAAGCCCCTTGCGTGCTCTCGTCCTCGGCGGCCGGATTTGCGATGGACGCATAGAGATCACCGGCCATTGTCGATCTGATGGCGCTCTCTGTGGTGGTGGTTTGCGCGACCGGATAGGTACGCCGCTCCGGGAAGAGATCGGTGACATAGTTCCCCTCCCGGGCCACACGAAGCGTGCCACGATCCGCGAAGTAATTTGGCCCACGCACACGTTCGGCCCCCTCAAAGGTGACATCGAACCCACCAATGCTGACCTCTGTACCGGGCCGGACAAAGATGATTTCCTCGGATTTCCAGACCGTCGAGCCGATAAATCCGAACATCGCCATCGCGAGCCCCGCATGAGCCAGTGTCATCCCATGAGAGGATCTGGGCAGGTTGCGTGCACGGCGCACCGATTCCGGGAACGGTGCCTCAAACAGCTTTATGCGCATCGCCCATTCCCGCAGGGTTGAGAAAAACAGCCAGAATGCAAGCATCAGCGACAGATACCCCAACACCGGACCGCCCTCGGCGAGATACCAGGTCACCAATGTCGCGAGCACGGCCAGAACGACCACGAAACGCAACCGCTGCAGAACGCCCGCCAGATCGGCACGTTTCCAGGACAGGTAAGGCCCCAGCCCCATCGCAAAGACGAGCGGCAGCATCACGGGAATAAAGGACGCATTGAAGAAGGGCGGCCCCACCGACAGTTTTTCACCGCCCGTCGCGGCTTCGTAGAAGAGCGGGTACAAGGTGCCGAACAGCACAATGCCGGTGGCCGTGGCCAGCAGCAGGTTGTTCACCAATAGCCCCGCTTCCCGGCTGATCGGCTTAAACAGGCCGCCGGGCTCCATTGTCGGCGCGCGCCAGGCAAACAGAGCAAGGGAACCGCCGATCGAAACGGCCAGCAATCCAAGGATATAAAGTCCCCTTTCCGGGTCGACCGCGAATGCATGCACAGAGGTCAGCAGGCCCGATCGGACAATGAACGTGCCCAAGAGCGATAGGGAAAAAGTCAGGATCGCCAGAAGGATTGTCCAGCTTTTGAACGCATCCCGTTTCTCCGTCACGATTGCGGAATGCAGCAGTGCCGTGCCCATCAGCCATGGCATGAAACTGACGTTCTCAACGGGGTCCCAGAACCACCAGCCGCCCCAGCCAAGCTCATAATAGGCCCACCAGGATCCCAGCGCGATGCCTGCGGTCAGGCTCATCCAGGCAGCCAGCGTCCACGGACGTACCCACCGTGCCCAGGCCGCGTCCACCCGCCCTTCGATCAGGGCGGCAACCGCGAACGAAAAGACAATCGAGAACCCGACATACCCGAAGTAGAGAAGCGGCGGGTGCATGGCGAGACCGACATCCTGCAATAATGGGTTGAGGTCCTGACCGTCGTCTGGCGGAGGGAAAACGCGGTCGAAGGGATTGGACGTCAGCAGCATGAAAGTCAGGAAACCGACACTGATCCAGGCCTGCACCGACAGCGTTCTTGCCTTCAGCGACAGAGGAATGTTCGATCCGAAGAGGGCGACCGCCGCACCAAACACCGTCAGGATAAGGGTCCACAGCAACAGGGATCCTTCGTGACTGCCCCAGGTGCCTGCCACCTTGAACAGCATCGGTTTGAGTGAATTGGAATTCTCCACCACGTTCTTGACCGTGAAGTCGCTTGTGACGAAGGCTTGCATCAGCGCCAGAAACGCGATGCCGACAAAGAAAACCTGACCGAACGAGGACCATCTGGCAGACTGCATCCACAGGATGTTTCCGCGCCCCGCACCGAGGATGGGCAGCACACTTTGAACAAGCGCCATGGCCAAGGCCAGTGCCAGCGCGAAATGACCGATTTCAGGTGTCAAAGGATCATCAGCCTCTTCAATGAATTCACTGGATCGACGTCTGTCTAGCAAATCGTCCGGCGAACTGTGAGTGGTTGCTTTGTCACCGTTTGTAACAGGATGCTGTGACAAATGATTACAAAACTGGCGTGCCCCCATCGGGTGGTCCGGTTTAATTCTTAGTGCATCGTCGGCCTCTGGTCCATTGGCACGATGCTTTCCGGCACGGGTGGGCGGTAGCCCAGAGCGCTGTGCGGCCTGATCGTGTTGTAGTGGATGCGCCATTGTTCGATCAGGATTTGCGCCTCCCTCAGGCTGTAGAAGATTTCACCGTTGAGCAACTCGTCCCGGAAGCGGGCGTTGAAGCTTTCGCAGTATCCCTTTTCCCATGGTGACCCCGGCTCTATGTAAGCCGTCTTGGCACCGACCGCCGCGATCCAGTCCCGCACCTTCTGAGCGATAAATTCTGGGCCATTGTCGGATCTGATATATTCAGGCGGGCCGCGCAGGATGAACAAATCCGTCAAGGCATCCAGAACGTCGGTTGAGTTGAGCTTTCGATTGACGCGGATCATCAACGCCTCCCTTGTGTATTCATCGATGATGTTCAGTGTCCGATAGACCCGGCCATCGGCGGTACGGTCCTGGACGAAGTCATACGACCAGACGTGGTTCGGCCGCTCAGGCCGCAGACGCACGCAGGAGCCATCGTTCAGCCAGAGCCGTCCTTTCTTCTTCTGCTTTTGCGGAACCTTCAGCCCTTCACGTCGCCAGATGCGCTCGACCCGTTTGTGGTTCACATGCCAACCGGCGTTGTTCAGCAGGCCGGTGACCATGCGGTAGCCATAGCGCCCGTATTGATCGGCCAGCTCGATGATGTCGTCGGTCAGACGTTCTTCTTCCGCTCGGCCCTGGGGCACCTTGCGCTGCGTGGATCGATGCTGGCCCAAAGTACGGCAGGCACGGCGTTCAGACACGCCCAGTTCCTGCCGAACATGGTCAATGCACTTGCGGCGACGCGAAGGGCTCAGAAGTTTCCCCTGGCTGCCTCGGTTAGGATGAGCTTGTCCAAGGTCAGATCGGATACCGCTCGTCGCAGCCGCTGGTTCTCTTTCTCCAGCTCCTTCAGCCGCGCAAGTTGTGACCGCTGCATACCGCCGTAGAGCTTCCGCCAGCGGTATAACGTTTGCTGCGTCAGCCCGATCTGGCGCACCGCCTCCGCAATCGTCGCCCCTTGTCCTTGCAAAACTTCAACCTGCCGAAGCTTCGATACAATCTCTTCGGGCTTCTCTCGTTTTCCAGCCATCGCTGATCCTCCAATATTCGGGATGAATCTATCCCTGTTGGTGGACCACTTTCAGGGGGCTACTCCAATGATCTCAATCTAGGGTCTGTAGCAGCATAAGCCCCAACACCGGCCAAAGCAGCGCCTCGAACACCCCCGAGATACCGGGGGCGAGCGAGCCCAAGACCAGACCGGAAAGGATGGCAGCGAGGTAGATCGTAAGCGCCCGGTTTCTACCGCAGCGGCTGGTCCTTGACGCGGGCGATAATGTCTGGCTCGGCGACGAAGTCGTCGAGGAAGCTGTGCCACTCTTCGACGGACCTGCGTGCGGATGCGAGCATATCACGTATCTCGTCGATGCCGTCGTCGGTCAGCGCGGTGATGTAGTCGTCGTGCCCGACATGGACGCTGACGATATTGCCGTAGGTTAGGTTGTCGTCGTTGCTGACGATGGCCTCGAGCAGCTCGGGATCTTCGCCCAGGCGGGTGGCGACATGGGCGATGGAGCACACGTAGGTCGTTGCCGCCATCACGCGGCCTCG
>NZ_FNYY01000047.1 GCF_900109145.1 Marinovum algicola
GGCGGCATCCTTGCTACGATACGGCAGATTGGTCCCGGTCCGCAGAATGCTCGATCCCGCCGCTGCCGTCCATAACTGCGCGCTTCAGCCCACATGACGGGCTCCAGCAGGGCGGTTCGGGACCGCCAGGCCCTGCCGGTAGTCGACCAGCATGGCGTCGAGATCCGGCAGGCCGTGGCGGGCGCGGCGGTAAGCCCGGGCGTCACGCACCCGCCGGCGCGATGCGGCATCCGCATAGGCCGGCAGGGCCAGCCCAGCGATGCGCCACAACACGCCGGCCACCGAGAGCAACGACATCTGGCGGTAATAGACCGCAGCCAGGGCAGTATGCGCCGTCCGTGGCAGGCAGATAGCCGCCCATTCCGCGGCGAAATGGCGGTGTGCCTCCGGCAGCCGGACCTGCAGCGCCTGCGTCGAGCGCAGCGTGCGCCGCAATCCCTTGCCCGGACCCTGCGTGCGCACGTCCTGACCCGAATGATTAACGTTGACCACCAAGCCTGACGGCAGCAGGGCGATGTCACCCCGCGTCGCGGCAAGCAGGCCGACCACTAGATCCGATGAGATCTCCGTTACCCACAGTTCGGGGTCGCGCGCAATGCAGTCGGCCCGGATCAGCACGTCGCTGGGTTTACCCAGAACCCAGCCAGCGCGGCGGCACAAGTGGAACAACTCTTCGGTGCTCACACGCCAGGGCTGGGCGATCCGGTAGTTCTCGGTGCGCGCGCCAGTGTCTTCCTCGATCATGATCGCGCAGGACGACACTAGGCTCACCCCGTCTCCCGCGGCCTGCGCAAATCGGGCCAGTCCGCCCTCGGCCAGGTAGTCGTCCGCCTGGATGAACTTGATCCAAGGCCGCGTCGCCCGCGACAGGCCGGCCAGATGGTTTTCCCACAGGCCTAGGTTCACCGGGTTCTCGATCACTGTCAGCCGCGGGTCGTCGAACTGCGCCAGCATCTCGATCGTTCCGTCGCGGCCGTGATCGTCGATCACGATGATCTCACCCGCCCCGGATGCCAGCGCCGAGCGGACGGCATGGCCCACCTTGTCGCGGTAGCGATAGGTCGGGATAATGATCGAGATGTCGGCTTCTAAAATCGGCATGGCGGTCTCGGTCCGGTCGTCCGGTGTCGCGCGCCAGCATGGCCCGGCAGCAACGGTGCGGTCGCCTCGGCTAGGCGGGCGGCAAAGGCGGGCCGGCCGAAGGCGGCACGGCTGCGGGCGGCTAGGGCCGCCCGGTCGATCGGGGGCGCTAGGATCGCGGTGCGCAGGGCGGCGGGAAAGTCGGCCACGGCCACGGCGCGCCCCAGTTCGCCGTGGCGCAGCGCGTCCCCCGCGCCTCCCGCATTCAGTCCCAAAGCGGGCGTGCCGCAGCACATCGCCTCGACGAAGGCGATCCCGAAGCCCTCGCCATGGGACGGCATCACGTAGAGATCCGACGCACGGTAGAGATCGGGCAGATCCTCGTCACTTACGAAGCCCAGAAACCGCACGATGCCACCTGCACCAGTGTTGCGGGCCAAGGCCTCGAGCCGTTCACGGTCGCCGCCGGTGCCGGCCACTAGATAGGTCAACCCTGGCACGTCTCGCGCAAGGTCGGCCAGCAGCGGTATCACCCGGTCATGGCCCTTGTGGCGCTGGCGAGGGTCCAACCGGGCGACGGCGGACAGCACCGTGGCCTCGGGCGCAATGCCAAAGCGCGCGCGCGCCGCGGCACGATCACCGGGGGTGAAGCGGTCGTCCACTGTATTAAAAATCGCCGCGCAGCGGTCGGGATCGGCGCCGGCGGTATCGACCACCTTGCCGACGGTGTGCCGGCTGACGCAGAGGATCAGGTCCGAAGCAGCTAGCGCGCGCCGCACGAAAGGGCTTAGCGGCTCCCACACCTCGAGTCCGTGCACATGCGACACCAGTTGCGCGGACGCTACACGCGCCGCCAAATACGCCAGCGGTGTCATGAATGCGTGGCCGCAATAGATCAGGTCTGGGCAGCGAGTTACAGCCAGCCAGAGCGCCTTTCTTGAATAATCGACTCTCCCGTTAACAGCGCCATGCTGCATTATGCCATTTGGGAGCTGCACACCTGCTTCCCGAACAATCCTCGGCAGGATCTCGATCTCGCTAACCCAATGGAATTCTGACAGGGCTGACAGAAGATCGCGCGTCGATTGCGCAATCCCACCGCGTCCCCCGTATGCTTCAGCCACAAGCGCAAGAATGCGCAAAGGTTTTTGTCTACACATATCTTCTTCGATGTGAAGCATTGCGGTGAGATCAAACCTCCTGCTTCTTTCCTAAGGGCCACATTAATTGATCGTCAAAGCCAAAAGCTGAAGGTCGCGGAGATGGCGGAAAGAAAGACCTTCAGCACGTCTTGTCAGCCATCCGGCGCCAGGCAGGCCACCCAGAAGGCCACGGCATAACTCACTTCTCACCGCCCGAAGCGCTCGATAACGATAAACTATCGGTCTTCAACTTGGGCCCTCTTCCCCGCCGCCTCGGTGCCCAATTCTTTTTGAAGCGCTTCGATTTCTGCCTTAAGCGCTTCATACTCAGCAACCCGGCGCTTCAAAAATCGCGCGGTCAATGCCGCCTTGGCAGCAAGCCCTTGAGGGGTCAGAACATAGGCGTAGCGCAGCTTGTTGTCGCTTGCGCGGAAGTTACTAACCTTGACTTGGCCCTTCTCGACAAGTGCTTTCAGGCAGTAATTCGCGATGCCGAGACTGATGCCGAGCGATTTGGCCAACTCCCTCTGAGAAAGCTCAGGGTTGCCTTCAAGCTCCCGCATGACACGAAAGCGGATATCGTCGTTTACCTGCCTGGTCACGAACCTGATGCGCCACGGCTACCGCACTGGAGGTCGCAGTACGAGTCCGAGCGGAAGGGGTCGTTCATTCGTGAACGCTTAGTAGATTCTGAAGGTGAAGAGAAGGCCCCTTGCGTGGACTTGCCTGAAATTCAGGCGGTCTTCGGACTTGGCTGGCGCGCCATCCGGATCCAGGCGCAGCTCGCCCCCCTGATCTCTCGCCAACTCGTGCGCACCCTCGCGCTACCACGCCTGAAATGATCCCGAGACACAGGACCGCCACCCGCTCCTTCCCCCGCATGCAGGAAAAGGCCCGTCATCTAATCGCCGTATCCACGCGATGCCTGATATCGGTGGCCAACCGCTTCCCCGCAGAGGTTCTGCAATATTACAGCTATCTGCCCCTCCCACCCGGCGTGCCGCCAGGCAAAGCCGGGGGGCGCGAGGGATCAGAGGTCCCCGGTCTGAGACAGTCCGGGTATAGTCCCGAACTGCATGACGGCCGGTGGGTTACGTTGCCGCGTTTCTGCTCTCCCCTGAACGGAGCCGGATCGAGTGCGGGTCGGGTGAGGTCCCCGGCGAACATCCACCTTTGGCACGGGAAGGCGGCAAACCGTGGCGCAATCTCTTTGCCTGGTTCGGAAGGCCAGAGGCTTCGCAAACCAGGCTTTCAAACCAGGGTGTCGTGGTGAAGATCGCGCATAAACCACGCCTGACAAGATCCGAGCTAGGCATCCATCTCATCAGCGTCAACGGTAATTCCGCGGCGACTGCAACATTCCGGAAATGTTGCAGAAAAAGTCAAATTGGCAGCATCTGACGGTCTCTGGCGCCTGTCGGCCAGGTCTCGGACACCTGGGCTCTGGCAGCGGGTATGAGCCCGACCAGGGTGGCAAGTTGGCAGCCGCCTTCTGGGTGTCAGGCATGCGACCGCGTTGCGTTACTCAGCCAGGAAAGCCGACCAGTCCGATCGCCGATGCAGGATGCGCAGGACGTCCAGTCTGACGTCATCTGCGGAATAGAGAACCACGTGTCGATAGGGATGGATGCGGATCGGCGGGCTGAACTCAGGCCTGAGCCGAGACATCTCCGGATACTCCAACAGCAGCTCAAGGACAGCCTCGAGCCCCCTCAGATAGGTTTCGGCCTGCCCTGTTGACCAGGTGGCGCGGGTGTATGACCAGATCGCGAGGTCGCTGCGCGCTGCCGGCCGGAGCCGAAGCTGTCGACCCACCTACCCTGCTCCGGGGGGCGCAGACGAGACCAGCTTGCTTGGAAGGAGCGACGGCTCAACTTTCCCATCCGGAGTGATCTGAATGACGTCGGCTAACGTTCCCGCACCTGCGAGCGTGCCGCAGGCATGTGTCGGTAGAGCGTCGCTGGCGACACCCTCAGCTGACGCGCCACCTCTTCAACCGTGATCGTTTCGTCAGCCAGCATGGCCCTGGCAACTCTGAGATCACCCTCAGAGAGCTTCTTCGGCCTTCCCCCTGTTCTCCCCCTGGCTCTGGCGGCATCGAGCCCTGCGCGCGTCCTCTCGCGGATAATCGACCGCTCGAACTCGGCCAGTGCCCCGAAGATGTGAAACACCAGCTTGCCGCCGGGGGTGGTGGTGTCGATCGCCTCGGTCAGGGAGCGAAAGCCGATGCCGCGCGCCTCCAGCCCCTCCACCGTCTCGATCAGCTGCTTCATCGAGCGCGCCAGCCGATCCAGCTTCCAGACCACCAGCGTGTCACCTTCGCGCATGTACGCGATGGCAGCCGTCAGCTCGGGACGGTCCCTCTGGGCTCCAGAGGCTTTCTCGGTGAACACCTTCTCGCATCCCGCCGCGGCGAGAGCATCATGCTGCAACTCCGGCTTCTGATCCTGGGTCGAGACCCTGGCATATCCGATCAACATGGCATTTCCCTCTCAAAACTCATGATCCATCATGCGAATTGAAAGAGCCATTACAAGAGACAGTTTTGAGATACTCCGGACCGGGTTTTCGAGATGCCGCGCCGGTCAGCGGGCCAGTCTCTCGAAAACGACCGTTTTTGACTTACCTGCCCCCCGCTGCTCCCTCGCTCATGACGGGAGTCTGCGGGTATGTGCTCTGCTCCCCAACGCTGGACCACCGGCAGGACAGAAGCGTGAGTGAGTATCGACCACGGTCAGGATTCTCAACTTCCTTCCCAAGGCGAGCTGGTCGTGAACGAAATCCATCGCCCAGACATCGTTCGGGGCCGCGGCTTCCTCTCGGATCGCCTCGGTCAGGGAGCGAAATCCGATGCCGCGCGCCTCCAGCACCTCCACCCTGTTCCATCTTGGAGATGCGCCATCACGCTCTGATCTACAGAGACAGATCACAGCCGGCCAGATATATGCGAAAATAGATCATAATTTGGAAATTCATCCCTCGTATGATATATTGTAGAAGATCAATCGCCTTTCTTGATCTGCAGGATTATATCAAAATGAGCTATGAGAGCGAGAAACTGGCGGCGGCACTCAAGGTTTCGCGCGAGAAAAAGGGGCTTAGCCAGCGTGCGCTAAGCGCCCGTTCAGGCGTGCCACAGTCGCACATCTCCAAGATCGAGAGCGGCGCGGTCAACCTCACCGTCTCAAGCCTGACCGCCATTGCCAACGCCCTTGATCTGGAACTGGCGCTTGTGCCGCGCAAGGCGGCGCCCGCTGTCAGGACGATCACCCGTAGCGTAAACGACGCGCCGAAGGCCACGCCGGAAGCGCGCAAAGAGATTGCCCGGCTCGCCAGGCAGCTTGAGCACATACAGTCGCTCAAGATCGATAGTCTCGCCTTCGAAAAGCTGCAGCGGCAGTTTCGGGAACTGCGTCAGTTCGAGAACCTGATCCGGAATACCGACACATTGCGCAGCATCCGTGAAGCGCTCAAAGCCGTGGAGGGCCCGGCTGGGGTTGCAGCGCTGCAAGACGCGTCAAAGCAGATGAACAGTTTACGCAACTTGCTTGCCCAGGGCGTCGGCGACGAGGAGCGAACTCGAGTGCCGCGCCCGGCCTATCGCCTTGATGGAGATAACGATGAGTAATGTCTCCGTTCTGGACGTGAACTTGCATGGCGAGCCCATCGGTACGCTCACCAATCTTGGCGGTGATCGCACCATCTTTGCCTTCACCGACGAGTACATCGAAAATCCTGACAGGCCGACCCTCGGCCTCGCTTTCAAGGACGAGTACGGGGAGCTCTATACGGATTTTCGGCCCTATCAGAAGCGCGTCATGCCCTTCTTCTCAAACCTTCTGCCCGAAGGTCATCTGCGCAAATACCTGGCCGAACAGGCGGGCGTGAATCCCGAACGTGAATTCTATCTGCTCTGGGCTCTTGGCCATGACCTGCCCGGCGCGATCACGATCACCCCTTCCGATGGTGAAGCCTGGCCGCCGGATACTGCCGATGGCGGCGATGATCACGGTGATGATCGTCGCGAGAACGCGCTGCGCTTCTCGTTGGCAGGTGTTCAGCTCAAGTTTTCCGCCGTGATGGAAGCAAGCGGCGGACTGACCATCCCCGCCTCTGGCGTCGGAGGCTCCTGGATCGTCAAGCTCCCCTCCCGCGAATTCGCAGGCGTCCCTGAAAATGAATTCTCGATGATGAAGCTGGCCGGCCTTATCGGAATGAACGTGCCTGCCATTGATCTGGTCAGCATCAATGCGATCAAGAACTTGCCCAAAGGCATCGACAAAATCGGCAACCATGCCTTTGTGATTGAGCGCTTTGATCGGCTATCCGACGGATCGCGCGTGCATGTCGAGGATTTCGCACAGGTCTATGGGCTCTATCCTGAGGACAAGTACGGCAATGGCACCTTCCGGAACATCGCTCAGGTGATCTCCGCCGAAGGCAATGATGCCGACATCATGGAATATATCCGGCGTCTGACCTTCAACATGCTGATCGGCAATGCTGATATGCACATGAAGAACTGGTCGTTGATCTATCCGGACAGGCGGTATGTATCGCTGTCACCCGCGTATGATTTTGTGGCGACGGTGCCCTACATTCCGGGCGATGCGACCAACATGAAGATCAGCCGCGCCAAAGTGTTCTCGGCGTTCTCATTGGATGAGCTGACGCATCTCGCGGTCAAAGCTGCCATACCGAAGAAGATGGCGATCGATACTGCCAAAGAGACCGTTCAGCTTTTTCGGGAGCATTGGGATGCAGAAGCGCCGAACTTGCCGATGAGTGATGACGTCAGATCAGCCGTAGAGGCCCACCTGAAGACAGTGCCAATCCTGGAAGAGCTTTCATAGGGCAAGGGGTTCCCGCCTCACCAGCAAGGCAGGGCGACAAGGGCGCAGTATTGCGAGGCTGGGGTGATCGCGGACATGTCGATGCCGCGAGTGTCCCCTGCCCGCATCCTTCCGCAGCGCTGCGGGCGCGGTTCGGTATCGCTTTGGCGCTGACGCCCTGACGAAAACGGCGGACCCCTCTCAGGGCCCGCCGGTCATCATCTGGTTGGTGCTATAGCTCTGGGCCTCAGGCCGCCTTGTTGGCCGCCGAGCGGGCCTTCTGAGCGGCGCTGTCCGCATTCGCTGCAACCTTGTCGGTGATCTCTTCGCCAGCCTTGGAGGCCAGCTCAGCGGTCTCGCTGCCCACCTTCTGCGTCTCGTTTGCATAGGCCTGGACGGCGCGTGTGAAGAGCTCTGCCTGCTTCTGAGCGAAGTCTGTGTAGGCCTTGCCGTATTCGGCCGGCTCATCGCGAACCTGTGTCAGCTCACGCAGGTTCGAAAGCGCGTCCTTCGCGGTCTCGCTCGCAATATCGGTCACCCGGGTTCCGGCTTCCACGGAGAGCGACACCATGCGCTCGTTCATGCTGGCCCAGGTCTTGAAGACGTCCTGGTAGCCTTGCGGATCGAACAGGTTGTTCAGGTCGTTGGCAGTATTTTTCGCGTTCTGCTTGGCCATGTGGGATCTCCTTTCGGGAGCATTGGTGTGCCGTCTTGATGATAAAACACTTAATGCTGCACTGCAGCATTTCAACCCCGAGCACATGGCCGCAAGGCAGAAAAGATCAGTTTTTCCCTGCTGCAAGTTGCCAGTCATGCCTACAAGGTTGCGGTGACGCCCGGGCTGCCTGGCGATGCCCGGCGCTTCTTGGTGGTCCGGTGCCGAAGGAAGAAGCGCATCATTTCCCGCGATGCGTCCGGACCGTCGGGGTCGGTATAGCTGCCTGATGCGTTCCCGCCCGACCAGGCATGACCTGATCCTTGCACCAGCCAATGTTCGACATAGGAGCGCCCCCGGCCGACACGATGCGCCGTGCGCACATACTCGTGGCCTCCTGAAACACGCATGGTCTTTTCCGTCCGCTCAAGACGGTCGTAGGGCTGCAGCGCGCGCATGGCGGCAAAGCGCCCGTTGCGCGGGTTGACCACCTTGTCCTTCTCGCCGTGAAAAATGATCGTCGGCATCGGCGCGCCAAGACGCCGTCCTGGGGCGCCGGCCACCATAGCCCGCGTGGCCGAAGCCGCATCATGGGCGGCGCCGACCGCCAGACCGGAATGCACCCCGACGGCTGCAAATATATCCGAGTAGGCCGTCGCGACGATCAATGACGCCGATGCCCCGGCTGACAGCCCGGCGACATAGACCCTGGCCGGATCGACGGGCTGTCCGGCAATGATCTCTTGCGTGAGGCCCGCGATCAGCGCCGGCTCTCCTCCGCCTCTTGCCTGATCGCTGCGCTTGAACCAGTTCCAGCACCGGTTGAGATGCGCCTTGCGGGCCTGAGCAGGATAGAGCACGAGCGCGCCGAATTCCTCGGCCAAGGCGTTCATGCCGGTGCCGCGCGCAAAATCCTGAGGTGTCTGGCCGCAGCCGTGCAGCATGACGATCAGCGGCAGAGGCTCTTCTGCCTTCTTCGCCATTGAGGGCACATAGAGCTTATAGGAGCGGGCCCCGAACGCGCCCTCGTGTGTGCCGGTCCTGAAAGAGGCGCCGCGCGGTACAGTCCCCGTGGACCGCGATGTCGCGGGAGGAGCCTGCTTTGCGACAGGTCCGACCCGCTTGGCCTTGCGCCCGCCAGCGGACGCTTTCGCCCGTCTGGCCGGTTTTGCAGGTGTCAGCAGGGTGCCCCAGGCATTGCTGACGGAAGGCACCTTGGCGCTTCGAAGCTTTTTTCTGGATCGCGCGCGCGTGGTTTTGAAGGGGTCGAACATCTGACGTTCACTATCCATTGAATGGAACGAAGCCACCGGCTTCCAGCCGGTCCGCTTCAGCTGACGAATGAGGGCTCCCCCGGGATTTGAGACCGCCCGAAGGGTGAAGTCTCAAATCCCGGGGGAGCCCTCATGAGCTATTCTACAGCCAGCCATACCACATTTTACCATCGGTATCACGTCGTCTGGGCCACGAAATATCGGTTCAAGGTTCTGCAAGGCACGATGCGGGAACGTCTTCGCGAGATCATCCGCCAAACCTGCGCAGAACTCGACGTGCACATCGTCAAGGGCGTCGTGGCGCGTGACCATGTCCACATGTTCATCAGTGTGCCGCCGAAACTG
>NZ_FNYY01000056.1 GCF_900109145.1 Marinovum algicola
CTGTATTACAAAGTCCTCGAGAAGGGGCGTTTTCCATGGCCCGCGGCAACGGATGGCAGCGTGCGTCTGACCGCCGCTCAGCTGGCCATGCTCTGCGAAGGTGTTTGGGGATACCCCCTTTGGTGATGCTGACGAATCTTTTCCAGAGCAGGTTCAGGTCCTTGATCCGCGCCATCCACTCTTTGGGCGCAGGTTCCAAGTTCTTGGTCGATCGTTGTTTCGCAGGAGCAGTTCTTCGCCGTTCTACGAGGTCGCGTATTGCGATGGCGTGACACTGAATGTGCCGGTGGCGGTGACCGAGCCGTGTGCCTTGTTGACTTCCCCCACCAAACTGAGTGTGGAAGCTTTGCTGGATCTACTAAATGTGGTATGTTTGGATCATGAGCATGGCACCCGAAGATCTCTGGGCGACACTGCCGGTGACGCTAAGGCGCCAGATCGTCGACGACATAGCCGTGGTTCTGGCGGAGGTCTTTCGTGATGTCCGAGTTGATCCAACTGGCGCATCTGAAGCGCAAGGCCATCGTCTACATTCGGCAATCGACGCCGCATCAGGTCGTGAGCAACCAAGAGAGCCTGCGGCTGCAATACGCGCTCAGCCAACGCGCCCGCGATCTTGGATGGCATGAAGCTGACATTGACGTGATCGACGCCGATCTCGGTCTGAGCGGCGCCTCGGCCGCACATCGCAGCGGGTTCCAGGAACTTGTCGGTCGGGTCGGGCTCAGCGAAGTGGGGATCATCCTGTCCATCGATGTGACACGGCTCGCACGCAATTGTTCCGATTGGTATCCTCTTCTCGACATCTGTGGGCTTCGGGGGTGTTTGATCGCCGATCGCGACGGTGTCTATGATCCCGGCAGTGCCAACGGGCGCCTGCTGCTTGGCCTCAAGGGCACCATTTCCGAACTGGAGCTGCATACGATCCGTAGCCGCCTGACGGCCGGCCTCATCGCCAAGGCACAGCGTGGGGAGCTTGCTCTCACCTTGCCGGTCGGCCTCGTGCGGGACCCCAGCGGCGTGGTGTTGAAAGACCCCGATATGGCTGTTCAGGGTCGGCTCGGCCTTGTGTTCGAACTCTTTCTGAAGCTGCGCAGCATCGCCAAGGTGATGCGCATGCTGAATGCGCGTGACCTCGATCTGCCACGCAGGGACCGGCATGGCGAGCTGCACTGGGCGCGTGCGACGGTTTCTGCGGTCGCTGCAATCTTGAAGAATCCCGCTTACGCAGGCGCTTTCGTCTACGGCCGAACCCGCATGAGGGACCCGTCCCCGGACAGCCGGTCTCCGGCAAAAGCAAAAGTGGCGAGACCTCTCGAGGAATGGCGTATCGTCGTGAAGGACCGATATCCGGCCTATATCGATTGGCCGACCTATGAGAAAATCCGCAGCATCGTGAGCGACAACCGGGCCGAATACATGCGCACCAAGACAAGAGGCATCCCCCGCGACGGCGACCTTCTCTTGCATGGCATCGTGTGGTGCGGACGCTGCGGCCACAAGATGTATGTTCGATACAAGGGCGGCGGAGAGTATGTCTGCAACCACTTGCGCACCCATTCCGGCTTGCCCACTTGCCAGCATATCCGGGCCGAGGCAGTGGACGCCGCTGTTGCCGAGGCCTTCCTGTCCGCGCTGGCCCCTGCGGAACTTGATGCCCTGTCGCGCGCCCGCCGGGCTCAGAGCAAAGTCGACAGCGCCTTGCGTGCAAACGCAGAACGCGAAGTTGAGCGCAAACGCTATGCAGCGGCCCTGGCACAGCGACAGTACAATCGCGTCGATCCTGACAACCGTCTTGTCGCCGCCGAACTTGAGAGCCGCTGGGAAAGCGCGCTGATGGAGGTTCGAGCGGCGGAGGCCGCGCTGGCCGAGCAGTCCGCACAGCAACCGACCGCGCATATGGCAATGGGCAAGGCTTTCACCGGCAAGGTGGTGACCCTGGCGGGACGTCTGCCGCAAATCTGGGCGGAGCCCGCTACCACCGATGCACATCGCAAGTCGCTACTGCGCTGCCTGGTGGACAAGGTGGTGCTGAACCGGACGCCCGAGAGCGCGCTGGTCCGCATCGTCTGGCGCGGCGGTGCGGTGACCGAGCTCGACATCAAGATGCGGGTAACCGCAATCGCGAAACTCGCACGGGGCGCCGAAATGCGGGTGCGCCTGCTTGAACTTGCAAAGGCTGGCGTGCCCGACGATGAAATCGCCCGCGTTCTCACCACCGAGGGACACCGCTCTGCACACTGTGCCGACAAGGTTCTCCCTGTCACCGTGCAGCGTATCCGGCTGGCCGAAGGCATCAAGGCGCCTCCCTCGTGCCGGCGGTGGAACCACGATCCCAGCTACCTGAGCACAACGGCTCTTGCTGCAAAGCTGGGTATCCCGGTCAACTGGCTCTATGTCCAGATCAGGAAAAAGCGTCTGCTCATCGACCCTCAGCCAACCGGTGCCTATCTGTTTCCCGACACATCTGTCGTGCTGGAAGGCGTGCGGAGCCTTCGAAACCACGTGATCGGCGAACTGGATTTGAGAATCTGTCAGCCTGACAATGGGGGGTATCAACATGGGTGATCGTGGGAGGGGATCGATTGGCGCCGGCCGGATTGGGGGGCGCCGCCAGCCCGGACGGGTTGAATTATCTCTCTGGAATCGTTTGTTTTTATGGCACC
>NZ_FNYY01000022.1 GCF_900109145.1 Marinovum algicola
CACGGTCGCTCATCCCTTTGGTCAGCTTCAGCCTCAAGACATCTCGTATACGGCGCATCAGCAATCGTTTCGTTGGCATTCGGGTCCCTCCAATTTCCGGAGAGAACTCCTAAGGTCAGAACGCCGGTCTGACCTGCCCACGATCGTCTGGAATCCGTGCCCAAGATCACGCGGAATGCGTGCCCATCATCCCGTGGAAAACCTGCCCAACATCAGCTGGAACACGCAGTAGTGCTCTCCTGCGACGTCCTGCAACAACTCGTAGTCGGCCAGCAGGGGGTTCGCCGAGGGCTGGATGAGCCGCTGTGTTCCGCGCGTTTTGTTTGTCTTCTCTGCGGTCACGAAAATGACTGCATGAAAATGTGGAACTTCTTCGTCGAGATCCAAGCGCAGGTGGCGCACTGATCCCGGGAAATTCTGCTCGAAGAACTCCAGAGTTGCTTCTTCGAACGCCGCAATTTTCGTCTTGCTCAGGATGTGCACCACCTCCCCGCCGTCTTTGTCGACACCGTAGGTCACCAGCAGGTCTTCGGGGTCTGATCGGTCTTCGGCCTCGAAATACTCGCAGTTTGCGGTCACGATCGCTTCGCGGATGGGACCTTGAGAATTGCCATACCATGGCTTGATAAGCCCAGCCTCCTTGCGCAACGCGGCTTCCTTCTTGCGCTTTCGCGCCATACATGCCGCTATCTCTTCGTCGAGGTTCAGCTGTTTCATTGCGCGGATCTCCTCGCGCATCCCTTCTGCAAAGGTCTGGCCGACATAAACCTTGTTGCGATGCGAGAACTGAAGCTCAATATTCTCAAGGGGGCCGCCGCTGCGCTTGGCGTGCATCTCGATGCGCGCAAGCGCCGCAGGGAACAAACTGGCAAGCCGAAAAACGATCGGGTGCTTCTTCTCTGACATGGACCTATCTCCTCACCATCCGGTGGGGAGATCGCGCCTTATCCCTGTGGCCGCTCCTGACGGGCGCAGAATGAATACTCAGTAGGAAACTCGCACTCCGGCTGCGCCTGCGTTCGATTTTCCTCCTTCGCCCAGGGCGCTGCCCCGGAACCCCGCGCCTCCGGCGAGGCCCCTTGCGCCGGGGAGGCGGTCCTACGCGGACAGCGGCAGGGCGTTCGCCACCCCTGCACTCCAGCGCCTCCGGCGGGTCAGAGGGAAGTCGTTCCGCACTCTCCCCTCCGACACCTCCCCGCTGCTCGGGCCTCCCCGGCCCCGGCGATGAAAGGGCAGGCCCTCTCCTCGACCTCTCCCATCATGACCATCGGCTTCTCCGAGGCGGAAGCATCGATCCAGGTTCTCAGTGCGGTGCCGTGCCTCGACCTCCTGCCGCCCATCTCCTCTGCGGGAAGGAGATGGGCGATAGGAGGTTTGCCATGACAGATCGACCAAGCGGGGGAGGTAACGATCGTGACATCGGCCCCCATCTGGCCATTAGCGCAATAGGCCACCCCAAGCGTCAGTGCCGGGCCATCCCCTTTCTGACGATAATCCAGTGCCTCGCAACACGTGATCTCGAAGCCTACTGTGGAAGCGTCTACCTGGGGGCTGTGACGCCGACTGAACCGGGCAGCAGCGATGAAGTCGCAGAGATCTACACCGTGGCGCTAATCGAATTGCTTGAGGTTCTTGGTCGGATGTCGAACCATGAGCGCATGCTTGTCGTCGAGGGGATAAGTAGGCAGCTGGATATCTCGTCCGCACCGTCGCGCCCCGGCCTGTTGGCGGCGGGCAGTTCTGAAATTGCATGGCGCGACGATGCGTTCACTGGGTGATCCCGGGAGTGAACAGCGCTGCGTCCGCTGGGCCCCGGCTCCTCTCTGCGAGAGCCGTGGCCAAGCAGACGCAGCGCGGAGGAACTGACAGTCGAACGAACTTGACCCGGCCATGAGCCGGACACTCCGGAAAACCAGGAGACAACATGTTCGACCACCATCCCAAATTCACCTCACCGCGCACCGAGTTGCAGGCCTTCGTCGAGAACCAGCATGACGGCCTGCTCGATGCTGCTGAGCAACTCGGCGGGCCCGATGGGCTGCGCCTCGCGCATACCGTCATCGACGGCCTCCGTCGGCCCCAAACGCCAACTGAGCGGACTCTCACGGCGTGCCGCGAGTTGCTCGAACTTCTGATGCTCGAGCACGTGCATGACCCGGCGCGCGTCGAGGCCGAGCGCTTCGCGCTTCTCGATCCTGCATGGCCGGTCGTCGAAGACATCTGCCTGCTCGCCGATGAGTTCCACGACATCCTCGAGGACTACCTTAACGACGCCAGCAGTAAGCCGGTCCAGGTGGCAGCATGAGCAAACTACTCGGCGATATGCCTCCACTCACCACCCTGATCGACGGCGTCGAGATGACATCGGAGATCGTCGTCCGCCTCGTCACAATCGCCTACTGGCAGTCGCATATTGCCTACACAGAACTGATGGACAACGTCGTCCCTCGACTTCACCCGCTGAAACGGGGCTTTCCGCTCCGGGTGGCTGAGAGGATGGATGGAGACCTTGTCTTCGAGAAGGGTTTTGCCGCCGACCTGAGCAACCTAATCGCTTCGCTGGAGGCCGAGATCGAGGCCGGGACTCACGTTTACTGGCATGGCGACGAATACCACTGTCGCGGCGGATACGAGGAGGTCTTTCGCGAACCCGGTGTTGACGACTTTCGGCGCGCGGTGAGCGAGCTCGTGGTTCTGCATGAAGCCGTGGTCGCATCTACCTGCGCCGTTCGGAGCATGCGGGACGCCGGCAAGCTCATGAGCTTCTGATCCCATGCAGCGCCCCTCATCGGGCGCTGCACCTTGAGGGCCTCAGGGCCAAGCCACCGGCCGGATCACCGGGGGCAGGCGTGCCGGCATCCACTCTTTCTGCTGCTAAGGCTGGCGCGCCCTTGACCGACTTGCCGCACCCCGTCTTGCGCGGTTTTAGGGTATTCTTGGTCCCAGGGCATATCTACTCCAACCGAAAGCCCGCTTCTTCGCGCAATCGATCCAACTCTGCCCTGATTGCCTTCCTCGGCCGTGGTTTCCAACCGTCTCCCTCAATACCGACGAGCTCCTGAAGAAGAGCGCGGACACGCAGCTCTAAATCACTGCCGTAAACAGGGCGGCCCCGGAGCTTGCCGATCGAATGCCCCATGAGATGCGCTCGTTCCTCGTTGCTCAACTCGGCCGCATCCATTCGGTCCTCGAAGGAATGGCGGAGGCCGCTGATGACGTAGCGCCCGGATGTCCCCTGAGGCAGCGGCGGGAAGAGGCCGTTGTCGCGGAGGTATCCATTCACTTCGCCTGAGAAGGACGCCTTTCCGCGATACCTCGCAAAACCCCTTGGATGCCTGCGCATGGCCGCGAGGGCGGGACCGAGCAGCACCACAGCTCGTGATGTGGAGCCCCTCTTTAGCTCGCGCCTGTCTTCCCCTTCCAGAACGACACGCAGCATGATGTGGGGAATCGGGGCGTCCAAATGGATGTCTTCTTCTGGAATGTCATAGATTTCAGACGCCCGGCAGCCGCATATCGCCGCGATAATCGAGATGTCTGACGCCTGTTGGTTGAGGCCCTCGAGCACCCTGTCCCCGATCAGCCGCCCGCATATCCACTTCTCAGGCAACGGGAGCTTTTTCCGCTCATCGTCAGAGGGGTCGTAGGATAGCTTCGCGACGCCCAGCCCTTCGAAAAAGTTGACCCGCTTGCTCTTCGCCAACCGGATATCATCGAAGTGTGCGTTGATCATCTGGCGAACATACCGGACCTGCTTGTTGGCATAATTCGTCGTTACTTGACCAGACTTGGCGCGCTTCTTCCAGAAGTCCTCGTAGTCAGTCGCGTCCTGCTCGGAGATCTTGAGAACGGTCCGCTTTCCGATCACTGCGGTGAAATCCTTTGCCGCCCGCTTATAGTTCCCACACCACTCGCGGAGCTGGCGGGGGTTCTTCGCGCGAATCTCGGCCTCTTTCAAATCCGGCATTCGCTCCGCCATCTCGGCGAGCGTCGCATCCGGTAGATCGAGCGTCCCAAGCGCAGCGGGAACCGCCGCGGAATTCAGATCCATGCTGGCGATAAGCTCGATGCGCGAGAGAAGGTCGTCTATCGGTCCCGTCAGCAGATCGTCCAGCGGCCTAAACGTCAGCCCCCAGCCCTTTAGAAGCTCGATGGAGGTATCGAAGATCGCGCGGGTGTCGGCCGCTTTTCCGGCCCGTCTCGCGCGCCACTCCGCGAACAGCGCCGCTCTGGCGTTCGCGCATTTCGCTTCGGCGTCCACCCGGTCACGGGTCTTCAGCGACCTATTGATCTCGAGAAGAGGTTCGACGTCCGCGAACTCGGCCGGAACGCGCATGCGAAGGTAGTAGGTTTTTCCCCGGAGTTCGAGGTAATCGGCGGTGGAGGTTGCCACAGAATCTGCTCCACATTCTGCCCCACAAAGGAGTCGGTTTTCAGAAACCCCATCCAGATCCGGATGGAGCGGTTTCGCCCTGAAAACTTGGGTTCATCTGTGCAAACAGGGAAAAACCGATTGTTCCTCATCCCTGCCTCTCCTGGGCACCAATTCCCCTTGCAGATATGGCCGGAATTCCGAACGCTCCGAGGATCGGGCCGTCGTCCGGGGGCTGTCAGAACAGCCCGGCATCCTTGGCCACAATGGCCGCCTGCGTGCGGTTCGACACGCCGATCTTGCGATATAGCGTCTTCATGTGCAGCTTCACCGTCGGCTCGCGAATGTCGAGGTCGCGGGCGATCTCCTTGTTGGATTTGCCCTGCGTCAGGCCTTCGAGCACCTCGAGTTCGCGCGGAGAGAGCTTGTCGGTCAGCGGGTGGGCCTCGTCCTCTTCGGCCGCGCGCATGAAGTCGAGCGGGGCGTATTGCTCGCCCACCGCCATGAAGCGCACCGCATTGACCAGCGATTTTCCCGAAAGCGTCTTGGGCAGGAAGCCGGCGGCGCCCTTGGCCAGCGCCGTCTCGGCGACCGAGCGGTTGGCGGTGCCCGAGATGATCGCGACCCGCTGCGCGCCGTCCTGCGCCATCATCCTGGCCAGCCCGTCGAGCCCGTTCATCCCGGGCATGTCGTAATCCAGCAGGATCAGGTCAAAGGCCGCGCCGGCGCGCAGCTTGGCTTCGGCATCGGGCAGGCTAGCGGCGGTGACGGTCTCGAAACTGCCCTCGGCGTCGAGAAAGGCCTTGAGCGTATCCCGCAGAAGATCGTGATCGTCGGCGATCAGCACCCGCATCATTTTGATTGCTCCTGCCTTTCCCATCCTGCACGCGGCGCCTGATCGAACGGCCCACCGTGTCAGCGCGGGCAATTGTAAGGCGTGTCAGGCGATCTTGCCGCAGGATGCGCTGTGGCCCAAGGGGAAAAGCCGGGCGACATTGGCCTGACCGGATGGATGGGGCGTCTCTGCCCAATGGATGCGGCACCTGAGCGAAGGGGCAGGCGGCGGCGCGGCCGGTGCTGGGGGGCACCATCCGCACAGTTGAGAATCCCCCTGCGGTCGGCGCACCTCTTCGGGCGTTCAGTTGCCACTTCAGGAAAACCGGTATGAGTTTCGCCCCTCTTTCGCCCGACTTCATCCGCGCCCTTTGTGCCGCCGCCGCGCCGACGCTGCCGCGGGTGCGGCTGTTCGGTCTCGACCTCGTCAATGCCTCGCCCGCCATGGTGGTCGATGCGCTGATGGTGGTGCAGCAGCCGCAGCGGCTGACCTTTTTCAATGCCGATTGCGCCAATCTCGCGCTGTGCGATGGCGAATACCGGGCGGCGCTGACTTCGGCCGATCTGATCCTGCCGGGCGGCCGCTGCGTGCCGCTGGCCGCACGTGTGGCGCGCCACAGCGGCCCCGCATTCCTCCCGCGTCTGCTCGCGCGGGCGGCGCGGGCCGGGCGCAAGGTCTTTCTGGTGGGTGGCCCGCCCGGCGTGGCGGAGCGGGTGGCCAACCGGCTCTGCCTGGCCATTCCCGGCCTGCGGATTGTCGGCACCCGCGACGGTCTGGGCGGCATCGAGAACGAGACCGAAACCGTCGCGGCGATCAATGCGAGCGGCGCGGATATCGTCATCGCCGGTCTCGGGCTGCCGCACAGCGACGTCTGGCTCGCGGATGTCTCGCCCAGGCTGACCGCGCGCCTTACCCTGGCCACCGGCCCCCTGCGCGATGTCGGCTCAGGCCACATGCGCCGCACGCCCCGGCTCCGGGGGCTGACGCTTGCCCCGCAAGCCGGCATGGCAGCCCCCGGAGCCGGGCGTTTCTGAGCCGGGGGTCCGGCGCCGTCGGGGCGGATTGCGCCGGTCGCGGCACGGCCGGAGCGGGCTTTGGCTGGCCAAAAGGTCGGAATCGGGCCCGGAAAGATCGGTTTTCGTACCTGTGGCCGTCAAATTCCGTCCCACACTCCTCCGACGAGGAGACCGGATGTGACAGCAACGCGCAGTGATCGGCCAGAATGCGGGACCGGCGGACCAGAGACCGCCCCGCCCGTTGCCGAATCCGCCGCGGAACGACCGGCCGCCGCCGCCCGCGCCGGGGAGAGCTGAGGCCCATGGTTGCAAGCCAGAACAGGCCGTGCGAAAACGACACCTCTGTCGCTTTTGACACTCCTGCTGCAATCGTCACAAGAGGCCAGTTTGCGAAAAAGGCAAGAGATTTCGACATTTTGAGTGGATTAGCGCCGACGATCATGTTTCGATGGTGGTGTCGTTTTCCCGCAGAGGAACGACGCATCCGGCACCGGGGGCTGGCGTTGCCAAACCGGTTCGAGAGCGCGCGCGCCTGTGCGGATGCCACACAGGAACATAGGGATGAGCATTTCAGAATGCGTCGATCGACAGACCCGTCCTGCCGCGTGAGTGGACAGACAGACATGACCTTCGGTCGATGTGCCCCCGCAGGGGCCACGGCATGACCCGCACCTCAAGGGCGGGCATTCGCATGACAACAGGGAGACACAGACCATGCGTAACAAAAAAGACCTGAGCCTGATCGACAGGCTGTCCCACGAGGCGCGTCTCGGCCGCCTGTCGCGCCGCGATTTCATGCGCCATTCGGCCGCCGCCGGCCTGACCGCCGCCGCCGCCACCGGCCTGTGGACATCCGAAGCCAAGGCGCAGCCCAAATCCGGCGGCACCTTCCGCGTCGCGATCCACGACAACAACACCTCGGACACCCACAACCCGGGCACCTATCTGTCGATCCAGCAGATTTTCCTGGCCCACACCCACCGCGCCTATCTGACCCTGATCAACACCGACCAGACCCTGGGCGGCGACGTGGCCGAGGATTGGTCCGGCTCCGAGGATGCCTCGGAATGGACCTTCAAGCTGCGCGACAACGTGACGTTCCACGATGGCCGCAAATGCACCGCCGATGACGTCATCGCCTCGATGAACTTTCACCGCGGCGAGGCCTCGACCTCGGCCGCCAAGGCGCTTCTGGCCGATGTCGCGGATATCACCAAGACCGACGACCTCACCGTTGTGTTCACGCTTACCGGCCCGAACGCCGATCTGCCCTGGCTGATGACCGACTATCACCTGACCATCCAGCCGGCGAGCGAGGACGGCATCGAATGGCGCAACGGCATCGGCTGCGGCCCCTACAAGATCGTCGATGGCGAATTCGGCGTCGGCTTCAAGCTCGAGCGCCATGACGGCTGGCACGGCGAAGGCGCCTATTTCGACGCGGTCGAGATGATCGCGATCAACGATCCCAATGCCCGCCAGACCGCGCTTGTCACCGGTGACGTCGATGCGGTCTCGGCCATCGACCTCAAGACCATGGCGCTGATGCAGCGCAATCCGCAGCTGATCGTGGACAATGTGCCCTCGGCCTCGGCGATCACCATGCCGATGCACACCAACACCGCGCCTTATGACGATGTCGATGTGCGCATGGCGCTGAAACTGGCGATGAACCGCGAAGAGATCGTCGAAAAGATCGCCTTTGGTGCGGGCACCGCCGGCAACGATTTCCACCATTCGCCGGCCCAGCCCTATTATCCCGAGGGGCTCGACCAGCTCAGCTATGACCCCGACCAGGCCAGGGCATTGCTCAAGAAGGCCGGTCACGAGAACCTCAAGATCAACCTGTCCTCGGCGGAATCGATCTTCTCGGGCGCGGTCGACATGTGCGTGCTTTATTCCGAGCAGGCCAAGGCGGCGGGGATCGACATCACTGTCGTGCGCGAGCCCAACGACGGTTATTATTCCGACGTCTGGCTGAAAAAGCCGTTCTGCGCCGTGGCCTGGGGCGCGCGCCCGACGCCCGACGTGATGTACACCCTGGCCTACAAGGCGGATGCCGCCTGGAACGAAAGCTTCTGGGTCAACGAGCGCTTCAACGAGCTGCTTTTGCAGGGCAAGTCCGAGCTGGACGATGCCAAACGGTCGGAAATCTATCGCGAAATGGCCCAGATCGCCCGCGACGATGGCGGCACGATCATCCCGTTCTTCCGCAACTTCGTCTACGGCCGCCGCTCCAACGTCCAGAACACCGGCGAGCTTGCCGCAAGCTGGGAAATGGACGGCTGCCGCGCCGCCAGCCGCTGGTGGTTCGACGGCTAAGCCGTGCAATCAGCCGTGGCGGTCCGGGGTGTTCCCGGGCCGCCGCACCGGCCTCTGACCGGGCCCAAGAACCCGCGCACCCCGCGGCATAAAAGCAAAGGGAGAGCCTCATGGGGGACATTCTCGGCCTCGTCCTGAAGCGTCTGGGCTTTGGCCTCATCACGCTTCTGATCATTTCGATCATCATCTTTTTCATGGTCGAACTGCTGCCCGGCGACATCGCCGAAGCGGTTCTGGGCCAAGGTGCGACACCGGAAAACCTCGCCGCCCTGCGCGAGGAAATGGGGCTGAACAAGCCCGCCTTCGTGCGATATTTCGAATGGCTCGGCGGTGCCGTCGTCGGAGATTTCGGCAATTCGGTCGTCTCGGGCGAACGGGTCAGCACGCTGATCACCGAACGTTTCATCAACACGCTGTTCCTGGCCGCCTATGCCGCGGTGATCGCTGTGCCCTTTGCCATCACCCTGGGCGTGATCGTGGCGCTGCTGCGCAACACGCTGTTCGACCGGGTGGCCAATGTGCTGACGCTGACCTCGATCTCCAGCCCAGAGTTCTTTCTCGGCTACATCCTGATCCTCTATCTCTCGGTCAAGACCGGCATGTTCCCCGCCATTTCCAGCCTGCGGGCCGACATGTCCTTTGCCGATCTGCTGCATCGCACCTTCCTGCCGGCGCTGACGCTGGTGCTGGTGGTCACCGCGCATATGATGCGGATGACCCGCGCCGCGATCATCAACCTGCTGGCCTCGCCCTATATCGAAATGGCGCGGCTCAAGGGCACGCCGCCGTGGAAGGTGATCGTGAAACACGCGCTGCCCAACGCCTGGGCGCCGATCATCAACGTCATCGCGCTGAACCTGGCCTATCTGATCACCGGCGTCGTGCTGGTCGAGGTGGTGTTTGTCTATCCCGGCATCGGCCAGGCGCTGGTCGACGCGGTGTCCAAACGCGATTTCCCGATCGTCCAGGCCTGTTGCCTGATCTTCGCCGCGACCTTCATCCTGCTCAACCTGGCGGCGGATGTCGGCGCCATTCTCACCAACCCGCGCCTGCGGCATCCGAAGTAAGGGAGAGAGATCATGAGCGTATTTGTCGTTCTTTACTTCGCCTGCCTGATCATCGCATCATGCCTGGCGGCCTTCTATGAAAAGCGCGGGCCGTTTATCCTGCTGTTCTCGCTGACCCTCGTCAGCTTCATCCTCGGCATCGTCGGCGGCACCGGTGCGCTGCGCTTTGTCGCCATCGCGGCCGCGGTGCTGGCCTTTGCCGCCGGGGTCGCCTTCTGCTTCCGCGAGTTCCTGGTGGTGCTGCTGCCCACCAAGATCGGCAAGGAGCTGAAAACCGCGCCGCTGACCGCCGCCTTCGGCTTGTTCGTGATCTTCACCTATGCCATCGCCGCGATCTTTGCGCCTTGGATCGCGCCTTACGGCGAAAGCGAGGTCATCGCCTCGTCCTTTGCTCCGGCGGACGAAAACATGCTTCTGGGCGCCGATCAGCTTGGCCGCGACATGTTCAGCCGGATCATCTACGGCGCGCGCAACTCGGTGGGTCTGGCGCTGGCGGCGACCATCGCGGCCTTCTTCCTGGGCGCGGCGGCCGGGCTTCTGGCGGCCACCAAGGGCGGCTGGTTCGATCAGTTCATGGGCCGCTTCGCCGATGTGATCATGTCGATCCCCTCGTTGATCTTTGCCCTGTTGATGCTGTCGATCTTCGGGCCGCAGGTTTTCGTGATCATCGTCGCCGTCGCCATCATCTATGCGCCGCGGGTCTTCCGCCTGACGCGGGCGGTGGCTGGCAACGTGGTGGTGATGGACTATATCGAAGCTGCCAAGCTGCGCGGCGAGAAGGACAGCTATCTGATCCGCAGGGAGATCCTGCCCAATTCCACGGCGCCGCTGATCGCCGAGTTCGGGCTCGAGTTCTGCTTTGTCTTCCTGCTGGTGGCGGGGTTGTCGTTCCTCGGCCTGGGCATTCAGCCGCCAACCGCGGACTGGGGCTCGATGGTGCGCGAAAACGCGACGCTGATCTCGTTCGGCGACATCACCCCGCTGATCCCGGCGGCGGCGATCGCCTTGCTGACCGTGGCGGTCAACTTCGTTGTCGACTGGATGCTGTTCCGGTCCTCCGGCCTGAAGGAGTAACCTAGATGGTACACGACAAATCCGTTCTGCTCGAGATCAAGGATCTCAGGATCGAAGGCTACACCGGCGAGGTCTGGGTGCCGATCATCAAGGGCGTCGACCTGACCCTGCACCGCGGCGAGGTGATGGGCCTGATCGGCGAATCCGGGGCCGGAAAATCCACCATCGGCGCCGCCGCCATGGGCTATGCCCGCGACGGCACGCGCATTGTCGAAGGCTCCAAGATCGAGTTCGACGGCATGGAGCTGACCACCGCCACCGAAGGCGAGCGACGCGCGCTGCGCGGCTCGCGCATCGCCTATGTGGCGCAATCGGCGGCGGCGTCTTTCAACCCGGCGCACAAGATCATCGACCAACACACCGAAGCGCCGCTGCACTACCGCATCCAGAAGCGGATGGAGGCGCAAGAGGATGCGATGGACCTCTACGAGCGTCTGCGCCTGCCGAACCCCAAGGAAATCGGCTTCCGCTATCCGCACCAGGTCTCGGGCGGGCAGCTCCAGCGGGCAATGACGGCGATGGCGATGTCCTGCCGGCCCGACCTGATCATCTTTGACGAGCCGACCACCGCGCTCGACGTGACCACCCAGATCGAGGTGCTGGCGGCGATCCGCGACATCGTGGATCAGTTCAACACGGCGGCGATCTACATTACCCATGACCTCGCCGTGGTGGCGCAGATGGCCGACACCATCAAGGTGCTGCTCAAGGGCGAAGAGGTCGAGCAGCAGCCGACCGAGGAGATGCTGGACAATCCGCAGGAGGATTACACCAAGTCGCTCTGGGCGGTGCGCAGCTTTGAACGGCCGCAGAAATCGCGGCCCGAGGGCGAGACGCCGCTGATCTCGGTGCAGGATGTCGATGCCTCTTATACCGGCGGCGACAAGGTGCTCGATGGCGTCTCCTTCGACATCCACAAGGGGATGACCGTCGCGGTCGTGGGCGAATCCGGCTCCGGCAAATCCACCACCGCGCGGGTGATCACCGGGCTCTTGCCGCCGTCGAACGGCCAGGTCCTGTTTCAGGGCGAGCCGCTGCCGCCGCGCTATCAGGACCGGACCAAGGATCAGTTGCGGCAGGCGCAGATGATCTATCAGATGGCCGATACCGCGCTCAATCCCAAGGTGCGGATCTCCGAGATCATCGGTCGCCCGGCGCAGTTCTATTCCGGCCTCTCGGGCACGGAGCTGAAACACCGGGTGGACGAGCTGCTCGACCTGATCGAGCTTGATCCCTCCAAGTTCTACAACCGCTATCCGCCAGAGCTGTCCGGCGGACAGAAACAACGCATCGGCATTGCCCGGGCGCTGGCGGCTGAGCCCAGCTTCATCATCTGCGACGAGGTCACTTCGGCGCTCGATCAGCTTGTGGCCGAGGGGATTCTCAAGTTGCTGGACCGGCTGCAAAACGAGCTGGACCTGGCCTATATGTTCATCACCCACGATCTGGCGACCGTGCGGTCGATCGCCGATGAGGTGGTGGTGATGCAGCATGGCAAGGTGGTGGAGCAGGGGCCCAAGGACAAGATGTTCACCCCGCCGCATCACCCCTATACCGACCTGCTGCTCAGTTCGGTGCCCGAGATGGACCCGAACTGGCTGACCACCCTGCTGGAAGAGCGCGGCGTCGACAACGTCGGCGAGGCGGCCGACGTCTGACCTTCCGGGGCGCGAACGCGAAAACCTGTCCGGTCCATGAAGAACCGGATTGAAGCTGATTGCAAAAGGGGTTAGAAGGCCGCGACGGCGTCAGGTCATTGCCATTCCGGTGGCCACCATCGTGGCCAGCAGAATGCCATAGACGACAAACACTGCCGGCAAAGTGCCGGCGCGGGTGCGCGCATCGCGGATGATTTCGTCACGTGTCATCATTGGTCCACTCCTCGGGTATTGAGCGGTTGGCATCCAATGGCGCTTGGCCATGAATCGCAGGTAGGCCAACCATCTGAGTCGAACAAGCGCTCTCTGTTCAAAATCAATGAATCGCCTGCATACCCGGTTTGCGTCTGGCGCATACCGGGGGCAATCGTGCCGTTTCCGGGACAGTCCCGTCGCAATTGGACCTCGCGCCGCGCCGGACAGCTTCTAGCGTCCCCGCAGGTAAAGGGAGACATCAGCCATGGCAAATTTCGACTGGCACGCCGAGCGCAGCGATTTGACCGCCATTGCGCTGCTCGACCGCGCGCCGGAAAGTGCCGCCATCGACCTGCGCGCGGTCTATCACTATCGCCGCGACCGGCTGCGCCACGAGATGGCGGCACGCGGGTTCGGCGCGGTGATCCTCTCGGACCCGGTCAACATCCGCTACGCCACCGGCACCCGCAACATGCAGGTGTTTTCGATGCGCAATGCGCCGTCGCGTTATCTGTTGCTGACCGCCGACCGCGCGATCCTGTTCGAATTCACCGGCTGCCTGCATCTGGCCGATGGCTTCGACACCATCGACGAGGTGCGCCCGGCGCGCACCGCCAGTTTCGTTGCCGCCGGGCCAGAGATCGCCGCGCGCGAAAAGGCCTGGGCGGCGGAAATGGGCGATCTGATTGCCGGGCTTGTCGGCCGCGGCGCCAAGGTGGGCATGGAGCGGCTGAACGCCGGCACGGCAATTGCGCTTGGCGAACAGGGGTTCACGGTGGCGGACGCGCAGGCGCCGGTGGAAATGGCCCGCGCGATCAAATCGGCGGAAGAGATGAAATGCGTCCGCGCCAGCCTGCGCGCGACCGAGGCGGCAGTGGGCGAGTTGCGCGCGGCCCTGCGGCCGGGGATGACCGAGAACCAGCTCTGGGCGGTGATGCATCAGGCGGTGATCGCCGGCAATGGCGATTACTGCGAGACCCGGCTGCTCAATGCGGGCGCCCGGACCAACCCCTGGTTTCAGGAAAGCGCGCATCATGTGATCGGCGCAGGCGATCTGGTGGCGCTCGACACCGATGTGGTCGGCTGCCACGGCTATTATTCGGATTTCTCGCGTACCTTTCACGCCGGGCCGGGCAGGCCCACGGGCGCGCAGAAAACGCTCTATCAGACCGCGCTCGAACAGGTCTATCACAACATGGAGATCCTGCGCCCGGGCCTGAGCTTTCGCAAGTATGCCGAGGCCGCCTGGGAGATCCCGGACCGCTATTTCGCCAACCGCTATTACCTGTCGTCGCATGGCTGCGGCATGACCGGCGAATATCCCTATCTCTACCACCGCGCGGATTTTCCCGATGCGGGGTATGACGGGGTGATCGAACCGGGGATGACGATCTGTGTCGAAAGCTACATCGGAGAAGAGGGCGGGCCCGAAGGCGTGAAGCTGGAACAGCAGGTGCTGATCACCGAGACCGGCATCGAACTGCTGTCGGAATTTCCCTTCGAGGCGTCCCTGATGGACGCCTCGTTTCAGCCGGCCTTGCCGGTGCCCCGGATCTGAGCGCGGCTATTCCGCCGCCCAGCCCGACACCGCCTTGACCTCGAGGAACTCATCGAGGCCATGCGCTCCGCCTTCGCGGCCGTTGCCCGACTGCTTGTAGCCGCCGAAGGGCGAGCCCTGGGCAAAGCCCTGGCCGTTGGTCTCGATCATCCCGGCGCGCAGACGCCGTGCCACTCGGCGGCGCTTGTCGTCATCCCGGGTCTGGACATAATCGGCGAGGCCATAAGGCGTGTCATTGGCGATCGCCACCGCCTCGTCCTCGCTGTCGAAAGGCTGGATCGACAGCACCGGGCCAAAGATCTCTTCCTGCGCGATGGTCATGTCGTTGCTGACATCGGCAAAGACCGTCGGGCGCACGAAATAGCCGCGATTGAGCCCCTCGGGCCGCCCGGGCCCGCCGGCCACCAGCCGTGCCTCCTGCATGCCGGTCTCGATCAATTTCTGGATCTTGTCGAACTGCACTTCCGAGACAACCGGTCCGATGAATTTGCCCGCCTCCGAGGCCGGGCCGACCCGGGTTGCCTCGGCCACCTGCACCGCGGTCTCGATCGCCGCGTCATAGCGCGAGCGTTCCACCAGCATGCGCGTCGGCGCGTTGCAGGATTGGCCCGAATTGGCAAAGCAATGCCGCGCACCGCGTTTGACCGCATCTTCATCGGCATCGGCAAAGATGATGTTGGCGCCCTTGCCGCCCAATTCGAGTGAGACCCGCTTGAGCGTATCGGCGGCGGCCTTGGAGATGGCGATCCCGGCCCGGGTGGAGCCGGTAAAGGAAATCATGTCGACATCCCGGTGCTTCGAAAGCTGCGTGCCCACGCCCGACCCGTCGCCATTGACGAGGTTGAAAACCCCCTTGGGAAACCCCGCCTGATCGACGAATTCGGCAAAGAGCAGCGACGACAGCGGCGCCACCTCGGAGGGCTTCAGCACCACGGTGCAGCCGGCGGCCAGCGCCGGAAAGACCTTGAGCACCACCTGGTTCATCGGCCAGTTCCACGGCGTGATCAGCCCGCAGACGCCGATCGGCTCTTTCAGGTGCTTTTCGGTGGCGGTGAAGTCGCTTTCGAAGCGGAACCCCTCGAGCGCCTTGAAGAAGCCGCCCATGTGCCAGATGCCGGCGCCGACCTGGTTGGCGTTGGCATAGTCGATGGGCGCGCCCATCTCCTTGCTGATCGCGGAACCCATCTCGGCGGCGCGGGATTTGTAGATCTCGTAGAGTTTGCGCAGCAGCGCCACACGGTCTTCCGGCGGCGTCGCGGCCCAGCCGTCAAAGGCGGCGCGCGCGGCGGCGACGGCGGCATCGGTGTCGGCCTGATCGCCGAGCGAGATCACCGCGCAGGGCTCTTCTGTGGACGGGTCGATGACGTCAAGATCGCGCGGCGCGGCCGGGTTCACCCAGGCACCGTCGATGTAGAACTGGCGTTTCTCGATCATTGGTTGACCTCCCTTGGATTAGCGGCACTGTGTCACCACATCAGTGGGGTCACAAGAGACCGAACGCGAAATTTGATCAAATCTTTCGGCGCCGCCGGAAGGGCAAACCAGAGGAGTTACCATGGGACTGCGCATCAACGACACCGTGCCGAATTTTACCGCCGAGACGGACCAGGGCAGCATCACGTTCCACGACTGGATCGGTGACAACTGGGCGATCCTGTTCTCGCACCCCAAGGATTTCACCCCGGTCTGCACCACCGAGTTCGGCGCGGTGGCGCAGCTTGCCGATGAATGGGAAAAGCGCGGCACCAAGGTGCTCGGCATTTCCGTCGACGGCGTCGAGGATCACAAGGGCTGGAAAAAGGACATCGAGCTTGTTGCCGGCACCAAGGCGGGGTTCCCGATCATTGCCGACAACGGGCTGGCGGTGTCCAAGGCCTTTGACATGCTGCCGGCCGAATACTACCTGCCCGACAATCCGACACCGAACGACAGTGCCACGGTGCGCGTGGTCTATATCATCGGGCCGGACAAGCAGCTCAAGCTGTCGATGACCTATCCGATGAATGTCGGCCGCAACTTCGCCGAGGTGCTGCGCGCGCTCGACGGGCTGCAAACCGCCGCCAAACACGGTGTCGCCACCCCGGCCAACTGGCAGGTTGGCCAGGACGTGATCATCCCGACCGCCGTCAACGACGAGGCGGCCAAGGAAAAGTTCGGCGAATTCGAGACCGTTCTGCCCTATCTGCGCAAGACCAAGGCGCCGGCCTGAACCAAGCCATCTAGCTTCGGGAAGGCGGCCCCGCGTCGCCCTCCCTTGGCCCCTTCGGCCTCAAGGTCGAGGCCCCGGCGCGGCGGCCGGGGCGCGGCCCCCGAAACCACCCCGTCCCGGCCCCCGCGCCGGGACCTCTGCGCCGACCTTCGCCCCAACATCCCCAAGCGACACATTCCGGCATTATGCATGGCCGGCGCGGAACGCCGGCCATGGACAATCTCACCCGGATGCCTCCTAATCCCGCGACGCGACAGACAGGAGAGGGTCGGAAGACGAAGATGACGAAACGGGCGGCATTTGAAATCGGCGGCAAGACGTTTGAACCCGGCAGCGACGGGATCGTCGAACTGCCGGTCAGCCAGATGCCCGATCACACACCGGTCACCATGGCGGTGCATGTCTTTCACGGCAAACGCCCCGGCCCGGTGGTCTTTGTCTCGGCGGCGATCCACGGCGACGAGGTGATCGGCGTCGAGGTGGTCCGCCGCCTGTTGCGCGCCAAGCCGATCGAGCGGCTGGCCGGCACCCTGCTGGCGGTGCCGATCGTCAATTCCTTCGGCTTCATCAACCATTCGCGCTACCTGCCCGACCGGCGCGATCTCAACCGCTGTTTTCCGGGGCATCCCTCGGGCTCGCTGGCGGCACGTCTGGCGCATATCTTCATGACCGAGATTGTCGCCCGCTCCGACCTTGGCATCGACCTGCATTCCGCCGCCATCCGGCGCGAGAACCTGCCGCAGATCCGCCTGACCCCCGGCAATGCACGGCTGGCCGAGCTGGGCCGCGCCTTTGGCGCACCGGTGATGCTGCAATCGCGGCTGCGCGACGGGTCGCTGCGCCATGCCGCCGAAGAGATGGGGTGTGACGTGCTGCTCTACGAGGCGGGCGAGGGGCTGCGGTTTGACGAATACGCCGCCCGCGCCGGGCTCTCGGGGATACTGCGGGTGATGCATAAGCTTGGCATGATCGGCGCCCGCGGGGTGCCGCAGGTCAAGACGCCGCCGCTGCTGTCGGAACGCTCGAGCTGGCTGCGCGCGCCCCTGGGCGGGCTGCTGCGCACCTATCGCACCATTGGCGATTACGTCACCGAGGGCGAGGTGCTGGGCGTGGTGGCCGATCCCACCGGCGATGTCGAGGAAGAGGTGCTGAGCGAGATCGAAGGCATCATTATCGGCCGCACCAACATGCCGGTGGTCAATGAGGGCGACGCGCTGTTCCACATCGCGCTGACCCCGTCGGAGAAGGTGGCCGAGGCGGTGGTGGGCGAGATGTCGGCCCAGCGCGAGGCCGCGCCGCTGTTCGACGAAGACGAGATTATCTGACGTAAGGGCAGGAAAACCTGCCTTTTCGCAAGCGCGCTCAGGGGGCTATCATTCGGCAGCGGGACAGGACGGAAGGGATCATGCCATGCGTTGCCACGAGGTGGATTACGAGGTTTTTGGCGACGACATGCAGATCGTCGAGGTCGAGCTCGATCCCGGCGAGACGGTGATCGCCGAAGCCGGCGCCATGAACTACATGGAAGACGGCATCACCTTCGAAAGCCGCATGGGCGACGGCTCCACCCCCACCAGCGGCGTGATGGGCGCGCTGATGAACGTCGGCAAGCGGGTACTGACCGGCGAATCGATCTTTCTCACTCATTTCACCAACCAGGGCCGGGACAAGCACCGCGTCGCCTTTGCCGCGCCGTATCCGGGCAAGATCGTGCCGCTGGACATGGCGCAGCTCGGCGGCGAGATCATCTGCCAGAAGGATGCCTTTCTCTGCGCCGCCTTCGGCACCCGCACCGACATCGCCTTTCAGAAGAAGCTGGGCGTCGGGTTCTTTGGTGGCGAGGGCTTCATCCTGCAACGGCTGAACGGTGACGGCATGGCCTTTGTGCATGCCGGCGGCACGTTGATCCGGCGCGATTTGCAGGCCGGCGAGGTGCTGCGCGTCGACACCGGCTGTATCGCGGCCTTTACCTCCGGGATCGATTATTCCATCGCCCGGGCCGGCAACCTCAAGAGCATGGTCTTCGGCGGCGAAGGCCTGTTCCTCGCCACCCTGCGCGGCCCCGGCACGGTCTTTCTGCAAAGCCTGCCGTTCTCGCGGCTGGCCGACCGGGTGCTGCAAGCCGGGGGCATCGGCGGCAACAAGGGCGAAGGTTCGGTCCTCGGCGGATTGGGCGACATGTTCGGCGACCGCTGACGGCGGCGCTGGCGCGATCCCCGTCCCGGACCCGATCCGGGACCTCACCCCCCCTGCCAGCCATGAGGCCCCGGATCGGGTCCGGGGCGCGGCGCGTGTCTGACCTGTCGCAGCGCAATGAAAAAAGCCCCGGCGTCTCCACCGGGGCTCTTCGTATCTCGCATGAGGCGCGGGTTATTCCGCGCTCTCTTCCTTCTTGGCCTCTTCGCCGGTCTCCTGATCGATGACTTTCATCGACAGGCGCACCTTGCCGCGATCGTCGAAGCCCAGCAGCTTGACCCAGACTTCCTGGCCTTCCTTGAGCACATCCGAGGGATGGTTCAACCGGCGGTTCTCGATCTGGGAGACGTGCACCAGGCCGTCACGCTTGCCGAAGAAGTTCACGAAGGCGCCGAAATCGACGATCTTCACGACCTTGCCCTTGTAGATCTTGCCTTCCTCGGGCTCGGCCACGATCGAGTGGATCATGTCATAGGCCTTCTGGATGGCTTCCCCGTCCGGCGAGGCGATCTTGATGATGCCGTCGTCGTTGATGTCGACCTTGGCCCCCGACTGCTCGACGATCTCGCGGATCACCTTGCCGCCCGAGCCGATCACTTCGCGGATCTTGTCGGTCGGGATCTGCATGGTCTCGATGCGCGGCGCGTGGATCGAGAATTCCGCGGCGCCGGTCAGCGCCTTGTTCATCTCGCCCAGGATGTGCATCCGGCCGTCCTTGGCCTGGGCCAGGGCGTTCTTCATGATCTCGGGCGTGATGCCCGCGACCTTGATATCCATTTGCAGCGAGGTGATGCCGTTTTCGGTGCCCGCGACCTTGAAGTCCATGTCGCCGAGGTGATCCTCGTCGCCGAGGATGTCGGTCAGGATGGCATAATCGCCGTCGTCTTCCAGGATCAGGCCCATGGCCACACCGGCCACGGCCGATTTCAGCGGCACACCGGCGTCCATCATCGACAGCGAGCCGCCGCAGACCGAAGCCATCGAGGACGAGCCGTTCGATTCGGTGATCTCCGACACCACGCGGATGGTGTAGGGGAAATCGGTCGGCGCCGGCAGGACAGCTTGCAGCGCGCGCCAGGCCAGCTTGCCGTGACCGATTTCACGACGGCCCGGAGGGCCCACGCGACCGGCTTCACCGACCGAATAGGGCGGGAAGTTGTAGTGCAGCAGGAAGTTGGATTTGAAGTTGCCGTGCAGCGCGTCGATGAACTGTTCGTCATCGCCGGTGCCCAGCGTGGTCACCACGAGACCCTGGGTCTCGCCCCGGGTGAACAGCGCCGAACCGTGGGTCCGCGGCAGCAGGCCGGTTTCGCATTCGATGCCGCGCACGGTCTTGGTGTCGCGGCCATCGATCCGCTTGCCGCCCTTGACCACGTCGCCGCGCAGGATGCCGGCTTCGAGTTTCTTGAGTGCCGCGCCGAGATTGGCGTCTTCGAGCTGCTCTTCGGTCAGCTTTTCCTTGATCGCGGTGCGCGCGGCGTTGACCGCGGCGGTGCGCTCCTGCTTGTCGGTGATGGCGAATGCGGCGCGCATCTGCTCTTCACCGGCGGTTTTCACCGCGTCAAAGAGCGCGGAGTAATCCGGCGGCTGGAAGTCGAAGGGCTCTTTCGCCGCTTCTTCGGCCAGGCTGATGATCAGGTCGATCACCGGCTGGATCTGTTCGTGCGCAAAGGTCACCGCGCCGAGCATTTCCTCTTCGGTCAGCTCGTAGGCTTCCGATTCGACCATCATCACGGCGTCCTTGGTGCCGGCGACGACGAGGTCCAGACGCTGTTCGGGGTTGAGGCGCAGGTCGTGCATGTCCTCGACCTCGGGGTTGAGGATGTAGTCGCCATCCACGTACCCCACGCGGCAGCCGGCGATCGGGCCCATGAAGGGCGCGCCGGAGATCGTCAGCGCGGCCGAAGCGGCGATCATCGCCACGATGTCGGGGTCGTTGACCAGATCGTGGCTCAGCACGGTGCACATGACGAGGACTTCATGCTTGAAGCCGTCAACGAACAGCGGGCGGATCGGGCGGTCGATCAGGCGTGCGGTCAGCGTCTCTTTTTCGGTCGGACGCGCCTCGCGCTTGAAAAAGCCGCCGGGGACTTTGCCGGCAGCGTAGTATTTTTCCTGGTAGTGCACGGTCAGGGGAAAGAAATCCTGACCCGGCTTCGGCTCCTTGGCGAAGGTCACGTTGGCCATGACGGAGGTCTCGCCCAGCGTGGCGATGACCGAGCCGTCGGCCTGGCGGGCGACCTTGCCGGTTTCCAGCGTGAGCGTCTCTTCGCCCCACTGCATGCTTTTCTTGGAAATATTGAACATCTGCGTATCCTGTATGGGGCGCTCCCGGGCGTATCCCGGGTCCCCGTTTGAATGGCGGCCCCATTGCCGCCGACCCCTTTCATCATTTCATGCGCCGGGGTCGGAGCGTCACGTCTCAGATGCCGGCTGGAATACAGGGTTTCACGCCACTTGGAAAGACGGGATGTGGATAGCTTTGTACACGGGCGGATGCGGCCGCCGGGGCGGGCGGGCTTAAGCCTTTCGTAAAGCCGCTGTGCTAGTCCTCGCCGCGTCAGGCAGGCAATTGCCGGCGGGCGGCAGTCTTTGACACGTCGACAGGGGGCTGGACCAGTGCGAATGTCCGATTTCAGAACTCTTCTGGCGGCCGGCCTCATGCTGGCGGTGTCTGTCGCGACTGCCGCGGCCGAAGAGGCCTGTATCTTCGAGGCCTGGCTGCTGCGAATGGTGCATCAGACCAACGCGGCGGCGACCGGCAAGCCCGGCCTGGTGCGCCAGCAGGCCGGGCTTGCCCGGACACTTGCGGCGTTTGACCGGCCCGAGATGCGCCGCGCGATGGCGCGCGAAGGCTATGGCGATTTCGCGCCGCTGACCGGCCGGCATGTGGCCTCGGCCCGGGCTCTGCTGGCCAACCCGCCGGGCAGCCCGGGCCGCGACGCCGCGTTGCGCCGGCTTGGCAGCAGCGGCGCGCGGCTGCTGGCGGCGGTGGCCCGGATCGATTGCGCCGCGACAAGCGAGGAGTCCGCCCGAAGCGCGACGCGAGGGGCCGGAACGGCCCCGGGCGCAGGTCGTGGCACCGGGCTCTGGCCGGCATTCGACGGATCGGCCGGGCTCGCGCTTTTGTTGGCGGCGGCGGCGTTGGCCGGGCTGCTTCTGCTGGAACACCGGACCCGTTCGCGCAAGCGGCGGAACCGGCGCTTTGTCTGCGATATCCCCTGCCGCATCAGGCTGCGCGGCAGGCTCCATGACAGCCGGATCGTCGATATCAGCGAGGCGGGCGCCAAGCTTCAGCTGGGGATGGAGGGCAGCGGCGATGCGCCGGTCGATATCGAGGCCGGCACGTTTGCGGCGGCGGGGCGGGTGGTCTGGGCCAACACGCATTATTGCGGCGTGGTGTTCGACCGGCCGCTGGCCTCGGGCCAGTTGCAGGAGGCAATGCTGGCGGGCTGCGGGCCGGCCCCGGCATCGGTGCAGACATGACAACGCCCGCCAGTTTGCACTGGCGGGCGTCACGGAGCCTTGCGGATCCGAAAAACCTTAGCGGCGGATTTCGAGACGCTTGATCAGGTCCTGATAGCGTGCCTCTTCCTTGCCTTTGAGGTAGTCGAGCAGTTTCCGGCGCTGAGCCACGAGCTTCAGGAGGCCACGGCGGGAGTGGTTGTCCTTCTTGTGGGTCTTGAAGTGCTCGGTCAGCGTGCGGATGCGCGAGGTGAGGATGGCCACCTGAACTTCGGGCGAGCCGGTGTCGCCGTCTTTGGTGGCGAATTCCTTCATCACGCGGTTCTTTTCTTCCACAGTAATCGACATCGGGGTCTCCTTTCGGAAATCTAAAGGGTTATGGCGCAAGCCGGGATGTCGTCCAGCAGGGCCCGTGGAGATGGTGCGCCCCGGCCGCGAAGCCGGGGCAAGAGCGCCCTATAGGGCAATTTTCGCGGTTTGGAAAGGGCCGAGCGCCACGGCCCTCATGCGGCAGGGGGAAGCACCTCCCATGCGGCGGCCTCGGCCTCGGAAACCAGCAGGATATCGGCCATGGTCATGTCTTCCGCGCCGCGCAGAAGCGCCACCTCCTGGCCGTCCACCGACATGCGCAGCACGGCGGGATCGTCGGCATCTGGCGCAATTGTCACATCGACGCCGCCGGCCGGGTCATCGGAAATCAGCAGGATCCGGTCCTCGCCCGGTTCGAAATCGATCAGCGTGATCTGCTGCCCGGGATCGCCGCGCAGCACGATGTCATCGGCGCCGGCGCCGCCGGTCACGACATCGCCATCGTCGGCAAGGATTCGGTCGTCGCCGGCGTTGCCGTTGAGATAATCCACCGCGTCGTCCCCCGCCTCGGTGCCATCGAGCAGGTCGTCGCCGGCGCCGCCGAACAGCGAATCGCTGCCCTGGCCGCCGATCAGCGTATCGGCGTCATGCCCGCCGAGAAGACCGTCATCGCCGGCGCCGCCGATCAGCGTGTCGTTGCCCTGGCCATCGGTCAGAACGTCGTCGCCGGCCCCGCCCCGCGACAGATCGTGCCCGCCGTGGCCATAAAGCGCGTCATTGCCGTCGTCGCCCGAGAGCGTATCTGCCCCGGCCTCGCCATGCAGGGTGTCGTCCTCGCTGCCGCCGTGCAAGAGATCGTCGCCGGCACCGCCCCAGATCCAATCCGCGCCGGCTCCGCCCGACAAAAGATCATCGCCGCCCCGGCCATCGATCGCATCGCTGCCGCCACCGCCGGAGATCAAGGAGACGCCCTCGCCACCGGCAAGCGTGTCGGCGCTCGCGCCGCCAGTCTGCGTGTCGGGCTCTTCGGCGGGTTCGATCATGCCGGGCGGGCCGAGGTCGTCCTCGGTCAGCTCGGGCGCCGTCGTCCGGCCGCCCGGGTCGTCGTCGTCATCGCCAATCGTGCCGATCATCACGACCGAGCCGACAGCGGCCATGCCCAGAAGGCCCGCAATCAATAACATGGTTTCACACCCTTTGTCCCGCGGGCAGTATCCCGCCGCAGCGCCCGCAGGGCAAACCAAATCGGATCAAATGGTTAACGGTTTCAGGTATTTACCCGGCGTTTACCACAAAATGCTGTGGTTTCTGCGCGTAGGAGACATACAGTGGATGACGCGGCAGCCCGTGCCGGGTGAGCCCGAGCGCATAGAGCCGATCCTGCGCCGGTGCCATCAGCGCCAGGGCCTCGGTGTCGCGGGCGCGGTGGGTGCCATGCACGCCCCAGGCGGCCAGCACCATGTCGGCCTCGTCGCAGGCGCGGCTGAGAAAGCCGTCGTTTTCCGGCCCGACCGGCGCTTCGGCGGCGCGCAGATCCTCCGGCGCCGTGGCGCGGAAGGCAAAGAGGTTGACCACGTCGAGCGCGCCGAAGCCCAGGAGCCGCGCGCGTTTCTCGCAGCGCGCGATGGTCGGATCGTTGACCTTTTCGCTGGCGGTCGAAGGGTTGAGCATGACAAAGACGATGCGCCCCGCCGTCGCGTTCCAGACCCGCGTCAGGCGGTAGCGGTAGAGCCCGCATTCGCTGTAGATCGCTTCCGAGCGGCAATCGGGCGTCTCATGCGTTTTGGTGACGAGCATTGGCCTAGCCAGTGACAAACACGCGCGAGGGTTGCAGCTTGCCGCCGCGGTATTCGCCAACGGCCACCGGCGTGCCCTGATGGCTGACCCAGGCGGTCTCGCCAAATTCGACATCGCCGCCGCCGGTCACCTCGGCCGGGTTGCCATTGCGCAGCCGGGTGGCGGATTCGACACCGCAATGCAGCTCGGGCAGATCGCCAAGACCGGTTTCCAGGGGCAGCAGCAGGGCGTCGAGCTCGGGCGTCTGTGCCAGTTCCTCGACCCGGTCCAATGCCACCGCAGTTTCAAGATCGAACGGCCCCGACCAGATCCGCCGCAGGGTGACCACATGGCCGAGACAGCCCAGCACCCGGCCCAGATCGCGGGCAATGGCGCGCACATAGCCGCCCTTGCCGCAGGTCATTTCCAGCACCGCGGTGTCGGCATCCGGTCGGTCGACCAGCAGCAGCTCCTCGACCCAGAGGGGCCGCGCCGCGATTTCGACATCCGCGCCGTCGCGGGCCAGCTTGTAGGCCCGTTCGCCGTCGATCTTCACCGCCGAGAATTTTGGCGGCACCTGCTCGATATCTCCGACGAACTGGCCCAGAGCGGCCTTGATCTCGTCGTCGCTGGGGCGGCTGTCCGAGGTCTCGATCACCTCGCCCTCGGCGTCATCGGTGTTGGTTGCGGCCCCCCAGCGCACGGTAAATTCATAGGCCTTCATCGCGTCGGTGACATAGGGAACCGTCTTGGTGGCCTCGCCCAGCGCCACCGCCAGCAGGCCGGTCGCCTCGGGGTCGAGCGTGCCGGCGTGGCCCGCCTTCTTGGCCTGAAACGCCCAGCGCACCTTGTTGACGACGGCGGTCGAAGTGGGGCCCGCGGGCTTGTCCACCACCAGCCAGCCGGAAATGTCGCGCCCCTTGCGTCTGCGTGCCATGATGTCCCCGCGATGTGTGATCAGAGCGGGCGGGATAGAAAACGCCGGCGCAGCCGTCAATAGGGCGCAAGAAAAACCCGAGCGCGCGGCGGTTCTGTGCTAGATTGGAGCCCTGCCATATTTGCGAGGGCTCTGATGGCGGGAGGTGACACGGATTTTGCCGGATCGATCCCCGAGATCTACGACGCCTGGCTGGTGCCGCTGATCTTCGAGGCGCATGCCGAGGACATGGCGCAGCGGGTGGCGGCGCTGGCGCCGAAAGACGTGCTCGAGACGGCGGCGGGCAGCGGTGTGGTCACGCGGGTGCTGGCGCCGCAACTGGCGGCGACCACACGTTATGTCGCCTCCGATCTCAACCCGCCGATGCTGGCGCGGGCCGCCGCGCGGCAGCCCGAGGGCAAGGGTGTGCACTGGCAACCGGCGGATGCGCTCGACATGCCCTTCGGCGACGCGAGCTTCGATGTGGTCTGCTGCCAGTTCGGGGTGATGTTCTTCGCCGACCGCATCGCCGGCCACCGCGAGGCGCGCCGTGTGCTGCGGCCCGGCGGGCGCTATATCTTCAGCACCTGGGACAAAATCGCCGAAAACGGTTTCGCTGATTGTGTGGCCCAGGCGGTGGCCGAGGTCTTTCCCGAGGATCCGCCGGATTTCCTGGCCCGCACGCCGTATGGCTATCACGATCCGGCCGGCATCCTATCCGATCTCCGGGCGGCGGGTTTTGCCGATATCGCGGTCGACACGATCGCCGGCGAGAGCCGGGCAGCCTCGGCCCGGGAGCCGGCGGTGGCCTTTTGCCAGGGCACGCCGCTGAGAACCGAGATTGAGGCGCGCGACCCGTCACGGCTCGAAGAGGCGACGGCACAGGCGCAGGCGCGGATTGCCGCGCGCTACGGGTCGGGGCCGGTGACGGCGCCGATCCGCGGCCATGTGGTGACCGCGCTGCGTTAGGCCGGCGCGGGCGCCCGGGTTCGGAGCTCAGGGGTCGGGCACCACCACGGCGATGATCGGCCCCATCGGAAAGCCCAGATCGCTGCGGCCGATGTCGGGGGCATGCAACCGCGAGACATTGCCATCGAGAAACAGCGCCTGCGGCACGCCGAGCACGTCGCGGAAGAAGCTGGCGAATTCCCAGAAGGTCACGGTGTTGTTGGAAATCACGAAATAGGCGGTTTTCCCGTCCCCGGAGGTGCCGACGCCGTTGCGGATATAACGCGAGGTGCCGTCGGGCAGGAAATCGGGGTGCAAGTCGCCATCGATCACCAGCATCGGGCCGGATTGCGTGGCATAGCGGCAATCGGGCGCCTGATCGAGATATCTGCGGGTCTCGATCACATCGGCGCGGCCCGGGCGCAGGCAGAGCACGCCATTCGGCAGCAGGCCGAAATTGCCGGGGCCCTCGTTGGCGATCACCCGCATCTCTTCCTCGCCCTCCTCGATGTAATGGCCCACCGGGGCGCGGTCGTCGTGGTACATGCCGCCGTTGGTGGCAAAGCGCAGCTGCTTGCCCTCGGCCTGCACCGCGCGTTCGAGATTGGCAAAGGTGCCATAAGGCGCGCCGGCCTCATCGGCGCGGTAGAGCCGCAACTCCTCCTCGCCGGGGCTCACCTTGCAGACAGTGAACCGGTTGCCTTCGTACCGCTCGTCCGAACAGGTCACCGCCATGGCCGGCGCCGCCACCAGAAGCAGCAGGGCTGTCAGTCCGCCGCGCAGCCTCATTCGTCCAGGTCGCGCCGGACGTTTTCCTGGGCGAACATCCGGCGGGTGTCTTCGAGCCGGTCGAAGGTGTCATCCAGCCGGAACCGCAGGTCGGGCGAAAACTTGATGGTCAGCTGCTTGTTGACCAACCGGCGAATCTCGCCCTTGTTGCGCGCCAGAAGCGCCACGACGTCCTCGCCGCCCTGGCCGCCCAAGGGGCAGACATAGGCGGTGGCGATGCGCAGGTCGGGTGACATGCGCACCTCGCCCACGGTGATCGACACGCGGTTGAGATCGGGGTCATGCACCTCGCCGCGCATCAGAAGCTCGGAAAGGGTCCGGCGGATCAGCTCGCCGACCCGAAGCTGGCGCTGCGAGGCGCCCTGACCGTCTGGTATCTTGTTCTTAGCCATATCTGGCAGATACGCTTTCGCGCGGGCTTTGCCAAGTCGGGCGGCAGGCGGTATGTGGGGGCAAGCACAGGAGATCAGAGACATGAGCGCACCCCTTCCCGGCATTGTGATCACCGGCGCATCCGGCCGGATGGGCCAGATGCTGATCCGCAGCGTGAGCGAAAACGACCGGATGCGGCTGGCCGGCGCGGTCGAACGCAAGGGCCACGACTGGGTGGGGCGCGACGTCGGCGAGGCCATGGGCGGCGCAGCGCTGGGGGTGACGGTGACCGACGATGCGCTCTCGGTCTTTGCCGAGGCCCAGGCGGTGATCGATTTCACCGCGCCGGCGGCGACGGTGGAATTCGCCCATCTGGCGGCGCAGGCGCGGCTGTGCCACGTGATCGGCACCACCGGCATGGAAGAGCAGCACCTGGCCAAGATCCAGGCGGCGGCGCGCCATGCGGTGATCGTGCGGGCCGGCAACATGAGCCTCGGGGTCAACCTGCTGACGCTGCTGACGGAGAAGGTGGCGCGGGCGCTGGACGCGGAGTATGACATCGAGGTGATCGAGGCGCATCACAACCGCAAGGTCGACGCGCCCTCTGGCACCGCGCTGATGCTGGGCGAGGCGGCGGCCCGGGGCCGCGGCGTCGCGCTGGCGGATGTCGCCGACCGCGGCCGCGACGGCATCACCGGCGCACGGCAGACGGGCGACATCGGTTTCGCGGTGATTCGCGGCGGCGATATCGTCGGCGAGCATGACGTGATGTTCGCCGCCGCCGGCGAGCGGATCACCCTGCGGCATGTGGCCTCGGACCGCTCGGTCTTTGCCCGTGGCGCGCTGAAGGCGGCGCTCTGGGGCCAGGACAAGGCGCCGGGGGAATACGACATGATCGACGTGCTGGGGCTGCGGGACTAGGCGGTTCGGCCGGGCGGACGCGGGGCAGGGGGCGCTGCCCCCGGCGCCTGGCGGCGCCTCCCCCGAGGGTATTTCCGGCAAGAGGAAGCCCGCAGGCTCAGAAATCGATGGCGAGGCCCTTTTTCTCCCAGTCGCCGTAGCGCACGGGTTCGGGGCCGTCGCGGCCGCCGAGTTCGGTGGGCAGGGGCGTCCGGCCGGCCTGTTCGATGCGGCGGGCATCGGCCTCTTCCAGGGCGCGGCGGGCGGCATCGGGCAGGGCGGCGCGGCGTTGCGCTTCGGTCTGGTCCATCGGGCTTTCCTCTTTTCGTCCTCCCAGATATACGCCGGGGCTTCACATGGGCAAGCGGTCTGGAGGTCGCGGATGGCAGCAACGGCACGTGCGGGAGCGCTCTGGCTTCTGGGGCAGGTTCTGGCCGAGGGGCGGCTTCTGTCGGAACTGACCGGCACGGCGCAGCATCTGCGGCTCGATCCGGCCGAGCGGGCGCGGGCGCAGCGGCTGGCGCTGGAAACGCTGCGCGGGCTGGAAAAGGCGGACCGCGTCGTGAAGCCCTATCTGCGCAAGATGCCGCCGCTGGCGGTGCGTAACGTGCTGCGGCTGGCCACGGTCGAGCTCTGCCAGGGCGGCGATGCCCATGGGGTGGTGAACGAGGCGGTGGCGCATGTGCGGCGCGGCAAGCGGACCGCGGCCTATGGCGGCATGGTCAATGCGGTGCTGCGCAAGGTGGCGCTCGAGGGGCCGGCGAAATGGGCCGAGCTGCGGGTGCCGCATCTGCCGAAGTGGTTGCGCCAGCCCCTGGCCGAGGCCTGGGGCGGCGCCACCGTGGCGGCGATGGAAGCGGTGCATTTTGCCGGCGCGCCGCTCGATCTGACGGTGAAATCCGACGCCCGGGAATGGGCCGCGCGGCTGGGCGGGGCGCTGCTGCCGACCGGCTCGGTCCGGCTGACGGCGCCGGGGCAGGTCTCGGCCCTGCCGGGCTTCGAGCGCGGCGACTGGTGGGTGCAGGATGCCGCCGCCGCCCTGCCGGTCCGGGGGCTGGGAGAGGTTGCGGGGCTGAGCGTGCTCGACATGTGCGCCGCCCCCGGGGGCAAGACCCTGCAACTGGCCGCCGGGGGCGCCGATGTCACGGCGCTGGACATTTCCGAGGGGCGGCTGGCGCGGGTGCACGAGAACTTGGCGCGCACCGGGCTGAGCGCCGCGGTGGTGACGGCGGATGCGCTGGCCTTCGCGGGCGGGCCGTTCGATGCGGTGGTGCTTGATGCGCCCTGTTCGGCCACCGGCACCATCCGGCGGCATCCCGATCTGCCGCTGGTGCAGCGCGGCGAGGCGATCGGCGGGCTGATCGAGCTTCAGGCAGCGCTGCTGGACCATGCGCTGACCCTGCTGAAGCCGGGCGGGCGGCTGCTGTATTGCACCTGTTCGCTGCTGCCCGACGAGGGGGAATGCCAGATCGAGGCGGCGCTGGCGCGGCATGAGGGCCTGCGGGTGATGCCCGGAGCCTTCGATCTGCCGGGGGTGGCGCCGGACTGGCGCAGCGACGACGGCGGGCTGCGGCTGCGGCCGGATTACTGGGCCGAGCGCGGCGGCATGGACGGGTTCTACATGGCCTGCCTGACCCGGGGATAACCCGGCCGCTGCCGGTCGCGGCGGGTGTTTTCAAAGGTGACTTTGTGCCGCGGCACGGCTATGCTCGGCCTCATATAACGCACGCCAAGTGCGCCAGAGGCAGTGCAGATGTCCGAGTACGAAAGCTGGTCGGCGCGACAGACGCGCCTGATGCACCGCGTTCATGCGCGGCTGGCCGCGCGGGCGCGCGCGGCGACGGCGTTCGTGTCGCAGCCCGAACCGCGCACCATCGGCAGCTTCAACCGGGGCCGGCAGCTGATCGCCGGCAACCTGATGTTCGCCGGCCATCTGATCGAGGCGAAGGGCGCCATGCTCTGGGATCTCGACCCGCCCGATCAGGCCTTCCTCGAACAGATCCACGGCTTTGGCTGGCTCGACGATCTGGCGGCGGTGGGCGATCTGCGGGCGCGGACGGTGGCGCAGGACTGGCTCTGGGGCTGGATCGACCGTTACGGGCGCGGCAGCGGGCCGGGCTGGACGCCGGATCTGACCGGCCGCCGGCTGATCCGCTGGACCCATCATGCGATCTTTCTGCTGCGCGCGCTGGAGCCGGCGCAGTCGGCGGCCTATTTCCAGTCGCTGGCGCATCAGACCCGGTTTCTCGGGCGGCGCTGGCACAAGGCGGCGCCGGGGCTGCCGCGGTTCGAGGCGCTGACCGGGCTGCTCTATGCCGGGCTGTCGCTGAGCGGGATGGAGCGCCACGTGGGATCGGCCACGGCGGCGCTGGCGCGGGAATGCGCCGGGCAGATCGACGACCAGGGCGGCATTCCGACCCGCAATCCCGAAGAGCTGCTCGAGGTTTTCACCCTGCTCACCTGGGCCGCCGCGGCGCTGGAGGAGACCGGCAATCCGGTGGCCCCCGAGCACCAGACCGCGATCACCCGCATCGCCCCCACCCTGCGCGCCCTGCGCCACAGCGACGGCGGGCTGGCGCGGTTTCATGGCGGCGGGCGGGGGCTGGACGGGCGGCTCGACCAGGCGCTTTCGGCCTCGGGGGTGCGCAAGGGCGCGCAGGGGCTGGCGATGGGCTTTGCCCGGCTCTCGGCGGGCCGCACCTCGGTGATTGTTGATGCCAGCCCGCCGCCCGAGGGCGCGGCCTCGTTCAACGCCCATGCCTCGACGCTGGCCTTCGAGCTGACCTCGGGGCGGCGGCCGCTGATTGTCTCCTGCGGCTCTGGCGCGCATTTCGGAGAGGATTGGCGCCGCGCCGGCCGCGCCACGCCGTCGCACAGCACCCTGGCGCTCGAAGGCTATTCCAGCGCCCGGCTGGGCCGCGAGGGCCGGGTGGCCGGCGCGCGACGCGAGATGCTGGAAGATGCGCCGGAGGAGGTGCCGGTCGAGATCGGCCATGCCTCTGACGGGCTCAAGCTCGAGGCCGGGCATGACGGCTATGTCGACACCCATGGCCTGACCCATGCCCGCATCCTCGAGCTGACCTTCGATGGCCGCGGGCTGGTGGGCGAGGACATGCTGCTGGCGCTGAAATCCTCCGACCGGAAGCGATTCGACCGGGTGCGTCACGCGGCTGGCAAATCGGGCATTCCCTATCATGTGCGGTTTCACCTGCATCCCGATGTCGATGCCGAGGTCGACATGGGCGGCATGGCGGTCTCGCTGGCGCTGCGCTCGGGCGAGGTCTGGGTGTTTCGCCACGAAGGCGGGCTGGAAATGACGCTGGAACCCTCGGTCTATCTCGAAATGGGGCGTTTGCGGCCCCGCGCGACGAAACAGATCGTTTTATCTCACCGGGCAATGGAGTATGCGACGCGCATTCGCTGGTCTCTGGCCAAGGCGCATGACACTGCCGTGGCGGTGCGCGACCTGACCACCGACGACGAAGACTACGATTTTGACAGCTGACCGCAGGACCCTGACGATATGACCGATGACACCCGCCTCGTGCCGATCCGGCGCGCGCTTCTCTCAGTTTCCGACAAGACCGGCCTGACCGATCTGGGGCGTGCCCTTGCCGAACGCGGGGTCGAGCTTCTGTCGACCGGCGGCTCCGCCAGGGCGCTGCGCGAGGCCGGCCTCGAGGTCCGCGACGTGGCCGAGGTGACCGGCTTCCCCGAGATGATGGATGGCCGGGTAAAGACGCTGCATCCGATGGTGCATGGCGGGTTGCTGGCGCTGCGCGACAATGACGCGCACGTGGCGGCAATGAAAGAGCATGGCATCGGCGGCATCGATCTGCTGGTGGTCAACCTCTATCCCTTCGAGGAGACCGTGGCCAAGGGGGCCGATTACGACACCTGCATCGAGAACATCGACATTGGCGGCCCGGCGATGATCCGCGCCGCGGCCAAGAACCACGGTTTTGTGACCACGGTGGTGGATGTGCAGGATTACGAAGGGCTGCTGCAAGAGCTGGACGCCAACTCCGGCGCGACCTCCTATGGTTTCCGCCAGCGTCTGGCGCAGATCGCCTATGCCCGCACCGGCGCCTATGATGCCGCCGTTTCCTCCTGGATGGCCGGGGCGCTGGGCGCCGCCGCGCCACGCCGCCGCGCGGTGGCCGGCGAGGTCAAGCAGACCCTGCGTTATGGCGAGAACCCGCACCAGCAGGCGGCTTTCTACACGGATGGCACCGGCCGCCCCGGCGTCGCCACCGCCGTGCAGCATCAGGGCAAGGAGCTGTCCTACAACAACATCAACGATACCGATGCGGCCTTCGAGCTGGTGGCGGAGTTCGCCCCCGAGGACGGCGCGGCCTGCGCCATCATCAAGCACGCCAACCCCTGCGGCGTGGCCAAGGGCGCGACGCTGCTCGAAGCTTATAAGGCGGCCTTCGACTGCGACCGCACCTCGGCCTTTGGCGGCATCGTCGCCTTCAACCGGCCGCTCGACGAGGAGACCGCACGGGAAATCACCGGCATCTTTACCGAAGTGGTGATTGCGCCTGGCGCCTCGGACGGCGCAATGCGTATTTTCAAAGAGAAGAAGAACCTGCGTCTGCTGACCACCGAGGGCCTGCCGGATGTGCGCGCCGGCGGCCAGACCCTGCGGCAGGTGGCCGGCGGCTTCCTGATGCAGGACAAGGACGTGGGCTTTGTCGGGCTCGATGACCTCAAGGTGGTGACCAAGGTCGCGCCGACCGACGAACAGATGCGCGACCTGCTGTTTGCCTGGAAAGTGGCGAAACACGTCAAGTCGAACGCCATCGTCTATGTCAAGGATGGTGCCACCGTTGGGGTTGGCGCCGGCCAGATGAGCCGGGTGGATTCGGCGCTGATCGCAGCGAAGAAAGCCGAGCGCATGGCCGAGGCGCTGGGCCTCGACACGCCGCTGACCCAGGGCTCCGCCGTGGCGTCGGATGCCTTCTTTCCCTTCCCCGACGGGCTGATGGAAGCGGCGGCGGCGGGCGCGACCTGCGTGATCCAGCCGGGCGGCTCGATGCGCGATGACGAGGTGATCGCCGCGGCCGACGAGGCCGGGCTGGCGATGGTCTTTACCGGCATGCGCCACTTCCGGCACTAAGGGCAGGAGCGGGCAGATGCGAACGGTGTTCTGGGCAGCCTTCTGGGTGTTTCTGCTGGATCAGGTCAGCAAGATCGTTGTCGTGCATCTGCTCGATCTGCGCACCCTGGGCGAGATCGACGTGCTGCCGCCCTTCGTCAATCTGCGGATGGCGTGGAATTCGGGCATCAATTTCGGCCTGTTTTCCGGCCATTCCGATGCGGCGCGGATGGTGCTCATCGCCATCGCGCTGCTGATCGTCGGGTTCGTGCTGGTCTGGGTCTGGCGCGATCCTCCGGGACGGACCGGCCGGATTGCGGCCGGCCTCCTGATCGGCGGCGCGCTGGGCAATGTGCTCGACCGGGTGCTGTATGGCGCGGTGGCGGATTTTCTCAACATGTCGTGTTGTGGCATCGAGAATCCCTATGCCTTCAACGTCGCCGATATCGCGATCTTTGCCGGCGCCTTCGGGCTGGTGCTGTTTCCCGGATCGGGCAGCGGCAAGGGCTCGCCAAAGCGGAAAAAGGGCACGTGACCTCTCTGGAACAATCCGTTAAGTCTGGGCGCGTGAGCAGGTGGAGTGAATACGCATGACAGTCTCGCCAATTGCAAAGCGGTGCGTTTTGCTGGCGTTGGCCCTCGGGCTGGCGGCATGTGGCGAGCGTGACATCACCCTGCACGAGCTGCGGGTGCGCGGCGACGGCCCGGAAGAATTTGCCATCGTCCCGCCCAAGCCGTTGCAGACGCCGGAGAGCTTTGACGCGCTGCCGCCGCCGACACCGGGCGCGGCCAACCGCACCGATCCGACGCCCGAGGCCGATGCCGTCGCGGCGCTGGGCGGCGATGGCGCCCGCGTGGCGCCGCGGGCCGCGGGCGCGGCAGCCGGCGATGGCGCGCTGGTGAGCTATGCCGCCCGCAACGGCGTGCAGCCGGGGATCCGCGCCCAGCTTGCCGCCGAAGACCTGGAGTTTCGCAAGCGGGCCTCGCGGTTCACCTGGCAGCTGATGCGCGAAGACAAGTATTACGACGCCTACGAACGCTTTGCGATCGACCCCTATGAGGTGCTGCGCCTGTTCCGCCGGGCCGGGGTCAGAACCCCCGCCGCCGATCCGACGGAAGAGCGGAACGACAATCGCGTGGGCGGCTGAGCCGGCTCACGCAACTGTCACGCGGTTTTTCTTGAACTCCGGGGGGGAGCGGCCATTAGTAAGGCCTGACACCCATTCAGGAGAGCCACATGTCCGCACCCCCGTTTGACCGACTGACCCCCAGCCTGCGCGCGTTCGCCGCCGGGATCGCCCTGCTCTGGGCCGGGGCCGCATTGGCCCAGACGTCGATCGAAGATCAGGTGACCACCGCGACGCTGGACAATGGCCTCGAGGTGGTGGTGATCGAGGATCACCGCGCGCCGGTGGTGGTCCACATGCTGTGGTATCGCGCCGGCAGCGCCGATGAGACGCCGGGGGTTTCTGGCGTGGCGCATTTTCTCGAGCATCTGCTGTTTCAGGGCACCAAGAACATGGCCCCGGGCGAGCTCAGCCGCGTGGTGGCCGAGAACGGCGGCACCGACAATGCCTTTACCAGCTACGATCAGACCGGATATTACCAGCGCGTCGCCGCCGACCGGCTGGGGCTGATGATGCAGATGGAGGCCGACCGGATGGTCAACCTTCAGCTTGGCCCCGAGGAAATCCGCACCGAGCGCGAGGTGATCATCGAAGAGCGCAACATGCGCACCGAGAACGACCCGGCGGCGCTGATGCGCGAGCAGGCCCGCGCGGCGCAATATCTCAATCACCGCTACGGCGTGCCGATCATCGGCTGGCGGCACGAGATGGTGGGCCTCGATCTCGAGGCGGCGCTGGAGTATTACCAGACCAACTACGCCCCCAACAATGCGCTGCTGATCGTGGCCGGCGACGTCACGCCCGACGAGGTTCTGGCGCTGGCCAAAGAGCATTACGGCCCGATTGCGGCCAATCCCGATCTGGCGCCGCGCGACCGCCCGCAAGAGCCGCCGCAGACCGCACCGCGGCGGTTGGTGTTCGAAGACCCGCGGGTGGCCCAGCCCTATGTGATCCGCACCTACCTGGCGCCCGAACGGGACCCCGGCGCCCAGGAAAAGGCGGCGGCGCTGATGCTGCTCTCCGAAGTGCTGGGCGGCGGCCAGACCTCGGTGCTGAACGAAAAGCTGCAATTCGACCAGAAGCTTGTGGTCTATGCGGGTGCCGGATATGGCGGCGTCTCGCTGGATGACACGACGTTCTCGCTGGTTGTGGTGCCGGTCGAGGGCGTGAGCCTCGAGGCGGCGGAAACGGCGCTTGATGCGGCGGTGGCCGAGTTTCTCGAGGAAGGCGTCGACACCGAACAGCTGGACCGGATCAAGCGGCAGTTCGAGGCCAGCCGGATCTACGCCCGCGACAATGTCGAGCGGGTGGCCAATCAATATGGTCGGGCGCTGACCTCGGGGCTGACGGTCGAGGATGTGCACGCCTGGCCAGAAATCGTGGCGGCGGTGACCGAAGAGGATATCCTTGCCGCCGCGCGCGAGGTGTTCGACGACAAGGCCAGCGTGACAAGCTGGCTCATGCGCCCGCAGGAGGTGACCCAATGACCGCGCTCTTCAACGCCCCGCTGGTGAAAACATGGGCCTTTGCCGCCGCCGCGCTGGTGATGGCCGCGCTGCCGGCCCGTGCCGAGATCGAGATCCAGGAGGTCACCACCCCCGGCGGCATCTCGGCCTGGCTGGTCGAAGAGCCGTCGATCCCCTTTGTCGCGCTCGAACTGCGCTTCAAGGGCGGCGGCTCGCTCGATGCGCCGGACAAGCGCGGGGCGACCAATCTGATGGTCGGCCTGCTCGAGGAAGGCACCGGCGAGATGGATGCGCGGGCCTTTGCCCGCGAACTCGAAAGCCTGGCGGCGTCCTTCGATTACGACACGTTCGACGACACGATTTCGGTGTCGGCCAAGTTCCTGACCGACACCACTGACGCGGCCATGGCGCTGCTGCGCGGCTCTCTGGTAGCGCCGGCGTTCAACCAGGTGGCCATCGACCGGGTCAAGGCGCAGGTGCTGTCCGGGCTGGCCTCGGACCTGTCCGACCCCGATAAGATTGCCGGCCGCACTTTCGACCGGCTGGCGTTTGGCGATCACCCCTATGCCACCTCGCTTGATGGCACCCGCGACAGCGTGATGGCGCTGAGCCGCGAGGATATCGTCGCGGCGCATGCGGCGGCCTTTGCGCGCGACCGGGTCTATGTCAGCGCGGTGGGCGACATCTCGGCCGAGGAGCTGTCGGCCTTGCTCGATGAGCTGTTGGGTGACTTGCCCGAAACCGGTGCGCCCCTGCCCGGCACGGCGCCCTTCCTGCTCGAGGGCGGCTTGACGGTCGAGCCCTTCGACACGCCGCAATCGGTGGTTCTTTTCGGGCACCGGGGGCTGGAACGCGATCACCCGGATTTCCTCGCCGCCTATGTGATCAACGAGGTCTTCGGCGGCAGCGGGCTGACCAGCCGGCTGATGTCCGAGGTGCGTGAAAAGCGCGGTCTGACCTATGGCGTCTATTCCTATCTGGTGCCCAAGGATCACGCGGCGCTGGTGATGGGCTCGGTCGCCTCGGCCAACAACCGCGTCGCCGAGACCATTGCGGTGATCCGCGAGGAATGGGCCAAGCTGGGGCAGGACGGTCTGACGGCCGAGGAGCTGGCAGCGGCCAAGACCTATCTGACCGGGGCCTATCCGCTGCGCTTTGATGGCAACGGGCCGATCGCCAATATTCTGATCGGCATGCAGATGGACGGTCTGGGGCCGGAGTATGTGACCGAGCGCAATGCGCTGGTCGAGGCGCTCACGCTGGACGAGGTCAACCGGGTGGCCGCCGAGCTTTACGACCCCGAGGCCCTGCATTTCGTGGTGGTGGGCCAGCCCGAGGGGCTGGAGACGCAATGACCGGCGCGGCCCCGGGGCCGTATTGCAGCACGAAAAAGGCCCGGCGCGATCCCTCGCGGCCGGGCCTTTCAATTCCGCAGCGGTCAGAGCCTCAGCCGGTCAGACCGGCTTGGCGCAGCCCGGCGTCGATCAGGGCGCGGGTCGGCTCGCTGACCGGCAGGAGCGGCAGCCGCACCTCGTTTTCGCAGAGCCCAAGCCGCGACATCGCGTATTTCACGCCGCAGAGCCCCGGTTCGGCAAAGATTGCCTGGTGCAGCGGCATCAGTCGGTCCTGGATTTCCAACGCCTTGGCGTAATCGCCGGCCAGACAGGCGTTCTGCAAGGCGCTGGACAACGCCGGCGCCACATTGGCGGTGACCGAGATGCAACCGACGCCGCCCTGGGCGTTGAAACCATGCGCGGTGGCATCCTCGCCCGAGATCTGAAGGAAATCGGCGCCACAGGTGATGCGCTGGGCCGAGACCCGGGCGAGATCGCCGGTGGCGTCCTTGACGCCGATGATGTTCTTCAGTTTCGCCAGCTCGCCCATGGTAGCGGGCAGCATGTCGATCACCGAACGCGGCGGGATGTTGTAGATGATGATCGGCAGGTCGACGGCCTCGGTGATGGCGGTGAAATGCGCGATCAGCCCGGCCTGCGTCGGCTTGTTGTAATAGGGGGTCACCACGAGGCCCGCATCGGCGCCGACCGATTTGGCATGGGCCATCAGACGAATCGCTTCGGTGGTGTTGTTCGATCCGGCGCCGGCAATCACCGGGATGCGGCCGGCGGCGGCCTTGACCACTTCCGACACGACCAGCTCGTGCTCGCCATGGGTCAGGGTGGGGCTTTCGCCGGTGGTGCCGACCGGGACCAGACCATGGCTGCCCTGATCGACATGCCAGTCCACAAGTTTTCGCAGCGTCTCCAGATCGACCGCGCCGTTCTTGAACGGCGTGACCAGGGCTGGCATGGACCCTTTGAACATGGTGACGCTCCTTTTCTGTCAACAGGCCCGCCCCGAGGGCGCGCCGCATGTCCGCCAGTGTCAGCATCGTGAGTTGAAGGATGCGGCGGACGGGTTATCTTCTGGATCGTGTCTATTCCTTTTCAGAACAGAAATTGCAAGTGATGATGCGTGCGCTTTTATGCCTTCTGGCACTGGCCGCTTCGCCGGTGCCCGCTCAGCAAACCTCTGATACCGGGGCCGCTGTCGACCTGACGACAAGCCTGCGCCCGCGGGCCAGAAGCTCTGGTGCGCAGGGCGATGCCGAACCCGCCGCCGAGGCCGAGGACGGGCTGCCCGCCGCCGAACCCGAAGCGATCGCGGCGGGTGAGGATGCCGCCGTGCCCGAGCCGCTGGAAGAGCTGGAAGAAGACCTCGCCGGGCTGCGCCCCAGGGTCAGGCCGAAGGGGCTGGATACAGAGCCGCTCGGGCTGCGCGTGCCTGCGGCCGATCCGGGCTTCAAGGCCGGGCTCGCCGCGATGCGCGATGGCCGCTGGGACGAGGCCCTTCGCCTTGCCGGCCCCGAAGGTTCGCCGGCGCGCGATGTCATCATGTGGCACTTTCTGCGCAGCGGCAGCGGCAGCTCGGGCGAGGTGATGGAATTTCTCGCCCGCAGCGGCGACTGGCCCGGCCTGCCCTATCTGCGCGAGAAATCCGAAGACGCCATGGCCGGGGCCTCGGTCGCGGCGCGCCTCGCCTTTTTCAAGGAGCAGGAGCCCCAGACCGGCACCGGCGCGCTGGCCCATGCCGAGGCACTGGAGGCCAGCGGCGAAACCGGCGCGGCGCAGGCCGGCATCGTCAAGGCGTGGCTGACCCTGGCGCTGTCCGACAGCGAACAGGCGCGGTTTCTCGACCGATATGGCAGCCTGCTCAAGCCGCATCACGAGGCGCGTCTCGACCGGGCGCTCTGGGAAGGCTGGGAGATCAACGCCACGCGGATGCTGCCCCTGGTCTCCGAGGGCTGGCAAAAGCTCGCCACCGCGCGGATGGCGCTGCGCGCGCGCAATGGCAATCCCGATCCGCTGATCGCCGCCGTGCCGGCGGTGCTGGCCGATGATCCGGGTCTGGCCTATGAGCGGTTTGAATGGCGGATGGCCAAGGGGCTGCGCGACAGTGCCATTTCACTGCTGCTCGACCGTTCGACCAGTGCCGAGAGCCTGGGTGAGCCCGAGCACTGGGCGCGCCGACGCCACACGCTGGCGCATCGCGCCATGCGCGACGGCGATCCGGTGCTGGCCTATCGCATCGCCGCCTCGCATTACACCGTGACCGGCCGCAATTTCGCCGAGCTGGAATGGCTCTCGGGCTATCTCGCCCTGCGGTTCCAGAAGGACCCGAGCCGGGCGCTGGCGCATTTCACCCGTTTCAAGGGTGACGTCTTTACGCCGATCTCGCTCGGCCGCGCCGGGTATTGGCTGGGGCGTGCCTATGAGGCACTGGGAAACGAGGATGCCGCCAAGGGCGCCTATGCGCTGGGCGCGGCCTATCAGACCAGCTTCTACGGGCTGCTGGCGGCCGAGCGCGGCGGCCTGCCGTTCAACAGCAATCTCGGCGGTTTCCGCCCGGTCGAGGACTGGCGCGAGGCCGCATTCACCAAATCCCGGGTGCATGAGGCGGCGCTGTTGCTTCTGGCGGCGGGCGAGGGCTGGCTGGCCAAGCGGTTCTGGACCCATCTGGCCGAGAGCCAGGACGAGGAAAACCTGCACCTGATGGGCAAGATGCTCGAGGATCTGGGCCAGCCGCATATCGCCGTGCTGCTGGGCAAACGCGCGGCGCAGGCCGGGCACGAGATCGCGGCGCCCTATTATGCGGTGCATCCGGTGGCAAAACGCGATCATCCGGTGCCGACAGAGATGGTGCTGGCCATCGCCCGCCGCGAGAGTGAGTTCGACCATTCGGTGGTCAGCCACGCCGGCGCGCGCGGGCTGATGCAGGTGATGCCGGCGACGGCGCAACTCGTGGCGCGGCGGGTCGGGCTGGATTACAGCCAGTCCCGGCTGACCGGCGATTGGCTGTACAACTCCCGTCTCGGCGCGGATTACCTGCGCGGGCTGGCTGAGGAGTTCGACGGCAATGTCATCATGATGTCGGCCGGCTACAATGCCGGGCCGGGGCGGCCGCGGAGCTGGAAGAACGCCTATGGCGATCCGATCCGGGGCGATATCGACATCGTCGACTGGATCGAGATGATCCCCTTCAACGAGACCCGCAACTACGTCATGCGGGTATCAGAGAGCCTGCCGGTCTATCGCGCGCGGCTGGGCAAGGATCCGCATCCGGTGCCCTTCTCGGAGGAGCTGGTGGGATCGACCCTGCTGCCCGAATGAGCCTTCGGCGGCAAGTTGCGGCCCGAGTTGCGCGGGCCGGGCCAATCCTGCACCAAACGCCGTAAGGCGGGTTTTCAACCTACCGCCCGCGCTTCATACCGGCGCCACCCGCCGGGCCACCCGCATCCTCTGCCGTTCGCGCCACAGGGTGAAGAGCCCGGCGCCCACGATCAGCACCGCGCCCACCACCACCGAGGCCCGCAGGCTTTCGCCAAAGATCAGCAGGCCGATCGCCACGGCAAAGGGCATTTGCAGATAGGCAAAGGGCTGCACCGCGCTGGCTTCGGCAACCTCGTAGCATTTGATCATCGTGTAATGCCCGGTCACCCCGGTCACGCAGAGCGCTGCCATCCAGATCCAGTCGGGCCCGGTCATCGGCACCCAGAACCAGATGCCGATTGCCGTCATCACCACGCAGCCCACCGTACCGGTCCAGAAAAACGACGTGGCGGCGGTGTCGCGGCGTGCGGCATACCGGTTGAGCAGCGAATAGAGCGCGAACATCGAAGCCGCCGCCAGCGGGATCAGCGCATAGATCGAGAATACCCCTGCGCCGGGATTGATGATGATCATCACCCCGACAAAGCCCACTGCGATCGCCAACCAGCGCCGCCAACCGACCTGTTCGCCCAGCACCGGGCCCGAGAGCGCGGCGACCAGCAGCGGATAGCTGACAAAGACCGCATGGCTCTCGACCAGCCCGAGATAGGTGAAAGCGGCGACCATGACACAGATCTCCAGCGCCAGCAGCACGCTGCGGAAGATCTGCACCAGCGGCTGATCGGTGCGCGCCACATCGCGCAGCCCGCCGGCCTTGCGCGCCGACAGGGCGATCACGAAGGCGGCAAAGAACCAATAGCGGATCATCACCACCATGAAGACATTGTATTCCGAGGCGAGATGCCGGCTCAGCCCGTCCTGCACCGCAAAGACAAAGGTGGTGGCCACCATCAGCCAGATGCCGCGCACCGTATCGTTCTGGGTCATAGGGTGGCCCTTGTCATGTGACGTTTGCGGCCGAAGCCGGGGATGCGGGTGACGGCAAAGCCGCCCGCGGCGAGCGCGCGGCGCACATGGCCCGCCGCGGTATAGGTGGCCGCCGTGCCGCCAGGGGCGGTGTGGCGCGCGACCTGCATCATCAGGGCCTCGCCCCAGAGTTCGGGGTTTTTGGCCGGCGAAAACCCGTCGAGAAACCAGGCATCCGCCTTGCCGGACCAGTGCGGCAGGGTCTCGCGGGCATCGCCCTGGACCAGGGTGAAGGTCAGGTCGGGCGTCTCGAAGTGGCGCGCGCCGGCCTGCCACTGCGGTGCCAGCTCCGCCGCGATCGCGGCCAGTTCGGGAAAACCGGCCTGCGCGGCAATCATGTCGTCGGCCTGCATCGGGAAGGCCTCGAAACTGGTGAAATGCAGCCGGCCGGGCGGGCCGGCGGCGCGAAAGGCCGAAAGCGCGCAGAGCAGGTTCAGCCCGGTGCCGAAGCCCAGTTCGGCGATGTGAAAGCCATCGGCAAAACGCGCCGGCAGGTCGTTACCGGCCAGAAAGACATGCCGCGTCTCGGCCAGGCCATTGTCGAGCGAGTAATAGGGATCGTCGAATCGGGTCGAGACAGGCACGCGCCCGTCGCGCCATTCCAGCTCTGCGCTCTGGTCTGTCATTTTCGGCTGCCTTAAGGGTTTCCCCCGAGGCCTAAAGCCTGACGGAGGGGTATGCAATGGACGACGTGACAGTGCGGGGGGCGGGCGTGTTCGGCCTGTCAGTGGCCTGGGCCTGCGCCCGGCGCGGCGCCAAGGTGCGGGTGATCGATCCCTTCGGCCCGGCGGCGGGCGCCTCCGGCGGCATCGTCGGCGCGCTGGCGCCGCATGTGCCGGAAAACTGGAACGCCAAGAAGGCCTTCCAGTTCGAGAGCCTGCTGATGGCCGAGGGTTTCTGGGCCGAGGTGGCGGAGGCCGGCGGGCGCGAGCCCGGCTATCTGCGCTCGGGCCGGTTGCAGCCCCTGGCCGATGACCGCGCGGTCGACCTGGCCCGGCAGCGGGCCGGGACGGCGGCCGAACTCTGGCAAGGCAAGGCGGTGTGGCGCGTGGTCGATGCGGCGGGCTATGGCGATTGGGCCCCGGCCTCGCCGACGGGATTGCTGGTCGAGGACAGCCTCAGCGCCCGGGTGCATCCGCGCCGGGCCTGTGCCGCGCTGGTGGCGGCGCTGGCGGCGCGCGGGGTCACCGTGACCCCGGAGGGGGAAGACCGGGGGGCCGTGGTCTGGGCCACCGGGATGCAGGATCTCGCGGCGATGAGCCGGGCGGCGGGGCGCAGCCTCGGCAACGGGGTCAAGGGGCAGGCGGCGCTGTTGCGATTCGCGGCGCAGGACCGCCCGCAGCTTTTTGCCGATGCGCTGCATATCGTGCCGCATGGCGACGGCACGGTGGCCGTGGGCTCGACCTCGGAGCGCGAATACGACGATGGCGCGGCAGTGGACGATCAGCTCGAGGCGGTGATCGCGCGGGCGGTGGCGGCCTTTCCGGTGCTGGCCGGGGCGCCGGTGGTGGCGCGCTGGGCCGGGGTGCGGCCGCGGGCGCGCAGCCGGGCGCCGCTGCTCGGGGGGCATCCCCTTCGACCGGGGACCTTCATCGCCAACGGCGGGTTCAAGATCGGCTTCGGCATGGCGCCGCTGGTGGGCGAGGTGATGGCGGATCTGGTGCTCGAGGGTCGCGACCGGGTGCCGGAGGGGTTTCGCCCGGAACCGTTTTAGGGCGGGGGCGACGAACCGGCGGAGAGGTCCCGGATCGGGTCCGGGACGGTGGGGCGCTATTTCTCGCGCGGCGGGCGGCTTTTGTAGACCGGCAGCATCCAGCCCCAGCGCAGGCTGCCGGCGCGCAACGCCCAGGTCACGCCGGCGCAGCCCAGAAGCGCGACGTCGCGGCCGAGACCCAGCTCCAGCAGCCCCAGCGCGGCGCCGGCACCGGCCAGCGCGGCGGTGGCGTAAAGCTCGCCCTGGCGCAGGATCACCGGCACCTCGTTGGCCACCACGTCGCGCATCAGCCCGCCGAAACAGCCCGTCGCCACCCCCATGATCAACACGATCACCGGTGGCTGATCCAGCGCCAGCGCCACCCCGGTGCCGGCGGCCACCGCCACCGCCAGCGCGAAGCTGTCGAGCCAGAGCAGCCAGCGCAGCCGGCTTTCCATCCGGTGTGCGGTGAAGAACACCAGCAGGGCCGCGCCGCAGGCGGTCGGGACGATGCCGGGATCGGCGATCCAGAACACCGGGTTGCGATCGAGCAGCAGATCGCGCAGCGTACCGCCGCCCACCGCCGTCAGGCTGGCGAGAAAGGCGAAACCGATGATATCGAGCTGCGCCCGCGAGGCCGCCAGCGCCCCGGTCAGGGCAAAGACAAGGACCGATGCATAGTCGAGAACACTCAGGATCATGGCGCGTCCTTGCGGCGTGAAGGCTGCGGCGGCCATAGCGGATTCGGCGCGCAAGGGGAACCGGCCGGGGCCGCGGGCTGTTGCCGATCCGGGCGGGGGTGGTTGAACTGGCGCCGGTTTCACGGCAAAGAAGCTGGGCACTTCCCCCTTAGGACATTGCCCTTCATGGCCAAGCTTTATCACGTTCCCCTCTCGCCGTTCTGCCGCAAGGTGCGACTCAGCCTTGCCGAGAAGAAGATCGAATGCGAGCTGGTCGAGGAACGCTACTGGGAGCAGGAGCCGGATTTCCTGCGCCGCAATCCGGCCGCCAAGGTGCCGGTGCTGCGCATCGACGGCAAGACCATGGCCGAGAGCGCGGCGATCTGCGAATGGCTGGAGGAGAAGTACCCCGAGCCGAGCCTGATGCCGAAATCCGCCGATGCGCGTTATGAGGTGCGCCGGCTGGTGGCCTGGTTCGACGACAAGTTCCACCATGAGGTGACCTCGAAGCTGCTCTACGAGCGGGTCAACAAGAAGGTGCAGGGCCAGGGGTTTCCCGACAGCAAGAACGTCAAGGCCGGGGCCAAAGCGATCAAGTATCACCTGGATTACATGACCTGGCTGCTCGACCACCGGCGCTGGCTGGCCGGCGATGTGATGACGCTGGCGGATTTCGCCGCCGCGGCGCATCTGTCGTCGCTCGACTATATCTCCGACGTCGACTGGAACCGGTCGGCGGTGGTCAAGGACTGGTATGCCAAGATCAAGTCGCGGCCGGCGTTTCGCCGCATCCTGGCCGATCAGGTGCCCGGATTTCCGCCGCCGCGGCATTACAATGACCTCGATTTCTGAGATCGGGCCTCGGCGGTTTCGGGGGCTCTGCCCCCGGACCCCCGCGGGTATTTCTGAACAGAAGAAGCCATGGATGCGCTGAAGGACAGACTGCTGCGCGAGGCGCGGGACCAGGGGTTTTCCGCGGCGCGAATCTGTCGGCCGGAGGCGGTGCCGGAGGTGGCCGAGCGGCTGGCCGGGTTTCTCGCGGCGGGCTATCAGGGGCAGATGTCCTGGCTGGCCGAGCGCAGCCATTGGCGCGGCGATCCGGCGGCGCTCTGGCCCGAGGCGCGCTCGGTGATCATGCTGGCGGAGAATTACGGGCCGGCGCATGATCCGCTGGCGGTGCTTGAGCAGAGCGACCGGGCGGCGATCTCGGTCTATGCGCAGCATCGCGATTACCATGACGTGGTGAAGAAGCGGCTGAAGCGGCTTGCGCGCTGGCTGATCGCCGAGGCCGACACCGATCCGCCGGCCGAGGTGAAGGTCTTTGTCGATACCGCGCCGGTGCCGGAAAAGGCGCTGGGGCAGGCGGCGGGGCTGGGCTGGCAGGGCAAGCACACCAACCTGGTGAGCCGGCAGCTTGGGTCCTGGTTCTTTCTCGGAGCGGTATTCACCACGCTGGAGCTGCCTGTGGACCCGGGCGAGGTGGATCATTGCGGCTCGTGCCGGAAGTGTCTCGATATCTGTCCGACCGCAGCCTTTCCGGCGCCCTATCAGCTCGATGCGCGGCGCTGCATTTCCTACCTGACGATCGAGCACAAGGGGCCGGTGGACGCGGCTTTGCGGCCGCTGCTGGGCAACCGGATCTATGGCTGCGACGATTGTCTTGCGGTCTGCCCCTGGAACAAGTTCGCCGAACGGGCGGCCGAGGTGAAATACCATGCCCGCGACGACCTGATGGCGCCGGATCTGGCGGAGCTGGCCGGGTTGGAGGATGCGGCGTTCCGGGCGCGGTTCTCGGGCTCGCCGATCAAGCGGATCGGGCGCGGGCGTTTCGTGCGCAACGTGCTTTACGCCATCGGCAATTCCGGCGAGGCGCGGCTCTTGCCGGCGGCGCAGGCGCTGTGCGAGGACGCCGATCCGCAGATCGCGGATGCCGCACGCTGGGCGGTGGAGCGGTTGCAGAGATAAGCCGACAGGCCGCCGGCCGACGCCCGCCGGGCCGGGAAAGCGGGGACCGGGTGGCGAGGCAACCGGGCCTGTCAGTCGGGGGACGGGGTCAGCCCCGGCCGTAGGGGTCTTTTGCCGAGCGGTCCTCGCTCAGAGACTGCTGGCGCCGCGCGACCAGCGCTTCGATCGCGTCGGCCAGGTGCACTTCGGCGATGTGGTGATCGCCCTGCGCCACCCGCCGCCGATGCGCCTCGATCATCACGTCGGCATGGGAACAGCCCATCGGCGGTTCGAACCGGTAACAGGCCAGCTCGATCAGCAATCCGAGGGGATCCTTGAAGTAGATCGAATCCATGAACCCCCGGTCCTTGACGCCGGAATGGCCGATCCCCCGCGCATCGAGCCGGTCGATGGTCTGCGAAAAGGTCGCCTTGGAGACGTTGAACGCCAGGTGGTGCACGCAGCCGGGATCGGTGGGCGTGCGCCGGTGAACCGGCGTGCGGGCCTCGTTGGTAAAGATGGTGATCAACCGCCCGTCGCCGGGATCAAAATAAAGGTGGCCCTCGTCGGGATTGTCGAGGTTGGGCTGATCGAAGATGAAGGGCATGCCCAGCACGCCCTCCCAGAAATCGAGGCTGGTCTGCCGGTCGGCCCCGGTCAGCGTGATGTGATGCACGCCCTGAACCTGAAGTTTGCGCATGTGTCGGTCCTCCTTGTCGCAAGGATAGCCGCACGGCGGAAAAAGGCGAGAGGAAGCGGCGGCGCGGGCCGTTGTCAGGCCGCCACCAGCCCCAGTTCGGCGTCGCTGGCATGGGTCAGGTACTTGTCGCGCGGCGGCCAGGGCCGGTCCGGCCAAGCCGGCTCGAAAGCAAAGCTCGAGACGTTGCGATCCTCGGGCAGGGCGCCGTTGCCGGCGCCGAGGGCGTAGTCGTAATAGAGTTTCACGATCTCCTCGCGGCTCACCTGCTGCGCCGCCGGATGGGCCAGACAGGCTTCGCGCCAGGCGCGCACGCGGGCATATTCGGCGGTGGCCGGCACGTCGAAGCCCTCGTAATACTCGAGGAACCAGAAGCGCATGAACATCGGGGTGAAGACCGTTTCGGCCAGTCCGAAATCCTCGAACAGCCAGGGCCCCTCGCCTTTGCCCTCATGGCGCAGGAAATCGTCGATCTCGCGGTAGAGGCCCCGCATCTTTTCGGCGTGCGTGTCGCGCCGGTCGGGATCCTGGTTCATCACGAAGCTGTAGCCGGCCATGGTGAAGGCGCCTTCCTTGGCGATCAGCATGCTTTCCGTCGCATGTTCCAGCGGATCGGCGCGGCGCAGCGGCGTGTCGCCCACCGTCTCGTCAAGGTAGCGCAGGATCACCAGGCTTTCCTTGAGGATCTCTCCGCCCGGCATCTCGAGCACCGGCAGCGCGGTGGTGCCACGGGTCTTTTCCAGCAGTTCCGGGTCGCGCGGTCTGGTGATGTCGACGACCTGGAAGGAAACGGCGTCGCGCACGCCTTTCAGCGCCAGCATGATCTCGAGCCGTTGCGAGAACGGACAGACCGGGATGTGATAGACGATGGGGGTCCGGGGCATGGTCAACCTCTTGTCAGGGCGCCTCTCGGCAGGCGCGACAAACAGAGAACCCCCGCCCGGGGGCGAGGGTTCCCGTCGCCTGTCGGCAGCGGTCAGTTCGGGATCTCGCCGGTCAGCCCTTCGACGTAGAAATCCATGCCCGCGAGCGTGCCGTCATCGGCCACTTCGCCTTCGGCCAGCCAGGGCGTGCCGTCCTGCTTGTTGATCGGCCCGGTGAAGGGGTGATACTCGCCCGCGGCAATCGCGTCTTTCATCGCCAGCGCCTCGGCCTTGACCTCTTCCGGCACCGCGTCGGTGATTTCGCCGATGCCCACCATGCCCGGCCCGATACCGTCCCAGGTGTCCTTGCTTTCCCAGGTGCCATCCATCACCGCCTGCACGCGATCAATGTAATAAGGCGCCCAGTTGTCGATGATCGAGGAGACCCGCGGCATCGGCGCGTAATCGCCCATGTCCGAGGCCTGGCCGAATGTGATCACGTTGCCGGCCTTTTCGGCGGCCGCCTGCGGCGCCGTGGAATCGGTGTGTTGCAGGATCACGTCGGCGCCCTGTTCGATCAGCGCATTGGCGGCGTCGGCCTCTTTCGCCGGGTCGAACCAGGTGTAGGCCCAGACAATCGAGAACTCGACATCGGGGTTCACCTCCTTGGCGTGCAGATAGGCCGAGTTGATGCCGCGGATGACCTCGGGGATCGGGAAGGAGGCGATATAGCCGATTTTGTTGGTCTCGGTCATGTGGCCCGCAATCAGGCCTTGGATGGCGCGGCCTTCGTAGAACCGGGCGGAATAGGTCGAGACGTTGTCGGCGCGCTTGTAGCCGGTGGCGTGTTCGAACTTCACGTCGGGGAATTTCTTGGCGACGTTGATCGTCGGGTCCATGTAGCCGAAGGACGTGGTGAAGATGATGTCGGCGCCGGACAGTGCCATCTGCGTCATCGCGCGTTCGCTGTCGGCGCCCTCGGGCACGCTTTCCTGGAACACGGTTTCGACCTTGTCGCCGAAGTGCTCTTCGACGGCCAGGCGGCCCTGTTCGTGCTCATAGGTCCAGCCGCCATCGCCGACGGGTCCGACATAGATGAAGCCGACCTTGGTCGTGTCGTCCTGCGCCATCGCCGTTCCGGCGAGGCCAAGCGCCAGCGCGGCGCTGGCAAGAAGGGTTCTGCGGTTCATGTGGATACTCCCTGAGTCTTCTTTTGGATTGTCTTGTTTTGGGTTTGGCCTCAGTGCGAGGCATGGAACGGCCGGCCGAGCGAGGCCGGCGCGCCGTGGTAGCCCCGTGCTGAAATGATGACCAGCACGAGAATTGTTATCAGATACGGTGACATCGACAAGTATTCGACCGGCAGCCTTGTGCCGGCCGCCTGAAGGTTCAGTTGCAGCACGGTGACGCCGCCGAAAAGGTAGGCACCGATCAGCACGCGCCAGGGCTTCCAGCTGGCAAAGACCACGATGGCAAGCGCGATCCAGCCGGCGCCGGCGGTCATGCCCTCGGTCCATTGCGGCACCCGGACAAGACTGAGATAGGCGCCGCCGAGGCCGGAACAGGCCCCGCCGAAGAAGATCGCCATGAGCCGGATGCGCACCACCTTGTAGCCCAGGGCATGGGCGGCATCATGGCTTTCGCCGACAGCCCGCAGGATCAGCCCGGCGCGGGTGAATTTCAGCCCGGCCCAGACGGCAGCCACCAGCGCGATCGAGAGATAGACCATCAGGTCATGCTGAAACAGCATCGGGCCGATGACCGGCATATCGGCCAGCAGCGGCAGCGGCAGGTCGGGCAGGGTGGGGGATTTCATGCCCTCGTAGGGCTTGCCGATCAGCGACGAGAGCCCGAGGCCCACCAGCGTCAGCCCGAGGCCGGTGGCCACCTGGTTGGACAGCAGAAACTGGGTCAGCACCCCGAAACTGAGCGACAGCAGCGCCGAGGCCAGTGCCGCGGCGGCAAAGCCGAGACCCGGGCTGCCGGTGTTGACCGCCACGGCAAAGCCCACCACCGCACCGGTGATCATCATGCCCTCGACGCCGAGGTTGAGCACGCCGGATTTCTCCACCACCATCTCGCCGATGGCAGCCAGCAGGATCGGCGTGGCCGAGACCATCAGCGAGGCGACCAGAAGGATGGGATTGATCGTTCCGAGATCCATCAGGCGGTTTCCCCCTGTCCGAATTGCAGCCGGTAATTGGTGAACACATCCGTCGCCAGCAGGAAGAACAGCAGCATCCCCTGGAACAGCTGGATCGAGGCGCCGGGCAAGCCTAGCATGAGCTGCGCCAGCTCGCCGCCGATATAGGTCAGCGCCATCAGCAAGCCAGCCAACAGGATGCCAACCGGATGCAGCCGGCCGAGGAAGGCCACGATGATCGCGGTAAAGCCGTAGCCCGAGTTGAAATCAATGGTGATCTGGCCGGCCGGGCCGGACACCTCGAAGAGCCCGGCCATGCCGGCCAGCGCGCCCGAGAGCCCGAGACAGAAGATCACCACCCGGCCCGGGTTGACCCCGGCGAAACGGGCGGCGCGCGGCGCCTCGCCGGTCAGCCGGATGTGGAAGCCGCGGATGTGGCGGGTGAGCAGCACATAGGCAAAGATCACCGCGACAAAGGCCGCCACCACCCCCCAATGCATGCCGGTGCCGGCGATCACCTCGGTATTGGCGCCGGCGTCATATTGCTGAAAGTTGCGCGAGCCGGGAAAGCCGCGGCCTTCCGGGTTCTTCAGCAGGCCCGAGGAGACCGAGGCCAGCCAGGCCTCGGCGACATAGACCAGCATCAGCGAGACCAGGATCTCGTTGGTGCCGAATTTCACCTTGAGCAGCGCCGGGATCATCCCCCAGGCCCAGCCGCCAAGCGCGCCGGCGATCACCATCAGCGGAAAGACGATGAAGCTGTCGAGCGGGTAGAAGGCCAGCCCGACCGCGGCGCCGGTGATCGCGCCCATGATGTACTGGCCTTCGGCGCCGATGTTCCAGATGCCGGCGCGAAAGCCGATCGACAGGCCGATTGCAATCAGGATCAGCGGCCCCGCCTTGACCAAGAGCTGCGGCCGCGAATAGGCGGCGAACTGCGGATGGAACAGCGGATCCCAGAAGATCGTGCGGATCGCCTCGAGCGGTGGCTTGCCCAGCGCGGCGAACATGATGCCGCCAACGATCATGGTCAGCACAACGGCCAGCAGCGGCGTCACCGCCGTCCAGACCCGTGACGGCTGCGGGCGCTTGACGAGATGGATCATGCGCGACCTCCCCCCAATTGCGCCGTCCTGCGCTTCTTCTCTTGCAAAATACGCTCCGCGACGCCGGCCAGGCGCGCCCCGCCAGCTTCTCTAGGCCTCCACATGGGCCACCTCCATGTCATGTGCGCCGCCCATCATCAGGCCGATCTGTTCGACGGTGAGGCCCTGCACCGGGCGGATATCCGACAGCCGGCCTTCGTTCAGTGCGGCAAACCTGTCGGCCACCTCCATCAGCTCGTCGAGATCCTGGCTGATGACGACGACGGCCGCGCCCTCACCTGCGAGATGCAGCAGCGCCTGGCGGATCGCGGCGGCGGCGGCGGCGTCGACCCCCCAGGTGGGCTGGTTGACGACAAGCACCTCGGGGCGCTGCATCACCTCGCGGCCGATGACGAATTTTTGCAGGTTGCCCCCCGACAGCGCCCGGGCGGCGGTGCCGGGGCCGGGGGTGCGGACGTCGAAGGCCTTGATCACCTTTTCGGTAAAACCGCGGGCGCCGGACCAGTCGAGAAAACCGTTCTTCATCAGCCCCTCGCGGGCGGCGGCGGTCAGGATCGCGTTCTCGGTCAGGCTCATGTCGGGGGCGGCGGCATGGCCCAGCCGCTCCTCGGGAGCCGAGAGCAGCCCGGCGGTGCGCCGTGCCTCGGGGCCCTGGCCCCCCACCGGCGTGCCGTCGAATTCCACCATCTCGGGCCTGGTCACGATCTCGCCCGAGAGCGCGGCGAGCAGCTCGTCCTGGCCGTTGCCGGCAACCCCGCCGATGCCCAGCACCTCGCCGGCGCGGACCTCGAAGGAGACGTCCTTGAGCGCGGTGCCAAAGGCATTGGGCGAACGCGCCGACAGGTTGTGCACCGCCAGCCGCACCGCGCCCGGGGCCCGCGCCTCGCGGGTCACGGCGTCAAACGAGGCGCCGACCATCAGTTCGGCCAGCTGCCGCGCGGTGGTGTCGCGCGGATCGCAGGTCTCGACCACCTTGCCCAGCCGCAGGATGGTGGCGGTTTCGCAAAGGCTGCGGATTTCCTCGAGCTTGTGCGAGATATAGAGGATCGCGGTGCCCTCGGCCGAGAGCTTGCGCAGGGTCTGGAACAGGATCTCCACCTCCTGCGGGGTCAGCACCGAGGTCGGCTCGTCCATGATCAGCAGTTTCGGTTCCTGCAACAGGCAGCGGATGATCTCGACCCGCTGGCGTTCCCCGGCCGAGAGCCCGCCGACGGTGCGGTCGGGGTCGAGCGGCAGGCCGTAGGTCTCCGAGACCTCGCGGATCTGGCGCGCCAGATCGCGCGGCTTGGGCGGGTTCTCCATGCCGAGCGCCACATTCTCGGCCACGCTCAGCGCCTCGAACAACGAGAAATGCTGGAACACCATAGCAACGCCGGAGGCACGGGCGGCATGCGGATCCTGCGGCGCAAAAGCGCTGCCGTTGAGACGCATGCTGCCGCTGTCGGGCTTGACCAGGCCGTAGATCATCTTGACCAGGGTCGATTTGCCGGCGCCGTTTTCGCCCAGAAGCGCATGCACCTCGCCGCGGCCGATCGAAAAGGAGACATCGGAATTGGCAATGACGCCGGGATAGGCCTTGGTCAGCCCCTTGATCTCCAACAAGGTTTCTCTCACGCGTGTCTCTCCTTCAGGGCGGGTGGCTCTGCGGCCCGGGCGAGATAGCCCGCCGCCACGCCCACCGCAATTGCCTGCGGGTGCTTGCCCAGGGCCGGATCGCCGATCGGGCAGGCAATGCGGGAAATTTGAGCGGTGGCATGGCCCAGCGCGGCCAGCCGTTTGCGAAAGCGGGCCCATTTGGTGGCCGAGCCGATCAGCCCGCAGTCGCCGAAGCCATGGCGCAGCAGCGCGTCGCAGAGCCGCAGATCGAGATCATGCGAATAGGTGACGATGATGTGGCTGGCGTCGGGCGGCGCCAGCGCGACGGCGCGCAGCGGATCGGCGGCGACAAGCGGGGTGACGCCCTCGGGGATCGGGTCGGGCAGGCGCGCGGCGCTGGTGTCGACCAGGGTGATCTCGCGGTCCTGCAACGGCGCCATGGTGGCGGCAATGGCGCGGCCGACATGGCCCGCGCCCCAGATCCAGAGCGGTGCGGCCAAGGCGGTGCGGACGGCGGCATTGCGGGCAAAGCTCAGGGTGACCACGCCGCCGCAGCATTGGCCCATGTCGGGGCCCAGCGCCATCTTGCGTCGGGCCTCGGCGGTGCCTTCGGCCAGCATCGCCCGGGCGATCTGCGTCGCCTGCCATTCCAGCGTGCCGCCGCCGATGCTGCCCTTTTGCGCATCGGCCCAGACCCGCATCGTGGTGCCCGGTTCGCGCGGGGTCGAGCCGCGCGCCTCGGTGAGGGTGATGCGAATCCAGTCGCTCATCCGCGCGCCCTTTGCACCGCGTGCAGGATCTCTTCCGGCGTCGCCGGGGCCCTTAGCGCCGGGTAGTGCGGGCCGCAGGCGGCCACCGCGTCGGACAGGGCAAAGAAGGCCGACATGCCCAGCATGAGCGGCGGCTCACCCACCGCCTTGGAACGATAGATCGTCTCGGCCGGGTTCTCGCCGTCCCAGAGCGCGACGTTGAAGATGTCGGGCGTGTCGGGGCAGGCGGGGATCTTGTAGGTCGAGGGTGCATGGGTGGTCAGCCGGCCCTTGTCGTCCCAGACCAGCTCTTCCATCGTCAGCCAGCCGGCGCCCTGCACAAAGCCGCCCTCGATCTGGCCGATGTCGATGGCCGGGTTCAGCGAGGCGCCGGCATCATGCAGGATATCGGTGCGCAGGATGCGGTTTTCTCCGGTCAGCGTGTCGATCACGCATTCGGTGAGCGCGGCGCCATAGGCAAAGTAGAAAAACGGCCGGCCGCGCCCCTTGATCCGGTCCCAGGCGACATCGGGCGTCTTGTAGAAGCCGGTGGCCGAGAGGCTGATGCGCGCCTCATAGGTCAGCTTGGCGGCCGCGGCGAAACTCATCCTTTCGGCGCCGACCTGCACCTCGCCGTCGGCGAAGCGCACCGATTCCACCGGCTGCTGGTGCAGTTCGGCGAGGTGGCCGGCGATCCGGGCGCGGATCGTGTCGCAGGCGTCCTTGACCGCCATGCCGTTCAGATCCGAGCCGGAGGAGGCGGCGGTGGCCGAGGTGTTGGGCACCTTGGCGGTGTCGGTGGCGGTGATCTTGATCGACTCGAGCGGCAGGCCAAAGCGGCTGGCGGCGACCTGCGCCACCTTCTGGAACAGCCCCTGTCCCATCTCGGTGCCGCCGTGATTGAGATGCACCGACCCGTCCTGATAGACATGCACCAACGCCCCGGCCTGGTTGAGATGGGTCAGGGTGAAGGAAATGCCGAACTTGACCGGGGTCAGCGCAAGCCCGCGTTTCAGGATCGGATTGGCGGCGTTCCATGCGGCCACTTTCGCCCGGCGGTCGGAGTAACCGGCCTGCTCTGCCAACCGGTCGGTCATCTCGTGCAGGATGAAATCGGTGACCTCCATGCCGTAGGGCGTGGTCTGGGCGCCCTCGGGCGGCTCGGGCACCTCGGGCGGGGCGACATTCGCCGCCGCGCCGCGCGAGGCGAGATCCTCATGCGGCGCCGTGGCGGGGCCCGGTGCGGCGTAGCGGTGGCCCTTGCCCGCGTTGGGGCCGGAAAAGGGCTGGCCGCTGCCGGGGCCGGTCCCGGCTGGGGCGTGGTAATAGTTCACCCGGCGCACCTCGAGCGGGTCGCGCTCGAGGTAATGCGCGATATGGTCGACCACCCGCTCGATCCCCAGCATCCCCTGCGGCCCGCCAAAGCCGCGAAAGGCGGTGGCGCTCTGGGTGTTGGTCTTGAGCCGGTGGCTCTCGATGCGGGCATGATCCAGCAGATAGGCATTGTCGGCATGCAGCATGGCGCGGTCGGCCACCGGCAGCGACAGATCCTGGGCCCAGCCGCAGCGGGCATATTGCACGAAATCGATGCCCGCGATGCGGCCGCTGTCATCGAAGCCGACCTCGTAGTCGATGCGGAAATCATGCCGCTTGCCGGTGACAACCATGTCGTCATCGCGGTCGTAGCGCATCTTGCAGGCTGTGCCCGTCACCTGCGCCGCCAGGGCACAGGCCACGGCCAGCGCATTGCCCTGGCTCTCCTTGCCGCCGAATCCGCCGCCCATGCGCCGGGTCTCGACGCGGACGGCGTGCATCGGGCGGCCGATCGCCTCGGCCACTTTGTGCTGGATCTCGGTCGGATGCTGGGTGGAACTGTGCACCAGCATGTCGCCATTGTCCTGCGGCAGCGCCAGCGCGGCCTGACCTTCGAGGTAGAAATGCTCCTGCCCGCCCATGGTGAGCGTGCCTTTCAGCAGATGCGGCGCGCCGGCGATGGCGCTGGCGGCGTCGCCCTTGCTGTAGATGCGCGGGCCGTCCTCGAAACGGCTGTCGGCCGCGAGCGCCTGCTCGATGGTCAGAAGCGGCGCCTCCTCCTCGGTTTCGATTTGGCCCAGCCGGGCGGCGCGGCGGGCGATGTGATGCTCTGTCGCCACCACCAGAAAGAGCGGCTGGCCGAGGTAATGGATGCGGCCATCCGAGAGCAGCGGCTCGTCGTGGATCGACGGCGAGACATCATTGGCGAAAGGCAGGTCATCGGCCGACAATACGGCGATGACGCCGGGCAGGGCGCGCACCTGCGCCAGATCCATCGCGGTGATGCGGCCGCGGGCGATCTGGCTCAGGCCGAAGGCCAGATGCAGCGTGCCGCGCGGGGTCGGAATGTCATCGACATAGCGCGCGGCGCCGGTGACATGCAGGGCGGCGGCGTCATGCGGCAGGGGTCTGGCGACGCTCATGGCAGCACCTTCAGGACGGAGGTTTCGCGGCCCTCGATCTCGTGGAAATAGCGCAGGGCGAGGTTTTTCGCCGCCTCCATGCGATAGCGGGCCGAGGCGCGCATGTCGGTGAGCGGCGTGAAATCCTGTTCCAGCGCGGCGGCGGCCGCCCGGAGGCTGTCTTCCGACCAGGGCGCGCCGGTGAGCACGGCCTCGAAGGCGCGCGCGCGTTTCGGAATGCCGGCCAGGCCGCCAAAGCCGGTGCGGACGGCGGTGATCCGGCCGGCCTCGATGCTGAGGTTGAAGGCGGCACAGAGCGCCGAGATATCCTGATCGAAGCGTTTGGAGATCTTGTAACAGCGGAAGCCGGGCTGGTGTTTGGGCAGGGTGACCGCCTCGACGAATTCGCCGGGCGCGCGGTCCTGCTTGCCGTAGTCGAGAAAGAACTCCTCGAGCGCGATGTCGCGGCGGGCCTCGCCCCGGCGCAGGTGCAGCCGGGCGCCGAGGGCGATCAGCGGCGGCGGGCTGTCACCGATGGGCGAGCCATTGGCGATATTGCCACCGAGGGTCGCGGCTTCGCGTACCTGGACCGAGCCGTAGCGGCGGAACAGCTCGCCCAGGCTGGGATAGAGTTCCGCCATCAACGGCCAGAGCCGGGCGATGCTGACCCCGGCGCCGATTTTCAGGCTGTCCCCCCGGTCCTCGATCTGCTGCAAGTCGCGGACCCGGTGCAGGAAGATCACCGGATCGAGCGCGCGCAGCTGCTTGGTGACCCAGAGGCCGACGTCGGTGGCGCCGGCGATCAGGGTGGCCTCGGGGGCGGCGGCGTAGGCCGCTGCCAGTTCGTCCGAGCTGCGGGGGAGGAGGGGGGCGCTGCCCCCCGCTGCGCTCCCCCCGGGATATTTCCGGCCAGAAGAAGCATCGGAGGCGACCCATTGCGGGACCGGGGCGGATTCGGCCGCCCTGGCGGCGCGCAGGATCGGGGCGTATCCCGTACACCGGCAGAGATTGCCGGCGAGCCGGTCCGTGTGATCCGTCTGGCCGTTGGCATGGGCCACGGCCATCGAGGCGATGAAGCCCGGGGTGCAGAAGCCGCATTGCGCGCCGTGGTGGTCGACCATCGCCTTTTGCACCGGGTGCATGTCGCCGGCGTCGTCGCGCAGGCCTTCGACGGTGCGCACCGCCTTGCCGTCGAGCTGCGGCAGGAAGAGGATGCAGGCGTTGAGCGCGCGGATGCCGGTGTCGTCCTGCACCATCACGGTGCAGGCGCCGCAATCGCCTTCGTTGCAGCCCTCCTTGGTGCCGGTGAGACCGCGCTCGTCGCGCAGCCAGTCGAGCAGGGTGCGGGTCGGGGGCTCTGGGCGGATCCGGACCGGTTCTCCGTTGAGAAGAAAGCCAATGTCCATGGTGATGACCTGCCGCTCTACCTTGCGCACCTGTGCTGCGGGTCTTCGATGCGGCGTAGAAAACCTGCGTGCCTGTCCGGACAGATTAGAAAGCGCGGATCGGGCCTTGCAAGCATTTCCTTGGCCGCGGTGCAGAAAAAACCGGCGCTGCCTGCCGGATGGGCAGGGCCGGTCAGCCGAAAACCGACCATCCGGTGAACCGCGCCAGCCGTTCCGCCGCCTCGGTGCCGACCCGCGAATTGCCCCAGGCGTTGAGCCCCGGCGACCAGATCGCCACCGAGGCGCGACCGGGCACCGCCAGTAGGATGCCGCCGCCGACGCCGGATTTTCCCGGCAGCCCGGTGCGGAAGGCGAAATCGCCCGAGCCGTCGTAATGCCCGCAGGTCAGCATCAGGGCGGCGATGCGGCGGCGCTTGACCTCCGACAGCTTCAGGGGCGCGTCGGCCAGCCCGGCGATGCCGCGCCCGGCCAGGGCCAGCTGATCGGTGGTCATCTCGATGGCGCATTGGTGGAAATAGGTGCCCAGCACCAGCTCGGGCGGGTTTCTCAGGTTGTCGAAACTCAGCAGGTAATGCGCCAGCGCCCGGTTGCGATGGCCGGTTTCGGTTTCTGACGCCGCGACCTCGGCGTCGAAGTGGATGTCGCTGTCGCCGGCGCTGGTGCGGATGAAGTCGATGATCTCGGACAGCGCTTCTTTGGGCGCGCGGCCGGCCAGCAGCTCATCGGTTGTCACCAGCGCGCCGGCATTGATGAAGGGGTTGCGCGGGCGGCCGTGCTCCTGTTCGAGCAGGAGGATGGAATCGAACCGGTCGCCGGACGGTTCGCGCCCGACCCGGTGCCAGATGCTTTCGCCGAACCGGGCGAGGACGCAGGCGAGTGAAAAGACCTTGGAAATCGACTGGATCGAAAACCGTTGTGCGTATTGCCCGGCGCGCATCAGCCGGCCATCGGCCAGCACCACCGAGATGGCGAATTGCGCCGGGTCGATGCGGGCCAGTTCGGGGATGTAGCCCGCGACCTCGCCCCAGTCGGCCGCGTCGCGGACCTCGGTATCGAGGGTTTCGAGAAAGGCGGGCAGGGTGTCGAGATCGGCCATGACTGGACGCTACTGCATTTCCGACTCTTGTCCACTCTTGGCCGCGGGCGTGCCCGGGGCGGGGCGCTCTTGCAGGAAGGCGAGGATCCGGTCGATGGCGCCGCGTTGCCCGAGGATGGTGTTGTGATCGCCGGTGTCGAGCAGGGCGAGCCGCGCCCCGGGCCAGGTCGCGCCGATGCCGGCCACGTCCGAGACCGGCACCGCATAGTCGTTGCGGGCATGGATCACCAGCAGTGGCTCCGAGCGGCGCGCGGCCAGCGGCTGCCAGGGGATGTCGATCGGATAGGGGGCGCCGAGCCGGCTGACCTGGGCCACGAAACGCGCCAGACAGCGCCGCCGCAGGCCGTATTGCCGGCCGGCGAAGCGCACCAGGTTCGGCAGGGTCAGCGGCGCCGAGAGAAACACCAGCTTTTTCGCGAGCGGCACATCCTCCATTGCCAGCAGGCTGGCGTTGCAGCCGACGCAATGGGCGATCACCGCGTCATACGGGCCGTCATGGGCGCCCACCTCGCGCACCGCCCCGACAATCGCGCCGAAGCTGCACAGCCGGGGCTTCGGCCCGAGGTGGCCGGGCAGGACCAGAAGATCGACCGATGCCCCGGTTTCGCGCAGGCGGCGCAGAAGGCGGCCGAACTGCCGGACATGGCCATTGTGGCCGGGCACGATCAGCAGGCGCCGGGCCGGAGCCGGCCGGGCCACCCCGTCAAAGCGCAGCAGCACCTGCCGGCCCACGGGCACGATCGCGAAACCGGGGTCGGTCTCCGCCCCGGCGATGAAACTGCCCGACGGCGTGAGGTAGCGCCGCGCCAGCAGCCGTGCGGTCGCCGCCGGGCACAGGCGCGCGGCGGCTGACAGGCAGCGGCGCCGGAGACTGTGCCCGCCGGCGCGGGACGCCGGAGCCCAGTCGAAGGGTATGACGTCCCCGGGGGAATGGTGATTGGCCATTGCTCTTTAAGGTTGTGGTATTCAGGCCGTTTATTCTTGCTAATTGTGACGAAATTGCGGCGGTGCGACGGAAGCGGCGGTTGCGCTTCCATCGTGCCGGGCGCCGTTCTAATGTGCGCGCATGACGAGCTCCCCCCGATTCATCCATCTTCGCACCCATACCGAATATTCGCTTCTGGAAGGCGCCATGCGGCTCAAGAAGCTGCCGGGCCTTTGTGCCGAGATGGGCATGCCGGCGCTGGCGGTGACCGACAGCAACAACCTGTTCTGCGCGCTGGAATTCTCGGTCGGTGCCCAGGCTGCCGGGGTGCAGCCGATCATGGGATGTCAGGTCGATGTGGCCTATGTGGCGCTCAACCCGGGCGACAAGCCGGTGGACCCGGCGGCGGTTGTTCTTCTGGCGCAGAACGAACGCGGCTACGAGAACCTGATGAAGCTCAACACCTGCCTGTATGTCGACAAGGGCGGGCAGGTGCCGCAGGTGACGCTGGAGGAGCTGGCGGCCAATGCCGAGGGGTTGATCTGCCTGTCGGGCGGGCCGGACGGGCCGGTGGGGCGGCTGCTCCGGCGCGGCCAGAGGCCGGCGGCCGAGGCGCTGATGGAGCGGCTCAAGGGGATCTACGGCGACAGGCTTTATGTCGAGCTGCAACGCCATCCCGGCGAAAGTGGATTGCCGGAGGACGAAGCGCGGTCAGAGCGCGGCTTTGTCGAGATGGCCTATGCGATGGCGCTGCCACTGGTGGCGACCAACGACGTCTATTTTCCCAAGCCCGAGATGTACGAGGCGCATGATGCGCTGATCTGTATCGCCGAGGGGGCCTATGTCGATCAGCAGGACGCCCGGCGGCGGCTGACGCGGGAGCATTATTTCAAATCGCCGCAGGAAATGGCGACGCTCTTTGCCGATCTGCCCGAGGCGCTGGAGAACACCGTCGAGATCGCGCAGCGCTGTGCTTTCGGCTGCTATCGCCGCGACCCGATCCTGCCGAAATTCGCCGATGACGAGGTGGCCGAACTGCGCCGCATGGCCAACCAGGGGTTGCAGGCCCGTCTGGCGGTGATCCCGCATGCGGTTTCGGTCGAGGACTACCAGAAGCGGCTGGATTTCGAGCTCGGTATCATCGAGGGCATGGGGTTTCCCGGGTATTTCCTGATCGTTGCCGATTTCATCCAGTGGGCCAAGGACAACGACATTCCGGTGGGGCCGGGGCGGGGCTCGGGTGCCGGCAGCCTCGTGGCCTATGCGCTGACCATCACCGACCTTGACCCGCTGCGCTATTCACTGCTGTTCGAACGCTTCCTCAACCCCGAGCGGGTCAGCATGCCGGACTTCGACATCGACTTCTGCATGGATCGTCGCGAAGAGGTGATCCGTTATGTGCAGGAGAAATACGGCCGCGACAAGGTGGGCCAGATCATCACCTTCGGTGCGCTGCTGTCGAAGGCGGCGGTGCGCGACATCGGCCGGGTGTTGCAGATGCCCTATGGCCAGGTCGACCGCCTGTCCAAGATGATCCCGGTCGAGGGGGTCAAGCCGGTCTCGATCGAGAAGGCCTTGCAGGATGAGCCGCGGCTGCGTGAAGAGGCCAGGAACGAAGAGGTGGTCGACCGGCTGCTGACCTATGGCCAGCAGGTCGAGGGGCTTTTGCGCAACGCTTCGACCCATGCCGCCGGGGTGGTGATCGGCGACCGGCCGCTGGATGCGCTGGTGCCGCTCTATCAGGATCCGCGCTCGGACATGCCGGCGACCCAGTTCAACATGAAATGGGTCGAACAGGCCGGGTTGGTGAAGTTCGACTTTCTGGGCCTCAAGACCCTGACGGTGATCCAGAATGCCATGGACCTGGTGTTCAAATCCGGCCGGCCGCTGCATGTCTCGTCCGGGGGCGTCGAACTCTACGAGCCGGCCGAGGGGGCCGAGAACCAGATCAACGCCATCCCGCTCGATGACGAGGCGACCTACAAGCTTTATGCCGCCGCCAAGACCGTCGCCGTGTTCCAGGTGGAAAGCTCGGGCATGATGGATGCGCTCAAGCGGATGAAACCGACCTGCATCGAGGACATCGTCGCGCTGGTGGCGCTCTATCGTCCCGGCCCGATGGAGAACATCCCGGTCTATTGCGAGGTCAAGAACGGGCTGCGCGAGATCACCTCGGTGCATCCGCTGATCGATTATATTCTGGAAGAGACCCAGGGGATCATCGTCTATCAGGAGCAGGTGATGCAGATCGCCCAGGTCATGGCGGGCTATTCGCTTGGCGGCGCCGACCTGTTGCGCCGCGCCATGGGCAAGAAGATCAAGGAGGCGATGGACGCCGAACGGCCGAAGTTCGAAAAGGGCGCGGCGGAAAACGGTGTCGAAAAGAAGAAGGCCACCGAGGTCTTCGACCTGTTGGAGAAATTCGCCAACTACGGGTTCAACAAGTCGCACGCGGCGGCCTATGCGGTGGTCAGCTACCAGACCGCCTGGCTCAAGGCGAACCACCCGGTGGAGTTCATGGCCGGGGTGATGAACTGCGATATTCATCTGACCGACAAGCTCGCCACTTATTTCGAGGAGGTCCGCAAGGGCCTCGGCCTGCCCTGGGTTCCGCCCTGCGTGAACCGTTCGCAGGCCAGCTTCGACGTGGTCGACGGCGCGCTGGTCTATGCGCTGGGCGCGTTGAAGAACGTCGGGCTGGAGGCGATGAAGCTGGTGGTCGAAGGCCGGCAGGGCCTTGGCCACGAGGCCCCGGATCAAGCCCGGGGCGCGAAGGAAAAACCCTTTGCCACGCTCTACGATTTTGCCCGTCGCGTCGATCTCAAGCGGGTCGGCAAGCGGCCGCTGGAGATGCTGGCGCGGGCCGGGGCCTTTGATCAGCTCGATCCCAACCGCCGCCGGGTTTTCGAATCGCTCGATGCGCTGGTGAATTATTCGGCGGCGGTGCACGAACAGAAGAATTCCAACCAGGTCTCGCTCTTTGGCGAGGCCGGCGACGACCTGCCCGAGCCGCGTCTGGCGCCGGTGAACGACTGGCTGCCCGCCGAGCGGCTGGCCGAAGAGATCAAGGCGGTGGGGTTCTACCTCTCTGGCCATCCGCTCGACGATTACATGGCCTCGCTCAAGCGCAAGGACGTGATGACCCTCGACGAGGTCATGGCCAAGGCCGAACGCAGCCCCTGCGTTGCCAAGCTGGCCGGTGTCGTCGCCGGGCGGCAGGAGCGGAAATCGGCGCGCGGCAACCGCTTTGCCTTTTGCCAGCTTTCCGACACCACCGGCGCCTATGAGGTCACGCTGTTCTCGGAAACGCTGGAGAAATCGCGCGAACATCTCGAGACCGGGGCCAAGGTGGTGGTGACGGTCGAGGCGACGATGGAGAGCGACCAGCTCAAGCTGCTGGGCCGGTCGGTGGCGCCGATCGACGCGGCGGTTGCGGATGCCGGCACGATCGGCCTCAAGGTCTTTGTCGAGGAACCGGGGGCGATTCCCTCGGTCGCCACCATCCTTTCCGAGGCGGCGGGCAAGGTGCAAAAGGCGGCGCGGGGCCCGATCTTTCTCTACCTGATGGACCCGGCCCTGCCCGGCGAGGTCGAGATCGACACCGGTGCGGAATTTCCGGTGAACCCGGAAATCAAGGGCGCATTGAAGAGCCTGCCGGGGGTGATGGCGGTGGAAGAGGTCTAGGGTCCGGTTTGGCCGGTCCGGCGCATCGAGACGGATTGCGCATGGGCGAGGACCGGGGGGGGCCGGATCAGGTCCGGGACGCGGTCAGGCGAAATAGGCGCGGCGGATCAGGTTCAGCCCGGCCAGCAGCAGCACCGCCAGCGTGGCGCGGCGGAACACCTCCTGCTCGATCCGGTCGGACACCCGTCCGCCCAGCCACATGCCGATCATCGCCGGCACGCAGAGCCAGGCGGAAAACAGCAGCGTTTCGCCGCGGATCACGCCGCTGCCGGAATGTGCCACCAGCAGCAACACCGCGCCCAGCCCGAAGGCCACGCCCTGAGTGCGCATCTGCAACCGCTTTTCCGTGTGCAGCGCAGTGAGATAGGCCACCAGCGGCGGCCCCCAGACGCCGGAGAGCCCGCCGATAAAGCCGGAAACGCCGCCCAGAACGATTTCGACCCAGGGGGTCTGGCGGCTCAGCCGCAGGCGCAGCCCCATGAGCTGCACCAGGCTGAAGAGCACCATCGGCAGACCGATCGCCAGAAACAGCACCCAGACCGGCAGAAAGGCATACAGCTGCGCCGAGGCCACCAGCATCACCGCGCCGGCCAACAGGTAGATGCGGAACTGTCTGACCGAAGCCACCGCCGGGCCTACCCCCTGGCGCAGCGCCTGGGCGCCGTTCGACAGCAGGGTCGGCAGGATCAGCCCGGCCAGCGCCACATCCGGCGGCAGGAAAATACCCAGGAGCGAAATCATGATCATCGGCATGGCAAAACCCACCATGCCTTTGATCACCCCGGCCAAAAGCGCGACCATGCCGCTGGCGGCAAGGATCAGGATGGTGAATTCGGGCGATGGTGCTTCCATGCCAGCGCCCTACCATGCCCGATCCGCCGCCGCATTCGGAAAGTGCGTGGGTAATTTTTGCAATGACTGGCGATGAAAAACGTATTTTTGTTGCGCTGCGACTGCGAAGGCATTATGCACGTGCAGGATAGCAGAAGGATGACGATTCATGGCCCATGACGGACAGGACGTGACCGTGGAGGCAAGTGTGCAACTGCCCGATCTTCTTACCCTTACCGGCGCGGCGATTGCCCCGGTGGCGGCGATCTTCGACAAATCCCGCGCCCATCTGCGGGCTCTCGTGGTTTCTGATGGCCGGATCTCGGCCAGACTGGTCGAGGCCAATCAGGATGCGGCGCATGGTCTGGCCTGGCTGGCCACCTATCTGGAATCGCTCAGACAAATGCAGGGTTGGGCCGAGCGGATGGCGGCCGAGGGCCGGTTCGGCGAGCTTGAGGCGCTGATCCATCAGATTGCCTTTGGCGAATATCTCGCGCAGATCCGCGGCGGCATCCCGATGAACCAGGGCGAGATCGTGCGGCCGCGCGATTTCGGCGTCGATGCCGCGGAGCTGGCGGTGCTCGACACGCCCGAGATCGAGACCCTGCTGACCCGCGCCAATACCACTGCCGCGCGGATGCGGCTGGTCGAGCTTATGCAGGCGCAGCACGGGGCGACGATGTTCGGCGCCTCCGGTCTGGATGAAGAGCTCGAGATGATCCGCGACCAGTTCCGCCGCTATGCGGTCGAAAAGGTCGAGCCTTTTGCGCATGAGTGGCACCTCAAGGACGCGCTGATCCCGATGGAGATCATCGAGGAACTGGCCGAGATGGGCGTCTTTGGCCTGACCATCCCCGAGGAGTTTGGCGGTTTCGGTCTCTCCAAGGCCTCGATGTGCGTCGTTTCGGAAGAGCTGTCGCGCGGCTATATCGGTGTCGGCTCGCTGGGCACCCGTTCCGAGATTGCCGCCGAGCTGATCCTTGCCGGCGGCACCGATGCACAGAAGGCGCATTGGCTGCCAGCGCTGGCCTCGGGCGAGAAGCTGCCGACGGCAGTTTTTACCGAGCCCAACACCGGCTCTGACCTTGGATCGCTGCGCACCCGCGCGATCAGGGACGAGACCGGCGATTACAGGGTGACCGGCAACAAGACCTGGATCACCCATGCCGCGCGCACCCATGTGATGACCCTTCTGGCGCGCACCGACCCGGAAACCAGCGATTACAAGGGGCTGAGCATGTTCCTGGCGGAAAAGACGCCGGGTGACGAGGCCGATCCCTTCCCCACCGAAGGCATGACCGGCGGCGAGATCGAAGTGCTGGGTTATCGCGGGATGAAGGAATACGAACTCGGCTTCGACAACTTCCATGTGAAAGGCGAGAACCTGCTTGGCGGCGAAGAGGGCAAGGGCTTCAAGCAGCTCATGGAGACCTTTGAATCCGCCCGCATCCAGACCGCCGCCCGCGCCATCGGCGTGGCGCAATCGGCGCTTGATGTCTCGATGCAATATGCGCTCGACCGCAAGCAATTCGGCAAATCTCTGATCCAGTTCCCCCGCGTCGCCGGCAAGCTGGCGATGATGGCGGTCGAGATCATGGTTGCCCGTCAGCTGACCTATTTCTCGGCGCGAGAAAAGGACGAGGGGCGGCGTTGCGATCTCGAGGCCGGGATGGCCAAGCTCTTGGGCGCGCGTGTCGCCTGGGCGGCGGCGGACAACGGGTTGCAGATCCACGGCGGCAACGGATTTGCGCTGGAATACACCATCTCGCGCATCCTGTGCGACGCCCGCATCCTGAACATCTTCGAGGGCGCGGCGGAAATTCAGGCGCAGGTGATTGCACGCCGATTGCTCGATCCCCGCTGACGCGGAAGCGCCCGCCCGGTTCGCCGTCCGCCCCTTGCCCGATGTGTTGCCGGTCGACCTCCGCTGACGAGGCCGCAACGGCCGCTTCGCAAGGATGTCGAAGCCGAAGGAAGCCACCCGGCCAACAGCCGGGGGGCGCCAGCCAATTGATGCCTCAGGACATCTGCTCTCGACGCAGGAGGATCACCGTCCCGGCCGGATCCGATGTCCAGTGTCCGACCACATTGGTCAGCGGCTCCAACTCGTCCCGGATGGGGCTGCCGAGGCGCGACAGGGCGGCGTCGGGATCGTCGTCGAACAGTTCGATCCACACATCCGTCTGGCTCTGCTGCGGGACGCGATCGATCCACAGGGTCATGTTTCCGAATTCGAACCCTATACTGGTGTCCAGCTCGCGGGTGACCGTCAGCCCCACCTTGTCGCGATAGAAGGCCACGGTCTCCGACCAGCGGTGCAGCGGCACCTTGATGGCCAAGTTCTTTCCCGGTTCCATGCGTTGCCTCTCCCCTTTCAGCAATCGATTTACTTGTAGAATCCGTCCCGCAGGTTGATCCCGTGCTCCAGCCAGGCCTTCATGGCGCAGAGCATCCCGGTCCAGCCTTCGCAATTGCCGAAGCACGAGGTCAGACCTGCCTCTGTTTCCGGCCAGCCAAATTCGCTGATCCGCACCAGCGTGCGACCGTCGTCCAGTGGGCTGAATTCCATGGTCACGGTCGTCCAGGTGGCGGTTTTCCCGTCCGCCTCCCATTGCAGCACGATTTTCCGGTTGGGAACGACCTCCTGCACCAGAACAGGGAAGGCGCCGGGAAAATCATGAAAGTCCCAGGTTACCTCGGCCCCGGTTTCCAGCCGGCCCCGTGCCCCGCCGGTGGTGAAATACTGCGATAAGCGATCAGGGGCGACCACGGCCTCGAAAACCTCCTCGATGGGTTTGGCGATGCGCCCGGCCACGGTGAACTTCAATTCCATGAGACGAATCCTCTTTGCTTCCCCCTCATCATGTTATAAAAACATAACATGTCAATCGACGATAAATTTGATGCCTTGTTCAAGGCGCTTGGCCATCGGGCGCGGCGGCGCATCCTCGACCTGATCAAGGACGGCCCGAAGACCACCGGCGCCCTTTGCGAGGCGCTGACCGATCTCGACCGCTGCACCGTGATGCAGCATCTTTCGGTGTTGGAGAAAGCCGGCCTGGTGGTTGTCGAGCGGCGCGGCCGGGAACGCTGGAACCATCTCGATGCCCTCCCGATCCACGACGTTCAGAAGCGCTGGATCGGGCCTTATGCGGCGCACGCGGTCAGGATGCTCGCGGATCTGGAGGCGCTGGCCGAAACCGAGGCAAGATCGGCGGGCGCTGCCGACAAGAGCAAAGTCTGAGTTGCAGCAGAAAGCCCGAACAGGGTGACCGGTCTGCTGTGTCCGCACGCCGGCCTTAAATAGGACGCGCCCACGCGGAAATCTGCGTGAGCCATCGCTCGGTAACACGCCGACCGTGTTGCGCCGGCGCAGTCGCGATGCTCCGCATCCGGTACGGGGCTCCGGCTCTTGGTGCGGGCTTCTTATGACGCGCGGTGGCCGGCGCGGGCAGGTGGACACCCGGGATGTCCCGGCCCCCAGACCTGATGCGCATCCCGGGTGACCAGCCGCTGTTGCAGGGCATCAAGCTCGCGCAGGGCCAGTTGCGGCGTCCCGGTGCGGGCGAGCGCCCGGTCGTAGGCGCGTCGCGCGGATTTGGCGCCCCAGGGAAGCACCGCCGACGCCAGCCAGCGCCGCAGCTCGCGCGGCAGGTTGTCATAGGCGCGCATCGGATCGGCGCGGTGCCGCCGGCGCCGCAAGGAGGTATCGCCGGAATTGCCGGGCGGGGTCTGGGTCATGAAAGGCCGTGTCGGAAGGATTGTGTTCCGATACGTAATGTAATAACGTAACTTCAGTCAAGCCGCGAAGAGACCCGGGCAATGCCGGGTCTCGGGCGCTCAGGCCGCGCGGTGTTTCAGAACCGCAAATTCGCTGGAAGTCAGATTGCGCCGGGCATAGGCACCGTAAGCCTGCGGATCGTGCTCGACCTCGGGCAGCCCGGCGATCAGCCGGGCGCGGTCCTCTGCGTCCAGGGTCGAGAGCTGGGCGCTGGCCGGATGGAAGCTCTCGGTTTCCAGGCCATTGGCCCAGAGGATCTCGTGCCGGGGCAGCAGCAGGTGCACATAGGTCACCTCGCGCGCGGCATAATCGGTCTGGGCGCAGGGCGTGTCGGCCAGATCGCGGGCGGCCACCAGAACCTCGGGCGTGTTGAACAGCGCCTCGATCTCGGCGCCGCGCAACAACAGCCGATGCTGCGGCGAGACCAGAAAGCTGGTTTCGGGCCTGTCGGTGCCGAAGGCGCCGGCGAAAATCCGCACCGGGCGCAGCTCGGGCATGGCATAGAGCCGCGCGCCCGTCATCCGCCGCGCGCCGGTCCAGAGCACCTCTTGCGGGCCATTGTCGCGCGTCAGAACCCGGTCGCTTTCGCGCAGTTCCTCGACCGGACGGGGGCCATCATGGGTGTCTATCAGGGTGCCGGGGGTAAAGCAGATGACGCCGGGGTCGTCGGCCTCGGCGCGTTGTTGATGCGCCAGGTCGAGGCTCACCACCCAAAGCGGCATGTCGCGCGGCGGCATCTCGCCCACAAACATCAGCAGGCGTTCGCGCCCGGCCGGAATCACCGTGATCGCATAGCTTCTGAGCCCGTCGGTGACGACAAAGCAGCTCTCGTCCGCCGGCGCCGGTCTTGCCTCGGGGGGTGTGCTCTGCTGTCCGGTGAGTGCCGTGCCCACCAATCGTTGTACCTTGCGTGCCGCGCGTTTGCGCAGCGCTTCGTTTCCGTCCGCTCCCTCGAGCCGCAAGACATCATTGGGGCCATCGACGCACAAAGCGTCGCCCTGCCAGCTCCAGCCTGCACCGACCCTCAGGGATGAGAGTGATGCCGCGGCGAAACCGTCGATTTCTGTCTGCGACCAGGAGATGACAAACGTGCCGCGATAGCCCGCTTTCATTCCCAGCTCTACCTCAATTATATTTTTATTGCCTCATCTATACCAAGGTTTCCGTGGTTTGGAAATGCGTAAGCCATGCGCAGGAAACAGCCGTTGCAATCTTGCCGAGACTGGACGGACGGCCCCCGCCTGGGATATGCCCGCGCCATGAAACACGCTGTCGCTTTCAGGGCGCTGGCCTTGGGGGCCGCGCTGATCGGGCTCTCGGGTTGTGGCGATCCGCTGTCGGGCGTCGACCGCCTGTCCGATCTCGAGCTGGCCGAGGATCCGCCGGCCGCCGTCGCGGCCGCGCCGACGTCGCCGAACGAGCCGGTGGCCCGCCCGGGCCTGTTCAGCCGCATGCTGGGCGGCGGCGGGGCCGGGCGTGAAGCGCCGCCCTCGGTGCCGGCCGGAACCTTGCTGTCCTTCGGCCAGGTCAAGCCGGTCTGCGATCTGCCGCGCGACAAGCGCGGCGCCGAGATCGCGGCCTTTCCCGAACCGCGTGCCGCCTATCGCCTTTATGACAGCGCGCCGGGCAAGACCACGCCGCATCCGTTCTACATCACCGGTTTCGACGATGGCTGCGCGCGCACCTTTACCGCCGCTGTCGCCATGTTCGGGGCACCGGGCATGCATGAGATGCTGCGCTATGGTCTGCCGGCCGAGGTGCATCCCTATTCCGCCACCGACACCGCCTATGAACAGATCAAATCGCGGATCTGTCGGGTGGCCAGCGGCAAGCCCTGCGGCGAGCGGGTGAGCAAGCTCGAGAAAGACACCGTCTTTGTCAGCGCCTACGAGCGATACGGCGACAATGCCACCTGGTTCGAGATGTTGCTGCACCGCGGCGACGTGATCGAGACCGACGTCAAGAGCGGCGGCACCTGAGCCTCAGTAATGCGGCGGGCGTTCGTCGCCCAGCACCACGCCGCCGGGCTGCTCCGACTGGCGTTCGGCCTCGCGGTGCATCAGCATGTCGACCTGCTGGCGCAGGCGGGCGATTTCGCCGTCCTGTCGGGCGATCACGTCTGACATGTCATCCATCATGCGGATCAGGTGGGCGAGGCGTTCTTCGACGCTGAGCAGGGGATCGGTCATGGGGTGGGTTATAGCGCAATGGCGGGCGGTGTCGCGCTGAAATGCAGGGGCGGGGCGCTTGCCCCTTGGCGGCCTTCCGGCTACACGGACGCGCGAGAAGAGAACCCGGAGCCTGCCATGGCCAAGCAGAAGAAACAGCCCCGCCCCAAGGCGATCACCCCCAAGGGATTTCGCGATTACTTCGGGCATGAGGTCACCGAGCGGGCCGAAATGCTTCAGACCATTGCCGGGGTGTATCATCGCTACGGGTTCGATGCGCTGGAGTCGTCGGCGGTGGAAACCGTCGAGGCGCTGGGCAAGTTCCTGCCCGATGTCGACCGCCCGAACGAGGGGGTCTTTGCCTGGCAGGAAGAGGATGAGAGCTGGCTGGCGCTGCGCTATGACCTGACCGCGCCGCTGGCGCGGGTCTATGCGCAGTACCGCAACGATCTGCCGACGCCTTACCGCCGTTATGCCATGGGCCCGGTCTGGCGCAATGAAAAGCCCGGCCCGGGGCGGTTCCGCCAGTTCTATCAATGTGACGCCGATACCGTCGGCGCGCCCTCGGTGGCAGCGGATGCCGAGATCTGCGCCATGCTGTCGGACACGCTGGAAGCGGTGGGGATTGCGCGCGGCGACTATGTGGTGCGGGTGAACAACCGCAAGGTTCTGAACGGTGTGCTCGAGGCGATGGGCGTGGCCGACGATGGCCAGCAGGCCGCCGTGCTGCGCACCATCGACAAATTCGACAAGGTGGGTGAAGCCGGTGTGCGCGAGCTGCTCGGCAAGGGCCGGCTCGATGCCTCGGGCGCCTATATCGATGGGGTGGGCCTGGCTGAAGAGCAGGCCGAACCGGTGATCGCCTTCCTCACCTCCAAGGGCGCCGATGCCGAGGCGACGCTGGCCAACCTGCGCGCCGCCGTAGGCGAAAGCGCGGTGGGTGCCGAGGGCGTCGCCGAGCTGGAACAGATCGCCGCGCTGCTGGCGGCGCAAGGCTATGGCCCCGACCAGATCGAGATCGACCCTTCCGTGGTGCGCGGCCTCGGCTATTACACCGGCCCGGTGTTCGAGGCCGAGCTGACCTTCGAGATCACCGACGAAAAGGGCCGGCCGCGGCAGTTCGGTTCGGTCGCTGGCGGCGGGCGTTATGACGATCTTGTCAAGCGCTTCACCGGCCAGGCGGTGCCTGCGACCGGCGTCTCGATCGGGGTCGACCGGCTGCTGGCGGCATTGCGCGAGAAAGGCCGGGTGCAGAGCGCCGAGCGCGGCCCGGTGGTGGTGACGGTGATGGACCGCGACCGCATGCCGGAATACCAGACCATGGTGGCCGAGCTGCGTCAGGCCGGCATCCGCGCCGAGGTCTACCTCGGCAACCCCAAGAACTTCGGCAACCAGCTCAAATACGCCGACAAGCGGCAGTCGCCGGTGGCGGTGATCGAGGGCAGCGACGAGGCGGCGCGCGGCGTCATCCAGATCAAGGACCTGGTGCTTGGCGCGCAGATCGCGGAAAATGCCACGCTCGAAGAGTGGAAGGAACGGCCCTCGCAATTCGAGGTGCCCCGGTCCGAGCTTGTCGCCAAGGTGCGCGACATCCTGAAGGCGCAGAGCTGATGCCGGAAAGAGCTGCGATCATCGAGGAAGCCCAGCGGCTGCGCGCTGGGTTCGAAGCTTCGGGCGCCAAGGTCGTGCAGACCCCGGTGCTGCAACCCGCCGAGACCCTGCTCGACCTCTATGGCGAGGATATCCGTGGCCGGGCCTATGTCACCGCCGACGCGCTGCGCGGCGAGCAGATGCTGCGGCCGGATTTCACCGTGCCGGTGGTGCAGATGCACATGGACGCGATGAAAAACGGCGCGGTGGAGCCGGCACGCTACACCTATTCCGGCGCGGTGTTCCGCCGGCAGGACGAGAACCCGGAGCGCGACAGCGAATATTTGCAGGTCGGCTATGAGGTGTTCGACCGCTCGGAGCCGGCGCTGACCGAGGCGGATGTCTTCGTGCGGATCGCCGGCGCGCTGGGCGATCTGCCGCTGCGTGCCGCCACCGGCGATATCGGCTTGCTGAAGGCCGCGGTCGAGGGGCTCGACACCACCGAACGCCGCAAGGCGGCGCTGCGCCGTCACATCTGGCGCCCGCGCCGCTTTCGTGCGCTGCTCGAACGGTTTGCCGGCCGCAGCCCGGCGCCGGCCAGCCGCGCCGCGCTTCTGGCGCAGGCGGATCCGATGGCGCGCATGGGCCAGCACGTCGGGCTGCGCAGCGAAACGGAGATTGCCGCGCGCATCGCCGGGCTGCGCGAGGATGCCGAGACGCCGCCGCTTTCGGTGGCGCAGGTCGATCTGATCGAGGCGCTGCTGGCGGTGCGCGAGACGCTGCCGCATGCGCTCGAGCGGCTGCGCGACATTGCCGTCGATCTGCCCTGGGTGGCGCATGCGGTCGACCGGCTGGCGGCGCGCTGCGAGGCGCTGGCCCGGCGCGGGGTGGACATCGACGGGCTGGAATTCGAGGGCAGCTACGGCCGCACCTCGATGGAATATTACGACGGTTTCGTCTTTGGCCTCTATGCCGAGGCGCGCCCCGACCTGCCGCCGGTGGCCACCGGCGGACGCTATGACGCGCTGACCGCGGCGCTGGGCGGCGGCCGGTCGATCCCGGCGGTGGGCGGGGTGATCCGCCCCGGCCTGGTGTTGAAGCTCTCGGAGGGCCGGCGATGACGATCAAGCTGGGGGTGCCGTCCAAGGGGCGGCTGATGGAAAAGACCTTCGACTGGTTCGGCGCCCGCGGCGTGACGCTGCAACGCACCGGTTCCGAACGCGAATATTCCGGCGCCGTGACCGGGGCCGAGGGCGTCGAGCTGGTGCTGCTTTCGGCGGGCGAGATCCCGCGCGAACTGGCGGCCGGGCGCATTCACCTCGGCGTCACCGGCACCGATCTGGTGCAGGACAAGCTGCCGATCTGGGAACAGCAGGTCGAGCCGCTGGCCGAACTGGGATTTGGCCATGCCGACCTGATCATCGCGGTGCCGGCCTGCTGGGTCGATGTCACCACGCTGGACGATCTCGATGCCGCCGCCGCCGCCTTTCGCGCGCGCCACGGCTTCCGGCTGCGGATCGCCACCAAGTATCACCGGCTGGTGCGCGAGTTCCTGCGCGAGGTCGGGGTCGCGGATTACCAGCTGGTGGACAGCCAGGGCGCGACCGAGGGCACGGTCAAGAACCTCACCGCCGAAGCCATCGCCGATATCACCTCGACCGGCGAGACGCTGCGCGCCAACCACCTGAAGATCCTGTCGGACGGACTGGTGCTGAAATCGCAGGCGACGCTGTTCCGCGCCCGCGGCGCGGCGCTGGACCCGGGCGACCGCAAGGCGCTGGACGGGCTGCGCGAGACGCTGGGGCTGGGCGGCTAGGTTTCCGGCGGGGCGCGGTGCGCACGGGTTGTCTTGCGTTCACGCCACGCAGGCACTGGGGGCGCTGCCCCCAGACCCCCGGCGGTATTTTCAAAGAGAAGAAGACCGGGGTCAGAGCACGCCGATCTCGGCCAGCGCGGCGTTGAGGCTGGCGGGCAGGGGGTCTTCTTTGCGGGCGCGATCCGACAGGTCGGCCGGGGCGTCCGCGGCGGTGAGATAGCGCCAGCCCTGGAAGGGGCGGCGCGGCATCGGCGTGGTGCGGGTGATCTCGGGATCGAGCACAATGCCGCAGCGCGGAATGCCGTCCTGGCCGATGACCTCGTCAAGCCGGATCACCCGTTGGCGGGCGAGGCAGACGCCCTTGAACACCCAGTAGAGCGAGCCGCCGGCGAGCAGTTCTTCTGCCCGCTTGGGCCACATGCGGGTGACATGGCGGGGCAGCTTGTCGGGCAGGTCCCTGCGGCGCTGGGCCTGCCACCGGGCAAGATCGTCGGGCGTTTCGGTGCCGACACAAAGTTTGATAAGATTGATGTGGTCACTCATGCGAATCCCGCCCCCTGCGGTCCATCTATTGTAGGCCGGCCTCGGGCGGCTTCAAGTTGTTGTGCTGTTCTCTAGTTATCGGTATCTTGGACACCTTCTGAAAAAAGGGAATCGCCCCATGACCCGCTTTGCCGCCCCGATCGCCGAACAGATCTGGGATATGAAATACCGTTTTAAAGAGGCGGACGGCACGCCGGTCGATCTCTCGGTCGAGGATACCTGGCGGCGGATCGCCCGCGACATCGCCCGCGCCGAGGCCGAGCCGGAGCTGTGGGACGCGCGGTTTTACGCGGCGCTGGAGGATTTCAAATACCTGCCGGCCGGGCGGATCACCGCCGGGGCGGGCACCGCGCGGTCGGTGACGCTGTTCAACTGCTTTGTCATGGGCACCATCCCCGACAGCATGGGGGGCATCTTCGACATGCTGAAGGAAGCCGCGCTGACCATGCAGCAGGGCGGCGGCATCGGCTATGATTTCTCGACCATCCGGCCCAAGGGCGCCGGTGTGACCGGGGTGGCGGCGGATGCTTCGGGCCCGCTCAGCTTCATGGATGTCTGGGATGCCATGTGCCGCACCATCATGTCGGCCGGGTCGCGCCGGGGCGCGATGATGGCCACCATGCGCTGTGACCACCCGGATATCGAGGATTTCATCGGCGCCAAGCAGGATGCCGCGCGGTTGCGCATGTTCAACATGTCGGTTCTGGTGACCGATGCCTTCATGGCGGCGGTCAAGGCGGACGGATCCTGGGATCTGCACTTCGATGGCAAGGTCTATCACACCATCCAGGCCCGCGACCTGTGGAACCGGATCATGAAGGCGACCTATGAGTACGCCGAGCCCGGCGTGATCTTCATCGACCGGATCAATGCCGCCAACAACCTGAGCTATGTCGAGCAGATCGCCGCCACCAACCCCTGTGGCGAGCAGCCGCTGCCGCCGTATGGCGCCTGCTTGCTGGGTTCGATCAACCTGGCGCGGCTGGTGAGTGATCCGTTCTCGGACGCCGCGCATATCGACGAGGCGGCGCTTGATACGCTGGTCGCCACCGCGGTGCGAATGATGGACAACGTGGTCGATGTCTCGAAATTCCCGCTTGAGGCGCAGGCGCAGGAGGCCGCGGCCAAGCGGCGGATCGGTCTCGGGGTGACCGGGCTGGCGGATGCGTTGCTGATGAAGGGGCTGCGCTATGGCTCTGACGCGGCGGCGGCACAGACCGAGCGTTGGCTGAAGCGGATTGCCCGTGCGGCCTATCTGGCCTCGGTGGAGCTGGCCAAGGAGAAGGGCGCCTTTCCGTTGTTTGATGCCGAGAAGTTCCTGGCCAGTGGCACCATGCGCGCCATGGACGAGGACGTGCGCGCCGCGATTGCCGAACATGGCATCCGCAATGCGCTGCTGACCTCGATCGCGCCGACCGGGACGATCTCGCTTTATGCCGGCAATGTCAGCTCGGGGATCGAGCCGGTCTTTGCCTATCGCTACACCCGCAAGGTGCTGCAAAAGGACGGCACGCGGACCGAGGAGGAGGTTGTCGATTACGCGGTGCAGATGTGGCGCGAGATGAAGGGCGATGCCCCGCTGCCCGACTATTTCGTCAACGCCCAGACGCTGGCCCCGTCGGAACATGTGAAGATGCAGGCGGCGGCGCAGAAGTGGGTGGACAGCTCGATCTCCAAGACGATCAACTGTCCCGAGGACATCTCTTTCGAGGCCTTCAAGGACGTCTACATGCAGGCCTATGAGACCGGCTGCAAGGGCTGCACCACCTATCGGCCGAACGATGTGACCGGGTCGGTGCTGAGCGTGGCGGAGAGCACGGAAAAGGTTCCGGCGGAGGCCCCGGAGCAAGTCCGGGGCGCGGGGGGGCAGGATGCCGAGGTGGTCTATATGTCCGAGCCTCTGGATCGGCCGCAGGAGCTGGAGGGATCGACCTACAAGCTTAAATGGCCCGACAGCGAGCATGCCATCTATCTGACGATCAACGATATTGTCTTGGGCGGCCACCGCCGGCCCTTCGAGGTCTTCGTCAATTCCAAGAACATGGAGCATTTCGCCTGGACGGTGGCGCTGACCCGGATGATCTCGGCGGTGTTCCGACGCGGGGGCGACGTGTCTTTCGTGGTCGAGGAGCTGAAGGCGGTCTTCGATCCGCGTGGCGGCGCTTGGGTGCAGGGCAAATACATCCCCTCGATCCTGGCCGCGATCGGCGGCGTGATCGAACGCCACATGATCGCGACCGGCTTTCTCGAGGGCGAGGGGATGGGGTTGAAAACCGATCCCACGGCCAAGGTGGTGGGGCTGGAAAGCGGCACCCGCGGCAAAGCTTGCCCGTCCTGCGGGCAGTTCGAGATGCGGATGATCGAGGGCTGCATGACCTGCGCGTCTTGCGGGCATAGCAAGTGTAGTGGTTAAAAGGCTTAGTCCAGTTGCTTTGTGTGCCGCCAAGCAAAGTTTCCACTTTTTGGGCAGTTTCGCGCACATTTTACAAGAAATCCGCGCCCATTGACGAGCAGGCCGGGGACCGACCGCGTCGAGGCCGCGTCACTGCTTCACAGACGTAGGCCGGGCTGAATACCAGAGCAAGTTATCGACTCCCAGCCAGAGAACAGAAAAAAGGCCGCGGGTTCTCCGCGGCCTTTTCAGGTTCTGATCTCAGCCTTCTTTCAGACGCTCAGCTCATCCTAAGCGAATGGCGTCCGTAGCTCAAAAGTTAGACAATGTCGGTGCCAGCGCTCCGGCCTCGGCGACTACGGTCGAAATTTTCGAGCGCTGTCCGTGCACTGAGCAGATCGGTAGCGCGCCAAGTTCGGCGAAGAAATTCGTCGAGGCAATCGAGCAGGGTTTGGGCCCGTCGTCCGGGCTCGGTTCCGCCAACCGTGTAGGGATCACCTTCGTCTGTATGGCAGAGCGTCGGAGCCCCTCCCAACTCTCGGATCAAAAACCGAAGACGGCTCGACACCTCGCTGCCCTCCTCCAATCCCGAAGGCGTCAGGAGCTTCTCTGGCGGCGCTTTGCATGCGCGATCCAATGCAAAGCGAATTGAAAGGGGAAGGTCATCGCGGACATCGAGAACCGCGTCTCGAAGGCGGCGCTGCCATCCAATCAGGTCTGCAACCTGCTGTTCGATTCCGTCGCATTCTTAGTGGACTTGAGCGGCATTTTCTTCTCCTCATCGGGTGCCGACAGTGTGCCAACACGTCAAGCTGGCGCACGAATGCGCCAGAAAGGCTCACGCGGGGATGTCCGCCGTTTGCGCTCGGGCGTGCCGCAACCCATCGAGAAGCAGACAGATATCCTCAACGACAGGATCAGAAGGATCGATGAGTGCAAAGCGCTCCGCTTCCACGCTGTCGAAATCCTGGACTTTCTCCAAGCTTAGTAGTTCTTCCAAAGCGCCGAGCTCCCGTTTCAGCCGGGAGGTGAGCGGTGGGGCAAGGCTCATATCGTCGATGAGACGATGGACGCGCGCTTTCGCGACCGGTCCGCCGAGAAGCGAAGCCGACGAGCAGATCGCCGCCGCGTTGGCGAGAACAAAGGCCGTGTGGGGAGGCGTGAAATAGAAGTCACGGGGCATAGGAAATCTCCTGGCGGGTGCCGACCCCAGATGGTCGGCGTCAAGGTTCCCACGCCTCGCCTCGGCGCTGTAATCGAGATATTGGCTTTTCTGCCAAAGACGAAAATCTCCGACAGACTTTTTTTTATTTTATCGGTCTGGGGGTGTATCTTCTACCGAGGTAGGTGAACGCACGGAGGTGGCTCATGCGGGGTCGCAGAGGCCCCTTGTGAGCCCGCTCTCCACAACGAACCTGTTGCTTCCGTGGAACGCGGCCGGCCCAGCCCAGATGTTCGCCACGTCAACAACCAAAGACCGCTGGATTGCTCCTTCGCGTCATTGGTTTACCGCGTGCTTGGAGACGCCACACACTGGAAACACACGTCACCGGTTAGACATCCTGTAGCCGAAGCTATCTAAAGAGTGGGCCATAGCGCTTCGGAAAAATTTAGGAGCCAACGATGCACCGACGCGATTTCCTGCAATCTTCCGCTGCCGCTATCGCAGCGCCCGCCTTGGTAGGACGCGCGCATGCGCGGCCGATAGCCGGTGCCATATTGCCGATCCCGCCGCTGATGGATGTCGGAGAGGGCGCTGGCAACCTGCTGGAAGCCGTAAAGGGGAGGCACCGCTTCGCCGAAGGGGTCGAGACGCGGACGCTGGGTTGGTCTCAAGATCACTTGGGGCCGACCTTACGGATGCAACGCGGCCGAACGGCGCGGCTGACCGTCCAGAACCCGTCTGGACAAGGCTGTCACGGCGCATTGGCATGGCCTGCACGTTCCGGGCTGGCAGGACGGCGGCCCCCATTCCCTGATAGGCCCGGAGAAGAAGCTCGAGCAGGCGCTGGACATCGATCAGCCGGCGGGCGCCTTCTGGTATCACTCGCACCCCCATGGCCTTACCGGCGACCAGGTCTATCGTGGGCTCGCCGGCATGCTCCTGATCGAGGACAGCGAAGCGGCCTCCGGCATCCTGCCCTCGGACTACGGTATCGATGACTTCCCCCTCATCATTCAGGACAAAGCTTTCACCCGCAGAGGCGCACTGGACTACGACGACGACGGCATGGCCGCGATGCAGGGCTTCAGAGGTGACCGGATCAGCGTGAACGGTGCGCTGGAACCAGTTGCCCGGGTCCCGCAGGGGTTGGTTCGCTTCCGCCTACTGAACGCGTCGAACTCCAGGGTTTACATCTTCAGCTTTGACGACGGCCGGCGGTTCCACCAGATTGCGAGTGATGCCGGTCTCCTGCCGGCGCCCGTGCAACGCGGGCAGCTTCAGCTTGCTCCGGCCGAACGAGCGGAGATCCTTGTCGAATTCTCGGACGGAGTCGGCGCGCGCCTCGTGTCACAGGACGTCCAGGTTCAGATAATGGGCGGCATGATGGGGGGTGGCATGATGGGCTCCATGATGGGCGGAAACTCCGGAGCAGATACTCGAAACGGCGTCTTTCGCATCCTCGATATCGAGGTCGACCACAACCAACCGGCCGCCCTCAACGCACTGCCGCAGGAACTGCGTGGCGCACACCTTCCGGCATTCGGTGAGCCAGTCCGCCGGCGGCGGTTTCAGCTCAACATGATGATGGGCATGGGGATGATGCGGGGCGTGTTCGGCGGCCGTCCGAAACTCGGCATCAACGGACAGACATATGATATGGACCGCATCGACCAGGACCTGCGCTTGGGCGAAACCGAGGTATGGGAAATTACTGCGGACATGATGTCCCACCCCTTCCACGTCCACGGGGCCTCGTTCCAGGTGCTAAGCCAGAACGGCCGACCCATTGATTTCGGCGAAACGGGTATGAAGGATGTGGTATGGGTGGAGAACAGCGCTGAGATCCTCGTGCGGTTCGACAAACCGGCGACCGCAGAGGCGCCGTTCATGTATCACTGCCATATCCTGGAGCATGAGGATTCCGGCATGATGGGCCAATTCACTGTCAGCTGACGGCCGATAGCCACCACCCATGGCATGGCCTGTTGCTGCCTTGCAGCTTCCCCGAACCGGTCATCCATGGCGTCGTGCAGCTTGTTCTGCCAAGCCAAGGTGAGCATCGCGGACGAAGTCGACGATCGCTCTTCCACCCGAAACTGGCCTGCAACGCTCTGCAAGTTGGGCAGTGACCTGTCGTTCGCTGTGCGGAAAAGCGCTCAAAATCTCAAGATTTGCTTTGAAATCCCCGCTGGGCTAACAATGCCCAAAAAGCCTGCCTCAGCTTTGGTTACGCTTAGCTTTGAGTATGGTTTAGAGGTGAGCAGTGCTTATGACAAAAGCCCGGTTTGAGATAGCCTTTGAAGGCGATCCATTTGATGACGGTGAGATCGATGTTCGCGATCTGGCGCCTACTCTCCTCGCATTCGGCAACGTTGTTCAGGCGGCCAACAAGGTGCTAAACGGCGATCGCGCCGATGCTCGCCTCAAGGTCGCGGCAACAGATCAGGGTTCCTTTGTGGCTGCGCTCACGATGGATGTTGGATGGCTCACAGACATGCTGGACGCCGTGAACGCCCATCCCCAGCGCGTCGTCGCCGCCGACCAGCTGATGGACCTGCTGATCAAGGCGGGAACTATTTTAGGCGCTCCATTAGGCCTTTTTGCCGCTGTAAAGGCACTGAAAGGCAAGCGCCCCGAGAAGGTTGAGTCTCGAGGGGATGGAACCACCGAAATAACGATCAACCAGACGACCTTTGTTGTCGACGATCGCACTGTCGCTCTGTTGCAGGACCTACCCACGCGGGAGGCCGTTGAAGACCTGGGCGCTAAGGCAGCACGTGTAGATGGCCTTGACTACCTTCGCATCGGTGCTGACAGTGAAGAAGAGAAAGCTGTTCGCCTTGCTCGCACGGACCTTCCGTCGTTGAAGGTGCCGCCGGAGCCGGATGAGCCGGATACCGAAATCACCCACCGTGACGCCTGGCTCAAAATTGTCTCCGTCCATTTCCGCGATGGATACAAGTGGCGTTTCTCGGACGGTGGCGAGCGTCCATTTACTGCCGAAATGGAAGACGCCGAATTCCAAACCAAAGTGCAAGAGGGCCTTGTGGCCCTCAATGCCAATGACGCAATTCGCTGCCGTTTGAGAGAAGAGCAGTCTCTGTCTGCGTCCAGCTTGCTCAAGATCATTTATGTCGAAGAAGTTTTAGAGCACCGCCCCGGCGCGCGCCAGATGAATTTGCTCTGAGACCGCTCTGCGTTCATATGGTATGGTGCCAAATGACAGTGGTCTGCGCGTGGCTACAAATATAGATCAGTGCATAATTCATTTATAAGGGCTCGGAGTGAGCCTACGGCGTGGTAGCTGGGGGGGGAGTCCGTGGTAAACTTCTGGTGCCCGTCGCTGTCGGCCCCTTAACCGACATTGTTGGATCGCGCAGCTAAGGGCCGCTGGTCTCTCAGAACATCGACCCGATATCAGATGCCCCTGTCGGGTAGGCTGCCGGCATGGCCTTCACCTGCGCTGCCGTCAGCTCCAGCTTGATTGCCAGGGAAAAGACGTTGATCAGCTCGGCGTAGTCAGGACCGAACATGTGGGCGCCGAGGATCTTGCCGTCCTTGGCCGTGATGATCTTCGCACCGGCATGTGTTTCACCGATGCGCTTCTGCGAGAACCAGCCCGAGGTGTCGGTGAAGCTCACCTCCACATCACCCATCTCTCGCGCCTCTTCCTCGAGCAGGCCGACCCGCGCCAGCTCGGGAATGGTGAACACTACACTTGGCACCCCAGCGTAGTCTGGCTCGGTCCTTTTGTTCTTGAGCATATTCGAAGCAGCGATCTTGCCTTCGAAGACGGCGACCGGGGTCAGCGGCTTTCCTGGCGAGGCGGCAGCGTCTCCGGCGGCGTAGATGCGTGGGTTCGACGGAGATTGCAGCCAGGCCGCAACCTTCACGCCACCGTGCTCTGTTTCGATACCGGCAGCCTCAAGGTCAAGATGGTCGATGGCGGGCACCCTACCTGCACCGTGAACGACGAGATCGGCTTCAATGGAATGGCTCTGCCCGGCCTTGCGGTAGAGCACGCGGTGCGCCCCAACCGTATCCTCAACCCGCTCCATTTCGGCCTCGGCCGCGATCTCAATCCCGGCTTCGCGGCTCCGTTCGAGCAACATCTCTACGAGGTCGGGGTCGAACATTTTCAGTTGGCGCGCGCCGCGGTCGAGGATTGTCACCTCAGCTCCCGCCCGCGCAGCGATATGGGCGAATTCGAAGGAGATGTAGCCGCCACCGACGAAGACGATCCGGCGCGGCAGCTCGGCGAGGTTCAGGAAGTCGGTGCTGTCGATCAGTCGCTCTTTTCCAGGAAAATCCAGCGGCCTCGGCTTTGCGCCCGTAGCAATCAGCGCGTGGCGGAAAGCGATCTCGCCGTGACCGTCGATCTCAATCCGGTCCTCGGCGGTGAAGCGCGCGCGGCCATGTAGCGTTTTCACCCCGGCTTCTGTCAGCCCACTTTCCATGCTCTCGGGCACCGGGTCGGTGAAGCTCTCCTTGTGCTTCATCAGGGCTGGCCAGTCGATCCGGGTGCCTCCAGCGACGCCCTTGCCTTCGAGCAGCCGCACGGCCTCCACCGCCTCGGCGCCGGCGCGCAGCATCTTCTTCGGGTCGCAGCCCCGGAGTGCGCAGGTGCCGCCATAGGGCAGCTCGTCGACGATGGCGACGGACCAACCCGCCTGGCTACATTTTTTCGCGGCGTTGATCCCGGCCATGCCGGCGCCGATGACGATCAGGTCGAGTGTCTCGGTCATATGTGCTCCTCGTTCATGCTTATCAGTCTGGGGCCGCTTACGCGTTCAACGATAGCGACCCATCAATCGTTCACTCAGCCCCCAGATCGCCATAGTGCCTCCACCCGTCGCAATGCCGAGCCAACGCCAGCCGTCCTCTCCGAGCGGCACCAGCCCCGTGCCATAGCCCAGCACAGGGAGCGTCATCGCCAGCAGGAAGGGCCCGGTGTAGCGGCAATGGACCCGGCCACAGCGCCGGGCATTGAACAGGCAGGCACTTCCCATCCACGCCAATGCCAGCAACCAGATCCCCATCTTGGGTCCATCGGGCAGTGGAATCGCCAGCACCATGGCACCTATCGGCAGCCACCAGGCGAGTGCGGCGCCGAGGGCCGAACCGAGGAGGTCGCGTTTCGATCTGCCGCTCATGCCTTCATCCTGCGCAGCAGCTGAGCGCTGCCACGTCCTTCTCGAAGGTCTGGGCCGCAAGCTTCAGCCCTTCCACTGTCGTGAGATAGGGCATGATGGTATCGCCCAGCTCCTCGTAGGTGAGCCCGGCTTTCAGCGCCATCGCTGCGGTCTGGATGCTGTCTGCGCCCTCAGGAGCAAGGATCTGCGCCCCCAGCAGGCGTTTGCTGCCTGCCTCGGCCACCAGCTTGATCAGCCCGCGCGTGTCGCGGGCGGCAAGCGCGCGCGGAACGGCGTCGAGCGGCAGGACCGAGGTGAGGATCTCGTGTCCAGCGGCGCGGGCCTGTGCCTCGCTCAGTCCCACGCCCGCCACCTGCGGATCGGAGAACACGACCCAGGGCATCGTGCTGTTATCGTAGCTGCGTGCCTCTCCCGCCACCGCGTTCCGGGCGGCGAGCTTGGCGCCGTAGGCCGCCATGTAGACGAACTGGTCACGGCCGATGACGTCGCCTGCGGCCCAGACACAGGGGTTGGAAGTGCGCATCTGCGCGTCCACCACGATGCCGCCGCGCGCGTCGGTCTCGATCCCGGCCGCGCCGAGGTTCAAGCCATCACTGTTCGGCACCCGCCCGGTGGCAAGCAGCAGCCGCTCGGCGCCGAAGTTCTCACCCCCGTTAACAGTCAGACGTAGGCCGTGGCCGTCGCGCATCACGCTCTCGTAGCCGGCGACCCGCTCCAGTCGAATGCCCTCGGAAGCGAGGTAGCCCTCCAGTGCTTCGGAGATCTCGGGCTCAGCCTCCGGCAGCACGCCGCGGCGGCTGACCAGGGTCACCGCGACACCGGCACGGGCGAAGAGCTGCGCAAGCTCCACGCCGATATAGCCCGCACCGAGGACCAACATTGAGGCGGGCAGAACGGTGAGTTCCAGCGCCGAGGTGCTGTCGAGGGCGCCGATATCCTCAATGCCGGGGATCGCGGGCGCGTGGGGACGCGATCCGGTGGCGATGACGATCTTCGCTGTCGGGAACGCCGCGCCGTCTACGGTAAGACTGCCTTTGTCGTCGAACCGGGCGCGACCTTCAATGTAGTCCACGTTCTCGTGCCGAGGCAGCACGTCGGCGTATTTTGCCGCGCGCAACTCCTCCACGAGCGCCTGCTTTTGCGCGACCGTCGCAGTCCAATCAGTCACGCTGGCTTCGGCACTGATGCCGTCAAACCGATTGGCGGCGCGGGCGTGGTGAGGGCCCTCCACGGCGCGGATCAGGGCCTTGGAGGGCACGCAGCCCACGTTCACGCAGGTCCCACCAATCGTCCCATCGCCAATCAGCGCGACTCGTGCCCCGGTTTCGGCGGCGGTAATGGCGGCGGAAAATCCAGCCGACCCGGCGCCGATCACAGCGAGATCGTAACCGCCCTTGCGCGTGCAGCAATCTTTCATATCATCCTCTCTTCAGGTCCTGCGTTGGCGGCGCCAGAGCGCGTAAAGGGTGATGCCGACGAACACCGCCAGCGCCGGCAGAAGCACGAAATCGAGCCAGCCCAGCATGCCCGAAAGCCCGACCGCGCCCAGCAGGACCAAAAGGACCGGGGTGAAGCAGCACAGCGCCACCAGGACGGTGCCGATCAGCCCGTATTTCAGCAAGCGGTCGTCCTTGGGGTGTGTCTCGCGCTCGCTCACGAGCCGTCTTCCGGGGCCAGTGTTGCGCCATAACCCACGCCGGTGACGGCGGCGATAAGCCGGGCCGGGCCGGTGACGGCGTCATCATAGTGCAGGACGTAAACGCCATCCTCGGCCTCGCCCTCGAGGAATTCCGCGATCTCCACAGTCTCCACGCGCTTGAGCGCAGTGGCGACGATATAGCTGCACGAGGGGCAGGTCAGACCAGTGACGTGCAGGCGGGTCTCGGCTTCGGCTGCAACGATCGCGGTCGGCGAGATCCAGAGGATGGCAGCGAGTAACACTTGTCTCATGATGGGCTCCGATATCAGAAGGTCAGGATGCGCGGCGCGACATAGGGAAAGACCAAGGCCAGCAGCACCACGGCCAGCGCGCCCCAAAGCAGTCCGCGCATCAGGCCGCGATCCACCGGGCGCGCGCAGGCCCCGGTGCCACAGTCCTCGGCAGACACAGGTCGGTAAGCCTTCCAGAATCCATAGCCGAGCGCCGCCAAGGCGAAGGAGAGGGTTACCCACTTGTAGGCGTAGAGCGCTGTGAGTTGGCCGATGAAGACCCCGGTGACGCCAAGGCTAACCAGGACCAGCGGCAGGATGCAGCAAGAGGTCATCGCCAGCGCCCCGAGCACCCCGGCGCCAGTGGCTGTCCATCCGGTCCTGTCAGGCCTATCCTCCGTCTGAGGTTCTGCCCCGTTCGTCTTCACCATCATCTTGTCGCCCTGTTGTCGTTCGATAACTGACAAGATAGGGTCTGTAGTAGCTACAGGATCAACGAGAAATCATATGCCCGACGATCACGCCCTCGCGAGCGACCTCAAGCGCTCCGATCTCGCCAGGCTGACGGGCTGCAACCTCGAGACGATCCGCTACTACGAAAATGTCGGCCTGATGCCCGATCCGCCGCGCACCGCGTCAGGTCATCGACGCTACGGACCGGCGCATGTGGAGCGGCTGCACTTCGTGATGCGCGCACGGGATCTTGGCTTTACCATGGAAGAGATCCGCGGGCTGCTGTCTCTGGTCGATCGCGGCAGTCACACCTGCGCCGAGGTCGAGCGGATGGGGCGCCACCATCTCGAGGTAGTGCGCGACAAAATCCGCGACCTCCAAGCGATCGAGATCGTGCTCGCTCAGACAATCGCACGCTGCACCGGCTCGGACACACCAGATTGCCCCCTGCTCGACGTCCTTAGTGCGTGACAGACCAAGTCGGAGTAATCAGAAAGCTCGGTGGAATAGCTGTCATACACGCGAATTGCAGCGAACGGCCGTTGTCCGCGCACCTCGCGCCTTGATGCCGAGGGCAGCGAACGGTCGCACTCCGCCGTTTTGCTCAGGACTCAAGGTTCGAGCGATCGTCCAATGCCAAAGTCCTCAAGTTGCGTGTAGTCGGGCGGATTATTTCCGCGGGTGAGCATAGTATCTATGAAGGGCCCGCTGGACCCGGGGATTCTTGGGTGACCAAGGTATGTTGTGCCTTTGTTAAGTTCAGTTCGGTGAAACTCCCACAGGAGGAGGGTGTAGTCGAACAACCAGGTGATCGCCATGAACAACCACTCCGACTCTTCAGGAGTGATATCCTTCAATGAGTCGATCGGTAGCACACCTTGCATTAGTTCAATGAATTCTTCCTCACTTACGCTACCACCGTCCTTCACCACACGAGCAAGTTCGAGCAGGTCAATATTTCCTCCATGCATTTTCACCTCCTGAGTTTGGCTTCGTAGAGCGATGTTCCCTATTTCAAGAGAGCCCATAGGCCACGATGTTTTGTGACCGAAACCCGTAAGTGCTTCTGGCGCTGGCTACACCAAGGATGGCCGTCGCAGACGATGCCGATGACATCCTCATGATCCTTCAGGGTTTCACTATCCATTGAATGGAACGAAGCCACCGGCTTCCAGCCGGTCCGCTTCAGCTGACGAATGAGGGCTCCCCCGGGATTTGAGACCGCCCGA
>NZ_FNYY01000020.1 GCF_900109145.1 Marinovum algicola
TGATTCATATGTGGACGCCGCCTATGGCAAGGGTTGATTTTGTCGGTTGCGGTGATCGGTTGCTTTCATATGTCCGGCCTGCTTGCGCGGCTGTCTTCTGCCGCTGGCCCTGATGGAAATCCGCCGGTGAGGTCCCTGATCAACCTGGCGCGCTTTGGAGGCGCGTTGAATCAGACGGGTTTGCTTCACCTTTGGCTCGATCGTTACGCATCATCGACTGCCATTGCCAATCTGGTTTCGGCCGGTGCTGTCAAACGGGTCGCCCGTAGGGCCTGTAGGTCTCGCCGCGCGTGAGCAGTACCCATGCGATGCGGGCGAGTTTGTTTGCGAGCGCGACAGAAACAAGCCGAAACGGCTTTTTCTCCAGCAATCCGTTCACCCAGTCCGTCATCGGCGTCGGGTTTCGCTTGGCGTGCCGCATGACTGCCGTGGCCCCGACGACCAGCAATCGCCTGAGATAGCGGTCGCCCTGTTTCGAGATGCCGCCAAGCCGGGTCTTGCCACCTGTTGAGTGCTGCTGCGGCGTGAGCCCAAGCCAGGCAGCGAACTGTCTGCCGGAGCGAAATTGATCCGGGTCCGTAACGGTCGCTGCGAGGGCGGTCGCGGTGATCACACCGACGCCGGGGATGGCCGCGAGCCTGCGGCTTGCCTCGTTCCCGGCATGCCAGGCCTTCAGGTCCTGATCCAGTGCGCCGATCTCTTCGGTCAATTCAGCGATCCGGCGGATCAGGATCTCAAGCGCCCGGTGGGCATAGGCTGGCAGGGCTTCATCGGCAAATGCCCGATCCGCCAGCTTCACCAGATTGGCGATGCCCGGATTTGCGACAAGGCCATATTCGGCCAAATGCGCGCGAAGCGCATTCGCGGCCATGGTTCGTTGGCGCACGAGTAGCGATCGGGTCCGGTGCGCCATCAGGATGCTCTGTTGTTCTACCGTCTTCACAGGAACGAACCGCATCGTCGGACGCCCAACGGCCTCGCAGATCGCTTCGGCATCCAGAGCGTCGCTCTTGCCGCGCTTCACGTATCCCTTGACGTAAGACGGCGGCATGATCCGCACGTCATGGCCCATGGCGATCAACGTCCGAGCCCAGTGATGCGCCGTGGCACAAGCTTCCACACCGATCAGGCAGGGTGGCAGCTTCGAGAAGAACGGGAGCATCTGTTTACGATGCAGCTTCTTCACCAGAACGGTCTTCCCGGCCCCATCCACGCCATGTGCCTGAAAGACACTCTTAGCCAAGTCCAATCCAATTGTTGCTATGTTCATCGGAACGCTCCTTTCCTGCTTTTGCGTGGTACTCCGCACCACATCTGGCGCTGAGCTCGCAGCGGCGTCCACATCATCAACATGGAGCGCGCCTCGATGGCGGCATCGATGGCAAAAGGCGCGACAGCCTCGAGAACAGCTTCAGTGATGAGCTTGTCGGGCCGGAACCCACCAAAGGTGATGCAGCGTTTCTGTCCGAGAAGAAGGTTTGGATTGTCACAGCGGTAGACGGGGCGTGGCGTGCGGCCTGTATAGACCACATGCAACCGCCGCCCGCATCTCGCACAGCAGAGGAGACCGGCCAGGAGCGCGCCGCCGCCGCGACCGGATTTGACCCCGCCAGCACGTCCGAAAGCGTTCTTGGCCAGTTGCGCCTGATTGCGTTCATATTCCTCCCAATCGATATAACCGACATGGTGGTCTCTGATGACCACATCCCAGTCTTCGGGCGACTTGCGGTTCTTGTAGGTGACATGCGCGCGGCCGTCCCGGATTTTTGCTTGCCGCCCGGTTTTACCATAGGCGTAGACCCCAGCATAAAACATGTTCTTCAATACGCTGATCACGTTGCGGTAGCGAATGGGCTGCCATTCGAAACTTGTCAGTCGAATGCCATCGGAAGGCCTGGGGAAATGAATGCCCTCACCGGACATGGCCAGAAGAACCTGCCGGGCGCTTCCGAGTTCGCGGAACCGGCAGAAGATCTGCCGGACGACCTCCTGGGTGCGGCGATCGGGATCGAACATCACCCCGGCGTCGCGGTCCCACAGGTAGCCGATCGGCGGCGTATAGCGCAGTTCGCCTCGGCGCGCTTTCGCTCTTGCGGCTTCAACCATCCGCGTGCGCAGGACGCCGAGCTCGAACTCGCTGATGCTGCCCTTCATGCCCAGAAGCAGCCGGTCATTGGGATGGCGCGGGTCGTAGACGCCGTCATGATCCACGACACGCGCATCTACCAGGCCGCAAAGCTCCAGCATGTGATGCCAGTCGCGCCCGTTGCGGGCCAGACGCGACACTTCCAAGCAGAAGACCGCGCCGATCGACCCAGAACACAGCATGGCGACAAGCCGTTCGAAGCCGGGCCGGGCCTCGCACCCGCTGGCTGATACACCAAGATCGTCGTCGATGACATCAATCCCGGCAAAGCCATAGCCACGGGCCATCTCGACAAGATCGTATTGCCGGCGCTGGCTTTCGAGGTTCGTCATGACCTGACTCTGTGTCGACTGGCGCACGTAGATCACAGCCTGCCGCTTCAGCAGCTCCGGTGGAAACGTGAGGGCCATGTCATTCATCACTTTGCCCTCCCGGACCGGTTCTTGCCGCGGTCAGGAGCACCTGGGCCAGCGCTGTCACGATCGACCGGTATTCCGGTTCCGTCAGCAACGCCGGCTGGGTCAAAGGCAGTGGCAACTGGGTTGGTGTCAGGATCTCGCGATGCTTCATTCGGGGCCTCCATGGGTGAATCGTCACCCTTGAAGCCTCGCCGAAAACCAAGGTGCCCGAGAACCGAATGAAGTTCGAAAAGCGCATCCGCGGACGCCAATGGAGCGCCAAGCTCGAAACCCTGACAAACTGTTGCATCCAAAATCCATGCAGGCGCGAGGATCGCAATACCTGGATCGCGCTCGAGCCCGACATGTTGGCCATCACCGCGATTGAGCGTCCGGAAAACCTTCACGTCCGCGCCAAAATAGGCATGCCATCGATAATGAACCCGATAAACCTGCCCGACATGGGCAGAATGAACGGGAACTGGCATTGACGAGGAAGAATGCGCTTTTTGCCGGCCACGACGAAGGCGGCCGCACTTGGGGCCGCATCGCTTCGCTCATCGCCACGGCGAAAATCAACGGCGTCGAGCCCTTCGCTTACCTCAAGGCCACCCTCGAGGCCATCGCTGCAGGTCATCCCGCCAGCCGGATCGACGAGCTCCTGCCCTGGAACTACATGCCGTCAAGCTGATCCAGGGTGAGGTGCAGACATCGCTTACTCTGGATCGCGGCCGGCGCGACAAGGGGCTGGGCAAGGGCGTCAAGAAAGGCCGGATCTGGGCCTATGTCCGCGATCAGCGCCCCTGGGCGGGCACGGCTCCCCCCGGTGCGGTCTACCGGTTCGCCCCGGACTGGAAGGAAGAGCACGTCCTTGCCCATCTCGGCGAAACCCGCGGCATTCTCCAGGCCGATGGCTACAAGGGCTATGCCAAGCTCTATGCCGCCGATCCGGACGGCAAGAGCCAGTTCCGGGAAGCCGCATGCTGGGCGCATCTTCGCCGCGACTTCCACGATGTCTGGACCGCGACGAAATCCGAGATCGCGCGCGAGGCGCTCGACAGGATCGGAAAGCTATACGACATTGAACGGGAAATCAGCGGCAAGCCCGCCGAGGTGCGGCTTGCCGTGCGCCAAAAGGACAGCAAGCCCAAGGTCGATGCGTTCCGGGACTGGGCCGAAAGGCAGCTCACCCGCATTCCCGGTAAGAGTGATCTGGCCAAGGCGTTCCGCTACGGGCTTAGCCGCTGGCCCTCGTTCACGCTGTTCTTGGAGGACGGGCGCGTAGCCATCGACAACAATCCCGCCGAGCGCGCGCTGAGACCGATTGGCGTCGGAAGGCGGAACTGGCTATTCGCTGGCTCGGATACCGGTGGTGAAACGCTCGCCCGCGCCATGACCGTGATTGAGACCGCCAAGTTGAACGGGCTCGATCCGCAGGCCTACCTCGCCGACGTCTTGGATCGCATCCACGATCACATGAACAATCGCCTGGCCGAATTGCTCCCCTGGAATTGGAGCCCGACAGATCAATCACGCAACGAGGCCGCGTGATGTCCGCAACGACCTACGTCTGCTCGATCGCCCATGTCGCCACCCGCCTGGGCGAAAATCCCGAGCTGCTTGAGGCCATCGTCAGCAACGACGACAACCTAACCTACGGCAATATCGTCAGCGTCCATGTCGGGCACGACGACTACATCACCGCGCTGACCGACGACGGCATCGACGAGATACGTGATATGCTCGCATCCGCACGCGTGTCCGTCGAAGAATGGCACAGCTTCCTCGACGACTTCGTCGCCGAGCCGGACATTATCGCCCGCGTCAAGGACCAGCCGCTGCGGTAGAAACCGGGCGGTTACTGATTTCATGACACCCGAACTCTTCAAAAGAGTGCTTTGATGTTGGCTGCGGAATGATCTGATCCGTCCGATAACGGAAAACGATTTAATAACAATAGGTTATTGCGTTTTTGTATTCGCGATGAGAAATCATGCCCATAATAGCCTTCATCGAATTGGCTTCCCTTTCCAGGATGCCGATCCGCTAAATCGACGGGAAGCCAAAGGATCAGCACGCTTTACGAAGAAGTTGGCAGTTGCGGGCCGATTGAGCGGTCTGGGCTATCTCGTGAAGAAGAAACCGCCACATGTCTTGCCGATAGGCCCTGTGGAAGTTCTGATCCCGTCGTGCCAGTACAGTTCGGTGGAGGTTGGGTATTTAATGGGTTTGGTCCACGAAAAGTAAAAGTGTTCTTCGGGTTTTGTGACTGACGGATGAGGGCCTTTGGGGTCCCTCGGATGGGTCCGGGCCGGGTTCCGGTCTGCCGTTCCTGATGAAGGGCATTCCCATGCAAACAGGTGTCTTGCGCGTGTTACGCGCGACCGCTGCCTCGTGGTGGTGGCACAAGGAACTACGCCGAACCGGCCAGACGTTGCTGGCACAGCGGCTCGAACGCCAGACCGTCCTGCGTGATCTCGGCTATCTCAGGCAGGCAGCGACGCTGCCGAATGCCCATATGATCTGCGGAAAGGGCGGCACGTTCATCCATCTCGGTTGGACCACCGTTTCAACCCTCGCCCCGATCGAGCGCTTTCCCTTGGCCGCCCTCGCGGTCGCACGAGGAACGCCGTTCATCGATATCCGACACGTCACCGATGTCATCGCCTTCGCGAACCTGCCGCGGGTGGTGCGGGACGGATCAGTCGACCCTGTCCATTCAGGTGCCGGCAGGTCTGTCTCGCTGACCTCCTACATCGACATGGTCGAAAAGCTCGGCGCGCGGATCACCAACAATCCACGGCCCCGTCAGTCAGCCTGATCACCATTCCCTCTCACCAACACTCGAAAGGAGGCCAGCCATGGCCCGTTCCCGCACGCCCAAATTCGATGCCTCCGAGGTCATCACGAACGAAATCATCCGCATCATCGAGCGCGGTGTCCTGCCGTGGCGCAAGCCCTGGACGGCAGGCGGCAGCTCACGCCCCCTGCGCGTGGGCGGTGAGCCCTATCAGGGGGTCAACAACTTCCTGCTGACGATGCGCACCGTGATGGCGGGCCACAGCTCGCCCTTCTGGATGACGCTGCCGCAAGCCAATGCGTTGGATGCGAAGGTCCGCAAGGGCGAGAAGTCCTCTGTCGTCGTTTACTACGGCCAAAGCCGGAGGGACGCCGGCGGCGAGGATGACCACGGGGAGAGGGATGATCGCTCCGAGGAGGCCCGCGTATTCCGCTTCCAGAAATCCTACCGCGTGTTCAACGCCTGCCAGATCGATGGCTTGCCTGACAGCTTCTTCCCCGACCCGGAGCCCGTGCCCGAGCATCCACCCTCCGAGCCCATCCCGCACATGCAGGCGTTTTTCGATGCCATCGACATCACAACCGTCTTCACGGGGACGGAGGCGTACTATTTGCCGCCCGTGGACAAGGTCTACATGCCATCTATCACGCGGTTCCAGGACCCGCGCAATTTCTACGGGGTCTGGGCGCATGAGCTGGCCCATGCCACGAAAGCCCCGCATCGGCTGAACCGCGATTTCGGGCTCTCGAAATTCGGCAACACGGCCTACGCGCGCGAGGAGATCGTCGCGGAACTGACCTCGGTGTTCCTGGGACAAACGCTCGGCTTCACGGCCCATACGCTCGAGATGAATGCCGCCTACCTGCACAACTGGTTGCGTGTCCTTCGCTCAGATAAGGCCGCGATCTTCCGCCACGCCGCTGATGCGCAACGTGCCTGCGACTACCTGATTGCCAGATCGGAGACGGGCAGGGCCGGGGAGAACGCCGAGGCCGCTTGAGGGTTGTGCGTCGGCAAAAGTGAAAGAAGGCTTTGGGAAGGGTGTTTCAACTTCTCAAAGGAGAGCCCTATGACCATCACTGCACAGCCCCAGACAGAATGCCCGGATCCGAGTGTGATCGCCGCGCAGAACGACGCGTTCCGCAAGCTCGCCTGCCTTGGAGTGCCGCCCGCGCAGCGCATCCAAGGCCGGATGCATGTCACCCGCTCGCTCATGGAGGCCGGCGATGGCTTCATGGCCGAGGCGGTGAAGGCAACCGGTGAGTTCGACACCTTCGAGCCCGAGAACGACCCGGACGGCTGGCACGATTTTGGGGCGGTCACGGTCCGCGGCGAAACCGTGTTCTGGAAACTGGATTTGTACGAAGCGGATTCCGATTTCCGCTACGGGGCCGAGACCCCGGACAACCCTGCAACAACTATGCGCGTACTGACCATCATGATGGCGCGGGAATGGTAGGGCAGGGGGGAGCCTCAAGTCCTACACCTCCGACGCGGAAGGCCCGCTGCCCCCAAAAAGGCAAAGCGGGCCTTTTTTCGCGGTGATCCCCGAAGCCGGGGATTGGTCCCGCGCGTAGAGGCGCGGGCCACCCCTAACCCATCTGGAAGGATATCCCATGACCACAAGCTTTGCCCCCCTCACCGTCGCCATTGGCGATCTTATCGCCCACCCCGCCAATGTGCGCAGCAACTCGCCGGAAACCTACGACCCCGAGAACATCGCGCATCTGAAGGCCAGCATCGCTGTGCTGGGCCTGCTCCAGCCGCTCCTTGTCCAGAAGCTCGACGGCAAATATGCCGTGCTCGCCGGTGGTCGTCGCCATGCCGCGCTGAAGGAGCTGGTCGCGGACAAGGCCGCAAAGGGGTTCACGGCGAAAACCAAGGTGGAATGCCGCCTTGTGCCGGAGGATTGCGACGTGACGACGGCGCTGTCGCTGGCTGAGAACATCACGCAAGCGCCGATGAATGCCATCGACGAGTTCGAGGCCTTCGCCCGGATGATGGAGATCGATGGCCAGACGCCCGAGACCATCGCTAAAACCTTCGGCACCACTGTTTCCGCCGTGAAAGGCCGGCTGCGCTACGGGCTGATCCACCCCGATATCCGCGCCGCGGCCCGGGCCAAGGTGATCACGCTCGATACGATGAAGGCCTTTGCAGAGCATCCGAGCCAGGAGGTGCAGCGCGAAGTCTTCGAGGCGCTCACCAAGGAAGACAGCTACCTGCAGGCCTACACGGTCCGTCAGGCGCTCAAGTCCCGCGGCGTCCAGGTCAGCGACGATATCGGGGCCTTCGTGCGCGCGGACTACGAGGCGCGGGGCGGCGCTGTCGCGGCTGACCTTCTGGAAGAGCATTCCGTGCTCGAGGATGCGGCGCTGGTCGAGACCATCCTGCTCGAGAAGCTCGGGGTCGCCGCCGAAGAGGCTCGCATAAAGCTGGGCTTTGCCTGGGCCGATGCAATGGTGCGCTATGATTACGCGACCATGGCCGACTATGGCCGCGTCTATCCCGGCCCAATCGAGCCGGATGAGGCCGCCCAGAAGCGCGTGGATGAAATCACCGCCGAGCTTGAGAAACTGCAGCTCGAAATGGAGGATGAAGGGCTTGAGGACGATGCCTACAACGCTCTCTACGACCGTGTGGATGCTCTGGAAGAGGAAGCCCGCGACCTGCAGGAGGCCTACAGCGCCGAGGACCTCGCGCGGTCTGGGGTGATCGCGTCGTGGCAGGGTGGGCAGATCACGCTCCATGTTGGCCTCGTCCGTCCGGAAGACACCGTCAAAGAGGCGGGCTCGCGCGGCTCCTCGGCCAACCCGACCGAGGAGGAGGCCCCTGACCCGGGCGAAATCACCTATCCAGCCTCACTGGCTGAGGACCTCAAGACCGAGCGGGCCATGGCGCTCGGTGCCGCGATGGCGCTACATCCGGAGGCCACGCTCGATCTGACGCTTTTCAAGCTGGTGAGCGACGTCCTGGCCAGCGGTATGAGCGTCACGCAGGCGATCAAGATCGACGCCCGCAAGGAATACCGCAGCCATGCCAAGATGGACGAGATCGACGAGACCTCGCTCGAGCAGGTGGCGGCGGCGCATGATGCGCTGGACCTCTCGTGGCTCGATGACAGCCGCTCGCCTGCCGATCAGTTTGCGGCGTTTCGCGCGCTGGAGGCAGGGGAGAAGGCCAAGCTCGTCGCCTATGCGACCGCCAGCACGACGCAGTCCTGCTTCGCACGGGACCGCCAGCGCGACAGCCTGATGCATGACTTCGAGATCGAGATCATGCCCGACATTCGCGCCCATTGGACGCCGAACGCGGCGCTCTTCAACCGCTTCAAGAAGGCTTGGCTCCTGAAGATCCTCGGAGAGGATCTGGGTCTCGCTCAGGAGGCGGTGACGCTGGCCTCGTCGAGCAAGAAGGAAATCGTCGCCTTCTGCGATAAGCTCTTTGCCGAGCCCTTCGCCACGCTCACCGACGCGCAGCGCGCTGCCGTGGCCGCCTGGTGCCCGCCGATGATGCAGACCGCCGGTCTCGCCTTTGATGAGGCGGAGCCCACTGCGGAAACCCCGCAGCCTGACAGCGAGGTCGCGCAAGCGGCCTGAGCCATTACGCGACCCGCGCGAGGCATTCCCGCGCGGGTCGACCCTCTTCCAAACCGAACAGAAAGACATCCCCATGGCTATTCTCAAGTTCTCTTCCTCCGCTGTTGCGGCACAAATCGCCCACGCGCGCGCCTGCAAGACCTTCCTTCCCAACTGGAACGGACCCGTGGACAGGCCCGCCTTGATCCTCATCGTCGGCAATGGCGTGCATCTGCGCTCGAACGGCATTGATGGCACAACCACCCGCATCGTCACGACCGAGCAGGCGGATCCCTCCTTCGCCTTTGCCGACGGCATGAATCCGTTTCGGGATGCCGATTGGATGGCGCAGCGGCGCATGGCGTTCCGCGACCTGACCGGTCAGTTCTACACCGACATCCTGGACGATGTGCAGGCGCTGATTGACAGGGGGCAGGGCACGATCCGGCTCGCCACGGATGGCCACAGCATCCGCGTCTTCGTGCGCCGCGCCTCGGACTATCTGATCGGCGGGACCTACGAGGTGCCCTCGGGCCTCGGCGGCACCTTCCGAGGCATCCTCAAGGATGCCTGCGACACCTTCGCGATCGTTCAGAACTGCGGCAATTGCGAGGATTTTGACGCCATGCAGCCCTATCGTGTGCCGCTTGATGCGCTCATGGAGATCGACGATCGGAGGGCGGCATAGTGGGATGGCTTTTCTACACCGACCGCCGTATCAAATCCTACGCGGATGAGAAGGCGGAAATTACACGGCTCTGTACCTTCGAGACCGACATCCGAAAGACAGAACTGCTCAAGGCCTGCAAGGTGGGTTCGACCTGGTATGCGGCGGCAAGGGTCACAAACCTCCACGGATCTCCGGTCGAAGATGCGACCTATGTCACAGACCCTGACGGCACCGTCACCTTCGGTGCCGTATTCCTCACCCGATACGACGACGGCTGCTGGGGCTACAAGGACATGGAGGAAAGCGCTGGTCCCGTCGAGTCGCGCGCTCCGCTCAGCCTTCTGGCGCTGCTCTCGGAATTGAAGGACCCAGAGAGCTATGCCCATGCCTGGCGCCAGCGCTGCCGGGACTGGGCTTCGATTCCGGACTACGAGGAAGGTGACAGGATCAGGCTCGCCGCGCCCGTGACGCTCACCGATGGCAGCACCTGCCAGATCGTCACCGTGACGCACTACAGACGCGGGCGGCAAAAACGCCGCTGCTACCGCATCGAGGAAACCGGCGGGCTCGTACGCCTGTCGAAAGCGACGCTTTCCGGCTCGGAGCTGCTCAGCTCCGCGAAAGGTGCTGCTAGCCCGGTGCTGGCGGAGTATCTCGCGGGGCAGGGTGGCTGAGTTTCCCGCTGAGACAACACCACGGGACCACGCGCACACATACTGCCGACTTGAAATCGTATCTCAAATGAGATACATCACGCCCATCAACTGGAGAACCATCCATGCCTGCCCAAACATCCATGCTTCATGTCCGTGTTGACGATCAGCTGAAAGCACAGGCTTCGGACGCACTTGCGGGCGTCGGTCTGACGCTCTCCGACGCGGTGCGTATTCTTCTGACCCGCGTGGCCGCAGAAGGCGGATTGCCTGCCGGATTGACCGCTGATCCAGATGCCTATGACGCCTGGTTCCGGGCGAAGGTACAGGAAGCGCTGGACGATCCAAGCCCCACAACGCCCCATGCCAAGGCGATGCAAGACGCCCAAGCATTGATTGACGGGAAGCGCCTTGCCAAATCTTGATGGGCCCGATCTTGAATGGAAAGCCACGGCCATCGCCGACTTGTTGGCAATCATTGACTACATTTCCGACGACAACCCGGATGCCGCCCAAGTTCTCAAAGATGAGATTGAACGCAAGACGTCCCTCCTTCCAGAACGCCCTCAAATGTATCGTGCGGGCCGTGTCGATGGGACCCGTGAGATGGTTATTCGGCCAAACTACATCGTGGTTTATGTTGAAGGCCCTGAGATGGTGACCATTTTGCGCGTTCTTCATGCTGCGCAGCAGTGGCCATGATCGGGGTGCAGGCCCCCCGCTAAGAAATTGCCCGTTCTCCGCCTTCAAAGTGTAGAGCGGGCTTTTTGTCCTTTGGAACTCAGACCCTGATCCAAAGGAAATCCCCATGACCAAGCCCAAACCGGCAAATCCGGCTCTCTCAATTTCCGACGCTAACCTCGCATCTGCCCTCGCGCAGATCGGCACGGAGATCGACCGCCAACCCCTGCGTAGCTCAGCGCTCGCGCGCATCATGCGCGAGACGTTTCATGGCAGCGATGCCGGCGGTGCCTGGGACTGGCGCATGGCCTATGACCTGATGCAAGCCGCGGCCGTCCAGGTGCTGCTGCGTGGGGACGCAGCGGCAGGTGACATCGCCGCTGCAAAGTTGCTTGCCTCGCGGCTGCTGACAGAGACGCGCCGCTCAGAGCAGCAGATCCGGCTGCAGCAGTTTTCCACGCCGCTGCCATTCGCGGCGCTGGTGGTGCGGGCCGCAGCGATCCGCAAGGGCGAGACCGTGCTCGAACCATCCGCGGGAACTGGCGCCCTGGCCGCTTTCGCCGCCCGGGCCGGTGCCACCCTTGTGCTCAACGAGATCGACCCCTTTCGCCAGAGCCTATTGCGCGCTGTCTTCGGTGGCGAGGTGACGAGCCATGACGGCGAGCATATCGACGATCTGTTGCAGACGCCGGTTCTACCCGACATCGTGGTGATGAACCCGCCTTTCGCCTCCTCGGTCGATCGCTCCCGCGACAAGCACATCGCTGCCAAGCATCTCATCGCGGCTGCAAAGCGTCTAGCACCCGGTGGCCGGCTGGTGGCGATCATGCCGCCGGGGTTCAGCCCGGAGCGTGATGGCGCGCACTGGTCCCGCGCCTGCGGTCTCCTGACGCCACGCTTGGCGCTCACGATGCCGGGGCAGGTTTATCGCAAGCTCGGCACTTCTGTCGAAACCCAGCTGATGGTCTTCGACAAGGTGCTTGAGGACGGCGAGATGATCCGCGCCACAGTCCGGAATCTGGAGGAAGCCCTTCCTCTTGTCGACGCCGTGGCCGCAACCCGGCCTGAGATGCGCCCCGCCCAACGGGTTGAAGCGATCCCTCATGCTCGACCGACCGTTGCATCCTCTGCCCCGCGCAAGACCGCCGCTGCGCCTGTCGCCCCCTCCAAATCCCGGGCCAATGCCGTTGTCCCGCTAGTTTTCACGAGCCTTGATATCCCGCGCGACAACACGCCGATCTCGGACATCTATGCGCGCTACCGTCCGCAGCGGATCGAGATCGCGGGTGCGCAGGAACATCCCACCCCGCTCGTCGAAAGCATCGCCATGGCCTCGGTTGCCCCGCCCATGCCCTCAAACACGGGCAGTGATGACTTGCGCCTGCCCGCACGGTTGATCGAGGAGGGAGATCTCTCCGAGGCGCAGCTCGAGACCATCATCATGGCGCATGATGCCCATGCGGGTGCTCGGCGTGTCCGAGGTGATTGCCCGCTACGAGGGCTACGGAGATTCCGGCAATTTCGAGGAGCTGGCGCTCCAACCGGACCAGACCGACCTGCCGGACGACTTGGAGACCGCGCTCCGCGATTTCGCCTGGTCGTTTGCCTATCACCTGCACCCGGGGTTCGAGAACAACGAGGGCGGCTATGGCGAGCTGACCTGGGACGTCAGCGCGGACAGCATCACGCTCGATCACGCGGACCGGTATGTCGAATGTTCCCACAGCTTCGACGAGGGGCTCTGAGATGGCCCATCCCCTTCATCACGCCGAAAGCTCTGCCCGGAAGTTCGGCGGCACGCCGGCCGACTACCAGGCGATCCACAACTGGTTCGATGCCAGCAAGGCGCATCTCGCGCTCTTCACGCATCGCGCCCTGCGCCACCATACGCAGGGCATATTCGAGGCCGAGCGTGTCTTCGGGGCGGTCGTGACCAACAACGCCGGACGTCACGTCCCGGTGCGCTGGATCGGCGAGCAGCATGTCCGCGAAGATTGCCAGGGTCGCATCCCGAGCCTTGCGGACTGGCTCACACGCATCCAGCCCGAAGCCTGGATGGCCAATGGCCACATCGACCTGCAAGACGGCGGGCCCGGGGCCGATCCGCGTTCGGATTGGCTGGCCGAGGTCGCCCAAGGCCGGACCATCCTCGGCCTTCAGGACTGGATGGCCGCACGATCCCCTGCGGTCTGAGGGCCTGGCCCGGCATAGGGCCTGTGACGGCGCAAGGCCATGTCCGCGCCAGGGGTCCGACCGTCGGTCGGGCCTCCAACGATCAGACATCATTACATGAATTGGAGAGTCAGATGACCCTCGCCGAAATCAAGGCCGCCGTGGATGGCGGGCAAACCGTCCATTGGGCCAACGAGGGCTACCGCGTGATCAAGGATCGTCTTGGTCAATACCTCGTCACCTATCTGCCGAACGGCAGCGCCATCGGGCTTACCGATCGGCGCGGTGACAGGTTGATCGGTCGTGAGGCGGACTTCTTCGTCTCCCGAGCCGCCGAAAGTCCAGCCGCAGGTCAGGGAGGCCGTGCGCATCTGGAGGGCGCGACCTCCCCACCAACTTCACCGCGAGCTGACCAGCGAGGCTGAAAGGAAAGAAGGCTTCTGGTTTTTGCGATCCCATGAGGGGTCAGAAAGCAAACTGGGGTGCTGGCACGAGGTCAGGCCCCGCAACCTCAAGAAAGGTAAGACCCATGTTCGCAGGAACCCTGACCAAAACCGCCGACACCGCCGCCGCAGCCTTTACCGGCATGATCCATTCCTCGCGGTTCGACATCGCAATCCAGCTCGAGACCCGGACCAAGATGTCGGAGCGGAGCCCGGACTTCGATGTCACCGCCGTCAACAAGTCGGGGCGCAAGGTGCGCATCGGCACGGCCTGGAGCGAGACCGGCAATACCACCGGCAACCCCTACCTCTCGATGCAGATCGACGTGGGCCTCGGCCCGTTCCGCGTCAATGCGGTGCAGAGCAAAGAGGCGCGGGAGGCGCAGAGCGACGACTACGAAATTATCCCGCTGGTCTCGAATGGCACCATGAAATCCGGCTCGATCTCGGGCGAGCTGACGGCGATGGATGCTGACAACGCCTTTGCCGGATACGTCGCCAACATGATGTTCGATCTCGACTTCATGCTGATCGAGAACGCGTTCAAGACCGAGGAGACCCATCCCGACTACCGCATCGAGGTCAGCTCGCCCAAGGGACATCCGATCCGCGTCGGCTCGGCCTGGATGGCGAAAAGCAATCGCACCGGGAACGACTACGTTTCGCTCCTGATCAACACGCCGGACGGTGATCTGCGGGTGAACGCGGTGCAGAACGAGGAGCAGCGCGGCGGCCAGACCTTCTCGATCATCCCCTTCGTCGAGAGCGCCGGGCCGGACCGCCCGGGCAGCACCGGCCTGGCCCTCGTGGGGTAGGAGGCCTCGCAAGGCGCGCCCGGTCAAACGGTTTTGAGCAGGCGCGCAATCCAGCCCAGAGAGGCCGGGCCCGGGAGGGGAGCCGCGGGATCGCGGTTCCCCTTTTGCCATTCCACGCACAAGAAAGGAAAATCCCATGTTCAACTTCGACCATCCCAAGCTGGCCGCGCTGGCTGAGACCGAAGGCTACAGCGATATCGTCGACTTCATGGAAGACTGCGCGCTCGACAGTCTCGTTCCCGCGATCTGCATGGCGCCCGGATGCGATTACACCGCCGAGCTTGAGCCCGATCAGAGGACCGGGTTTTGCGAGCTCTGCGGCCGCCCTTCCATGAAATCCGGTCTCGTCATCGCCGGCTTGATCTGACCGCCTGCCTTCCGCTCCCCTCTCATGACTGGAAACCTACTGATGCCTCGCAACACAGCAGACTTCGCAACGACACCCGCCCCGGGGTTTTCCGAACAAGAGATCGCCACGATCGATGCGGCGACAGTGATCCTGCGCCGCCATGTCCGGGCGACTACTTCTCTCCACTCCTGGGACAAGCTGACCGACTATCTCGCGCTCACCGCCGTTCGGGAACGGGTGGAGGTCTTCCGGGTGCTGCTTCTGGACCGCAAGAACAAGCTGATCCGCGACAAGGTCATGTCCCGTGGCAGTGTCAGCCATGTGCCGGTCTATGTCAGCGAGGTTCTTCGCGCCGCGCTGGTCCTCGATGCCTCCGCTGTCATCCTGTGCCACAACCATCCGTCCGGCGATCCCCAGCCAAGCCAGGCCGATATCGACATGACCCGGAAGATCGTTGACGCCTGCCAAGTGATGGAGATCACCGTCCACGATCATCTCATCGTCGGTTATGGTCGGGAGAAAGCCGCGTTCAGCATGCGGGCGGCGGGCCTCCTCGGCGCGTGAGGCCAGATCATCGACGCTGGGGTTGACGGAAATGGCGGATGCGATGCGGACGTGCGCTTGCGAGACAGTCGCAGCAACCTGCGCGGACGGCTCGGTGGGTCGCGCGTTCACTTTGGGACGGACGTGCTGCGCGGTGGAGTAGAGTGCATTTACACTTATTTCGATTGTTTCTCTTATTTCTCTTGAAGAGTGTGATCTGCAGGCGCATATCTGCATCAAACCCAAGGGAGAAAACCATGACCGACACCACGCACGCGGAGGTTGAGAAGGGCTTGGAGAAGCGCCTTCCTACTCCAGAGGAAATCAGCTCTGCTGCGCATGCGGCCACGGCCATCGCCATCGCTATGGATGCCGACGGAAACCTGAAGGTTTCCGGTCAGGATGGGGACCATGTTCACATCGCGCCCGCCGTCGGCCATCTGATCATCGACCTGCTGGGTCATGTGGCCTCTGGCAATATGGTGACCCTCGTCCCGGTCGGTACGATGCTGACCACGCAAGAGGCAGCGGACATGCTGAATGTGTCTCGGCCGCATCTCACGAAGCTCTTGAAGGCGGGGGAAATCGAATTCGAGGAAGTCGGCAAGCACAGGCGCGTCCCGCTCGAAGCCTTGACCGCCTACCGGGAGAGAAAGCGGCAGGAGCGTGAGGACGCGCTCGATGAGCTCGCTCGGCTCGGCCAGGAGTTTGACGCAGCTTGAGTATCGTCGCCAATCCCTTTGTCGTGATCCTGGACGCGAACGTCCTGTTTCCCTTCCGCGTCCGGGATGTCCTGCTGACCTTCGCGCATGAAGGCCTGTTCCGCGCACGCTTCACGGACGAGATCATGGCCGAATGGACGGAAAACCTGATCGAATTGAAGCCATCGCTTGAGGACAGCATAAATTCTCAAGCCCGCATGATCCGGCAGACCTTCGACGAATGCTTCGTGACGGGACATATGTCTCTGATCGAGGGCCTCGATATGCCGGACAAAGATGATCGACACGTCCTCGCGGCCGCGATCCGGTGTTCCGCCCAGGTCATCGTGACGGAAAACAAGCGCGATTTCCCGTCGGGTCTTCTTGATGACTATGACATCCAGGTACTGGGCGCCGATGATATGCTCGTGAACACATACGAGCTCTTTCCCGTCGAAGCTGCTCGTGCGCTTGGGCGGGTTCGTCGCCGGTACAGGAACCCGAGCATGACCGTGAGCGAGTTTCTTCTCGATCTCACCCGGGCAGGCCTTCCGAAACTCGCAGCGGTCGCGCGACGAGACATCGAGGCGCTTTGACAGCCTACGTGGAGTGTGCCGCAAGGACGCAGACCAGGAAGGTCGGCCCGAAGGTGGCGAGCTTCAAACGTGATCGACGCGTCTCGCATGCGGCGCGGTGGTCACCGCCAGCCTGACGGCTCTCCCCTGCTCGGCTTCGCGTGTCGCAGGGGAGATATCGGCCCTTGGCCGATCGCGCATTCGGCCATGCGGCCTCACCGCGGCGTTGCGCTTGGCGTCCCGGTTTGCCCGCCTCGCGAGCACGTCCCTCCCCGGCCGCTCCGCCGGATTGCGCTCAGGTCTGTTTTGCGGGGCAAAACGATCCCGCCGCTTCATCCGTCTCCCGCGTCCGGTCGGGCCGTTTGCCTGCTCGGGTCGGGCAAACCTACCGTCAAAACACACACACATGAGCGTGGAAGCATATCCTCCGGATGGCCCCCAAATCAGCCCGCGTCAAGGATCGCAAAACTTTTCGGCGAGGGCAGAGCCCGTGGCGCGGGGCGGTCCCGTGCGTGAGGGTGCGCGTGTGTCGGGTGCTGCGCTCGGAAAACTTTTGCGCCCGGCAAGCCGGCGGCTGCGCCGTCCCTGACCCGGGCAGATTCGGAAACCAGACATTCGGCCATGCCACCACACTCACGTGGTGGTCGAACCCAATATCTGGAGAAAGAACATGGCTTACGACACCGTTAACACCTACGAGACCATCGAGCTTTTCGGGCTGACCGAGAAGGACGCGCAGCTGCCGATCCCGGAGGATCACGTCCTGACCGACCGCATCATCCGCGAGAGCTTCGAGTCTTTGCTCGGGCCGCTGCGCGGGACCGGGCTTGAAGCGGAAATCGAACCGCTGGCCCATGGGCTGGCGACGATCCTGCAGCGCCGCAAGGTGGCGCTCGGCAAGGAGGTCGACCGCACCGCCGACAAGATCGGCGCGCTGGCAAAATCTCACGATGGATCGGAGATCGCCGAGACCGCGCTCGAAGAGGCGCAGGCGCGCTTTGTGCAACTGCGCGAGATCGTCGGCGCCATCGAGGTGATGAGCGAGGCGGCGGCGGAATGCTACGAGGTCGAGACGGGCCACGCCTTCATCCCGGCAGCCGGGTCGCGCGCAAGCGTCCGGGCGCAAGAGACCGGGGCGGTCTTCGAGGCGCGGCAGCTGCTCGAACAGCATGATCGCGAAACCGCCGAGAAGTCGAAAGTCGAGGGGGTTCCCCTGATCGTCTCGGGCGCCACCGACTGGACCGATATCGACCTCATCTTCAACACGCTCGACAAGGTTCGGCAGCGCATCCGGCAAAACCGTAACCAGGAGATCTTTCTCTGCCACAAGGGCGGCAAGCATGGCGCCGAGATGATCGCCGCACGGTGGGCGCGGGCGCGCGGCGTCGCGCAGGCGCGCTTCGATCCGCGCTGGTCCGCACATGGGCGGGCGGCTCCGTTCAAGTGCAACGATGAGATGCTCGACGACAATTTCGCCGCGACGGGTGTTGTGCTCTTCGGCGGCAACGGGGTGGCGCTGAACCTCGGGCAGAAGGCCGAGGCAAAGGGACTGACCGTGATGCGGGTCGCCGATCCGGCGAAGAAGGCATCGGATGAATGACCGAGAGAGGGTCGCGCACGGCGCGGCCCTTTCTTCCCGTCCTCTCGGGTTGCCTTCCAGCCGTTGGAAGGGACGGACTGAAGATCATTTCCCTGACCGGCGAAAGGGCGTTCCGGCCCGGCTTCGGCGGGGTTGTTTCGTTTGGGACGGGCCTTTTGGTGTCCTGCCGCGTCAGAGCCCGAGGCCCTGCCGCAGTAGGACTGGCGCTATCCGCGCGGGAGCCGCTGTCACGGCGAAATGGCCCCAGAAGGGGCCATTCCAATCCGTGAGCTAATGGCTCGCAGGTATAGGAACGATCAGCACATCCTCATCCGGGCACATCTGGCTGTGATACTGGATCATGGCATCGGCCGAGCGGAAGTGCTTGTGCTCGCCGGACGACGTCGTGAACACCGGCTCTTCCGTCTCGTCCGGGAAGACACCCATGACGACCCAGACGGTTTTGCCGTTCGCAGGGTCTTTGTGGGGTTCGTAGCGCAGGCGGCCCCCGCGTTTGATGAACTGGCGCACCTTGTTGCCGAGTAGCAGGGCGCGCTTCGGTTGTCGGACAGCCTCGCTCGATTGGTCCATTTATGCCTCCTTCTTGGTCCGTCTGTGTCGTGCCACAGGTTGGGTGACCGGCGGCGCAACGGGTCGTGTCGGCTCGCCGCTCAGGAAGAAGCGGTCGGCTGAGAACGTCATGCTGGCTCTCGGTCATGAACCCATGACGCGGGTCTTCGCAGCGTCACTGAGACAGTCGCGAAAAGCGGTCACCGTGGGTACTCACCACCAAGAACCAAGCCCGGAATTGCTACTTTGAATCAGGCTCAGGTTGAACCTTGCTGTTCCTTCGTTGCGCGGAAAGACGCCAATCAACGTCAGGGCAAGGCACTGAAAGTCGATAAGTTTTTGAATGTGTCTCAGTTTTTGGGGGGCCGCTGAAGATCAGCTTTGACGCGTATTCCTCGTTTGGATGGCGCACTGGGACTGCAATTCAGCTCCAAATTTCCGCCGGGTCGATTTGCGACGGACGGATGGGGGCGAGCGGTTTTCCAGCCTGGAATGGAGCGACCTTGGGAGCGGAGTTTCAGGCCGAAGCAGGCCCCGAACGAGACCCCAAGTATCGAGAGAGGGGCTTGTGGGAAACCGCGGCGGGACGTTGGGTCTGGGCGAATCCCGCGCTGGCGCGGGACCGCGTGCCGAGGTTCCGGCCGGCGGTGCCGACCTCCACCCCGTGCCGGACACCCCCGCGCTCCCTTCGACCAAGGGCGCTGCGGTCTGTCTCTCCGAGCCAGCCCTCAGCGCGGCCGAATGGTCGCTCAGGGGCCTCCGTCTCGGCCAGAGGTCTGGCCCGCATTTCGCGATCGGTTCGGGGCGGCAAAACCACGCAGAAAGGAACGCGCAGGTTCGGGCATCCGCCAGTGTGCGGCAGCGCCTTCGCGGTGTGGCGATTTGATTGGGAGAGCATGCGTCGGCCACGTCCCGGTGCAAGGGCGAGCCCTTCTCCACTGCGCTGCGCTTTGTTGCGACCGCAGGCGGTGCACCCGTCCGGTCTGGGCCGTCGCGGTGGTCTCCCGAAGTCGTCCAACATCGAAATGAGCACCACAATGAACAAGATCATCGCCCGTCTGCGCTCAATCCTGCGAAGCCTTTCCACCATGGCGAACCTCAAGATCTCGGTCGCGCTCAGCGCCCCCGGCTTCCTGAAGGTCGAGGTCAGCTATTCCCGCAACCTGGATCGGCCACCGGAGGAGGGCTGATGGCCGTCGTCGGCCTCGGCCAGCTGACCTTCCCGCAAAGATCAGAAGAGACCTGCGCAGTTTGCGCGGGTCACATGTCATCAGAGGTCAGGACAGGGGATCGACGGGCGTGCGCCCGCTCACCCCCGCCCTGGCTGTTTCCTTTGATCTTGTCCGCCCAACAGACCTGCCCCGGAAAGTCAAAAGACAAGCGCCGCGCAGGCGCGTCGTCTCCGACGAGGACCGTGTCCTCGGCCTCCGGCCTGCGGGCCGCACCAACCTCGTCTCCGATCCTTTGACTGTCCGGTTCAGGCCCGTGGGTCGGGCTTCGCCCTCTCCCACTCTGTTCCGCCGAAAACATGCGTTTTCGGTCGGATCAGGTGGCCGAGGCGCAGCCCATCGGCGGAAGGAGGGCACCAAGCCTCCCCGTCTCACCTTGAAGGAGGCCACAAATGGCTAAATCGGATTTCGACATCTACCAGCACGTCACCAACCAGATCATCGAGGCGATGGAGGCGGGCGTTTCGCCTTGGCGCAAGCCGTGGTCTGGTGGCGAGCGGGGCGGCACATTCCCGCTGCGGGCGAATGGCGAACCGTATCGGGGGATCAATGTGCTGATGCTCTGGCTTGCCGCCCATGCCAACGGGTTTGCTTCGGCGCATTGGTTCACCTTCAAACAGGCGAAGGACCTCGGCGCGCATGTGCGCAAAGGTCAGAAGTCGTCGACGGTGGTGAAATACGGGACCGTCGAGCGCGAGAATGATGATGGCGAGGCGGTCGCGATCCCCTACGCCCGCGCCTATCGCGTCTTCAACGCCGACCAGATCGAAGGCTTGCCGGAAGAATTCTACAACCGTCCCGAGGTGCAGGAGGATCTTGGCACGCGTCCCCTGCCGGAAGTTGATGTTTTCTTCCAGGCGGTCGGGGCCAATGTCACGCATGGCGGTGCAAGGGCGTGCTATATCCCGTCGGAAGATCGCATCCAGATGCCGCCCGTGTCCGCGTTCATTTCTGCGCAGCACTATACGGCAACGCTCTGCCACGAGGTCACGCATTGGACCGGGCATCGGTCGCGGTTGGACCGCTTCAAGGTCGGTAGCACCAAGGCGGACTATGCCCGCGAGGAGCTGATTGCCGAAATCGGTAGTTGCTTCCTTGGGGCGCACATTGGCGTGGAACCGACCATAAACGAGGCCGCGTCTTATCTCGATAGCTGGCTCGGAGTGCTGAAAGAGGACAAGCGGGCGATCTTCAAGGCGGCGAGCGCCGCGCAGAAAGCCGCGGATTTTGTTCTGGAGGCGGCCGCCGCCGGCGGGGCTTTACGCGCCGCCTGAGCAGATCGGCAAGACTTCGCAAGGGGCCCGCATTTGCGGGCCCCATCTGTTTGAAGTCCATACATATGTATGGCTCTATGGACGCCACTAAAGGCACGCGGCCTGGCCTCAGGAAAAATTTGCCGCGCCGAGACAGATGTCTCGCCGCGGCGGCCTGTGGCCTAGGTCTGTCGCCCTGCATCAGGGCGCCGCGCATATGTCAGCCGAAATCCGACTGCGTTTTGCGGAGAGGTCGATGCGCAATCCCACACGCATGTTTTCCATGAATATCCCCGTCGACGTGCATCGCGCCCTGAAGCGCGAGGCCTTCGAGCGGGACACGACAATGGGCGAGATCGTCCTGGAGGCGCTCAGCCAATGGGGCTTGCGCCAGAAGACCGACGAGGAAGGAGCAGACCGTGAAGACGATCGTCATCGCGAACAACAAGGGCGGCGTCGGCAAGACCACCGTGGCGAGCCAGATTGCCTTTTACCTTGGTCGCGCAGGCTATTCGGTAATTGCCGTTGATCTGGACGGGCAACGCAACCTGACCAGCGCCATGGGCGGCGCGCGGGTCGTCGGAAACGCGTTGCAGATGCTCGAGAGCGGCGAAGCGCCAAGCTTTTCCGTCGTTCCTGGCGAGGTCGTCCTGATCGAAGGAGACCGCGACGTGCCCGTCAGTTCGGACGATACGGTGCTGCAAGGCACCGTGGCGGCGCTGGACGGGTTAGCGGGTGCGGACTTCTGCATAATGGATACGCCACCGACATTCTCGGCGCTGGTCTACGGCGCGCTATTGACGGCGGATTTCATGCTGTCGCCCATCGAGCTGAAACGGTTTTCACTCGATGGTGTCGAGGGCGTTCTGAAAGCCTTCGTGCAGGTACAGGAGATCAACGAGGGTATCCAGTTCCTGGGCCTGCTGCCGTCGCGATTTGACGCCGTGAAGAAGAACGAGCGCGAGACGCTGCTCGCCGTTGCGGAGTCCTATTCCAACCTTCTGGTGCCGCATGCCATCCGGAACCGGGTCGGCTATGAGGCGGCGGAGGCGGAAGGGATCCCGGTGTTCGAGGTGCCGACCGCAAGCGGCAAGGAGGCCGCCGCGGAGTTCGGTGCCTTTTTCGACTGGTTTATCGACGCTGTCGAGAAGGAGGATTGAGCTATGACTGACAAGAAATTTGGCAGCACGATGCAGACGCTGGACCGGCTCAAGAAAAGCGGCGATCTCGCGGCCCTGACACGGAAGAACAAACCGGCGCAGGCAGGGCAGCGCGACATCCCGATTGACGACATCGTGCCGGACCCCGAGCAGCCCCGTCGGCATTTCGACAAGGATCAGCTGGCCTCGCTGGCGGAGAGCATTCGGACCCAGGGGGTGCTTCAGGCGATCACGGTGCAGCCTGTCAACGATGCCGGGAAGCACATGCTGATCATGGGCGAGCGGCGTTTCCAGGCCGCGAAGCTGGCGGGACTGACCAAGATCCCGGCCGTCGTTCGCGAGATGACGGACGCGCTGCGCATCGCGCAGCTGACCGAGAATGTGCAGCGGGCCGATCTGACGACCCTGGAGGTGGCCGAGGCAGTCGCCGCCATGCGGGCAGCGGGCCAGTCGCGCAGCGCAATTGCCGAGGCGCTTGGCTGGAACGAAGGTGAGGTGTCGCGCTTCGCCTCCCTGGCCAAGATGCCGGATGCGTTGCGAGATGCAGCCGCCCAAAATGCCCCGATCCGCGCCCTGTCGGATTTGAACACGCTCTGGAAGAAGGACGAAGCCGCCGTTCGGCAGTTTCTTAGCGAGACAGACGCCGGGGATGTCTCCCGCGTGACGGTCGAGCGTCTGAGGGGCATGATCGAAGGCAAAGAGGCCGTGCCCGACGTGGGTGCTGCGGTGTCGCTGGCCCCCACGGTTCCCCAAGCTGAAGGACCGAAGCATACTCCTGATGCAAGCCTCGACGCGGCGGAAGCGGCAGGGCAGGGGAGCGCGCCAGGCAAAGCGCCTGCGGCCTCATCTCAGACTGTGCCCCGGCCGCGCGTCGCCAGCGCGTCGCCCGCCCTTCTGGTCCGTCATGCAGGACAGCTTGGCCGGGCCCTGCTCGATCAGCCCGCCTCGACCAGCCGGACCGTTATCATCCGCTTCGAGGAGGAGGGGCGGCTGGCGGAGGTCCCGCTGGCCGAGGTCGAGCTGGTGGAATTGCTGCGGGACTGAGGAGGAAAAGAGATGGTGAAGATCGCGCTTTGGAACGCAATGCTGCTGATCCGCACGCCGGTTCAGGCGGCCCTCACGGTGCTGATGGTGCTGCACTTGGTCGCCGCGCTGGCCGGGGCGGTGATGATCTTTACCGGCTATGGCGTTGATGCCGTCGATAAGATCCCGTTCGTTTATCCGGTCATCGCGCCGGTTTTGATGGCCGGCGTGTTCGTTGTCCTGAGCGCGTTGTCCTTCTACCTCGATAGCCTCGTCTTCCGTGTCACCCCGCGCAATCGCCTGCTGCTCCTCTGGGGCTAGCGCTCGGCAAAGCAGGCCTGACGGATCGAAACGCACCGCCCCCGCACGGTGCGTTTTTCGTTGGAAGCAGCGTGGTATCATGCATCTTCGATGGGGGCGTGGACCCCATCTCCGACCCGCGGCGACATCTTGCCCAGCCTTGACGATGAACGCGGAAAACGTGGTCCGGGACCACGTTTGGGGCTAGGGTTGTGACTAATGCAGGATAGGCTAAGCGCCAGCAAGTAATGCACCTTTGAGTTAGAATGCCGACGAAGAAGAAAGCCGCGATGACCTACCTGCCGCCTGAGCGCCATGCCCAGCTGGCGGCCTTGGCGGCATCGGAAGGGCAAACGGTGTCGGTCTTCCTGGGGCGTCTGATCGGTCTGGCGCTGGATGGGGACGAGGCCGCGCCGCCGCCGCCAAGCCGACCGACATCCCGCGCGCGGCGGGAGGGCAAGGTGACGGTGCGACTGGCTGCCGATGTGCGGCAGGATCTGGAGGAAGAGGCGCGCTCCCAAGGCGTCACAGCATCCACTTGGGCTGCCGCTTTGCTGTCGGCTCGGATGCGCAATGCACCGCAGATGGTGGCGGGCGAGAGACGGGGCGTGCGTGCCGCCTATCGCCAGCTTCGCGGCCTGGCCGTCAACGCCAACCAGATTGCCTATGCGCTGAACCGTGGTGTGCTCATGGGGGCAGGCGCAGATCTGACCAAGGCTGAAGTCGAGGGCCTGCGCCAGGACGTCGCCAAGTTGCGCATGGCGCTCAGCGTATATGCAGAAGGTCGCTTCCGGTTTCAGTCCGGGGAAGGTGAGCAGCCATGAGCGACTTCAAGTCGGAGCTGGGGTTTCAGGACTGCTGGGACTCAGAGGTCAACAGGAAGCTGAACAAACCGGCTGGGGGAGCCGTCGAAAGCCGGAGCAGAAAGCGTATGGCCGGCGCCGAGGATGCGGATCGTGCAACTGCGCAGGCACAGACGATTTCGGCGGCAGACAAGGCCCGGCTGGCGCGTGTCGTCAAAGGCGTGCCGGAGGTCATGGTGAAGGTGTCCAAGCCCGCCAAAAACGACAAGTCTGGCAATCCGATCAAGGTCAGCCGAGCGTCGGAAGCGGTTAGAGCCTCGGAGCATCTCGCCTACATCAGCCGGAACGGAAAGATCGAGGTCGAGAACGACCGGGGGGAGGCCTTCAACGGGCGGCAACAGGTCGGCGCGATTTTTCGTGAGTGGATGGAGAAGCATGACGAGGATCGCCGCGAAGGCTCTGCCACGGATCGCACCAGGATCACGACCAGCATCATGTTCTCGATGCCCGGCACGTCGAATGCGGAGGCGGTGAAAGATGCAGTCAGGGCGTTGGCGAGGCAGGAGTTCCAGGGGCGGCACGACTATGCGATGGCCCTGCACACGGATACGCACCACCCCCATGTGCACCTGACGCTGCGCACCGTTGGCGAGGACGGTCAGAAGCTGAACCTGCGGAAAGCCGATCTGCAGCGCCTGCGGGACACGTTTGCCGAGAATCTCCGGACCCGCGGTATCGAGGCGGAATCCACTCCCCGCCATGCCCGCGGCGTAGCGCGTCGGGGCGAGGTCACGCCGGTCTACAAGATCAGGCAGCGGGGCGGTAAGCCTTTGGCCGATGCCCGGAAGATGCGCCAGGTTCGACGCGATCTCGAAGACAATGGTGGTCGCTTGCCGCAGAAGGCATGGGATGACGCGTTGATCGCGCGGCGCAACAGGGTGATGGCGACGTATGATCAAGCCGCAACGATCTTGGCTGGATCCGCCGACCCGAAGGATCGTGATTTGGCGCGGGAAACCAAACGGTTTGCAGCACGACTGACCGAGACAACCACGCAACGCGCAGAGATTGCGCGCTCTCTGGTGGGGCAGGGCGCTACGCGCTCCGGGTCGCGCGGACGCGAAAACGCGGTCGATCGCCCAGAGCGTCAGCAGGATCTGTCAAAGGGGAACCCAGGCAGGGGTGGTCGTCAACGATAGAGGCTGTTGCGGTGTGCGAGGGCTGCAACAGCCCGTCGACGGCCTCGCAAATTTCAAAACCTGCCGTTCGGTCGATCAGCGGAGAATGGCAAGTTTAAGCCCGAACTATCCGCGTCCATGCCGAAAATTCGCGGCCGCGGCATTCGGCCGTTCCCAGCCCAGTCTGGACATTCGAGAGGTCCTGGCATCAACTGGTGCCGTCCGCAGGTCCCCGGCGGAAGCGGACTTTCGCTGCAGGTGCGAGTCTTGCAGCCCATCCATGGGAATGATGACATTGCCAATCAGCATGAAGCGCTGCCGCATGATCACTGCCAGCCCTCGCATAGACGGCGGATGAATCTGATAGGATCCTACTGAAAAAGGCGGCAACAGGTTTTCCGAAAGCCACCAAATTTGGGCCCATCTTCCCAAAAAAAACCTCGGCAATTGACAATGCAACTGGACGGCGAAGCTGTATCGTCGGATGTTCGCCGCCGAATGACATCAATAACCCTCGGTGCCACGCTATGCCTAACGCCAGCAACTACGTCGAACTTAGCCGACAGTTTGTCGAGATTAGCCTGCTGGATGTCGCACAGGCAGACATCGAGGCACAGATTGCGTGGGGGCACCTCTCACTTCCGACATGGCCCGACATCATCAAGCAGCACCGCGTCGTCCTTCTGTCCTCCGCAGGCACGGGCAAGACGTGGGAAATCGCGCAACAATGCCGCAAGCTGCGTGGGGAGGGTAAGCCAGCCTTTTTCATCCGGCTCGAATATCTCGCATCCGGCTTTTCCGATATTGTCTTTGAGGGCGACGGCGATCTCGCTTCCTTCAATGACGCCGTTTCAAAAGATGAAGAGATTTGGATCTTCCTCGACTCTATTGACGAGGCGCGCCTTGACGGACCAGCAGCGTTTGACAAGGCACTCAGGACATTGAGCCCCCATATCAGAAACAACCTCCAGAGAACGCATATCATCCTGACCAGCCGCGTCGGTGCTTGGCGACCGACAGATGATGCTGCCCGCGTCGATAGCCTGTTTCCCTACAACAAGCCAAAGGAAGCGGATCAGTCCAACAGCACGGACGACACAGACGTCGATGATTTCCTTGACGATCCAGAACCAGACGCTGTGGATGCGGAGCACAAATCGCCGATCACCTACTATACGCTTCGGCACCTGACACCCGACCAAATGCGTCTCTATGCAGACGCCAAGGGAACGCCAGATGCAGAAACCCTTATCTCAGAAATCGTGCGTCGTGACTTTCAGAATCTGGCGGGCCGCCCTAAAGACCTCGATGACATTATTGCTTTCTGGCGCAAAGAACGACGTTTAGGCAACAGGCGAGAAATCGTTGAGGCCAATATCGAGCGCAAACTCAAAGAACATGATCTGAATCGAAGCACGCGTGTCGATTTGACACCGGATAAGGCGCTCACAGGGGCAATGAAACTTGCAGCAACCGTTGCCCTAACGCACCAAGCAAAGATCATCGTTCCGGACCAAACCGACCACGACGACGGTTTTGCGGTAAGCGACGTGCACGCTGACTGGATGCCTACAGAGTGCTCGGCCCTACTCGAACTGCCGATCTTTGAGCCTGAAACCTACGGCTTTGTGCGGTTTGACCATCGTGATAGCCGCGAGTTTCTGGCGGCTCAGTGGTTCTACGAACTCATCAAACTGGGGCAGTCGCGCCACGTCGAAGGACTGTTCTTCAAGACCCAGTACGGGGTCGAAATCGTGATACCCAGCTTGCGACCGATCCTGCCATGGCTTGCCTTGTTCGATACAGCCATCCGAACCCGTCTTCTCCGTGACTGGCCCGAGATTCTCCTTGAGGGCGGCGATCCGGCATCCCTCCAGGCAGAAGACCGGACGAAGCTGCTGGAACGATTTTGCGCGAAATGTGCGGCTACACCGGAGCCGTCACTGTCCTTCGACCTTGCGACGCTACAAAGGCTTATCTCGCCGGAGCTAAGCGATGTCTTTCGGTCCATCCATGAGCGGTACGGCAGCCACGGCGAGGTTGAAAGATTCGTCTTGCGCTCCATCGAAATCGGCTTGCTCGCAGACCTCGCCGATGTTGCCCTCGCTGCTGCCGGCAAGACGGGCCAGTCCCGATACACCCGCTTCGCCGCAATGCGGGCTATTTCTGCTGTTGGTACAGATGCGCAGATTAAATCGGCAGTCGAGGCCATCGCCAAGGACCCTGCGTTGGGGGAGCGGCGCGAACTGGCGGATTTCATTGAAACCTTCGGTGCGCGTTATCTTTCGTGCGATCTTGTCATGGGGCTGGTTGAAAAGGCTGGCGGAGGGGAGCGATACAGCGCGGACGGTATCAACCGGGCGATGCAAGGCTATGTGCGCGCCTGTTCGGTCGAGGACACCTTCGCAATCGTTTCGAGGACAGCGCGGAACCTCAAGGCAGAGCCGTACATAGAGCGTCGATACTTCGAGGTATCAAAAGACAATGCGTGGATGCTGAATTTTGGCATTCCGGCCTGTGAGCGCCTTGTTGAAGAGCGCAATCCGCTTGCGCTCCAAGAACCCGCCTTGAGCATTATTGCGTCAGTTACGCTCGCCCAAGATTACGATATTCGCGACTCCAAGTCCAGACTTGGTGAGCTAGTTCCGGCGTGGCGCGAACTCAATGCCGCCTTGTTCTGGCACGACATCGAGACTGTTCGATCCTTCAATCAGCGCGGCGATGGAGAACGCGTAACCGATTGGTGGCGTGCGCGCTTCTATCGTGATCAATGGCGTTTCACCGCCGAAGATATTGAAGAAGCCATCGCATGGATTTCGGATAAGGAATTTCAAGATGACAAGATGGTGGCTCTGACACTTGCATTCAGCCTGTACCTCGAAGCGGGCCGACCGCCCGCGATCCGCAGGCGACTATGGGCAACCGTCAAAGGGAATGCAGAGCTATCCGAATTGCTCAAACGCCTACTCAATCCACCACCAGAAAGCGACGAAGAGAAGCGCTACAAGCGTTCCGAAGCTAGCTGGAAAAGGCGTCAAAGGGCACGCGAAGAAGCCAACGCTGCTGCACGTGCAGGATGGCGCGAACACCTGCCTATGCACCTCGATCATGTGCGTGAGGTCGAGCCGCCGCCCGAGGGAAACTTTTGGAACTCGCAGGGGTATCTCTTCGATCGTATGCGCGAACACAGAGGGTCGAACAGCAAATGGAGCCAGACGAATTGGCGAAGTCTCGCAGAGGAATTCGGACAGGAAACCGCCGAAGCGATGCGGGACGGGCTGATGGCGATGTGGCGGCGGTTCAATCCGGTGCTGGCTTCGGAAAAAGGAGAGAAAGGAAACTCCTATCCACGCCTTCAGATTATGGGCTTGTCCGGTCTTGAGATAGAAGCCCGCGAAATCGAAAGCTGGCCCGCCGACCTTTCGGACGACGAAGCGCGGCGAGCAGCTCGCTATCTGTTCTGCGAACTGAACGGCTTCCCATCCTGGTTCAAGCTGTTCGCGGACCAGTATCCCGAGATTACGTTGGATGTCGTCGGTCGGGAAGCTGAATGGGAATTGTTCGACGTGACCGCCGACGATCCCCCGCATTATGTGATGAACGACCTCGCGTGGGATGCACCGTGGTACGGCGAACGACTCGCACCACACCTTCTTGAACATCTCCGCACCCGGAATCCGGTTTTCGTTCAGCCGCTTGGGATCGCACTCGGCGCAATCTTGCGGTGCGAGGATATTCCGGACGGGGATGTGGCATCACTGTGTTTAGGGAAGATCGATGCCAGTACAACGCCGGACACGCACATCCATCTTTGGTATGCGGCGTGGGTGTCTGTCGATCCTGCACCCGCCATCGAACGTCTGTCGGAGGCACTGGCGGCGCTGGAGCGCGAAGAAGCCACCGAACTTGCAATTGGCTTCATTAACGCCCTCAACGGTTCTCGCCGGGATCAGGGCATTGGCGTGCGGAAAAACCATGTTGCCGCCCAGCATTTGAGCGACCTCCATAAGCTCATGCACGAACATATTCGGCCTGATGAAGACATCGAACGAGCAGGAGGCGGTGTCTACAGTCCGAACTCCAGAGACGACGCTCAAGATGCGCGCGGTCACATCTACGAAGCGCTACGCGACATTCCGGGCAAGGAGACATTCGATGCTTTGATGGAAATCGCGCAGGCTGCACCGACTGAACAAGCACGAGCATGGCGAACAGGGCAGGCGATCATGCGTGCAAAGGCAGATGCCGATACACCATGGTCAGTCAATAGAGTGAACGAGTTTGCATCGCAGTTGGAATGCACACCGACTAACCCACGCGAACTGTTCGACATCGCCGTCAGTCGGCTTCTCGATCTGAAATATGAATATGAAGATGGGGATTTCAGCCCCGCTGAAGTTATCATCGAGACCAATGAGGAAACAAAGCTCCGTAACTACCTTGCAGGTGAACTTCAAAGGCGCTCGCAGGGTCGCTATTCCATCTCTCAGGAGGACGAAATGCCGAACAAGCAGCGAACGGACATTCGTTTCATGCGTGCGGGCATTCAGGGAATGGTTCCCGTCGAGTTAAAGATTGCTGACAACAAGTGGTCAGGGCCGCGGCTATTCGAGAAGTTGCGTGACCAACTCTGTGGTGACTACCTTCGAGACGAAGGTAATAAAAACGGTGTGTTCCTGCTTGTCTCACGAGGAAAACAGCAGCACTGGCAGACTCCCACCGGAGAACGGCTTGACTATGAGGAACTTGTCAAAGCCTTGCAGAAATATGGTCTCGAGTTGCTTTCAACGGACAGTGACTTCAAACCAGCAGCCATCGAAAACATTCAAGTTGTTGGGATCGATCTCACGAAGCGTCGTGAAGTTCGACAGAATTAGACGATCAAAGTGCAAGAATCCCGATCTTGGTGTTTCGCCCTCCCAACACCCGGGCTGTTGCTATTCTGGCGGAGGTCATTCTCCATGGCGCAAATGGAGCACTCAAATGACCTTGCGAAGGTCTGGATTGGCGAAGCTGCGCCGCAGCATCGCCGCCCGGAATCAATGGCCGGTACGGGCCGGGCTCTCCAGTCGTGTCTCCTGAAGGATGCACCATTTTGGATGGCGGAAGGCAGCGTTTCGACTAAAATAGATCTGCGCTTGGGCAAGCCAAGACCTAGCCAGTTTTTCGGTTAGATCTTGACCAATCACCCCCTGAATGCTCAAGTTGTGTGGCAAGCGTTTGCGCAATAGAAGCATCCATTGGCATTGTAGCCTTTGGCTTTTGCGGCAGAAACAGCTGAGTGGCAGTCCGAATGCCAGCCGAGTGAAACCCTGTTCCACGATGACGCTGGATTTTGACAGCCTACCTCATCGCTCCGATGCACTTCATTGTCGCCATTACCTTGAGCGTTTGAATTCACGTAATAGTCCGGCAATTTCTATCCTCCCGGTTAGTAGTGACTTCGATGGTCACCGCCAGGACGATTCGAGTCCAGTAATTTCAACTAAGGGATAGCAAGCGACCGCCGTAAAGGACTGACACCGGTTATCCACCCTGGCTCGCACGAACGTCGGCTCAGGGACGTAGGCGACCCGCCCTCGAGGCGGCAAGCCGAACCTCTGCCGCACCGCCGCAGGTCGAATTCAGATCCATTACTGCCTTCAAGGTGATCATCTGGTTTATTTTATTTCTGGACTATGATCGACCGCGAGACCAGCTTATCTTCATGCGAGCGGAGCCAAGTCAGAGTATTACAAGAGAATATCACGAAATATGAATGAGTTATACACAATTATCCTTAGCGCACTTGTTTCGGTCATCGTTGCATACGCAACAGCGAAGGCGTCTGGTTACTCAAAAGATGTAGTTGAAGAGCGCAAGGAGTGGCGTGTCCGAATACGACAGCTTACGACCGAAGCGGTAAAGTTGATGTTGAGAAAAGACACTCAATCACCTGATTTTATTTTAATTATTGGAGAGTTCCAGATTCGCCTCAATCCCAATGACAAGGATGACAATGACATCCTTGAAACTCTCCACAGGGCCGTAGAGACACCTGATGACTTCTTGAGAAGAAAGTTCTTGGCCCAAACTGCCCGGCTTCTTAAGCACGACTGGGAGCGAGCCAAAGCTGAAAGTCGTCTGCTGGGTTTTTTCAACAAGCCAAATGGGCCAGACACAAGAAGGCTTAGGTCATCTGACTATATGGGTTCATGATTTAAGAATAGTGTCCGAAGGGTAGTTTAAAAATTTTTCCTCCAATCACCGACAGCTCTATCCCGCACAGCCGACCTTCACCCTCCAAAATGCTGCACGATGGACGAACGGCCGGTCTCGCGAAGCTTCACCGCAGCGCTCGGCCACGAGGCGAACGGCAGGTCAGGGCCGCGTTTTCCTTCAACGGTACCCTCACCGCGTCAGTTTGCAAATGTCGCTATCTGCGCATTGCCGACGCTCGACACGCCGCAGACTGCGCGTGCGGCGAATGGCAGGTTCGTCCGGATAGGGTGAGTTCGAGCGCGGCGCAGCGAGGGTCCGTATCGGCGAAGGCCGCTAAATCTAAGGCCTTGCTTTTGACAAAGAGGCAGGAGCGAGCGATGCCGCCCGGCGGTTCTACTTCGAGCGGCTGCCTTTGGTCTGATCCGACATCTGACGCTCAGGAACAGGTCTTATCTCCTTGGCTGTATCCGGACGCACCTGGGCCTCTTGTTCCTTGGTGACGTTGGCGAGTTTCTGGACACGGACCTGTCTTCCGGCCTTCATGCTTTGTGACAGCAACTTTGCGGCATGGTCGCGGGCCGTCTCACGGTCCTTTTCCGAAACCCCTTCCGCCCGGAGCCGCGCGTCCATGTGAGCCAGAACGCTGGCCGGACCTTTGGCGGCATGGTCGCCGGGTTCGTAGCGCTTGATCCGGTCTTCGAGCCGGTCCGACTTGGTGTCCTGCTCGCGCTGCTTGGCGGCCATCGGTGTTTCCTCAGTGGTTGCCTTCGCCGCAGATTTGCCCTGTGCCGCGCGTTGCGGCTGTGCTTCGCGCTCGATGTCCTTGGCGTCCCAGAGGCGGCGGTGTCCCTGGCGTTCGACTTCCTCGCTGGTCTTCTGGTCCTTGGTCTTGTAGGTCACGGGCTCGACGCCGGGAGAAAAGAACGTCGCGTGGTCTCCGACTTTCAGGTCATGCTTGTCGAGCGCGGCAGGGAGGGTGACGCTCCAGATGTGCTCTTCCTTGCCCGCCTTGTTGGTCAGGGCGACGAAAGGCACGGGATCAGCCCCTTCGCGGTTGCGATAGGGGGCGGTGCCGAGGTCGGTGATCCTGCCGGAGATGCCGTCAGAGTAGCTTTGGCGCGGCGCGGCCTGCCGGTCTTCGCGGTCGGTCGTCTTGGCATTGGCGGAAATGGGGGCACGGTCCGTCCGCTCGATGGCACGTTCCCCGATCATCTGGCTCCGGCGGTTGGCTTCCTCCTGATCCTTCTCAGTGGGGCGGTAGCCTTGAACCTTCAAGCCCTGGGCGGTGCCTTCGATCCACATCTCGCGCCGAAACTCTTCCGGCCCCTTCGCCTTCAGGCTCTGCCAGCCGCGATGCGCGGCCAGCTCGATCATGTCCATTGCGGTCCCGCGATCCGCGTTTCGGGTGCTGAGCTGTTCGCCCTTGTCGATGATCGCGGGCCGGGCGTCATCATAGGACCGGTAGAGGTCCTGCTGACCCTGTGCCTTCGTGACAAGAAACCTGTCGTGGTAGCTGACAGGCAGGTCAAAGCGATCCTGATCCGGTTTGGCCTTTTGTCTCTCGCTTGGCGAGATCGAGCCCTGGTCGGCTGACTTCTTCTCCGGGCTGGCCTTCTCCGCGACCCGATCATGATAGCCGGTCCAGAAGTCCATGTTGGTCTGCGTCATGCGGGAAGGGGCTGCGCCATCGCGATTGAGGTCGGTGAGATCCTTGCGGACGCTGTCCAGCGTGGGAACGGATTTCTGGATGTCCGTGCCGGTACTGACAGTGCGGGCGACGGTGCGCGCGCCTTTGTCGGTGGACTCGATCACGCGCGGGTGCTGGCTGGCATCGGCATCCGCGAAGGCACGCCCTGCGGCGGCGGCCGAGGTGAAACGCTCTTCCTTGTCGGTGTGCGCGTAGGAGAGCGTGAAGCTCGTGCTCTTGTCCGTCTCAGGCATTCCGTTTCCTTTCGGCTTTCGCGGGGGCGACATCACAGCCGAGGGCGGCGAGGATGTCCGCCGTGCCGTTGCGTGTTCCGACCTGTCCGGCCTTGTTCAGTTCCTTGATTTTCGCCTGTGCCTTCTGCCCGCTCAGGGCCAGCCGGTCGAAGGAGATGCCCTCCGGGTTGGCGATCTCCTCGTCGGTCATCGGCACTTCGGCAGGTTCGCCATTGGCGACGTTCGCGGCCTGGATAGCTTTCAGACCGGCCAGCTTGTCTACCTTGTCCTGAAGGACGGAGATGCTCTCGCGCAGGGCAGCGTTTTCGTTTCTGAGGGAAGCCACGGCTTCACCTATGGCGTTGCGGCCGATTGTGGGGACCACGGGCGGCGGTACCTTGGAGCGTTCGAGAAGCGTCGCTTCGGCATAGAACCTGATCTTCTTCGCCCGGATCGGTGGGTGTCCGGCGACGAAGACCAGGGCCTCGCTCTGGTCCATTTGCAGCAGCTCCTGCGGCAGCATGAGAGAGCGTTTCTGCTCGCTGTGGCTGATGGTCGTGCCCTTGCGGTTGGCGAGGTATTTGGATTTGGACTCGCTGCGGGCCTCGACGCCATGGGTGCCGAGCCGTTCCGACAGGTTGCGCGCCTCTTTCACGCCCTTCGGGGTGAAGACGATGCTGACGCCGGAGTTGTCCATATAGGCATCGGCGCCGTCCTGGCCGTAGATGTCGGCCAGCTGGGCCGGGGTCTGGACGATGGTCAGCACCTTCATCCCGTAGCCCGCGAAATAGCCGATGCCGCGTTTGAAGGCCGGAAGCTCGCCTACCGACGCGAACTCGTCCATGCAGAGCAGGATCTTGTATTTCAGCGCCGGATTGTGCTCGGGCAGCTCCTGCATGTTCGCATCGACGCAGGACTGGAAGAAGAGGTTCATCAGCGGCCCGAGGCGACCGAGGTTGTTGGGCGTGATGCCGACATAGATCGTCGTCCGCTTGCGGCGCAGATCGGCGAAGGCGAAGTCCGACGCGGCGGTCGCCCGATCGAGCATCGGGTTGGCGAAGAGACCGAGATTGGCGGTGATCGTGGATTTCACGCTCTCGAAGGTGTTTTCGCTCTTCGACAGGAAGTCGTTGAGCGTCGCGACGGTCTGAAGCGACAGCCGACGCCCGGAGTCTTTCCTGCCCTCGATCCGCTTCTGGAAGGTCTGGACGAAATCCGGGGTCAGGGTGAGCTGGCGGTAGATTTCCCCCAGGGTGAAGGGCCGTTCCGGCGTCTCGGCCAAATAGCCGCCGACGCCGACAAAGGCCGTCTGTGCCGCCCGGTCGAAGAACGGATCTTTCGAGGCCACCGGGATGAACAGGTCGGCCAGCCGCTGAAGATCCTCGATCTGGTAATCGGTGCCGCGCCGGACCGTCGAGAGCGGGTTCCAGCGATGCGTGCGACCATCCGGATCGAGGGGATCGAACAGGAACACCTCTTGGCCCCCCGCCTTGCGGAAGCCCGCGGTCAGGGTCCAGTTCTCCTTCTTGATGTCCAGGACCACGGCGGAGTCCGGCCAGTTGAGGAGGTTCGGGATCACCACGCCGACGCCCTTGCCGGACCGGGTCGGGGCATAGAGCAGGACGTGTTCGTCCCCGCCATACATCAGCAGGTTCTTGGGGGTCAGATGCCCGGCCTTCTGGATCTTGACCGCGCCGCCTTGCTCGATTGCCCGACCCCATTTGTCGACCCGCTTGCCATAGTGGCTGGTGGGCAGGGAGCCAGTGAAACCCGCGATCAGACCGGCTTTCGACCGCATACCCGCCTGCCGGATGTCGCGGGCGCGTGCAAACTCGGCGCGGCCATGCACGTCAGGCTTCGGCTGCGCTTTCAGGATGGCGGCGGCGATGACGATGGTCGGCAGCAGCCCGGCATAGCCGGAGAGCTTGATCCATTTGACCGTCTCGGGCTCGGTGTATCCGGCCAGTGCTGCTTGCGGCCAAAGCAGCAGATCGCGGGGCAGGTGGAGCGGAACCTTCAGCCCCCATTGCATGACATAGGCGGCGGTGACGAGCCCACCGGCCACGGCAAAGACCACCGCGGCCGAGATCGCGGCAGCCCGTGCGGGGGTGCCAAGGCGATGCCAGTTCTGGACGATCATGCGGCATCCCCCAGCTTCCTGCGGGGATCGAAATAGACCTCGGTGACCCTGCGCCCGGCGGCGGTCTTTCTGATCTGCACGACCACGTCGACCATCTGGTAGAGCATGTCCTTGATCTCATCGCGCTTGAGGTCACGCCCCGCCTCGCTTTCCTTCACCAGAAGGGCCAGCTGCTCGAAGGCGAGCTTGGCGGAGTCGGCGTGGATAGTGGTGATCGACCCGCCATGCCCGGTGTTGACGTTGCGCAGGTAGTAGAAGGCCGATGCGTCGCGAAGCTCCTGCAGGAAGATGCGGTCGGGCCGCATCCGGAGCGCGCTTTCCAGCAGGCCGCGGGCCGTGACCCTGGCCTCACCCTGACCACCCTTGGAATAGATCATCCGCACCACGTTGGGCTGCGGAAGCTCCAGCTCGACGGTGTCCTCGATGGTGATCAGCCGCTCCTCGGTCGGGATCAGCGGGATCAGCGCCTTCGAGAAGGTCGTCTTGCCCGATCCGGTGGAGCCCGAGACGAGGATGTTCTTCTTCGCCAGAACGGCGGCGTGCAGGAAGGTCTTCCAGTCGCCGCCGCGGTGATGGTCTAGGAGGGCTTCATCTTCGTCTGACAGGGCGGAGGGGGCGTTGCTGACGCCCTCGAACATGCCCTGACCCAAAAGCTCGTCTAGCGTGAAGGTCCGCTGCGCCGGTTTGCGGATGGTGATGCTGACCGTGCCCGCCGGGACGGCAGGCGGCAGCACGATCTGGATGCGCTCGCCCTGCGGCAGGGAGCCGGAGAGGAGCGGTGTCGTCTCGTTGACCTTCTGCCGCGAGAACGTGCCCACGGTCGCGACGAGGCCGGTCAGGAAGGCATAGGTCAGGTCGGGCAGCTCGACCTGCTCCCATGTCCCTTGGGCATATTCGACGAAGACCTCGCCGGGGCGATTGATGCAGATTTCCAGAACGTCGTGGCGCTCTAAGAAGGGCGATAGCGGGGCCAGGTGAGAGGCCAGCGCCGGGGGCACGGGCCTGTCTTGCGGCGGGATGTTCCTCTCCATCATTTCAGCCGGTAGACGCCGGAGAAATCGAGATCGCGGGCCACCATGACCGATACCTCTTCGCCCTGGTTCTTCCGCAGGATCACGGGCACGTCGATGGTGTTTTCCAGTTCCGTCTGGGCGAGGCTGCGCGCCGCCGCGCGGGAGTTCTCGTAAGAGTCATCATCGCCATCGCCGGAGGTGGTGGCGATGATCAGGGCATCGTCGATGATCGACAGCATCATCGTGCCGCCGAAGCGGGTCCAGAACTGGGTGTCGATGTCGCCATCGAAGCCGGTACGACCAAGGGCATCGGCACCGGGAGAGCCCAGGTTCACGATCACGCCGTTGGGTGTTTCGGCACGGGTCCAGATCACGAAGAGGCGCTTGCGGCCCCGCTGCATCCCGCCCTTGTACTCGCCGACGATACGGGTGCCGCGATCCAGCAGGATCACCGCGCCCGTGGTCGAATAGATATCGTCGGTCACGGTGCAGCGGACCATGCCGGGAGCCGTCGAGTCCATTGCTGTGTCGAGCGAGCAGGGGATCGTCGTGCCCTGCGTCACCGTCAGGTTGGGATGGGCGAGGACGGTGGCCTTTTCCGACTGCCGGTCGTTGGTGACCAGTTCAGCCGCGAGCCCGTTCAGCTTGCCGCCCGCGCCCTCGGTCGAGCCGCCAAAGAGATTGGCCCCGTCATCAGTGCCTGCCTGCGCCGCCGATCCGGCAAGCCCCGTGATATTGCCCTGATAGGCCATGACAGGCGCGCGTTTTGAGGACTCGTAAAGCTGTTCGGCCTCGTTCGGTTCCGTCGGAGTCAGTTGTTCTTCCCGGCGCACGCGCTCGATTGGGCCGACGGGTGCATCGGGTTCGGGGGCGGCCTCCTCTGGCTGGTCTTGCTGTTCCTGCTCTCGGGGCAGTTCCGCAGGCTCGAAATTCTGCCCGGGCCGGATCGTGGTCTGCTGGCGCTCTGTTTCTTCGGGCGGCGCAGGCTCTTCGTCGGAGGGCCATTGGAGGAGGGCCATCGTGCCGAGGAAGACCAGGCCAGCGGCCACGAGGAATTTCTTGTTCTTCTCGTTCAGCCCGGAGGATTTCGCGCTGATGATCGAGGAGATGCCACGCTCGCCTTCGATGCCGTCCTCAATGGGTTCGGGTGCACCGTCCTGCGGTGCTTGCTCTTCAGTCGTCATGATCACTGTCCGATGATTTCGCGCTGCACGGAGCGGTTGGTGGTGCCGGTGCCGGTGTAGCCACCAGACGAAGATCCCAGCCCCATGTTGTAGATGGCGGTGACCTGGTTCCCGAGGCGCAGGCGCATTTCGGGGGCCACGTCATGCACGATGATCTGGTTCTTGCGGACGGTGGTGTTCGCCATGCGCTCGGTGCCGGTGCTGTCCACGACAAAGACCGAGGGCATCCGGTTCATCCGCGAGAAGGTCAGAACCGTCATCTCCCCGTTGTCGTAGGCTTGTGACGGCTGGAGGTCATGCGACCCGGCGACCAGATAGCGCCAGTTCTTCGAGCCTGAAGTTGCTACGGATCCAGCCAGCCTTGCCTTGGCGGCCTCTTCCTGCGCCCGTGCTTTCTGGTCTGCGGCTTCTGCGCGGCGGCGGTTGGCCTCGTCGGTCGGATAGGCGAACCTGATCTGGAAGTAGACATCCTTGGAGTTGTTGGTGATCGCGCCGTCCCTGACGATCAGCTCGAAGGAGTAGGTCCGGGTGGTGCCGTCCTCGCGCATGGTCGCGATCTGGAGATTGGTCGGCGGGTTGGCCTCGCGCGGCTTGAGGTAGAGGATATTGCCGCGTGGCACGATCTCCCAGGCGACGGTGTCACCGCTGCCCACGTCGATGATTTCCTCGGTCTGGGCAAAGACGACCTGCACGGAGGTCCGCAGGGTGCCGACGACACGGACCACGTCCCATTCGTTGTAGCTGACGGACCGGACGCGGCTGTCGGAGCGCGACGGGTTCGGGATGTCGAGCGCCAGAGCAGGCGCGGCGGCGGTGAGCGCCAGACAGGTGATGAGGGCTGCACGCAGGATCATTCCGTCACCTCCGGGTCGGCCCGATAGCTGCTGACGATGAAGCCCAAAGGATTGATCGTGCGATCCTCGGTGCTGATCTCCGCATCGGCGTCGAAGTCGAAGCCGATGGTCGAGACCCAGAGGCTTTGCGTCGTCAGGTTTTCGCGCTCGTTGGTCTCGGTCTTGTAGAACCGGACCTGTGCCAGCCCGTCATTCAGGAAGGAGATCGAGCGGATCTTGATCTCTGCCTTGGTGTCGGTGCCATAGGCGTATTGCGGGCTCTTGGGGTTGGAGCCGTTGTAATAGGTCGAGAAGCGCGCCTGTTCTTCGGGCGAGGACATCAGCGTCACCTCGTGGAAGATCGCTTCCCGTTCGGCATAGGTGTAGCCCTCGCGCTCGCGGACATAGCGGGCCAGGAAATAACGCGTGACGGCCTCGTCATAGGTGTTTTCACCGTCGCTGAGCCGGGTCATGACCTCGGGCACGCCGCTGGCCTGATCGACCCGGATGACGAAGGGCACCACTTCCTTCAGCGGGGCCATGAAGCCAACAGCGGCCACGCTGGTCAACGCCATGACGCTGGCGGCACCGGCGATGATCCAGGCCGTCCGCTTGGAGCGTTCGGCGGCAAGGCGGCTGTCGTAGTCGAAGCTGCGGGCCTCCTTCAGGTAGGCGGCAAGGTCCTTGTCCTGCGATACCGTCATGCGTCGTCCCCCTCCCGCGTGTCCGCGATCTGGGGCGTGACGCCGATTTCCTTCTGCTTTTCGAGGACGGCGGCCTGATAGTCCCACTTGGTCGGGTTCAGTGGCCGGACGACCGAGCCTTTCACATCCGGCAGCGGCGTCGTCGTGGCGCAGGCCGAAATGCTGAGGACGGCCATCAGGAGGACAAGTTTCTTCATCGTGTAACCTTGGAGTCTAATCGTGGAAGAGGTGGATTTGTCCGCCTCAGCTCTGTCGTGTCGCGGAGCCACCGGAGGGGGGCGTGCTGCCTCCCTGCCGGGGTGCCGCATTTCCCAGAAGCTTCCGCTCCACGAAGCGCTGCGCGGCGCCGGTCGAGGCACCGGCCCCGGCGCTCAGCGCCGCCGCGATGGAGGGAAGCAGGAAGAAGAAGATCGTGCCGCAGAACATCGCGACCATGAAGGCTGAGATCGAGGCCGCCCCATCGTTGACATTGAAGCTGGTGTAGACGTCCGCAACGAATGCCGTGATCGTCATCATGAGTACTGTCACCAGAAGCTTCAGCAGCGCGAAGTTCAGCGACTGGCCCAACCAGGCAAAGAACCAGCCGCGCGTGACATCGAAGAGAGCGAAGGCGACGAAGAGCGGGCCGATGGCCGCCATGAGCGCCAACCCGAAATGAACGATTAAACTGACCACGAACGCCAAGGCAGCAAAAGGCACCGCGATGAGGATGAGAACGATGGACAGCACGTAGCCGTAGATGGAGCCGGCAAGGCCTGATCCATAGTGCTCTTGAACCTCGAGGCTCAGTTTGCCCGCCATTGCCATGACGGGATCGGAGGGCAGGTCGGTCGATCCGCCGGTCAGCGTTTCCACGAAATCGGGGATGCCGTTGAGGATCGTGTCCCCGACCCAGGACGAGTAATCGCCGGCGCTGGACACGAGGGTCCAGATGATCGCCAGTTTTACGCCGCGCAGGGTGAAATCCATCAGCGGTTCGTGGATGGAACCACGGATAATCGCCCAGCCATAAAGAAACAGGTAGATCGTCAGGGCCGTCGTCAGCGGTGCAGACAGCTCGGAAGAGATGGTGCTGCTGATGTCGTTCATCTTGTCGGTGAGACTGTCAGCAAAATTGTCGTAGAGCGCTTGCAGCATGGTGGCGGTCCTTCCGTGTCCCGGTTCAGTCGAACGACGGGTCCCCGAATGTCTTTTGGAAGCCTTCGCGATACTGGTCTCGCTGGGCCTGCTGCTCCGCCAAATCAGCATTGACGCAATTCGCTTCCTCTGATGCGCGATCAGAGACTTCGCAGGATTCCAACATCGCGGCCCGCTCGACGGGATTGGCGGTGAAGTAGTCGACCGTGTGGTTCTCGGCCTCTTCCTTGCAGCCCGCGAGAAACGCAGAAGCCGCAAGAGTGATGATCAGGGGAAGGGGCAGGTGCATGGTGTCTCCTCAGAAGTTGTCGTCGCCGTAGATGCTGGTGAAGGCCGCGCTTTCCTTGGCGCGGCGTTGCGCGGCGACTTCGGTCTGGCGCTGCTCTTCCACCTGTCGCTGCGCCTGCTGGAGCATGGCGAGGCCCTGAATACGGTTGGTGTCGTTCTGGAGCATGGCCTGTTCCACCGCGATCCGGGCGTTCAGGGCGTCCACCTCCTTCTGCGTGGAAACGGTGCCGATCTTGCTGCGCAGTTGCTCAAGCCCTGCCAGCCGGTCATCCGACAGCGTCACGATCCGGTCGCCGACAGCGGTGTCGCGGGCCGACTGGTTGCGGATGCGGTCCAGTTCGCTCTGGTAGAAATCGTCCGCGTCGATGTTGGCCCCAACCAGCGCAGAGAAGTCGGCCGCGTCCTGCGCCTTGCCTGCCAGATCGCCGAGGTCATCGAGGTCAATGTCGAAGTCGCTGGCAATCTGCATGGCATCCGGCCCGAGCAGTTCGCGGACATCGGGCGAGTTCAGGGCACTGACGATGGAATCCATGTCGGTCAGGCCGTTGATCGAGGCATAGAGCGCCTTGGCCTGTTCCAGCTCTTCGACCATCTGGGCGATTTCCTTGACGAACTCGGCCTTGGCATTGGCGATGGCGGTGTTGTCGACCACGGGTACGCCTTGCGCATGGGCCGTGGCCGAGAGGGAGAACGCCAGCGCTGCGGCTGGCATGAGAAGCCTTGTCATCGGAGGTCCTTCCTTTTTTGGAACAGGCGGGGGAGCCAGTCTTTCGGGGCAGGGTGATCCAGCATCAGCGCGTGCATGATGGCGTTGGTGGCGGTGCGGCCCGACAGGACGGTCAGCACGTCATCGAGGCCCGACAGATCGAGGTCGCAGACCACCGAGTTCTGCGCCTGTTTGATGAGGAAATGGCCGAGGGGCAGCTCGTCACGCACGATCTGAAACTCCCGATCGGACAGGCTGAACTCGTCGACCAGGTCCTTGCGGCTGGCGCGGTCGGAACCAAAGAAGATCTGGCTGGCGCATTGCTCGATGATCGTGCGGGCAATGGGGCTGTTCACGACGTCGGAGGCCGACTGCGTCCCGGCCACGATGATGCCGTTCTGCTTACGGATGACCTTCAGCTTGTTCTTCACGAAGTCCGAGAAGTAGGGGTCGGACAGCGCCTTCCAGAACTCGTCGATGAAGATCGCGATACGCTGGCCGGTGATCAGTTTTTCGACCCGGTGCATGAGGTACATCATGATCGGGTTGCGGATTTCTGGATCGTCGAGGAAGGCCGTGATGTCGAAGCCCACCAGGTCTGCATCGAAGGCGATGGTGTCCTCGAAATTGTCGAAGACCCAGCCGAGGCGTTCGTCGCTCAGCCAGCGATCCAGACGGTTGCCGATGTCTTCCGCGCCGCCGCCGAACCCCAGTAGCTCGCGCAGGGCGGAGACGGTGCGGCCACTGCGCGGCAGGTTGGACAGGCCCGTGACGGCCATCTCGATCCGCCGGATGTCCTCGGCCGAGAAGGTTGCGCGCTCGCCGCCCAGCATGGATTTGACCAGGTCAACCATGAAGGCCTGGCCGTCGGCATCGAGCTCGATTGCCATGAACGGCGCGCAGCCGGTCGGGCGACCGGACTGGAAATCGAGATAGGAGCCGCCCGAGGCACGGACGAAGATCTCGGCCCCGTAATCCTTGTCGAAGAGGACGCGCTTGGCCCCGAATTTTTCCAGCTGCGACAGCAGGAAGGTCTGCACGACCGTCTTGCCGGAGCCGGAGGGGCCGCAGATGAAGGTGTGGCCGAGATCGCCGACATGGAAATTGAAGTAGAAGGGGCTTCCGGCGCTGGTCTGGAGTTTGCTGACCGCACCGCCCCATTCATTGCCGTGCCGGTGGCCGGTCGGGTAATTGTGCAGCGGTGCCATGGCCGTGTAGTTGCGGCTGGTCACCATCGCGACCCGCGCCCGGTGCGCGTGGTTGCCAGGAAGCTGCGCCCAGAATTGCGGCTCAAGCCCCATGTCTTCGCGGGCGACGACAGCCCCGGATTCCGACAACAGGGTATGCGCATCGGCGGCGCGGGCTTTCAGCTCCTTCGCATCGTCGGTTAGGACCATCAGGGACAGGTTATGCTCGCCCATCACGAACTCGCCCGACATCAGATCGTCGCGGGCGTCGCGCAGCCCGTCCGCCTGGGACACGGCGGGGTCATTCGCGTTGCGCAGCCGCCCTTCCTTGAGCGTCATCTGACGCATGGCCTCGTTCTTCGCGGTGCAGCGAAAGGACTGTGTGAGGACGAAGCGGAAGGGGGCCGTCAGCAGGTTGTCGAACATGTTCGGGTGCGTGCGGGCGTGGTATTCCTTGATGCCGAACATCGCGCCATAGGTGCTGGCGGAGGCATGGCGGATTTCCAGCGCCTCCCGCCCGAAGATCACCCGGTCGGTGTAGATCGCATTGCCAATGGTCCCGTGAACCAGCGGGACCGGCTCATACCGGCCAGAGATCAATTGCTTGAGGACACTGGCAGGCTCGGAGATCAGCAGGTCGCGGTGGTCCCGAGTGATCGAGAGCTTCCGGGGCCGGAAGCGGCTGAGGCTGCGGGTCAGCTGCGTGGTCTTGTCGTCGAGATCGTCCAGAAGATCCTGGTCCACCTCGATCTGGCTGGTGCGGGCGCGACGGACGCCCTTTGCCAGCCGACCACCAGGCAGGCTGCGGGGCTGCACGTAGACCGTCAAATACAGATCGTTGCGGAACAGACGCTTGGCCTCGATGCGGCTGCGATAGCTCTCGTCGATCCAGCGGGCGAGGTCGGTGACAAAGTTGCCGGACGGATAATCGTCATCGGTGGCACGGACCACATGGACATAGGCCATGACGCTGTCGTCGGCGATGTTGCGCAGCGCGTGGCTGAGCTGGTTGTGCAGCGTGTTGATGAGCTGGGTATCCGCCGTGCGGAAGGAGACGCCCTCAAGCTTCAGCATCTGGAAGGCACCCCTGTTGCGCGTGATGATCGTGTGCGCGTCCGAATGGCGGATGAAGGGAAGATAGCGGTCTGCCGTATTCTCCGTCTTGATCTTGCCCGTCAGGCCCATCAGTCGATCTCCTCGATCTTGTAGAGGCGGCGGAGACGCAGGGGGGATGTCGATGATCCCCCCCAAATGCTCCGGTTCCGGCACCGGGCATTTGTGTCCAGCCAACGAAACAGGATTTGGAAGGCGTTCTGATCGCGCTCGACGATCAGGCGAGAGACGCCGAGCAGGGGGATCGCAATGGGCAGATAGAAGATCGAGTCCGCAGCGATCATCGCGAGCCCGCCAATGCCGCAGCACATGGCAAAGGCTTCGACTGGGATGCCGAAGATCATTGCCGGGCGCGTGAGGGCGAGGAACAGTACGTCCTCGTTCATCTTCACCTTGTCCATTGCATTGTTCATTCTGGGCCCTCCCGCCGGTTAGCCGGTGATCATTTTCAGCACCTCGGAGGAGGCGTAGATCAGGACGACGCCGCCAACGGCCCAGGCGGCACGGCGCAGGTCGACGAAGTTGAAGAGCCAGCCCGCGCCGATGAACATGAGGGCGATCAGGGCAATGGGCTGCTTGGCGCTTTCGAACTCGTCGAGGATATTGTTCAGGAAGTCGGTGAAGCCTGCGGCGGCGGCGGGCTGCGCCGCTGCGGTCAGAACCGCAGCCAGGAACATCGGGGCGCCGATGCTCCGGTGGCGGGTCAGAAACTTCTTCATGGTTGCGTCCTTTTATTGAAAAACCAAGGCGTTCGATCCGGTGGCCGCGCCGAACACGTCCCATCGTTTCGCGGCCTTGTCGTCGCTCAGGGAGGGCGACCGCTTTTCTATCGAGGGGGCGGTCACGGACCCCTCTCCCAGCACGCGGGCCACGTAGCCGTTGTGGAAACCACGCGTGAAAGAGCCGGTGTTGTAGGAAGAAAGTGCCTGATGCAGGGCCTGTGTCCGGTCTGCTCCGTCATCGCGCGCCCGGTCATAGCCGTCGCGCAGCACGATTTCCGCAGCCGTCAGATTGCGGCAGGCATCGAACACCGTGGCAGGCGTCAGCCCGAGCCAGGACAGATTGGCGCTGTTGATCTGCCCGAGGCCCATGTCGATGGACTTCCCCTCCGCGATCAGGCGGCTGGCGATCTGCGCGGCCTCATTGGCGGAGCGCGGCGCATAGGACGCACGATCCGGGCCGTTCACGCCGATGGCGAACGGGTTGAAGCCACTCTCGGCGGCGACGAGCTTTTCCATGATGGAGGGGGCGACACCGGGCGCGCAGTTCTCAGCGACGGCCCGGAACGCAGTGGCATTCATGGGCTCAGCCTGCGCGAGGCGCGGTGAGCCGACGGTGAATGCAGAAAGGATCGAGAGGGAGAGGAGGGAACCGCAGAGCGGTCGGAGGATCAGCCTGCGCGCAGCGCCAAGGCGATCACTCGGTGCCTTCGTCTTGTCCAGATTTCGGGGCAGGCACCCAAACGCCTTCGGCGTCAGGGAAGATACGCATGTGGAAGCTGACCAGCGCGTCGGAAGACTTGAAGACGCGGGCTTCGCCAGTCTTTGAGGAAATGACCGGGCTGGCCGCGCCGGTCGACTGAACAGCCCAGAGCTCCCAGTTCCATCCTTTTGGCGTGTGAATCGGGCGGTAGTCGAGCTTGCCACCCTTCTCAAGGAAGTTTTGCACTGCATCAGTCGTAATCACGCGTGGGTTCCACATTGGCTGACACCTGTCGTTGAGTTTTTTTGGACAGGTGCTGCGTATCCTTGAATCACGCCTTTTTTCAACTTTAAAGCCAAAATTTAAAAAAAGCGCCCTACAGCAAAAAAGTGCCGATTTCCTTTATAGAGCGCCTTAGTGCTGATTCGCGTATTTGACAAATAGCGCTTCCTCTGGAAGCTTGGCGCTGTTCTTGTCGTCGCCGGCTATAGAATGATCACCTTGCTGTGACCATCCTGAGAGCGGAACACCGGCGGGGACATGCCGAGTGAAGAACCGAGGGGCCAGAAGTTTTGCTATTCTTTGGACATGCGATGAAGCGCGGTGTCGCGACTGCCCTAACCTGTACAGGCCTGCTCCTGGCCGCACCTCCGGCTGCGCAAGCCTACCAAGTAGACTGCGCTATCTTGATCTGTTTGGCAGGAGGCTGGCCCGACAGCACCGAGTGCAACGAGGCGCGATCCGTTTTCATCAGCAGGATCACGCCTTGGCCGGTGGAGCCTCCATTGCAGATCTGGAATTGCCCTTTGGGCGTGGGCTACCGCCCACCTCAGGAGCCGAACGCTTTGCCGCTCCTGTACGAGGCTTCCAGCACGCGGAAACCTTCTGCTATGCCGCCATTCTCGGCTGTTTTGGAGGGGATGCTCCCTCCGAGGCCAGGGCGGGACGAGATGCTGTCCCTGATCGCGAATTATGCCGATGTCAACGGCGTGGCCGACGTCGATATCAGCGGGGCCGAGTATGACTTCGTCCGCTCCATCCGCGTCTACAACGTCGAGTTTGCCCGACAGCGCGAAAGCGGCGACGATGGTGATTGTCGCCGGAGCGAGAAGGTCCGTGTCGGTACCTATGGGGTGCAGGGCGACTTCAGTTGGTCAAGCAGTTCGGTGACGTCACTGCCGGACGCGTTCGAAGGTCTCGTCGGTTGGGGTGAGCACTGCCCGAGCCTCTACGGGAGGGCCGTATTCATCGATTGGACCGACTATCAGGGAAACTATGGCTTCGAGCAGGTGGATTACTGATCACCGCAGGTGCCGACATCGCCGGTACCGGTAGCGTCCAGGGCACAAGAATGCGGCCACGAAGGCCGTGACGAGAAGGAGCAGTAAGGACTTAAGAAATTAAAACCCCCGCGAAGGCGGCAACCTTCCACGGGGGCTGAGGGACTTAGGGCCGGCAAGCCCGTAATCATCCGCAATCATGATTTAGCCTATCAGCTTCCCAACCTTGCAGGCAAGTCAAAACGCATTTGTGCGATCTGTAGACGTTAACCTGCCGCCGCCTCGCTTCACACGAACGAGGATCGAACAGATGCAAGTATCCCAGACTTTGCCTGCCCGGCGGTGTGAGGCCGTCAAGCCAACACTTCCACGCGGCATGGAGCGCGACGGCTTTGTCGCGCTTGTGGATGCGATTGCTTCCAGCCTTGGCATTGGTGCTGCGGCGATGATGACCTTTCGCACGATGATCGCGTCGACCAGGCCGAGCGCGTTCAAGCGCGGCCCGGACGAGCCGTGCTGTTACCTCAGCCAGAACGAGATCGCGCACAAGCGTGGCGTCACGGCATGCCGCATCCGAGAGCATGAGGCGGCACTCGTCCGCGCAGGGCTCATCGAGAAGCGGACGATGGCCAATGGCGCGCGGTCCGGCTTTTCTGGCTGCGGCGTTTTCTTTGGCGTCGCGATCGCGCGCGTCGAGGAGTTTCTGTGCCTGCGCGACGAAGTCGAGGCTGATCGCAGGGCTCATGCGCGTCTGCGGGGGCAGCGCAGTTCACACAAGCGCCACCTGAAAGGCTTCCTGAGCGAGTTGATCGAGCATCAGGGGCGGACAGCAGAGGTCGCGCGCATCCAGCAGAAGTTCGCAGGGTGGCCGGCAGGCCAGGCGCTTCACCGGATGTCGCTGGAAGAGCTCCAGAAGCATGAGGCTGAAGCCGAAGCGCTGACGATTTCAGCGTCTGACTTGTTGCATGAAACGCATGATCGACCGCTCGAAAACGAGCGCTCTTATTTACAAGATACAACTCAAGATTCTAACGAAGTAACTTGTAACGATCCCGTCGATATGCGGGGCGTGGGCAAGCCCACGCACTCTACAGCTTCTGGTCCGCAGCCTGACGGCCACGTCCACTGCTTAGAAAAGCAGGATGGGGCTGTCAGCGAGGCGCACAAGTCCAAATTCATCCAGAATCTGGGCGGTGGTCGCCTATATGGGCTCTGTTCCGAAGAGATGAGGCTGTGGCTCGACATCGAGCGACAAAAGCGCGGCAGGCTGGATTTCCATTCCTTCGTGATCGCGGCGCAGAAGCGCCTGCCTGAGCTGGGCATCCACCCATCTGCCTGGGAGGAAGCCGTGGGCCTACTGGATGAGGATGCCGCGATGCTTTGCGTGCTGATCACCGATGCGAAAGTTGCCGACCCTGAGGTCACCATCCTTTCCGCGGGAGCCTATCTGCGCGGTATGGTGCGGGCGCAGCGGACTGGCTCTCTGAACATCATGGGAAGCCTGATCGGGCTGAACGAGCGAAGCAGGAGGCGCTATTGAAACCGCTCATCTTAGCGGCGGCCATTGTGGCGGCCCTCGTAGAACATGGGGCGGTTCAAGAGCTATGTATCGAGCCTATCAGGCCGGAGGCTGCACAGCTTCTTGATGCTGGGTTTACCGGTGCAGAGGTTCGGGTGGAGTTTCGACGTTTCTTCAGTCAGGTCGAGGAGTACCTGAATTGCCTTAACAAAACGTCAGCACGGATCAGGGATGATGCGCGAGCCGCGGCCTACGATTATCAGCGTGTGCTGGAGACGACGGAGCCGGGCAAAGCCGATCAAGGCGATGATGGGTTTCGTCCGCCAAGTGTCGCCATGAAGGATACCGGCGAACTCTTCTTGAATTATCGACCAAACGCTGGCGGCACCGGACATGCCAGTGCCGCCAGGAAATCGTCCGCAGGGAGGTGATAGAGGAAGATTTCTATCGTGAAATTTTTGCGCCAGGTCAAAATCTGATAGTGAAGTTTATGTTAATTTACCCTCCAGATCCCTTCTTCCTGAGCCACTCGCGATTCAGAAAGAAGTTTCTGTAAATGAGCCACAACATTCCTTTCGGCGGCCATTGCAATATGCGGGTCAGATTTCTTGTAGACTGAAGCGGCGATATTCTGGACTGTATCGGAAGTATTTAGGAGATGCTTGAGGATCTGGGTCTCGCGGCGCATCCGGTTGGCAAGTAACCGTTCGATGTAAGGGCGCGGATCCTGGAGTACGGGCCCGTGACCCGGCAGGCAGATCCTATCGTCGCGATCAATAAGCCGTTGAAGCTGGTCGCAGTAATCACGCATGTTGCCGTCAGGGGGGCTGACGATCGAACTGTTCCAACTCATCACGTGGTCGCCCGTGAATAACACTCCATCCAGCCTCGCAAAGCAGAGGTGATCGCTCGCGTGACCGGGTGTGTGAAGGACAGTAAGACCGGCAATCCTTTGCCCGTCTTCCAAAAACCCGTCGGGTTGAAATGCATCGTCTGGAAAGGCACGCGAAACATAAACGGGCAGACCTGTCCGTTCGCGCAATCCCGGCACGGCACCGAAATGATCGGAATGGTGGTGTGACACTAGAATTCCGGCCGGGTTGCCTCCCAGATTCTCGACAATTGCTTCGAAATGTGCACTGTCTTCTGCTGGACCCGGATCGAGAATGAACCGACCGTCAGGTGTATCAATGATGTAGCTGTTCGTCCCGTGATAGGTCATCTTCCCGGGATTGCTCGCAACGATCCTCAGGATTCCCTCGGCCACCTGTTCTGCACGCGCGCGACACGGTTCCGGCTCTGTGTGAAACATGCTGCGTTTTGTCATTGAATACGACCACTTTCTGACAGTGAAAAGTCTGGGACTTGCAAAGCCGCCTTTTGCTTTGCATAGCTTTGGAAGCCTCGGGCTGGCGTCCAGCGCCGGTCAGAACCGGCGCTGGAACAAGGCAACAAAGCCCAGCAGTCAAGCGTGACCCCGATTATGGAAACCTGTATACAGCACTACAGCAATTGCTGCCTTCGTCAGGTCTCCAAGCAGGAACGGGTAAAGCCCGGCGTTCAGCAATTTTTCGCCATAGCCGACAAAGCCACCCAACCAGAATAGCCCTGCGCAATACATAAGTATCGAACCGGAGAGGACCGCTACAGATGCTCTGATTGAAGGCGGAAGCCCTGCCAGCTTTTGAACCATCCATCCTGCAGCCGCCGCCGCGAGCGCAAACCCAATCAAGAATCCGCCAGTGGGACCCGCAAAATAGGCCAGACCCGCCGGTGCGGGAGGCGTGCCAGCGAAAACCGGCAGGCCAAACAGACCTTCCAGAAGGTACGCAGCGACAACTAGACTACTGCGCACCGGCCCCAGGAAAAGGCCGAGACCCAAGACCACCAGGGTTTGTGTTGACATCGGTACCGGGTAGAACGGCACCGCGATTTTGGCGGATAGTGTCAGAAGTATTGTGCCGATGAGTATTATTGAGATCTCTCGGGTCAGTCTTGCGACCGGTTGGCGTTGAGTGGCTTCCAAATTCATCTGTTTCGTCCTTGTTTCTGTAGATCGTTGATTTGCTGGATAGGGAAGCTCACATGCGCTTGGCGACTTCTTCCAGCATGACCTCGCTCGCACCGCCGCCGATGGCCTGAACACGGGCGTCGCGCGACATGCGTTCAACCGGGGTTTCGCGCATATAGCCCATGCCGCCGTGAAACTGGACGCAGTCGTAGAGCACGCTGTTTACCAGTTCGCCGCAATAGGCCTTGACCATCGAGACCTCTTGCACGCAATCGTGGCCCGCCGCGTCCAGACCTGCGGCATGATAGACCAGCTGCCGTCCCGCCGCGATCCTCGTCTGGCAGTCTGCCAGCCGCTGGCGCACCACCTGCTTGTCCCATAGGACACCGCACGAGGCGCCCTGGGATCGTCGGACTCCCGGAGCTTCGCGACGATCCACTCCGGTTTTGTTTTTTCTGGGCCATTCCGCTATCCTCAAATTGGCTCGAAATCCTATTTTAGGGAGGATCGTTGTGTCAGGCGGTCGCCGCTAGGCCGTCCGACTGTGCGTCCCGTTTCGGTGGCCGTATCCGGAACAGAAGCGCATAGAGCACCGGAACCGCGACGAGCGTCAGGACCGAAGCAAAGGCGAGGCCGCCCATGATCGTCACCGCCATCGAGGCAAAAAACGCATCGGGCAGAAGCGGAATCATGCCAAAGATCGTCGTGCCGGCGGCGAGCACCACAGGGCGAAGACGGCTGACTGAGCCGTCGATCACCGCCTTGTAATCGGGCACACCCTGTGCACGTAGAAAGTCGAACTCTTCGATGAGAACGATTGCGTTCTTCATCAACATTCCCGAAAGCGACAGGAAGCCGAGCAGGGCCGTAAATGTGAAGGGCAGACCGGTGAACAGCAACCCCAGGACCATGCCCGTCACGGACATTGGCACCACGAGCCACAGGATCAGCGGTTGGCGGACTTTGTTGAACATCAAAATCGAAATCGTCAACATGACCAGAAAGCCTAGGGGAAGCTGCTTGCCAAGCGACTCCTGAGCCATCTGCGCACTTTCGAATTCGCCGCCCCATTCCATTGCAGAACCGTCGGGAAGCGGGATGGATTCGATCTCGGTGCGGACGCTTCGGAATGCCTCATCCGCGGTGAGATCGCTGCGGGCACCGCCGAGGGCGGTGATCGTCCGCTCCCGGTCGCGCCGGTGAAGGAGTGCCTCGACAAGACGGGGATCGAACCTTTCGACGAGGTTGGCCATGGGGACATAGGCCCCTGCCCCGTCGGACCATACCGACAGGTCACGAAGGCGGTCGACCCCGTCGCGTTCGTTCTCGGGAAGCCGGAGTTGGATCGGGATCAACACGTCGTCCTCGCGCAGGTCGCCAACGCGCAGTCCGGACGTTCCATAGCGGATGGTATCCGAAATCGCTCCGCGCGTCGCGCCGGCCAGCCGCATTCGTGCCTCGTCGACGACGGGTTCGACAAGGATTTCACGCTGCCGCCAATTGGTGCGCGGATTGGTGATGGTTCCTGCCTCCTCGTATATCCTGATCGCATCATCCGCGAGCTGGCGCAGGACGACCGGATCGGGGCCCGAGAAACGAACTGCAACATCGGCACCGGCCGGCGGTCCGAACACGATTTCTTCGACACGGATCAGAGCGTGGGGGAATTCGGCTGGCAAATCCCGGTTGAGCCTGCTCGCGATCGCCGGGATCGTTGCGGCGTCCGCAACCCGGACGATGAGCTGGCCATAGCTGGCATCCGCCTGTTCCGGATTGTATGTCAGCATGAAGCGGCTTGCCCCCCGCCCTACGAGGGCCGTTACCCCGGTCACAGCATCCTCATCCAGAAGTATCCGCTCAAGCCGCAGCATCTCTTCGTCGGTCGTGTTGATATCGGTTCCCTGCGGCATCTGGAACTCGACGTAGAAAATAGGCGTGTTCGAGGCGGGGAAGAAGGCCTGCTTGACCTGGGCGAAAGCCATGACCGACCAGACGGTGATCCCGATGATCGTCAGAACGACCGGGATGCGGACGCGCAGCGCCATCCACAAAATCCCGCGATATGTCGCGTAGAACACGCCCTTGTAGGGATTATCCGAAATGTTTTTGGGGGCCTTGAGCAGCAGCTTGCCGAGATACGGCGTCACCGTGACTGCCAGGACCCAGCTTGTTAGCAGCGAGATGGCGATCACCGCGAAAAGCGAAAACAGAAACTCGCCCGTGGCGTCAGGCGACAGCCCGATACCGGAAAACGCCATGATCCCGATAACGGTCGCCCCCAGCAAGGGGATTGACGTGGCGCTTTCGGTCTCGGCAGCAGCGTCTTCCGCGCTTTTTCCTCGCGCCATGCCGATCACCATCCCTTCTGTGATGACGATGGCGTTGTCGACCAGCATCCCCATCGCGATGATCAGGGCGCCCAGGCTGATCCGCTCCATCTGTATCCCGAACACTGACATGAAGAACAGTGTGGAGAAAACGGTGAGCCCGAGGGTCGAGCCCACCACGAGGCCTGCGCGCCAACCCATGGTCAGCATCAGCGCACCGACCACGATCGCGACCGACTGTCCGAGGCTGACGAGAAAGCTTGAAACGGATTCGTCCACCACGACATGCTGCTCGTAGATCGGTATGATCTCGACACCTTCAGAAAGCCCCAACTTGAGCCGTTGAAGCCGTGCTGAAACCGCCTGACCGACTTCGACCACGTTTTGGTCCGTCAACGCGGAAACGCCAAAGGTAAATGCCGCCGTGCCGTTCTGCCGGATGATCTGGCTAGGCTGTTCGGCCGCCTCGCGGGTCACGCTGGCGATGTCGCTGACAGCGATCTGGCCGACATTTCCGGCCGTGCCCAGCCGCAGCTCCTCTATCCCTTCGGGGCTAATATAGCCCGGCGGAACCGATAGGCCGATCCGGGCAGGGCCCTCGGTGATCTCGCCGTTGGTGAACACCTGGTTTTCGTCTGCGAGAATGCCCAGGATCTGGGTCGGCGGAAGGCCCAGCATCTCGAGGCGTGCAGACGGGATCGAGATGGTGATTACCTCTTCGGAGAGGCCCTGAACCTCGACCTTGGCGACGCCATCGACAGTGACCAGTCCGAGCCGGAGCGTCGTGGCCAAATCCCTCTGCTCCGATGGGCTCAGACCTTCGGTCGTTACCGCATAGAACATGCCATAGACGTCGCCGAAATCGTCATTGATGATGGGCGGTCGCGCTCCTGCGGGAAGGTCCCCCTCCACGTCGCTGATGCGGCGGCGCATTTCGTCCCAAACCTGCGGGATCTCGTCCGGGCCATAGGTCATCTCGATCTCGACGGTGATCTGCGCCATGCCCGGCATCGACTTCGATTCCACCCGGTCGAGCTGCTTCATTTGCTGCAGCGCATTTTCGACGACGTCGGCGACCTCCTCTTCAACCTCCAGAGCCGTGGCGCCGGGATACGGCACGAAGATGAGCGCCGTTTTGAGCGTGAAGCTCGGGTCTTCAAGTCGACCGACCGTGTTCAGCCCCCAATAGCCGCCGAGGAGACAAAAGATGATGGTGAGCCAGACCGCCACAGGACGCTCGATGCTCGCTCGTGAGATGCTGAGTGCCATGGTTCTATTCTTGTCCTGTCAAAAAGAACGGGATCAGAGCCCCGAAACTGTCACGGTCTGATTGTCCCTGAGCCGCCACCAGCCGCCGGAAACAACCAATTCGTTGCCCTTCAGGCCATCCAGAACGACAATCTCATTGTTGATCGGAAGACCCAAACGGACCGCCCTGCGCGCGACCTGGCCGGACGTTTCTTCGTAGATCCAGATGGACGGTTCGGTTCGGCTCGTCGTATCCACCGCCGAAACCGGAACGATCACGGATTGCGGGCGATCTGCTTCTGCGGCAATGGAGATGCGCACATCCGCAGTCATCCCGGGCAGAAGACGCGGGTCGATATCACCCGTGATCGCAAATTCCACGTCGTAGGTCTGCGCCGTCCGGTCGGCATCGGTCGCAAACGAGCGAAGCACCAGAGGCGCGGTGTAACCCGGAACAGCCGGAAAAGTTGCAACGATCTCGAAGGCATCGGGTGCCGACCGCGCAATGGCCGCAAGTTCCTCTGGCAGGGAGATCACGAGCCGCATCTCGCTGACATCCTGTAGACGCGCGACAGGCGCGGCCGACGTGACGTTGACATATTCTTCAACGAAGGTGCGCGCCACAATCGCGTCGAATGGCGCGACGATTTTCGTTTGGGACAGGCGCCGCTCTGCCTCGCGGAGCGCGACTTCTGCCTGGACGAACTGCGCGCGGGCCGTGTTGAGGCGCGCGTCGGACGCCACGCCACGATCGGCGAGGTCCGAGGCGCGCGCGAGTTCGGAATTCGCCAGGTCGTAGGACGCCTGAGCCCGGTCGACGGCGAGTTCGAAATCGATTTGGTCGAGCTCCGCGATCACCTCGCCCTCGCGAATCGTGTCGCCGGGCTCAACCTCAAGGCGAATGATCTGCCCGGGTATCTGAAACGCAAGGTCCACCGTTCGAGCAGGTTCGACGCGGCCTGCAACGCTGCGAGACTGACTTACGACGCGATTGAGCGCACGGGTCACTTCGACCGTGACTGGTCGCTCCACGTTCGCTGCAGGCCTTGTATCGACTTCTGCCTCCAGGGTGTCCGTCGCGGTCTGGGCCAGCACATCGGTCAGGAACGGCGAAACAAACGGGACGGCAACGGCCGACACGGCCGCTACCGCAATAACAAAAACGATCCGCTTCAAACTTCGTGTCTCTCTATTCGAGTTCATTAATCATGGCCCTCAATTGCTCGATGACGCGTCCCCTGAGATCCGCGCCACCGTCGGGAAGGCCCAGAAGTTTCTGGAACCGAAGTCCCTGGATCGCTAGGACGACAACCATAGCACCCGGAGTGTCTTGTGTGTCGGACAGGATACGCTCAAGGTCGCCGGTCAGTTCAGCCCGTAGCGGATCGAGCAGCCGCGGATCTGACGCGGCAGCCGCGAGAATCGCCATCGAGAGGTCGTCATCGACGGCTCTGGCTTGCACGATTGCTTCCAGGTGCCCACGCAGGGTGCGGGATCTGCGATCTTCCGGGACTGATGCCAGGCGTTCGTGATGTTCTGCGAGCATCTCATCAAGCAGCCCGGCAAGAAGCGCTCTCTTGGTCGGAAAATTGTATAAGACCCCGCCTTTACTGAGATCGGCCTCACGCGCGACGGCGTCGATCGTAATCTTTCCCGCGCCCTCTCTGTGCGCAATTGCCCGCGCAGCGCCGAGGATCCTTGGTGACGCATTCTTTGCCTGCATTTTGGATTGTATGGTCATTATTCACTGTCCATTCGGCAATTTTATTGAGAGATTTGGAGCACTGCCCCGTTGTCGGAAAGCAAGGTCAGTTCAGAGCTCTACTCTATGTCCGCTCCCGTAGAGTCGCAGGAATGCAGTGACTGCATCGGCCGCATGCTTGTCCCGCTCGACTGTTCTTTGCACGGCCAGCAGGCGTGGCATCAACAGTCCAGAAACGCAAAGATGTATGAAGTGATCCGCAACACGCGGGGGGTTGTCTATCTCAAGCGCGCCTTCCCGGGAAAGGCGTTCCAGAACTTTACTGATGAGTTCGCGTGCCCGTTTCGGTCCGGCACGAAAATACACCTCCCCGACCTCGGGAAGCATCTCGGTGGCACCGATACACGTCCGCAGAAGGCGGATGTAGGTTTCGTCCAGAACGAGATCGATCATGCGCAGGGCAAGTTTTTCCAACTGGGCGCGCGGCTCGGGACCTGCGGACAAGGGTCGGAGGATCTCTTCCGCAAGCCGACCGCATTCGGATTCCACGACGCTCAGAAACAGCTGCTCCTTGGTCGGGAAATACGAATACATTGTTGCCTTCGACACTTTCCCTTCGGCGGCAATGGCATCGACGGTGGCGCCTTCATAACCGCACCGGAAGAAGACCTCCCGCGCGCCGAACAAAACCTCGGCCATTTTTCTCTCGCGCATCTCGCTCTTCCTGTCCTGTGCAGCATTGCGGGATTTCAAACTTGACTGTACCGTCTAGTCGGTACAGTAAATTGATTTTTATGTGGCGGCAAGCCGCAAACCTGGGCGGATCGTTCGGAGTGAGTGCCGCCTGTCAGGCATACCCAACGCGGCTTTCAATTCGTCATGAGCTTCGGGCCGTGCTCCGTTCGCGGTGCTTTCTGGCGCGGGATTATTCCGCGAACAGGACGGACGTCATCATTCCGCCGAGCGTGCCGTCCCGTCGAAAGCACCCTCCGCCTCCCAGCGGCGTGCAATGGATCCAAGGGTGTCCAGCACACCGCGCAGCTCCGCGCCGCGTTCAGTCAGCCCGTATGTGACAGCGGGCGGGATGGTCATGGCCTGCTCGCGCCAGACCACGCCGGCATGTTCCAGCATTCTCAGCCTCTCAGTCAGGACCCGGGTGGAAATTCCAGGCACCAGCCGTTTGGTCGCGCCGAAACGCTGTGGACCCTGTTCGGACAGAACCCAAAGGATATAAATCGTCCAAGGTCCCGTGATGACACGCAGCAGCGCCTCCATCGGGCAGGAAGCTGGTTGGACGCTTTTCATTGTGGATAGCCCTCGCAGCCCACGAAAGTAAGTTACTTTTAAGTGCCTACTTTAACTGATGAAGCAAGGCACCTAATGATACTATATGGAAAACGGCAGCCTAACAACCCGCCGAAAACCGGGAGAGCGGCAGTGAGTGACAACGTGGCAAAATATGTCTACTGGATCGCGACCGGCCTTGTGGCATTGGTCTATCTGGGTGCGGCGGCCTTCTACATCTCATCCCACGACATGGTCGCGGGCATGTATCGCGAGGTGTTGGGCTATCCCACATACATCATCTGGCCACTCGCAATTTTGAAGATCGTCGGTGCCGTTGTGATCCTCTGGCGCCCTTCGGCGGTGCTGGCAGATTGGGCCTATGCGGCAATGTTCTGGCATCTGGTGCTCGCCTTCGGGGCCCATGTGGGCGCAGGCGATCCGGGTTGGTCGCCGGCTCTGGCGACCTGGGTACTCCTGATCGTCTCGTGGCTGACCGCCAATCGCGTGCGTGCGGTCAAGTCGGCCTATGCACCGGCAGTTCCGGCAGCGCCAATCTGATCTGCTGCGGAGTTGCCACGGGGGTGCCCATAGCCTCGGACTTGGGTTTAAAAGGACGACAACATGACTGAAAAGCAGCCGACATTGTTTGTTCCCCATGGGGGTGGCCCCTGTTTCTTCATGGACTGGAACCCGCCTGACGCCTGGGATCGGCACCGCAAATTCCTTGAGGACTTGCCTGCGAGCCTGCCGGCAAGGCCCAAGGCGCTCCTCGTGATCTCGGGCCATTGGGAAGAGCGGGTCTTTACCTTGCAGACCAACCCCGCCCCGCCTCTGCTGTTCGACTATCAGGGATTTCCGCAGCATACCTATCAGCTAACCTGGCCCGCGCCGGGCGAGCCCGCGCTGGCGACCCGCGTACGCGCACTTTTAGAAGACGCGGGATTCCAAACCGGGGCCGATGCTGCGCGTGGCTTCGATCACGGGGTATTCGTTCCACTAAAGGTGGCTTTTCCTGAGGCCGACATCCCCACCGTCCAATTGAGCCTGCGCGACGATCTCGACCCCGAGGCGCATCTTGCCGTCGGTCGCGCGTTGGCGCCCTTGCGCGACGAAGGGGTGCTGATCATCGGATCCGGCAATACCTATCATAACATGGGCAAGATGATGCGGGCGATGAGGGGCGGACCGGACGGCCCGGTGAACGGCGGAGACTTTGACCGATGGCTCACGAGTGCGGTGACCCATGAAGACCCCGCAGTGCGCCATGCCATGCTGGCCGAGTGGGATCAGGCGCCCGGCGCACGCGATGCCAATCCGCGCGAGGAACATCTGATCCCGTTGCACGTCGTGGCCGGGGCTGCGCTTGCGGATCGGGGGGAGAAGACCCTCGAGGATCACGTGTTGGGCGCGGTCGAAAGCGCGTTCAGATTTGGATAGGACCAACCATGAGCTTCGAACTTCCCCCGCGGCAGGGCCCGCGCCCCGACACCACCGATTGCGCCCCGCATGAGCAGGTGTCGCAGAACTCCTCGGCAGAGATCCACGCATTTTTCAAGGAGAAGGCCTTCGCCCTGCCCTTCGTCGAGCGCTGCCGGTCGGGCATCTCGGTGCCCGGCGCCGAAGCACTGGTCTTGCCGGTGGCGCATGCCTGCGGCCCGCGTGAAGCCTTCATGATCGGACGCGAATTTGCCCATGTGCATCCCTCCTATGACGGTTCGTCGCACATGATGCTGCCGCTGGCGGCGGTCGATGAACTCATCGCCAAGGGATGGGGCGAACCGCACCCGATGGCGTCGGCCGGACACATCCCGGCAAATGCCGTCATGGCCTTTGCGCCGCGCGATGGGTCAGAGGTCGACGTCATGATCAAAATCCTGACAACGAGCTGGGACTTCGCCCGCGGCAAGCTGGCCAACCCCGCGCAGGTTCACATCCACGGCTGACTCTCTCTCAAAGAACAGGAATACGCCCATGGCAAGCTTTCAGAACGGACCATTTATCGTCACAGGCGCCTCCGGCCAGCTTGGACGCCAGGTAATCGATCAACTGATCGAGGCGGGCGCCGGTCCGATCATCGCGGTCACGCGCAACGCCGACAAACTCGCCGAGTTCAGGGACAAGGGGGTGGATGTTCGCCAAGGCGATTTCAACGCGCCCGAAACACTGGGTCCGGCCATCGCGGGCGGCAAGCGGATCCTGATCATCTCCACCGACGATCTGGAGCCGGGCAAACGGCTCGCGGCTCATTCCAATGCGATCACCGCCGCACGCGAGGCGGGTATCGACCACATCGTCTATACCTCGCTTGCCAGCCCGGTACCCGAAAGCCCCATCACTTTCAGCAAGGATCATCAGAACACCGAGAAGCTGATCGAGCAAAGCGGCGCCAGCTACACGATCCTTCGCAACAACCTTTACACGGATCTGTTGCTTATGAGCGGACCGCAGGCGATCGACATGGGGCAGCTCTTTGCCGCGGCAGGGGACGGACGGGCGAGTTACGTCACGCGCGCCGACTGCGCCCGCGCCGCCGCTGCCGCGCTGATGAATGCGACCGACCGCGAGGTCCTGGACATCACCGGGCCCGAATCCACCGGCCAGGCCGATATCGCGGCGCTTTTGTCGGACATCGCCGGCAAGGACATCCCCTACGTTCCGATGCCGGCCGAAGACATGGTGCAGGCGATGATCGCAAATGGCCTGCCCGAGTTCATGGCGCGTGTTTTCGTCTCTTTCGACCAGGCAATCGCCGAAGGCTACCTTGATGTGGCCAGCGACGATCTCAAGACGCTCACCGGCAAGTCCGGACAGTCGGTTACCGATTTCCTGACCGAAAACCGGGCGGTGCTTCTTCGGGCGCCGCAGTAACTATAGAGGCGGACAAAATCATGAAACTCTACAACGCGAATTTCTCGCCCAATGCGCTGCGTGTGCGGGCGGTGGCACACGAACTGGGCGTGGACCTCGAAATCGTCCAGGTCGACATCCGGGCCGGGGACAACCGCGCGGCGGAATTTCTCGCTCGCAATCCCAATGCAAAGGTGCCCGTTTTGGAGGACGGGAATTTCGTGCTTTGGGAATCCCGGGCAATTTGTGCCTATCTGGCGGGGCTTCGGCCCGAGGCGGGCCTCTATCCTGAGGGCCGCAAGGCGCGGTCCCTCGTCGATCAATGGACCTGGTGGCAAGCGATCCACCTTGGCCCGGCGATGCAGAAATTGTCCTTTGAGCTGTTTCTCAAAGAGAAATTCGGCATGGGCGATCCCGATCCGACTGTGGTCGAAGCGGAACGAAAAGCCACAGATCAGTTCCTTGCCGTTCTGGAAACCGGACTCGACGGCAAGGACTGGATCGCAGGCGCACTCAGCCTTGCCGACTTCTATCTTGCGACCACCTTCATGTATCGCGATCAAGCGGGGATTTTACTGGACCAGTACCCAGGAGTTGCGAGTTGGATCGACCGGCTAGAAGCGCGTGACAGCTGGCAAGAGGCTGTGGCACCCCTAAGGGCGCTTTTCCGCTGACGTCGTGATCCAGGGGGTAACATACCCCTGACGAGTGCCGAGGTTGACGATACGGTCGGCCGTTGTCATCGCTTTGATCTGATCGTGGGTCAGAAAGTCAACTGACCCAGCCTCCCGATCAGGTCATCCAGTTCGCGGATCATCCGCTCACCTGACAGTGAGCGATCCACCACAGTGGCCGCCAAGGCTTCGCGCGTGCAGTCATCCACGATGCACAACACACGGAACCTTTGGCCATTAGCAAAGGCATCGGACACGAAGTCCAACGACCAACGCTGATTGGCGCGATCCGGCACTAGGATGGGCCTGCGCGTACCCAGTGCGCGTTTGCGTGATCACCTGCGGCGCACGGCCAGCCCTTCCTCGCGATAGAGACGGAAAAGCTTCTAATGGTTCACTTCAAAACCCTCTCTGGCCAAAAGGATGCCCTAACTACGATATCCGAACCGGCGACGTTTATTCGCCAGTTCCCGCAGCCATTGGCGCAGGGCGTGGTCGCTCCGATCCTGATTCCGATATGACTGGGAGTTCCATAAGTCCTTGATCCAGGCCTGTGGGTCACAAAATCTGTTGTCGCTTCATGCAGTTCTTTACGAAAAATATCTGCGGTACCAGATGTTGGTTCTTACATACCGTGGGCAAGAAGCCGTGGAAGAACATCGAAAAAGGCCTAGTCCACATGCTTGCGGCCTTCTGACGTTCTGCGAACTTGGCTGGCATGACCCCGGGTCCGACGCGGATAGCGGACTTAACTCTTGCTGCGGATCTTAGGCGCGCCGCTTTCGCCCGAGAAGTATTCGTCCCAGGTGCGCCCGAGTCATGCGCACTCTTGGCCAAGAGCCAACTTAACATATGCTTGCTTATACGTTTTTGAGCCGTGTAGCCGCAAAGCTAAAATGTCACCCATGAGCAATTCAGGAATGTCACTCTCCCTTCCGAGACTGAGGGAGATTGGGCATGGGATGGGTGGTTATGAGCGAGCGCGAGTTGAAGCGCGTGGAGGTTTTGGCGCAGGTCGATGATGGACGGCTGAGCGTCGACAATGCTGCGAACATGCTGGCACTGACGCGTCGGCAGATTTTCCGGCTGCTGAAGCTTTATCGTCAGGATGGCGCGTCGGCGATCCGGCACAAGGCGCGCGGCAAGCCCCCGAACAATCGCATCCACAAAGCCAAACGGGATTACGCGCTGTCGCTGATCAAAGACAACTATCCCGACTTTGGGCCGACCCTGGCGGCGGAGATGCTGGCCGAGCATCATGGGTTCAAGGTGTCGCGCGAGACGGTTCGCAAGTGGATGCAGGAAGACGGTCTTTGGCTCTCGCGCAAACAGCGTCGGACATTTCATCAGCCCAGATTGCGCAGAGAATGCTTTGGCGAGCTCATACAGATTGACGGCTCGGAGCACCGCTGGTTCGAGGATCGGGGCGATCCCTGCACCCTGCTCGTCTTCATCGACGATGCCACCAGCACGCTCATGGAACTGCGCTTCGTCAAGTCAGAGAGCACCTTCAGCTATTTCGAAGCATTGGAGCGCTATCTGACGACGCACGGCCGCCCAGTTGCTTTCTACAGCGACAAGCACACGGTCTTTCGCGTTGTCATGGTCACGTAATTCTTGAGACTCTTTCGTAATGGCTATCCATTTTCGATATTTGGTAAGGTTATTCGTGGGATATCCACATGGGATTGGCATGCGCTTTCGAGGAACTTCGCCGCGCAATTGAGCAAGTCGGACCGTTCTGCGTTTTCCCCAAGCTGATCAATCGCTCTCCGCGCCGCCTGAAGATAACCCGGTTTTGGTGTACGGGCAGCACTCGCGCAGTTCGTCCGCGATTGGTTCTTGAGGCCCCCTGCCTCTCGAGACCTCTGACTTGGTAAGCTTTCAGCAAGTCGCGCAAGGCGATCCACAACTTTCCGTTTGTGCGGGAAGGCAATCCGAAGCTTGGTCTCGCCAACCCTGTCGCTTTTCATCGTCAACGCGGCTGCGAGCAAAGGTCGGGTCATTCCGAGATTGATGGCGGCGAGGGCTTTGAAGCGATCTATTCGGTTCTGGGAAACGAGCGCACCGTGACGGAGTTCTGGCGCAAGCATGTCCCCCGTCAGCACCTGTGGGACATCTGATTTGATTTCGGATTGGAGGGTTTCTGGCTCATCGTAACCGCCAAGGAGTGGAGATGAGACAGAAACCCGGAACACGGAAAGACCCCGCCGAAAAGGTCGTGAAGGACATTCGGCGGCGGACCAGGAAGCATCACTCGGCCGAGGAGAAGATCAGGATCGTTCTCGAGGGGCTGCGAGGCGAAGACAGTATTGCGGAACTCTGCCGACGAGAAGGGATCGCCACGAGCCTGTATTACAGCTGGTCAAAGGAGTTTCTCGAGGCCGGGAAGAAGCGGCTCGCAGGGGATACAGCACGGCAGGCTACGAACCCCGAAGTCAAGGAATTGCGGCATGAGGCGACGGCGCTCAAAGAAGTCGTCGCGGACCTCACGCTGGAGAACCGCCTGCTCAAAAAAAGCATGCTCGGGGATGGGGAGTTCGAGGAATGAGATACCCAGCCTCCGAGAAGCTCGAGATCATTCGGCAAGTGGAGCAATCGCACCTTTCGGCGAAGCAGACCCTGGATCTCCTCGGCATCCCCAGGACGACCTTCTACCGTTGGTATGATCGGTATCTGTCCCTGGGCGAAGCCGGGCTTGAGGACCGGCCCTCACGCCCGTCCCGGGTCTGGAACCGGATCCCGGATAAGGTTAGCGACGAGATTGTCGAGCTGGCCCTCGACGAACCGGAATTGTCGTCGCGGGAGCTGGCGGTGCGCTTCACCGACACCCAGCGCTACTTCGTGTCTGAAGCCAGTGTTTACAGGCTCTTGAAGGCGCAGGACCTGATCACGAGCCCGGCGTTTGTCGTCATCAAGGCAGCTGACGAGTTCCACGAGAAGACGGTGCGCCCCAACCAGCTTTGGCAGACTGACTTCACCTACTTCAAGGTTGTCGGCTGGGGTTGGTTCTACCTCTCAACGATCCTCGACGATTACAGCCGCTACGTCATCGCCTGGCGGCTCTGCTCCACGATGAAGACGTCGGACGTAACAGCGACACTGGAGGATGCCCTGGTCGCCTCGGGCTGCGACAGTGCAACCGTCGCACACCGGCCGCGGCTGCTCAGCGATAATGGCAGCAGCTACATCTCTGGGGAGCTGGCTGACTGGATGGCTCGCCAGAATATGGATCATGTCCGCGGCGCTCCGCGCCACCCGCAGACCCAAGGGAAAATCGAGCGCTGGCACCAAACCCTCAAGAACAGGGTCCTGCTCGAGAACTACTACCTGCCCGGGGCACTTGAGGAGGCGGTCGCGAGCTTCATCGAACACTACAACCATCACCGCTACCACGAGAGCATCGGCAATCTCACACCCGCCGATGTCTATCTCGGCAGGGCAGAGACCATCCTGCAACGACGAAAGGACATCAAACGAAAGACCATCGAGCACAGACGCTTGCTGCACCGACAGAACGCGGCATAGACTGAAACCACACCGAGCCAGACCCTCCGTTCGAGATCAGGCGCTCGTGTTCCAAATCACCTGACGACGGACACTCGGCAGTAACAATCGCCGGTTAAGTGGCAGTCAAACCCGGGTATGGCGCCGCGCGGACGTTAAAGTCCTAATCCGATACCGCCCAAAGGACCTTATCGCAGAAAGAAATCCTTCACCAAGCGGTTGAAATGATCTTTCTTTTCGATCTGGGTCCAATGACCGCATTCACCGTAGACATGCAGTTCCGAATGCTTCAGCAGCTGATGAAGACGCAAGGACGACTCCAGGGGGATGACCGCGTCCTCGCGACCATGGATGATGAGCGCTTGATGAGCCATCTCCGCGATCTTGTCCTCTGGCGTGGACAACGCCGCGACATGGCGCGCGCGTGGCGCCGGGAACATGGCAGAGAAGCTTTCCTGATAGCCCGGACGAATACTGGCGTTGTAGCGCGATTGAATCAGGTCTTCGGTGATGAGGCTTTTGTCATAGGCAAAGCACTCATTCATGATGTCGCGCATGTTTTCAAGACTGGGCTCGTACCCCCAGACGGTGTCCAATCCTTCGGTCAGATCGAACTGAAGGCCCGCCGACCCCATAAGAACTATGCGATCGACCCGGTCGGGGTATCGCGTGGCAATGGCCAGCGTCAGCCCACCGCCGAAGGAATTGCCAACAAAATGCGCCTTTTCAACGCCGGTCGCATCCATGAAGGCAATCGTGTGATCGATCCAGGCATCGGGCGAGTACGTTTCGTTTTCCAGCCGCTCGGTATAGCCAAATCCCATGGCATCCGGGGCCAGGACGCGGAAATCGCTGGCGAGCTCGGGAATCGTCAGCCGCCAGTTGGCATAGCCTGTCACGCCGGGACCTGAGCCGTGCAACAGCATTACGGCCGGGCCCGTTCCTTCTTCCATGTAGTTGGTCTTGCGTCCCGCCGCCTCGATCGTTTTGCCGATTTCTGGATTGCTCATTGTGTGTCTCCTTGTTGTCCCGTTGCGGTTGCGTCGCCTGCAAGGTCGAGCGCGACATCAACGATCATATCTTCCTGACCACCCACCATGCGGCGGCGGCCGAGTTCGTTCAGAATGGTACGGGCATCGATCCCGTATTGCCCGGCAGCGCGCTCCGCGTGCAAAAGGAAGCTCGAATACACACCGCTATACCCCAGAGAGAGCGTTTCACGGTCGACCCGGACCGGGCGCTCTTGCAGGGGGCGGACCAGATCATCAGCGGCGTCCATCAGGGCATTCAGGTTGCATTGCGTGTTGAAACCTTCTCTTTCAAGAACCGCGACAAGCGCTTCGAGAGGCGCGTTGCCTGCCCCTGCCCCCAGCCCGGTCAGAGAGCCGTCGACGCGGTATGCCCCCTCTTCGATGGCAGCGACCGAAATCGCCACACCGAGCGTCAGGTTGTGGTGCGCGTGAATGCCGACCTGGGTTTCAGGTTTCAGGGCCTGACGCAGGGCGCGGGCGCGCGCACGGGCGGAACTGACGGTCAGCGCACCGGCACTGTCGGTCACGTAAACGCAGTGCGCGCCATAGCTTTCCATCAATTGCGCCTGTTCGGCCAGCGCATCGGGCTCATTCATGTGGGCCATCATCAGAAAGCCCGAAACATCCATCCCGATCTCACGTGCGACACCGATATGTTGCTTGGCAATGTCGGCCTCTGTGCAATGGGTGGCGACGCGAACGGATCGCACCCCGGCGGCATAGGCTTCCTTCAAGTCTGCGATTGTTCCGATGCCAGGGACCAGAAGCGTGGTCAGTTTGGCGGTTTTCACCACGTCGGCGGCGGCGGCGATCCAGTCCAGGTCGCTGTGACGTCCAAACCCGTAGTTGAAGCTGGTGCCGTGCAACCCGTCGCCGTGGCTGACCTCAATCGCATCAACACCGGCTGCGTCAAGCGCCGCTGCTACGTCGCGCACCTCTTCGACAGTCAAGTTGTGGCGAACGGCATGCATCCCGTCGCGCAGCGTCACGTCCTGGATATAAAGTTTCCGGGTCATTGCAGGGCCTTCTCTTGCAGGCGGGCGATCTGTTCACCGGTGGCCAATGCCGCCGATGTCATGATGTCCAGATTGCCAGCATATTTCGGCAGATAATGTCCGGCGCCCTCAACTTCGAGAAACACCGAAACCTTCAGCCCGCCTTCAGTCGGGCTGCCGGGGATCCCGGCCAGGTCATTCGGTCCGAGTTTTTCGAACTGGACTTCTTGCTTCAAACGGTAGCCCGGCACATAGGCCCGCACCGCATCGACCATCTGACGCACAGAAACGCGGATAGCTTCGGCGTCGTCGGTCTGGGCCAGGCAATAGACGGTGTCGCGCATCACCAAAGGCGGCTCAGCGGGGTTGAGGATAATGATCGCCTTACCCTCCTTGGCTCCGCCGACCTCGCAAATCGCGCGCGAAGTGGTGTCTGTGAACTCGTCGATATTCGCACGCGTGCCGGGGCCCGCTGATTTCGACGAGATGGAGGCGACAATTTCGGCATAGGGCACGGGTGCCACACGCGAAACCGCGGCCACGATTGGAATGGTGGCCTGGCCACCGCAGGTGACCATATTGAGGTTGGGCGCGTCGAGATGAGCGGACATATTCACCGGCGGCACAACATAGGGACCAATGGCTGCGGGCGTAAGGTCGATAACCCGCTTGCCATCTGCCGTCAGCAATTTGTTGTGGTGCGCGTGGGCCTTGGCCGAGGTTGCATCGAACACCACGGCGATGTCACCGTAGTCCGGCATCTCGCGTAGGCCGTCGATACCTTTGGCCGTGACAGGAACGCCAAGTTTTTCGGCGCGGCGCAATCCATCGGAATCCGGGTCGATGCCGACAAAAGCCGCCAGTTCCAGGACGTCGCTGTTACGCATTAGTTTGATCATAAGATCGGTACCGATATTGCCGGTTCCGATTATGGCAGCCTTGATCTTTGACATTCCGTCACTCCGCAAATGAAACACTGACGTGGCCCAAGCCACCGATGGAGGCTTCGACCGTCGCCTTGCCCGAAACAGGCGCCATCGGACCCAGCGCCCCGGACAAGATGATCTGCCCCGCCCTGATCGGTGTGCCGTTATCCCGCATCTTTTCGGCCAGCCAGGCGACGGCGGTCACAGGGCTGCCCATGCAGGCTGCCCCTGTTCCGGTTGAAACCGATTGCCCGTTCAAGGTCATATCCATCTCGCATCCGGTGAAATCAAAACCCAAGGGCGAGATGGCCGGAGAACCAAGGACCAGCAGCCCGGAGGACGCGTTGTCGGCAATGGTATCAAGCAGGGTGATTTTCCAGTCCGCGATCCGGCTGTCCACAATTTCTATCGCCGGGGCGATAAAGGCGGTGGCGCGCAGAACGTCAGCGGCGTTGGGCTGAGCGATATCGAGGTCTTCGCCCATGATAAAGGCGATCTCGGCCTCAATCTTTGGCTGAAGGACGCGGTCTGCCGCAATCGTTCCGCCATCGCCGATGATCATGTTCGACAAAAGGGTGCCGTAGTCGGGCTGATCGACGCCCATCTGAGCCTGTACCGCTTTTGCGGTCAGCCCGATCTTGTGTCCGATCACTCGGCCACCCTGCGCGAGGCTGCGTTCGATATTGATTTGCTGAACCGCATAGGCGGCGTTGATACCACCGGCGTTCAGATGCGTGTGAATAGGGCCGCAGGGGACCGCATCCCGCTGGGCCTGCCAAAGGGCATCCGCCGCAATGGTGTGTCCATCGTCCTTGGTCATTGGATTTTCGTTTCCTTCTGGTTGATGCCGCGAATTTCTCAGGGGCGTGCAACAATGGGCGCTGCAGTCTGGCGCAGGATCAGCCCGGCGGCATCCTCGGGTAGCGCGCGTTGGATGAAACCGACCGGGTCGTCTTCCATCACGAGGAATGGATAGTCCGTTCCGACGACCATTCTTTCGGCGCCGACAGTGGTTGCCAAGTAGCGAAGCGCCTCTTCGCCGTAGACAATGCTGTCGAAAAAGAACCGTCGCGCCAGCTCGGAGGGGGGGACGGACATGCATTTCTGGATTGGCATGCCCAGCCGATAGGCATGGTCCAACCGGGGGAGGATGGCGGGCAAGGCGCCGCCTCCGTGGGACAGGAGGATGCGGGAATTGGGGTGGGTCTCCAAGACGCCGCTCGTCATCAGCGACACCGCCGCCATGGCAGTTTCGAGCGGAAATATCGCCGTCGCATCGATCCCCGGAATGTTGCCGATACGCTCGGCACCGACCGGGTGAAGCGCATGGACCATGACCGTCATATCCAGCCGCGCGGCTTCGGCAAAGAAGGGCGCGAGGGAAGGATCGCCCAAAGGCGTGCCCATCACGTGGGTCCCGATCTCGACACCGGTCAAGCCTTTGCTGCGCAACGTCGCCAGCTCTTGCACAGCGCGCTCAGGCGTTTGCAACGGCACCATGCCAAAGCCGGAGAACCGATCTGGATGCCGCGCGACAAGCCCTGCGAGAAAGTCGTTGACCGTCTCGCACATCGCCAGCGCACTGTCGCCATCGAACCAATAGGACAAAAGCTCGGGCATGGGCGACAGGACCTGATGGGAGATACCCTTTGCATCCATGTCAGCGATCCGAGATTCGGCGTCCCAAGACCGCCTATCCAGGCGGCGAAACACGTCGCCACCTATCATGATTTGGGCCGTGCCGTCGTCATTGTGATGCACGGAAGGCCAGCGCGGATCGCGCCCGGTGCCGTCGGGAAAATGATCGGGCACGATGTGGGTATGGACATCGATTGCCCCAGATGGCGCGGACTCGGTCAACGGCACTCTTCCTTTGTTGTCATGGGACGGCGCACAAGCCTTTTCCGCCAATGGAGGCCGCCGACCCGCCCGATTAAGCTGCTTTCCGGACCTAGCGTCAGTTTTCCAGGCCGTCGAGGTTGGATTTCGCACCCCACATGCACAGGCTGAACGGTTCAAAGCCGAACTGGCGCTCGCGGTAGGTTTCCTCGTCGACCTCGCTAACACCAACGGAATATTCGAATGTCATGCCGTCGGGGCCTTGGAAATAAAGGAAACGCGCGCCCGAAGTCGGATGACGGCCGGGGCCGAAGACGATCGGGACATTGTGCTCTTTCAGAAGGTGATAGGACCGCATCACGTCATCTGTGGAATCCACCTGGTGATTGATGTGCTGAAGACCACCGCGTTGTGAGGGGACAAGGGCCAGCGTGTGGTGAATCTCGTTCACGCGCAAAAGAGGAACGTCACCGATACGGTCGCTGACGCGCGCATTACACACCTGTGTCCAAAACTGTTCATCGCGCTGGCAATCCTGGCTGAAAATCCCGACGTGGCTGAAACCGGAAATGCCAGCGTCGCGGCTTGGAAAATGCCGTTTGCCCAGAACTTCGGGCCGAACGACCAATTCGATTTTCAGGCCGCTGGGCTCCCGGAACGATATGAAATCCCGCACGTGGCGCGAGTCGCATTCGTCGCGCGTGCCACGGTACACCTCGTTTCCGATCGCTTCCAATGTCGCGGCGGCGCTATCGAGATCATCGTTGCTACTGATTTCGAACCCGACAACGTGATCATTCGGATCCCCGTCATGGTAGTAGAGCGTATGGCCCCTTTCGTCAGATCTGAGATGCCGCGAGTTGCGGCTGCTTTCCGAGACCTCGAGACCAAGAATTCGCGTGGCGAAATCCGTGCTGGTCTGAATATCTTTCGTTCCCAAGCGAACGTAACAGACATCAAGCAGTTCGATCATCGTTTACCTACCTTTCTGGTATCCAAGGAGTGTCACTCCACCCCAGCGCGTTCCGGAATGAGTACGTCCGAATTCCACATGCAGAACGACAGGCGTCCATTGCCGAACTGGCGCGGAATCCAGTCAGAATCGACATGTTTCATTTCGGTCGTATACGATACGATCAGGCCATCCGGACCCTGAAAATAGAGGAAAATCTCGCCGCTCGCTGGATCACGGCCAGGGCCATCGAGAATGCGGACCTGACGATTGGCGAGCAGATATTTACTGCGCATGATATCGTTCAGGTCGCCCACTTCGAAATTGACCGACAACAGGCCACTGGTCTCGCTGGCGTAATAGCCGAGGCGGTGGTGCTGTTCGTCAAAGCCAAGCTGACCACAGTCCCCGGCGAAATCACGCGCCTGGGCGCCAAAGACTTCAATCCAGATGGCCATGTCCCGTTCCGGATCGGGGCTGCGCAAGTCGATCGAGGTGATCGCCTGAATGCCTGCGTCCCGGGCGGGGAAATACCGCTGGCTCTTGTACTCCGGGCGCACCACGATTTCAAACCGGTTCCCGGAATGATCATCAAAGGTCAATGCATCGCGATAAAGCTTGCTCGCGCAATGCTCGGGAGACAACCGCTGCGGATTCAACCCTCGTTCGGTGAGTTTGCCGGTGATATCGTCAAGGTCGGTCTCATAGCGGACGCTCAACCCGACGACGGGTCTGTCGCTCGCACCGGTCGCATCGCATTCCACCGAATACGCCCGCTCGTCCGAACGGAACCGCGCTATGTCATCGCTGCCATCCGCTCGTTGAAGACCGACTGTGTCGCACAGAAACTGGCCGTATTCGTCCAATCCCGTGGCCGGTAGCCGGACAAATCGAAGCTGTTCGATCATTGCCTCGTTATCCCTTTTCCAGTGGCGCCGCGGCTGTGTCCACCGCCTGCGCAATTTGTGTCGTGCCGAGATATGCGCGGATCACCTCGGGGTCTTCCAAGACCTCGCTTGGCGGCCCGTCGCCGATGGAGCGGCCGTAATCCAGTACATGGATCCGGTCCGCAATTGCCGAAACCATCTCCATATCGTGCTCAATCCAGAGCATCGGGATCCCCAGCCGGTTCTTCGCGCTGTCGATATGGTAGGCAAGCTCTTCGCGCTCTTCTTGGGTGAGACCCGCCGAAGGTTCGTCCATCAGGAGGATCTTCGGGTCGGCTACCAATGCGCGACCAAATCCGATAATCTTCTGGATACCGAACGGCAGCCCGCCCACGGGGAGATGGGCCAGATGGGACAGCGAAAGCAGATCGAGCACGTCGTTGACCACGGCCAGATGATCGGCCTCTTCGCGTCGCGCCGAGGGAAGGCGGAGCCATTGTTCTACCAGCGTCGATTTCACGTGATTGTGCCGAGCGACAAGCAGGTTCTCGCGTGCATTCATCCGGGGGATAAGTTCGGCATGCTGAAAGGTGCGTCCGATCCCCAGTTCAGCGATAGCACTGGGTTTCTTGCCAATCAGGGACGTGCCAAGGAAATTGATCTGGCCCGTCGGGCGATAGATCCCGCTGATACAGTTAAAGATACTGGTCTTGCCAGCGCCATTCGGCCCGATCAAAGCCAGAAGTTCGCCTGAGCGCACCCCGAGCGAGACGCGGTTCAGAACAACCAGGCCGCCGAAGTGAAGTTCGATATCCTTGAGTTCAAGATCAAACATTTGCCCGCTCCTCGAACCGACGCCGCGCATTGGCCAGGTAATCGGCCCGCCCGGTGCTTCCCGTGCCAAGGTACAGGTCCAAGACTTTCTGGTTGGATCGAAGATCCTCTGTCGCGCCTTCCAGCTCGACCTTGCCGTTTTCCAGAACGAAGCCGTAGCTGGCCAGAGCAAAGGCAACCGCGGCGCTTTGCTCTACCAGCAGCATGGACAGTTCGGTCTTGGCGTGAACTTCGCGCAACCGTTCGATGATCTCGTCAACAATCACCGGGGCCAGCCCCAGGGACAGCTCATCGATCAACAGCAGTTGCGGCCGGCAGACCAGGGCGCCGCCGATGGCCAGCATCTGGCGTTCGCCCCCGGACAACAGGCCTGCGGGCTTGTTCCTGAGCTTGGCCAGCCGGGGAAAATAGACGAAGATTTCCTCTTCGATCTGCTGCCATTTGGAGCCTTCTTCGCGACTGGTCGCGACGACTTCGAGGTTTTCAGCGACGGTCAGGTTCGTGAAAACCTTGTCACGCTCAGGCACCAGGACGATGCCTTTGTGGATCGTTCGGGGCAATTGCAACCCGGTGATGTCTTCGCCAAGAAAGCGGACCCGGCCGGCATTCACCCGAGCGTTGTCGAGACCGATAAAGCCCGAAATCGCCCTGAGAGTGGTGGATTTTCCGGCCCCGTTGGCCCCGAGAAGCGATGTGATCTGCCCCTTCGCGACCCGCAGGTTGACTCCGTGCAGCGCGAGGATTGAGCGCTGGTAGGTCACTTCGAGATCGGTAATCTCAAGGATGTCGGTCATTGCACGCCCTCCTTTTTCGACTGCGAGCTAAAGCGCGCGACCGTGCGTTTCCAAATTCCGATCAGGCCGCTCGGCTCAAAGACGAGGAACAGGATCATGAGAAGGCCGAATGCCGCGTGCGAGGCCGAGGAGGCCGTCGAGATATCCAGACCGAGGTAGGGCACCGTCTCCATCAACCATTCGATGCAGTATGGAACGAGGGTGACGAATATCGCGCCCAGCAGCGCCCCTGTCAGGCTGCCCATGCCCCCGATGATAATCATCGCGATGTATTGGATGCTCATGAACAGGGTGAAGGCCTCGACAGAGACAAAGCTTTGATAATAGGCGAACAATGCGCCCGAAAACGAAGCGATCCCCGATGTGATGACAAAGGCCAGAAGTTTGTACCGGGCAACCTGGACACCCAGTGCCTCGGCTGCCGTTTCGTTGGCATGCAGTGCTTCCCAGGCGCGTCCGGTCTTGGAATTCAGCAGATTGCTGCAACCCCAATACGTGCCGGCCACCAATAGGAAGAGCGCATAGTACCACGCTTGGCCATCATATAGTTCGTACCCGAAGATCACCGGCGGATCGAGGAAGATCCCCGTCGATGCACCGCTGGCAAATTCGTATTCGCCACCGAGGTAGATGACCACGAAATGCAGCGCCAGGGTGCTCATCGCCAGATAAACGCCGCGCAGCCGCAGGGACGGAAGGCCAAAAATCAGGCCAATCACGGCGCCCGCCACAACTGAAGCGGGGAGCGTGATCCAGATCCCGGCGCCGGTTTCCTTGTAAAGGATCCCGGTGGTAAAGGCGCCAGCCGCCATAAGACCACCATGACCGAGCGAGATCTGCCCCGCAATGCCGGTCAATACCATGAGAGCCAGTGCGCCGATGGCCGCGATGAAAATTTGCGACGCGATGTCGAGGTGAAAGGGTGAGGCGACCAAGGGCACGAGAGCGAGCAGAACGATCAGGCCCATCCAGGCTGTCCTGTTTCCACCATCGCCCTTGGCCACGGCGCGGACAGGTGCGATCTTGCCGATGCCGGTTTCGGTATTAGACACGATTGAGTTCCTCTTTGGTGCCGAACAATCCCCAGGGCCGAACGATCAGAATTGCGATCAGGACGAGGAACGGAACAACATCGGACAGGAGCGGGTTCACGTAATGGATCAAAAGGACCTCGAGAACCGCGATGACACCGGCGCCAATCAATGCGCCGTGCAGGCTGTCCAGCCCGCCGACAAGCGCCGCTGGAAAGGCCTTTAGGCCGATCACCGCCATATTCACGTCGAGACGCGAATCCAGGGCGACCAACACGCCGGCTATCGATCCCGAAAAGGTCGAGAGCGTCCAGGCCAGTGCATAAACAGTGTGCAGGTTGATCCCGCGTTGAGCGGCCAGAAGCGGGTTCTGCCCAGATGCCCGCATCCGCATGCCCCAGCGTGACATATGCAGGAAGGCGAGCAGGCCGAGGTAGACCACCACCGTGCAGATCACGAGCCAGAGAGATGCCGTTGAAACCCGGATCGAGTCGGTGAGGACGACCGATGCGTTTTCAAAGCTGAGCATCGATGCCACGTTAAGCTGCTGCGGGCCCCAGATCAGGACCATCGCGCCGCGCAAAAGAATGCCCAGCGCCACGGTGGTCAGGACAGCCGCCAAAACCGGCTGCCCTGTCATTTCGCGCATCAGCAGAAGATATACTGACAGCCCGACAATGATTGAGAACACTGCGGTCAGGGCGATCGCAATGAGGGGATCCGAGGTGATACCTGCTGACGTAGCAACCAGCAGGTAAGCACCCAGGATCATGAGTTCGCCGTGTGCCAGGTTCAGGACACGACTGACTTTGTACACCAGGACATAGCCGCTCGCGACGAGAGCGTATAATGACGTCAGTACAATAATGTTCGCTACAATTTGCATTATGCGCTCCTATCGCGTCGATGGTCTTACTCGACCTCGTAGGCTTTCCAGTCCCGTGCGATCTCCATCGCGCCCGTCTCGTCGCTCCAACGATAGACGCGGTAGTAGATGGTCTCACGGAAGTGGTTGTTCTCGGTCCATTTGATCGAGCCGCCGCGCAGTCCACGGGTGTCGATCTCGATGTCGCTCATGACAGCATTGATCGCCTCGGCGCTCGTGTCGTCGCCAAGCTTGCCCAGGACTTCCTCAATAACGATACCGCCGAGCCAGCCGTCGACAATCGCCTCGGGATGCAGGTCGACACCGGACTCAGTCACGGCCGCAACCAGGTCTTGCGTCGCTTTGCTGTCTTCAAAGATCATCGCGTTGCTGCCAACGGTGTAGAGACCCGGATCCTTGATTTCCATCATCTCAAGTTCGGCTTCGGCGAGGTGACCGACAAAGGCGTTGCCTTCCCAGCCTTGCTTGCGCAATGCGTCAAAGAAACGGATTTGCACGGACCAGGGCGACCAGGCCAGAACCGCTTCGGCACCGTTCTGGATCAACTTGGTTGCGAATGGCGTGTAGTCCGCGGTGCCGGGCGGTGCGATTTCGATACCAGCCGATTTCATGTCGGCGCCCAGAACGATCCGTTCGGCTTCTTCCATACCAGCGCGCGAGATCGGAATGCCCATTGCGGCAAAACCGACGGTCGCATCACCATCCAGTTCGCGAAGGTAGTCGACCATCGCAATGCTGTCGTGCACAGACGAAAACCCGGTCGAGCAATAGAGAAGAGGCTCGGCGGGTGGCATCGTCTCGGCAGGGCAAACCGAACCGGCGAACAGGATCGGCACACCCTGGCGTGTGGCCTGGCTGATAAGCGGCGCAAAGGTTGCCGAGGTGCTGACCGAGATGATCAACTGCACGTCGTCCTGGGTCAGGAAGCGCTTGCCGTTACTCGCGGCGCGCGACGCGTCACCCTGGTCGTCATAAATGACCAGCGAAACGGTTTTACCGTTGATACCGCCAGCTTCGTTCAGCCGGTCGATGTACAGTTTGAGGCCCTCGGCCGGTGCGGCGTAAGTTCCCGCAGCACCGCCGCTCAGCGCGGCGCTCAGACCGATGACGACTTCGTCGTCCGCGGCCAGCACCGGGCCGGCGGCAACAGTAGCCGCCAGCGTGAATGCCTTGGCAAGATGTCTAATTTTCATTCTCATTCCTCCCTAAAGTGGTTTCGAGTTTTTGTTGGTCTTGTTTGCCGCCGACTATTCAGCGGGCCAGGTTACGCCGTTGTTTCGAAGCAGATCGCGGACCATGGATTTCCAGTGCACGATCATTTCGGCGTATCTTGCGGGGTCGTCTTCCCAGAGCGTCCGCATGGCGTAGCCCCTGACGATGTTGTACGTCATGTAAACGACGGTTTCGGCCAAGGGGCGCGGCATGAATTCCGACATTCTATTGACCCATGCCGTTTCGATCGGCAGGCGGGCATTCCGGGATGCCTGGAGAATTTCGGTCTTCAGTTCGGGATCGGTGTTGGCGGACAAAACAATGTCGAGCACACTGAAAAAGTGGTTCCCGAGAAAGAAGCTTTGCGCATCCTTCAGCATTTCATTGATGATGGCCCCTTGGTCAGTGACCGCGGCGGCACTTTCGACGCTATTGTCCACGGCAAGCTGATAGAGATGCTTGTGAACCGCCAGGATCAGATCGCGCTTGTGCGGATAATGGTGCACCAGGGCGCCGCGTGACACGCCGGCCTCTTGCGCCACGGCTTCAGTGCGAAATCCGGCAAATCCACATTCCCGCAAGACTTCGATCGAGGCTGCCATCAGGCGCGCGCGCATCTCTTCGCTGCGCGCATCCTGCGTTCGCATCCCCGTCGTTGTTTGGGACGACTCTCCGGCAGCAGCGCGGTCGCTTTTACCCTTATGAGAGTTATCAATATTCAACGCAGACTTTCCCATCTTCGACTGAAGCGCGATATGTTTTCAGCGGGATTTCACAAGGGGTCAGGCCGGGTTCCCCGGTGGTCACGTCGAAGGTCCCGAAATGCCATGAGCATTCCACGAATTTCCCACATAGATCACCCTCTTCCGCCAGCGAAGCCTCTCCGTGCGAGCACTGGTCCTGCGTCGCATAAAAGGTTCCCTCAACATTATAGACGGCGATCACATCGCCATTCGGCAGGGTCTCTGCGCGGATCTCGCCTTCGGGCAGATCGTCGGCCGGAAAAAGCGCGATCTTGTTTGTCGTATCTCCGTTCACAGCATCGTGCTCCCGCCATTAACCGAAATGACTTGCCCGGTGATAAAGCTCGCTTCGTCCGACGACAGATAGCTGACCATCGAGGCGACCTCGCTCATTTCAGCTGGTCGGCCCATCGGAATTACACTGAGAAATTTCTCGGCCAGTTTCGGGTCGCGTTCTGTAATCTCGACCATCTGCGGCGTATTCGTGGCGCAGGGCGCAACCGTATTCACGGTAATCCCGTCGCGCGCGTATTCCCGAGCGAGGCCGGTGGACATCCCGTGCATCCCGCCCTTGGCGGCGTTGTAGGCCGCATGGTCCCACAGGCCGTTGCGTACGGAATCAGCCCCGATGTTCACGATCCGACCACCGCCCTGCGCGCGCATCACGGGCAGAGCGTGATAGCTGCACCAGATTGCGGTCCAGAGATTGCGGTCAATGGTTTCGCGAAGGGTATCCGGGGTGTGCTCGGCAAAGGGTTTGATGATTCCGCCGCCAGCATTGTTGACCAGGATGTCGAGCCGTCCGTAAGCGTCGATCGCCGCGTCAATGGCCGCCTTGGCGACAGTTTCATCGGCAAGGTTGCCGGGCACGACGACCGGAGGCTTCCCGTCGACACTGCGTGCGGACATTTCCTCTGCCGCGGCCTTCGCCTCTGCTTCGTCGAAATTGGCGATGACCAGCCGTGCGCCGTCGGCCATCAGGCGTTCGGCGATGACCAACCCGATCCCACGTCCGGCACCCGTTACCAAGGCAACTTTGCCTGTCAATGCGCTGCTCACTTTCAAGTCCTTTCGTTATTCGACGGCGGAGTCGCGGCGGAACCGGGACACCGCCGTCGCCGGGATCACAGGATGATGCTGATCCGGCCCTGGTTGCGCAGACCGTTGGTGTCGAGAACAACACGCTTAGCTTTGATCTTGATGTCGTCGCCGGAAATATCCAGCGTATGCAACAACCTACCAAAGAAGAAGTTGCTGAAATCGTCCTTGGTGCGGTACGTGGTAAAGTTGCACGTAACCTCGACCAGCCCGGCCTCTTGCGACAGAATGCGGACGTTTGAGATCTGATGGCGGGTCTTTGAATGCGGATATTCAGCATGTGCCGTCCGCTTCATCAGACGCTTGACCCGCTCACCCAGCCGGTACCTGTCATCCGCGATGTAAAACAGGTTGTTGGCCGAAGATGCATCTGCCGCGATGTCCGTCGGCGGGATGTCATAGATCGCATCATCCGTGAACAAGTCCAGCCATTCCGGCAGGCGCCATTCGTCCAGAAGCGCGGCCTCCAGATAGAGAAAGTCCTCAACCTCCGGGCGCGTGATCGGCGCGGCGTCGACTGCTTTTAAGGTTTCCACGCTCATGCTCCTACTCCCTGCGCCTGCTCAGAGCCGGTCAACCGGCGATCCCATTCCCGCCAGAACGCACGCATCTGCGCTTCGTCGTCCATCGAGGGTTCGTCGAGCTTCATGCCTTTTGAGATGTCGTTCCACCGCGCTTCCTGACTGTTGCGATAGCCCAGCTGACACTGTTCCAGCGCTTCGACATCGTCCGGAGTGGCAAAGCCGCCTGGCCCGAGGAACTCCAGGAAGTTCGACAGACGGAACTGGCGTGCCGCTTCGCTTTCCTCGCGCGGACCGGCGGCCCAGGCGTTGACGTGAAGCAGGCTGGGCGACTGCGGGAAGAAGGTGCGGATCGTCAAGGACATGATGTCGTTGATGATCAGGTTGGGGAAAATCAGCAGGTTACGGTTCTTGTATGCGATCCGATCCGCCTTTTCCTTGCCATAGAGCTTCTCGTTCCGGGCATTAAGGGCGTCGATCTCGTTCTTGCCTTCTTCGCCCCACAGCGAAATCCACTGACCGGCGGGCCGACCCCAGGGGGCCGTGTATTCGATGACGCCGTGGCCATTGCCAAGGTCCTTGCCGACGCCTTTCAGGCCGACATCCGTGAGGCCGCCTTCCATGGATTTGAGGTAATCCAGGTAGGTCGCATGCGTGCTGACCGCGTGATATCCATCGATGCTGTTCTCGACGAGAAGCTTCCAGTTGGCGTTCATCGCGTATTCTTGCGTCCCGCCGATGACTTCCATGCCGTCAACCGCCTGGTCGCACACGAGGTCGAGGTATTCCTTGGCATTTCCAAGGTACTCTTCGAGCGTGACCGCCTGCGGATCATAGCAAATGAAGTACAGCCCACGGTAGCTTTCCAGACGGGGCACCTGGCGCATGTTGGAATCTGGATCGTCCTTGAAGCCCTGTGCATAGCTGTCTTCGCCCGGCTGGCTTCTCAGCGCGCCGTCCTGACCGAACACCCAGCCGTGATAGAAACACTGGAACGCCTTGGCGTTACCTTTGCGTTCGCGGCACACTTGGGCACCCCGGTGGGGGCAGGAGTTGAACAGAGCGCGCATTTCGCCCTGACGGTCCTTGTTGAAAACGATGCTCCGTCCCCCAACAACGCGGGTCACGAAATCACCAGGTTTCTTCAGCTCGGACTCGTGGCCGAGGTACAGCCAGCACGTCGAAAAAATGCGTTCACGCTCTTTTGCAAACACCTCGGGATCGGTGAAATTGCTTCTGGAGACTTTGAAGAGATGACGCTCGTTGTCGATCATCACCAATGGATCATTACTGTTCGGGTTCATTGCGCATTGTCCTCCTTAGCTTTGTTAGTCAGGCAGGGATGGCCTGTTTGAGTTTGTATGTTGGATCTTCGAGTGCGGACCGGTCCAGATGGACGCCGAGTCCCACCAAACGCCGCAACGCCGCCATGTCCTTGGCTGAATTGATGGTCGTGCCGCCGACGATTTCACCGCCGCGCAAGGAAATGACACTGTAGCGGCCGCTGTCCGGATCACCGCGCACGACGGTCTCGTCACCGATGCTATCGCCCACGACCTGCAGGTTGACGTCATATTGATTGGACCAGAACCAAGGCGGCGGTGTCGACGACAAAGGCGAGCCGGTAATCGTTGAAACGGCAGTCGCCGCCTGCTGATTGGCATTCGCCCAGGTTTCGATCCGCATCCAGCGATTGTGACACCGGCTGAACTGCTCGGTCGCATCGCCGACCGCCAAAACGTTGCTGCGCTCGGTCACGGCATGTTCGTCGACGCGCAATCCCGGCGTATCTTCCGGAAGGCCGATCATCGCGGCGATTCCGCGCGGCGGCTCGACGCCGATCCCGACGATCACCAGATCGGCGCTTTCCACCGACCCGTCGCTCAACGTGACCTCATGGCCAGACGCCGAGACGGGCCTCACGCCATATCGGAAACGCACGCCATTCTTTGCGTGCAGTTGCTCCAGGTACGAGGCCGCTTCGGGCGGCACGCCCCTCTCGAAGAGGCGCGACCCGGCCTCGATCACTGTGACATCGCAAGCCTTTGACGCGGCCGCCGCCACTTCCAAGCCAATGATCCCGCCGCCGACGATCAGGATCTTTCCGCCCAGCGTCAGCCGCTCGCGAATGGCGGCGGCGTCTTCGAGAGTCCGCGCCACATGGATAGGGACCGTCAAGCCGGCAAGCTCTCCACATTGCCGGGCAATGGTGCCGGTCGCCAAAACCAGGTGATCGTAGGAAAGCTCTTCTCCGCCCGCGAGCGCGACGGTCCGAGCCGCCGGATCCGCGTCGACCACGGCACATCCCATCCGCAGGTCGATCTCGGCCGTGCGCCACTCGTCTTCGGGTTTGATGAACTGGAGCGACCAATCCGGATCGCTCAAAACTTCCTTGGACAACTGCGGACGTTCGTAAGGCAGATGCGGTTCAGCCCCGACCAGCGTGATCGGTCCCGCGAACTGCGCGGCACGCAGGCCCAAGGCCACCCGTGCGCCCGCCTGTCCGGCGCCGACAATAACGACGCGCCCGGTCAAGCGCGACCGCCCCAGCCAAAGGCCGCCACATCATGAGAAATGATTCGCATTGTCCCCCCTACCCTTCATCGACTGCCAATCATGCAATCAACTTACTTGCGACAAACTTACAAACAAACTAAGCTGTTTGTCAATGCACGGAAGTCAGGGAGGTTTACGACTATGTCCGGAAGAGTGGAAAACAATACGAAAATTCAAGTTGTTAGCGAGTTTCAAACTTGCGGTCTTGGCGTGTTGCCGCCGCGGATGCCAGATCGCGCCGATCCGCAAGTGCCCGACGACGCGGCACTTGGCGACGTTCGCTACGGTCGAATCGGGCATGTTTATTTCTACGACGAGAACTCAGACGCCTCGGTCGGGATGATCGAAGTCGAGATAAGTGTTCAGCGCCTTGACGATAAAACCTGCCGTGTTGAGGCTTTCGGTGTGGGCGACGGCTTCCAGTCCTGTTCGGCCACTGGGCAGGATGCCCCCCTGACGTTTCAATTGTGCCGCAAGGACGGCACGGTCGTCGCCGAATCGACCTGGGCCTATTCGAAAATTCTCTGCAACTTCGTCGAAGTTCTCACCCACAAGGAAGACTTGGCGATCTCCAAAGCGGATTTCGAGTCCCTCGCGATCGCGGTGCTTCCTGCCGTGAAGGGAACGGTATCCGCCTGCTGATCTGAGACCGGTGCAGACACGGCGGAGCTAGATAGTAGAACGGGCGCGGTTTGGGGCCGCCCCCGGTTAAGTCGCATTGTAGATCGCGTTGGCGGCTGACACTCGCCATATATTAGGCCGCAATGTATTTGGCTGGTGGCAAGCAGCAAGAAGCGCCATTCCGAACGGGTCGCGAGCCTGCGACCTCTGGGGCGAACCGAGTTGTTTCAAACTGTGGGGTTGGGCTGAAATACGCCCGGGCGGCGGCAACCGCCAGTTGAACCCACTGCTCGCCTAGAGGATGACGCCGGGTTTCGCCCCAGCGTCACCTTGCGCTTTGTCACATCCGCTTGGCGACCTCTTCGAGCATGACCTCCGTTGCGCCGCCGCCGATGGCTTGCACGCGGGCGTCGCGCGACATCCGCTCGACAGGAGTTTCGCGCATGTAGCCCATGCCGCCGTGGAACTGCACGCAATCGTAGAGCACTGTGTTCACCAGCTCACCGCAATAGGCTTTGACCATCGAGACTTCTTTCACGCAATCACGGCCTGCCGCGTCCATGCCCGCAGCATGATAGACAAGCTGGCGACCCGCTTCGATCCGGGTCTGACAATCGGCCAGCCGCTGGCGCACCGTCTGCTTGTCCCAGAGCACGCCGCCAAAGGCCTTGCGCTGCTTGACGTAATCCACGGTCATGTCGAGGGCGATCTGGGATTCCGCACAGGCCATGGCGCCGAGCACGATCCGTTCGTTCTGGAAGTTCTTCATCACCGAATAAAAGCCCCGGTTGACCTCGCCCAGCACGTTTTCAGCCGGGACGCGGACATCCTCAAAGATCAGTTCGGCGGTGTCCGAGCAAAGCCAGCCGGTCTTGTTCAACGCCCGGCCAACCGAAAAGCCCGGCGTGCCCTTTTCAATCGCGAACATGGTGATCCCGCGGGAGCCCTTGGCGTCGGGGTCTGTCTTGGCACCGACGAAAAAGATGTCGCCGTGCACGCCGTTGGTGATGAACATCTTGGTGCCGTTCAGCACCCAGTCGGAGCCGTCCTGCACCGCGCGTGTGCGCATGCCGGCCACGTCCGAGCCCGCTCCGGGTTCGGTCACAGCGACGGCGGCGATCTTTTCGCCCGAGGTGATCGAGGGCATCCAGCGGGCCTTCTGTTCCGGCGTGCCGGCGTTCTCCAGATGCGGCGAGGCCATGTCGGTATGCACCAGCACCGTGGCCGAGAAGCCGCCAAAGGTGGAGCGTCCGACCTCTTCAGCCAGCACAACGCTGGCCATGACATCCTGGCCCGCACCGCCGTATTTCTCATCATAGCGCATACCGAGCACGCCCAGATCTCCCATACGACGGAGCACGTCGCGAGGAACCATACCGTCGTTCTCCCAGGCGTCGGCCTTAGCCGTCACCTCGGTTTCGATGAACCGGCGCAATTGGTCGCGGATCATGTCGAGGTCTTCGCTAAATGGTCCTGCGGCTGTAGTGATAGTGTCCTGTCTGGTCATGTCTGGTTCTCCGGATCGAGTTTGATGAGGGGGGTATTCCCGGCGACGGTGTCGCCCGGCGCGCAATAGATTTCGGCCACCACGCCCGAAATGGGGGCGGGCAGGCTTTGCAACAGTTTCATGGCCTCCAGCACCACCAGCGTATCACCGGCGTTTACACGGTCTCCGGGGGCGACACGAATTTCGGCAACCGCGCCGGGCATCGGTGCGCTCAGGGTATCCGCTCCGACCATGCCACCAGCGGCCCTATTCAGGTGCCTGTCCTCCAGGGTATCGAACGCGATGGCCATCATGCCGCTGGATGTCTGCAGATGGACCCGCCAGTGATCGCTGGCGCGCTCGACATGGGCGATGCGTGAGATGGGAACCCCATCGAGACGACCACTCAACCGGCCTCGGATCAGGGTCGCCGCCTCTGCGCGGATGCTCTCGCCCTCCGGCAAATGCGCGGCCAGCTGCACACCATCGGTGCTCACACGGATCGGCATTTCAGCGGACTCCTCCCAATAGGAGGTTGCGCCAGGCCGTCCGGAGGTTGCGGTAAGCCGCCAGGCGCCGAGGCGTTGCCAGGGTGACGCATCCGTCGGGGCCTGATGCAGGTTGAGCGCGATAGCCGCGAGGCCGAGATCACGGGCGTCCGGTTCCGGGCGCACCCACCCATCCGGAAACATTTCGCTCAGCCCCGAGGTATGATGACGAAAGGCCTGAAAATCGGGGTGGGTCAACAAAGCCCGTTGATAGGCCAGGTTCAACCCGACGCCGCCCACGGCAAATTCATCGATGGATGCGACGGCCCGACGGATCGCCCCGGCCCTATCGGGCGCATGGACGATGAGCTTTGCAATCATGGAATCGTAGTTATGTCCGACGACCGAGCCGCGCTCGACCCCGGTGTCCAGCCGCACCCCTGCGGGCGGTTCCCAAAGTGTGATTTGACCGGTTTCCGGAAGAAAATTCTCGGAAGGGTTTTCGGCGGCGACGCGAACCTCGATGGCGTGACCGTCGAATTGCACATCCGATTGGGCGAGCGTCAGGGCCTCTCCGCGGGCGATACGCAACTGCCACTCGACCAGATCGACGCCAGTGATCGCCTCCGCGACCGGATGTTCGACCTGAAGACGGGTGTTCATCTCTAGAAAGTAATATTCGCCGCGCGCCGGGTCATAGAGATATTCCACCGTTCCGGCCGAACGATAGGCGATGGATTGCGCCAGACGGACCGCAGCCATCCGCATGTCGTCGCGCATGGCTTCGGGCAGGTCGGCGGCAGGAGCTTCTTCGATCAGCTTCTGATGGTTGCGCTGGAGAGAGCAGTCGCGATCCCCCAGGTGCAAAACCGTGCCGTGACTGTCGCCCAGGATTTGCACCTCCACATGGCGGGTGCGTGGCGCATAGCGTTCCAGAAAGACAGCCGCGTCGCCAAAGGCACCTTTTGCCTCTGCCCGCGCCGAGGTGATAGCCTCGGGCGCCTCCTTCAGATCGGTGACGAGGCGCATTCCGCGACCCCCGCCCCCGGCGCTGGCCTTGACCAGAAACGGCGTGCCGAGTGCGCGCGCTTCCTCCAGCAGTCGCGCGTCGGATTGATCCGCGCCCCGATAGCCGGGCAGCACCGGCACGCGGGCCTCCTCGGCAGCGGCCTTGGCTTCGATCTTCGATCCCATGCGGGCGATGGCGTCAGCTTCCGGCCCGATGAACACCAGGCCCGCCGCTTCGACAGCCGCCGCGAAACCGGCGTTCTCGGACAGGAACCCATATCCCGGATGGACCGCGCCTGCGCCGGTCGCACGGGCCGCTTCGAGGATCGCCTCGATGTTCAGGTAGCTTTCCGACGGGGCGGCCCCGCCGATGCAGACAGCGTGATCCGCATCGATGACAAAGGGGGCGTCGCGATCAGCCTCGGAAAACACCGCCACGCTTTCCAGTCCCAGCTTGCCACAGCCACGCTGGATCCGGCGGGCAATTTCACCCCGGTTTGCGATCAGGACACGGGTAAAGGTCATTTCACCCGCCAGGACGGCACGCCCTTGTTGATGAAGCTGTTGATCCCCTCGATGCCTTCGTCGGTTTCCCAGGCATCGGCGAGCCGGTCGGCCGTGTAAATCATGTTGGTTTCGAGATCATGCGCCGCGACATAGGCAACCAGCGCCTTGGTGTCGGCCACAGCCCCGGGCGCGGCCTGAAGGTGATCGTGCACGACCCGCTCGACTGCGGCGTCAAGGTCATCGGGCGCGGCGACTTCGGTCAGCAACCCGATCCGTTCGGCCCGGGTCGTGTCAAAGAGCGCACCCGACAACATGGTTTCGCGCGAGTGAACCTTGCCGATGCGGGCCACGACGTAGGGCGAGATATTTGCCGGCAGCAGACCCAGCTTCACCTCGGTCAAGCCAAAGCGCGCGCCTTCGGCACCGATGGTATAGTCACAGACCGAAATCATGCCGACACCGCCACCATAGGCCGGGCCATTGATGCGCCCGATCAGGGGCTTGGGCAATGTGTCGAGACGGCGCAGCAGACGCGCCAAGGTGGCGCTCTGGTCGACGCGCTGTTCACGGGTTTTGTCGATATTCGACGCGAACCAGTTGAAGTCCCCACCGGCGCAGAAGCTCTTGCCATTGCCGGTCAGGATCACGATGCGGACCTTGTCATCCACGGCCAGCTTTTCAGCAACATCCGAGAGTTCGGTGATCAGATCACCGTTCAGAGCATTGTGCTTTTCGGGACGGTTCAGGGTCACAGTGGCGACGCCGCGGTCGTCGGTTTCGAGAAGGATGGTCTTGTAGGTCTGGGTCATCTCGTAGCCTCACATTCTAAATACAGGTGTATGGCGCCCGGCCTCGGGCACCGATGTCACGATGGCGAGGCATAGGCCCAGGATATCGCGTGTCTGGCCAGGCTCGATCAGCCCGTCATCCCAAAGGCGCGAGGTGGCGTAATAGGGGTCGGATTGTTCGCCGTACTGGGCGCGCACCCCGGCCTCGATCTGTGTCAGGTCGGCCTGCATCTGGTTGGGATCGCCGCCCTTTTGGCGACGCAACTCCAACATCACATTGGTGGCGATGTCGGCGGACATTGTCGCCAGCTCCGCGGTCGGCCAGGCAAAGAGGAAGTTTGGCGCAAAGCCGCGCCCGCACATGCCATAGTTCCCTGCGCCGTAAGACCCCCCCAGAAGCACCGAGAGGCGCGGCACCTTGGCCACCGACATGGCATAGACCAGCTTTGCGCTGTCCTTGGCGATGCCGCCACGTTCCGCTTCGGTGCCGACCATGAAGCCCGAGATGTTGTGCAGGAACAGCAGCGGGATATTTCGCTGGTCGCACATGGATACGAATTGTGCCCCCTTCAGCGCGCTGTCGGACAAAAGGGCTCCGTTATTGGCAAGGATCCCGACACGGTAGCCATGGATCCGCGCGGTGCCGCAGACCAGCGTCTCGCCCCAACCGGGTTTGAATTCACGGAATTCGCCCGCGTCGATCATGCGTAGCAAAACCTCGCGCATGTCGTAGGGTTGCTTGCGATCTGCACTGACCACGCCCAGCAGTTCTTCGGGATCATGCGCAGGCGCTGCCGGGGCTGCGTCGGGTTGCATGGGGCGCGCCTGACCCAGTTCGGCGACAATATCGCGCATCAAAGCCAAGGCGTGATGCTCATCCTCGGCCAGGTGGTCCGACACGCCGGAGACGCGCGAATGCATCTCGGCGCCACCCAGCGTTTCGCCATCCGCCTCTTCGTTGATCGCAACCTTGACGATGGAGGGGCCGCCCAAATGGATGCGCGCGTTGCCACGCACCATGATGACCTCGTCGGACAGGGCGGGAATATAGGCTCCACCGGCCGTGCATCCACCGAAGACCGCCGAGATTTGCGGCAGGCCCGAGGCCGACATATTGGTCTGGCGATAAAACGAATTGCCGAAGTGCCGCGCATCGGGAAAAACGCGGTCCTGTTCGGGAAGGTAGGCGCCGCCGCAATCCACGAGATAGAGGCAAGGCATACGATTTTCCGCCGCGATCTCTTGCGCGCGGATATGTTTTTGCACCGTCTCGTGATAGAAGGAGCCGCCCTTCACCGTCGCATCGTTGGCGATGAGCATGCAGGGCAGATCGTGGACAATTCCGATGCCTGTGACGATCCCGGCACCGGGAACCTCACCGCCGTATTGCCCATAGGCCGCCAGCGAAGACAGCTCCATGAAAGCGGTTCCGGGATCGACCAGCAGATCGATCCGTTCGCGCACCAATAGTTTGTCACGCTTGCGGTGGCGGGCGACCATATCGGGTCGCCCGCCACCGGTTGCCTCGGCGATACGTTGGCGCAGGGTTTCGACACGCTCGCTTTGCGCGGCATGATTTTGCGCAAAGGCCTCGGAGGATATCACCACCGCTGATTCAAGACGGGCCATTCAAGAGTCTCCCGGGACCAGGTTACCACACAAGAGCACGCAAGACAGGTGTCTGACGTCAGCACCCATGGGACAGTTTAGGCATATTGCTGGTGATCATCGTGGAGCCGCGCTCGTAGCGCTGCGAGATCAGTTCGAACAACAGCTCGGCACCGGTTTTGGACAGGGGCACAAAACCCAGTTCGTCGATGACCAGCAATTTGACGCCGGCCAGCTGCCTTTGCAGGCGGAGCAGGCGGCGTTCGTCGCGGGCTTCCATCATCTCGTTGACCAGCGTCGCGGCGGTGGTGAAGCTGACCGTGAGGCCCTTCTGGCAGGCCGCCAGCCCAAGTCCAAGGGCAACATGGGTCTTGCCTGTGCCGCTGGGCCCCAAGGCGATGACGTTCTCGCGCCGGTCGATCCAGTTGCAGCGAGCCAGTTCCAGCACCTGCATCTTGTTGAGCTTTGGGATCGCCTTGAAGTCGAAGCTGTCCAGGCTCTTGGTGGCCGGGAACTTCGCGGCCTTGATACGCCGCTCGATCATCCGCCGCTCACGGTCGATCAATTCCAACTCGACCAGACGCGCCAGGAACTGGACATGATCCAGTCCCTCGGCGGAGCATTGGCGGGCGAGCTTGTCGTATTCCCGCAAGAAGGTCGGCAGCTTCAGCGTCTTGAGGTGATCCGCGAGCAGGATCTTCGGGGCCACGGTCATGCTGTACCCTCCGACATCAGGGCCATATAGCTGGCTGCGGACGTGGTCTCGACGTTCGCCCGCGGCAGGTATGGGTAGACATCGAGATCCAGCTTCGGCGGTCGTTTCTCGACATGGCAGAGGACGAGGTGCTTGACGGCATCGAAGCCGACCGCCCCCAATTGCAGGGCCTTCTTCACGGCAGCATGCAGGTCGTCGATGTCGAAGGTCTCGACCAGGCGCAGAACCTGGACATACTCGCGGCGCCCGGCCTTGATCATTCGCGCTTCCATCAGGCGGCGTAGGGTCGCGAACTCGGGCGGCAGGTCCCATTCAGCCAGCGGGGCCGCTTGATCTAGGGCGTTGATCTTACGCTCGATCAGCGGAAGATAATGCACCGGATCGAACACCATGTCCTCGCGGTCGTAGCAGCGGGGATGGCGTGCAATCACCTCGCCACCGCAGCCGATCACGACCACGTCGACATAGCCCCGGATCCAGACATCACGGTGGCCGTAGGCGACGGGCACCGAGTAATCATTGGTTTTGTAGCGCACCAGCGCCTGCGAACTGACCCTTCCGGTGGCTTGATCGCAGGCATCAAACGGCGCCGCCGGAAGGTCGGACATCGCGACCAGATCACGCACGAGGCGTTGACCGATCGTTTCCGACTGGCCGCGCAGGAGATCCGCTTGGCGCTTGCTGCATTGCTTTTCCAAGTAATCGTTGAACGCGTCCCATGTCGCAAACCGTGGGATTGGCACCATGAAGTTGCGGCGGGAATATCCGACCAGCCCTTCCACATTGCCCTTGTCATTGCCCTTGCCGGGCCGGCCATAGCGGTCTCGAAACAGGTAGTGCGACAGAAACCCGCTGAAGAGCGTAGCCCGCTGGCGCGTTCCATCAGGCAGGATCTTCGCAACCAGACAGCGGTCGTTGTCGTAGAGGACCGACGCAGGCACCTTGCCGAAGAACGCAAACGCATGAACGTGGCCGTCAACCCAGGCTTCCGCCGTCGCCCCCGGATACGCCCGCACGAAGCAGGCATCACTGTGCGGCAGGTCCATGACGAAGAAATGCGCCTTTTGCTCTACACCGCCGATGACAACTACCGCCTCGCCAAAATCGGCTTGGGCGTGCCCGGGCGGGTGCGCCAGCGGCACAAACATCTCGCGACCGCACCGTTCGCGCTGCCGCATGTAATCCTTCATGTCGCGTTGCCTTTAAATCGGTTCTGCCTCAATCTGTGTGGCGCAACTATCCTGAGACTGGAAAATTCAGGAGGGGTAGTCGTGATTTCAAAGAAGCACTGGTCGCCCGGGAGCGATGTTTCGATTCAAAGCGTTGAGCGTAGTGATACCGGCGGGTGGCTTGTATCCGGCATTCTGACACCAAGAGGCATCTGCCCCGACTGTGGTTTGCATTCTCGACGACGTCATGGATGGCGGTATCGGCGGCTGCAGGATTTTCCCGCACATGGAGACGGGGTCACATTGGCACTCCAGGTTTGCCGCTGGCGATGCTTGGCTTCCGCTTGCCCTCGCCGGACGTTT
>NZ_FNYY01000012.1 GCF_900109145.1 Marinovum algicola
GTGGCGACCCGATACGACCGGTGCCCGAAGGTCTTCCTGTCAGCCATCGCTCTCGCCGCACTCGTCATTTACTGGCTATGAGTCCTGACCCTAGAAACGCAACGAACCCACCCAAGAAGACCCACCCCGGCAGAGAGAGGACTTCGGCTATCAGCTGCTGCCACCAAGCGGGATCGCTGGCGGAGCGAATATCATCGGCGGCCCCGACGAAACTCAAGACGCCGAAAACAGCCATGACCAGCAGGCCAAGAGTGGCCGATATGTATCTGAGGGGGCGGAACATTATCTTCATGCAAAGACCTTGCCCCAGTGTGGAGAAAAAGTGGAGTCCGCAAACAATCGGGCGCGGACAGCCGTTGAGCCTGTCGCCCTCCGGCCTTTCTGGGCGACGGTTCGTAGCCCAGAGGAACACGGTTCGCGCACAGAATATCGAGCGCAATCAAGGAGAAGATGGTGACCCCGGCAGGACTTGAACCTGCAACCTATCCCTTAGGAGGGGATTGCTCTATCCAGTTGAGCCACGGGGCCTAGTTTTCACCTTCATACGGTTCGGAACACGGTTCGCGCAAGGCTGCCTTTTCCCTAACCGCCTGTCTCTCCATCTTCTTTCGGCCCCGGACCCTCCGCTTAGGAGGGGGCTGCTCTATCCAGTTGAGCCACGGGGCCGTACAGCGCCTGACATAACCGCTCCGGCAGCCGCTGTCAGCCCGGAAAGCCACCGTTGGGAAAAGTCGCGGCGCGGTTGTGGCCGGCGGGTCGTTTGCGGCTTGGCGCCAGCCTGGGCCGGCGGCGGCGCATCGCGAGGCGGCGGCCGCATACTTTGCTTAGCCCGGCGTGCGCGCGAACTTGAACACCCTCGGCGGAGGGCCTAGTCTGGCCTCAGATCAATCGGGAATATCCAAGTGACCTCAGAGCATAACCGCCCGCTGACGCTTCGCGACGTGTCCGAAGCCTCGGGGGTTTCCGAGATGACGGTGAGCCGGGTGCTGCGCAACCGCGGCGACGTCAGCGCCGCCACCCGCGAAAAGGTGCTCGCCACCGCCAAGCAGCTGGGCTACGTGCCCAACAAGATCGCCGGCGCGCTGGCCAGCCAGCGGGTCAACCTGGTGGCGGTGATCATCCCCTCGCTCAGCAATATGGTCTTTCCCGAGGTGCTGAGCGCGATCAGCGCGGTGCTGGAAGAGACCGACTTGCAGCCGGTGGTGGGCGTCACCGACTACATGCCGGAAAAGGAAGAGCGGGTGCTCTTCGAGATGCTGTCCTGGCGGCCCTCGGGCGTGATCATCGCCGGGCTGGAACGTTCGGATGCCTCGCGCGCCATGCTCAAGGCCTCGGGCATTCCGGTGATCGAGATCATGGACACCGACGGCATTCCGATCGACGCCGCAGTGGGCATTTCGCACCGCCGGGCCGGACGCCAGATCGCCAAGGCGATCCTAAAGCAGGGCTATGAGAACATCGGCTTCATGGGCACCAAGATGCCGCTGGATCATCGCGCAAGGAAGCGCTTCGAAGGCTTTACCGAGGAACTGGCGCGCAATGGCGTCGAGATCATGGATCAGGAGTTCTATTCCGGCGGCTCGGCCCTGGCCAAGGGGCGCGAGATGACCAAGGCCATGATGGAGCGCTCACCGGATCTCGATTTCCTGTATTATTCCAATGACATGATCGGCGCTGGCGGGCTGTTGTGGCTGATGGAGGCGGGCTATGACATTCCCGGCCGCATCGGGCTGGCCGGCTTCAACGGGGTCGAGCTGTTGCAGGGGTTGCCGCGCCAGCTGGCTACGATGGACGCCTGCCGCCGCGACATTGGCACGCGGGCAGCGCAGATCCTGGTCGAACGGCTCGATGGTGGGGGCACCGAAGAGCGGGTCTTCGAGATGACGCCGACGATCAGTTTCGGCGACACCCTGAAGCGCTATTGACCGGACGCGGCGCAGGCCGGGCAGGGGGGCTCTGCCCCCGCCCTCGCAGGATTCCCCCGCGGTATCTTCGAACAGAAGAAGCCCCGGGCAGGTCTGTCACCTGCCGGGTCAGCGGGCCGCGATGCTGAGGCTCGACAACAGAACCGCCCGCCGGCTGTTTCTCGACCGGCACGGGCTGGCAGAGGCACCGGGCGGGCCGGGCCATGGCGCGGCGCTGGAAGCGGTGATCGGGCGGCTGGGTTTCGTGCAGCTCGATTCGATCAACACCGTCGCCCGCGCCCACGACCTGATCCTCTTTGCCCGGCGACCACGCTACCGGCCGGAAAACCTGGGCCGGCTGGTCGAGGGCCGGGCGTTGTTCGAGCATTGGACGCATGATGCGGCGGTCATCCCGATGGCGTTTTACCCGGCCTGGGCGCTGAAGCGCCGGCGCGATGCCGCGCGGCTGGCGCAGCGTTACCGGGTCTGGCAGCGGCATGAGTTTCAGACCGAGTTCGACCGGGTGCTGGCGATGATCCGCGAGCGCGGACCGGTGTGCAGCAACGATCTCGGCCCCGACACGCCGCGCAAGGCCGGCGGCTGGTGGGATTGGCATCCGGCCAAGACCGCGCTGGAATATCTCTGGCGCAGCGGCACGCTGGAGATCTGCCACCGGTCGGGGTTTCGCAAATTCTACGACCTGTCGGAGCGGGTGGTGCCCGAAGCGCTGCGCGCGGCGGCGTGGGACGAGGCGGAGACCGTGGCATGGCTGATGCGGGGGGCGCTGGCCCGGCTGGGCTTTGCCACCGCTGGCGAGCTGGCGGATTTCTGGGATATCGTGACCAAGGACGAGGCCCGGGCCTGGTGTGCCGCGGCCCTGGCGCGGGGCGAGATTGCCGAGGTGGCGATCACCGGCGCGGACGGGGCCGAGCGGGTGCATTTTGCCGCGCCGGAGGTGCAGGTCGAGGCCGCTGCCGCGCCCGAACCCGGCGGCCGCCTGCGGGTACTCAGCCCCTTCGACCCGGCGCTGCGCGACCGCAAGCGGGCCGAACGGCTGTTCGGCTTTCACTACCGGATCGAGGTCTTCGTGCCCGAGGCCAAGCGGCGCTATGGCTATTACGTCTTTCCCCTGCTTGAGGGCGACCGGCTGGTCGGGCGCATCGACATGAAGGCCGACCGCAAGGCCGGCGTGCTCAATGTCACCGCGCTCTGGCCGGAGCCGGGGGTGCGGTTCGGGGCCGGCCGCAGCGCCCGGCTCGAGGCAGAGCTGGCGCGGGTGGCACGCCTGGCCGGGGTCGCGCGGGTGGATTTCGCAGATGGTTGGCGGCGCGACAGCCAAGGGTGACCAGGCTGGCCGGTGTCATGCGCCTGTCACGCGGATCGGGTATCCGGGGCGTGTTATTGAGCCCATCCCCGGGACAAATTGTACTGGTCGTCATTTCGAGCATTTTCGGGTGGCCTATTCTGGCCCACCCCTTTCCCTGAGCCCTGTCAGCGCCTTGGCCCCGCAACGCTTTTACGGCAACCGGTCCCCTGACATCAAAACAGCCCCGCGAAAGAGGCTGTTTTGATCCCGCCTGCGGGCCGGCATTAGGCGGCCGAAACCGGCGCCTGGGGAGGAGACAAGAGCCGGGACAGGCGGGAAAGTTGATTTTACGTGGGTCTGCTATCCTCAAGTGTGCATGGGCGTGGCAGATCTGTCAAGAAAATCGCACCGGGCCACTGGCTTGGTGATTTATTTTCAAGCACTTGGCGCATTGGTGCCACAGAGGGGCCGCCCAAACCGGTTCAGGCTGCCATGTGGCGGGCGTCGGGCGCGCTATGCGCCGGTCGCAAGGCGGGGTTTCGGCGGTAACACTGGTCAAAATGCTGCACCTGCACAATATATCTTCCATGACAGCGTCACCCCGACGAGAAAAGGACAGATATCATGGCACAGCTCACGACCAATATCGCTGACACCCGGCCCGGCATCTTTGCGCGGATTCTGGATTTCCTGATCAGCATCAGCGAAAGCAACAGCCGCATGCGCCGCGTCAACTACCTCAACAGCCTGTCGGATGCAGAGCTCGAAGCCCGTGGCCTGCGCCGCGAGGACATCGTGCGTCACGTCTTTGCCGACGTCATGGCCTACTGAGCCGCGGGTCAGCTGACCGGTTTACTCAATGCACGGGCGCGTCCGAATGCCGGACGCGCCCGCATTTGTGAGAGATACGGGGCAAGTCGTTTGTCCGGGTCGGGGAACTTCGCCGAAATTGCCCAATTGCAGCAATGGGTCAGCACGATATCGGGCACGGTCATCCGCGCTCCCATCACAAACGGCCCGGCCACGCGGTCGGTCAGGCGGGCGAGATTGCGGGCATATTCGGCTTTCAGGCTTTCCTTGACGGCCGGCACGCGCTGATCTTCGGGCAGGACGAAACTGTGCCGGGCGGCGGTCCAGAGCAGGCTGTCCAATTCATCGAGCACGGCAAAGGTGACGGCATCCTGCCGGGCGCGCTCGAGGCTGCCGGCGGGGTAGGTGAGGGCGCCGTGTTTGTCGGCGAGATAGGTGAGGATGGCGGTGGAGTCGGTCAGCGCCGCATCACCGTCGAGCAGCACCGGGATCTTGCCCGAGGCTGAATGCGCCGTGACCTCTTCGGCATGCGGGCTGGCGGGCCGATGTTCATAATCCGCGCCCAGTTCCTCGAGCATCCAGAGCACGCGGAAGGTGCGGCTGGCGACGCCGCCGATCACGGTATACATGGCTGGGTCTCCCTCTGATCGTGGCGAGATTAGGCCCAGGCCCGACCGGGCCGCAACCGGTTTTCGCCCGGCCCGGGCAGGATGGGCCGCGCCAGGCTTCAGCGGCTGGCGCCGAGCATGGCAAGGCGGATCAGCATACGCTCGACCAGCGCCATGGCCGGCGCGTTCTGGCCGGCCGAGCGCAGTTGCAGATCGGTGTCGGTGAGCAGGGAGATCGCCTGATCCAGCCGGTGCGCGCCCCAGGCGCTGGCCTGGCGGGTCATCCGGTCGCGGCGCGGGCCAAAGATCGGCGGACGCATGGCGGCGATGCCGCGGGCGGCACCATCTGGATGGCTTGCGGCGGCATGCAGCGCGCGAAAGTGGCGCATCGCGGCGATCACCAGCCCCACGGGCTGGGTGCCCTGCGCCGCGAGCCGCGACAGCATCGGGCCGATTTCGCGGGTCTTGGCCTCGGCCACGATATTGAGCACATCGTCCAGTTCGGCCTCGGTCGAGGCCGGGGCGACGGCGGCCACATCCTCCGGTGTGACGGCGCTGCTGTCGCCGTGTTTGTAGAGCGCGAGCTTTTCCAGCGTCTGACGGAAATCGCCGGGATCGAGCGCGCGGGACAGCGTGGTGATATCTTCCATCGCGGCGCCTCCGACGGTCACGCCGGCGCGGTTCAGCTCGGCCTCGATCTCGGCGCGCGAAGGCGGATCATCATAGATCGCGGCGGCATAGGCGTTGGGATGGGCCTCGAAGGCCTTGCGGATTTTGGAGGTCGCCTTGAGCTGGCCGGCGGTGACGACGATCTGGGCATCGCCCTCGGCCCAATCCTCGAGCGCGGCCAGGATCGCCGGCGCGGCCACGTCGGTGGCCTCTTCGACAAAGGCGACGCGCGGGCCGGGAAAGAAGCCGATCGCCTTGACCGCATCGATCAGCAGCGTCGGTTCCTTGCGCAGATCGCCGCCGGGAATGCGGCTCAGGCGCATCTCGGCCTCACCTTCGGGGCCGATCAGCGCGGCGATCACCTCTTGCCGTTTCAGCGCCACGCGCATGCCGTCGGGGCCATAGATCAAAAGCCCGGTGCGGCGGGGATCGGGCTTGGCGAAATAGCCGGGGGCTTCGCGGGGCGAGAGTTTCATGGCTCAAAGATCAGGTGCAGCCAGCACCAGCTCCTGCACCACCCGATCGGCGAGGATCACCATCATCCGCTCTTCGGCGTCGCGCTTGGCCTGCAAGGTGGCAACGGTAGAGCCCGAGGCGGAATAGCCGGTGAAATGGCGCACGGTGTTGGTGTCGAGCACTTCGGTCTCGCCGGTGCGGCGCAGCGCATAGGTGACGCGGCCCAGCACCTGATAGCGGGTCAGCGCGCCATCGGAGGTGCTGGCCGAGCTCTCTTCGTTCAAACTGACGATCAGGTCGAGCTCATAGGGTGCCGACGCCCCGCCGGCGCCGAGACGTTCCTCGATCCGGCGGGTGACGAAATAGGCGTTCTGGCTGTCGGGTTCCTCGATGCGCAGGGCGTTCTGCAACCGGCTGGCGGCGCCGCTGGTGCCGTAGGCCGGCGCGAAACCGCAGCCCGCCAGCGTCACCGCGGCCGCCGCGCCGAAAAGCAGGCTGCGTCGGTCAGACAACCACATTCACGATCCGCCCCGGCACCACGATCACCTTCTTCGGCGCGCTGCCTTCCAGCGCCTTGACCACAGCGTGATGGCCGAGCGCGAGTTTTTCAACCTCTTCCTTCGAAGCATCGGTGGCAACGCTGATTTCCGCCCGCCGCTTGCCGTTGATCTGGATCGGCAGGGTGACGGCGTTTTCCACCAGCATCGCCTCGTCGGCCTGCGGCCATTCGGCCGCGATCACCAGCCCCTTGCCACCGAGCAGCGACCAGACCTCTTCGGACAGATGCGGCGTCATCGGCGCCATCAGCTGGGCCAGGGCGCGGGTCGACGCGCGTTTCGCCTCGCCGCCGGCCTTGGATTTGGCAAGCGTGTTGGTAAAGGCGTAAAGCCGGGCGATGGCGGCGTTGAAACCAAAGCTCTCGATGCCCAGGGTCACATCGCGGATCGCCTTGTGCATCTCTTTCAGCAGCGCCTCGTCCCCGGCCTGCGGGCCATCCTCGGAGGCGGCGGCGTCGCTGGCGATGCGGTGCACGCGGGACAGGTGGCGCGCGGCGGCCTCGGCGCCTGCGGCGGTCCATTCCACGTCGCGCTCGGGGGGTGAGTCTGACAGGACGAACCAGCGCGCGGTGTCGGCGCCGAAGTTGGCGACGATCTCGGCCGGATCGACGACGTTGTTCTTGGACTTCGACATCTTGGCCGACGGCACCACTTCGGCCTGCTCGCCGGTGGCGCGGACAACGACTGCGCCGTCACGCTCCTCCACATCCGCCGGGTAATGATACACCGGTCGGCCGTTGGCATCCCGGGTCTGATAGATCGCATGGGTCACCATGCCCTGGGTAAAGAGCGCGTTGAACGGCTCCTTGGCGCTTTCCGGCAGATGCCCGGTGATGTGCATGGCGCGGGCAAAGAAGCGCGAATAGAGCAGGTGCAGGATCGCATGCTCGATGCCGCCGATGTACTGATCGACGTTCATCCAGTATTGCGCCGCCGCCAGGTCGGTGGGCGTGTCGGCGTGCGGTGCGGTAAAACGGGCAAAATACCACGAGCTGTCGACGAAAGTATCCATCGTGTCGGTTTCGCGCTTGGCGGGCCGGCCACAGGCGGGGCAGGCGCAGTCGCGCCAGGTCGGGTGCCGGTCGAGCGGATTGCCCGGCGTGTCGAAACTGACGTCATAAGGCAGCTCGACGGGCAGGTTTTCCTTTTTCTCCGGCACCACGCCGCAGGCCTCGCAATGCACCACCGGAATCGGGCAGCCCCAGTAGCGCTGACGTGACAGGCCCCAGTCGCGCAGGCGGAACTTGGTCACGCCCTGGCCGACGCCGTTGTCCTCGCAAAAGGCGATGGCGGCGTCGATACCTTCTTCGCCGGTCTGTTCGGTCTCGCCTGCGAAGCCGCGCACATAGATCACCCGCTCCGATTTCGGCGGCACATAGGCCTCGCCGCCGTCTTCCGGCATGGTGCGGCCCTCGTCCTCGGCCGAGGCAAAGACCGAGGTCACCGGCAGCTCGTACTTGCGGGCGAACTCGAGATCGCGGGCGTCATGCGCCGGGCAGCCGAAGATCGCGCCGGTGCCGTAATCCATCAGGATGAAATTGGCGATATAGACCGGCAGATCCCAGGCGGTGTCGAACGGGTGGCGCACGGTCAGCCCGGTGTCAAAGCCCTTCTTCTCGGCCTTTTCCAACGCTTCCTCGGTGGTCGCGCCCTTGCGGCATTCGGCGCAGAAAGCAGCGATTTCGGGGTTGTCCTTTTCCAGCGCCCTGGCCAGCGGATGGTCGGGCGAAATGCCCAGGAAGGACGCGCCGAGCAGGGTGTCGGGGCGGGTCGTATAGACCTCGACCCGGTCGAAGCCCTCGGGGCCATCGGTGAGGCCAAAGGCAAACTGCAAGCCGCGCGAGCGACCGATCCAGTTCTGCTGCATCAGCTTGACCTTGGCCGGCCAGTCATCCAGCCCGTCGATGGCGTCAAGCAGCTCTTCGGCCATGTCGGAGATGCGGAAGAACCACTGCGTCAGCTCGCGCCGCTCGACCTCGGCGCCCGAGCGCCAGCCCTTGCCGTCCTCGACCTGTTCGTTGGCCAGCACCGTCATGTCGACCGGATCCCAGTTGACCACGGCGTTCTTGCGATAAACCAGACCCTGATCGAGGAAATCCAGGAACAGCGCCTGCTGCTGGCCGTAGTACTCGGGGTCGCAGGTGGCAAACATCCGCGACCAGTCGAGCGAGAGGCCCAGCGGCTTCATCTGTTCGACCATGTCGTCGATGTTGGAATAGGTCCAGTCCTTGGGGTGGCCGCCGCTGGCCATGGCGGCATTTTCGGCCGGCATGCCGAAGGCGTCGAAGCCCATCGGGTGCAGCACGTTGTGGCCGGTGGAAATCTTGTAGCGGGCGATCACGTCGCCCATGGTGTAGTTGCGCACATGGCCCATGTGCAGCTTGCCCGAGGGGTAGGGGAACATCTCGAGCACGTAGTATTTCGGCTTGCCGCCCTCCATCGTGGCGGTGAAGGATTCGGCCTCGGTCCAGGCCTCCTGCCATTTCGCCTCGATCGAGGCGGCATCATAGCGCGACATATGCGGGTTCCCTTGGGCGTCTTGCGGTCATCCGGGTGATATTGCCTGATCGGGCCAGCGTCCAGTGGGCGAGGGGAAAAAGGGCGCGAGGCCCCGGCGCGGCGGCCGGGGCGCGTGGCGGCAGGCCTCAGCGGCCGGCCAGCAGGAAGGCGGCGGTGCGCTTGCTGACATAGCCGCTGACAAAGATGCCACGGTCTTCCTGATACTGCCGGATCGCACGCCGCGTCTGATCGGTGAAATTGCCATCGGCCATCCCGAGGCTGTAGCCCAGCCCCATCAGGCGCTGTTCCACCAGCAGCCGGGTCACGGTGTTGGTGACGATCTCGCGCTCTTCGGCGCGGGCGGCCGCGACCTGCCGGTCGGTGTCGTCATTGCGCATCTCGGCGATGCGGCTGCGCGCGGCGTCGGCGAATTCCGAATTGCCGAACCGCTCGAGAAAGGCCTCGTAGCCCGCAAGGGTGTCCTGTTCGCGGGCATCGCGCCAGGCGCGCCTTGCGTCGCGTGCGCGCTCTTCCGCCTGCGCGGTCTCGATCTCATCGAGATGGCGGCGGGCATCGGCGGCATAGCGGCCCTCGGGATAGCGTTCGAGATAGGCGCGCAGGCCCGCCTCGGTGCCATCGGCACCGGTGTCCTGCCAGACACGGTCCTCTTCGCGGCGCATCGCTTCGGCCTGCTCGGCGCGGCGTTCGGCGGCCTGCTCGGTGATCTGGCGCAGCTGGCGGCGGTCGAGATAGCCGGTGACCTCCTGGCGCCGATCGCGCTGCCAGTGTTCGATGGCGCTGCGGCTGCCCCGGCCGAAGATGCCGTCGATGCCGCGGGTGTCATAGCCCAGGAGGGTCAGATCGCGCTGGATCTGGCGGCGGTCGTTGCGGGTGAGGTCCAGCCGCTCTTCCGCCGCCTGCCAGCGGTTCGCCTCTTCGGCGTCGAGCGCGGCAATCCGGCGCCTGGCCTCGCCGACATAGCGGCCCCGGGAATGGCGGTCGATGTAGAGATCGAAGGCCTCTTTTGTACCCAGCGCGCTGATCGCCGCCCAGAAACCTTCTTCTTCGGCCTCGCTGCGCAGCGCTTCGGTGTCGATGGCGGGCTGCGATGGCCCGATATTGCCTTCGGTGAAGCCCACGGTATCGCTGAGAAATCCGCGTGCCGAGAGCTGTGACAGCGCATCGTCGAGGCTCACACCTTCGCGCAGCAGCCCGGCAAAGATCGCATAGCGCATCCATTCCGTCGCGCCGCTGGCAAGGGTCACCCCCTGCGGCAGGGTCATTCCCTGGGTGCCGCTGCGCAACCCGGTCTCCTGCGGCGAGAGCCGGCCGGAGCGCCCGGCCAGAATGACGGAGCGGCCCGCCGCCGCCGCGCCGGCGATATCGGCCAGCGCGGTGAGCGAGACCCCCTGGGCCGAGAGATTGAGCGGGCCCACATCGCGCGCATCGGTGCCCAGCAGCCAGGCGTCGGTGCCGGTGCTGACGAAATGCCCGTCGAGCACGATGAGCACGCGGTCGGCCTCCGGGGCGCGGTCGCGAAAGCGGGCCGCGGCCTCGCGCAAGTCATCGGCATCGGCGTTGTAGTCGCTGATGACCTCGAACCCCACCTCTTCGAGCCGCTGGCCAATGGCGCGGATGTCGCGGGCGTCGCGCGCATCGTCGAGACGGCGATAGTCCCAATTGGCCAGAACCAGCGCCAGATCGGCGGCCGAGACCTGGCCCGCCACAAGCAGGGCGGCAAGCGCCACGGAACGCGTCAGCGCGCGCGTCAAGGACAGGGACATGGTGATTCCTCCCGGATCAGTCGTAGACGCGGGTATCTTCGATCACGATGCCATCCTTGGGAAGCTCACCCGGCCTCACAAGCTCGACAGCACCGCGCAGCTTGAGCACCTCGCGGATGGATGTCTCGTAAAGGCTAGGGTCGCCGGCGGCGCTTTCAAGCCGCACGATCATCTTGTCGGCCTCGCCCTCGCGGGCGGCGATCACCCGGGCGCGGGTCACCTCGTCGTGCCGCGCCACCAGTTCGGCCACCTGTTCGGGCCGCACGAACATGCCCTTTATCTTGGTGGTCTGATCGGCCCGGCCCATCCAGCCCTTGATCCGCATATTCGTGCGGCCACAAGGGCTTGCGCCTGGCAGAACGGCGCTCATGTCGCCGGTGGCAAAGCGGATCAGCGGGTAGTCGGGATTGAGTGTGGTGACCACGATCTCGCCGACGTCGCCCGCGGCAACCGGGTCGCCGGTGCCCGGGGTCACGATCTCGACGATCACCCCCTCATCGACGATCATGCCCTCCCGCGCGTCGCTCTCATAGGCGATATTTCCGATGTCGGCGGTGGCATAACATTGCAGGCAGGCGATGCCGCGATCGGCGTATTCCTGCCGGAGCGAGGGAAACAGCGCGCCGCCGCCGACCGCTGCCTTGGTGATCGTGAGCGGCAGGCCCAGCGCCTCGGCCTTGTCGAGGATCACCTTGAGGTAGTCCGGCGTGCCGGCATAGGCGGTGATGCCCAGATCATGTGCGGCGCGGGCTTGAAGCTCCGTTTGGCCGGTGCCGGCGGGCAGCACGGCGGCGCCCACCGCGCGGGCGCCGTTTTCAAAGATCATGCCGGCCGGGGTGAGGTGATAGCCGAAACAATTCTGCACGATATCGCCCGCGCCGATGCCGGCGGCGTGCAGGAACCGGCCCATCCGCCACCAGTCGTGGCTCACCCCGCCGGGCTCATAGATCGGGCCGGGCGACTGAAAGACATGCGCCAGGTTCGACACCGGCAACCCGCCAAAGGGCCGCTGCGCCTTCTGCCGGGCCACCAGGTCGGATTTGCGCAGCACCGGCAGGCGGGCCAGCCCCGAGAGGTCGCTCAGCGGGTCGATCCCGTGGCGGGCCAGCTGCGCATTGAGCGCGTCGCGCTGGGCGGCGTGGCGCACCTCGGGCGTCCGGGTTTCCAGGGCGTCGAAATGGCGGCTCATCGAAGGTATCCTTTGGTCAAATGCCGTGGTTCCGCAGGCCGGGCGTCGGCCCGGCATAGCGTCGGTGTGTCGTGCCGGCCTGCCGGGCCGAAGCCCGGCCTGCGGTCGTGAGTGGTGGTCAGGCCAGCCAGCGCTTGCGGCGGCGGTAAGAGCGTACGTCGCGGAACGATTTGCGGCCCTCGTCGGACATGCCGAGATAGAATTCCTTCACATCGGCATTCTCGCGCAGATCCTTTGCGGCACCGTCCATCACCACCCGGCCGCTCTCGAGAATGTAGCCGTAATGGGCAAAGCGCAGCGCCACGTTGGTGTTCTGCTCGGCCAGCAGGAAGGAGACGCCCTCGTTCTCGTTGACCGATTTCACGATCTCGAAGATCTGCTCCACCAGCTGCGGCGCCAGCCCCATCGAGGGCTCGTCCAGCAGGATGGTCTCGGGGCGGCTCATCAGCGCGCGGCCGATCGCCGTCATCTGCTGCTCGCCGCCCGAAGTATAGCCGGCCTGGCTGCGGCGCCGTTCCTTGAGGCGCGGGAAATAGGAATAGACCATCTCGAGATCGGCCTCGATCGCGCCCTTGCCGTCCCGCCGCGTATAGGCGCCGGTCAGCAGGTTTTCCTCGACGGTCAGATGTTCGAAGCAATGCCGGCCTTCCATCACCTGGATCACCCCGCGCTTGACCAGCGCGGCCGGGTCGAGCCCCTGCACCGTCTCGCCCTTGTAGTTGATCGAGCCTTTGGTGACCTCGCCGCGTTCGGAGTGCAGCAGGTTGGAAATGGCTTTGAGCGTGGTGGTCTTGCCGGCCCCGTTGCCGCCCAGAAGCGCGGTGATCCCGCCCTTGGGCACGGTGAGCGACACGCCTTTGAGCACCAGGATCACGTGATTGTAGATCACCTCGATATTGTTGACCTCTAGCAGGGCCTCTTCGGATTGGGCTGTGGTCGGTGCGGCGTCCAGCATCTTCTTCTCTTTCACAAATACGCAGATCCGGCGGCAGCGGTCGGCGCCGCCGCCGGAGAGGAGAGATTTACATCTCGCAGGCGTCGTTCACCGGCCAGGGCGCATTGGCCTCGGCGTATTCGGCGGCTTTTTCGGCCACCAGCGCCTCATAGGCCTCGGTGTTCGGTGTCAGGTGGTCCGAGACCTTGACGAATTTCTCGCCGTCCCATTCCAGCATCCAGCCACCCGACTTGCCGGTGTGGTCGGCGCAGGAGGTCTTGAATGGCGGCACCATGCCGTCGAGGCCCAGTTCGCTGATCCGCGCTTCGGTCATGTCGATGTTCTCGAGCCCCCAACGCAGCTGGCTGGCGTCGATCTCGCCGGTGTCGAATTCCTGCTGCGCCATGCGGATGCCTTCGGCGAGGATGGCCGAGATGATGATGCCGCGGTTGTAGAACACGCCGGCCATCTCTTCTTCGTTCGACTTGGAATTGCCGGCATCGACAACGTGGGTCTTGATGTCGGCCACCACCGGCGCGTCGAGGTTCGGGAAGGACCAGGAGATCGACTTGTAGCCCTTGCCGTCTTCGCCGACGATCTTGAGGTCGGCATCATGCCCGGCCCACCAGACACCCACCATGTTCTCCATCGGGAACTTGGTCTTGACGGCTTCGGTGATGGCGCCGGCGTTCATCGCGCCCCAGCCCCACATCACCACGTAATCGGGGCGTTCGCGGCGGATTTGCAGCCATTGCGCCGATTGGTTCTGCATCTCTTTCAGACCGACCGGGATCGGCACCAGCTCGAAACCCTTCTCCTCGGCCATGCGCTCGAGCAGCGGCAGCGGTTCCTTGCCGTAGGGGTGGTCGAGGTGCAGGAAGGCGATCTTCTTGCCGTCGAGCGAGCCCTGGCCCTCGAGGTACTGCACGATCATGTCGGCCGCATCCCAATAGCCCGCCGGCGTGTTGAAAGCCCACTGGAAGGTCTTGCCGTCCATCATCGGCGAAAAGCCGTAGCCCGGCGCCAGGATCGGGATTTCGTCGACATTGGTCTTGGGCAGCACCTGAAGCGTGATGCCGGTCGACCAGGGCTGGGTCACGATCGCCTTGCCCTTGGTCTTTTCATAGCATTCCACGCCCTTTTCGGTGGAATAGCCGGTCTCGCATTCCTCGAAGTCGATCATCACGCCGCCGATGCCGCCGTCGCGGGCATTGAGCATGTTCATGTAATCGGCCTGGCCGTTCATCAGCGGAATGCCGGTGGCTGCGAAGGGGCCGGTGCGGTAGCTGAGGTTCGGGGTAAAGAGCCCCTCGGCCAGCGCCGCGCTGCCCGCCGTGGCCAGCGCCGCCGCGGCGGCCCATTTGGTAAAGTGGTTCATCTGGTATCCTCCCATGGATTGCTTGTGTTTTTGGGTATTGGGCCGGCCCCTAGTGCGGGAACGGCCAGAGAATGAGTTTCTCGCGGATCAGCGCCCAGAGCCGGGCCAGCCCGTGCGGTTCGATGATCAGGAAGAAGATGATCAGCCCGCCGACGATCATGATGTTGAGGTGCTCGACCATGGCCGAGGACACCGGAAGGCCCAGGGCTTCGGGCACGATGCCCAGCACCACCGGCAACCCGACGATCAGGATCGCGCCAAGGTAGTTGCCGAGGATCGAGCCCAGCCCGCCGATGATGGCGATGAACAGGATGCGGAAGCTCAGCGGAATGTCGAACAGGTTGGGCTCGGCCGCGCCGCGCCACATGAAGACAAAGAGCGCTCCGGCCACGCCGACCACATAAGACGAGACTGCAAAGGCGGTGAGCTTGGATTTCATCAGGTTGATGCCGATCAGCTCGGCGGCGATGTCCATGTCGCGCGTCGCCTTCCAGGTCCGTCCGAGATTGCCGCGGGTCAGGTTGATGCAGAGCAGGGTGAGCAGGGTGACGATGCCCAGAACCACGAAATACTGTACCACCGAAGAGGCCTGCGGCCCGGCGACATAGATGCCGAAGATGTCGAGATTGGGCACCTGGATCGCGCCGGAGGCATTGTAGTTGTAGAGCCAGGCCCATTTCTCGAACAGCCAGACCAGAAAGAACTGCGCCGCCAACGTGGCAATCGCGAGGTAGAACCCCTTGATCCTCAGCGACGGGATGCCAAAGGCCACGCCGACCCCGGCCGAGAAGATGCCGGACAACAGGATCGCCAGGATCGGGTTCATCCAGGGCATCAGGGTGACCATCTTGTAGCAGGCATAGGCGCCCACCCCCATGAAGGCCGCGGTGCCGAGGCTGAGCTGGCCGGCATAGCCGGTCAGGATGTTGAGCCCCAGCGCCGCCAGCGCGTAGATCATGATCGGGATCAGCAGCGTCTGAAAGGCGAACTCGCTGGCGGTCAGCGGAAAGATCACCCAGGCAAAGAGCAGAATGATCGCCAGAAGCACGGCATCCTGCCTGACGGGAAACAGCGCCTGGTCGGCCTTGTAAGTCGTCTTGAACTGTCCTGCGGTTCTATAGAGCATGCGTCGTTTTCCGTTCTTTCCATTGAAGATGCGCGGCGCCCGCCCATCCTGCGTCCGTCCTGAAGACTGCGCGGGCCCCGCGCCTCTCCTGCTCTTGGTCCCCGGCGCTCACGGCCAGTCCGCCGCCGCGCCGGGAAAATCCTCGCCCTGTGGCCCGACGAGGCAGAACCGGTGGCCGGTGGGGGCCTGCATCACGGTCCAGCTCCTGACCGCGCCGATCCGCTCGGCGCCCAATGCGGCCAGCCGCGTGGCCTCGGCACCCTGATCGTCGGTTTCGATGTCCAGATGCACCCGCGGCGCATGGTCCACCGCCTGAAGCAGCACCTTGGGATATCCCTCATGCCCGTCGAACTGGGCGTATTTGCCGTCAGGGTCGATCTTGCCCTCCTTGCCCAGCGCGGCCGACCAGAAGGCGCAGGCCTGCGTCAGGTCGTCGGTCTGGCAGTCGATGACGATGCATCCGATGCGGGATTTGTGGCTCATGTCTGTCTCCGTGACGGGCCGGCGCCCGCTACACTCTCTCGATGATACGTTCGCCGAACAGCCCCTGCGGCCGGAACAGCAGCACGACAAGCGCCAGCACGAAGGCAAACCAGGTCTCGGTATTGCCGCCGAGCAGCGGCTGGCCCCAGTAGATCTCGAACAGTTTCTCCAGGATGCCGATCATCAGCCCGCCGATGATCGCCCCGGTGATGCTCTCCAGCCCGCCCAGCATAAGAACGGGCAGCGCCTTGTAGGCGATGACCTCGAGCGCGAAGCTCACCCCGGCGCGGGCGCCCCAGGCGATGCCGGTCACCAGCGCGATGATGCCGGCGATGAACCAGACCAGCACCCAGACCGTCTGAAGCGAGATACCGACCGACAGCGCCGCCTGGTGATCGTCGCCCAGGGCCCGGATCGCCCGGCCCATCTGGGTGTAGTTGAGAAAGGCCAGCAGCGCCGCCACCAGCAGGGTCGCCACGACAACCACCGTGATGTCGAGGTGTTGCAGGATCAGCAGCCCGTCCCAGGGCTCCAGCACCGTGTCGCCGGTGGGAATGCCGAGTTCCTCGGTGATCATCACCTTGTTCTCGCCGCCAAAGATGATCTCGCCCAGTCCGATCAGGAACAGCGTGATGCCGATGGTGGCCATGAACAGGATGATGTCGGGCTGGCCGACCAGCGGCCGCAGCACGATACGCTCGATGCTGACGGCCAGGATGAACATCACCACCAGCGTCAGCCCGACCGCGATCCAGGCCGGCACGCCCATGGCGTAGAGCCCGACCAGCGTCAGCGCGGCGAAGACCACCATGATGCCCTGCGCAAAGTTGAAAATGCGCGATGAGCGGAAGATGAGCACGAACCCCAGCGCGATCAGCGCATAGAGGATGCCGGAAACCAGCCCCTCCCAGAGCACCTGCATCAGGAAGTCGGGCGCCGCGACCATGTCGGCGAAGGGGGTGATGAAAATTTCTGTCAGCATGGGCGCGTCCCGGTCTGCAAGTGTCTCGCGCCCCGGGCCTGATCCGGGGCCTCTCGGCGTCTGTCATGAGGTCCCGGAGCAGGCCCGGGACGGGTCGGAATTTGTCTCAATGTGCCACCCCCAGATAAGCGTCGATCACGTCCTGGTTGCTGCGCACCTCTTCCGGCGTGCCGTCTCCGATCTTCTTGCCGTAATCCATCACCACCACCCGGTCGGAGATATCCATCACCACGCCCATGTCGTGTTCGATCAGGGCGATAGTGGTGCCGAACTCGTCGTTCACGTCGAGGATGAAGCGGCTCATGTCCTCTTTTTCCTCGACGTTCATCCCGGCCATCGGCTCGTCGAGCAGCAGGATCGACGGCTGCGCCGCCAGAGCGCGGGCCAGCTCGACCCGTTTCTTCAACCCGTAGGGCAGGGTGCCCACCGGCGTCTTGCGAATGTGCTGGATCTCGAGAAAATCGATCACCTCCTCGACCTTGCGCCGGTTGGCGATCTCTTCGTCGCGGGCCGTGCCCCACCACAGGGCCTGCGCCCCGATCCCGGCGTGCATATGCGTCAGCCGCCCGGTCATCACGTTGTCGAGCACCGACATGCCCTCGAAGAGCGCGATGTTCTGGAACGTCCGTGCCACGCCGAGGCGCGCCACCTCATAGGGTTTCATCGCCGGGCGGCGTTCGCCCTTGTACCAGACCTCGCCTTCCTGCGGGTGGTAGAAGCCGGAAATCACGTTCAACATCGACGACTTGCCGGCCCCGTTCGGCCCGATGATCGCCCGGATCTCGCCCTCGCGGACGTCGAACGAAATGTCCTGGATCGCCACCACGCCGCCGAAGCGCAGCGTGATGTTCTTCATCTCCATCAGCACGCCGCCGATCTGGCGGCCGTCTTCGGTCATGTAACCATCGGTATCCTTCACCGCGCCACCCCCTGCTTCTTCTCTTTCAAAATACGCAACCCGCCATCGGCCCCCTGCGCGCGCGTCTGACGTTCGGCACCCGGGGCGCTGACGGCCCGCCCGGGCCGGAAAAGCCCGCGTCTCATTCCGCCGCCACCGCGCGCGGGGCCACCGGCACCACTCTGGCGTCGCGGATCTCCAGCGTCGCCTTGATCTTGCCCTTGCGGCCATCCTCGTAGGTGACCTCGGTCTCGGTATAGATGCTGTCCGACCCGTCGTAGAGCGCGGTCACCAGGTCATCGAACTTCTCGCCGATGATCTTGCGGCGCACCTTGCGGGTCCGGGTCAGCTCGCCGTCGTCGGCATCGAGCTCCTTGTGCAGCACAAGGAAGCGGTGCACCTGACAGCCCGAGAGTATCTCGTCCTGCGCGACGCTTTCATTGGTCTCTTCCACGTGGTTCTGGATCATCTCCAGCACCCGCGGATGGCCGGCCAGCTCCTGATAGGAGGCATAGGCGATGTTGTTGCGCTCGGCCCAGTTGCCCACCGCCGTCAGATCGATGTTGATGAAGGCGCAGCACCGGTCGCGGCCGGCACCGAACACCACCGCCTCGAGGATGTTGGGATAGAACTTGAGCTTGTTCTCGACGTATTTCGGCGCGAACAGTCCGCCATCGGCCATCTGGCCCACGTCTTTGGCCCGGTCGATGATCCTGAGATGGCCGGTGCCCTCTTCGAAGAACCCGGCATCGCCGGTGGCGACCCAGCCTTCCGGGTCCTTGGTGTCGGCGGTGCTTTCGGCGTTCTTGTAGTATTCCACAAAGGTGCCGGGCGAGCGGTAGAAGACCTCGCCATTGTCGGCGATCTTGATCTCGACCCCGGGCGAGGGCACGCCCACGGTGTCCGAGCGCACCTCGCCATCCGGCTGCTGGGTGATGAACACGCTGGCCTCGGTCTGGCCGTATAGCTGTTTGAGGTTGATCCCCAGCGAACGGTAGAAATCGAAGATCTCGGGCCCGATCGCCTCACCCGCCGTATAGCCGACGCGCACCCGCGAAAAGCCCAGCGTGTCCTTCAGCGGCCCATAGACCAGCGCTTCGCCCAAGCGGTATTTTAACCGGTCGACAAGCCCCACCTTGCCGCCGTCGAGGATCGTCGGGCCGACCTTCTGGGCATGGCCCATGAAGTGGTGAAAGATCTGCCGCTTGAGTTTGCTGGCGTCTTCCATGCGGATCATGATCTGGGTCAGCTGGGTCTCGAAGACCCGCGGCGGCGCAAAGTAATACGACGGCGCGATCTCGCGCAGGTCGGTCATCATCGTGTCGGCGCTTTCCGGGCAGTTCACGCAGAAGCCCGTCCAATAGGCCTGACCGATGGAAAAGATGAAATCGCCGACCCAGGCCATCGGCAGATAGGCCAGCACCTCGTCGCCTTCGCGCAGGTGGTCGAATTCGGAAGAGTTCTTGGCCGTCTCGATGATATTGCGGTTCGAGAGCACCACGCCCTTGGGCTTGCCGGTGGTGCCCGAGGTATACAGCATGACGCAGGTGTCGTCATAATCGAGCGCGCCGCGGCGGCGGTCGAGTTCGGGCAGGAATTCCTCGCGCGCGGCCCGGCCCTGCTCCTGCACATGGCGAAACCGGTGCAGCTGGGAATGGTCGTATTTCCGCAGGCCGCGGGGATCGATATAGAGCATGTGCTCGAACTGGTGCAGGCCGTCCTGCACCTCGATCACCTTGTCGACCTGTTCCTGATCGGCGGCGATGACGAAACGCGCGCCGCAATGGCCGAGCACATATTCCATCTCTTCGGCGACCGCGTCCTGATAGAGCGGCACCGGCACCGCGCCGACCGATTGCGCGGCGACCATCGACCAGTAGAGATACGGCCGGTTGCGGCCGATGATGGCCACGAAATCGCCCTCGTTCACGCCGAGATTGAGTAGGCCCAGAGCCAGCGCCTCGATCTCCTGCGCGGTTTCGGCCCAGGTCCAGCTTTGCCAGATTCCGAGGTCTTTCTCGCGATAGGCGGGCTTGCCTGCGAACTGCGTCGCATTGCGCTTCAACAGCGCCGGAATAGAGCGCAGTCCTTCTGCGCCCCGAGACGTGTCAGTCAACCGATGTCCTCCCTTTGCCTCGTTTTTCGAGGCTGACCGCTGGTGCGATTCTGCTATCCATTTGGTCAACGTCGAGGCTGACGGTCAACTTTTTCCTTATCGTTTCCGAAATCTTACGAATTGTAACGGGGGGGCGCCGGCCGTCGGTGACCCGGCCGGCCGGCAAGGACGATCCCGGCCCGCGCGACGCAACGGCCGATCCGGCAAAGGTTGATCGGTCGCGGCGAAGCAAGTAACTCTCGAAAGCCACGCGCGCCGCCGGGACATCGCCTTCATGCCGCATTCCGACAGACATCTGTCAGCCATGACCCAAGCCGGGCTGAACCTGATCCAGCAGGCGCTGTCGATCTACGGCCGCAATCTGCGGCTGGTGCAGTGCAACCGCCGCTTTCAGGAGATGTTCGATCTGCCCGAGGCGCTGGTCACCGTCGGCGCCAGCTTCGAGGACACGATCCGCCATCTGGTGTCGCGCGGCGAATACGGCGAGGTTAGCGACCCCGAGGCCTTTGTCGCTGTCCGGGTCGAACAGGCCCGCGCCTTCGAACCGCATTACATGGAGCGCCCCCGCTCCAACGGCCGCTGGATCTCGGTCGAGGGGGCGCCGCTGCCGCAGGGCGGCTGGGTCACCGTCTACACCGACATCACCCGCACCAAGGAGCAGGAGCAGCTGCTGCGCACCCGCTCCGAGCTTTTGTCGGAAGAGGTGCTGCGGCGGTCGGAAGAGCTGGCCAGGACCAACCGGCAACTGGCCTCGACGATCAGCGCGCTGGAGGAAACCCAGCGCCAGCTGCGCGCCATCGAGGCCCGCACCCGGCTGACCACCGAGATGATGCCGGCGCATATCGCGCATGTGGATTCCAGCGGCCGCTACACCTATTCCAATCAGCGGCTGACCTCGGTCATCCCGGGCCGCCCCTCCGACATCGTCGGCATGTCGATCGCCGAGGCGCTGGGCCCGGATGCCTTTGCCAAGGTCCAGCCGCATCTCGCCGCCGCGCTGGCCGGCCAGCCCTCCACCTTTGAGTTTACCGATGCCCCCAGCCTGCGCCGCATCCGCGCCTCCTTTACCCCCGATCAGCACGAGAACGGTGTCTATATCCTGTCGATGGATGTTACCGAGGAAACCCAGACCCGCGTTGCCCTGCAACAGACCCGCCGCCGCGAGATCGCGGCGCAGCTCACCAGCGGGCTGGCGCATGATTTTTCCAACCTGCTGACGATCATCCTCGGCATGCAGTCCAAGCTGAGCCGGATGCCCGATCTGCCCGATGACGCCGCCCCGCTGATCAGCGCCACGCTGAGCGCCGCCCGGCGCGGCGGCACGCTGCTTGGCCGGATCGCCGACATGACCGCCAGCCGCCGTCACCGGCCGGTGGCGACGCGGATCGAGCCCTTTCTGCAAGAGCTTGCCGTGCTGGCCGGTCCCAGCCTGCCGCCGGGGGTCACGCTGCACCTGTCGGCGGATGTCCCGGGCGCCATCCTGTTCGATCCCGGCATGTTGCAGGATTCGCTGCTCAACCTGATCCTCAATGCCCGCGATGCCTGTGGCGAGGCCGGTGCCATCCATGTCGCCGCGCGGGTCGATGCCGCCACATGGCTCAGCTTCGAGGTGCGCGACACCGGTCCCGGTTTCACCGAAGCGGCGCTGCGTCACGGGGCCGAACCGTTCTTTACCACCAAGGGCGGCGAAGGCTCGGGCCTTGGCCTTGCCATGGTCTATGACGCCACCAAGCTGGCCGGTGGCGATCTCAAGCTGTGGAACACCGAGGCCGGCGCGCAGGTGCTGCTGCGCCTGCCGCTGCGCCCGGCGCCCGAGGTCGAAGAGGCCGACCCCGGCATGGTGCTGCTGGTCGAGGACAATGCCGATCTGCGCGGCGCGATCCGCGACATGCTGACCGGGCTGGGCTGGCGCGTGGTCGAGGCAGCCTCGGTCGCCGAGGCGCAGGCGCTGATCGACGGGCTGCCGGAAATCACCTCGGTGCTGACCGATATCCAGCTCGAAGGCGCCGAAACCGGTCTCGACCTCGCCACCGATTGCACGGTGCCGGTGGCGCTGATGACCTCGTTGCCCGCCGATCACGCGCTTTATGTCGCCGCCGCGGCGCTTGGTCCGGTGCTGCGCAAACCCTTCAGCGCCGCGCAGCTCGCCGCCGCGCTGGGCGAGAGCCAGGATGCCCCATGACCGATGCGCCGCTGATCACCATCCTCGATGACGAGCCCGAGATCCGCCGGCTTCTGGCCGAGACGCTGGAAGAGGCCGGTTTTCGTACCCTGAGCTTCGGCCGCGCCACCGAATTCGAGGCCGCGCTGCGCCGCACCGCGCCCGACGTCTGCCTTGTCGATCTCAGCCTGCCGGATCGCGACGGCCTGTCGCTGGTGCACCGTCTGGCGCTGGAGCAGGGGGCTTCGGTGATCATCATTTCCGGCCGGGCCGAGGTTCAGGACCGGGTGATCGGGCTTGAGCTGGGGGCCGACGATTACATCATCAAACCTTTCGACCCCTCCGAGGTGGTGGCCCGCATCCGCGCCCGGCTGCGCGCTGCGCGACCGGCGGTGCAGGCCGGCCGGATCGCCAGCTTCAGCGGCTGGCAGGCGGATTTCGACGCCTATACCCTGCGCAACGAGGCCGGCGACGTGGCGAGTTTCTCCCATGCCGAGGGGGCGGTGCTGCGGATGTTCCTCGAAAGCCCCGGACGGCTGATCACCCGCCAGCAGATGCAGGAGACGCTGGGCGGTGCCGCCGGCGAGAGTTTCGACCGGGCGATGGATGTGCGGATCTCGCGGCTGCGCACCAAGCTGGGCGAGGATCCCAAGAACCCGCGGCTGATCAAGACGATCTATGGCGCCGGCTACATCTTTCTCGGCGAGGTCGACTGGCGCTGAGCTCAGAGGCCGAGGCCAAGCCGCACCGTCGGCAGCAGCGTCGCGGCCAGGATGCCGACGATCCCGCCAATGCCCAGCCGGATCAGCGGCCGTCCCAGTCGCGGCCCGGCAAGCCCGAGCGCGCCGCAGACCAAGGCATAGTATGAGACCGTGATGATATCCATCGGTCCAGCCTAGCATGAAAATCGCGCGAATTCAGCCTTTTGCCACCAACCGGGCAGCGAATTTCATGTGCGATGTGATATGCTGCGCCGAGACTGGTTCACACAGAGGGAGATTCAGATGACCACCTTGGAAATCTACACCGCGCTCAGCGCGCTCTGGATCGCGATAGCCTGGGTGCCCTATATCCTCGACCGGATGGCCGTGCGCGGCCTGATGGGGGCCATGGGCAATTACGATCCGCAGGCGGTGCCGCAATCGGACTGGGCGCAGCGGGCAATGCGCGCCCACACCGTCGCGGTCGAAAGCTTCGTGGCCTTTGCGCCGCTGGCCGTGCTGGCGATGATCCGCCTGCCCGAAGACGGCTATCCCGGCCTGCTGGCAATGACCTATTTCATCGGCATCGTGGCGCATTACATCATCTACTGCCTCGGCATTCCGGTGCTGCGCACCCTGGCCTTTGCGCTGGCGGCGCTGTCGACGGTCGGGCTTGGGCTGCGGGTGCTGGGCGTCTATTGACCGGACGCGGCGTGGTGCCGATGTCACGCCGCGAAACCTTCATTGATGTTTTAACCGTGTTCGCGTATTGTTCGCTTGCTTCACGGGGGCAGGATACGCAACATGTTCGGCATGCAAAACGAAGCTGCTCAAGATCTGGAGAAATTTCTGGACGGCCAGAAATTCGGCACCGTATTGGCCGACCCGCCCTGGCGGTTCACCAACCGCACCGGCAAGGTCGCGCCCGAGCACAAGCGCCTCGCGCGGTATCCGACGCTGGATCTCGACGCGATCTGTGATTTGCCGGTGGCCGAACATCTGATGGATGCGGCACATTGCTATCTCTGGGTGCCGAACGCGCTCCTGCCCGACGGGCTCCGGGTGCTCGAGGCTTGGGGGTTCGAGTACAAGTCGAACCTGATCTGGCACAAGATTCGCAAGGACGGCGGCTCTGACGGCCGCGGCGTGGGCTTCTATTTCCGCAACGTGACCGAGATCGTGCTGTTTGGCGTGCGCGGCAAGAACGCCCGCACCCTGCCGCCCGGACGGCGCCAGGTGAACATGATCCAGACCCGCAAACGCGAGCATTCGCGCAAGCCCGATGAGCAATACGCGCTGATCCAGGAATGCAGCTGGGGGCCGTATCTCGAGCTGTTCGGTCGTGGCGTGCGCGAGGGCTGGACGGTCTGGGGCAACCAGGCGAGCGACGATTACAAGCCCGACTGGAAGACTTACTCCTACAATTCCTCGGTCGCTGCCGAGTGACCCCCGTCCCGGACATGCTCCGGGACCTCTTGGCCGTGGTGGAGGCCCCGGGTCAGGCCCGGGGCGCGGTTGCCGTAAACCGGCTGTTACGCTTCATCCTCCGGCCAGAGCCAGCCCTGGTCGATCTGGCGGGCCGGTTCGTCGAAGGTCACCCGCTCCACCCCGATGCCGATCAGGATCAGCGGGCAGGGATTGCCCACGCCGCGCCGCACCCGGTCCTGAAGCTTGTCCCAATGGGTGCTGGCGGTGCCGAACTTGTCGGCGACAAAGGCCTTGGCAAAGGCCGCGCGATAACCCAAGCCGGAGGCCATCACCCGCGCCACGATCTCGCGCTGGCGGGCGGTGCGTTCCTTGATGTCAAAGACCGCCAGCCCGTCCTCGCTGTCCACCCCTTCGGCGGCCAGCCCGGCGATCACCAGATCGGTCATCCCGTCCTGAAGCGAGGCGCCGCGGGTCACCACCACGCCGAAGCTGATCGCCGAGAGCGCATGCAGCCGCTGGAAGTTTTCGAGATCACGGTCGAAGAACGGATCCTTGTTGTTCCACTCGATTTCGAGCGCGATGGTGCCGTTTCGGCCGCGCCGCACATGGTCGATCTCGTGGCTGATCGCCTCGCGTTCGATGCCGTCGATGGTGGCGCGCTGGATGAAGTTGTGCTTGTGCCAGCCCTTGGCCGCCAGATCGCGACGCAGCCGCTGGGTCGAGCCGGCTTCGCCGCCGCCGCTGGCGATCAGATCCTGCGCCGAGATCCGAAAATCCTCGAGCGCGCCGCAAAGCTCGGCGATCTCCTCCGGAAAATCATGCGCGACGATGGCCTCCGCATGGTTGGTGGCGGCGATCTGGTAGCCGATTTCCCTCAAGTTCTTGAACATAGCTCAGGTCTTACCAGCATCGCTCCAAAATACTATGCCGCATTGCCAAAGATGTTTTCGCGGTGAAATCGAATGTAGTCGGGGTGTGGATAGTGCCGCCGATCTTCTGGGAGATGCAGGCGACCTGTCGGCGAAATCAATCTTTGGCGGACTTCGAATGGAACCTTGTTTTCTGAAACGAGAATTTCATAATTTTCACCTATGCCGATCAACCCTCGGTCGAACATCCAATGAAGTGTACCTGATAAAGCAAGGCCATTGATGACAATATCCGGCCCGTCATGCTGCACTGGACGGATATGCGCCGCTTGTACTTCAGCTCTTCCGCCGCCGTTGCGTAGATCGAGACCGGAAATAGCGCAACGTCCGCGATACGCTGCCTTCACCATTCTTGCAAAAGATTGGGCTCGCGCGGCGCGAGAGCTCAGGATTTTCTCACGAATGTTGCTAATTGGGGCGCCGTGGAAGGGCATTTGGCCTTCCGAGAACTCATAGGCAATCTCGCTGGCGTTTCTCGGCAGTGCCTCCGGGCCGTTTTGAGGTTGCAGGCCTGCCATCACGATTTCGGAAAATTCGTCAAATGACAGTCGGCGAACAGCAGATGTGTTTGCTCCTCCGGACATGGCTCTTCCGTTTGAGCTACGCAAAGAACGCTCGTAAGCGACTCCCGCACCGTTGTTTCGTGGTACGACACACTCGAATTCCCACTGAGTGGCAGGATCAAGCCAAGCATAATGGTGGTCTTCTTGGTGCGGGTCGGGGCCTACAGACCTCACCTTCTGAACTGATACGTAACCGAAGGCGCCTTTTCTTCCCTCATAGAAGATGACCCAATCGCCCACACACTCCTGCACTACGTTCAAGTACTGCTTTGGGAAATGATAGGCTTCTCCCGGGCGATCTTTGTAAATACTTTGTGGGTTTTGAATGAAAACAGCATTTACCATGGCGGCAATAAAGACTGTGTTTCTTCGGTTAGGCAAGAGAAACTCGCGGACTGAGTTTGGAGTTCAAAAACCTCCAGCCTTCACCGTCTGTAGAGACGCGTTAGACAATCCATAGTTTGCCTAACGCATGCGTTCAATGGACGGTACAGCGGCTATTCCGCCGCCAGCGCATCCCCGGCCTTTTCCACCCGCACCGCCGAGAACTTGAACTCGGGGATCTTGCCGTAGGGATCGAGCGCCGGGTTGGTCAGGATATTCGCCGCCGCCTCGACATAGGCGAAGGGCAGGAACACCATGTCCGGCGCGATCGCCCGGTCGGCCCGCGCCATGACGGTGATCGCGCCGCGCTTGGTGGTCAGCCGCACCATGCCGCCGGGCTCCACCCCCAGCTTGCGCAGGGTCGCGGGATGCAGCGAGCAATTCGCCTCCGGCTCCACTGCGTCCAGCACGAGGCTGCGCCGGGTCATCGAACCGGTGTGCCAATGCTCGAGCTGCCGCCCGGTCGTCAGGATCATCGGATAGTCCGCATCGGGCACATCATCCGGCGCCACGATGCTGGCCGGGGTGAACTTGGCCCGGCCCTCGGCGCGCGGGAAGCCGTCGCCAAAGACCACGGGCTGGCCGGGATCGGTTTCGGACAGGGCCGGATACATCACGACATTCTCGGCCTCGAGCCGCTCCCAGGTGATATTGGCCAGCGAGTTCATGTTGAGCTTCATCTCGTCGAACACGTCGCGCGGGCTCTCGTAGTGCCAGTTCAACCCGCAACGTTTCGCCAGCGCGACAGTAATCTCCCAATCCTCGCGGGCCTCACCCGGCGGGGTGACGGCAGGGCGGCCCATCTGCACCTGGCGGTTGGTGTTGGTCACGGTGCCGGTCTTTTCGTAGAACGCCGAGGCCGGCAGGATCACATCGGCGTAATTCGCCGTCTCGGTCAGGAAAATATCCTGCACCACCAGATGATCGAGCTTGGCCAGGGCATCGCGGGCATGTTCCACATCCGGGTCGGACATCGCCGGGTTTTCGCCGAGGATATACATCGCCTTGATCTGGCCGTCGTGCACCGCGTCCATGATCTCGACCACGGTCAGCCCCTTCTGGCCGGAAATCTCGCCGTCGCGCCAGACCTCGTGGAAAGCCGAGCGCACGCCGTCATCCTCGACGCTCTGGTAATCCGGCAGGAACATCGGGATAAGCCCGGCATCCGAGGCGCCCTGCACGTTGTTCTGGCCGCGCAGGGGGTGCAGCCCGGTGCCGGGACGGCCGATATGTCCGGTCATCAGCGCCAGCGAAATCAGGCAGCGCGAATTGTCGGTGCCGTGGATGTGCTGGCTGATGCCCATGCCCCAGAAGATCATTGCCGCCTTGGCCCTGGCAAAGGTCCGGGCCACGTCGCGCAGCACCTCGGCCTCGATGCCGCAGACCTCGGCCATCTTCTCGGGCGGGAAATTCGCCAGATGCGCCTTCTCGGCGTCCCAGTTCTCGGTGAAGGCCTCGATATACTGCCGGTCGTAGAGCTCTTCCTCGACGATCACATGCATGATCGCATTCAGCATCGAGACATCGGTGCCGGGGCGGAACTGCAAGCGATGGCTGGCGTGGCGTTTCAGCCCGACGCCGCGCGGATCCATCACGATCAGCTTGCCGCCGCGCTTGGTGAACTGCTTGAAGAAGGTGGCGGCGACGGGATGGTTCTCGACCGGGTTGGCGCCGATGACAATGGCGACGTCGGCGTTCTCGATCTCGTTGAAGGTGGCCGTCACCGCGCCGGAGCCGACGTTCTCCATCAACGCCGCGACCGAGGAGGCATGGCAGAGCCGGGTGCAATGGTCGACATTGTTATGGCCGAACCCCTGGCGGATGAACTTCTGGAACAGATAGGCCTCTTCATTGGTGCATTTGGCCGAGCCGAAGCCCGCCACCTCGCGGCCGCGGCCCTTGAGACCGTTGGCCGCCGCGTCCAGAGCCTCATCCCAGGTTGCCTCGCGGAAATGCGACGCGAGATCGCCGGGGTCGACATTCAGCCCCTTCGCCGGCGCATCCTCGCGGCGGATCAGCGGCTTGGTCAGCCGGTGCGGGTGGTGGATATAGTCGAAGCCGAAGCGGCCCTTGACGCAGAGCCGCCCTTCGTTGGCCGGGCCGTTCACCCCGTCAACGTATTTGACCTTGTTGTCCTTGACCTTGAGCGAGACCTGACAGCCGACGCCGCAGAACGGGCAGACCGAGCGCACCTCTTCGTCGAAATCCTTGCTGTCGCCGACCTGCGCTGCATCGACGACCGAGGCCTCGATCAATGCCCCGGTGGGGCAGGCCTGCACGCATTCGCCGCAGGCGACGCAGGTGCTTTCGCCCATCGGATCGTCGAAATCGAACACCGGATAGGCATCATGGCCGCGCCCAGCCATGCCGATCACGTCATTGACCTGCACTTCGCGGCAGGCGCGGACGCAGAGGTTGCACTGGATGCAGGCATCGAGGTTGACCCGCATCGCCACATGGCTGTCGTCGAGCAGCGGAATGCGCCCGGCCTCCAGCGTCGGCAGGCGGCTTTCGCGAACGCCGGCCTGGTCGGCCATGTCCCAGAGATGCGACGCGCTGTCATGCGCGACATCGCGTTCGGGCTGATCGGCGACCAGCATCTCGATCACCATCTTGCGGGCCGATTTGGCGCGGGCGCTGTCGGTGGTGACCTTCATGCCCTCGGAAGGTTCGCGGATGCAGGAGGCGACCAGCGTGCGCTCGCCCTCGACCTCGACCATGCAGGCGCGGCAGTTGCCGTCGGGGCGGTAGCCCGGCGCCGGCTTGTGGCACAGGTGCGGAATCACCAGCCCACGGCCATGGGCCACCTCCCAGATGGTTTCGCCGGGCTGCGCCTCGACCTCGCGGCCATCCAGCGTGAATCGGATCGTGTCGGACATGCGTATTCCTCCCGTGTCAGGGTGGAATACAGCATGATCGCTGCCTGGGGTCAGGGTCAATCCCGACACCTGCACGGGAATATGCGGCGCCGAGGTTTCCGATAGCGGACGCCTGCCGCCTTTTGCCTCCGGCCGCACTTTCCACCCGCGCCAAGGCCCGGTAACTAGGGGAAAACCGCGAAAAGGCCCCGCATGACCCATATCACCCTCATTCGCCATGGACAGGCCAACACCCACGCCACCACGGCCGAGGATTACGACCGGCTCTCGGAGCTTGGCCAGCAGCAGGCGGCCTGGCTCGGCCAGTACCTGCACGAGACGCAGGCGCAGTTCGATCACGTCTGGGCCGGCGACATGTCGCGCCATCTGGCGACCGCGCGCGGCATGGGCCACGACGCGCCGCAGATCGACGCGCGGCTGAACGAGTTCGACTATTTCACCATCGCCCGGCTGGCCGAGCTGGAAAAGGACCTGCCGGCACCGCAAAGCCCCGAGGAGTTTGCCCGCAACATCCCGCAGCTGATGGAATTCTGGCGCGAGGATGCCTTTGCCGACGCGCCGGAGCGGTTTGCCGATTTCGAGGACCGGGCGCAGGGCGCGGTGGATGACATCCTGCGCGCCGGCGGCCGGTCACTAGTGATCACCTCGGGCGGGCTGATCTCGATGGTGCTGCGTCAGGTGCTGCGGCTGGACATCCCGGAAATGACCCGGCTGATGTTCCTGCTGCGCAATTCCTCGGTGACCGAGATCGAATATGTGCACGGCCACCTGATGCTTTCGGTCTACAATGCGGTGCCGCATCTGGCGGCCCCCGACCGCGCCCATGCGCGGACATTCATCTGAGGAAAGCGGCATGACACATCTCTGGGTCCGCGCCGAACAGCGCGCCAACGAGGAACGAGTGGGCCTCACCCCCGAGGGCGCGGCGGCATTGCTGGCGGCGGGGGTGCGGGTGACGGTCGAGCAAAGCTCGGTCCGGGCCATTGGCCTTGAGGGCTACCGCGCGGCGGGCTGCGAGATCGCGGCCGAAAACAGCTGGCCCGAGGCGCCGGACGACGCGGTGATCTTCGGTCTGAAGGAGCTGCCCGAGGATGGCACGCCGCTGCATCATCGTCACATCCTGTTCGGCCATGCCTACAAGGGCCAGCCGGCGGGCCAGGTGCTCTTGCGGCGGTTCAGGGCCGGCGGCGGCACGCTCTATGATCTCGAATACCTGGTTGATGACGCCGGCCGGCGGGTCGCGGCCTTTGGCTATTGGGCGGGCTTTGCCGGAGCGGCGGTGGCGCTGCGCTGCTGGGCGGCGCAGCAGGACGGCGGCATTTGCGGTCCGGTCGCAACCCACCCCTCGGCCGCGCATCTCAGGGCCGAGCTGGAAGAGAGGCTTTCGACCACCGGCAGGCCGCGCCCCGATGCCATGGTGATCGGCGCGCTGGGCCGGGTAGGGTCCGGCGCGGCGGATCTCTGCGATGCCATGGGCGTGCGGGTCACCGCCTGGGACATGGCGGAAACCGCTCATGGCGGGCCGTTTCCCGAGGTGCTCGACCATGACATCTTTCTCAACTGCATCCTGGCCCGCCCCGGCACGCCGGTCTTTGTACCCGCCAGCGCCCGGACCGCGCCGCGCCGGTTGCGGGTGATCGGCGATATCGCCTGCGATCCCGACAGCGATTTTTCCCCGATCAAGGTCTATGACCGCACCACGACCTGGGACAGACCGGCGCTGCGGGTGCAGGACGCCCCGCCGCTGGATGTCACCGCGATCGACAATCTGCCGTCGATGCTGCCGGTGGAAAGTTCGCAGGATTACGCCGCGCAACTGCTGCCCTCGCTGCTGACGCTGGGCGATCTCGAGGCTGGTGTCTGGGGCCGTGCCAAGGCAGAGTTCGACCGGCATATCAGCGAGGTGTAAGGCATGACGATCCATTGGTGCGGCACCGGCCTCTCGGCCATTCCGGGCCTGCGGCGGCTGATCGAGGCCGGACACGAAGTCACCGTCTGGAACCGCACGGCGGACAAGGCGCAGGATGCGGTGGGCGACCTGACCGACCGGATCAAGACCTTCGATCAGCAGGCTCTCGACGCCGAGGTTCAGCCCGAGGATGTGATCGTCTCGATGCTCCCCGTCGACTGGCATGTGCCGCTGGCCGAGCTGGCGCTGGCCCGGGGCGCGCATTTCGTCTCGTCGAGCTATATTTCGCCGCAGATGCGGGCGCTGCATGCCAAGGCGCAGATCAAGGGGGTGAGCCTTGTGGGCGAGGTCGGCCTCGATCCCGGGATCGATCACCTGATGGCCCATGCGTTGGTTGCCGACTACCGCGCCAGCCCGCGCTGCGACGCCTCCAATGCGCTGAATTTCCACAGCTATTGCGGCGGTGTTCCGAAGCATCCGAACCCCTTCCGCTACAAGTTTTCCTGGTCGCCGCTGGGCGTGCTCAAGGCGCTGAAAAGCCCGTCGAAATCGATCCGCAATTATCGGCCTTACGAGGTCGCGCGGCCCTGGGACGCGCTGGGCCATTACCAAGCGCCGCTGCCCAGCCCCGAGACCTTCGAGGTCTATCCCAACCGCGATTCGCTGCCCTTTGTCGAGGAATACCGGTTTGATCCGACCTGGCGGCTCGAAACCTTCGTGCGCGGCACCCTGCGGCTCAACGGCTGGGCCGAGGCCTGGGCGCCGGTGTTCGACGAGATCGAAAGTGCGAGCGGGGCGCGGCTGCGCGAGATGTCGGATGCCTTCTGGGCCGAGAATGCCTATGGCGAGGATGAGCCCGACCGGGTGGTCATGTGCGTCTCGCTCTCGGCCTCGGACAGCTCCGGGCCGGTCTGGCACAAGACCTATGTGATGGACGCCTGGGGCGACGCGCGCGGCAGCGCCATGGCGCGACTGGTCTCGGTGCCGGTGTCACTGGCTGTCGAAGCGGCGCAGGCGGGAGCCTTGCCGGCCGGAGTGCAGGCCGCGCCCTCCGACCCGGTGACCGTGGCGCAATGGTTGGGCGAGATCGACCGGCTGGCGCAGCATCTGGCGGTGGTCGATCACAGCTGATCCCGCCGGGTGGTCAGCTCAGGGTGGCGCGGCCGAATTCGGACAGCGTATAGACCGTATCGCCTTCGAAAACGCCCACGGTGAGCGGCCGGCCATAACCGGCCCCGGTATCGAGGTTGACCCGGTTGCCGTAATGCGTGGCGGCCTCGATGGCGGTATGGCCATGCACCACCAACGCCTCGAAAGGCCGGGTCTCGTTGAGAAAGGTCTCTCGAATCCAGACCAGATCATCCTCGTCCTGCTGATCGACCGGCACCCCGGGGCGCAGGCCGGCATGGACAAAGATCAGCCCGGGCTCGCGGTGCAGGGTCTTGCGGTCGTTCAGAAAGCGGCGGTGAGCCTCCGGCACGCGGGCGCGGGCTTCGGCCAGAATCGCGTCATCCGGCCGGTCCTCGCCGGTCTCGACGCCGTAGGACGCCAGCGTCATAGGCCCGCCAAGAGCCGGATGCAGCCAGCCCCGGCCCGACAGGATGCGGGCGTCATGTCGGGTGCCGTCCTCGAGAAAGCGGCGGAACATGCGGTCGTGATTGCCCAGGAGCGGCACCCAGTCGCGGCCTTCCTCCATGCCCCGGATCAGAAGTTCGATGACGCCGAAGGAATCCGGCCCCCGGTCGACCAGATCGCCGAGAAACACCACGCGGGCCTCGGGCCCGCCATCGGCATCGATCCATTCGAGCGCCCGACAGAGCATGTCGAATTGTCCGTGTATATCGCCAATGGCATAGATCGGTTTCATCGCGCGCCCCCTTTTCCGCGAGGCTTAACAGCTTGCCGGGGGCGCTGCATCCGGCTTTTCAATTGCCGCCGAACCAGGCTACGGCGAGCGGCACCGGGGCAACCGCCAGCATTGTCATGAGTAAAAAGAGCGGCGGCGAGAAAACCCGGCTGAGCCCGGCCATCATGGCGATGCCGCCACCGCCGCCGAGGACGAAATTGCCCGGCATGTTGAGCAACAACGCCAGCGCCAGGTAGCGCTGGCGCAGCAGGACGGCCGCAAAACGATTGGGCGCGGCCGCCACCAGGGTGGGAAAGACTTCGTCTCGTGGCAGCGCCGCGAAGCGGGTGAGAAACGCCTCGGCGCGGCGCAGGCCGAATTCTCCGGCCAGGCGCGCCAGCACCAGAGGCGGCACAAGCCGACCGGCAACGAAGGCGATGCAGAGGCCGATGACGGTGCAGAGATAGACCAGATAGCCCATTTCGGGTCCGGCGGCCGCCATCAGCATCAGCCCGATCTCGACGCCCGGAACGAAGGGCAGGGCAAGAGACAGCGCATAAAGCAGCAGCGCGGTGATCGCCAGCCGGCGCAGCATGCGCGGATCGGCCGAGGCGAAATCCTCCTCGAGCATGGCGAAGAAACCTTGCAGGTAGCGGTTGGCCAGTACCAGCAGGGCGATCAGGACAACGAGTCGGATGATCGTGGCAGGTCGTGGACGCGGCAAGTGGCCCCCTTTACGGGACCAGAGTAGCAGAGCCCAATGCAAAACGCCGCCCGGAAAGGGCGGCGTCGCGATTTTTTGCGCGGGTGCCGGCTCAGGCGACGTCGAAGGCCAGCGGTTTGACCTGCCGGAACATGCCGGTGGCGGTCAGCTTGTCGAGCACCGGGCCCGGAACCGCATCATCGACATAGAGCAGCGCGATGGCTTCGCCGCCCTTGTCGTGACGGCCAAGGGTGAAGTTGGCGATGTTGACGCCGTTCTCGCCCATGGTTGCGCCCAGGGTGCCGATGATGCCCGGCATGTCCTCGTTCGAGGTATAGAGCATGTGCTCGCCGATCTCGGCGTCGATGTTGATGCCCTTGATCTGGATGAACCGCGGCTTGCCGTCCGAGAAGACGGTGCCGGCGATCGAGCGCTCGCGCTTGTCGGTCACCACGGTCACCTTGACATAGCCGTCGAAGGCGCCCGACTTGTGCTGGTTGGTGGTGGAGATCTTGACGCCCCGCTCTTCGGCGATCACCGGCGCCGAGACCATGTTCACCTCGGGGTTGGCGCGTTTCATGATGCCGGCGATGGTGGCGCAGTTCAGCGCCGCCAGGTTCATCTCGGCGACCGAGCCGTCGTAGAGGATGTTGATCGCCTTGATCGGCTCGTCCGTCATCTGGCCGATGAACGAACCCAGGTGGCCGGCCAGCTTGACCCAGGGGCCCATGACCTTGGCTTCCTCGGCGGTCACCGACGGCATGTTGAGCGCATTCTCGACCGCGCCGGTCAGCAGGTAGTTCGACATCTGCTCGGCCACTTGCAGCGCCACATTCTCCTGCGCTTCGGTGGTTGCCGCGCCAAGGTGCGGGGTGCAGACCACATTCGGCAGGTTGAACAGCGGGTTTTCCTTGGCCGGCTCTTCCGAAAAGACGTCAAAGGCCGCGCCGGCGACATGGCCGTCCTTGAGCGCATCGGCCAGCGCCTCTTCGTCGACCAGGCCGCCACGGGCACAATTGATGATCCGCACGCCCCTCTTGGTCTTGGCGAGGTTTTCGCGGCTCAGGATGTTGCGGGTGCCATCGGTCAGCGGCACGTGCAGGGTGATGAAATCGGCGCGCTTGAGAAGCTCGTCCAGTTCCACCTTCTCGACACCCATCTTGTCGGCCTTTTCCTGGCTCAGATAGGGGTCGAAGGCCACGACCTTCATCTTCAGGCCGCGGGCGCGGTCGCAGACGATGCCGCCGATGTTGCCGGCGCCGATCACGCCCAGGGTCTTGTTTGTCAGCTCGACGCCCATGAACTTGGACTTTTCCCATTTGCCGGCATGGGTCGAATCGCTGGCCTCGGGGATCTGGCGGGCGACGGCGAACATCATCGCAATGGCATGTTCGGCGGTGGTGATCATGTTGCCGAAAGGCGTGTTCATCACGATCACGCCCTTTTTCGAGGCGGCGGGTTTGTCGATATTGTCGGTGCCAATACCGGCGCGGCCGATCACCTTGAGGTTGGTGGCGTTTTCGAGGATTTTCTCGGTCACCTTGGTGGCCGAACGGATGGCGAGGCCGTCATACTGGCCGATCACCTCGGCGAGCTTGTCCTTGTCTTTGCCGAGATCGGGCTGGAAATCGACGTCGATGCCCCGGTCGCGGAAGATCTGGACGGCGGCTTCCGAGAGTTTGTCGGAGATGAGAACTTTGGGTGCGGTCATGGTGTAAACCCTTCTAGGAACCGGCGCTGCCGGTATGTGAGCTGTGTGGTGAAAAGGCCGCCCGGCGGGGCGGGCCGTGATGTCTCAGCGCAACCAGCGATCCATTAGCGGATAGGGCTGCGTGGCGGTGCCGGGTTGCTGGCCATGCGGGTCGGCGGTGACGCCGAACCAGATCAGCAGGGGCAGTCCGGGGCCGGTGCCGTTCGAGAAGGCGGTGATCAGCGCCTCGGCGCCGTCCTGATAGCCATGCTCGTGAAACACTACCTCGACCGGCAGGTTCAGGTGGCGCGCCGCGGCAAAGGACCATGCGGCGGCCGCCATCTCCTCGGCCTTGGTGGGCTTCAGGACCGGCTGCATGCGGCGCTCTTTATCGGCGACTGCGATATGACCGGCCTCGTGGAGAATGTCTCCGGGATAGGCCAGACGATCAAGATCGACGAGCAATGCGCCGCCCTGGATGTCGAGACCGGGAAGAAAGGTCTCGTGCTCCAGGGTGCGGGTCCGAACCTCGATCCCGATGCTGCGCACGAACTCGAGGAGCCGTGGAACAACGGGATCGACGCCCATGGTCAGGCCGCCTCGGTCTGCGCGGCGAGCGTTTCCTCGTAGGCCCAGGCCAGCCAGGGCAGCATCGCCTCGATGTCCGCTGTCTCGACCGTGCCACCGCACCAGATGCGCAGCCCGGCCGGGGCATCGCGATAGGCGCCGACGTCAAGCGCCACGCCTTCGGCCTCGAGCCGCTTGGCCACGGCCTTGGCGAAGGCCGCGCCGTCGGTGATGCGGTCATCGGTGAACTTCAGGCAGACCGAGGTGTTCGAGCGGGTGGCCGCATCCTCTGCCAGATCGGCGATCCAGTCGTTGGCGTCGCAGAAATCGAAGATCGCCCGGGCATTGGCATCCGCCCGCGCGATGAGCCCCTTGAGCCCGCCGACCGAGCGCGCCCAGTCGAGCGCCACCAGGTAATCCTCGACCGCAAGCATCGACGGGGTGTTGATCGTGGCGCCCTCGAAGATGCCGTCGATCAGCTTGCCGCCCTTGGTCAGGCGGAAAATCTTGGGAAGGGGCCAGGCCGGGGTGTAGCTTTCCAGCCGTTCGACGGCGCGCGGGCTGAGGATCAGCATGCCATGCGCCGCTTCGCCGCCCAGTACCTTCTGCCATGAGAAGGTGGTCACATCCAGCTTGTCCCAGGGCAGGTCCTGGGCAAAAGCGGCCGAGGTGGCGTCGCAGATGGTCAGGCCTTCGCGGTCGGCCGGGATCGCATCGCCGTTCGGCATGCGCACGCCCGAGGTGGTGCCGTTCCAGGTAAAGACGACGTCGGTGTCGTAATCCACTGCGGCCATGTCGACGATCTCGCCATAGTCGGCGGTCTTCACCTCGGCGTCGATCTTGAGCTGCTTGACCACATCGGTGACCCAGCCGGCGCCAAAGCTTTCCCAGGCGCACATGGTGGCCTTGCGTGCGCCCAAGAGCGACCACAACGCCATTTCGACGGCGCCGGTGTCAGAGGCGGGCACGATGCCGATCTTGTAGTCGGCCGGAATGCCAAGAATGTCGCGGGTTTCCTCGATGGCGGCTTTCAGCTTCGCCTTGCCCACGGCGGCCCGGTGCGAGCGGCCCAGAGGCGCGTCGGACAGGTTTGCCAGATCGAATGTGGGGATTTTGGCGCAGGGGCCCGAGGAGAAACGCGGATTCGTCGGCCGCGCGGCCGGTTTTTGCATAGCCATGTAGCTACCCTTCCAGATAAGCGCCCCTCGTTGGGGAGGGGTGTCCCGCCGCCGGACATACGGCCAGAAAGATCATCCGGCAACAGGTATTTTGCGCGCACGCGACGGATTTGGTGCCGGAAGCGGCGCGCGCACGTTCCGATCGGAAACGCGGATCAATGGAAATTAGTTTACGCGCGTAAAAAATTTGTTTTACGAATCGCTACGGTGCCTGTACATCGCGTTAGCGCTATCAAGACGTGGCCACGGCCCGGCACCCGGGCCCGGCGCGACCGGCCCCTGACGTGGAGAACGCCCCAATGGCACCGTCCCCGACCCAACGCATTCTCATTCTCGGCGGTGGATTCGCCGGTATGTTCGCGGCACGAGAGCTGTCGCGCAGCCTTGGCAAGGGTGCCGAGATCGAGCTTATCAACGAGGTGAATTTCTTTACCTTTCAGCCGCTTCTGCCAGAGGTGGCGGCCGGCAGCATTTCGGTCAGGGATGCGGTGGCGCCGTTGCGCCGGCTCTTGCCGGGCGTGCGGGTGCGGCAGGCGCAGATCCACGACATCGACACCGCGCGCAAGGTGGTGATCATCTTCCAGGGCTTGCAGCGGCGTTACACCGAGGTGCCCTACGATCACCTCGTACTGGCGCTGGGGCAGGTGTCGGATCTGTCGCGGGTGCCCGGCCTCGCGGCGCATGCGCTGACGATGAAGACGCTGAGCGACGCGCTGACCCTGCGCAACCACGTGATCGACAAGCTCGAGCATGCCGACATCACCGCGTTGCCCGAGGTGAAGAAGGAACTTTTGACCTTTACCGTGATCGGCGGCGGTTTTTCCGGTGTCGAAACCGCAGGCGAGATGCTGGAGCTGATCCACAAGTCGCTGGTGTTCTATCCGAATATCGACAAGCGCGAGATCAACGTGCAGGTCGTCGAATTCGCCGACCGACTGCTGGGCGAATTGCCGGCGTCGCTGGCCGCCTATGCGACGAAACAGCTGCAAAAGCGCGGTGCTCGGGTCCTGCTGAACACCGGCATCACCGAGGCCACGGGCACCGCCATGGTCACCACCTCGGGCGAGGTGATCGGAACCCGCACCATCGTGGCCACCATCGGCAATGCGCCCTCGCCGCTGATCCGGGGGCTGGGCCTGCCGAATGACCGGGGCCGGCTGCGCGTCGACCGAAGGCTGCGCATCGAGGGCCATGAGAATATCTGGTCGCTGGGTGACGCGGCGCAGATTCCGCTGGTCGAGAATGCCCGCGACCGCGCCGATTTTGCCCCGCCCACCGCGCAATTCGCGGTGCGGGAAGCGCGAACGCTGGCACGCAATCTCAAGGCGGCGCTGCACGGCCTCGAGCTGGCGCCCTTTGTCTATCGCTCCAAAGGGGCGCTGGCCTCGCTCGGCGGCCATCGCGGAGTGGCCGAGGTATATGGCCTGCGTTTTGCTGGCCTGCCCGCCTGGCTGTTGTGGCGCGCCTATTACCTCGGTTTCCTGCCCGGGTTCGCCACCAAGGTGCGGGTCGGCATGCAGTGGCTGCTGGATTCCATGGTCGGCCGTTCGACGGTGCAGACTGGCATCCGCCAGGGGCCGGGCACGCGCTATCTGCGCTACCGCGCCGGGGACCGGGTGTTCGAAGAGGGCAACCGCGCGGATGGATTTTATGCCGTGCTCGAAGGCGCCTTCGAGCTGCGGTACCGCAACGACGACGGCACCGAGGCGCTGCACCATATCGCGCCGGGCGGGCATTTCGGCGACCGGGTGCTTTTTGGCAACGGGCTGCGCACCGGCACGGTGCGGGCGCTCGAGGATTCGCTGGTGTTGATGATCGGGGCCGAGGATTTCCGCCGCCTGCACGAAGCGATGCCGCCGGTGCGCGAGTATTTCGAACGCCGCCGGGCCGGGCCCGCACAAGAGGAATCCGCGGCCTGACAGGCGCAAGGGCAGTGGCGTTTCGCCGCGCGCTGGGGTAGGGGCAGGCGCAAGCAAGGAGTGCCGCCATGTATGTCACCACTTTGATCGCCAGACCCGGCCAGCTGGACCCCGCCGCCGCCGAGGCCCTGCGCAATGCCTGGGGGGGCGGCGCGCTGCAATGGCTCGCCCCCGACGAGGCGGCGGAATTCCCGCTCGAGACCCTGCCGGAGAACCGCTGGCAGGTCTGGGAGGACATGCAGGCGCTTGGCATCGACATGGTGGTCCAGCCCGAGGCGGGGCGGCGCAAGAAGATGCTCCTGGCCGACATGGACAGTACCATGATCCAGCAGGAATGCATCGACGAGCTGGCCGACGAGGCCGGCGTCGGTGCGCGGGTCAAGGAGATCACCGCGCGGGCGATGAACGGCGAGCTGGATTTCGAAGGTGCGCTGACCGAACGGGTCGGCCTTCTGAAAGGTCTGCCCGAGGCGATCATCGCGCAGGTTCTGGACAGCCGGATCACCCTGATGCCCGGCGGCCCGGCGTTGATCGCGACGATGAAGGCCAATGGCGCCTATTGCGCGCTGGTCTCCGGCGGGTTCACCGCCTTCACCGCCCGGGTGGCCGAACAGCTCGGCTTTGATGAGAACCGCGCCAACACGCTGATCGTGGCCGATGCCGCGCTCTCCGGCGAGGTCGGTCGGCCGATCCTCGGCCGCGAGGCCAAGGTCCAGGCGCTGGAAGAGATCACCGCGCGGCTGGAGATTTCCGAGGCGGATGTGATCGCCGTCGGCGACGGCGCCAACGATCTGGGCATGCTGCATCGCGCCGGCGCCGGGGTGGCGCTGCATGCCAAGCCGGTGGTGGCGGCGGAATGCGACATTCGCATCAATCATGGCGACCTGACCGCGCTGCTTTTTGTGCAGGGCTATGCCAAGACAGAGTTTGCCGGCTGAATTGCATCGCCCCCGGAAGCGATCCGCGGCCTAACGCGGGGGCGGGTTGAGCGCCTTGTTGTAGGGGCGCCAGTCCTCGATTTCGGGATAGAAGGTCTGGCGCCAGAGGCGCACGCGGGGGTTCATCACCCGGCGCCAGAGCGGCGGGATCAGGGCAGCGATGGTCATCACCGGATAGCCGTAGGGCAGCTGCGGCGCCTCGTCTTCGCCATAGGTTTGCAGCAGCGGAAATCGCCGGTCGGGCTTGTAGTGGTGGTCCGAATGCCGTTGCAGGTTGATCAGCAGCCAGTTCGACGCCTTCTGCGCCGCGTTCCAGCTGTGGCGGGGCTGGACATGTTCGTATTTGCCCGCGCCCAGATGTTTGCGCGTCAGCCCGTAGTGTTCGACGTAGTTCACCAGTTCGAGCTGCCAGATCGCGGTGAAGGCCTGGAGCACGAAGAGGCCGAGGCCGACCCAGCCGGAGAGCAGCACGGCAAGACCCAGCATCAGCGCTTGCAGCGCCCAGTAGCGCCAGAACGGGTTGGCGCGGTCCTGCCAGGGCTTGCCCTTGCGGGCGAGCATGGCGGCCTCGGCCTTGAAGGCGGATTTCAGCGATTGCCGCAGCACGCGCGGAAAGAAGCGGTGGAAATTCTCGTTGTAGCGCGCCGTCACCGGGTCGCGCGGGGTGCCGACATAGCGGTGGTGCACCAGCAGATGCTCCGAGCGGAAGTGCGAATAAAGCACCATGGCAAGAAGGATGTCGCCCAGCCAGCGCTCCAGCCGGCTGCGCTGGTGCATCAGTTCGTGGCTGTAGTTGATGCCGATGGTGCCGGTGAGCACGCCGACGCCGACAAAGAGCCCGATCAGCTCGAGCGTGCCCAGGTGGTCGGCGCGGGGGGCATACCAGATCAGCCCGTAGAGGGTGAGAAATTGCACCGGCACCCAGAGCAGGGTGAGGCGCTTGTACCAGCCCAGCGCCGCCTCCGGCGTGGCGGGATCGGCATTGTCGAGGTTCAGCCCGGTGAGCGCGTCGAGCGCCGAGAACAGATACCAGGTGCAGAGCGGCAACAAGAACACCGCCCATCCGCCCCAGAGGGCCGAGACCCAGGCCAGCGGGACCAGCAGAAAAGAGGCCCAGAAGGGCAGGGCGGCACGCAGGCCGGTTGGGGTCTTGGTCGGTGTCATCGGCGCGGTCATCACTGTCGGCGCGGTTCTGTCACGCCATTGCGGCAACTATAGGGCGCCGCCCCCCGCCGGGGCCAGAGCGGCGGGGCCGGCGGCCGGCTTTCGTTGCGTCACGGCTCCACCCCCCACCAGCGCATGGTCTGGTGCAGGTGTTGGCGGATCGCTTCTGTCGCCCGGCCGATGTCGCCGGCCTCGAGCGCGGCGATGATCCGCAGATGTTCCTCCATCGCCGGCACGATCCGGTCGGGCAGAAAGGGGCGGACGTTCTGGATGATGGCGATGCGGCTGCGGTTGTCGGCATAGAGCTGCGTCATCAGCGCCGAATCGAGCCAGCCCGACAGGCGGTCGTGCAACGACAGATCGACGGCGATGGCCTGGCGCGGCAGGCCGTTGGCCAGGCTCTGGCGGGCGCGGGCCAGCATCTCTTCATGCTGCCGGCGCAATTCGGTCAGGTCGGGCGGACCGGCGCACAGCAACCGCCGCCGCGCGCCCTCGGTCTCGAGCACGGCCCGCAGGTCGAGGCATTCGCGGGTGGTGTCGGCGTCGGCCTCCATCACCGCGATGCCGCGTTTCGGCACCACGGTCACCAGGCCCGCTGCCTCGGCTCGTTTGACCGCCTCGCGCACCGCCGCAAGCGGCAGCCCGAGGGTCTCGACCAGCATCGGCATCGACAGGAAGGCGCCGGCACGAAGCCGGCCATCGTGCAGATGCGCACGCAGCGTTTCATGGGCCGCGCGGGTGAGGGCGCCGCTGCCATTGCGGGCCGGGGTCGAAACTGCCGTTTTCATGGGCAGGAGGTCCAGATTCCGAGCGCCGCATTTTCAAACATAGGCTGAAAGTCCCTTCGTGATTGTCATGGTGCCCTTGGGGAAGCATTCTATCTAACATGTTATATGCGGTATTTGCTGAATCAACAGCTTTGCCGAAAGAAAAGTCCGAACAGGGCGACACGGGGTCTCCAGGCCCGGCACAGCAACAGGGAACACGCTGATGGACACAATCGCACACACCGAAATGATCGCCGACGAGGACGCGCTGCGCCCGGTCACGGCAGAGGAAAAGAGCTGGGGCTGGTTCGCCATCTTCAACGTCTGGGCCAACGACATCCAGTCGCTGTTCGGCTATTCGCTGGTGGCCTCGCTGTTCATCTCATACGGGGTCAGCGGCTGGACCGCCTTTGCCGCGCTGATCACCGCCGGGCTGATGGTGATGTTCCTCGTCAACCTGTCGGGCGCGGCGGGCGAGAAATACGGCATCCCCTATCCGGTCTTTGCCCGCGCCAGCATGGGCACCCAGGGTGCCAAGCTGCCGGCGGTGCTGCGCGCCGTGGTGGCCGTGTTCTGGTACGGGGTGCAGGTCTATTTCGCCTCGACCGCCCTGGCGCTGCTGATCCGCTCGCTGACCGGGATCACCGGCGGGGCCGAGATGCTGGGGCTGACGGCCGTAGACTGGCTGTCCTTTGTGCTGGTCTGGGGGTTCCACATCGTCATCTTCTGGCGCGGCATGGGCTGGGTCGAAGGTTTCCTGAACATTGCCGGCCCCTTTGTCTATGCGGTGATGATCGGGCTTGTGGTGGTCCTCTGGATCAAGTCCGACGGCCAGCTGCTGAGCCAGGCGCAGACCATTTTCGCCAACCCCGAAGGCACCTGGGGCACCGAGTTCGCCGGCTTTGTCGCCATTATCGGCACCATGGTGGCCTATTTCGCGGCGGTGATGATCAACTTCTCGGACTTTTCGCGCTATGCCAAGGACAAGCGGGCCATGGTCAAGGGCAACCTCGCCGGGCTGCCGTTCAACATGATCCTGTTTTCGGCGCTGGCCCTGCTGACGACCGCCGGTGCCGCCGTGGTCTATGGCGAGGCGATCATCAACCCGACCGAGATCGTCGGGCGTACCGATAGCGTGATTCTGGGGATCATCGCGGCGGTGACCTTCTTTGCCGCCACCGTGGGCATCAACCTCGTGGCCAACTTCATTCCGGCGGTGAACGGCATTGCCAACCTGGCGCCCGAGACCATCGGGTTCCGCAAGGCCGGGCTCATCACTTCGGGCTTTGCCCTGGTGATCGGCGGGCTCTGGACCGCAGTGATCAGCGAGATCGGCATCTCCGGCTTCGTCAACACCCTGGGCGCGACGCTGGCACCGCTCTATGGCATCCTGGTGGTCGACTACTACCTGATCCGCCGGCAGAAGCTGAACCGCGACGAACTCTACAACATGTCGGGTGGTGCCTATCACTACGGCAACGGCTGGCATGACAATGCGCTGGTGGCCTTTGGCATCGGCGCGGTGTTCTCGGTGGCCACGGTCTGGGTGCCGGCGCTGGGTGCGCTCACCGGCTATGCCTGGATCATCGGCGCGGCGCTGGGCGGTGCGATCTACTGGTGGCGCTGCAAGTAAGCCGCCTGACGTGAATTGAAATCCGGGCCCTCGCGAGGCATCGCGGGGGCCTTTTCGTTTCGGGTCCGAGCGGCCCTTTGCAGAGCTTCAAGCGCGCGAGCGCGGCCGAAGGCCGCCACGCATCGCCGCTCGAGGAGCATTTCACAGCTCTCCCGGATGCCTCACTTCTGCGCCAGATCAAAGGCCTTGCGCATGACGGTTGGCAGGTCGCCGGGCCGAAACTCTTCGTGAAACTCGCCGCGGGCCGGGGCGCGGTCCATCGGCACCAGCGCGGTCTTGACCGTCAGGCGCAGGTGGAAATGGGTGAAGGTATGGCGCGCCTCGGTGTTGAGCGCCTTCCACTCGGCGCGGATCGGCGGGTCTTCGCCCGGGGCTTCGTTCCAGTCCGATCCCGGCCAGCCGAGCATTCCGCCCAGAAGGCCGCTGTCGGGGCGGCGTTCGAGCAGATAGGCACCATCGACGCGGCGGGCGATATAGGCGATGCCGTGGCGGATGGGCTTGGGTTTTTTCGGGGTCTTTTTCGGCAGGTCGGTGGCGCTGCCCGCCAACCGCCCGGCGCAATCGTCGCGCCAGGGGCAGAGGCCGCAGGCCGGATTGCGCGGCGTGCAAATGGTGGCGCCGAGGTCCATGATCGCCTGCGCGTAATCGCCGGGCCGGGCCTGCGGCGTGAGGGTCCGGGCCAGCGCGGTGATCTCGAGCTTGGCCTGAGGCAGCGGCGTGTGAACGTCGTGCAGCCGCGTGATGACCCGCTCGACATTTCCGTCCACCACGGTTTCCGGCAGGTCAAAGGCGATGGCGGCGACGGCGGCGGCGGTATAGGGGCCGACGCCGGGCAGCGCGAGCAGGGCGGCGTGATCGGCCGGAAACCGTCCGTCATGTTCGGCAACGACGGCGCGGGCGCATTTCAGCAGGTTGCGGGCGCGGGCGTAATATCCGAGACCGGCCCATTCCGCCATCACATCGGCGTCCGCGGCGGCGGCCAGATCGGTGACCTCGGGCCAGCGCGCGGTGAAACGGTGGAAATAGTCGCGCACCGCGGCAACGGTGGTCTGTTGCAGCATGACCTCGGAGAGCCAGACGCGATAGGGATCGGGCCGGGTGCCGGCCTGGCGCGCGGCGGGGGGCACGCGCCAGGGCATGGCGCGGGCATGACGGTCGTACCAGGAAAGCAGATCGGCGCTCAGGGTCGCGGGATCACGCATGGCGGGCACCCGATCTTCGGCGGTCTTTTCCGGCCAGGAGAGCTCGGCCTTCCGCTGGGATTGCAGGCATCTTCGCGCAAAGCGATTGCGACGACCTGTGCCGCTTGGCGGCACCTCCCGTCCGAGGTCGGGCCGGGCGCTTGCGCGCCTCGTGCCGGGGCGCGGGGCATTGACGGAGAGGGCGGCTGTTCACGAATATCTCAGGAAGCTGTGCATAAGTCGGGTTTTGCTGGCGCAGGGCGCGCGGGACACTAGAATAGCCCCAGCGAGAGGGAGTCAATCGTGCCGCAGCGAAGAGCGACGACAAGGGGCTTTGCCCGCACATCCAAGCTTTTGAGCCAGCGTATCCAGCGCGCCAGCGAAAGCCGGGGCTTTGCCGAAACCCGGCTGCTCACGCATTGGCCCGAGGTCGCCGGCGCGGATATCGCGAAAATCGCCCGGCCGGTGAATGTCTCTTTCGGGCGCGGCGGCATCGGCGCCACGCTGACCCTGCTGACCACCGGCGCCAATGCGCCGATGCTTGAGATGCAGAAAGACCGGCTGCGCGAGCGGGTCAACGCGGTCTATGGCTACAACGCCATCGCGCGCATCAAGATCACCCAGACCGCGCCCACCGGATTTGCCGAGGGGCAGGCGCAGTTCACCTATGGCGAGCCGGCCAAGACGCCACCGCCGCCGGACCCGAAAATCGCCGCCGAAGCGCAGTCCTATGCCGAAAATGTGACCGACGAAGGCCTTCGCGGGGCGCTTGAAGCCCTCGCCCGGAACGTTCTATCCAAGGCCAAGACATGAAAAATCCCGAGAGGAAACAAGATATGAAGCGTATGATCCCTGCCTCCCTTCTGGCGCTTGTGCTGCTGGCCGGTGGCGGCTGGTGGCTGCTCAATCAGGGCGCTGGCAGCACGGCCATCCCGGCCGGTGCGCTCGACGCGCAGGAAGCCTCCGAGGATGTCGATACCTCGACCATCAAGGAGATGGTGCTGGGGGCCGAGGATGCGCCGGTGACGGTGATCGAATATGCCAGCTACACCTGCCCGCATTGCGCCAATTTCCACGCCGGCCCCTACAAGAACCTCAAGGCCGATTACATCGACACCGGCAAGATCAAGTTCGTCTACCGCGAGGTCTATTTCGACCGCTACGGGCTCTGGGCCTCGATGGTGGCGCGCTGCGGCGGTGAAGAGCGGTTCTTTGGCATCACCGATCTGATCTACAAGGGACAGAGCGATTGGGTGGCTTCGGGCGATCCTGCGACCATCGTCGGCGAGCTGCGCAAGATCGGCCGCCTGGCCGGGCTGAACGACGAGGCGCTGGAAAGCTGTCTTCAGGACGGCGACAAGGCCCGCACCCTGGTGGCCTGGTTCGAAGAGAACGCCAAGGCGGATGACATCAGCAGCACCCCCTCTTTCGTGATCGACGGCGAGCTCTACACCAACATGCCCTATTCCGAGTTCCAGGCGATCCTGGACGAGAAACTGGGCGACGCATGAGCCCACTTGCCGGGCTCAAGGTCATCGAGCTTGCACGCATTCTGGCCGGCCCCTGGGCCGGTCAGACCCTTGCCGATCTCGGTGCCGAGGTGCTCAAGCTGGAAAGCCCCGAGGGCGACGACACCCGCCGCTGGGGCCCGCCCTTCATCGAGCGCGACGGCGAAAGATCGGCGGCCTATTTCCACGCCTGCAATCGCGGCAAGACCAGCGAGATCGTCGATTTCCGCACCGAAGAGGGCCAGGCCCGGGTGCGCGAGCTGGTGGCCGAAGCCGATATCGTCATCGAGAACTTCAAGGTCGGCGGGCTGAAGAAATACGGGCTGGATTATGAGGCGCTGCGGGCGGTCAATCCCGGCCTGATCTACTGTTCGATCACTGGTTTCGGGCAGGATGGGCCTTATGCCCATCGGGCCGGGTATGACTACATCATCCAGGGCATGTCCGGGCTGATGTCGATCACCGGCGAAAAGGGCGGCCAGCCGCAAAAGACCGGGGTGGCGATCACCGATATCTTCACCGGCGTCTATGCCACCACCGCCATTCTGGCGGCGCTGCACCAGCGCGGGCAGACCGGCGCGGGCCAGTGGATCGACATGAGCCTGCTGGATTGCGCGGTGGCGGTGACGGCCAATCAGGCGATGAACTACCTCAGCACCGGCCGGGCGCCGGGGCTGATGGGCAACGCGCATGTGAACCTGGCGCCCTATCAAGTGTTTGACTGCGCCGACGGCTATATCATCATCGCCACCGGCAATGACGCGCAATACCGCCGGCTCTGCGATCTGCTGGCGCTGCCCGAGCTGGGGCCCGACCCGCGCTTTGCCACCAATGCCGACCGGCTCGATCATCGCGAAACCCTGACCGCACTTCTGGGCGCCGCGACGGCGCGCTGGGCCAAGGCCGATCTTCTGGCCGCCTGCGAAGCGCAGGGCGTGCCGGCCGGGCCGATCAATGACATGGCGGAGGTCATGGCCGACCCGCAGGTTCAGGCCCGCGGCATGCAGATCGAGGCGGATGGCGTGCCGGGTGTACGCTCGCCGTTCCGGTTCTCCGGCGCGGACCTCGCGCTGGGCAAGGGCGCGCCGAAGCTGGGCGAGAGCTAGGCCTCGGAGACCGGCGCCTTGGCGGCGGGTTCCGGCGGCGCCACCGCCCGGCGATAGAGATGCCAGGTGGCGTGGCCGAGGATCGGCAGCACGAAGATCAGCCCGACGAAGAGGGTGACAAAGCCCAGCGTCAGGAGCGCCGCGACGATCATGCCCCAGACGGCGACCGTGATCGGATTGCGCCAGGCCACTTCGACCGAGGTGGCGACCGCCAGCGGCAGGCCGACCCGCCGGTCAACCAGCATCGGAAAGGAGATCAGTGCGGTGATCAGCACCAGGGCGGCAAAGACAAACCCCAGCGCCAGGCCAAAGCCCAGCATCTGAAGCCCTGCCGTGGTCGTGAATACATCCGTGACGAAGGCGCTGGCAGAGGTTGGTGCCGCCGGCCCGAGCGTCGCGTTGTACAGCACCAGCGCGGTCATCATCCAGGCGACGAAAAGCGCCATCAGATAGCCGCCCAGCACCACCATGGGCGCCGCGGCAGGGGAAAAGGCGACACCGAAGCCGTCGCGCCAGCGCGGCGTCATCCCGGCCTCGCGCCGCCGGCTCATCTCGTAGAGTCCGACGCCGGCCACCGGGCCGAGCAGCGCAAAGCCCGACACCAGCGGGAAGAGCAGCGGCAGAAGGCTCTCGGTCGCGGCGAACCACGCCAGGACAAAGCCCATCACCGGATAGACCAGCACGATCCACATCACATCCGTGCGCATGGCGAGGAAATCCTCGTACCCCTTGGACAAGGCGATGCGCAGGTCGCCAATGTCGATATCGCGGATCACGATGGGGCTCGTTTCGTGTGGATGCAGCTCCTCGACGATCTCGCCGGTCGATGTGAGGCCCTTGCCAAGGGCCTGGGCCGACCAGGAGAGCGGGTTGCCGATTGTCTCAGTCATGATGTCGTCCTTCCGCCAGTTGCTAACAGGAGGGTCCGGACAGGGTGGTTTCGGTGTCCGAAACCCTGAGGCAGATTCAGTGTAGCAGCTTCGCGGGCACTTGTCCGGTGTTTAGGCTGAGGTCACAAAGGTTTGCATGGCTGTGTGCTGGCGGCGCCCGGACCGGAGGCGCGGCCCGCCGCTGGCCGGCTCAGCCGGCAGGCGGCGTCAGCCGGTCGCGCAGCAGCGCCAGGGGGTGGGCGCGCAGGGTCAGGCGCAGGGCGACGTAATCCTCCACCACCTCCTCGCCCAGGGTCATCGCCGGCAGGCGGGCCTCGGGCTCGTCGATCGCCTCGCCGTCGAGATCGCCGTCGAACAGCGGCAGCGCCTTGGCGGCGGTCAGCGCCTTGGCCTCCCAGAGCGCCTCGCGCCGGCGCATCAGCTCGGCAAAACAATCCGCCTCGGCCAACCGCGCCAGCACCGGCGCGGTCAGCCCGGCGCGGCGCCAGACATCGCGCACCGACCGATACCCATTGCCGCGTGCGGCGGTGATCCAGCCGGCATCCTCCTCGGCCAGCCCCTTGATCTGGCGAAACCCCAGCCGCAGTGCCAACCCGCCGCGGCCGTCGGGTTCCATCACGTTGTCCCAGTAGCTCGACTGGATGCAGACCGGCCGCACCACCACCCCGTGTTCGCGGGCATCGCGGACGATCTGCGATGGCGCATAGAACCCCATCGGCTGGGAGTTGAGCAGGGCGCAGGCAAAGATGCCGGGGTGGTGGCACTTGATCCAGGCCGAGGCATAGACCAGCAGCGCGAAACTGGCGGCATGGCTTTCGGGGAAACCGTAAGAGCCGAAGCCCTCGATCTGGGAAAAGCAGCGTTCGGAGAAATCCGCGTCATAGCCGTTCCGCTTCATGCCGCGCATGAAGCGGCTGCGGAAATCGCCGACATTGCCGTTCTTCTTGAAGGTGGCGAGCGCCCGGCGCAGCCGGTCGGCCTCTTCCGGGGTAAACCCGGCGCCGACGATGGCGATCTGCATCGCCTGCTCCTGAAACAGCGGCACGCCCAGCGTCTTGCCCAGCACCTCGCCCAGGGCGTCGGAGGGGAAGGAGACGGTTTCCTCGCCGTTCCTGCGGCGGATGTAGGGATGCACCATGTCGCCCTGGATCGGCCCCGGGCGGATAATCGCCACCTCGATCACCAGGTCGTAGAAACAGCGCGGTTTCATCCGCGGCAGAAAGTTCATCTGCGCCCGGCTTTCCACCTGAAAGACGCCGATGCTGTCGGCGCGGCAGAGCATGTCGTAGACCCTGGAATCCTCGGGCGGCAGGGTGGCGAGCTCCCAGCCCTGCCCCGTGTGGGTCTGCAACAGGTCGAAGGCCTTGCGGATGCAGGTGAGCATGCCGAGGCTGAGCACGTCGACCTTGAGGATGCCGAGGCTGTCGATATCGTCCTTGTCCCAGCAGATGACGGTGCGGTCCTCCATGCTGGCGTTCTCGATCGGCACCAGCTCGTCGAGCCGCCCCTCGGTGACGATGAAGCCGCCGACATGCTGGCTCAGATGCCGGGGAAAGCCGATGATTTCCTGCATCAGCGAGAGGGTCAGGCGGATCTGCGGATCGGTCGGATCGAGCCCGATCTCGCGCAGCCGCTGGTCCTGCAAGCCATCGGCGCCCCAGAACCCCCAGAGCTGCGAGGACATGGCGCCGATGGTGTCCTGGCTGAGCCCCATGGCGGCGCCGACCTCGCGGATGGCGCGTTTGCCACGATAGTGGATCACGGTGGCGCAGAGCCCGGCGCGGTGGCGGCCGTAACGGTCGTAGATGTGCTGGATCACCTCTTCGCGGCGCTCATGCTCGAAATCGACGTCGATGTCGGGCGGCTCGTCGCGCGCCTCGGAGACAAACCGCTCGAAGACCATGGTGCCGATCTCGGGGCTGACCGAGGTGATGCCGAGACAGAAGCAGACCACGGAATTGGCGGCGGAACCGCGGCCCTGGCAGAGGATGTTTCGTTCGCGGGCGAAAGCCACGATGTCGCGGACGGTGAGGAAATAGGGCGCGTAGTTCAGTTTCGAGATCAGCTGAAGTTCGTGCGACAGCATGGTCCGCACCTTGTCGGGCGCGCCTTCGGGATAGCGCCAGCGCAGCCCCTGGTGGGCCAGCCGCGACAGCCGCCCGGCCGGGGTTTCACCCGCGGCGATCTCTGACGGATATTCATAGCGCAGCGCGTCGAGCGAGAAGGTGCAGGCCGCCGCCAGCCGGTCGGCGCGGGCGACGGCGGCCTCATGGCCGCGGAACAGCCGCAGCATCTCGGCTTCCGAGCGCAGCCGGCGTTCGCCGTTGGGTTGGGCGCGGGCGCCGAGCGCCTCGACCGTGGTGCCTTCGCGGATCGCGCTGAGCACATCGGCCAGCCGGCGGCGCGGCCCGGCATGCATCAGCGGCGTGGCAGAGGCGAGCGTGGGCAGGCCCAGTTCCGCGGCGAGGCTGGCGAGATGGTCGAAGCGGGCGGCATCGGCGCCGTCATAGGCCGGCGCCATCAGCAGCGACATCTGCCCGCCGAAGCGGCGCGTCAGCTGCTGCGCCTGTGGCCACCACGCGCCCGCGCCGGGCGGTGCGACCTGCGCCCCAGGCGGGCCATGGAGCGCCAGGTGGAGACCTTCGGCGCCCATCTCCAGTAGGTCGGCGAGATGCAGGATGCAGCTGCCCTTTTCCGCCCTGAGCCGGCCGCGCGAGAGCAGCCGGCAGAGCCCGGCCCAGCCCCGGCGGCTCTGCACCAGGGCGGTGATCGGCGGGGCATCGGTAAAGACCAGCCGCGCGGCGGGGATCAGTCGCGGCAGGGCGCGGCGCAGCGGGTCTGGCGGGGCCGGTTCGGGCGCCGGCGGGCCGATCAGGCCGTGGGCGGCGTCGAAGGCCTGGCGTTGCCTGACTGCGCGGGCGATCTCGCGCGCCTCGGTATGGGCGCGGACGATGCCGGCGACGGAATTGTCATCGGCGATGGCAATCGCCGAGAGCGCGCAGCGCGCGGCACGCTGCATGAACTCCTCGGGGTGGGATGCCCCGGTGAGAAAGGTGAAATTCGAAGTGATCGACAGCTCGGCGAACATGGGATGGGGCGAATCTTTGGCAGGCTGGCAGTATATTCACCTTTTGTTCCTGGGTGGAGTCCAGAATGCCCCGGGGTCGCGCCGTTTGATTCGGGGTCGGAGGTTGCGTGCGGGCGCGGGCCCATCCCGGGGGCGCCGGGCCGGCAGTGGGGGCTCTGCCCCCGTCCTTGCAGGACTCCCCCGGCGGTATTTGTGAAAAGAAGAAGCTGCGGGGGAGGGCGTGTGGCTTATGCCGGGGGCCCGGGCCCGGCGCGGGATCGCGATCAGAGGTCGCGCAGGATGAGCCTGGTCGAGAGCGCGCGCGGGTCGGTCCTGAGCTCGATCAGCGCCGGGGTATCGGCGGCCAGGGCCTGCGCCATGGCCGCGGGGAAACCGGCATCCTCGGTCACGGTCAGGCCCAGGGCGCCGTAGCTCCGGGCCCAGGCGGCGAAATCGGGGTTTTTCAGCCGGGTGCCGGAGACCCGGCCGGGGTATTTGGCCTGCTGGTGCATGCGGATGGTGCCATACATGCCGTTGTTGACCAGCAGGACGATCACCTTGGCGCCATGGTCGCAGGCGGTGCCGAATTCCTGCGCCGTCATCTGGAAACAGCCGTCGCCGGCGAAACAGATCACCGGGCGGTCGGGGTGATGCAGCGCGGCGGCCACCGCGGCGGGCAATCCGTAGCCCATCGAGCCCGAGGTCGGCGCCAGCTGGGTGCGGAAGCGGTGCCAGCGGTAGTAGCGGTGCAGCCAGCCGCAGTAATTGCCGGCGCCATTGGTCAGGATCGCGGTGTCGGGCAGGGTGTCGCGCAGATGCACAAGGACCTGTTCCATATGCAGGTCGCCGGGGGTGTCCTCGGGCGCCTGCCAGTCCTGATAGGCGGCATGGGCCTCGGCGACCAGCGCGCCGCGGCCCCGCGCCGGGGCCTCTGCCGTGGCAGCCAGTTGCCGCGCGACCTGGCCGGCCTGGGCGGCGACGGCCAGCGCCGGATGGTAGACATGGCCGGGCTCGCTCGGGTCGGGGTGGACGTGAAGGAGCTTTTGTTCCGGCACCGGCGGGGTGACCAGCGTGTAGCCGGCGGTTGTCATCTCGCCCAGACGGGCGCCGAGGCAGAGCAGCACATCGGCCGCGCGCAGACGCTCGGCCAGCGCCGGATTGGCGGCGATGCCCATGTCGCCGGCGTAATTTGGGTGGCTGTTGTCGAAATAATCCTGGCAGCGCAGCGAGGTGGCGACGGGGATCTGCGCCGTTTCGGCAAAGTCTTGCAGCGCAAGCCGGGCCTCTTCGGACCAGAGCGGGCCGCCGGCGAGGATCAGCGGCCGTTCCGCCCCGTTCAGCGCCGCGAGAATGGCGGTGATGTCGCTGTCGGCGGCGCGGCCCGAGGGCGGGTTGGCGGCGGGCACCACGGCGGCCTCGCAGGCGGCCGAGAGCATGTCTTCCGGCAGGGCGAGCACCACCGGGCCGGGGCGGCCCGATTGCGCCACGTGGAAGGCGCGCGAGATATATTCCGGGATGCGCTCGGTGCGGTCGATCTCGGCCACCCATTTCGCCAGCGGCGCGAACATGGCGCGGTAGTCGACTTCCTGAAAGGCCTCGCGGTCGCGCTGGTCGCTGGCGACCTGGCCGATGAAGAGCACCATCGGCGTGCTGTCCTGCATCGCCACATGCACGCCGGCGCTGGCATTGGTGGCGCCGGGTCCGCGGGTGACAAAGCAGATGCCGGGGGTGCCGGTGAGCTTGCCATGGGCCTCGGCCATCATCGCCGCGCCGCCTTCCTGGCGGGCGACCACGGTGTCGATGCCCGACAGGTAGAGGCCGTCGAGCGCGGCGAGATAGCTTTCGCCGGGAACGCAGAAGACGCGGGTGGTGCCCTGGGCCTTGAGGGCGTCGACGAGGATTTGGCCGCCGTGGGGCATGGGAGGCTCCTTGGGATGCGCTGCGGCAGGACCGGGGCGACGCCCGGCCTGCCGGGGATGTGGGTTACATGTCTTTCATGGCGGCGAGGAAGGCGGCGACCTCGGCGAGGCTGTTGTAGTGGCACATCGAGACTCGGATACAGGAGGGCTGGCCCAGCGGGTCGAGGATGTTGCCGGAGTAATGGTCGGCCTTGCGGGTGTGGGTGCGGATGCCCTGGGCGTTCAGCGCGGCGACAATCTCTTCCGAGGGCACGCCTTCGCGCCAGAAGCTGACCAGGCCTTCGCGCGCGGGGTTGTCCACGCCGCCGACAATCTCGACGCCGGGCAGTTCCGCCAGGCCGGGCAGGTTGCCGGTGCCGTGCAGCATTGCCCGGGTCAGCGCCTGTTCGTGGTCGTGGATAGCCTGGCCGGCGGCGAGGATGCGGGCGCGGCGATCGGATGCGTCGGAGACCTGTGCCCCGAGCCAGTCGAAATAGCCCACCACGTCGGAGAAGGTGGCATAGGCGCCGGTGTCGCGGGTGCCGAATTCCCAGTTCTCTTCGGGCCCGCCTTGCAGCCCTTCGAGGCGGAGCCTGGAGAACCGGTCGGACACCCAGGCGATGCCGTAGCCATGCCGCGAGAAGACCTTGTAAGGCGAGATCACATAACCGTCGATGTCATAGCTGTCGATGTCGATGCGTCCGTGGCTGGCGTGCTGGATGCCGTCGACGAAGATCAGGCAATCGGGCGATTTGGCGCGGATGGCGCGGGTGATCGCCGGCAGGTCCATCGCCATGCCGGTCACCGGCGAGGTGTGCAGGATCGTGGCGACGGCGGTGTCGGCGGTGATCTGCGCGGCATAGGCTTCGGCGGTGACCAGGCCGGTGGCATCGTCATGCGCCACGGCGATATAGTCACGGCCCGCCACATGCGCCCATTTGCGCGCCGCCGAGCGCGAGGCCGGGTGTTCGACGGTGGCGCCGATAACCGGACCGGGCCGCGCGCCGAGGATCATCGCCCGCAGCAGGCGAAAGGTCAGCTCGGTGCCCGACTCGCCGACAAAAAACTGCCCCGACCCGGCGCCGAAGAAGGTGGCCATATCGGATTTGGCGGTGTCGATCGCCGCCACAAGCGCATGGGCGGCGGGGTTGTCGCGGCCCTGATTGTCGGGAATGGCGGCGAATTTCGTCGAGGTCTCGACCACCGAGTTCAGCGTCAGCGCGCCGCCGGCGTTTTCAAAGAACACGCGGGGGCCCTGGAAGGGGCAGCTTTCGACATGGGCAAAGCGGGCGCGGATGTCGGTCAGGAGGGGATCGGAAAACATAGGGCCTCGATAACTGGGAATGGGGCTCAGGCAGCCTGGGTGAGAGCGTCGGCCCGGGCAGCGACGGCGGCGATGGCGGCGTCGATGTCCTCGGGGGTGGTGCGGTGATTGGCAATGGCGGCCCGCAGACAGGTGATGCCTCGGGCCTCGGTGGTGGAGAAGACGGCGGTGCCGTCGAGTTGCAGGCTGGCGGCAATGGCCTTGTTGAGCGCGGTCTGCGCCTTGGGCGGCAGGCTGGCGTCGGCGGTAAAGACGCAAAGGTTGGAAATCACCGGGGCCATGAGCGCCATGGCGGGCTGGGCGGTAACGGCCGCGCCCATGCGGGCGGCGGCCCGGCAATTGCCGGTGATGGCGGCGCCGAGCCCGGAGGCGCCATAGCTTTCGACCGCGCACCAGACCTTGAGCGCCCGGGCGCCGCGCGACAGGTCGGTGCCGAAATCGCAGAACCAGGGGTCTCCGCCCGACAGCCCCTCGCCGTGGCTGGCAAGATAGGCGGGCCGGGCGGCGAAGGTGGCGAAATGTTCGTCACCGTTGCGGATCAGGCAGAGGCCGCAGTCATAAGGCACATACATCCACTTGTGGAAGTCGCAGGCCAGGCTGTCGGCGCGTTCGATACCGTCGGTGAGCGCCCGCCAGGGGGCGTCGGCAAGCCGGGCCCAGGCCCCGAAGGCGCCATCGATATGCAGCCAGAGCGCTTCGTCACGGGCGATGTCGGCCAGCGCGTTCAGATCGTCGAAACGGCCGAAATCGACCGATCCGGCGGTGCCGACGATGACAAAGGGCGTGGCACCCTGGGCGCGGTCCTCGGCGATGGCGGCGCGCAGGGCATCGCAATCCATGCCACGGTCGTCTTCGGGGATGCGGCGCAGGTTGTCGGCGCCGATGCCCAGCAGTTCGATCGCCTTGCGGGTGGCATTGTGCACGCCCGCGCCGGCATAGGCGGTGAGACGGCCCCGCACGCCCGTGCTGCGCACCGCGGGCCCCAGCGCGCGCTGGCGGGCGGTGGCCAGCGCCAGGACGGTGGCCTGGGAGGTGCCGGTGACCAGAACGCCCGAGGCGGTCTCGGGGAAGCCCATGATGCGCCGCGACCAGTCGATCACCGCGCGTTCGACGTGGATCATGCCGTGATCGCGGCCGCCGCAATTGGCGTTCACCGTCGCCGCTGCCATTTCCGACAGCAGCCCCGAGGCCAGCCCGGTGCCGTGCACCCAGCCCCAAAATCGCGGATGGGTGTTGCCGGTGCCGAAGGGCAGCACGTCGTCGATCAACCGTTGCGCGGTAGCAGCCTCGCCCCGGGCGGTGCCGTCAAGCGCATAGCTCTGGCGGGTCGCCTCTGGCAGTGGCTGCCAGGGATGGGCGCGGGCCTCGGCCAGCCGGTCGATGCAGGCATCGAGCAGCACATGCGCGGTCTTGCGGAAATCGTCCCAGTCCTCGGGGTCGAGCGTATCGGTCATTGTGTCGTCTCGTGGTTTCCTGCGGAGCATAGGGCCGCCGCCGCGCCGTGCAAGCCAGGATCCGGGAACTCATGGCAGAGCACGAGGCGGGAGCGGCCCCGGATCGAGGTCCGGGGCGCAATGCGCCGGGTTCGCCGGGGCGGGGGGCGAAAGGAGGGGCAATCTAAAATGAGAATGGTTCTCAATTTCATTGACATCCGGTCAAGGGCGCGCATATTGGCGCAAAGACACGTCAATTCAGGAGGATTGCATGCTGCGAGGGATAATGGCCGCGATGGCGCTGGCCGCCTCAGGGCCGGTGGCGGCCCAGGAGTTCAAGGTTGTCACCACCTTTACCGTGATTGCCGACATGGCACAGAACGTGGCCGGCGAGGCGGCCGAGGTGGTCTCGGTCACCAAGCCGGGGGCGGAAATCCATGGCTACGAGCCGACGCCGCGCGATCTGGTCAATGCGGTGGATGCCGATCTGGTGTTGTGGAACGGCATGAACCTCGAGCTCTGGTTCGAACAATTCCTCGCCAACCTCGGCGAGAAACCCTCGGCGGTGGTCAGCACCGGTGTGGCCGAGATCCCGATTTCCGAAGGCGCCTATGAAGGCAAGCCCAATCCCCATGCCTGGATGTCGCTGGACAACGCGCTGATCTATGTCGACAACATCCGCGACGCCCTGTCCGCGCACGACCCGGAAAATGCCGAGACCTATGCCGCCAATGCCGAGCGCTACAAGGCGGAGATCTCCGCCGCCATCGGTCCGCTGCGCGATCTCATCGACGAGGTGCCCGAGGGCCAGCGCTGGCTGGCGACCTGCGAGGGGGCGTTTTCCTATCTGGCGCGGGATTTCGGGCTGCAAGAGGTCTATCTCTGGCCGATGAACGCCGATCAGACCGGCACGCCGCAGCAGGTGCGGCGGATGATCGACACCATCCGCGACCGCGAGATTCCGGTGGTGTTCTGCGAAAGTACGGTGAACACCGACCCCGCCAAACAGGTCGCCCGTGAAACCGGCGTGCGCTATGGCGGCGAGCTCTATGTGGATTCGCTGTCCGAGGCGGACGGGCCGGTGCCGACCTATCTCGACCTGCTGCGGGTCACCACCGAGACCGTGGTCGAGGGCTTGACCGGTGGCTAGAATCGGCATCAAGGATTTCGACACGGCCGGGCTTTGGGTGCGCGATCTGGCGGTGACCTATCGCAACGGTGTCACCGCGTTGAAATCGGCCAGTTTCGCCGTGCCCAAAGGCTCTATCGCTGCCCTGGTGGGGGTGAACGGCGCCGGAAAATCCACCCTGTTCAAGGCGATCATGGGGTTTCTGCCCGCCGCGAAAGGCGAGATCGGCATTCTGGGGCAGGGGGTGAAAGCCTCTTTGAAACAGGGGCTTGTGGCCTATGTGCCGCAGGCCGAAGAGGTCGACTGGAGCTTTCCTGTCCTGGTCGAGGACGTGGTGATGATGGGCCGCTTCGGCCGCATGGGCCTGTTGCGCATCCCCTCGGCCGGAGACAAGGCGGCGGTGCAGGCGGCGCTGGAGCGCGTCGGCATGCAATCCTATCGCAAGCGCCAGATCGGCGAGTTGTCCGGTGGCCAGCGCAAGCGGGTCTTCCTCGCCCGGGCGCTGGCACAGGAGGGCCAGGTGATCCTGCTCGACGAGCCATTCACCGGCGTCGACGTACAGACCGAAGAGGCGATCATCGCCCTGCTGCATGAGCTGCGCGAGGAGGGCAAGGTGATGCTGGTCTCGACCCACAATCTCGGTTCGGTGCCCGAGTTCTGCGATCAGGTGGTGCTGGTCAAGGGCACTGTGCTGAACTACGGCCCGACCAAAGAGGTCTTTACTCAGAGGAATCTCGAAGCGGCCTTTGGCGGCGTGCTGCGGCACTTCGTGCTGGGCGGCGCCGATCTGCATGACGACGAGGACGAGCGGGCGGTGACAATCCTGTCCGACGACGAGCGGCCCTTTGTCATGTACGACGATCAGGCCCGCACCGTCGGGCCGCGCAGCGAGGAGGAAGAATGAGCCTGCTGCTCGAACCCTTTTCCTATGGCTACATGACCAACGCCATGTGGGTCAGCGCCCTTGTCGGCGCGGTCTGTGCCTTTCTCTCGGCCTATCTGATGCTCAAGGGATGGTCGCTGATCGGCGATGCGCTGAGCCATTCCATCGTGCCGGGGGTCGCCGGCGCCTATATGCTGGGGCTGCCTTTCGCGCTGGGCGCCTTCCTGTCGGGCGGGCTGGCGGCCGGGGCGATGTTGTTTCTCAATCAGCGCACCGGCCTCAAGGAAGACGCGATCATCGGCATCATCTTCACCAGCTTCTTCGGGCTGGGGCTGTTCATGGTTTCGGTCTCGCCGGTCTCGGTCGATGTGCAGACCATCATCCTTGGCAATGTGCTGGCGATCACGCCGGAGGACACCTTGCAGCTTGCGGTGATCGGCTTTGTCTCGCTGGCGGTGCTGCTGGTGAAGTGGAAGGACTTGATGGTCGCCTTCTTCGACGAAAACCACGCCCGCTCGATCGGGTTGAAGCCCGAGCAGCTGCGCTTTGTCTTCTTTGTGCTGCTCTCGGCTTCCTGCGTGGCGGCCTTGCAGACCGTCGGGGCGTTTCTGGTGATTGCCATGGTGGTGACGCCCGGGGCGACCGCCTATCTGCTGGCCGACCGCTTTCCCGTGTTGCTGGTGATCAGCGTCACCATCGGCGCGGTGACCTCCTTTGTCGGCGCCTATGTCTCCTATTTCCTCGATGGCGCCACCGGCGGCATCATCATCACCTTGCAGACAACGGTCTTCCTGCTGGCCTTCTTCTTTGCGCCCAAACACGGGCTGCGCGCGGCACGGGCCCGGGCGGCCGAAGCGCTGAGGGAGGCATGATGGACACGCTGCTTGCGCCCTTCCTCTTTCCTTTCATGCAGAACGCCTTTCTGGCGGCGCTGCTGCTGGCCGCGCCGACCGCGATCCTGAGCTGTTTTCTGGTGCTCAAGGGCTGGTCGCTGATGGGCGACGCGGTGAGCCATGCGGTGCTGCCGGGCGTGGTGCTGGCTTATATCCTGAACATTCCGCTGATCATCGGGGCCTTTGCGGCGGGGATGACCTGTGCGCTGGCCACCGGGTATCTGAATGCCAATTCCCGGATCAAGCAGGACACCGTGATGGGGGTGGTGTTTTCGGGCATGTTCGGCCTTGGTATGGTGCTCTATGTCAAGGTGCAGACCAATGTGCACCTCGATCACATCCTGTTCGGCAACATGCTGGGTGTCGGCGCGGCGGATCTCTGGACCGCGGGGATTGTCGGCGCCTTTGTCACCGCGGTGCTGGTGCTGAAATGGAAGGACCTGCTGCTGCATGCCTTCGATCCGGCGCAGGCGCAGGCCATCGGGCTGCCGGTGGGCTGGCTGCATTACGGCATGTTGGCGATCCTGTCGCTGACCATCGTCGCAGTGCTGAGCGCGGTGGGGCTGATCCTCGCCATCGGGCTGTTGATCGCGCCGGGGGCGATCGCTTTCCTGCTGACGCGGGAGTTCCGGCACATGCTAATGGTGGCGGTGGCGGTGAACCTGAGCGCGATGCTGGGCGGGGTCTACGCCAGCTTCTGGCTCGACAGCGCGCCGGCACCGACAGTGATCCTGATGCTGACCGGCTGGTTCGTCCTGGCGTTCCTCTGGCGGCAATGGCGGAATGCGCGGCGCGAAAGCGCGGTTTGAGGTTTGGGGAGAGGCCGCGGGTCAAGCCCGGGACGGCGTTTGGCGTGGGGTCAGGCGGTCCAAGTCGCCGGATGGCGGCGCACGGGGCCTGAAGGCAGATGCCATATCGGGGGCTGGCCGTTCACCGTGAGCGGCGGCGACATGCGCTGCGCCGGGCCCCAGCCGGTCTCTTCGATGCTGTCGGTGTAGTCCGCGTCAGTGGCGGTGATCGGCGTCTGCGGCGTCAGGCTTCCCGTGGCGGACATCAGGCACTCGGCGGTGCGCGCCAGCGACAGCTCGGCGCGGGTGGTCTGGCCGCCGGCGCGCCGGGCGAGGCCGCGCAGCGCGGTGGCAGCCATCAGATAGCCGGTGCCGTGATCGAGCGCCTGCACCGGCAAGGGCAGCGGCCGGTCGAGACCGGCCTGCCGCATGCCTTCGGCGGCAATGCCGCAGGACATCTGCACCAGCGAATCAAAGCCGCGCCTGTCGCCCCAGGGCCCGCTGCGCCCATAGGCCGAGAGACTGACATCGATCAGCCCGGGATTGAGCGCGCGCCGTGCCTCCGGCCCATAGCCCAGCCCCTCGAGCGCGCCGGGGCGATAGCCGTGCAGCAGGATATCGGCCGAAGCGAGAAGCCGCTCAAAGGTCTTGCGATCCTCGGCCCGGTGCAGGTCGAGCCCGGCGCAGCGCTTGCCGAGATTGACTTCGGCCTCGGCGGCGGGTTCCGACCAATGCGGCGGGTCGATGCGCAAGACCTGGGCGCCGAAGCCGGCCAGAAACCGCGTCGCGACCGGCCCGGCCAGCACCCGCGTCAGATCGAGCACCCGGCAGCCGGCGAGCGAGGCCTTGCCCGGCGCGCAATCCTCGGCGTCCTGCCAGCGCACCAGAGGTTCGGCCCCGACGGCGCGGCCCTGCGGATGGCGCTGCCACGCCTCGGCGCTGCGCATGGCGGCGGCGCAGCCTCCGGCGGCAACGATCGCGCTTTCCAGCGCCTCGGCCTGCCAGGTGGCGACCGCCGCCTGCACCTCGGCCGGCACGGCGGCACAACCCAGCACCGAGAGCGCGGCGTCGCGGTGATGCGGGGCATTGGTATGCAGGCGGATGAAGCCGTCGCCGGCGGCGTAATTTCCGGCAATCGGATCCCAGACCGAGGGCATCTCCCAGCCTTGCGGGCGCAGGGTGAAATCGAACCAGAGCGAGGCAAGGCGCCGGTCGATGCTCACCGCCTCGGCACTCTTTCCATCAAGCGCGGCCAGCGCGGTTCCGGCGGCGGCGATGGTGGCCGAGGCGAAATCGCTGACCGCATGGATCGAGGGCAGGGCGCCGCGCCCGACCTCGCGAAACGGCGTGGCATCGAGGTCCAACGCCTGCGTGATCTGCGGCCAGTAGGAATGGGTCATCTCGCTCTCCGGTTGGGGCTGGCGCAGCCTAGGCGTCGGCGCGCCCGAAGGGCAAGGCGTGCCTAGCTGCGGGTGGCTTTCTCGGCGATGCCCGAGGTGCCCTGGCGGCGGGCCAGTTCGGTGAGCACGGCGTCAAGCGGGATGTCCCGCGCGGCCAGCATGACCAGCAGGTGATAGAGCACGTCGGCGGCCTCGTAGGTGAGGTTCTCGGCGTCGCCCTTGGCTGCGGCAATGATCGCCTCGATCGCCTCTTCCCCGAATTTCTCGGCGCATTTCTCCGGCCCCTTGGCCAGCAGCTTGGCGGTCCAGGAGCTGTCGGGATCAGCGCCCTTGCGCGCCGCGATCACCGCTTCGAGATCGTGCAACACGCTCATGTCAGCCTCATCGCGATGCCGGCGGCGGCCATATGGGCCTTGGCCTCGGCGATGGTGTGATCGCCAAAATGAAAGATCGAGGCGGCCAGCACCGCCGAGGCGCCGCCCTCGGTCACGCCCTCGACCAGATGGTCGAGCGTGCCGACGCCGCCCGAGGCGATCACCGGCACGGAAACCGCATCCGAGATCGCCCGAGTCAGCGGAAGGTTGAAGCCGGCGCGGGTGCCGTCCCGGTCCATCGAGGTCAGCAGGATCTCTCCGGCGCCCTTCTCGGTGACCAGTTGCGCGAATTCCACCGCGTCGATGCCGGTGGGCTTGCGGCCGCCATGGGTGAAAATCTCCCATTTGCCGGGCGACACGGTCTTGGCGTCGATGGCGCAGACGATGCACTGGCTGCCGAACTGGTCGGCGGCCTCGGCGATCACATCGGGGTTGGCCACGGCGGCGGAATTGAAGCTCACCTTGTCGGCCCCGGCGAGCAGCAGCTTGCGCACGTCCGCCGCGGTGCGGACGCCGCCGCCGACGGTGAGCGGGATGAAGCATTGTTCGGCGGTGCGCTGCACCACATCCATCATCACGCCGCGATTTTCATGCGTCGCGTGGATGTCGAGAAAGCAGAGCTCGTCGGCACCGGCGAGGTCATAGGCGCGGGCCGATTCCACCGGGTCGCCGGCATCGCGGAGATCGACGAAGTTCACGCCCTTGACGACGCGGCCATCGGCGACGTCCAGGCAGGGGATGATGCGGGTCTTGAGCATGGGGGTCTCTTACGGCGTGGCGCCGGGCGGGGCAAGCTGGCTGTTGCCGCAGCGGGTCGGGCGCGCGGGCGCGGCGCCAGCGACGAGCGTGCTGTTGACCGCCAGCCCGTCGCCACCCGCCGGGACCGGACGCGTCAGGGAAAGCGTGGTCGCGGGAAGGGGCGGGCCTCAGCCCGCCATCACCGAGAGCGCCTCGCGCAGGTCGAAGGCCCCGTCATAGAGTGCCCGGCCCGAGATCGCGCCGTTGAGCGGCGCGCCGCAGTTGCGCAACGCCTTGAGGTCGTCGAGCGAGGAGACGCCGCCGGAGGCGATCACCGGAATCGAGACGGCGTTGGCCAGCGCCGCGGTGGCCTCGACGTTCGGGCCCTGCATCGCGCCGTCGCGATTGATGTCGGTATAGATGATTGCGGCGACGCCGGCATCCTCGAAGCTCTGCGCCAGCTCGGTGACCTCGACATCGGTCTCTTCGGCCCAGCCCTTGGTGGCGACCATGCCGTTGCGGGCATCGATGCCGACGGCGACCTGACCGGGAAAGGCGCCGGCCGCTTCGCGCACCAGCTTGGGGTCTTCGACCGCGGCGGTGCCGAGGATGACCCGCGCCAACCCCTTGTTGAGCCAGCTCTCGATCGTTTTCATGTCGCGGATGCCACCGCCCAGCTGGGTCGGCACGGCGGTTGCGGCGAGGATCGCCTCGACCGCGCCGGCATTGACCGGGCCGCCGACAAAGGCACCGTTGAGATCGACCAGATGCAGCCATTCACAGCCCGCCTCGACAAAGGACCGCGCCTGATCGGCGGGGTCGTCGTTGAAGACGGTGGCCTTGTCCATGTCGCCGCGCAGCAGACGCACGGCCTTGCCGTCCTTGAGGTCGATGGCAGGGTAGAGGATCATTGTCGCAAATACCTTCGGTCGCAGTTCGGCGGCGTGTGGCACGTCACGTCGCGGAATGCAATGGACCCGACGTCACAGTTGCGCGGGAGGGCGCAAGGGTCGCAGGCTCAAGGCGCACTCAGGGAGGAGACCGAGATGAAAAGACTTGCACTGACCGTTGCCGCGCTGACGCTGGCGGCGGGGGCGGCCCTGGCCGATCCGGCCGAGGGCGTCTGGCAGACCCAGCCGGATGACGGGGCCTATGCCCATGTGACAATTGCCCCTTGCGGCCAGAGGCTTTGCGGCACGATCAGTCGCACCTTCAAGGGCAGTTCCGAATACAATTCGCCGAACAAGGGCAAACAGCTGGTGATGGGGATGACGCCGCAGGGCAACGGCAAATACACCGGCAAGGTTTGGCGGCCGTCGAACGGCAAGATATACAACGGCAAGATGCAGGTGAGCGGAAAGACGCTCAAAATGTCCGGCTGCATCGCCGGCGGCCTGCTGTGCAGCTCTCAGGTCTGGACTCGACTCAAGTGACCGGCATCATGAAGCAGGGGCGCGATCGGCGCGCCCCACGCTTCTGACAGGAGACCGGCCATGGGCCGAGGTCTGAAACGCGCCGTTTGTCTTGGCGCTGTCATATGCACCCTGGCGGTTGCCGTTGGCGCCGATCCTCTGGTCGGGCTCTGGGCCTCGCCACCGGACGGCAAGGGCCAGACCGGCATCGTCCAGATCAAACCCTGCGGCGACGCCTATTGCGGCACGCTGATCAAGGCCTTCGATCCGAACGGCAAGCAGATCGTCACCAAGAACGTCGGCAAACGCCTGCTCTGGGGGATGAAACCCATGGGCGGCGGCCTCTATGGCGAGGGACGGGTCTTCGTGCCGATCTTTGGTCGGGATTATCCGGCCGAGGTCACGCTTTCGGGAACGCGGATGACCGTGAAAGGCTGTGCCGCGCTGGTCTGCAAGGCGCAGAAATGGCGGCGCGCGCAATAGGCGTCAGGGGGCCCAGCGCAGGAAGTTGGCAATCATGCGCAGCCCGTTGTCCTGGCTTTTCTCGGGGTGGAACTGCATGCCGACCATGGTGTCGCGCCCGATGACGGCGGTGACATCGCTGCCGTAATCCACATGCGCGATCCGTTCGCCCGGCTCGGTGACGCGGACGTGGTAGGAATGGACGAAATAGGCATGAGCGCCGGTCTCGATCCCGTCGAGCACCGGATGCGGGCTGTCGACCACCAGGTCGTTCCAGCCCATATGCGGCACCTTGAGCGCGGGATCGGTGGGGGCGATCCTGACCACCTCGCCGCCGATCCAGCCAAGGCCCGGCGTGTCCTCGTATTCGCGGCCCATCGTGGCCATCAGCTGCATGCCGACACAGATGCCCAGAAACGGGCGGCCCTGCACCTCGACCGCCTCGACCATGGCGTCATACAGCCCGGAATGGCCTTTCAGTTCGCGCATGCAGGCGGGAAAGGCGCCATCGCCGGGCAGGACGATGCGGTCGGCCCGGGCGACGACATCGGCATCGCCGGTCACTACCACCTCGCCACCGCCGACCTCGCCCGCCATGCGCTGAAAGGCCTTCTCGGCAGAGTGAAGGTTGCCGGATTCGTAGTCGATGATTGCCGTGAGCATGGGCCAGGTCCTTCGGATGGAACGGCGTGAGGGGTCGCGCAAATCGCCTGCGGGGTCAAGGGGCGGTCACCTGTCCGGTTCTGGCGGCGTGCCGATCCGGTCGAGCAGGGCCAGCACCGCGTCCTCGGGCGCGGGGCCGGGGCCGAAGCGCCCGGTCAGGATCAGCAGCGCAAACCCGTGAACCAGCGACCAGACCTGGGTCTCGATGATCAGGGGGTCGGTGCCCGGCGGCACGAATGGCGCGCAGGCGTCGCGCAGGACCTGATAGGAGGGTGTGGAGCTCTCCCGCATGTCGGTGATCTTTTTGGAATGGGCGCGGAAGCTGAAGATCAGGTCATAAAGCGCCGGCTCTTCGCGGGCAAAGGCGAGATAGCCCTTGCAGATGCCGTGCAGCCGTCCGCGCGGCGTCTGCGGCCCGGCATCGGCGAAATCGAGCATGCGATGACGGAACCGGACAAAGCCCTCCTGCGCGATGGCCACCCGCAACCCGTCGATCCCGTCGAAGTGATGCGCCGGCGCGGCATGGGACACGCCAGCCCGCGCCGCGCATTTGCGCAGGGTCAGCGCGTCGAGCCCGCCCTCCGTCAACAATTCTATGCCGGCTTCGATCAGCGCCTGGCGCAGGTTGCCGTGATGGTGGCTGGCCTTGTCTTTGGTGTCGCTCATGCAGGCCGGATAAGCGGCTGGGTTGACAGCGTCAAGCGACTCGCATAATTGACAGTGTAAAGTTTACACCGTCAAGCTACACGACGATCTGCATGAGGAGGCCCTGCAATGCCCACCACCTGGACGACAAGAGCCCGCATTTTTCTGTTCTGGTTTCTGCCGCTCGCGGTGGCGCTGGTGTCCTGGCGGTTCATCCCGCTGGGGGTGGAGGCCACGATGAACTTCATGGCACATCACCTGGAGGGCCGGGCGCTGGCGCTCTATGCGCATATCGGGATCGCGCCGCTGGTGCTGGCACTGGTGCCCTTTCAGGTCAGCCCTCGTCTGCGGGCCTGGTGGCCCGCGTTGCATCGCTGGACCGGCCGGGCCTATGCGCTGGGCGTGCTGGTGTCTGGGGTGGCCGCGCTGTCGCTGGCGGCGCATTCGTCGGCCGGGCGCGTTGCCGGACTGGGCTTTGGCCTGCTGGGCCTGCTCTGGATCGCGATCACCGCCCAGGCGGTGCGGCTGGCGATGTTGCGCCGGATCGCCGCGCACCGGGTCTGGATGATCCGGTCGGCGGCGCTGACTCTGGCCGCCGTCACGCTACGGCTGGAGTTGCCGATCCTGGTGGGAGTGCTAGGCTTCGAACAGGGATATCCGATTGTCGCATGGTCCTGCTGGGTGCCGAACCTGATCGTCGCGGAATGGATCATCCGACGGCAGCAGAAGGGAGCGCTGCGCGCCTGATCGCGGCGCTTAGCGCAGGTGGAGGATGTGGTCGAAGATCTCGGGTTCGAGCGGCGTGCCGTCAACGGTGGCGGCATGCTGGCGGAAGGCCTTGAAGCCGGCCGGCACAAAGGCGGCAAAGGTGGCGCTGTCGAGAAAGATGTATTTGCTGTTCTCGGGGGTGAACTCGAACCAGCCGGGATCATCGAAGGTCCCGGCATAGACGCCCAGCCTGTCCGGCCAGCGCGAAAAGGTCAGGTGGGTCTTGGTGCCGCAGGTGTCGCAGAAATGCACCTGAACATCCTGGCCACTGCCCTCGGAGACATGGGTATAGACCTTGGGGCTGCCCCGGGTGATCGCAAAGACGGGCAAATCAAAGATCGGCTCCACCATGCCGGATGTCCCGGTGGCGCGCTGGCAGAAATGGCAGAAACAGGCCGTGACCCAGAGCGGGGGCGCGGTGACGTGATAGCGCAGCGCGCCACAAAGGCAGCCGCCCGGTTGATCGGTCATGGTGTCTCGCCTTTTCGATGACGGTCCCGCCGCCAGACTGGCATGCGCCATGCGGCTGTGACAACCGGTATCACCCGGCCCGTGCCGCACGGGATCGCCCGCCCCGGCGGCCTCGCGGCGGACCGCGACCGTTTGCCCTGGCTAAAGCGCGCCTTTGGTCGAGGGGATCGCATCGGCCTTGCGCGGGTCGAGTTCGACCGCCTCGCGCAGGGCGCGGGCGACGGATTTGAAGGCGGCTTCGGTGATGTGGTGGCTGTTGAGCCCGTGCAGCGCATCGATGTGCAGCGTGATGCCGCCATGGGTCGACAGCGCCTGAAAGAATTCACGCACCAGTTCGGTGTCGAAAGTGCCGATCTTGGGGCTGGGCAGGTCGACATTCCAGATCAGGAAGGGCCGTGCCGACAGGTCCAGCGCCGCACGCACCAGCGCATCGTCCATCGGCAGAAGGCAGGCGCCATAGCGGCGAATGCCGGTCTTGTTGCCCAGCGCCTGAACCAGCGCCTGACCGATGGCGATGCCGGTGTCCTCGACGGTGTGGTGATCGTCGATATGCAGGTCGCCTTCGGCGCGGATCGTCATGTCGATCAGCGAGTGCCGCGACAATTGGTCGAGCATGTGGTCGAAGAACCCCACGCCGGTCTGGTTGTCATAGGCCCCGGTGCCGTCGAGATCGAGGGTGACGGAAATGCTGGTTTCGGCGGTCTGGCGGGTGATCGTGGCTGTGCGCATCTGGCTCGTCCTTCAAAGTCAGCGCCTTATAGGCCGGGGCGGGCAGGGCTCCAAGAGGGCCGTCACCGGTTTTCGCCGCTTGTGCGCGCCGGGCCACTGTGCCAGCCTCTGGCCTGCCGAGCACGGCGCGAACCAGTGAGGAATGCCGATGACCACCTGCGTCTTTGTCCAGTTGCGTTGCAAGCCGGGGACCACCTACAAGGTGGCCGAGGAGATCGTGCTGCGGGAAATCCACTCGGAACTCTATTCCACCAGCGGCGATTTCGACCTGATGCTCAAGCTCTACATCCCCGAAAGCGAGGATGTCGGCAAATACATCAACGATCACCTGCTCGACATTGCCGGCATCGAACGCTCGCGCACCACGCTGACCTTCAAGGCGTTCTGAGGCGGCGCGGCCGCGACTGGAGCGGAAAACAGCGGTTACCTGGCCCCGTAGGGCAATTCTTTTTGATCTGATCGAGTGAGTTTGGAGCGGGCGAGGCGATTCGAACGCCCGACCCTAACCTTGGCAAGGTTATGCTCTACCCCTGAGCTACGCCCGCATCCGTTTGGCCATCTCTGGCCTGGGGTTCCCTATGGAGCGGGCGAGGCGATTCGAACGCCCGACCCTAACCTTGGCAAGGTTATGCTCTACCCCTGAGCTACGCCCGCATATCCATGGGTGTGGCGGATTTATAAACTGTTGGCGCGGCCTGCAAGCGGAAAATGCCGGCGCGGGGCAAAAAAGCGCCGAAACCGGGACCGGGGCGAATATATGGCGCCGCGCGCCGTGCCGGATGCGGCTTTCTTATCCGGGGTCGATCGGGTAGCTGCGGGCGAAAATGCGACGGCGGCAGCGGCGCCGGGAATTGGCAAGGCAAAAGAGGGGCATCATGGTGGAGCAGACCGCGCGACGGCGCCTCAACAAGGCTGCGGGGCTGGCCTCGGTTGGTGTGGCCGGGGTTCTCGTGCTGGCCAAGCTATGGGCCTTTGCCGCCACCGGATCATTGGCGATCGCCGCCTCGGCTGCGGACAGCGCGCTGGATCTGCTGGTGTCCGCCACTGCCTTCATGGCGATTCTCTATGCGGCGCGGCCGCCCGATGCCGATCATGCCTTTGGCCACAGCTCGGCCGAAGACCTCGCGGCGCTGGCCCAGTCGGTCGCGATCTCGGTGGCCGGCGTGGCCATCGGGCTTTCGGCCTTTGCCCGGTTTTCGGCAGACGCGCCGCCGGTGCTGCGGGCCGAGGGGCTGGGGCTGGCCATCATGGGCGGGTCGTTCGCTCTGACCCTGGCGCTGGTGTTGTTTCAGCGCTGGGTGGCGCGGCGTACCGGCAATCGCATCGTCGCGGCCGACAGCCTGCATTATCTCGGCGACCTGATTCCCAATCTCGGCGCCATCCTCTCATTGCTCGCGGCGCGCTATCTCGGCGTGGTCATCGTCGACACGCTTGTCGCGCTTCTGGCGGCGGCGCTGATGATCATCGGCGCCGCGCGGATCGCGAAGCAGGCCGTCGATTCGCTGATGGACCGCAAGGCGCCCGATGCCATCGAGGGGATCATCGCGGCGCTGGCACGCGATCACCCCGGCGTGCGCGATTTTCACGACCTCAAGACGCGGATGGCCGGCTCTCAGATCTTTGTCGTGCTGCATATCGAGTTGGACGGCGATCAATCGCTGCGCGAAGCGCATGACATTGGCGCCGATCTCCGCCAGAAAATCCTCGCCGCCTGCCCGAATGCCGATGTCACAATCCACAAGGACGTCTGGCAGGGCGGGTGAGTTGACGCCGAAACCATGAAAAACGCCCCCGCAGAGTGCTGCGGGGGCGTCGTTTTCGGGATATAGGGGGCCGTCAGTCCAGCTCGACCAGCAGGTCCTTGGCGTCGATCTGGCCGCCGGGCTGAACGTGGACCGCCGTGACAATGGCGGCCCGCTCGGCGTGGATGCCGGTTTCCATCTTCATCGCCTCGATGGTCAGCAGCAGATCGCCTTCCTTGACCTTGTCGCCCGGCTTGACGGCCACCGTCGCCACGACGCCCGGCATCGGCGCGCCGATGTGCTTGTCGTTGCCCAGCTCGGCCTTGGGCCGTGCGGCGGAAGAGGCGGCGGCCTTGCGGTCGGGCACGCGGATCACGCGCGGCTGGCCGTTGAGTTCGAAGAACACCTTCACCTCGCCGTCCTCGCCGGTCTCGCCAACCGCCTGAAGCCGGATTTCCAGCGTCTTGCCGGGGTCGATTTCCGCCGTGATCTCTTCGCCGGGCTGCATGCCGTAGAAGAAGGTATGCGTTGGCAGCGCGCGCACCGGGCCATAGCTGCGATGACGGCCCATGTAGTCGAGGAAGACCTTGGGATACATCAGGTAGCCATTCAGATCCTCGTCATCCACCTCATAGCCATTGAGTTCTTCCGACACCTGCTTGCGGGTCGCCTCGATATCGACCGGCTTGAGATGCTTGCCGGGGCGCTCGAGGTTGGGTTTCTCGCCCTTGAGCACCTTCTTCAGGATGCTCGCGGGGAAGCCGCCCGGCGGCTGGCCGAGGTTGCCCTTCATCATGTCGATTACCGAATCCGGGAAGGCCACGTCGGTGTCGGGGTCTTCCACCTGCGCCCGGCTCAGACCCTGCGACACCATCATCAGCGCCATGTCGCCCACCACTTTCGATGACGGCGTGACCTTGACGATATCGCCGAACATCATGTTGACGTCGGCATAGGCCTGCGCCACCTCGTGCCAGCGCTCCTCAAGCCCGAGCGAACGGGCCTGGGTCTTGAGGTTGGTGAACTGGCCGCCGGGCATCTCGTGCAGATAGACCTCCGAAGCCGGAGCCTGCATGCTCGATTCAAAGGCGGCGTACTGGCCGCGCACCGCTTCCCAGTAGTTCGAAATCTCGCGGATCGCGGCAATGTCGAGCCCGGTGTCACGCTCGGTAAAGCGCAGCGCCTCGACGATCGACCCCAACGTCGGCTGCGAGGTGTTGCCCGAGAGCGCATCCATCGCGCCATCGACGGCATCGACCCCGGCTTCGGCCGCAGCCATGATCGTGCCGATGCCGGCGCCAGAGGTGTCGTGGGTGTGGAAATGGATCGGCAGGCCGACCTCTTCCTTCAGCGTCTTGATCAGCGCGCCGGCGGCCGAAGGTTTCAGCAGCCCGGCCATGTCCTTGAGGCCCAGCACATGCGCGCCACCGTCGCGGAGTTGCTGGCCCATCTCGACATAATACTTCAGGTCGTACTTCGACCGGTCCGGATCGCGGAAATCGCCGGTGTAGCAGATCGTGCCCTCGCAGACCTTGCCCGCCTCCTGTACCGCGTCCATCGCCACGCGCATGTTCTCGACCCAGTTCAGGCTGTCGAAGACGCGGAAGACGTCGACGCCGGATTCCGCCGCCTGTTTGACAAAGAACTGCACCACGTTGTCGGGGTAGTTGGTATAGCCCACCCCGTTCGAGGCGCGCAGCAGCATCTGCGTCATCACGTTGGGCATCGCCGCGCGGATGTCGCGCAGCCGCTGCCAGGGGCATTCCTGAAGGAAGCGGTAGGCGACGTCGAAGGTCGCGCCGCCCCAGCATTCCACCGAAAACAGCTGCGGCAGCTTGGCGGCATAGGCAGGCGCCACCTTGATCATGTCGATCGAGCGCATCCGGGTCGCCAGAAGCGACTGGTGCCCGTCGCGCATCGCGGTGTCAGTGATCAGAACCTGCTTCTGCGCGGCCATCCAGTCGGCTACCGCCTGCGGGCCCTTTTCCTCGAGCAGGTTGCGGGTGCCGTAGGCCGGTTTTTCGCCAAAGGGTACCTGCGGCGGCTTGGCCGGTTTCAGCTCGGGGTGCGGCTTGGGACGGCCCTGCACCTCGGGATGACCGTTCACCGTGATGTCGGCGATATAGGTCAGAACCTTGGTGCCCCGGTCGCGGCGCTTCTTGAAATCGAAAAGCTCGGGCGTCTCGTCGATGAACTTGGTGTGGTACTGGTTGTTGAGAAAGGTCGGGTGCTTGAGCAGGTTCTCGACAAAGGCGATGTTGGTGCTGACGCCGCGCACGCGGAATTCGCGCAGCGCACGGTCCATGCGCGAAATCGCCTTTTCCGGTGTCTGCGCCCAGGCGGTGACCTTGGTCAGAAGGCTGTCATAGTAGCGGGTGATGACGCCGCCGGCATAGGCTGTGCCGCCATCGAGCCGGATGCCCATGCCGGTGGCCGAGCGATAGGCGGTGATCCGGCCATAATCGGGGATGAAGTTGTTCTGCGGATCCTCGGTGGTGACCCGGGTTTGCAGCGCGTGACCGTTGAGGCGGATGTCGTACTGGCTGGCCTTGCCGGTGGCCTCGGCCAGCGACTTGCCCTCGGCAATCAGGATCTGCGCCTGCACGATGTCGATGCCGGTCACTTCCTCGGTGACGGTGTGCTCCACCTGCACCCGCGGGTTGACCTCGATGAAATAGAACTTGCCGGTCTCCATATCCATCAGGAATTCGACGGTGCCGGCGCATTCATAGTTCACATGGGCGCAGATCTTGCGGCCGAGCTCACAGATTTCCTCGCGCTGTGCTTCGCTCAGATAGGGCGCGGGCGCGCGTTCCACGACCTTCTGGTTGCGCCTCTGGACCGAGCAGTCGCGTTCGTAGAGGTGGTAGATGTTGCCCTGCTTGTCGCCGAGGATCTGCACCTCGACGTGGCGGGCGCGGGTGATCATCTTTTCCAGATAGCCCTCGCCGTTGCCAAAGGCGGCCTCGGCCTCGCGCCGGCCTTCGAGCACCTTCTCCTCGAGCTCGTCCTCGGAAGAGATCGGCCGCATGCCACGACCGCCGCCGCCCCAGGAGGCCTTGAGCATCAGTGGATAGCCCACTTCGGCGGCCTGTTTCTTGATCTTGGCCATGTCATCGCCCAGCACCTCGGTCGCCGGGATCACCGGCACCTCGGCCTCGATCGCCACGCGCCGCGCGCTGGCCTTGTCGCCAAGGGCGCGCATGGTCTCGGCCTTGGGGCCGATAAAGGTGATGCCGGCGGCGTCGCAGGCATCCACGAAATCGGGGTTCTCCGACAACAGGCCATAGCCCGGGTGGATCGCATCGGCGCCCGACATCTTGGCAACGCGGATGATCTCCTCGATGCTCAGATACGCCGCAACCGGCCCCAGACCCTCGCCAATGCGATACGCTTCGTCCGCCTTGAACCGGTGCAGGCCGAGTTTGTCTTCCTCGGCGTAGACCGCGACGGTCCGTTTGCCCATCTCGTTGGCGGCGCGCATGATGCGAATGGCGATCTCGCCACGGTTGGCGATGAGGATCTTCTGAAAGTCAGGCATGGCAGGCTTTCCATTTGTTGCATTGCAGCATGCTTAAACGGTCGGCTCCGGTAGGTAAACATGTCTGACAGGTTCAAAAGTGGCCTCAAACCGCTTTCAAGGCGTCATGCTGCGATCAGGGTCACGTTCCTCATGTTGGCGATGATCTCGATATCGCGTTCGTAAAGGTCGGTCAGCGCGTCGACATATTCGTTTGTCCAGCCGGGAATATCGAGCTCTTCTTCGACCGCCTCGTCAAGCGCATATTTGTCGAGGAAGGCGATCATGACCTTGCGCTTGTGCGGCTCGGAGATGCCGGGATGTTCGTGCAGGAAGGCGCGAAACCGGCGCATCCCCTCCTCCGACATGATCCTGGACAAGAGGTCGAAGGCGCCGGCGATCTTGGCGCCCGAGGGCAGCCCGGCCATGGCGCGCAGGATCTCGCCCCATATCAGCGGGCTGTCCTCGTTGCACCAGACGGTGATCGGCAGGTCGGGCAGGGCGATCTGGATGCGCTCGATCACCTCGGACCAGCGCAGGTAGGCGGGTTCGGTGCCATTGAGAAAGCTGTCAAAGCTCTGGTGCGGCGTCTCGGCATAGACCGCCGGCAGCCAGGTGGCCGGATTGCGGATACCGATGAAAAGCTCGATCTGGTCGGTCTCGAAGAGCCGCGCGGCATTGCGCATCCGCTCGTCCGCGCGTGGATACATCCGGCCGCTGCCAAGCGCGATCTTGGGCACGCAGAACAGGTGGTCGTGGCTCAGGACGATGCGGCCGAAGCTGTCGGGGTCTTCGCTGAGGATGTTCTCGAGCAGGATGTCGCGCGCGTCGGGCGCGGGATCGGCCTTGTCGAGTGCATTGAGGCTGCCGCTGAGCAATTGCCGGTAGCGGCTTGGCCCCGGCACGGTCACTGCGCGGGCCCGCAGGTCATCGGCGTTGCGCAGCAGGCATCGCAGAAGCTTGCCGCCGTCGGTGGCATGTGCGCCGGCATGGAGAATGACTTTCATGGGGGGCCTTTGTGCTGCGCTCGCGCGCACTATACAAAAGCCTGCCGCGGGGGAAAGCCCGCAGCGCCGCCGCCCCGCCGGCGCGCCAGATTTCCTCTTGCCCCGCCGGCGGTGACGATTTAGACGATTGCGACGTGCCCCTATAGCTCAGCTGGTAGAGCAACTGATTTGTAATCAGTAGGTCCGCGGTTCGAGTCCGTGTGGGGGCACCACTTTTCAACGACTTACGACGGGACTGTGTCGGCGTTTATCCGTTTCTGTGCGCGAATTGTGCGCCGGATATTCGGTCGAGCTCTTTTCCATGGGCCCGTGTGTTGAGGTGTGCGTAGCCTTCGACCTTCGTCAGAGACGAGTGAACGCGTGCCCGTAAAACACCCGCTCGCCTTTGCCGGTCACGATTTTGGATAGTTCTGTTTCACCGCCACATGCCGCTTCGGTGCGGATGGTGAATACATGCGGGTATCGCCGGAATACACGCGAGGCGCCGCTGGCCAGATCGGCGGGGGCCATGTCCATTCGGGCCGGTCTGGCCGCAGGCAAATGGCCGAGGCCCCGAAGGGCCCCGGCCGGAGAGACAGGTTACTGCCAAGACTTGATCAGCTCGTCATAAGCGATCGTCTCGGGCTCTTCGTCCTCGTTCTGAAGATTGGCATAGGGCGCGCCATCCTGGCTCAGCCAGTGCGACGGGTCCATTTCCTCGTTCATGACCGGGCCGATGTCGCCCTGGATGCCGGCACGTTCCAGACGCTCGAGCACGCGCTCCTGGTCGGCGCAGAGGCTGTCGAGCGCTTCCTGCGGGGTTTTCGCACCGGACATGGCGTCACCGATGTTCTGCCACCAGAGCTGTGCCAGCTTCGGGTAATCCGGCACGTTGGTGCCGGTGGGCGACCATGCGACACGTGCCGGCGACCGGTAGAATTCCACCAGACCGCCCAGCTTGTCGGCACGTTCAGAGAAGCTGTCGTGCTGGATCGTCGACTCGCGGATGAAGGTCAGACCGACATGCGCCTTCTTGACGTCCACGGTTTTCGAGGTGACGAACTGGGCATAGAGCCAGGCCGCCTTGGCACGGTCGACCGGGGTCGATTTCATCAGCGTCCAGGAGCCCACGTCCTGATAGCCGACCTTCTGGCCGTCTTTCCAGTAGACGCCATGCGGCGAGGGGGCCATACGCCATTTCGGCGTGCCGTCCTCGTTCATCACCGGCAGGTCGGGCTCGACCGTGGCGGCGGTGAAGGCGGTGTACCAGAACATCTGCTGCGCGACATTGCCCTGCGCCGGGATCGGGCCGGCCTCGGAGAAGGTCATGCCGGCGGCGGCCGGGGGCGAGTATTTCTCGAGCCATTCGATCGCCTTGGTCACCGCGTAGACGGCGGCAGGCGCGTTGGTGGCGCCGCCGCGTGCGACGCAGGAACCGGTGGGCTGCGAGTTCTCGTTCACCCGGATGCCCCATTCGTCGACCGGCAGGCCGTTGGGCTCACCGACGTCGCCCATGCCGGCCATCGACATCCAGGCATCGGTGTAGCGCCAGCCGAGGCTCGGGTCTTTCTTGCCGTAGTCCATGTTGCCAAAGACTTCGCCATCGACACCCATGTGGCTCAGGTCACGGCCGGTAAAGAATTCGGCGATGTCCTCATAGGCCGACCAGTTGACCGGAACGCCAAGCTCGTAGCCGAACTGTTCCTGGAAATCGGCCTTGTTCTTCTTGTCGTTGAACCAGTCGTAGCGGAACCAGTAGAGGTTGGCGAACTGCTGGTCGGGCAGCTGATAGAGCTTGCCATCGGGCGCGGTGGTGAACTGCGTGCCGATGAAATCGTCGAGATCGAGACCGGGGTTGGTCACATCCGCGCCTTCGCCGGCCATCCAGTCGGTCAGATTGCGCGCCTGCTGATAACGCCAGTGGGTGCCGATCAGGTCGCTATCGTTGATGTAGCCGTCGTAGATGTTCTCGCCCGATTGCATCTGGGTTTGCAGCTTCTCCACGACGTCGCCTTCGCCGATCAGGTCATGGGTGACCTTGATGCCGGTGATCGCGGTAAAGGCCGGGGCCAGCACCTGGCTTTCGTATTCATGGGTGGTGATGGTTTCCGACACCACCTTGATCTCCATGCCGGCCATCGGTGCGGCGGCATCGATGAACCACTGCATCTCGGCTTCCTGATCGGCGCGGCTCAGCGACGACAGATCACCGATTTCGCTGTCAAGGAAGGCTGTTGCCTCTTCCATGCCGGCGAAGGCGGCGCTCCCGAGCAATGACAGGGCCATTGCCAGGGATGTGGTTGATTTCAACTTCAAGTTCATAATTTTCCTCCCAATTGTAGGAACTTGGTTGCTTCGAAGACGGCGCCCTGTGGGGTTTCTCAGGTCCCCTCGGGGCGTCGCCGGTTGCCTGTTACACCCAGCGGAACACCGCTGCGGCATAGATCAGGCAGACGATCAGCGCATAAGGTTGGTTTGCGCCGACCAATCCAAGCCAGGCCAGATTGATGAAGGCCGAGCCGAGAAGGGTGATGAAGAGGCGGTCGCCCCGTGTGGTTTCGATCCTGAGGATGCCGGTGCGCGGCGTCTCGGGAAACTTGATCGCGAGGATCGTGAAGGTGATGAGCAGCGAGGCGATGACCATAAAGAAGATCGCCGTCGGCCAGGTCCATGCCATCCAGTCCATTAGTTGTCCTCCCCTGCGATAGATTTGAGAATTGCGCCGTCGTTCCCGGGTATGATCTGGGGGCCTTTGGCCGCCCGCGCGGGTGTCATCCACCCGCTGGACCTGGGGATGACATGCGAAGGGTTAAGGAAACCTTGCATCACACCCTCCCCAGGGCAAAGCCCTTGGCGATGTAGTTGCGCACGAAGTAGATCACCAAGGCGCCGGGCACGATGGTCAGCACCCCGGCGGCGGCCAGCACGCCCCAGTCGATCCCGGCGGCGCCCTGCGTCCGGGTCATGATGGCGGCGATCGGCTTGGCGTCGACGGTGGTTAGCGTCCGCGACAGAAGCAGCTCGACCCAGGAGAACATGAAGCAGAAGAAGGCCGCCACACCGATGCCCGAGGCGATCAGCGGCATGAAGATCTTCACGAAGAACTTCGGAAAGCTGTAGCCGTCGATATAGGCGGTTTCGTCGATCTCCTTGGGTACGCCGCGCATGAAGCCTTCGAGGATCCAGACCGCCAGCGGCACATTGAACAGCGTATGCGCCAGCGCCACGGCGATATGGGTGTCGAAGAGCCCGACCGAGCTGTAGAGCTGGAAGAAGGGCAGGGCGAAGACCGCCGGCGGCGCCATACGGTTGGTCAGCAGCCAGAAGAACAGGTGCTTGTCGCCCATGAAGTGATAGCGGCTGAAGGCATAGGCTGCGGGCAGGGCCACAACGAGGCTGATCACCGTGTTGATCGTCACGTAGATGATCGAGTTGACGTAGCCCAGATACCAGGCCGGATCGGTCAGGATGGTCTGGTAGTTGGCCAGCGTCAGGTTGCGCGGCCAGAGGGTGAAGGTGTTCAGGATCTCCGAGTTGGTCTTCAGGCTCATGTTCAGCAGCCAATAGATCGGCAGCAGCATGAACAGCAGATAGAGCGTCATGACGATCAGCGAGCCGTTGGGCCGGAACTTGCGGCGGGTCTTGGTGGCGGTGCTGTCGGTGACGTTGCCGGGGATCGAGGCCGCGCCGGGGGCAGAGGTGGTATCGGTCATTGCAGCGGTCCCTTGTTGCTTGCGGCGTTCTCGGGCTTGACCCGGGGAACTCTTGGCTGGGAGGCCCTCGGGTCAGGCCCGAGGATGACGGTGACTCTGTCGGGAAAACCCATCCTTAGCCCTCCTGTTTGTCGAGGTTGGTCATCACGGTGTAGAACACCCAGCTGACCAGAAGGATCACGAGGAAATACATGATCGAGAAGGCCGCCGCCGGACCGAGGTCGAACTGTCCCAGCGCCATTTTCACCAAGTCGATCGACAAGAGCGTGGTGGCATTGCCGGGGCCGCCGCCGGTGACGACGAAAGGCTCGGTATAGATCATGAAACTGTCCATGAACCGGAGCAGGATGGCGATCATCAGCACGCCCATCATCTTGGGCAGCTCGATGAAGCGGAAAACTTTCCAGCGGCTGGCCTGATCGATCTTGGCCGCCTGATAATAGGCGTCGGGGATCGATTTCAGCCCGGCAAAGGCCAGCAGGGCCACCAGCGAGGTCCAGTGCCAGACATCCATCACGATGATGGTGATCCAGGCGTCCAACGTGTCCTGCGTGTAGTTGTAGGAGATGCCGAGCGCATCCAGCGTATAGCCCAGCAGGCCGATATCGACGCGGCCGAAGATCTGCCAGATGGTGCCGACCACGTTCCACGGGATGAGCAGCGGCAGCGACATCAGCACCAGGCAGAAGGACGACCAGAAGCCGCTTTTCGGCATATGCAGCGCCACGTAGATGCCCAGCGGGATCTCGATCGCCAGGATGATGGCCGAGAACATCAGCTGCCGGCCCAACGCGTTCCACATCCGCTCGGATTCAAGCATTTCGGCGAACCATTCGAGCCCGGCCCAGAAGAACTGGTTGTTGCCGAACGTGTCCTGCACCGAATAATTGACGACGGTCATCAACGGGATCACCGCCGAGAACGCCACGAGGATCAGCACTGGCAGGACGAGAAACCAGGCTTTTTGGTTGACTGTCTTTTCCATTATGCGGCCTCCCCCGGCACCCGCCAGTCATTGGCGTAGACGTTCACGAAATCGGTATCAAAGACCACGTGGGTCATGTCGGCGCTGACGTCGTCATCCTCGTCGGCGATGATGTTGATGTCATGGCCAAAGACCTCGGCCCGCACCAGCTTGTGGCGGCCGACATCCTCGACCCGGCGCACCGTGACCGGCAGGCCCTCGGTGCGGCTGAGGCGGGCGAATTCCGGGCGCACGCCCAGCTCGACCTTGCCGCTGAGATCGCCGTAACCGCGCTTGAGCCGCAGCTCGGTGCCCTCGATACGGGCGGTGGCGCCGTTGACCTCGGCCGGGATCACGTTCATCCCCGGCGAGCCGATGAAATAGCCCACAAAAGTGTGCTCCGGCGTCTGGAACAGCTCTTCCGGGGTGCCGATCTGCACCACGCGTCCGTCATACATCACCACCACCTTGTCGGCGAAGGTCAGCGCCTCGGTCTGGTCGTGGGTCACATAGATCATCGTGTGGCCGAAATCGTGGTGCAGCTTTTTCAGCTGGGTCCGCAGCTCCCATTTCATATGCGGGTCGATCACCGTCAGCGGCTCGTCAAAGAGCAGCGCGTTGACGTCCTTGCGCACCATGCCGCGGCCGAGCGAGATCTTCTGCTTGGCATCGGCGGTCAGGCCTCGGGCGCGGCGGTCGAGCATGTGCTCCATGCCGATCATCGCACCGATTTCCTGCACGCGTTCGGCCACATAGGCCTCGTCCCGTCCGCGGTTGCGCAGCGGAAAGGCCAGGTTGTCGCGCACCGTCATGGTGTCGTAGACCACCGGAAACTGGAACACCTGCGCGATATTCCGCTCTGCCGTCGGCGCGTCGGTGACGTCGCGGTCGTTGAACAGGATGCGGCCCTGGCTGGGGCGCAGCAGGCCGGAAATGATGTTGAGCAGGGTGGACTTGCCGCAGCCGGACGAGCCGAGCAGCGCATAGGCGGCGCCGTCCTGCCAATCATGGTTGAGCTCCTTCAACGCGTAATCGTCTTCGGATTGCGGTTTCGGCAGATAGGAATGCGCGAGGTTGTCGAGCGTGATCTTGGCCATGGGTCGATCTCCTCAGGCTGCCAGGGCATAGGCGGCAGCCGCGATCAGCTTGCCGTCTTCGCCAAAGATGTAGACGTGACGCGGATCGAGCCACACATCGAGCCTTTCGCCGCGTTGCAGGTCGTGCACGCCGTGGATCAGCCCGACCCAGCGCTCGTCGAAGTGATCGAGGTGCACAAAGGTTTCCGAACCGGTCAACTCGGTCACCGACAGCCGCGCCGCGAATTGCATCGCATTGTCGGAATGTTTTTTGATTTCGAGGTGGTTGGGGCGGAAGCCGGCGGTATAGCGGCCATCGGGCAATTGCGTCAGCTGGCCACTGGCCTGCGCGCTCTGGCCTTCACCGAATTGCAGCTCGTTGCCGGATTTGGTGACATCGAGGAAGTTCATCGGCGGGTCCGAGAACACCCGCGCGGTGGTGGCATCGACCGGTTGGCGATAGACCTCGGGCGTCAGGCCGAACTGTGTCACCCTACCTTCCCACAGCGTCGCGGTGTTGCCGCCGAGCAGCAACGCCTCTTCCGGCTCGGTCGTGGCATAGACAAAGATCGAGCCAGAGGCTTCGAAGATCTTCGGAATCTCGACCCGCAGCTCTTCGCGCAGCTTGTAATCGAGGTTGGCCAGCGGCTCATCGAGCAGCACCAGGCCGGCGTTCTTGACCAGCGCGCGGGCCAGGGCGCAGCGTTGCTGCTGGCCGCCGGACAGCTCCAGCGGCTTGCGGTCGAGCATCGGGGTAAGCTGCATCAGCTCGGCGCTTTCGCGCACCCGGCGGTCGATCTCCTTGGCATCGGCGCCCATCAGCTTCATCGGCGAAGCGATATTGTCGTAGACGGTCATCGACGGGTAGTTGATGAACTGCTGATAGACCATCGCGACCTTGCGGTCCTGCACCCGCATGCCGGTGACGTCCTTGCCCTCCCAGAAAATCTGACCGGTGTTGGGCACGTCAAGTCCGGCCATGAGCCGCATCAACGAGGTCTTGCCCGATGATGTCGGCCCGAGCAGCACGTTCATCGTGCCGTTTTTCAGCGTGAGATCGGTGGGGTGGATATGGACCTGACCCTCAACCGATTTAGACACGCCTTTCAATTCCAGCGTCATAGCGCTTGTCTCCTCCCTGGTTCGCCGTGGTGGCGGCGGACTGGCGGTATGCGCTCAGTCCGGTAATCTGTCGTGCCGCTTGCGGCCGGTTGGGCGGGGTCCGCCGTCCGGCTCTTTGAATGTTAAGCGGCAGCCGTGCTGGATCGACGGTTTTCCGCCATCCAGTCTTGTAGGTTTTCAATCTCGGCTTCGCTCATGCGCAGGCCAAGTTTGTTGCGCCGCCACACCACGTCTTCCGCGGTGCGTGCGTATTCACGGGTCATCAGCCAGACCACCTCGGTTTCGGTCAGCGTGGCACCGAAGTCGCGGCCGAGATCCTGGGCCGTCTGCGCCGCGCCCAGCATGACGGTCGCGTCGGTGCCATAGGCCCGCACCAGCCGGCGCGCCCAGAAATCGGTGAGAAAGCCGTATTGCGATTGCAGGTCGGCGATCATGCGTTCGACGCCATCGACCGGGAAATCGCCGCCGGGCAGCGGCACGCCCGCCGTCCAGGGGCCTTTGCCGACGTTCAGGTGGCTGTCGATCTGCTCCAGCGCGCTTTCCGCCAGCCGGCGATAGGTGGTGATCTTGCCGCCAAAGACGTTGAGCACCGGCGCGCCGCCTTCGGCATCGACCTTCAGCGTGTAATCCCGCGTCGCCGCCGTGGCGCTCGAGGCGCCATCGTCATAAAGCGGCCGCACGCCGGAATAGGTCCAGACGATATCGTCCCGGCTGAGGGCCTTGGCGAAATACTGGTTGGCAAAGTCGATCAAGTAGCGCTGTTCTTCCTCGGTGCAGACCGGTTTTTGCGACGGATCGGGGTGATCGGCATCGGTGGTGCCGATCAGGGTGAAATCGGTCTCATAGGGGATCGAAAAGATGATCCGCCCGTCGGTGCCCTGGAAGAAATAGCATTTGTCGTGGTCATAGAGCCGCTTGGTCACGATATGACTGCCGCGCACCAGGCGCACGCCCTCGCGCGAATTGATCCGCACCTTGGTCTGGATGATGTCGCCGACCCAGGGGCCGCCCGCATTGATCAGCATGCGGGCGAGGTGGGTCTGAATCTCGCCGTTTTCGGTGTTTTGCGTTTCCACGCGCCAGAGGTCACCCTCGCGCACCGCAGAAAGCACCTTGGTCCGGGTCAGGATCCGGGCGCCCCGGGCTTCGGCATCGCGGGCGTTGAGCACGACAAGCCGCGAATCCTCGACCCAGCAATCGGAATATTCATAGGCCTTGTCGAACCGATCCTGAAGCGGCGCGCCTTCCTTGCTGTCGTTCAGCGACAGGGTTCTGGTGCCCGGCAAAATCTTGCGTCCGCCCAGATGATCATACATGAAAAGCCCGAGACGGATGAGCCAAGCCGGCCGGCGACCTTTCATCCAAGGCATGAACAGCCCGAGCAGCCGGGACGTCGGCGTTTCCGATTCGAACCGCATATCCTTATGATATGGAAGGATAAAACGCATGGGCCAGCTGATGTGCGGCATCGCGCGAAGCAGGGTCTCGCGTTCGATCAGCGCCTCGCGTACCAGCCGAAACTCGAAGTATTCCAGATAGCGCAGGCCGCCGTGAAACAGCTTGGTCGATGACGACGAGGTGGCCGAGGCGAGATCGTTCATCTCGGCCAGGGTGACGCTCAGCCCGCGGCCGGCGGCGTCGCGGGCAATGCCGCAGCCATTGATGCCGCCGCCGATGACGAACAGGTCTGTCGGGCCATCTATGTCGTGATGCGACAACGCGGTTCTCCCTTCACGCTTGTTGCGTCAGTTCTGACACAGAGATGCGCGGTTTTCAACGGTTTTGTTTTCGTTAGTGTTCGATTTCGCGCAAAGCTCTGTCAAACATGGGGATATTCCCCATGTCAAAGCGAAAACGGCCCCGGTATCCGGTCGAATCCTGGGCTTTGTTGTTGTCAGTCTTGCGGTTTTGACGGTATGTTACGTAGATGTCCTCCGGTCGGCATTCGATTGAGGCATATCGAAAGGAAACGAAAAGAATGTCGCAAACTTTTCGGCATCCGGAAATCCTTGAAATCGCCCGTCGTGAAGGCAAGGTCACCGTCGAAGATCTGGCCGAACATTTCGGCGTCACCTTACAGACCATACGGCGCGACCTGTCCGACCTGGCCGATGCCGGGCGACTCGAACGGGTGCATGGCGGGGCAGTGCTGCCCTCAAGTACCACAAATATCGTTTACGAGGAACGTCGCTCACTCAACCCTGCGGCGAAACTCGCCATCGCCCGCGCCTGTGCCGCGCGCATTCCCAACGACATCTCGCTGTTTCTCAACATCGGCACCTCGACCGAGGCGGTGGCGCAGGAGCTGCTGCATCACACCAAGCTGATGGTGGTGACCAACAACATGAATGTTGCCAATATCCTCGCGGCCAACCCCGATTGCGAGATCATCGTCACTGGCGGCCACCTGCGCCGCACCGATGGCGGGCTGGTCGGCAATCTTGCCACCGACACCATCAGCCAGTTCAAGTTCGATCTGGCCGTCGTCGGCTGTTCGGCGCTGGATGCCGATGGCGACATGATGGATTTCGACATCCAGGAGGTGAGCGTGAGCCGCACCATCCTGCGCCAATCGCGCAAGACCTTTCTGGTGGCCGATCACACCAAGTTCGCCCGCACCGCCCCGGCCCGGATTGCGTCGCTGGCGGATGTCGACAGCTTCTTTACCGACAAGGCGCTGCCGCGCGATCTTGCCACCGCCTGCCGCAGCTGGGGCACCGAAGTGGTGGTCGCCCAGGCCTGACGGCACCGGGGCAGGGCAAGACTCAGCCGGCGAACATGTCCTTGTAGCTGTCGCGCAGCAGGTTTTTCTGCACCTTGCCCATGGTGTTGCGCGGCAGGTCATCCAGCATGACCAGGGCCCGCGGATGTTTGAACCGCGCCAGTGCCTGCTGCACCGCCTGCATCATCGCCTCGGTGTCGGGGGCGGCGCCCTTCTCGGGCACGATCACCCCCAGCACGGTTTCGCCGAAATCGGGATGTGGCACGCCGATCACCGCGCTTTCCAGCACGCCGGGCTGGTCGTCGAGTACCAGCTCGATTTCCTTGGGGTAGATATTGTACCCGCCGGAAATGATCAGATCCTTGTTGCGGCCGACGATGTGGACATAGCCGTCAGTGTCGATCCGGCCGAGATCGCCGGTGATGAAAAACCCGTCGTCGCGCAGCTCTGCCGCGGTTTTCTCCGGCATCTGCCAATAGCCCTTGAAGACATTCGGGCCGCGCACCTCGATCTGGCCGATCTCGCCGTCGGGCAGGGTCTTGCCGGTCTCGGGATCGGTGATCTTGAGCTCGACGCCCGGCAGCGGAAAGCCCACTGTGCCGGCGCGGCGTTCGCCCTCATAGGGGTTCGAGGTGTTCATGTTGGTTTCGGTCATGCCGTAGCGTTCGAGGATGCGGTGGCCGCTGCGGCTCTCGAACTGGACGTGGGTTTCCGCCAGCAGGGGCGCGGAGCCGGAAATGAACAGCCGCATATGCGCCGTAAGATCGCGGGTGAAACGATCGTCGTTCAACAGGCGGGTGTAAAAGGTGGGCACGCCCATCATCGCCGTGGCCTCGGGCAGACCCGCGATCACCTGGTCGAGATCGAATTTCGGCAGAAAGATCATGCTGCTGCCCGCCGCCAGAGCGACATTGGTGGCCACGAAAAGACCATGGGTGTGAAAGATCGGCAGCGCATGCAGCAGGACGTCACCGGCGGTGAAACGCCATTCCTTCACAAGGGTTCGGGCATTCGACAGCAGGTTGGCCTGGGTCAGCATCGCCCCCTTCGAGCGCCCGGTCGTGCCCGAGGTATAGAGAAAGGCGGCGAGGTCGTCGGCCGTGCGCGGCACCGTGGCAAATTCTGCCGGCATGGTGCGGGCCTTATCCATCAGGCTGCCGCTGCCGTCGCCGTTCAGGCTCTCGATCCGGGCGCCGAACTGTCCGGCCATCGGGGCGAGGGTCGCGTCGCTCCTGCCGTCACAGACGATCAGCGAAGCGCCGCTGTTTTCGATGAAATACTGAAGCTCATCGGCGGTATAGGCGGTGTTGAGCGGTAGAAACACCAGCCCCGCCTGCGCGCAGGCGGCATAGAGCGCCAGCGCCTCGGGGGATTTCTCGACCTGGGCGGCCACCCGGTCGCCGGGTGCCAGCCCCAGATCGGCCATGACATTGGCGATCCGCGCGGCGCTCTCGAGAAAGGCGCCGTGCGTGATGACCTGCCCGTCGGCAAGCCGCAGAAAAGGGGTGGATTGGCCGGCATGCGCGCCAAACAGACCATCGTAAAGGGGGTTCGCCATGGATCAGCTTTCTTGGGTCGGAGTAAGATCTGCGGCATCTGCCAGCGCCCTGACGTCTTTTGCCGCCATGACCTCTCTGGAGATGACATAGGCGTCGTGGTTCGCTTCGACGCGGGCGAGATCGTAGAGGTAGTTCACCATTGCGCCGCCGGATTGCGCGCGGCCCTTGTCAGAGGTGTCGGCATCGGCATGGACCGCCTGAACGATGGCGCCATTGCCAAGGTGAAAGCGGGCGACCGGATCAGAGGGCAGGCCGCCGCGGGATTTGGCGTGCAGCAGGTAATGTGCAGCCAGCGTCTTCACCTGCGTCGGGTCATCGACGCTCCAGCGCACGTTTTCCTGGTCGAGCCAGCGGGTCAGGCCGGGGATCGGCGACAGGGTGACAAATGTCCTGAGCCCCGGCAGTTCTGCCGCCAGATCGGCGACCACCTGCTTGATCAGGGAATTGCCGAAGGAAATGCTGGCCAGCCCCGCCTGGCAATTGGAGATCGAATAGAACACTGCGGTGTCGGCCTCGGCTGCTGGCAGGGGCAGGCGATCTTCGGCCAGCAGCGCCTGCACCGAACCGGGGATGCCGGTTGTCAGCGCCACTTCGACAAAAATCAGCGGCTCATCCGGCATCGCCGGGTGAAAGAAGGCAAAACAGCGCCGGTCGGTCGGCTCGAGCCGGCGGCGCAGCTGGGACCAGCTGTCGATGGCATGTACCGCCTCATGGGCGATGATCTTTTCCAGAATATGCGCCGGGCTTTCCCAGCTGATCGGCCGCAGGACCAGGAAGCCGCGATTGAACCAAGAGGCGAAGAGGTGGCGGAAATCCAGGTCCAGTGCCGCAAGCTCCGGTTCGGTCCCCCCGAGCCGCAAGAGATCGGCGCGCATCTTGACCAGTTCGCCGGTGGCGCCCTGAACCCGGTTGAGACGCCGGATCAGCTCCTGCCGGCGCGGTTCGGCCGCCTCGGCAAAGGCGCGATAGCTGGACTTTGACGGGGCGCGTTCGTACGCGTCGAGCCGGGTGCGGACCGCTTCGGGGTCGATGTTCATCGAGCTGGCGAGAAAGCGGAAGAACTCGAGCTTGTGATGGTCCTCGAGCGCGCCGAAGCGGGCCAGGATTTCGCTCGCCAGTGCCAGCCCCGAGGTCTCGCTGGCCGATCCGACCAGCGCCATGGCCAGGTCTGTCAGCGGACGGCCATCCTCGGCCGCTATCGGCGCGTCACGGCGGTAGCGTCGTTCAAAGACGGTGGACAGAAGGTCCGCCAGCAGGGTCATGCCACAACTCCCCTCACGCGGCCGGCCGGACGCGGGGCAGCCGGCCATGGATGTCGGACCCGGCAGGGCCGGGACAGCCGCAGCCAACCATACGATGTATTTCAGGTCAAGATTTTTGTATACATGACGGGCATTCTTGCGTTCGGCGCACCGGCGCGCCTATACAGATAACATGGAGCAACGACGTGCCGATACCATTGCGGAAGCGCTCGAAGAGCGGATTTTCGACGGGACCTATTCCGATGGCGACCGTCTGGACGAGGTGCGTCTGGCCGAGCAATTCGGGGTCTCGCGCACGCCCTTCCGAGAGGCCTTGCAGCGGCTGGCCCGTTCCGGGCTGGTCGAACTGGTGCCGCGTCGGGGCGCCTTTGTGCGCCAGCCGGGGCCTGTCGAGCTGATCGAGATGTTCGAGGCGATGGCCGAGATCGAGGCGGTCTGCGGCCGCCTCGCCGCGATGCGCATTTCCGACGAGGCCCTGGCGGCGTTGCAGGATGCCAATGTGAAATGCGAGGCCGCCGTCGGCTGTCAGAACCCGGATGGCTATTACACCGAGAACGAGCGGTTCCACCGGATCATCTATGAGCAATCCGGCAACAGCTACCTGACCACAGAGGCCAACGAGTTGCACCGGCGCCTGAAACCCTTTCGTCGGCAACAGTTGCGGCTGCGCGGCCGCATGGCGCAGTCCATGGCCGAACACAAGGCCATCCTCGACGCGCTGGAGGCCGGCGACCCGGTGGCGGCGGCCGAGACGCTGCGCGGCCATGTGGCGATTCAGGGCGAAAAGTTTCACAGCCTGATGGCCACGCTCAAGCGTGTCACCGAAGTTTAGGCCAATGGTGACCCCGAAGCCGGAGCGTGCCTGTTCGATGCAATGGCTCGGATTGTCAAAACGCATTTGAAAGGCTTGCCGGCCGATTTCGCCCGGCTTGCGTTGCGGCGCGGGGGTATTTGAGGTACGTCGAAAACCACAAACAGGGGAAGGGCCGGGGAAGACATGTATCGCGTCTGGAATTTTCTGACCAATTATTCGCTGCTGTTGATCTTTGGCGCCTTGATTGCGCTGGTCTGGGCAAATCTGGACCTGATCGCCCCGGTGGCGGGCGATCCGCATTACTGGGCCGACACCTACCACTACTTTGTCGATTTCGTGATCTGGGATCACGCGCCCATCGGGGAATATCACGCCGCCGAAATCGCCGCGAGTGATCCGGCCTTTGCCGAAATGGTGGCCGCCGGCGCCGAGGTGTACACCGGGGCGGATGGCGCGCAATTCGTCTTTGGCGAGGGCAGTCGCACCCTGACGCTGCATTATCTGGTCAACGATCTGCTCATGGCCTTCTTCTTTGCCATCGCCGCCAAGGAAGTCTGGGAAGCCGTGATCCTCGAGAACGGCAGCCTGCGCGGCAAGAAGGCCGCCACGCCGCTCTTTGCCACCGCCGGGGGCATGTTCGGGCCGATTGCCGTCTATCTGGGTCTTGCGGCGGTCATGGGGTCGGAGACCTACAGTGCCGTGGCCAATGGCTGGGCGATTCCCACCGCGACCGACATCGCCTTTTCCTATCTGATTGGGCGGCTGGTCTTTGGCGCCGGTCACCCGGCGGTGCGGTTCCTGTTGCTTCTGGCCATCGCCGATGATGCCGCCGGGCTGATCATTCTCGCGGTCTTTTATCCGTCGGGCGAGCTGGCGCCGGAATGGCTGCTGCTGTCGCTTGGCGCCGCGCTGGCGGTCTTTCTGCTGGCCAACTGGCTGCCGCGCCGGCTCGACCAAGGCAATCAGGATCGGCCGGCCTCGACCTGGGTGCGCAAAACCCTGTCTTTTTGGCCCTATCTGCTGGCCGGTTGTGCCAGCTGGTACGGTTTCATGATGTCCGGCCTGCACCCGGCGCTTGGGCTGCTGCCCATCGTGCCGACGATCCCGCATGCCGATCGCGCCTTCGGCATCTTTTCCGAGGCCGAGCAATATCTCACCGATCTGCTGAACATGATCGAACATGCGCTGAAGCACCCGGTCGAGATCGTCCTGTTCTTCTTTGGCCTGTTCAACGCCGGGGTCGAATTCTCGTCGATCGGGCCGGCGACCTGGCTGGTGCTGGCCGGGCTCTTGATCGGCAAGCCGGTGGGCATCCTGTTGTTCGGCTGGGTCGCGGCCAAGCCGCTCAAGCTGGGGATACCGCAGGGTATGCGGATCATCGATCTGGTGGTGATCGGCTTTGTCGCAGCGATCGGCTTTACCGTCTCGCTCTTTGTCGCCTCGGTCGCCTTCAATGCCGGGCCGGTGCAGGACGCCGCCAAGATGGGCGCGCTGTTCAGCTTTGCCGCCGCGCTGGTGGCGATTGCCTCGGGCAAGATCTTCCGGGTGGAAAAGCAGAACCTCTGAGCCGGCGGCTGGCTCGGGACAGAACACCGGCGCGGGTCTTCGCGCCGGTTTTTTATTCGCTGAAGGCCCCGGCCCGGCGCCAGCCATCGATCAGGACCTCGAGGTTTCGCGGGCCGGCATAGGGGTAGGTCTCGCGGACATAGGCCTCGGAAAATTCTGGCTGGACCTCGCGCAAATGGGCCAGAGCCTGGGCGGCGAGCTCTGGTTCGCCGCAGGCGCCGAAGGTCGTCACGCACCGCTGCAATCCGCGGGCATAATCGGGAGCGATGGCCAAAAGGCTTTTTGCCGCCTCGACCGCGCCGTCGCGGTCGCCGGTAAAGCACCGGCAGCTGGCAAGCTGGCCCAGGGCCGCCGCGCGGGCCGGATATTCGGGATTGAGCCGAAAGATCAGGCCAATGTGTTCCAGCGCCTCCTCGGGCCGGTCGAGCCACTCCAGCGCGCAGGCCAGCCCGTGCCGCGCCAGCGAGGCAGACGGGTTGAGCCGCACGGCCTCGGCGCTGTGATATTCGCCCGAGGCATAGTCGTGGTGGCCGAAAATGCGCGCCAGCCCGAAATAGGCATGCGCCTCCCAGTTGGTCGGATCCGCGGCCAGTGCGCGGCCGGCAAAGTCGAGCGTGGTGTCATAGGCGGCGGGGCGGTCGTCGGTCCAGCCCAGCAGCGCCCGGCGAAACCAGACCCGCGCCAGCCGCGCCAGCGCCGGAGAAAATTCCGGGTGCTGGCGCAGCACCTCCTGCATCAGCTGTTCCTGCGCGGCGTTGCTCTCGGGCGTGCCATAGCCTTCGCCGCCGGTGCGGTTGATGTCGTCGGCCTGCGCCATGACCTGCCATGGCCCGATCGACACGGGATGAACGCGGGCGATGCGGCTGGTTTCGGCATGAGCGATCTCTGGCTCGAGCTGGGCGACGATGGCGCGGCTGGCCTCTTCCTGAAAGGTGAAGATATCGTCGAGCTGGCCATCCACATTACGCGACCAGCAGGTGCGGCCGGTCTCGGTTTCGGTCAGGCCGACCGAGATTTTCACCCGGTTGCCGAGACAAAGCAGGGTGCCGCTGACCGCATAGGCGGCCTCGACCTGGGCCGCCGCCGTGCGCAGATCGATCTCGCGCGCGGTTTTCCAGCCGATGGCCTCTGGCCCGATCACCGGAAACCAGCGCCAGTAGGACAGCGTGGTGCGCAGATCGTCGGCCAGGCCAAGCGCGATCATGGCGTCCTGCGGGCCTTGCGACAGAGCCTCGAAGGCAAAGAGCAGGACAGCCGGGCGGGTCAGGAACCGCCGGTCGGGGGGCGTCGCGGGCGCAGGATCGGCGCGGCGCCTCTGGCGAAGCCAGTCCTCGAAGCCTTCGGACGCAAGATCGAATCCGGCGAGAAACGCGCCGCCGCCCGACGCAATCTCGACCCTGGCCGGATCGAGCCAGACATGCTGCCGGCTGGCCTCGAGCAGACCGTCAGGCAGGGTCCGCCGCAGCACCGACAGCTCCTGCCGCAGCGAGGCGCGGGCCTGTTCCTCGGATCGGTCGCTCCAGAGCAGATCGGCCAGAAACCCGCGTTCGGCCCGCATGTCACGTTGTTGCGACAGATAGGCCAGAAGCGCCTGTCCGCGCCGCGACAGCCCGGCCAGCGCGTCGCCGTCGGCGCGCGCGGCAAAGGTGCCGGTGAGCGTCAGGTGCAGGACCGAGGCTGTGGCGGTTGTGGGCATGGAACAACAATAGGCGATTCCGCGCCGTTCCGGCGACAATTTTCGCCGCAGGGCCGGGTGCTTGGCGTGATACCCCATGCGGGGAGTTGATACAATTGGCCCATCTGGGTCATAATATGACCAAAATCGGTGTCTAACAGTGCTTTAACCAACCTCTATTAATTTGAGGCGAGCAGACGCCGGGGCCAGATCAGATGCTGGAATTCGATAACGTGAGCAAGTCCTTCTGGACTGGAACACAGCGCAAGGTGATCCTTGATCGCGCCTGCTTTCGCGTGGACCTGGGCCAGTCGCTGGGCATCCTCGCCCCCAACGGAACCGGCAAGACGACGTTGATCAAGATGATGGCGGGGCTGGAAAAGCCCGACGAAGGCGAAATCCGCCGCGGCTGCCGCATCTCGTTTCCGCTGGGGTTCATGGGGGGTGTGGTGTCGAAGCATTCGGCGCATGAGAACGCCCGCTACATTGCCCGGCTCTATGGTCTCGATCCCGATTATGTCGAGGCCTATTGCCGCTGGCTTTGCGGGCTGGGCGAATATTTCGACCAGCCGCTCGGCACCTATTCGTCGGGCATGAAAGCGCGGTTCACCTTCTCGCTGATGCTGGCGCTCGATTTCGATATCTATCTGATCGACGAAGGCATGCCAAATTCGACGGACGTGGAGTTCAACAAGAAAGCCGCCGCGATCCTCGCGGAACGGCTGCGCACCACGACCATCATCATTGTCTCGCACCAGCCCAAGGTGCTAGAAAAGTTCGCCCGCAAGGCCGGTGTTTTGTTGAATGGCCAGTTGCATATGTTTGAAACCTTGGAGGAAGCGAAGCAGCTCTATGACTACGAAACCCAAGGCTAAGAAATTTCGGGTTCGGCGCGCACGCCCCGGCGGAGCGCAGGAGATGGTGGGGCCGGAAGGTATCTCTTCGCCGCCTCCCGCGCGGCCCGGCGCGTCCGAGACCGACACCCTGATCGGCCAGATCCGTGCCCTCCGGCAGGAGGAACCCTCTGGTGATGAAACCGCGGCAGAGCCCCGGTCAGAGGACACGGCCGATGCCGCGACCAGTCGCAATATCGGGACCGGCTCCACCATTGCCCGGATCACCGGCGGCAAGCGCGCCGATCCGGCGCCGCCCCCGCGCGAGGGCGAGGTCTCATCGGCGGCCCAGGTCGCCGGCGAGACCGACATGGAGGCGATCCGCAAGGAAGGGCTGACCGGGCGCCAACTGCGCATGGCGCGGCGCATGTCGCAGAAGCACGGGCTGGCGGTGACCAGCGATTTCGACGCCGTGCGCCAGCTTCGCCAGCGGGGAATCGACCCGTTCCAGCGCTCCAACATGCTGGAGCTGGTGGTGCCGGCGCAGGGGAATCAGCCGGTGGCGGGCAAGGACACCAAGGTGCAATTGCCGCAGACCGTCCCGGCCCCGGGCAAGAACCTGCCCTCAACCGAAACCAGCAACCCGATGGACCGCCGCATTCGCGAGATCGGCGATATCCAGAAAGACATCGCCAAACGCCGGCGCCGCAAGTCCATATTGCTGCTGTCGCGGCTGGCCTTCTTTGTCGGCCTGCCGACGCTGATCTGTGGCTGGTATTTCTACAATGTGGCGACGCCGATGTATGCCACCAAGTCGGAATTCCTGATCATCGCCAATGATGGCGGAGGCTCTTCCGGGATGGGCGGGCTGCTCTCGGGCACGCAGTTTGCCACCAACCAGGACGCCATCGCGGTGCAGAGCTATCTGATGTCCAAGGACGCGATGCTGCGGCTCGATCAGGATGTCGGTTTTCGCAGCCATTTCAGCCAGGACTGGATCGACCCGATCCAGCGGCTTGATGACACCGCCTCGAACGAGGACGCCTACAAGCTTTACAAGAAGAACATCGAGATCGGCTATGACCCGACCGAAGGCGTGATCCGGATGGAGATCGTCGCGGCCAACCCCTCGGTCAGCGCGCAATATACCGGTGCGTTGATCGAATACGCCGAGGATCGGGTCGACAGCCTGTCGCAGCGCAAGCGCGAGGATCAGCTCAAGGGCGCCACCGAAGCGCTGGAAGAGGCTGAAACCGCGCGCCGCGAAGCGCAGTTGCGGCTGGTGGAGTTGCAGCAGGTGTCGCAGGTGCTCGACCCCGAGGGACGGATCGCCTCGTTGCGGCAGCAGATCGGCAATGTCGAGGTGCAGATCCAGGAGCGCGAGTTGCAATTGCAGGCGCTGCTGGACAATGCCCGGCCCAACCAGGCCAAGGTCGAAGGCGCGCGCGGCGATATCCGCCGGCTTCGCGGGCTGCTCGAGCGGTTGCAATCCGACATGACGCAGGCCTCCGAAGGCGAAAATTCTCTGGCGCAGTTGTCCTCCGAAATCCAGATGGCGCAGGCCGATCTGGCGACGCGCGACCTGATGTTGCAGGAAGCGCTGACCTCGCTCAGCCAGACCCGGCGCGAGGCCAATGCCCAGGTGCGCTATCTTCAGACTGCGGTCGCGCCGGTGCCGTCGCAGGATCCGAGCTATCCGCGCAAGTTCGAGAACACCATCCTGGCATTCCTGATCTTCGGCGGCATCTACCTGCTGATCTCGCTGACCGCGTCGATCCTGCGTGAACAGGTGTCGAGCTAGGGGCTCCGGGCCTGGCGATGCGCGGCGGGCTCGCAATCCGCGATTCCCGCGCTTTGGAACCAACCGCCGGTTAATACCCGGCGGTGCGATCCACCAGATGCAGGAAAGGCTGCCCCGCCTCGCCGCGCAGGATGTTCTCTGCGATCACCCCGGCGCCGCTTGCGGCCCGGGTTTCCGAGGCTACATGCGGCGTGACGGTGACACCGGGATGCGCCCAGAACGGATGGTTCTTGGGCAAGGGCTCCTCGCGAAAGACGTCGAGCGTGGCATGGCCGATCTGCCCGCTGTCCAGCGCCGCCAGAAGTGCCTGATCATCGATCAGCGGGCCGCGCCCCGGGTTGATCACGAATGCGCCCCTGGCCAGGAGCGCCAGCGCCTCGGCATCGAGGATGTTCTCGGTCGCCGGCGTGTCGGGCAGCAGCAGCACCAGGATCTCGGCCCCGCGCAGCGCCTCGGCCAGACCGTCATCGCCGTTCAGGGTACGGACCCCGCCGATCTCTTTCGGCCGGCGGCTCCAGCCAGTGACGGCAAAGCCCACGCCGGCCAGTTTCTGCGCCACCTCGGCCCCCAGGGCCCCGAGCCCCAGCACCGTCACCCGGCGCTCGGAGGCCAGCGGCGGCGGCGCCCAGTGCCAGTCGTGATCGGGGTTCACGATATGGGCGTCCATGCCGAGGTGATGGCGCAGGCTGTGGCCCAGCACATATTCCACCATCCCCTCGGTCAGCCCGCCGCCGACCATCCGCGCCAGCGGCTGGGTCAGGGTCTGGTTGCCGACCACCGCCTCGACCCCGGCCCAGGTGTTCAGCACCGCCTTGCAGCGGGTGAAGGGCGTGAAATCCTGCAACGCTGAATCCGGCGCATAGACGATGTAATCCACCACCTCCGGCGCCATGTCCTGCGCCAGCGCATAGCCGAGCCCGGCCTGATCGAGCGCGGCGCGCAGTGGTGGTGCCCAATCGTCCCAGCGATCGGGTCCGGCGGCGAAAAGGATGTTGGTCATATGGCCCCGCGTGGTCTGTGAACATGTGCCGATTGCACCAGCCCGAAGCCGATCATCAGGATCAGCATCGCCGAGCCGCCATAGCTCACCAGCGGCAGCGGCACGCCCACCACCGGCGCCAGCCCCATGACCATCGACATGTTGACGGCAAAGAACAGGAAGAAGGTCGTCGCGATGCCCAGCGTCAGCAGTGCCGCGAAACGGTCACGGTTCTGCAAGGCCGAGGTGACGCAGAAGGCGATGATCAACGCATAGAGCCCGAGGAGGGAAAAGGCGCCGACAAAGCCGAATTCCTCGGCCAGGGTGGTAAAGATGAAATCGGTATGTTTCTCGGGCAGGAAGTTCAGCCGCGACTGCGTGCCCTGCATGAAGCCGCGCCCGGTCCAGCCGCCCGATCCCAGTGCGATCTTGGACTGGGTGATGTGATAGCCCGCGCCCAGCGGATCCGTCGACGGATCGAGAAAGGTGTCGATGCGGCGGAATTGGTAGTCCTTGAGCAATTGCCAGTCGGTGCCCCGGCTCTGGAACACCGCCGTCACCAGCCCGCCCGCGGCGGCCAGGACGGCGGCGAAATAGGCCCAGTGCACGCCTGCCATGAACATCACCAACCCGCCGCCGGTCATCAGCAGAATGGCGGTGCCGAGATCGGGCTGACGCAGCACCAGGAAGGTCGGAAACAGCACCATGAGCACCGGCAGGATCACCCAGAAGGGGCGCGAGGTCTTCTTGATCGGCAGCCAGTCGTAATAGGCGGCCAGCAGCATCACCAGGGTGATCTTCATCAGTTCCGAGGGTTGCAGCCGCATGAAGCCGACGTCGATCCAGCGCTGGGCGCCCATGCCGGTGACACCGACGAATTCCACCGCCAGGAGCAGCACCACCGAGATGCAATAGGCCACCACCGCCATGTTGCGCCAGAACCAGATCGGCACCAGCGCCACGATCAGCATCAGCACGAACCCCAGTGCGAAGCGCTTCATCTGCGGTTCCGCCCAGGGCGAGAAAGAGCCGCCGGCCACGGAATAGAGCATCAGAAAGCCGATCGCGGCAACCGAGGCCAGCAGGATCGCCAGCGGCCAGTTCAGGTAGAATATCTTGCGCGGCCCCGAGGGCACATGTTTGACGTTGTACTCGAGATACGACATCAGGCCTCTTCCTGGCCCGGGGCGGCTGGCGTCCGGCGCTCGCGCGCCAGCCGCTCTTGCTGGGTCTTGATGCGACCCCGGTCGGCGCTGGGATAGGCGTCAAGCGGCGGATCGCCGCCGTAAAGCGCCTGAAGCGTCACGTCACGGCCGATCGGCGCGGCGGCGCCGGAGCCGCCGCCATGTTCGACCACCGTCGCCACCGCGATGCGCGGCGCCTCGGCGGGGGCGAAGTTGACAAACAGACCGTGGTCGCGCCGCTCCCAGGGCAGGTCCTCGTTGCGGGTGACGCCGCGGGCGCGTTCGGCGGCGGTGATGTTGCGCACCTGGCTGGTGCCGGTTTTGCCGGCGATCCGCACGTCTTCGGCCACCGACCGATAGCGATAGGCGGTGCCGCGCCGGTTGTTCGAGACCTCGAACATCGCCTTACGGATCTGGCGCAGGTGGTTCTCGTTGATGCCGAGGCTTTCGCCCCCGCGCGAGGGCTCTTCGACGCCATCGATCCGCTTGATCAGTCGTGGCGCGACGCTGCGGCCGGTGGCCAGCCGCGCCGTCATCACCGCCAGTTGCAGCGGCGAGGTCAGCACGAAACCCTGGCCGATCACGGCGTTCACCGTGTCGCCGACCACCCAGTCGGCGCCGCGGTTGACGAATTTCCAGTTCTTGTCCGGCACCAGCCCCTTGGTCACCGCCGACATCGGCAGGTCATGCACCTCGCCCAGTCCGAGCCTGCGGGCCATCTCGGCGATCTTTTCGATGCCGACCTTGATGGCGAGGTCGTAGTAATAGACGTCACAGCTTTCGCGCAGGCTTTTCTCGAGGTTCATGTGGCCATGACCGGCACGTTTCCAGCAGTGGAATCGCCGGCCCGAGACCTCGAGATATCCGGGGCACCAGACGGTTTCGGTGGGGGTGATCAGCCCGGCCTCCATCGCCGCCAGGGCGGCAGCCATCTTGAAGGTCGAGCCCGGCGGATAGGCGTCCTGCACGATCTTTGAGGCCAGCGGCCGGTGGTCGTTCTCGCGCAGGACGCTGTAATCGGCGACGGAAATGCCGCGCACGAACTTGTTGGGGTCGTAGGAAGGTGAAGAACAGGCGGCGAGCACATCGCCATGCTCGAGGTCGAGCACCACGACGCTGGCGCTTTCCTCGCCCAGCCGCGCGGCGGTGTAGTTCTGCAACTGACTGTCGATGGTAAGCTGCACAGTGGCGCCGCTGGTGCCTTCGCGGCGGTCGAGTTCGCGCATGACGCGGCCAACGGCGTTGACCTCGACCCGCTTGGCTCCGGCCTTGCCGCGCAGCACCTCTTCGAGCTTGGTCTCGACGCCGACCTTGCCGATCTGAAACCGCGGAATGCGCAGCAGCGGCGGCGGATCGGCGTAATGCGCAAGATCGCGTTCCGAAACCGGGCCGACGTATCCCACGACATGCGCCAGATCGTGGCGCAGCGGGTAATGCCGCGACAGGCCCACCTCGGGGGTAACCCCGGGCAGGGCGGGGCCGTTGACGGCGACGCGCGAGATGTCTTCCCAGCTTACCCGGTCGGCCACGGTCACCGGCAGGAACGGCGCCGAACGCTTCATCTCGGCGCGGGCCCGTTCGACCTCTTCGGGATCGAGATCGACCAGCTGACCCAGGCTGTCGAGCACGGCGTCGATGTCGCCGGCGTCCTCGCGCACCATGGTGATGCGATAGGCCGGCGCATTGGCCGCCACGGCCACGCCGTTGCGGTCGAAAATCTCGCCGCGCGCCGGCGGGATCAGCCGGATGTTTATCCGGTTTTCTTCCGCCAGAAAGCGGAACTGATCGGCCTGATCGACCTGCATGTGGCGCATCCGCCAGCCCAGCAGGCCGACAAACCCGGCCTGAAGCCCGGCGACCACGAGGCCCCGGCGGCTTATTTTGCGGGCGCTTTCCAGCGTGTCCTTGGGCGGGCGTCTCATGTCATCCTCCCGGCGGCGAGTTCGGCGTTGCTGCGGGCGCGCACGCCGAGCAGCCACTCGGAGGCCAGCGCCACGACGGGATAGATGGCCACGGTAAAGAGCACCTGCAAGAGCGACAGCCCCAGAAGCGGCCGCGGCAGCATGAAGAGAGTGAGCGCCACCCGGTAGGCCAGCGCCACCGCAAGGATGGTGAGCGCGACAAGGATCATCTCGGCCAGGAACCCGGCGTCGCGCAGCCCCGGGCCGCGCTTGCGCATGGCTTCGCAGGCCAGCACGACAATGGCCGCCATCAGCCCTGGCGGGCGCTGGAAAAAGAAATCGGTCAGCAGGATCGCGGCGGCGACAAAGACCGCCGGCACATAATCGGGGCGGCGCAGCGACCAGGCCAGGCAGAGCGCCAGCAGCACGTCGGGCGCGGGCCAGCGCACCGGCCCGGTTTCGAGCGGCAGCAGCCGGAAAAAGACCGTGGTCAGCGCCAGGGCGAGGAAGGTGAGGCGCATCAGCCAGAGTCGCGAGGCGGTATTGTCAGCCATCGACCGCCTCCCCGGTGTCCTGCGGCGCCTCTTCGGCCAGATCCCCCTCGGTTTCGGGGGGCACCACCAGATCGCCGGCGGTGTCGACCGCGGGCGTGCCGTGATCGCGCAGCACCCGGAGGAATTCGAGCCGCTCGATATCGGCCGAGAGGCGCACCCGCAGGCGGCCGCCCGGATCCTTGGCGACCTGCCCGATCACCAGCCCCGGCGGCAGCACGCCGGCATCGCCCGAGGTGATCACCCGGTCGCCGGGGCGCACCTGGTCGGCGTCTTCGAGAAAGTCGATCGGCGGCACCATGGAATTGTCGCCCACCACCAGCGCCTTTTGCCCCGACGGCTGGATCAGCGCCGGCACCTTGGACGAGGTGTCGGTGAGCATGATCACCCGGCTGGTGCGTTCGCCGACGCCGGAGATGCGGCCGACCAGCCCCAGCCCGTCCATCGCCGCCCAGCCATCCTGAATGCCGTCGCGGTTGCCGACGTTCAGCAACAGCGACTGCCGGAAGGGCGAGCCGCTGTCGGCCAGAACCACGCCGGTGACATAGGTCAGCTGCGGATCAAGGCGCACATTGTTGAGATCGAGCAGGCGGGCGTTCTCCTGTTCGAGTTGCAGCGCGGCTTCCTTCCAGCTCTTCATCTGCTGCAATTCGCGGCGCAGCTCCTGGTTCTGGGCGTAGAGCGATTGATAGGACTGGAAATCGCGGATCAGGTTGACCGTGGCGGTGACCGGCGCCATCGCCCAGGAAAAGCCCGGCATCACCCGGTCGACCACCTGGGCGCGAAACCGTTCGACCCGCGGGCTGTCGATCCGCCAGAAGATGAAAAGCCCGATCAGACAGAGCAGGATGACAAAGGTCACCAGCCGCCGGAGCGGGCCTGCGTAATCCTCCTGATGCGCGCGATCTCGGGCCAACGCGGCGTCTCCGGTCTCTGGGTCAGTCCGTCATATCACGGCCGGGCCGGCGCAATCCAGACGCGGCCGCTTCACGATTGGCGAAGGGTGGGGGCGCTCCCCACCGCCGGCTCAGCTGTCGTAATCGATCGCGTGGCGCAGCTGCTTTTCGTATTCCAGCGCCTTGCCGGTGCCAAGCGCCACGCAGTTCAGGCTCTCGTCGGCAATCGACACCGCCAGCCCGGTCTGCTCGCGCAGCGCCAGGTCAAGATCGCCCAGCAGCGCGCCGCCACCGGTCAGCATCACGCCACGGTCGACGATGTCGGCAGCCAGATCCGGCGGCGTGGTCTCGAGCGCGGTCATCACCGCCTCGCAGATCGCCTGCACCGGCTCGGAAAGCGCCTCGGCCACCTGGGCCTGGGTCACTTCGGTTTCCTTCGGCACGCCGTTCAGCAGGTCGCGTCCGCGCACCTGCATGCTGGCGCCGCGCCCGTCGTCGGGCATCCGCGCGGTGCCGATCGAGGTCTTGATGCGTTCGGCGGTGCTCTCGCCCACTAGGATATTCTGTTGCCGGCGCAGATAGTTGACGATGGCTTCGTCCATCCGGTCGCCGCCGACGCGGACCGAGCGGGCATAGACGATGTCGCCCAGCGACAGCACCGCAACTTCGGTTGTGCCGCCGCCGATATCGACCACCATGTTGCCGGTGGGATCGGTGATCGGCATGCCGGCACCGATGGCCGCCGCGATCGGTTCGGCGATCAGCCCGGCCTTGCGTGCGCCCGCCGAGAGCACTGACTGGCGAATGGCGCGTTTTTCCACCGGGGTGGCGCCGTGGGGCACGCAGACGATGATCTTGGGCTTTGAGAAGGTCGAGCGCTTGTGCACCTTGCGAATGAAATGCTTGATCATCTCTTCGGCGGTGTCGAAATCGGCGATCACCCCTTCGCGCATCGGGCGGATCGCCTCGATGCTGCCCGGCGTGCGGCCCAGCATCAGCTTGGCATCCTCGCCCACCGCCAACACCTTCTTGACGCCGTCCTTGACGTGATAGGCCACCACCGAGGGTTCGGACAGGATCACGCCCTTGCCTTTGACATAGACCAGCGTATTGGCCGTGCCGAGGTCGATGGCCATATCGGCGGAGAACATACCAGTCAGGTCGGACAGTGAAAACATTCAGGATGCGCCCTTCGCTTGGTGCTGCAAGTCGGAGTCTGCCATAAATATGGGCCGCGACTCTGCACCAGAGCCCGGCCACGGGCACTTATACGGAGCCGCGCAACCGGACGAAAGAGGGGGGGGCGGACAAATCAGCACGTTTCCGCCGCATGAGACCCACAATAAACGGTGTGATGCGCTCATCTGCCCGGGCCCCGCCACGGGCGCGGCCGGCCGGCCGGCGGCGCCTTCGGGCGAAGCGCATGAGAAGATTGCGCTTTTCGGCCAGAGGTTGATCTGGGCGCTTCGCCGGCCATTTGACCGACGCGGGCGGCACCGGCGGTGATGCCGAATGCGGGTCTCGGGCGCGCCAGCGCCGCGACGTCCCGGGGGCCGCCCGTATCGCCCCGCCCCGCCGGTGGCGAATGTCGCTTTCATTGCTTCACTGGTCGGGCTGGTTTTGCAGCGGCCCGGCGCGGGGCGTTATCCACGGGTCAAAGCCCTCTGGAGTGAGCCCGCTATGAAGACCCATGTAAAAGCGCTTGTCGTCGGCGGTGGTGCCGTCGGCACCTCGATTGCCTATCACCTCGCGCGTGCCGGGTGGCAGGATGTGATGCTGCTCGAACGTGACGAGCTGACCTCGGGGTCCACCTGGCATGCCGCCGGGCTTCTGCCGCTTTTCAACATGGGATATGCGACAAGCCATATCCACGATTATTCGGTCAAGTTCTACAAGACGCTCGAGGAAGAGACCGGGCTCAACGCCGGTTTCTATGTGGTCGGCAACCTGCGCATGGCGCAGAGCCGCGCGCGGATGGACGAATTCGAGCTCTATGCCTCGACCGCCGAGACCGTGGGCATTCCCTACGAATGGATGAGCCCCGACCAGATCCGCGAACGCTGGCCGCTGGTGCGCACCGAGGATTTGCAGGGCGCGCTCTATCATCCGACCGACGGCTACATCAATCCGGCCGATGTCACCCAGGCGATGGCCAAGGGCGCCCGCCAGCGCGGCGTGGTGGTCGAGCGGCGCTGGCAGGTCGACGGCTATCACTGGACCGGCGCGGAGTGGCAGGTCACGGTGACGAAGATGGTCGAGAAAGGCGGCAACCTGGTGCCGTCGGACGAGCAGCAGGTCATCTCCGCCGAACATGTCGTCACCGCCACCGGCAACCATGCGCAGCGCACCGCGCGGCTTCTGGGGCTGAAGATCCCGGCGATCCCGGTCGAACACCAGTACATCGTCACCGAGCCCGACCCGGCGCTGGCGGAATGGCGTGCCGCCGGCAACGCCGAACACCCGGTACTGCGCGATGCCGATGCCAAATGGTACGTGCGCGAAGAGCGCAAGGGCTGGATCCTCGGCCCCTATGAGCGCAATGCGCCGGCGCGTTTCCTCTACGATGTGCCGGAGTCGTTCCGCGCCGATCTCTTCCCGCTCGATCTCGACCGGATCGAAGAGGAATACATGAGCATGATCCACCGCATTCCGTCGTCGGAAACGGTGGGGCTGAAAGACGACTACAACGGCCCGATCTGCTACACCCCTGACGGCAACCCGCTGGTCGGCCCGGCGCCGGGGCTGCGCAACATGTGGCTGGCCGAGGGCTTCAGTTTCGGCATCACCGCCGCCGGTGGCACCGGGTATTACCTGGCGCAGATGATGGTCGAGGGCGAGGCCGAGATCGACATGGCGGCGCTCGACCCCAAGCGCTACGGCCGTTGGATGACGACGGAATACGCCGCGCGCAAGAACGAGGAATGTTACGAGCACGTCTACATCCTGCACCACCCGGATGAGGAGCGCGAGGCCTGCCGGCCGCTGCGCACCGCGCCCTGCTATGACCGGATGAAGGCGCGGGGCGCGCAGTTCGGCTGCGTCAACGGCTTCGAGCGTCCGAACTACTTCGGCCCGCTGGACGCGCCCGAGAGCTTTGACCACGACGCGCGCAGCTTCCGCCGCGGCGGCTGGTGGCAATATGCGGTCGACGAGGCAAAGGCGGTGCGTGAGGGCGTCGGCCTGATCGATGCCTCGGCCTTCACCAAGCACTGGGTGTCGGGCAAGGGGGCGACCGAGTTTCTCGACTGGTTCACCACCAACAAGCTGCCCAAGGTCGGCCGCATCAACCTGACCTATGCGCTGACCGAGGCGGGCACGACGCGCACCGAATACACCATCGTGCGGCGCGAGGAGAACGGCTATTACCTGGTCTCGGCCGGGGCGCTGACCGAGTATGACGGCGATTACCTGCGCAAATCCGCCGAGGATTTCATGGAACGCACCGGCAAGCTGGTGCTGGTGCATGACGTGACGACGCAATGGGGTGTTTTCGCGGTGGCGGGGCCAAAGGCGCGGGCCCTGCTGCGCGACGTGATCAAGGATGCGGAACCTGACACGGCGCTTTCGAACAAGCGCTTCCCCTGGCTGTCGGCGCGCGAAATCGAGCTCGGCATGTGCCCGGTGATGGCGATCCGCGTGGCCTATACCGGCGAGCTGGGCTGGGAGCTGCACCACCCGATCGAGATGCAGAATTATCTTTTCGACCTGCTGGAAAAGGCCGGCGCGGCGCATGGGCTCAAGCTGGTGGGCGCGCGCGCGCAGAACTGGTTGCGGCAGGAGAAAAGCTATCGTGCCTTCGGCACCGAGCTGGGCCGCGACGCGACGCCGCTGGAGGCCGATCTGCCACGATTTGTCGATCAGGAGAAGGAATTCCGCGGCAAGGCGGCGATGCAGGCGCTGGGCGTCCGGTCGAAGTGCTGCACGCTCCTGATCGACGGGCCGGAGGACGCCGATCCCTGGGGCCGTGAGGCGCTTTATCTTGACGGTGAAAAAATCGGCCGGCTGACCTCGGGCGGCTATTCGGTGGCCTTCGGCAAATCGATCGGCATGGGATATGTGCGGCCCGATCTGGCGGCGGAGGGCACGCGGCTCAAGGTGCGGATGCAGGGACAGCTCTGGGATGCGGTGGTGACCTGCGACGCGCCCTATGACCCGAAGAACGAGACGATCCGCAAGGACGGGTGATCCGGGCGGGGCCGGTGGCGCGCTGCGAGTCAGGCACGGGGTTCGCGCTCCGGGCCTGACCCGGGGTCTGTCGGCCGCGGCGGACGGCGAGGCCCCGGCGCGCGGGGCGGCGGATCAAGCCGTGGCGGGATACGCGCAGCCCGGGCTTGACCGGGGGCCGTCGCGGCGCCTCAGCCGGCGTTCTGTTGCAGGCGTTCGGCGTAGGCGCGGAGCTCTTCGGCCTCGTGGCGGGCGTCGCGCAGGCCTTCCATCGCGGCGGACAACTCGGCCTCTGTCTGGGCCAGCTGGTTGGTCAGCTCGGCCTCGCGCTGCTGAAGGTAGGTGATTGCCTGATCGCGGGTCTCTTCGGCCTCGTGCAGCTCCTGGCTCATCCGCTCGAGCTCGCCGACGTCGGATTTCGACACCGCGGTGAACCGGTGCAGCAGCCAGTTTGCGAACCATCCCAGGCAGAAGGCCACAAACAGGATGATCGCCGTCGCGATGACAAATTCGGTCCTACTCATCCGCAGCGTCCTCCGTGCCAGAAGCGCCGTCTTCTTCTACGGAATCGTCAGGGCTTTCAAGCTCGGATTCGGCTGTCTCGTCATTCTCGGGCAGCAGAAGGCGGAATTCGATCCGGCGGTTGGCTTCGCGCCCCGCTTCGGTGTCGTTGCTCTCGATCGGCTGGGTCTCGCCATAGCCCTTGGCCCGGAAGGTCGAGGTCAGCACCCGGCGGTTGCGCAGTTCGGTCAGGATCGCATTGGCGCGGGACTGGCTGAGATCGAGGTTCATGCTCTCGCGGCCCTGGCTGTCGGTGTGGCCGGCGATCTCGAGATCGATCTGGTCGCAGCCCGATAGCACTTCGGCAATATCGTCGAGGATGTCCTTGCCGGCGGCGTCGAGCGTGTCCGACCCTGGCTCGAAGCTCAGCTTGCGGTCGCCGAGGACAGTCTGAATGCGGCCCAGGCATTCCTCGGGGGTGGGCAGCGCGGCCTGCGGGTCGAGCGCCTCGGCATATTCGACCTCGATGGTGAATTCGGCGCCGTCGCCCAGCTTCTCGGCCATCAGCGCCGCCATCGCGGCGCTGGCCGACTGGTCGCCGGTCCGGCCAGCGATGTGCATGTCGTCGGGGGTGACGGTGACCGCGCCATTGGCAAGGTAGGACAGCGCCTCGATCGCCGCCAGTACCCGCACCGGCCAGCCGCCGGGCAGGGTATCGTCGACCCGGGCGGTGGTGCGCACCGCGGCGCTGGCAAAGGCCGCCTTGGCATAGCTCTCGGCGGTCTGCCGGGTCATTTCGCTCGACACCCGGCCGCGCAGGTGCACCTGGCCCTCGGGGCTCAGGGTGGCGACGAATTCCGGCGGGCCATCGTCGTTGGCCTCCGGGGTTTCCGGCAGAACGGCGGTCAGGTCGAAGACCGGCGGCAGGTCGTTTTCCAGCGTGCCCACGGTCTGATCGAAAAGCGCCTGATCGGTGCCCTCGGGCACGATCATCGAAATCTCGGCGTCGGTCATCGTCACGGTGCCGCCGCCCAGCGCGTCGAGCGCCGCGATCGACAGTTCCGCGGCCTCGGCCCAGCGCTTGGTCGGCACGCCCAGCCCGATCCGGCATTCGGTGTCGGGCGCCATGCCCTGCGCCGCCTCGGCGGCCTGAAGGATGCGCGCCCGCGCCTCGTCGGTATCGGCCGAACAGGCGTCGAAGCGGCCGGCACCTTCCTCGATCACGTAGCGCAGGGTGAAGGGGGTGATCACCGGTCGCGGCGCCGAGATCGCCAGTTGCACACGCACATCCTCGGGCGCGAGCTTGAGCAGCGCGGCCTCGGTCTTGACGCGCTCGTCTTCGCTGTCGGTCATGGCGGTGACAAGCACCTGCGTCGGCTCGACCGAGATCTTCGAGCGCGGCAGGCGGGTCAGCGCCTCGAGCGCAAAGCGCATGGCGTCGTCCCAGCCCGGCGGCACCTGGTGTTCGGCGGTCTCCATCAGGTCCGAGACATTCTCTTGGCCGACGATCTTGCCCATTCGGGTGACCATGGCGTCATGCTTGTCGCCCTTGGGCACCAGCCCGATGAGCGAGACGCCGGAATCGTTGCGTAGGATCTCGACCGAGAATTTCGGCGGCGCGAGGTCCTGGGTGTCGACCACGTCCATCTGATCGATCACCCTTGCGGCATCGACCACCTGGCCGGCGTTCGACAGGGCGCGAAACCGGTCGGCCTCGGTCGGCGCGGTGCCGAAGAGAAAGACCTGAAGGCCGGTGGCATCGACCGAGGCCCAGCTCAGCCCGGCGATCTGGAATTGTTCGGTGACGGCCTGTTCCGAGGCGTCTTCCACCAGGGTGACGGCAGAACCGGCAGCGACGACCGACAGAACCGCCGCAAGGGCGAAGGAAGAGGCGGGCAGCACATAAGTCGAAAGGCGCATTCGGCGGGTCCGGGCTGTGAACGGTTGCGTTGGGATACGCCGGTCGCCGGGCGGTTTCAATCACGCCAGAAGCGCGGCGGCGAAAAACAGCACAGGCAGCAGCCCGGCGTTGCGGTTCGAGCGGAACAGCATCAGCAGCCGGTCCATGTCGTCCATCTTGAGCATGCGCATCTGCCAGACCATGTGCCAGCCAAAGGCCCAAGGCCCGCCAAGCGCGATCACCAGCGCCAGGATCATCGCTTTCGGCACCGCCAGGATGATTGCCAGCCCCATCAGGCTGACGCTGGCCACCAGAAAGCGGCCGAGCCATTTCGGCGTCGCATCGCCGAACAGCCGGGCGGTGGATTTCACCCCGATCAGCGCGTCGTCCTCCTTGTCCTGGTGGGCATAGATCGTGTCATAGAACAGCGTCCAGGCCATGCCCGCGAAGTAGAGCACGACGGCCGGCCATTCCAGACGCCCGGTATGTGCCGTCCAGGCCAGCAGCGCGCCCCAGTTGAAGGCGAAGCCGAGAAAGATTTGAGGCCACCAGGTAAAGCGCTTGGCAAAGGGATAGATCGCCACCGGCAGCAGCGCGGCAACGCCCAGCAGGATGGCGGCGGCGTTGAAGGTCAGCAGGATGGCAAAGGCCACAAGCGCCTGCGCCGCCATCCAGAGCAGCGCGCCGGTGACGCTGACCTGCCCCGAGGGGATCGGCCGGCTGGCGGTGCGCGCGACCGAGCCGTCGATGTGACGGTCGGTGATGTCATTCCAGGTGCAGCCGGCGCCGCGCATCAGGAGCGCGCCCAGCCCACAGCCGACGAAAATCCAGAGATCGTGCCAGCGCGCGGTGTCGGTGTGCAACATCGCCAGCAGCAGCCCCCACCAGCAGGGCAGCAGCAGGAGCCAGGTGCCGATCGGCCGGTCGGCGCGGCTCAGCCGCAGGTAGGGCCGGGTGGCGGCGGGTGCCAGCCGGTCGACCCAATTGCCGCGCACCGCGTCGGAAACCTGCCCGGCGGCCTGCGGGGGCTCTGGTGTCGGGCTCTGCTCTGTCATATCTGTCATCCCATGAGTGGCACGGTCAGGCTGTATGTAGATCACCCGCTGGGGCAGGGGCAAACCATTCCTCTGGAACGGGCGCAGGCGCATTACCTCTTCGGGGTGATGCGGCTGGAGGCGGGTGCCGAGCTTTTGCTGTTCAACGGTTCCGATGGCGAATGGCGCGCCGAAGTGGCGCAGGCGGGCAAACGCGGCGGCGTACTGGTCTGCCGGGTGCAGAGCAAGCCGCAGGAAGTGCCGCCCGACCTCTGGCTGATCTTTGCCCCGGTCAAGAAGGCGCGCACCGATTTCATCGTCGAAAAGGCGGTGGAACTGGGGGTGCGGCGCATCCTGCCGGTGCAGAGCGATTTCACCAATTCCGAGCGCATCCGCGCCGAAAAGCAGCGCGCCCATGCGGTGGAGGCGGCCGAGCAATGCGGCGCCACCTTCGTGCCCGAGGTGGCCGATTTGCAGAAACTTTCGGGCCTTTTGGATGGCTGGCCGGCGGGCCGGCGGCTGATGTTCTGTGACGAGGCGCAGGCGGGCGGCGCCTCGGCGCAGGCCGGGCTTGCGGCGCTGAAGGATGGCCCTGCCGGTCCCTGGGCCATCCTGATCGGCCCCGAAGGTGGCTTTTCCGAGGCCGAGCGTGCCCGGCTGCATGGCTTTGAATTCACCCATCCGGTGGCGCTCGGGCCGCGCATCCTGCGCGCCGAAACCGCGGCGGTGGCGGCGCTGACGCTGTGGCAGTCGGTGCTGGGAGACTGGCAATGATGCGGCCGGCCGGCCCCGCCGATGTTGCCGCCCTGCGCGGCTTTCTTGAGACGCATATCGAGACCTCGATGTTCCTGCTCGGCAATCTCGAGGCGCATGGCGTGGGAGGATCGGCGCATGACCATGCCACGCGGTATTTCCTCTGGCAGGAAGCCGGCGAGATCACCGGCGTGTTCGGCGTGACGCGCAGCGGATACCTGATGTGCCAGATGCCGGCCATGACGGCCGCGGCCGCGGGCGCCTTTGCCCGTGCTCTGGAGGGGACGCCGATACTTGGCATGACCGGGGCGGCCGATCAGGTGCAGCGGGTGCTCGATGTCTTTGCCCTGCCAACGTCACTGTGGCAGGTCAACGAGGTTCAGCCGCTCTACGGGCTCGACTGCGCCGGTCTGCCAGAGAGCGCCGATGCCCTGCGGCCGGCGCAGGAGGATGACAAAGCGCTGCTGGCGGAATGGTTCACCACGCTTCTCCTCGACACCGGGATGGCCGCCGGCCCCGCCGCCAGGGAGCAGGGCGCGGCCCGCGCCATGGCGGCCATCGGCAGCGAGCGCTTTGCCTTTCTGTCCGAAGCAGGCCAGCCCGTGGCGATGAGTTCGATTACCGCCCGCGCCGGCCAAGCGGTGCAGGTCGGCGGCGTCTTTGTGCCGCGGGCGCTGCGCGGACAGGGCTTGGGCGGGCGTATGGTGGCGGCGCAGCTGCGGCAATGGCGCGCCCGGGGCATCGCGCGCGCGATCCTGTTTGCCGCCTCGCCCACCGCAGCCAAGGCCTATGAGCGCATCGGCTTTCGGCGTCGGGGCGATTACCGGGTCGCCCTGCTGAAACAGGGCCACATTCTGGGTGCGGCGACATGAGCTTTGTCCGCCCCGAAGTGCGTCGGGCGCTCTGGCGCTGGCGCGAGGTGCTGGCCGGGGTCGGGCTGCTGGCGCTGGGGCTCTGGTGGGGCTTCGGGGCCATCGGCTGGATGATCAACGGGCTGGGCTATGTGCTCACCGCCATGGCCGGCGCGCTGGTGGTGCTGGGCCTGCAACGGGGGCGGTTCCGCGACGGCGCGGACGGGCCGGGCGTGGTGCAGATCGTCGAAGGCCGGGTAGCCTATTTCGGCCCACTCACCGGCGGCGCGGTGGACATGGCCGACCTTTCGCGCCTCAGCCTCGACCGGCGGATGCATCCGGCGCATTGGATCCTCGCCCAGCCGGGCCACGACCCGCTTCACATTCCCGTCACCGCCAAGGGCGCGGACCAGCTGTTTGACGCCTTCACCAGCCTGCCCGGCCTGCGTACCGAGTACATGCTGCGCGAACTCGGCAGCGATACGTCGCGCGAAGTCGTGATCTGGCAGCGCCGGCAGATCGCCCCCGCCCTGCATTGACAGCCGGGGAATTTCCGCCCATCCCTTGCACACCCTTGAAGGCCACGATCGGAGCTGCGCCCATGTCCATTCCTCAATCCGGCGGCGGTGTGATCGAACGCCACGAGCAACTGGCGGAGTACCTCGCAGCGGGTTGCAAGCCCAAGGAAAACTGGCGCATCGGCACCGAGCACGAGAAGTTCGGCTATTGCAAGGACACGCTGAAGCCCTTGCCCTATGAGGGCGCGCGCTCGATCGAGGCGGTGCTCTCGGGGCTGCGCGACCGGCATGGCTGGGCACCGGTAACCGAGGGCGGCAAGCTGATCGGGCTGGAAAAGGACGGCGCCAACGTCAGCCTGGAGCCCGGCGGCGCGCTGGAGCTTTCGGGCGCGCCGATGGAGACCATTCACCAGACCTGCGACGAGGTGAATGTGCACCTGCGCGAGGTCAAGGACATCGCCGACGAGATCGGCGTCGGCTTTATCGGCCTTGGCGCCGCGCCGGAGTGGCAGCACGACCAGATGCCGCTGATGCCCAAGGGCCGTTACAAGCTGATGGATGCCTATATGGGCAAGGTCGGCACCATGGGCCGGGCGATGATGCGGCGGACCTGCACGGTGCAGGTCAACCTCGATTTCGGCTCAGAGGCCGACATGGTGCAGAAGATGCGGGTGGCGATCGCGCTGCAACCGGTGGCCACCGCGCTCTTTGCCAATTCGCCGTTCTTCGAGGGGCGGAAAAACGGCCATAAATCCTGGCGCTCGCGCATTTGGCGCGATCTGGACGATGCCCGCACCGGCATGGTGCCCTTTGTCTTTGATGACGGCTTCGGCTTCGAGCGCTGGGTGCAATATGCGCTCGATGTGCCGATGTATTTTGTCTACCGCGATGGCGAATACATCGACGCGCTGGGCCAGTCGTTCCGCGATTTCCTGAAAGGTGAGTTGCCGGCGCTGCCCGGGGAAAAGCCCTTGATGAGCGACTGGGCCGATCATCTGACCACGCTGTTCCCCGAGGCGCGGGTGAAGAAATTCATCGAGATGCGCGGCGCCGATGGCGGCCCGTGGCGCCGGCTCTGCGCGCTGCCGGCCTTCTGGGTCGGGCTGACCTATGATCAGGGCGCGCTGGATGCCGCCTGGGATCTGGTGAAAGACTGGGATGCCGAGACCCGCGAAGCGCTGCGGGTTGCCGCCTCGGTCGGGGGGCTGGCGGCCGAGGCCGGCGGGGTGAAGATGCACGATCTGGCGCGCGAGGTGCTGGCGATCTCCGAGGCTGGTCTGGTGGCGCGCGGGCGCGCCGGCTCGGGCGGGCTGGTGCCGGACGAGACACATTTCCTCAATGCGCTGCGCGAAAGCGTCGAGAGCGGCAAGGTGCCGGCGGATGAGCTTGTCGAGCAATTCGAGGGCGATTGGGGTGGCGATCTCTCGCGGATCTACGCGGCGCATTCGTATTGAGCAGGTCCGCGGGGCGCGAACGCAAGTGGCGGCCTGGCCCTATGCGCCCAGCAGGCCGGTGAAGCGGTCGATATCCGTCTTGCTCACCGACCAGTCGCAGACAAACCGCGCCCGCACCGCTTCGTCCTCCGGGCCGTCCAGCGAACCGAAGAGCGTGTACCTTGCCCCGGCCGCATGCAGCTTGCGGTGCAGCCCGCGTGGCAGGGTGCAGAAGATCATGTTGGCCTGAACCTCGTAAAGCAACGCTGCCTCGGAACAGCCGCGCAATCCTTCGGCCAGTCGCGCCGTATTGGCATTGGCCGCTGCCGCCATCTCGAGCCAGAGCCCGTCGTCGAGATAGGCCAGCATCTGCGCGGCAAGATAGCGGTGCTTGGAATAGAGATGCGCCCCGCGCTTGCGCCGAAGCTCGAATTCGCGGGCCTTGGCCGGGTCGAAGAGCACCACCGCCTCGGCGCCCATCAGCCCGTTCTTGGTGCCGCCAAAGCTCACCACGTCGACGCCGGCCCGCCAGGTCATCTCGGCGGGGGTACATCCCAGCGCGGCAATCGCATTGGCAAAGCGCGCGCCATCGAGATGCACCGGGTTGGCATGGCGTTTCGCCACCTCAGTCAGCGCGCGCAGCTCGTCCAGCGCATAAAGCCGGCCGTTTTCGGTCACCTGGGTCAGCGACACCGGGCCGGACTGGGCGATATGAACATCGCCGGAGCCATGATGCGTCATCGTGGCATCCAGTGCGGCGGGCGTCATCCGGTCGGCCTCGCCCACCAGGGTGAGCTTGGCGCCGCCGGTGTAGAACTCCGGCGCATTGCATTCGTCCACCTGAACATGCGCTTCGGGGGTACAGAACACGGTGTCCCAGGGTCGCGTCAGACAGGCCAGCGCCAGCGCATTGGCCGTGGTGCCGGTGGCGACGAGGTAGACGGCGGCCTCGGGCGCTTCGAAGATCTCGCGGATGCGGTCTTCGGCCTGCCGGGTCAGGTCGTCGCTGCCGTAAGAGGGCATGTGGCCGGCATTGGCCTCGGCCAGCGCCTCCATCACGCGGGGGTGGACCGGGCCGGTGTTGTCGGAGGCAAAGAACATCTCAGGTCGGCTCCTCGATGATATGGTCTTCCCAATCGTCGTCGTCGATCTCGAATTCCGGCACTGTCTTGTGCTGCATCGACACGCCGGCGGCATGGACGCTCTCGGGGGTGCCGGAAATCAGCGGGTGCCAGTCGGGCAGCGGCTTGCCTTGCCAGAGCAGGCGATAGGCGCAGGTCTTCGGCATCCAATAGGCGTGGCTGTCGATGTTCTCGGGCGTCAGCACGATGCATTCCGGCACGAACTGGTGGCGGATCTCGTATTGCGAGCAGCGGCAGCTCGCATCATCGAACAGCCGGCAGGCAACGCAGGTCAGCTCGACCTGTCCGGTGTCCTCGTCCTCGAGCTTGTTGAGGCAGCATTTGCCGCAGCCGTCGCAGAGCGCTTCCCATTCCTGCGGGGACAGCGCCTTGAGCGGCTTTTTCTCCCAGAAGCGGGGCGGCAGGCCCTTGCGGTCGATCGGATCGCTCATGTGGTGGCCAGTATCTCGCGGGCGCGGGTGCAATCGGCCTGCATCTGGGCGATAAAGGCCTCCTGGCTGGCAAAGGTTGCCTCCGGGCGGAGATAGGAGACCAGTCCGACCGAGAGATGCGCGCCGTAGAGATCGCCGGAGAAATCGAACAGGAAGGTTTCGAGGTTGGGCACCGCACCGCCGAATTGCGGCCGGACGCCCAGCGAGGCAGCGCCGCGATAGCTGCCCTTGTGCGGCCCGTCGGTGACATCGACCAGCACCGCATAGACGCCGAACGCCGGCAGGTGCAGCCCGGTCAGATCCATGTTGGCGGTGGGAAAGCCCAGCGTCCGGCCGCGCTGTTCGCCGCCCACCACCGGGCCGGCGATGCGGTGCCAATGGCCCAGCATCTCGGCCGCCAGTTCCGGCCGTCCGTCACTCAGCGCCTGGCGGATCGCGGTGGAGGAGACCTGCGCCGTGCCCTCCTGCAAGAGCGGCGCAATGGTGACGTCAAAGCCCATCTCGCGGCCGAAGCGCACCAGATCGTTGGCGGTGCCGGCGCGCTTGCGGCCAAAACAGAAATCCGCCCCCACCACCACATGCCGCAGCCCGAGCCCATCGCGCAGAACGCGGCCGCAGAACTCTTCGGGCGACAGCCCGGCCAGCGCGTGGTTGAAGTTCAGCTCATAGAGCACATCGACGCCCAGTTTTTCGAGCCGCGCGGCGCGCGCCTCGGGCGACATCAGCCGGAACGGCGGCGCATCGGGAGCGAAGAATTCGCGCGGATGCGGCTCGAAGGTGAGAATGCCCAGGGGCGCATCCGACCGGCGGGCAAGATCGATCACCGACAGGTGGCCGCGATGCACGCCATCGAAGTTGCCGATGGCAACGCTGGCGCCGCGATCGGGGGCCTGGGTGAACTGATAGTCGCGGATGATACGCATGGCGCAGGGGTAGCCTTGCGGCTTCCCGCTGACAAGAGGCGGAGTAGACCTGCCGCCCCTCGGCGTTGCGTCACATCCCGGTGCCTACGGCCGTCTATTTCTGGCGCGGGCCGCGCATCCGGTGGATGGTTTCGCGCACGCGCGCCCAGTCTCTGGCTTCGTCGGTCTTGCCGCTGGCCTCGCAGTCGCGCATTTTCTGCGACACTTCGAGGATGGCCTTGTCGCCATGGGCTGAAACAAGGCGGCTGGCGTAGTCGGTGACTTGAATGGCGTCCATGGTGGTGTCTCCCGCTGTTGCTCGGACTCACTCGGGGCGCCCACCATACCAGATTCCCGCGAAAATGCGACCGTCAGCTCCAGCTGTAATTGAAACTGATCGAGATCCTGTGGTTTTCCGAGGTGTTCATCGGCACTTCATGGCGCAGCCAGCTCTCCCAGAGCAAGACTTCGCCGACCGCGGGGGATTCGTATACAAATGTACGCAGTTCCTCGCGCGCCTGCTTGCGCCGCGGCGGGGCCGCCATCATCCGGGCCGAGCGCGGATCTTCGAGCTTGAGCGCCGAGGCGCCCTCGGGCATCGCCACATAGGTGGTTCCGGATATCACCGCATGCGGGTGCAGGTGCGATGAATGGAAGCCGCCTTCGGGCAGGATGTTGATCCAGAGATCCTCGAGCTTGAGCTGGCGTTCGTCGAGATTGAACTCCAGATCCTCGGCAAAGGCCGCGACATGGGCATCCAGCGCGCTGACCAGATCGGCAAAGATCGGAAAGCGCCAGGGCAGATCGCTGAGCGACGCATAAGAGGTGTAGCCCGGGTAATCATTGGCCTCGCACCAATCCTGGCCGGCCTCGTCATCCTCGGCAATCGAGAGACAGGAGGCTTCGAGTTGACCGGCGTCGATCCTGGGGCCCTGTTCGGCAAGGGCGGCGCGATAGAGGCGGGTGACAAAAAGAGAGCGAATATGAGCCATGCCGCCGATCTAGCGCGTGTGGCGCCGTTTGGCGAGGTGCATTCGGAGCCGCGCCGCCTGCCATGACCGGGGTTTGACAGAACTGGGAGTCTAGAATATTAGCTGGGTGTCGCGTTTGCAGGAGGGGCAGGCGCAGGGGTCGCAGATGGCGCGGCCCGGAGCGGTGCAGGCCAGCCCTGCGCGGCCCGCGACCGGAACTGCCGCCTTGCCTGGGACGCCCACACATACTGATGCCGAAAGGATTTCCATGACGTCCGCCGAAACCCGATATGCGGTTGATCCCGAGACCGCCAAGAGCTTTGACACCGCCAAGCTGCGCGAGCATTTCCACGTCGGCGGGCTGTTCGCGCCCGGCGAAATCAATCTGGTTTATTCGCATTACGACCGGCTGATCCTCGGCTCGGTGGTGCCTGACGGCAGCGCCCTGACGCTCGACACTGTGCCCGAGACCGGGACGCCCTCGTTCCTCGACCGGCGCGAGATGGGAATCCTGAACCTGGCCGAAACCGGCGAGGTCGCGGTCGGCGGCGAGCGCTACCCCCTGGCGCGCGGCGAGGTGCTCTATATCGGTATGGGCGCCGGTGCGGTGACCTTTTCGGGCGGCCGGTTCTACGTGCTCTCGGCCCCGGCGCACCGCCGCTGTCCGACCAAGCTGATCCGGCTGGAAGACGCACGCCGTGTCGAGATGGGCGCGCGCGAGAGCGCCAACGAGCGGGTCATCATCCAGTTCCTGCACCCGGAGGTCTGCGACAGTTGCCAGCTCCTGATGGGCTATACCCAATTCGCCCCCGGCTCGGTCTGGAACACCATGCCGGCGCATACCCACGACCGGCGGATGGAGGCCTATCTATATTTCGACGTGCCCGAGGACGCGCGGGTGTTCCACTTTATGGGCCGGCCCGACGAAACCCGCCATATCGTCATGGCCAACGAGGAGGCGGTGATCTCGCCGCCCTGGTCGGTGCATTGCGGGGCGGGCACGGCGTCTTACACCTTTTGCTGGGCGATGGCGGGCGACAATGTCGATTTCACCGACATGGACATGGTGGCGATGGAGGAGCTGCGATGAGCGGCGCCTTCCAGCTCACCGGCAAGCGGGCGCTGGTGACCGGCGCCAACACCGGCATCGGCCAGGCGATTGCCCTGGGGCTGGCCGAGGCCGGCGCGCATGTGGTGGCCGCCGGCCGCCGCTCCTGCGACGAGACCGTGGCGCAGATCGAGGCGGCAGGCGGCAGCGGCACAGCGCTGCTGCTCGATCTCTCGGATCCGGCGGCGGGGGCGGCGCGGCTGGGCGAGGCGGGTCACCTGGATATCCTCGTCAACAATGCCGGCATCATCCGCCGGGCCGAGTCGCAGGATTATACCGAGACCGATTGGGATGACGTGATGGATGTGAACCTCAAGGCGGTCTTCCTGATGTGCCAGGCCTTCGGCAAGGCCGCCATCGCGCGCGGCACCGGCGGGCGGATCGTCAATATCGCCTCGCTGCTGAGCTTTCAGGGCGGCATCCGCGTGCCGGCCTATACCGCGTCCAAACATGGCGTGGCCGGGCTGACCAAGTTGCTGGCCAACGAATGGTCGGCGCACGATATCAACGTCAATGCCGTGGCGCCGGGCTATATCGCCACCAACAACACCGCAGCCCTGCGCGACGACCCCGAGCGTGCGGCCGAAATCCTCGGCCGCATCCCGGCGGGCCGCTGGGGCGATCCGGCCGATATCGCCGGGGCGGTGGCCTTCCTCTGCATGCCGGCGTCGAATTACGTCACCGGCGCCGTGCTCAACGTCGATGGCGGCTGGCTGGCCCGCTAGGCGTCAGCCCCGCTCCCAGCTGCGGTGATTGTCGTCGATGATATAGGTATGGGCATGGGTGCGCCTTCCGTCGAGGTGCGGATGATCGAGCGGCAGGTCGTCGTGGCGATGGGTCAACACCAGCGGGTCTTCGGCCGGCCAGAGCCTCCGTGCGGCGAGGAGGCCAAGCCCGGCCAGCAGGCTCAGGCTCACAAGCGTGGCCGGCGCGCCGGCACCGGTCATCAGGACGCCGGCCAGCGGATAGGTGACCAGCCAGCAGGCATGCGACAGCGCGAATTGCGCGGCAAAGACTGCTGGGCGGTCCTCGGGGTGGGCCGAGCGGCGCAAGAGCCGGCCCGAGGGGGTGAGCACCGCCGCATAGCCGATCCCGGCCAGCAGCCAGGCGGCGAGCAGCAGGCCCCATGACAATCCGGCCGAGAGCAGCACCGCCGCCAGCCCGACCAGCACCGAGGTAAGCAGGCCCGCCCCGGCGAGCATCACCGGCCGGTCCGACAGCCGGTCGAGCAGCGGCGGCAGGCCGAGCGCGGCCAGCATCGAGCCGGCGCCGAAGGCCGCCATCGTCCAGCCCAGCGCGCTGGCGCCCAACCCCAGATCGCCCCGCACCAGCACAACGGTGTTCACCAGAACCATCGCGCCCCCGGCGGCCGCCGCAAGGTTCAGCGCCAGCAGCCCGCGCAGCCGGGGGGTGGCGAGATAGATGCGCAGGCCACGGGTCATCCGGTCGTAAATGCCGCGCGGCGCGGCGGGTTTCGGACGCGGCAGCAGCACCGAGATCACCAGCGCGGCCGAGGCGACAAACCCCGCCACGGTGCCGAGAAACAGCGCATTGTAGGACATCACCGCCAGCAGCAGCCCGGCCAGCAGCGGGCTGACCAGGCTCTCGAGGTCATAGGCCAGCCGCGACAGCGACAGCGCGCGGGTATAGCGGTCTTCCTCGGGCAGGACGTCGGGAATCGTCGCCTGAAACAGCGGCGTAAAGGCCGCCGAGGCCGATTGCAGGGCGAAGATCAGCACATAGACCTGCCAGACTTCGGTGACGAAGGGCAGGGCCAGCGCTGCGCCGGCGCGCAGCAGATCGAGCGTCACTAGCAGCGCCCGGCGCGGCACCCGGTCGGCAAAGGCGCCGGCAATCGGCGCGACGCCGACATAGGCCACCATCTTGATGGTAAAGACCGTGCCCAGCACGAGCCCGGCGCGCTCTCCGGCCAGATCATAGGCCAGAAGCCCCAGCGCCACCGTGGCCAGCCCGGTGCCGAGCAGCGCCACGACCTGAGCCAGAAACAGGTGCCGGTAGCTGCGATCCGCGAGAATGGCCAGCATGATGCCCTCAGAGTTGCCGCGCGGCCCGGGGCGCGCGGCTTTGATTCATGCCATCGAGACACAGCGCGCCTATGGCGCCAGCGGCCGCATATTCGACCGCCGGGCGCTTCCGGGCAATTAGGAACGACGGGCGTGCATGGCGGTGCGGGAACATGAGGCGAGGATATTCCTCGCGGGCGATTAGGCAAGCGGTTCGCGCCGGCGGCCTCTGCGGCGAAGTCGCAGGCCGGGCGAGGAAGCTTCTCTGCCGGGCACACGACGCGCAGCCCGGTGTCTTGTCGTCGTGGTCTTTGGAGAGATGGTGCTGCTGGAGAGAATTGAACTCTCGACCTCTCCCTTACCAAGACAGCGGCAGACCGGCTGAACCCCTTTTTTCGCGCGCTTTCAACTTGCACCGGAAAGCCCTCGTTTCCGTCATGTTCCGCCTTTTCTGTGCGGTAACTGTGCGGAGGGCCGGTCATGTCTAGCCTAGGCCGGTTCATGAAACCTGCGCACAAGCGCATGTCGCGGCTGATCGGCTATTGCCTCACGCTGGGAGGCTCCGACGCCTGGTCGAATTTCAGCGACGTTGCCGCCGCGAGGTTGACCCGCCAAGAGCGCGTGTCGCTGGCTTTCGCGGCCTTGCGATCCCTAACCCCGAGCGACGCCGAGGCGACGGCCAGCGCCGCGATAGGCGTAGCCGGTGAGCCTATCCCGCCTTTTCTGGGCAGCATGGATGAGGCGCGGACCTGGGCGAGCTTCGCGTCCCGCGCCGAGCTGAAGTGCTACGCCACTGCCGCCTTCGAGGCGATGAGCCATGCCGATCAGACGGCATTCCTTCGACACATCGGTGAAGTGGAGATTGCAGCATGAAGATGCTTGTGCATCGGACACCGGGCAGCGTGGCGCAGCCCTTCGACCTGGACGACTTGAAATTGCACCTTCGGGCGTCTGAGGACGCCGAGGACGCTGCAATCGCGAACATCGGTCAGACAGCGGCGGCGGAGATCGAGCATTTCGCCCAGATTGCCCTGCTGACCCAGACCGTGCTTGTGACGATCTTCGACCCCGGCCAGGACTGCGGTTTGTCGCTTCCCATCGGGCCTATGGCGGATGATGAGACGCCGACCGTGACCATCGACGGGACGGCGTTCACAGCCTTCGACGTGGTGTCTGGGGTCCGCCCCTACCTGCGCTGGCAAGACGCCTATCACGACCTGACCCCGCGCCAGGTCACGATTGAATACCAAGCCGGGTTTGGAGCTACGGCAACCGACATTCCGTATGACCTCGCTCAAGCGCTCATGGATCAAGCGGCGCTGCACTATGACGGGCGGTCCCCGATGGACGCCAAGAGCCTCACCACGTCGCCGCACATGGCACGTATCGGGGCACGGTATCGCGGGGTGCAGGTATGACCGAGCGCGAGCTTGACGAAATCCTGACGCATCGCTGGCCGCTCGTGCTGCGCGCCACCATGGCCGGGACCGACGAATGGCTGAAAGGCTTCGTTCGATCCATCGCCAGGCACGGCAAGCGGGCGTCATGGCGCCCCTCTCCGAGACAGGAACAGATCATGCGGCGGCTGGTGGCTGAGCTGGGCACCGCGCCTGCGCAGAACATCGAGGTGATCGAGGGATGAGAGATCGGCGACCCTGCGCGCCACACCCAGACGCAGGGCCGAAGTGGTGGCCGGGGTAGCAACGGTGGCGCCACTGAGGAACAGCCTACCACGGGCGGGATCACAGGCAAAGGGCAGTCCGAGAGGTTGAGGCCCGATCCCCGGCGCAGCGTTCGTGCGCCGCAAGCAGCAACCGACCGACCGGCAGGAGCGCATGACCGGACGGGCCCAAAGCGATGGACCGGCTCCGTTGAGCAGGACCGACACGCGGCGGGCATAGGGACTGCCGCAGCCGCGCGCTGTGGGCAGTCGTCCTATGCCCTTCGCTCCGAACCTCACCATTGAGCAGACGGTGAGAGCAACGGTTGAACAGAGAGATACGCGCGAGGACACGCGATGACTGAGGCGACGAAAAAAAGGGACAGGCAATGGCGCAAGGCTGACGGCACGAAACTGCCGCCAGCGCCCAAGCCCGCGCCTTCGTCGCATGAACAGGCGGACCTCTTTGGAAATGGTCCCAATGCCGCAACTTTCTCGAACTCGGCAAACCGTATGTGTGAGTTCGCAATTTTCGCGCCCGGCGGAGAACTGGAAAACGCGGCCCCGGCGGAACGAGCTATGCGTTTCATGCAAGGGCTGGCAATCCCCGAAGGTCCGAATGCGGGCCAGCCGGTGAAGCTTGCCCCGTTTCAGCGCCGGTTCATCGAGGGCGCTTTGGCATCCGACACCGCGAACGCGATTCTCAGCATCGGGCGCGGCAACGGCAAGTCCGCGATCACTGCAGGGCTTGGCCTGGGCGGTCTGATCGGCATCTGGGATCGCCAGCCCCGGCGCGAGATCATCGCTGCCGCACGGACCCGCGATCAGGGCCGGATCATCTGGGACTTTGTGGCCGGGTTCGCTGCGACCCTGCCACTCGAAATTCAGCGCCAGTTGATCTACCGGCGCGCGCCCCGGCTGGAGATCGAATTCACCGGCGACGGCGGCGGGCATGTTCTGCGCGTGATCGCGGCGGACGGGAAATCCGCCCTGGGCGGCGCGCCGACAATGGCGATCCTGGACGAACGCGGGCATTGGGCGCTGGATCGCGGCGACGAGCTGGAACACGCGCTGTTGTCCGGCTTGGGTAAGCGTGACGGGCGCGCCTTCCTGATCAGCACTTCGGCCAGCGACGATGCACACCCGTTCTCACGCTGGATTGACGATCCGCTGCCGGGCACCTTCGTGCAGGAACATCGGCCGGCACCCGGCCTTCCGGCTGACGATCCCGAAAGCCTTTTGATCGCCAACCCCGGCGCGCCGCACGGCATCGGCGGTTCGCTGGACTGGCTGGAAGCCCAGGCCAAGCGCGCGATTGCGCGGGGCGGTTCCAGCCTGACAAGCTTTCGGCTCTACAACCGCAATGAGCGCGTGTCTGGCGAGTCCCGCGACCTGCTGATTACCTTGGACGAATGGCTGGCCTGCGAGACCGAGGCTCTACCGCCCCGCCAGGGCGGCGTCGTGATCGGCATCGACCTGGGCGGTTCTGCGTCCATGACGGCGGCGGCGTTCTACTGGCCCGAAACCGGGCGGCTGGAATGCCGGGGCACCTTTCCTTCGCAGCCTTCCTTGCTGGATCGCGGGCAGATGGACGGCGTGGCCGGACGCTATGTCGAGATGCAGGACCGGGGCGAATTGTCGGTGCTGGGCGACAAGACGGTGCCTGTTGCACCGTGGCTGGTCGAGGTGGTGCGCCATGTCGAGGGCCAGCCGATCAGCGCGATCACGATGGACCGCTACAAACAGGCTGAGCTGGGCGAGGCGATCACGCGGGCGGGCATCCGCGTCCCGCTTGTGTGGCGCGGGCAGGGCTTCCGCGATGGCGGCGAGGATTGCGAGAGGTTCCGGCGCGCCGCCTTTGACGGCCAGGTGAGGGCGAGCCCGTCGCTGCTGCTGCGCTCTGCCTTTGCAGATGCGGTCTGTCTGCGCGACCCCTCGAACAACCTGAAGCTGGCGAAGGCCCGGGCGACCGGGCGGATCGACGCGGCGGCGGCGTCAGTGCTGGCGGTTGCCCAGGGCGCGCGGATCGCAGCTCAACCCAAATCGAAAGCGAGGATGGCATGGTTCTGAACGCAGGCAGCCTTAACCGGCGCATTCAAATTCGGCGGTTCGTCAGAACTGGGACGGACCCCTACGGCAGCCCGACCGGCGACTGGGAAGATCACGGATCCCCGATATTTGCGCGTCGCCGGGATGTTTCCGATGCCGAACGCATCAGCGGCGGCGCGTGGGACAACGTGCAGGTTACCCGCTTCGTGATCCGGGCATCCGCCTTCGGACGGGGCATCGCTCGATCCGACAAGCTGGTTCACGAAGGAATCACATTCGTGATCGACGGGATCAAAGAGGTTCCGCCTGGGCGCGCCTTTCTTGAGATCACCGCGATCACATCGGAGTCGCCATGAGCATCCGCAAAGAACATCACCGCTATTCGGCCAAGGTGACACGCACCAAGCGCTGGAAGGTATTGCGCGCGGAAATCCTCGAGCGGGACCGCTATCGCTGCCGGTCCTGCGGTTGCGGCGGGCGGCTCGAGGTCGACCACATCAAACCGGTCAGGACGCATCCCGAACTGTCCTATGACCCCGGCAATCTGCAAGCGCTTTGCCCAGGCTGCCACACCCGCAAAACCCGAATCGAGTGCGGGCATCGCCCGCCCCGAAAAGACCGCCAGGACTGGCGGCAAGCGGTCGAGGCGATGGAACGCCCCGACAAAACCCAAACCAACAAACGCGAGGAATGAGCATGTTGGACTCCGTGAAGATCGCCCGGCGGCAAAGTGAAATCCGCCAGCAACTGGCCGAACTGGCTGGCAAGGAAACCCCGACCGAAGACGAAGTGCGGTCGATGGAAAATCTGGACCTGGAATACCGCCAGAACGAAACTCGGTATCGCGCGGCGCTGATTGCCGAGGATACCGAGCGCCGGGACGCGGGCGAGGAACTGGAAACCCGCTCCGCCCAGGAATGGGCCGAGTTGATGGCCGGTTTCGAGATGCGCCAGGTCGCGCTTGCCCTGGACGAAGGGCGGCAACTGCAAGGCCAGACCGCCGAGATCGTGACCGAGCTTCGCGAGCAAGGCGGCTTCCGTGGCATCCCCGTGCCTTGGCAGGCGCTGGAAACCCGCGCCGGTGAGACCGTCGCCAGCGGAACGCCGAACCCGATCCAGACCCGTCCGATCATCGACCGGCTGTTTCCGGGCAGCATGGCCGCGCGCATGGGGGCCCAGATGATCAGCATCGACGCAGGCGCGGTGGAATGGCCGGTGACCACATCGAGCGTCACCGCAGGCTGGGCCGATGGCGAGACGGCCAATGTGGCGGGTCCGACCGTCTACGCTACAACTGACCGGGCCATGTCGCCGGATCACAACCTGGGCATTCAGATGCGGATCACCCGCAAGACGCTGAAGCAATCCGGGGCAGCCTTGGAACAGGCGGTGCGGCGCGACATGAGCGGCGCCATGGGTGCGGCGATGGATCAGGCGGCATTCCTGGGTACCGGAGCGAACGGCCAGCCGCTGGGCGTAATCGCGGGCGCGGCCACCTATGGCATCACATCGACGGCAATCAATGATCTTGCCACCTGGGCAGCATTCCGGGCGGGCGTGACCCGCTTCATGACGGCAAATGCCGCCGGATCGCCCGACGCGGTGCGGGCGCTGATCCGGCCCGAGCTGTGGGACTACATGGATGGCGTTTACATCGACACCGGGACGGGCGTGACGGAATGGGATCGCCTGGTAAAGAACATCCCGGCGGGCAACATCGCCATGACCAACAACGCTCTTGCCGCCCCGACCGGTACGCCTTCGGCATGTTCGGCGCTGCTGACCACATCGGCGGGCGGCGTTGCCCCGATCTTCATCGGTGCATGGGGCGCGGTGGATATGATCCGCGATCCCTATAGCGATGCGCAATCCGGCGGTCTGCGGATCACGGCTCTTGCCACGATGGACCTGACCGTGGCGCGCCCGGCCCAGCTCGAACTGCTGACCGGCCTTGAACTGGAAGCGGGCGTGTAATGCTCTGGGGCGCTCACACAGGCAGCCTTGAGCTGCGCACCGAGGGCGGGGAAACCCGCCTTCGGGCAATCTTCCCATATGGCCGGGAAACCGTGATGGCCGAGGGCATCGCGCTGGGGCGTGAGCGTCGTGAAGTGATCGCGTCCCGCGCCTTTGCGGACCGTCTGGAACGCGGCGACGACATTCACTTTCTGGCCGGCCATGACTTCAACAAACCTCTGGCATCACGTTCCGCTGGTACCTTGGACCTGTCGGAAACCGACGAGGCGCTGACCATCAACGCGAGGATCAGCGCAGACATGGGCCAGGTCAGCTATGTGCGCGACTTCCTGTCTGCCCATGCTGCCGGGCTGGTGCGCGGCCTATCGCCAGGCTTCCGGGTTCGGCCCGGTGGTGAGACGGTCGAGGAACGCGGCAACGCGATCCTGAGGACCATCAAGGCGGCTGACCTGATCGAGATCAGCGCCGTCACGAAACCGGCCTACAGCCAAGCCCAGATCGAGGCTCGGAACTGGCAACCCATTGGCGAGGTTGCGCACCGGCTCACGCATCGCCCCGCCGCAATTCGGTGGAGGTGAGAATGCTGGATTGGCTCCGAAACAAGCTGCGCCCGATCGAGGAACGATCGAGCGGTTCCGGCTATACCGCCCAAGTCATGGCGGCGCGAGACAGCTACATCAGCGGGCGGCGCGGCGTGGCCGAACTGACCGCGACGGTGCAGAGCTGCGTCAGCCTCTGGGAAGGCGGCTTTGCCATGGCGGACGTGGCGGGCACCGACCTGTTGACCCGGCAGGCCATGGCGATGATCGCCCGCGGCGTGGCGCTGACCGGCGAAGCGGTTTACCTGGTCACCGACCTCGGGCTGGTGCCTGCGACCGATTGGGATGTGACCACACGCGACGGCAAACCCCGCGCCTATCGCCTGTCCATCCCTGAGGCGGGCGGCGGGCGGACGGTGACGGCCCTTGCTGCCGAGGTGCTGCACTTGCGGATCGGCGCTGACAACCTGACCCCTTGGATTGGTACCGCGCCTCTGCGGCGGTCCAGCCTGACCGGGGCAATGCTTCATGCAGTTGAATCGGCGCTAAGCGAGACATTCGAGAATGCCCCGCTTGGTTCGCAAATTGTGCCGCTGCCGGATACCGGGGCGGAGGACATGGCGACCATGCGCAACGCGTTTCGAGGGCGGCGCGGATCCACGCTGGTGATCGAGGGCGTGGCCCAGGCGACGGCGGCAGGCATGAATCCCCAGGCGGACAAAAAGCCGGACCAGCTTTCCCCGGACCTGTCCCGAAGCATGACGGCCGAAACGCTGGCGGCGGCGCGCGAGGGCATCCTGATGGCCTACGGTGTTCTGCCGTCGCTGGCGAACCGCGCCTCCACGGGACCGGCAGTCAGGGAAGCCCAGCGCCAGCTTGCAATCTGGACCTTGCAGCCTATCGCCGCGCTTCTGGCAGAGGAAGCGACTGCCAAGCTGGGCGCGACCGTCGAAATCGACACGATCCGGCCCTTGCAAGCCTTCGACGCGGGCGGACGTGCCAGGGCGCTATCGGCGATCATCAAAACGATGGCGGAAGCGAAAGACGCAGGCATTCCGCCGGGCGACGTGTCCGGCGCGATGCGCATGGTCGATTGGGAGAAATGAGATAGGCTGGTCGCGCCTGGGTTCGGCTCTTGTCCAGCCCTTCATCGCCCGAAGCGATCCGGATCAGTCGGTTAGTGCCGTAACAACCCCGACAGCGCGCGGCCCGCTCTCCGGCGGGCGCGGCGCGCATCTTTGAATTATTTCTTTGAGGAGCTTTCCTCAATGACGTTGCGTAATATTTTCATTTCCGAAATGAGATCGCTGTGCCGAGCGCTCAGCGTTTCCATCAGTTCACATTGTACATTCGTGCTGTGAGTCAATGTCTTGATGGCTGCCTTCAGCTCTTCGATGGTTTCTTTATCCATTTGTCACCTTTTGGTTAGGCGGACACCTGCGCCCCCGCCATTTTCTGCGATGAACTCGACCCCGGCTTCTTCAAGGGCTTCCCTCATCCTGATTTGGGCTGTGGTCGAAACCACTCGCCGTTCTTTCTCGAAATCTACGATAGTGGACAGGCCGAACCCTGCCGCCGTCGCCAATTCCGGTTGTGTCATTCCGATCAGGGCGCGCGCCGCCCGACATTGTGCTGGGGTCATTTCAACATTTTCTGTTGACGCACCGTGCGCCCATCTCATATCAACATAAACTGTTGATACCGTAATCTGGAGACCGTGACAATGACCAAAGAACGCGCCAGCGCGAACGAAGAAGCTCGCCCCGTGAGCCTCTGGGAAAACAAGGATGTGAAGGGCCATGCCCTTTGCGCCGAACATATGTGGCGGAAACACAAAGACGAAGTGAAGTCCCTTCGCAACCGCCAGGCGGCTTACCTGGACAGCCTGCCCACCGATCCCCAAGAGGCTTGCCACGCGGCCATGCGCCTCATGGAAGGCGGGCACGGCTACTATCCCGAGGGTTTCGAGATGGCGCGCCACTTGTCCTGCGCGCTTGAAGCGATGATCAGGCACAGCGACACTGACGATGAAGGCCCGGAACGCGATGCGGCGATCTATTTGGCGGATAAGGCAGTTCAGTCGATGATGCGCGCGACCGAGCAACTCGACAGGATCGCCGACATTCTGGGAAATCCGGGGCGAGTGAAGCGTGAGGGTGCCTGAAAAAAATATCTTGACCTTTAGGCCGTTCCGGATGACAAATGGTCAAGGAATTTTTTGATTGAGGGCGACATGCTGCTAGATCACACTTGGAAGGCCAGTGCGGCGGCGCACAACGCGGGCGTCACACCTAACCAGTTGCAAATATGGCTGAAGCGAAAGCTACCTTTGGGCACCGGCATTGATGGTGGGGGCAGCCAAGGATCGCACCGCCTTTTCAATTTTCGGAACATCATGGAATTTGCCGTTGCTCATGCGCTTACCCTTCAGGGTTTTTCAGTCGCGGATGCGTTCTCGGTGGCCGCGAAGGTGGCCTATACCACAACGCGGGAGCGTGGACTTGTTCTGCGGGAGGCGGGGTTTCCGTTTCCCGAGTGCGAGGGCGTGAGCTTCCTGGCAATCACGGGCGGCGATGCCTTGACGTCAGATGTTCTGACTGCTGATCGCTTGATGCTGCATCCGGCGCTGCGCGGCAGCGCCGATGCCGTAACCTTGCTGAACGTGTCCAAGGTGTTCAGGGATGTATGTAACCGCATTGGGGACAATCCTTCCGAAGTCCTGAATGCGGTCTACGAAAATTATCCGCGTGAGCTGGCCGATCCAGCGGCGCAATAGATCGAGGCAGAAGCATGTCGCGTCTGATAACCCTCAAAGAAGCTGCCGAGCAACTTCACCAGACGATCTCGGTGGAAGCGCTGCGCAAGGCTGTACGCAGTGGGGATCTTCGGGCCGACAAATTCAATACCCGGTCGTACCTCACGACTTGGGAATGGGTGCAGGACTGGATCACATGCCGAGGCCAAGAAAACCCGCGCGCCTGTACTGGCGCAAAGACGAACAGCAATGGGTTATCCGCGACGGAAACACCCAAAAGCGGACAGGATTTGGTGCAAGGGAGTCTGGAAAGGCTGAGGACGCGCTTGCCGAATACCTCAAGGCAAAGGCCGTGCCCGAACGGACCGGTCCAGCAAATCCGGCGGACCTGACCGTGGGTGAGGTTCTCGCAAAATATGCTGATGATTACGGCCCGAGCATGGATGCACCTGCGACCCTGGCCTATTCCATCAGCGCTCTTGCGCCGTTCTGGGCTGATCTGACCTGTGATGCGGTCAAGGAATCGACCTGCCGCCGGTATCTGACCCATCGAGATCGCGCGCCAGGTACGGTTCGGCGCGAGCTGGGCGTTCTGCAAGCTGCGATTAACTATGCCCATCGCGAGGGCGTCTTGGTGCATCCGATCAAAGTGAAGTTGCCAGAGGCCGGAGCGATCCGCGACAGGTGGTTGACCCGCGACGAGCTGGCAATGCTCTTGCGCGCGGCAGCGCCTCATGTGCGCAGGTTCATTCTGCTGTCGTTCTACAGTGGGCGGCGCGCAAGTGCGATCCTTGAACTGACCTGGGCGCGGGTTGACTTGAACGCCGGGGTGATCCGCTTTCGCGAGGACGGCCAACGGGAAACGAATAAGCGCCGGGGGCGGATTACGATGCCCAGGCAGTTGCGCAACCATGTTGCCAGGTGGCGGGCGGAGCTCGATGCAATGCCACGTCGCTCTGCGGCGCGCCAGACGCATGTCGTCATGTTCCGTGGCAAGACGGTTGCCAACATCAAGAAGGGGATCGCCCGCGCGGCAGAACGGGCCGGATTGGACGATGTGACGCCGCACGTCTTGAAACATACAGCGATCACTCACGCGGTCATGAACGGCCTTGGGATCGAGGACGCGGCGGAATACTTCGACACGTCACCCGCTACGATTCGCGAACACTACTGGCACCACAGCCCACATCAACAAGCGGCTGCTGTGCAGGTTATTGAAAGGCGGGGACGATGATTTCTGTGCGGATAGCTGTGCGCCACATCAAGAGTGTATCCCTTAAGTGGTGGTGCTGCTGGAGAGAATTGAACTCTCGACCTCTCCCTTACCAAGGGAGTGCTCTACCTCTGAGCTACAGCAGCGCCGGGGGCCTGCGGCATCAGCCGCGGCGTGGCGGGTGATTAGACGCAAACGCGCAGCAGTGCAAGGGCAATCTGGACCCTTTTTTGCACTTGCGGTACCACAGCGCCATGACCCGTGATAGCGACACCGAAACACCCGGAAAAAAGCCCCGCGATGAAGGCCGCGATGCGCGGCTCAAGGCGGCATTGAAAGCGAACTTGGGGCGCAGGAAGGCGCAGGCCCGGGCCCGGGCGGCGCAGGACGACGCATCCGACGACCAGATCGAGCAAAAGGACGAATAGAGGCATGGATTCGATTATCGTGACGGGCAATGGCCCGCTGAGCGGGCAGATCCCGATTGCCGGCGCCAAGAACGCCTGCCTCACGCTGATGCCGGCGACGCTGTTGAGCGAAGAACCGCTCACCCTGACCAATGCGCCGCGGCTGTCCGACATCAAGACGATGACAACGCTGCTGCAATCGCTCGGCGCCGAGGTGTCGCAGCTTCAGGATGGCCAGGTGATCGCGATGTCGAGCCACGATCTCGACAATCATACCGCGCATTACGACATCGTGCGCAAGATGCGCGCCTCGAACCTCGTGCTCGGCCCGATGCTGGCGCGGCTGGGGCAGGCGGTGGTGTCGCTGCCCGGCGGTTGCGCGATCGGTGCACGGCCGATGGATCTGCATATCTCCGCGCTGGAGGCGCTGGGCGCCGAGATCGAGCTCAAGGACGGTTACCTGCACGCCAAGGCCCCCGGCGGGCTCAAGGGCACAGTGCACGAGCTGCGCTTTGCGAGCGTCGGCGCCACCGAGAACACGGTCATGGCGGCGACGCTGGCCAAGGGCACCACGGTGCTGAAAAACGCCGCCCGCGAGCCCGAGATCGTCGATCTGGTGCGGTGCCTGCGCAAGATGGGCGCGCAGATCGAGGGCGAGGGCACTGCAACCATCACCATCGAGGGCGTCGACCAGCTGCATGGCGCCACCCACCCGGTGGTGACCGACCGGATCGAGCTTGGCACCTATATGATCGCCCCGGCTATCGCCGGCGGCGAGGTCGAGTGCCTCGGCGGCAAGCTGGAGCTGGTGCAGGCCTTTGCCGAAAAGCTCGACGCCGCCGGCATCTCGGTGGAAGAGACCGACACCGGCCTCAAGGTCGCCCGCCGCAATGGCCGGGTCCGGGCGGTGGACGTGAAAACCGAGGTCTTTCCGGGCTTTCCAACCGATCTTCAGGCGCAGATGATGGCCTTGATGTGCACCGCCGAAGGATCTGCGGTGCTTGACGAGACCATCTTTGAAAACAGGTTCATGCATGCTCCGGAGCTGACCCGCATGGGCGCCGACATCGAGGTGCATGGCGGTCAGGCCCGGGTGAACGGGGTCGAGCGGCTCAAGGGGGCGCCGGTGATGGCCACCGATCTGCGCGCCTCGGTGTCGCTGATCCTGGCCGGACTGGCCGCCGAGGGCGAAACCCGGGTCAGCCGGGTCTACCACCTGGATCGGGGCTATGAAAACGTGGTGAACAAGCTGAGCGCCGTCGGCGCCAGGATCGAGAGGGTCAAGGAGGCATGAGCCAGGACGCAACCTTCGAAGAGGGCCGCGAGGCGCCGCTCTACCTGGCGGCGCTCGATCCCGACGATCTGCAAATCCTCTCGGCGCTGGCGCAGGACGCGGTGTTTCCGATCACCGAAATGCGCTGGCAGCCCAGGGCCCGCCGCTTTGCCCTGCTGGCCAACCGCTTCCGCTGGGAAGACCTGACCGCCGCCGAACGCCGGCAGCGGACCCCGGAGCGGGTGCAATCGCTGCTGGTGATCGACAATGTTCTCAAGGTGGCGAGCCAGGGCATCGACCGCAGTGACAGCGATCTGATCCTTTCGCTTCTCGCCGTCAGCTTCACCCCCGGTGAGGACGGCACCGGCGAGGTGCTGCTGACGCTGGCCGGCGATGGCGCCGTCCGGCTCGAGGTCGAGGCGCTGGAGGTCACCCTCAAGGATGTTACGCGGCCCTATGCGGCGCCTTCGCGCAAGGTGCCCAAGCATCCGGAGTGATGCGCGCCTGCTTCAACCTGCCCGATCAACACCGGGGGTCCGGGGGCCACGCCCGCCAATGCCCCCACTCAATTCCCGCGCGCCAGCCCGGACGGAGCCGAAATGTCCGATAGTTTCGAGATTTTCCTCGCCTGTCCTCCGGGTCTGGAACCGCTGCTGCGTGACGAGGCCCGCGAGGCCGGGTTTGCCGCGCCGGTCTGCACCCCCGGCGGCGTCACCTTCCGCGGCGGCTGGCCCGAAGTCTGGCGCGCCAACCTCGTCCTGCGCGGCGCCAGCCGGGTGCTGGCCCGGATCGGCGAATTTCGCGCCCTGCATCTGGCGCAGCTCGACAAGCGCGCGCGCAAGATGGACTGGCGCGCGGTGTTGCGCGCCGATGTGCCGGTCAAGGTCGAGGCGACCTGCCGCAAATCGCGGATCTACCATGCCAAGGCCGCGACCCAGCGGGTCGAGGGCGCGCTGGAGGCGGCGGGCATTGCCCTCGGCGCCGAGGCCGAGCTGGTGCTTCGGGTGCGGATCGAGGACGATCTCTGCACCTTCAGCGTCGATACCTCCGGCGCGCTGCTGCACAAACGCGGGTTCAAGACCGGCACCGGCAAGGCGCCGATGCGCGAGACGCTGGCGGCGCTGTTCCTGCGCGGCGCGGGCTTTGATGGCAGTGCGCCGGTGGTCGATCCGATGTGCGGCTCGGGCACCTTCGTGATCGAGGCGGCGGAAATGGCCATGGGTCTCGCGCCCGGTCGTGGCCGCAGCTTTGCCTTCGAACGGCTCGCCAGTTTCGACGCCGACGCCTGGGCCGCGATGCGCGCGGCGGTCACGCCGCGCGAGACCCCGCTGATCTTTCACGGCTCCGACCGCAATGAAGGCGCGATCGCCAACGCCCGCGAAAACGCCGCGCGCGCCGGCGTCGATCAGATCGCCCGGTTCCGCCATCACGCGATCAGCGACCTGACCCCGCCCGACGGACCCAAGGGGTTGGTCATCGCCAATCCGCCGTATGGCGGCCGGATCGGCAACAAGAAGCTGCTCTACGGGCTGTACGGCAGCTTCGGGCAGGTGCTGAAACAGCGATTCGCCGGCTGGCATGTCGGCGTCGTGACCAGCGAGGCCGGCTTGGCGCGGGCCACCGGGCTCAAGCTCGAGCCCGGCCCGGTGGTCGATCACGGCGGCATTCGCGTGCGGCTTTATCAGGGCCGGATTGCCGGCTGACAATTTGTTAGGAGAAAGTGTTGTGACGAAAGTTCTGGCCATCGGGGCCTATACCGAAGAGGAAGGCGCGGCGCTGGCGGCGGCGTTCGAGTGTCACCCGTTGGCCGAGGAGCGCGAGATCGCCAACCTGCCGCACCCGCTGCGCGCGGAGATTACCGGTGTCGCCTACAAGGGCCATCAGGGATTCGGCGCCGCAGAGATGGCGCATCTGCCGAACCTGCGGCTCGTGGCGAATTACGGCGTGGGCTACGATTCGATCGACATCGAGGCCGCCAGCGCACGCGGCATCACGGTGACCAATACGCCGGATGTGCTCAATGACGATGTGGCTGATCTGGCCATCGCGCTCTGGCTGATGCAGGGGCGAGAGATGGAGCAGGCCTCGGCCTGGGCGCGGTCCGGGCGGTGGGCGCAGGAGGGCGAGTACCGCCGCAACCGCAAGCTCAGCGGTGCCCGCGTCGGCATCGTCGGCCTCGGCCGCATCGGGCGCGAGATCGCCGACCGGCTTGCTGCCTTCAAATGCGAGCTGCATTACCACGCGCGGTCGGAAAAGGAGACGCCGGGCTGGCGCTATCACGCCGATCCGGTGGCGCTGGCAGAGGCGGTGGATGTCCTTTTCATCGCGCTGGTCGGCGGGCCGGCGACCGAGGGGTATGTCTCGAAAGAGGTGATCGCGGCGCTGGGGCCACGCGGCGTGATCATCAACATCTCGCGCGGCTCGACGATCGACGAGGCGGCGATGCTCGACGCGCTCGAGGCCGGAGAGCTGGCCGGAGCGGGGCTCGACGTGTTCCTGAACGAGCCGCAGATCGATCCGCGGTTCTACGCCCTGCCCAATGTGGTGATCCAGCCGCATCAGGGCTCCGGCTCGGTGGAAACCCGCGCCGCCATGGCCCGGCTTCAGCGCGACAACCTGGCGGCGCATCTTTCCGGCGCCGCTCTTCTGACGCCGGTGAACTGAGCAGCCCGGCGGCGTCTTCGCCGCCGGAGCCCGTCAGGCAAAGCGGCCGTTTTCGAAGATCTCCGGCACCAGTGCGCCGGGCGCCTGGATCACCTCGGCCGCCAGCGCCATGGCGCGGGTGGCGGCCGCTTCCAGATCATGCCCGGTGGCCAGCGAGGCCAGCAGGCCGGCGGCAAAGCTGTCGCCGGCGGCGGTGGTGTCGACCGGGGTGACCTTTTGCGGTTGCAGCGTGGCGCTGCCGCTGTCCTTGGTCCAGACCGTCAGCGGCCCGCCGCCATCCTTGACCGCGATCAGCTTTGCGCCGCCGTCGCGGTAGCGCCGGATCGTGTCTTCCGGCGTGGCATCGCCAAACAGCGCGGTTTCCTCGTCGAACGAGGGCAGCACCACATCGGCCACCGAGGCGCCGAGCGTGAGCCCGGCGCGCATCGCCTCTTCGCTGCCCCAGAGCTTGGGCCGCAAGTTGGTGTCGAAAGCCACCTGCGCGCCGCCGTCGCGGGCACGGCTCAGCACGTCACAGAAGGTCTGGCGTTGTTCGGGCGGCAGGATCGCCAGGGTGATGCCGGAAAAATGGATGATGTCGCGGCCGCTGGTGATTTCTTCCAGCCACTCCGGGTCTTCGGCCATCGCCCGGGCGGCGGATTGCCCGCGCCAGTAGGAAAAGCTGCGCTCGCCGTCCTGGAGCGAGATCATGTAGAGCCCGACGGTGCGATCCGCGAGCCGGCGCATGGCGCTGGTGTCGATGCCGTGGCTTTCCATATAGGCGGCCATCTCTTCGGAGATCGCGTCATTGCCGATGCAGGAGCCATAGCCCACGGTCCAGCTCTCGGGCAGCAATCTGCGGGCGTACCATGCGGTGTTGAAGGTGTCGCCGGCAAAGCCCCGGCGGCATTTGCCATTCTCGACCGGGCCGATCTCGACCATGCATTCTCCGAGCGCGAGGAAATCGGGCATCAGCGCAGCCCTCCCTGTGCCGCATGGGCGCGGGGCAAGACGGTCTGAGCTGCGCGGGGCGCGAGAGCTGGGGTGGTCACGGTATCGTCCTCATCTTGTTTGGCCCGGGGCCGGCCGGAACGCGGCCGGTGGCGAGCTGGTATGTTAATATGCGCTGGGCGGCGAAAGGTACAGAACCCAGGCAGTGCCCCGGGTCAGGCCACCTCGGGCGGCAGCAGCTTGCCGGGGTTGAGGATGCCGCGCGGATCATAGGCCTGTTTCAGCGCCCGCATGTAACCCAGCGCCGCGCCGTGCTCGCGCGTCATATAAGCCTGTTTGCCGATGCCGATGCCATGTTCGCCCGACACCGTGCCGCCCAGCGACAGGGCCAGGTCATTGAGCTCGTTGACGAAGCCCTTGACCTTTTTCAGCTCGTCGGCGTCTTCGGGATCGACCCGTACGCCGCAGTGAAAGTTGCCGTCGCCGACATGGCCGACGATGGTGCAGGTCAGGCCCAGATCGCGGGATTTGCGCTGCGCGGCGGTCACCGCCTCGGCGAGTTTCGAGATCGGGACACAGACATCGGTGGCCAGCGTCCGCTTGCCCGGCTCGAGCGCGGAATTGGCGTAATGCGCGCCGTGGCGCAGGGCCCAGAGCCAGGATCGGTCCTCGGGCCTGTCGGCCTTGGCAAAGCCGGTTGCGCCGAAATCCTCGGCGATTTCTGCGAAGGTCGCCGCCTGTTCGGCGACGCCGGCCGGGGTGCCGTGGAATTCGAGAAAGAGATGCGGCTTTTCCGGCAGGCCGGCATCGCCCGACAGGTTGAAACCGCGCACCATCATCTCGTCCACCAGCTCGATCCGTGCCATCGGCAGGCCGGACTGGATGGTCAGGATCACGCAGTTGACCGCATCCTCGACGCTTTCGAACCGGCAGGTGGCGGCGCTGATCGCTTCGGGCTGGCCATAAAGCCGCAGGGTGACCTCGGTGATCACGCCCAACGTGCCTTCGGATCCGACAATGAGATGGGTCAGGTCATAGCCGGTCGCGGATTTGCGTGCCTGGCTGCCGGTGCGGATGACGGTGCCGTCGGCCATCACCACCTCGAGCGCCAGCACCGCCTCGCGCATGGTACCGTATCGCACCGCCATAGTGCCGCTGGCGCGGGTCGCGGCCATGCCGCCGATCGAGGCATTGGCGCCGGGATCGATAGGAAAGAACAGCCCGGTGGCGCGCAGTTCGGTGTTGAGCGCCTCGCGGGTCAGGCCGGGCTGGACGGTGCAGTTGAGATCCTCGGCATTGACCGCCAGCACCCGGGTCATTCGGCCCATGTCGAGACTGACGCCGCCCGCAATCGGCAGATGCTGGCCCTCGAGCGAGGAGGCGGCGGCAAAGGGCGTGACCGGGCAACGCGCCTCGTGGCAGATCGCCAGAATGCGCGAGACTTCCTCGGTGGTCTCGGGATAGGCCACGGCATCCGGCAGCGCGCGCGCGAAATAGGCCTCGTTCTGCGCATGCAGCTCGCGGTGGCTGTCGGAGGTGGCGAGCCTGTCGCCCAGCAGCGCGCGCAGCGCCTCGATTGCAGCCTCATGTGCCATGCGATCTCTCCCTTGCCCGGCCTGATGTCTGGCTCCTGTCGTATCGCGCTTTTGGGAGCGGTACCATGGGGGCCGGGGCCTCGGTGATTGCCCTCGGGTCCGCGCTGTGCCATTCCAACGCTGACCCAGAGGCGGGACAACAGCCGGAGACAGCCATGAGTGACACGCGTGCCAACAAGCAATTCCGGTCGCAGGAGTGGTTCGACAACCCCAACAACCCGGGCATGACCGCACTCTACCTCGAGCGCTATCAGAACCAGGAATACACCCGCGAAGAGCTTCAGGGCGGCAAGCCGGTGATCGGCATCGCCAACACCGGCAGCGATCTGGCCCCCTGCAACAAGATCCACGTCTTTCTGATGGACCGGATCAAGGCCGGCATCCGCGCCGCCGGCGGCATTCCGATGGAATTTCCGGTGCATCCGATTCAGGAGACCGGCAAGCGGCCCACCGCCGCGCTGGACCGCAACCTCGCCTACCTGAGCCTTGTCGAGGTGCTGCACGGCTATCCGATTGACGGCGTGGTGCTGACCACCGGCTGCGACAAGACCACACCCGCCATGCTGATGGGCGCGGCGACGGTGGATCTGCCGGCAATCGCGCTCAACGGTGGGCCGATGCTGGATGGCTGGTGGAAGGGCGAGCGGGCCGGATCGGGCACCATCGTCTGGGAGAGCCGCCGTCTGCTGGCGGAAGGCAAGATCGATTACGAGGAGTTCATGAGCCGGGTCTGTTCCTCGGCGCCGTCGCTCGGGCATTGCAACACCATGGGCACCGCCTCGACCATGAACGCCATGGCCGAGGCGCTGGGCATGACCCTGACCGGCAGTTCCGCCATCCCCGCGCCGTTCCGCGAGCGCATGGCGATGGCCTATGAGACCGGCAAGCACATCGTTCGGATGACCTATGACGATCTGAAACCCTCCGACATCCTGAGCCGCGCGGCCTTTGAGAACGCCATCATCGTCAATGGCGCCATCGGTGGCAGCACCAATGCGCCGCCGCATCTTCAGGCGATTGCCCGTCATGCCGGGGTGGCGCTGGATGTGACCGATTGGGAAACCATCGGCTTTGACGTGCCGCTGCTGGTCAACATGCAGCCCGCCGGCGAATACCTGGGCGAGAGCTTTTTCCGCGCCGGCGGGGTGCCGGCGGTCATGGGCGAGCTGCTCAAGGCCGGAAAGCTGCACGAGGCCGCGATGACGGCGACCGGCAACACCATGGGCGTCAATCTCGCCGGGGTGGAAAGCGTCGATACGGATGTGATCCGTCCGTATGACCGGCCGCTGCGCGAGCAGGCCGGGTTCAAGGTGCTGTCGGGCAATCTGTTTGACTCGGCGCTGATGAAGACCAGCGTGATTTCCGAGGATTTCCGCCAGCGCTTCCTGTCCGAGCCCGGCCAGGAAGGCATCTACGAGGCGCGCGCCGTGGTCTTTGAAGGCCCCGAGGATTATCACGACCGGATCAACGATGCCGGGCTCGAGATCGACGAGCGCAGCATTCTCTTTGTCCGCAATGTCGGCTGTGTCGGTTACCCCGGTTCGGCCGAGGTGGTGAACATGCAGCCGCCCGATGCGCTCTTGAAACAGGGGATCAACCATCTGCCCACCGTCGGCGACGGCCGGCAATCGGGCACATCCGAAAGCCCCTCGATCCTCAATGCCTCGCCCGAGGCCGTGGTGGGCGGCGGGCTGGCGCTCTTGCAGACCGGCGACCGGGTGCGGCTCGATCTCAATGCCTCGCGGATGGACGCGCTGGTTGACGAAGCCGAGTGGCAGGCGCGGCGCGACGCCTGGGAGGCGCCGGAGATCCGCAGCCAGACACCGTGGCAGGAAATCTATCGCCGGCACGTCGGGCAATTGGCCGAGGGCGGCTGTCTGGAGCTGGCGACGGCCTATCAGCGGATCAGGAAAGACCTGCCGCGCGACAATCACTGACGGTTCGACCAGCCCGGCCGAGTGGGCTTGACGACTTCGGTCGCGCCGCAGGGGAGGGAGAGACCATGAAGAGCATCATCATCACCGGCGGGGGCGCCGGCATTGGCAAGGCCTGCGCCGAAACGTTCGCCGAGGCGGGCTGGCGGGTCGCGGTGATCGGGCGCCGGCCGGAGCCGCTGGAGGCGCTGGCCGACCGATACGACGGGGTGCTGGCGCTGCCCTGCGACGTGACCGACGAGGTGGCGGTCGACGCGGCTTTTGACGCCGCGCAGGAGGCCTGGGGCCAGATCGACGTGTTGTTCAACAACGCCGGTGTTTCGGCGCTGGGGGCCACTATCGACGCCGTCCCGGTTGCCGACTGGCGACGCTGCATCGACATCAATGTCACGGGCAGCTTCATCTGCGCCCGCGCCGCCTTTGCCCGGATGAAGGCGCAGGATCCGCAGGGCGGCCGGATCATCAACAACGGTTCGGTTTCGGCATATGTGCCGCGCTGGGGCTCGGCACCCTATACTGCCTCGAAACATGCGATCACCGGGCTGACGCGGTCGATCTCGCTGGACGGGCGGCCCTACAACATCGCCTGCGGCCAGATCGACGTCGGCAATGCGCTGACCGAGATGGCCGAAAAGATGACGCGGGGCGTGCCCCAGGCCGATGGCGAAATCGCGGTGGAGCCGGTGATGGACGTGGCGCATGTGGCGGAGTCGGTGCTGCACATGGCCGGGCTGCCGCTGGCGGCGAATGTGCAATTCATGACGGTGATGGCCAGCGGCATGCCTTATATCGGACGGGGCTGAGGCGCGGCCCCTCCGTCGCAAGACATATGTGACCCGAAGACAAAGCTCCGGCCGGCCCGCGATTGGCGATGGCGGTGCGGGCGCCGGGGCAAAAGACCCATTTTCAGGCAAGAAGGATGATGTGAGATGAAACTCCTGCGATACGGCGAGATCGGCGCCGAAAAGACCGGCATGCTCGACGCCGAGGGCAATGTCCGCGATCTGAGCGCGCATCTGCCCGATCTGTCGGGCGCGGCGCTGGCCACCCTGGACGAGCTGCGCGGGATCGACCCGGCGCAGCTGCCGCTGGTCGCCGCGCCGGGGCGGGTCGGCGCCTGCCTGTCGTCGGTGCCGAACTTCTTTTGCGTCGGGCTGAACTATGCGCTGCACGCCAAGGAATCCGGTCTCGACGCGCCCAGCGAACCGGTTCTGTTTTCCAAGGCGACCTCGGCCCTGTCCGGTCCCTTCGACCCGGTGATCATCCCGCGCGGCTCGGAAAAGACCGATTGGGAGGTCGAACTGGGCGTCGTGATCGGCCGCGAGGCGCATTATGTCTCGGAGGAAACGGCGCTGGAGCATGTCGCGGGCTATTGTACCGTCAATGACGTGTCCGAGCGGGCCTATCAGATCGAACGGCTGGGTCAGTGGATCAAGGGCAAGTCGGCACCGAGCTTTGCCCCGATCGGCCCCTGGCTGGTGACCGCCGACGACGTGCCCGATCCGCAGGCGCTGGATGTGAGCCTGGCGCTCAATGGCGAGACGGTGCAATCCTCGAACACCTCCGACATGATCTTTTCGGTGCGCGAGATCGTGTCTTACATGAGCCAGTTCATGAAGCTTCAGCCCGGCGACATCATTGCCACCGGCACCCCGGCCGGCGTCGGCATGGGGATGTCGCCGCAACGCTTCCTGCGGCCCGGCGACGTCATGGAGGTGACGGTCGCGGGGCTTGGCAGCCAGCGGCAAGAGGCGGTGGCCGCAGAATAACGGAAGGGGGCGCTCATCGGGCGCCCCTTTTTTATGATCGGGGCGGGCCGTGCCGCCGGCCCCGATCTTTGCTTGACGCATGGGCATGGCGGATGGGATCAAATCGCCAGACCCGACAGGCCTCCAGGCGGCGCGCAGTGTGATGGACCTGCGCGTCTTGTCTCTGCCAGCAAGAAAGACCCTGACATGACCACAGACATATATGACGCCCGCGCCTGCCAGCTTGGAGAGGGGCCGCTCTGGCACCCCGAGCGGCAGCAGCTCTTCTGGTTCGATATCCTCGGCAAGCGGCTGATGAGCCGCGATGGCGACACCGCCCTGGCCTGGGAGTTCGATGAATATGTCTCGGCTGCCGGCTGGATCGACCGCGACACCCTGATGATCGCCTCGCAGAGCGCGCTGCTGCGCTTCGACATCCCCAGCGGCGATCATGAGGTGATCCTGCCGCTCGAGGCCGACAACGGGTTGACCCGGTCGAACGACGGACGCGCCGACCCGGCCGGCGGTTTCTGGATCGGCACCATGGGGATTGAGGCCGAACCCGGGGCAGGGGCGATCTATCGCTACTACCGGGGCGCGCTCGAGGTGCTCTTTCCCGAAATCAGCATTTCCAATTCGATCTGTTTCGCCCCCGACGGGCGTCATGCCTATTATGCCGACACCCCGACCCGCCAGATCATGGTACAGGCGCTCGACCGCGAGGGATGGCCTGCGGGCAAGCCCGAAGTCTTTGTCGACCTGCGCGATGAAGGGCTCAACCCCGACGGGTCGGTTGTCGACAGCGCCGGCGGCCTCTGGAATGCGCAATGGGGCGCGGGCCGGGTGGCGTGCTACGATTCCGACGGCAGATTCGACCGGGCGATCGCGATTTCCGGCCGTCAGACCACCTGTCCGGCCTTTGGTGGCGCGAATCTCGAGAAAATGTTCGTCACAAGTGCCGCTGAGGGCCTCTCCAGTCCGGAGGATCACCAGGGAACCACCTTCGAAACCCGGCCCGGAATCGCCGGACAGGCTGAATCGCGGGTGATTTTGGGGTGAATCGCGGGGGGCGAGTCGGGTTTTCCGGTGAAATCCGGGGAATCCGGCGGCCCGGACCGCCAAGGAAAGCGCTGTCCGGCAAAAATCTTGCCGATTTTTGTAACAGTAACCTTATGATTTTGTGTCATTTTTTGTATTTGTGTTAGAAAGTTTTGGATTTGAGTGAAAAAGCGCTTGCGGGTTTGTGTGGGTATACGTAAAAGCCCCCTCACCGGCGGCGCTGAGGCGCACAACGGGACGCCAGACGGGGCGGCGGCGACGAGGCAACGAGACGCTGACGCAGACGAGGCGGAAGATTTTGAGGGAATGACGGGCGGGCGCGCCAAGAAGTTAGGGCGCATCCGGTTGGTTTTTGTCTCTACGCTGTTTGAAATTGATGGTATCTGAAGAGATATGTGGGCGGTTTGGTTCGTTTCGACGAACGACGTCTGTATATCAACGCTGGTAGGGTTTCGACCCGATGATCCAGTGTCAGCTTCACTGTTTGAGCGGCTTTCGGTTTCTTTAGGAAACCAGAAGCACAATCAAACAGATGACTTTCAATACGTGTCCAATCCTTAGCCGGGTGGACATAGGGTTCTGCCCCCAAAGCGGACCTGAAGTATTGAAGATGTGCAGAGGTTCGAACGTCAAGGATACGCTGGTGACAGCGTTTCAACTTGAGAGTTTGATCCTGGCTCAGAACGAACGCTGGCGGCAGGCCTAACACATGCAAGTCGAGCGAGCTCTTCGGAGCTAGCGGCGGACGGGTTAGTAACGCGTGGGAACGTGCCCTTCACTGCGGAATAGCCACTGGAAACGGTGAGTAATACCGCATACGCCCTTCGGGGGAAAGATTTATCGGTGAAGGATCGGCCCGCGTTAGATTAGATAGTTGGTGGGGTAACGGCCTACCAAGTCTACGATCTATAGCTGGTTTTAGAGGATGATCAGCAACACTGGGACTGAGACACGGCCCAGACTCCTACGGGAGGCAGCAGTGGGGAATCTTGGACAATGGGCGCAAGCCTGATCCAGCCATGCCGCGTGAGTGATGAAGGCCTTAGGGTCGTAAAGCTCTTTCGCCAGAGATGATAATGACAGTATCTGGTAAAGAAACCCCGGCTAACTCCGTGCCAGCAGCCGCGGTAATACGGAGGGGGTTAGCGTTGTTCGGAATTACTGGGCGTAAAGCGCACGTAGGCGGATCAGAAAGTTGGGGGTGAAATCCCGGGGCTCAACCCCGGAACTGCCTCCAAAACTCCTGGTCTTGAGTTCGAGAGAGGTGAGTGGAATTCCGAGTGTAGAGGTGAAATTCGTAGATATTCGGAGGAACACCAGTGGCGAAGGCGGCTCACTGGCTCGATACTGACGCTGAGGTGCGAAAGTGTGGGGAGCAAACAGGATTAGATACCCTGGTAGTCCACACCGTAAACGATGAATGCCAGTCGTCGGGTAGCATGCTATTCGGTGACACACCTAACGGATTAAGCATTCCGCCTGGGGAGTACGGTCGCAAGATTAAAACTCAAAGGAATTGACGGGGGCCCGCACAAGCGGTGGAGCATGTGGTTTAATTCGAAGCAACGCGCAGAACCTTACCAACCCTTGACATCCTCAGCTACATCGAGAGATCGATGGTTCCCTTCGGGGACTGAGTGACAGGTGCTGCATGGCTGTCGTCAGCTCGTGTCGTGAGATGTTCGGTTAAGTCCGGCAACGAGCGCAACCCACATCCCTAGTTGCCAGCAGTTCGGCTGGGCACTCTATGGAAACTGCCCGTGATAAGCGGGAGGAAGGTGTGGATGACGTCAAGTCCTCATGGCCCTTACGGGTTGGGCTACACACGTGCTACAATGGCAGTGACAATGGGTTAATCCCAAAAAACTGTCTCAGTTCGGATTGTCGTCTGCAACTCGACGGCATGAAGTCGGAATCGCTAGTAATCGCGTAACAGCATGACGCGGTGAATACGTTCCCGGGCCTTGTACACACCGCCCGTCACACCATGGGAGTTGGGTTCACCCGAAGGCCGTGCGCCAACCTTTCGAGGAGGCAGCGGACCACGGTGAGCTCAGCGACTGGGGTGAAGTCGTAACAAGGTAGCCGTAGGGGAACCTGCGGCTGGATCACCTCCTTTCTAAGGATGTTTCTGGTATCAAGAGCTTGCTCCTGATCGTGAAACACTTAGCAGCTTCCAGTCCTCAAGTAGCCGCAAGGCGGTAGGACATAAGCGGAAGCAATATCAGCTCCTCAAGAGCTTGAACCCGACCGTCCTCATATCTCTTCAGACAGAACAAGCGGGCCGCCGGCCCGTCGATATTTGCCAGCAGGCAATATCAACTTGGGTCGGTAGCTCAGGTGGTTAGAGCGCACGCCTGATAAGCGTGAGGTCGGAGGTTCAAGTCCTCCTCGACCCACCAACGTCATCTTCGCCGGAGGCGAAAATGACGGTCGCGGCAGTGCTTGGCATGGCCAAGCACCTGCGACACGGCTGAACCACAAGCGGATCGCAGGGTCTTTCCCCTCTCGGTGATTTCCTTCGGAATCACCTGTCGGGTTTACGGCCCCTTTGATGATCCGCAGGCGGATCATCAAAGGGGCCTTAGCTCAGCTGGGAGAGCGCCTGATTTGCATTCAGGAGGTCAGGAGTTCGATCCTCCTAGGCTCCACCAACGTCACATCGCGACGCGAGGTGACGGCGAGCGAAAGCACGTGGCGCAGCCAGGTGCGTGCGAGATGACATTGTTCTGACCCGGTCGATTAGATCGTTAAGCACTGTCTGAGTGTTTAACCGTCCAATCGGACGTTGGCTTTCTTCGGAAAGCCTTTGACATCGTTTAGAGAGATACAAATATCAACACTGTTTGGTCACCCGAGTATGGGATTGACCTCGGTTTGGTTCTGCTTCGGCAGAAGGCACATTCTGGAATGCTTCCTCACTCCAGCCTGTGTATCCCGGATCGAAAAGAACAGCGTTGTCCAAGTCAAGTACACTAACTGATGCTGATCAATGATCAGCATGGGATAGTTTGCTTTTGATCGGAAAGAGCATTTGCACATATTGCGATACGGCTGGCTGCCTGGTGTTTAACCGCGCTCAAGTAGCCGAATAGGCGGTAGCGCAAGCGAATCTGTCTCTTTCTGGATCAAATCAAGCGCGAGAAGGGCGTTTGGTGGATGCCTTGGCAGTAAGAGGCGATGAAGGACGTGATACTCTGCGATAAGTCATGGGGAGCCGAGAATAGGCTTTGATCCATGAATTTCCGAATGGGGGAACCCACCTGAATGTTCATTATAATAACTTCGGTTGTTTATAATGTGCATGACCAGGTACTTGAGACCTGAATACATAGGGTTTTAAGAGCAAACCCGGGGAACTGAAACATCTAAGTACCCGGAGGAAAGGACATCAATTGATACTCCCCTAGTAGCGGCGAGCGAACGGGGACCAGCCGAGCTGTGAGTGTGAATAGAATGGCATGGAATGGCCAACCAGAGTGGGTGACAGTCCCGTATATGAAGCATGATCAGACGTATTAAGTAGGGCGGAACACGTGAAATTCTGTCTGAAGATCGGAGGACCACCTTCGAAGGCTAAGTACTCCTTACTGACCGATAGCGAACCAGTACCGTGAGGGAAAGGTGAAAAGCACCCCGACGAGGGGAGTGAAACAGTACCTGAAACCGAACGCCTACAATCAGTCGGAGCTTGACTGGACTCTAATGACAATCTGATGCACCTCTGATCCCGGAAACCGGGAGACGAAGATGGCAGACGGAACCTTTGCAATTCTCATGCTGGTCGCAGGGCTGGCGGATATGGGATTGAACTATTGCGGCACGGAGACGGGCTGCGTCGGCCGGACCGAGACAGCGCCCCGCGTTGCGATCTCGGGCGGGCAGGTTCTTGAACGCCGGGCAGAGACGGGTGGCGAGGCTTACCTGCGCTACGATCTGGGACACCGCATCGGGCCGTTCGGCCAGGCTGTGGGGCTCAGCATCGGCGACAAGGGTGAGGCTTGGGTCGGCTTCGGCCAGACCTACAGGCAGAGCTTCGGATCGACCCCGTTCTATGCCGAGCTGCATGCGATGACCGGCCTTTACCGGGCCGGTGACGGTCTTGATCTGGGCGGGCCCATCGTGTTCCGCTCGGGCATCGAGGCCGGCTGGGAAAACCGCCGGGGATGGCGGTTCGGTCTCGGCTTCGACCATCGGTCGAACGCGGGGATTTACGACGAGAACCCCGGTGTCGAGACGGTGCACCTGCGGGTGTCCATTCCGACGCGGTAGCATCGAGATTATTATTAGTGTCCAGTCTTGTGACGGCGTACCTTTTGTATAATGGGTCATCGACTTAGTGTATCTAGCAAGCTTAAGCCGTTAGGTGTAGGCGCAGCGAAAGCGAGTCTTAATAGGGCGACTGAGTTAGATGCATTAGACCCGAAACCGAGTGATCTAGGCATGACCAGGATGAAGGTAAGGTAACACTTACTGGAGGTCCGAACCCACACCTGTTGAAAAAGGTCGGGATGAGTTGTGCCTAGGGGTGAAAGGCCAATCAAACTCGGAGATAGCTGGTTCTCTGCGAAATCTATTTAGGTAGAGCGTCATCCGAATACCCCGGGGGGTAGAGCACTGGATGGGTAATGGGGCCCCACAGGCTTACTGATCCTAACCAAACTCCGAATACCCGGGAGTACTAGATGGCAGACACACTGCGGATGCTAACGTCCGTAGTGGAGAGGGAAACAACCCTGACCTACAGCTAAGGCCCCCAATTCATGGCTAAGTGGGAAAGCAGGTGGGACGACCAAAACAACCAGGAGGTTGGCTTAGAAGCAGCCATCCTTTAAAGATAGCGTAACAGCTCACTGGTCTAAACAAGTTGTCCTGCGGCGAAGATGTAACGGGGCTCAAGCCATGAGCCGAAGCTTAGGATGCCGTAAGGCATGGTAGCAGAGCGTAGTGTGACATAGGACCTCTCCTCTTTAGCGATCTTCGGATCGCCTTGGAGGAACGGGTTCTTTCTGTGAAGCCGGCGCGTGAGCGATCCGGTGGAGAGATCACTAGCGAGAATGATGACATGAGTAGCGACAAAGAGTGTGAGAGACACTCTCGCCGAAAGTCCAAGGGTTCCTGCTTAAAGCTAATCTGAGCAGGGTAAGCCGGCCCCTAAGGCGAGGCAGAAATGCGTAGCCGATGGGAACCACGTTAATATTCGTGGGCCAGGAGGATGTGACGGATCAAGAGGGTAGTTCATTCTTATCGGATTGAATGGGCTGCTTATTGGTCCCTGGAAATAGCCCTCCATCAGACCGTACCCTAAACCGACACAGGTGGACTGGTAGAGAATACCAAGGCGCTTGAGAGAACGATGTTGAAGGAACTCGGCAAAATACCTCCGTAAGTTCGCGAGAAGGAGGCCCGGTTCCTAGGCAACTAGGGGCTGGGGGCACAAACCAGGGGGTGGCGACTGTTTACTAAAAACACAGGGCTCTGCGAAGTCGCAAGACGACGTATAGGGTCTGACGCCTGCCCGGTGCCTGAAGGTTAAAAGGAGAGGTGAGAGCCTTGAATTGAAGCCCAGGTAAACGGCGGCCGTAACTATAACGGTCCTAAGGTAGCGAAATTCCTTGTCGGGTAAGTTCCGACCTGCACGAATGGCGTAACGACTTCCCCGCTGTCTCCAACATCGACTCAGCGAAATTGAATTGCCTGTCAAGATGCAGGCTTCCCGCGGTTAGACGGAAAGACCCCGTGCACCTTTACTACAGCTTCGCACTGGCATCAGGACTGCAATGTGCAGGATAGGTGGTGGGCTTTGAAGCGCGAACGCCAGTTTGCGTGGAGCCTCCCTTGAGATACCACCCTTTGCATTCTTGATGTCTAACCGCGGTCCGTTATCCGGATCCGGGACCCTGCGTGGCGGGTAGTTTGACTGGGGCGGTCGCCTCCTAAAGAGTAACGGAGGCGCGCGATGGTTGGCTCAGACCGGTCGGAAATCGGTCGTTGAGTGCAATGGCAGAAGCCAGCCTGACTGCAAGTCTGACAAGACGAGCAGAGACGAAAGTCGGTCATAGTGATCCGGTGGTCCCGAGTGGAAGGGCCATCGCTCAACGGATAAAAGGTACGCCGGGGATAACAGGCTGATACTGCCCAAGAGTCCATATCGACGGCAGTGTTTGGCACCTCGATGTCGGCTCATCTCATCCTGGGGCTGGAGCAGGTCCCAAGGGTACGGCTGTTCGCCGTTTAAAGAGGTACGTGAGCTGGGTTTAGAACGTCGTGAGACAGTTCGGTCCCTATCTGCCGTGGGTGTAGGATACTTGAGAGGAGTTGCCCCTAGTACGAGAGGACCGGGGTGAACGATCCACTGGTGGACCTGTTGTTGCGCCAGCAGCAGTGCAGGGTAGCTATGATCGGACAGGATAACCGCTGAAGGCATCTAAGCGGGAAGCCCCCCTCAAAACAAGGTATCCCTGAGGACCGTGGTAGACCACCACGTCGATAGGCCGGAGATGTAAGTGCAGTAATGCATTCAGTTGACCGGTACTAATGGTCCGATAGGCTTGATTTGATCCAGTAACAGACAGATTTGTCAAACTGGTCACGATCAAAGCAAACTACACACACATATATCAGTAACTTGACTTGGAATTTGCCTCTGTCTTACGGCCTTGAACGCATAACGCGCTCAAGTAGCCGAATAGGCGGTAGCGCAAAATACCGGGGCTTTCCCGGTTTGGTGATCACAGCACGAGCAAAACACCCGGTCCCATCCCGAACCCGGCCGTTAAGTGCCGTCGCGCCAATGGTACTGCGTCTCAAGACGTGGGAGAGTAGGTCATCGCCAAACCTGATAAGCCCCGAGAATACGTATCTCTCAAAACGATGAAACACCCAGGCCTCAAACAGCCGTCAGGCGCGAGGCCGCACCGGCCTCAAGCAACCGCAAGGCAGCAGGCCAACAAAAGTGTCGCGGGGTGGAGCAGCCCGGTAGCTCGTCAGGCTCATAACCTGAAGGTCAGAGGTTCAAATCCTCTCCCCGCAACCAAATCTACACACAAAAATATACCGCCAAAACAGACCAGCCC
>NZ_FNYY01000017.1 GCF_900109145.1 Marinovum algicola
CCCTAGGCAGGTAACGGCGCGCGCGCTTGTTCAGGTTCTCGACCGAGCCCTTTTGCCACGGCGCCTGCGGGTCACAGAACCACGCCACGGTGCCGATCCCGGGCTGCAACTTGCGCCATTCGCGAAATTCGAGACCGCGGTCAAAGGTGATCGAGCGGCGGGCCGGTTGGGGCAGGGAGACCATCACGTCCATCAGACGGTTCATGAACTGCGTCGAGCTGCGGTCGTTGTTGCGGAACAGCATGGCGAAACGGGTCTTGCGTTCCACCAGCGAAGCCACGTTCATCTTGCCCTGGGCCTTCTCGAAGATCATCAGATCGCCTTCCCATTCACCAAATGTCTCACGGGTCTTCACATACTCCGGCCGTCCATGGATCGACCGATCCGGCGGGAAAACAAGGCCGCGCGGGCGTCTGGCATAGCGCGGTTTGCGTTTCTTGCGGCGGCTGGGCAGATACCGCGCCAGCGCGGCGGACTGACCTTCGCGGCTGTAGACATGGGCGTATATCGTCTCGTGGCTGATGCGGATGGGTTGGCCTTCGAACCCGAGGCGGCCGGCGATCTGCTCGGGAGACCAACCTTCCTTGAGGCGGTCGATCACCGCTTCGCGCAGCTCGGGCAGCCGGATCAGCTTGCGACGACGGGTGCGCCGGGCGGCGGCATAACGCTGAGCATTGATCCCGTAGTAGCCGTCCAGATACGGTAGTTCCTCGTCGCTGAAGGAGTTGCGCTTGCTCTCGCGATAGATCGTCGAGCGGTGCCTGCCGATTTCCGCCGCAATCCTGCTGACCGGCACTTTCGTGTACAGCATATCCTCGATCGCACGTCGTTCGCGTAAATTCAGCTCTGTATGGGCCACTGTCCGTTCTCCTTGCTTTTCAGCAGGATAGGGGATTTGTCGCAACGGAGTTTAGAATGTGCCCCAGCAATCGTCGCGCCACGCAGAATCCGGATTATGGTAAATTGATACCTCAGTCCGCCTGCAAGACCCGGTCGGCCATCACCGCGGCCGAGGTGCGGTTGTCGACGCCCATCTTGTGAAACACCTGTTCGAGGTGCTTGTTGACCGTCCGGGCGCTGACCGAGAGGATATCGGCGATGTCGCGGTTGGTCTTGCCGTGGGACAGCCAGAGCAGCACTTCGGCCTCGCGGGCGGTCAGGCCGAAGCCCTCGGCCAGCCGCTGGTTCTCGGCCTGGCCGCCGGCAGCGCGCAGGCGGATCATCAGCTCGCCCTCGGCCAGCCCGATCAGGGTCAGCGTCAGGGCGCCCAGCACCAGCGGCCGCGCTTGCGACACCGGCATCCGCGCCACCTCGTCCAGCCAGCCTCGCAGGCGGTCGCTGGCCCGGCCCTCGGCGAAATCGGCGCCGATCCTGGCCAGCGCGCCGCGGGTGCCCCAAGACAGCCGGCCGTCCGGCAACACGCCGATCACGTTCTGGCCGGTGTAATCCAGCGCCGCGCGGGCCATCTGGATCGCGCGGGCGTTCATCACATGGCGGGTGATCCGGGCGATCAGCTCGTCGACGACCACCGGCTTGGTGACATAATCGACGCCTCCGGCGCGCAGCCCGGCGAGGATGTGCTCGCCCTCGGTCAGCCCGGTCATGAAGATCACCGGCGCGCTTTCGGAGTTCGGCGGGGTCTTGAGCCGGCGGCAGGTCTCGAACCCGTCCATGCCGGGCATCATCGCATCGAGCAGGATCACGTCGGGCTGCACCCGCCGGGTAAGCCGCAGCCCCTCTTCGCCGGAGCGCGCCACCAGCACGGTCATGCCATTGCCCTCGAGCGCATCGCTGACCAGCCCCAGCGTCTCGGGGGCATCGTCAATCACCAGCACGATATAGCGCCCGCCCTCGGTTTCATCGGTCATCCTTGCATGTCCTTCAGCACTCGCGCCACGGCGGAGAGGTCGAAATCGGCCAGGTGCCCGTCCAGCCGCCGGCGCAGAGCGCCGTCCAACGCGCCGCCCCGGTCCAGCGCGTCAAGCTCGCGCACCACGCCGGCGGCATGACCGATATCGGCCAGATCGATCAACCGCCGCACCGCCTCCAGCGGCAGGGCACCGGCCGCGGGCGCAGCGGCCTGCGGGGTGTCGAAGGTCAGATCGACCTTGAGCAGCCGCGCCAGCCGCGACACCAGATCGTTGAGCGAATAGGGTTTCACCACGAAAGCGTCGTAGAGCCCGTCGCGGTCCACCGGCTGGCGGGCCTCAAGCGCATGGCCGGTGACCATGACGATCGGCGTGGCGCGGTATTTCGGCCGGGCGCGCAGTGCTTCGGCCAGTTCCCATCCGGTCATTTCGGGCATGTCGATATCCAGCAGAAAGAGATCCGGCGTAAGCTCGTCGACAAAGCTCAGCGCGGTTTCGGCATCGGAAAACGGTTGCAGAAGAAACCCCATCGGCCGCAGCACGGTTTCCAGCAGCCGCAGGTGGTCGGCGTCGTCATCCACCGCCATGATCGTCTTGCGCGCGCCGTTGTAGCCGATCGCGGCCAGGCCTTCGGACCGACCCCAGCCGGGACCCTGCGCCGCCGCGCCCTGCACCGAGGGCAGCATCAGCCGCACAGTGAAGGTCGTGCCCTTGCCGGGCTCGCTGTCGACGGTGATCTCGCCGCCGAGCACCTCGACCAGCAGCCGGGTGATCGTCAGCCCCAGACCCGAGCCGCCAGCGGACTTCTGCGCCAGCCGCTCGAAGGGTTTCCAGATCCGGTCGACCTGGGCCGGTTCGATGCCGATGCCGGTGTCGGCGATCTCGAAACGCGCGATCTCGTTGCGATAGGACAGGGACAGGCTGACCGAGCCCTGGGGCGTATAGCTGATGGCGTTCGACAGCAGGTTGATCAGGATCTGGCGCAGCCGCTTTTCGTCGAAATCGACCCAATCGGGCAGCTTGCCTTCGGTGGTGATGCCGAAATCGAGGCCCTTCTCGCGCGCCTGCCGCTCGAAGATCGCCGAAATCTGGCCCAGCAGCGCCGGCAGGTTGATGCGGTCGCGATGGATCTCCAGCCGCCCGGCCTCGATCTTGGAGATATCCAGCAGATTTTCGATCAACCCGGCCAGATGCTCGGACCCGCGCCGGATCGCCTGTACGGCCGTGCGGTGGTTGCGCGGCAGGCTGGCGTCGCGTTCGAGCACCTGGGCATAGCCGTAGATCGCGTTCAACGGCGTGCGCAGCTCGTGGCTGATGCCGGCCATGTAGCGGGTCTTGGCGAGGTTGGCGGCCTCGGCCTTTTCCTTGGCCGCCTGAAGCGCCGCGTCGGTGCGTTCATGCGCCCGCACCTCGCGCAGCAGGCGCTGGGTCTGAATATCGGCTTCGTCGCGCGCCTTGTGGTGGCTTTCGGCGGTGAGGATGAAGGTCCAGACGATCACCCCGATCGCCACCAGAACCGAGCAGAAGATGATGGCCAGAACCGCGTCGAGCGTGCCGCCATCGGCGCTGGCGCGGATCACCAAGAGCAGGGCCGCAAAGACCGCGGCCGGAACGAAGGTCGCCACCGCAAACAGCGCCACCCGCGTCGCCAGCGCCTGATAGAGCCGCTCGGGCAGGCGGCGCTTCATGCTGGCGGTGAAGACATGGCCAAAGCGCGCCTGCGGCTTGCAGGCATCGCGGCAGGAGGCATCGAGCGTGCAGCAGAGCGAACAGATCGGCCCGGAATAAAACGGGCAATCGGTCATGTCCTCGGCGTCGAAGCGAAACTCGCAGACGCAGCATTCGGTGGTCTGGCCGGCGTGCAACTCGGGGCGTGGCGCGGGTTTCGGCCCCGGCCGCGCGATGTAGTAGCGCCCGCCGGTCTTCCAGGCAATCAGCGGCGCCATGACCATCGCCACCGAGAGCGCCACCAGCGCCGAGAAACTTTCGGCCAGCGCACCGAACAGCCCGGCATAGGCCATCAGTGACAGTGCCACCGCCGCCCCCATGGCGCCGGTCCCCACCGGGTTGATGTCAAAGAGATGGGCGCGGCGGAACTCGATGCCGCGCGGGCTCAGCCCCAGCGGCTTGTTGATCACCAGATCGGCGGTCAGCGCCCCGATCCAGGCCAGCGCGACATGGGAATACAGCCCGAGGATCGACTCGATGGCGTGAAACACCCCCAGTTCCATCAGCATCAGCGCGATGGCCACGTTAAACACCAGCCAGACCACGCGGCCCGGGTGCGAATGGGTCAGCCGGGAAAAGAAGTTCGACCAGGCGATCGAGCCGGCATAGGCGTTGGTCACGTTGATCTTGAGCTGCGACAGGATCACGAAGGCGCCGGTCAGCACAAGCGCCAGCAATGCCGAGGGCATCACCGCGTCGTAGGCGGCATAATACATTCGCGTCGGATCGGTGGCCTGGCGCAGTGGCACCGCCGCGCTTACTGCGAGCGTCACCAGGAAGGAGCCCGCAAGCATCTTGGCAACCCCCAACACCGTCCAGCCCGGCCCGGCGGCCAGCATCGCCGCCCACCAGCGCCGCCGCTCGCGCGGGCTGCGCGGCTCGGGCAGGAACCGCAGGATATCGACCTGTTCGCCGATCTGCGCAATGAGCGACAGCACCACGCCCATGGCCGCGCCGACCATCATCATCGTCGGCCCCTCGGCGCCGCGCGCGCCGGTGTAGCTGGTCCAGCTGGTCAGCTCCGCCCCCGAGAGCGCCAGCAGCGCGAAGGGCAGGATATGCAGGACGATCCACAACGGCTGGGTCCAGGCCTGAAACGCCGAGATCTTGGAGAACCCGTTGACCACCAGAGGGATCACCACCAGCCCCGACAGCAGATAGCCCAACGCCACCGGCACCCCGAAACAGAACTCCAGCGCGAAGGCTAGGATCGCCGCCTCGAGCGCGAAGAAGATGAAGGTGAAACTGGCATAGATCAGCGAGGTGATCGTCGAGCCGATATAGCCGAACCCCGCGCCGCGGGTCAGAAGATCGATATCGACGCCGTAGCGCGCGGCGTAATAGCTGATCGGCAGCCCGGTCAAGAACAGGATCAGCCCGGCCAGCATGATGGCGAGGATCGCGGCGTCAAAGCCGTAGGTCAGGGTGATCGCGCCGCCAATCGCCTCGAGCGCCAGAAAGGAGATCGAGCCCAGCGCGGTATTGGCCACCCGCCCGAAACTCCAGCGCCGCGCCCGCCGCGCGGTGAAGCGCAGGGCGAAATCCTCCATCGTTTCGTTGGCAACCCAACGGTTGTAGCTCCGGCGTCCGCCGGTGGCACGGAATGCGACGACCATGGTGCCCCTGTCCTGGGCCGCCCCTGCCGGGCGGCCAATTTCGCCCCGGCGGGGCCTCCTCCGATCATGATCGGGAAAAACGCGCACTCATATACGTCAATCGACGTATACTGCATCGCAGCATTTGCTGTCAGCCTCGGGTCAGCACCATTGCCCATCACTGCGATGAACTGATCAACAAGGAGGCATCCATGACCAATTCCGCCAATTCAAAAGGCACAAACGGGCTCAGCCGGCGCGCCGTGCTGGCCGGGGGCGCGGCGTTGACCGCATCGCTTTTTGCGCCCAAGGGGCTGCGCGCCGCCGATTTCCCCACCGCCGCGGTCAACACCACCGGGCTGGCCGTCACCGATGACACCGTGACCATCGGCATCCTGCATTCGGTCACCGGCACCATGGCGATCTCGGAAACCGGCTCGGTCCAGGCCGAGAAGCTGGCGATCGAGCAGATCAACGCCCAGGGCGGCATCCTCGGCCGCAAGATCGAATACGTCCAGGAAGACGGCGCCTCGGACTGGCCTACATTCGCCGAAAAGGCCAAGAAACTGCTGGTGCAGGACAAGGTCGCCTCGGTCATGGGGTGCTGGACCTCGGCCAGCCGCAAGGCGGTTCTGCCGGTCTTCGAACAATACAACGGCATGCTCTACTATCCGACCTTCTACGAAGGTCTCGAGCAGAGCCCGAACGTGATCTACACCGGCCAGGAGGCGACCCAGCAGATCATCGCCGGCCTCGATTGGGTCAACAAGGTCAAGGGCGCCAAGAGCTTCTATCTGCTGGGTTCGGATTACATCTGGCCGCGCACCTCGAACAAGATCGCCCGCAAGCACATCGAGAATTACATGGAGGGCTGCAAGGTCGTCGGCGAGGAATATTATCCGCTCGGCCACACTCAGTTCAACTCGGTGATCAACAAGATCCGTCTCAAGAAACCCGACGTGATCTATGCCATCGTCGTCGGCGGTTCGAACGTCGCCTTCTACAAGCAGCTCAAGGCCGCCGGCATCGACATGACCAAGGAAGACCCGATCCTGCTGACCATCTCGGTCACCGAGGACGAGATCCGCGGCATCGGCGGCGAGAACATCGACGGTGCCTATGCCTGCATGAAGTACTTCCAGTCGCTGGACAACGACAACAACGCCGAGTTCGTCGCCGCCTTCAAGTCGATGTGGGGCGAGGACATGGTGATCGGCGACGTGACCCAGGCCGCCTATCTCGGCCCCTGGCTGTGGAAGGCCGCGGTGGAAAAGGCCGGCTCCTTCGACATCGACAAGGTGCGCGAAGCCTCGCCGGGGATCGAACTGCCCACCGCGCCCGAAGGCTACGTCAAGGTGCACGAGAACCATCACCTCTGGTCCAAGACCCGCGTCGGTCTGGCCAAGCCGGACGGCCAGTACGAAGTGGTCTACGAGACCGCCGAGCTGGTCGAGCCCGATCCCTTCCCCGAGGGTTATCAGTAAGCCCCGACGTCGCAGGGGGGTGCCAGCTCCCCTGCCCTTTCCCCGCGCCTGATGGCGCAGGGCCAGTGCGCGCGGGGCCGCCCTGCGCGCCCTTCCCTCAGTCACATACGCAAAGGTGAGCCATGTTCTCCGAATACACGGCCAGCGAGCTCGGCGCGATCTTCGCCATGCAGGGCTTTGCCGGTCTCATCCTCTTTTCGGTCTTCGTCCTGATGGCCCTCGGCCTCGCGATCATCTTTGGCCAGATGGGCGTGATCAACATGGCCCATGGCGAATTCATGATCCTCGGGGCCTATGTCACCTATCTGGTGTCCAACCTCTTCGGCGACCTGATGCCGGCACTGTTCTCGGGATATTTCTTCGTCGCCATGATCCTCGCCTTCCTCGCCGCCGGGGCGTTGGGGATGTTCGTCGAATGGGCGCTGATCCGGCATCTCTACAAGCGCCCGCTCGATACGCTGCTGGCCACCTGGGGGCTGAGCCTGATCCTGCAACAGCTCTATCGGTCGATCTTCGGCGCGCGCGAAGTGGGCGTCACCATTCCCGACTGGATGATGGGCTCGCTGCCGCTGACCGATCTGATCGAAGTGCCGATCAACGGCATCTTTGTCATGGTCCTCGCGGTGGGCATCTCGGCCGGGGTCTACGTCATGATGTACCGCTCGCGCTGGGGCCAGCAGGTGCGCGCGATCAACAACAACCGGCAGATGGCCGATGCGGTGGGCATCAATACCGCCCTGACCGACCGGATGACCTTCGGCATCGGCTGCGGCGTCGCGGGTGTGGCGGGCAGCGCCTTCACCATGATCGGCTCGACCGGGCCGACGGCCGGCCAGCAATACATCGTCGATACCTTCCTTGTGGTGGTCTTCGGCGGCGCCGGCAGCCTTCTGGGCACCATCGCCTCGGCCTTCTCGATCAGCCAGGCGCAATCGATCATGGAGTTCTTCCTCTCCGGCTCGATGGCCAAGGTCCTCACCCTGCTGACCGTGGTCGGCATCCTGATGCTGCGTCCGCAGGGGCTCTTTGCCCTCAAGCTGCGCAAGTGACCCGGAGGTCAGACAGATGAAATCCCACAGCCACGCCTTCCTCTCGCCCCGCGACATGATCGGCTTTGCCCTGCTCGCCGCGATGATTTTCGTGGTCTTCCCCCTGCTGCTCGAGCCGTTCCGGCTCAATCTCTTCGGCAAGTACCTGACCTATGCCTTTGTCGCGGTGGGCCTCGTGCTCTGCTGGGGCGTCGGCGGCATCCTGTCGCTGGGCCAGGGGGTCTTCTTCGGCCTCGGCGGCTATTGCATGGCGATGTTTCTCAAGCTCGAAGCCTCGAGCCCGGAGAACACTGCCATCCAGTCGACCCCGGGCATCCCCGACTTCATGGACTGGAACCAGCTGTCCGCCCTGCCCTGGTGGTGGGAGCCGTTCAACTCCTTCGCCTTTACCCTCATTGCGGTGATCGCGGTGCCGGTCGTTTTTTCCTACATCATCGGCGTGGCGATGTTCCGCCGCCGGGTGGGCGGGGTCTACTTCGCCATCATCACCCAGGCCATCGCGGCGATCCTGACCATCCTGATCATCGGCCAGCAGGGCTTTACCGGCGGCGTCAACGGCATCACCGACCTGCGCACCCTGCACGGCTGGGACATCCGCACCGACGCGGCCAAGACCACGCTCTATTTCGTCAACGGCGTGCTGCTCTTTGCGGTGCTCCTTGCCGCGCAATTCGTTCGCCGGTCCAAGCTCGGGCGCTTGCTGATCGCCATGCGCGACCAGGAGGACCGGGTGCGCTTTTCCGGCTATGACGTGGCCAACTTCAAGATCTTTGTCTTCTGCCTTGGCGCGGCCTTTGCCGCCATCGGCGGGGCGATGTTCACCCTTCAAGTTGGCTTCATGTCGCCCTCCTTCGTCGGCATCGTGCCCTCGATCGAGATGGTGATCTTTGCCGCCGTCGGCGGCCGGCTGTCAATCCTCGGGGCGGTCTGGGGCACGCTGCTGGTGAACTGGGCCAAAACCTCCTTCTCCGAAAGCTTCCCCGAGCTCTGGCTGCTGGGTCTCGGCGCGCTGTTCATCGCCGTGGTCATGGCCTTTCCCAACGGTCTCGCCGGTGTCTGGGCCGAGAAGATCGAGCCGCGTCTCCTGAAACTCACCCGGCGCGGCGACAAGCCGCTGCCCAATGCCACCCCGGCGGAGTGATCCCTGATGCTTGACATGACCAACCCGAAATACGTGCTGATGGTCGAAGGGCTGACCGTGTCTTTCGACGGGTTCAAGGCGGTCAACGACCTGTCCTTCTACGTCGAACCCAACGAATGCCGCGTCATCATCGGCCCCAATGGCGCCGGCAAGACCACCGTGCTCGACCTGATCTGCGGCCGCACCAGGGCGACCTCGGGCAATGTCGCCTTCAAGGGCGCCGACCTGCTGAAGATGCGCGAGGACCAGATCGTGCATGCCGGCGTCGGGCGCAAGTTCCAGACCCCTTCGGTCTACGAGGATCTGTCAGTCTTTGCCAATCTCGAGCTGAGCTTTCCCAAGGGTCACGGCGTCTTTGGTGCGCTGTTCTTCAAGCGCGACGATGCGGTCAAGGCGCGGATCGAGGAGATCGCCGAGATGATCTTTCTCAGCGACCACCTGAGCCAGAAGGCGGCCTTTCTCAGCCACGGTCAGAAGCAATGGCTCGAGATCGGCATGCTGCTGATCCAGGACCCGGAACTGCTGATGCTCGACGAACCGGTGGCCGGCATGTCGGTGGCCGAACGCAAGAAGACCGCCGAGCTGCTCAACCGGATCATCGCCGACCGTTCGGTCATCGTGATCGAGCATGACATGGGCTTTGTCGCCGATATCGCCACCCGCGTCACCGTGCTGCACCAGGGCAAGGTGTTGTCAGAAGGCTCGATGGAACACGTCCAGAACGACCCTCGCGTCGTCGAAGTCTACCTGGGTCACTGAGAGGCCAATATGCTGAACATAAAAGAACTCCGGTCGTCTTACGGCGAAAGTGAAGTGCTCCATGGCCTCGACCTCGATGTCGCCCCCGGCGAGATCGTGGCGATCATGGGCCGCAACGGCATGGGCAAGACGACGCTGATGAAATCGCTGATGGGTCTGGTGCCGCCGCGGCACGGTTCGGTCAGCATCGACGGCACCGATGTCACCGCTCAAAAGCCGCACCAGCGGGTGGCCAGCGGCATCGCCTATGTGCCGCAGGGGCGGATGATCTTTTCGTCGATGACGGTGCAGGAAAACGTCGAGACCGGGCTGACCGTGACCGACGAACGCAGCGTGCCCGAAGATATCTACGAACTCTTCCCGGTGCTGCTCGAGATGAAGAACCGCCGCGGCGGCAACCTCTCGGGTGGGCAACAGCAGCAGCTGGCCATCGCCCGCGCGCTGGCCTCGAAACCCAAGGTGCTGCTGCTCGATGAGCCGACCGAAGGGATCCAACCCTCCATCATCCGCGAGATGGCCCGCACCCTGCGCCGCATCCGCGACGAAAAGGGCCTGTCGATCGTCGTCTCGGAACAGGTGCTGAGCTTTGCGCTCGATGTCGCCGACCGGGTGGTGGTGATCGAGAACGGCCAGTTCGTCCACGACAGCCCGCGCGCCGGTGTCGATGAGGCCAAGGTCTCGAAATTTCTTTCCGTTTGAGCCAATACAGGGAGTTATACCATGGCAGACACACTGATTTCCGTCGATCTTTCGGAAAGCCCGCATACCAACGACAAGGTCCACAACCGCTGGCACCCCGACATTCCGATCGCCGTCTGGGTCGAGCCGGGCGACGATTTCAAGATCGAGACCTATGACTGGACCGGCGGGCAGATTGCCAATGACGACGAAGCCGCCGACGTCCGCGATGTCGAACTGGAGCAGGTCCACTATCTCTCCGGCCCCATCGGCGTCAAAGGCGCCGAGCCGGGCGATCTGCTCAAGGTCCACATCCTCGACATCGGCGCCAAGGAAGAGATGAACTGGGGCTTCAACGGCTTCTTCTCCAAGCAGAACGGCGGCGGCTTCCTGACCGAACATTTCCCCGAGGCGCAGAAGTCGATCTGGGATTTCCACGGCATGTTCACCTCGTCGCGCCACGTGCCGGGGGTGAAATACGCCGGTCTCATCCACCCCGGGCTGATCGGCTGTCTGCCGGATCGCAAGATGCTCGACATGTGGAACAGCCGCGAAAAGGCGCTGTTTGACACCGAGCCCGACCGGGTACCGCAACTGGCCGCGCTGCCGACGACGCAAAGCGCGCATATGGGCCAGATGCAGGGCGAGGCGCGCGACAAGGCCGCCGCCGAAGGCGCCCGCACCGTGCCGCCGCGCGAGCATGGCGGCAATTGCGACATCAAGGATCTGTCGCGCGGCTCGACCTGCTATTTCCCGGTCTATGTCGACGGCGCCGGCCTTTCGATGGGCGACCTGCACTTCAGCCAGGGCGACGGCGAGATCACCTTTTGCGGCGCCATCGAGATGGCCGGCTGGCTGCATATCCAGGTCGAGCTGATCAAGGGAGGGATTGAGAAATACGGCATCCGCAACCCGATCTTCAAACCCTCGCCGATTACGCCGAAATATGACGACTACCTGATCTTCGAGGGTATCTCGGTGGATGAGCATGGCGGCCAGCATTACCTCGACGTGCATGTCGCCTATCGGCAGGCCTGCCTCAACGCCATCGAGTACCTCAAGAAATTCGGCTACACCGGGGCGCAGGCCTATGCGATCCTCGGCACCGCGCCGGTGCAGGGGCATATCTCGGGGGTGGTCGACATCCCGAACGCCTGCGCCACGCTCTGGCTGCCGAACGAGATCTTCGACTTCGACATCATGCCCGGCAGCGATGGCCCGGTGAAGCATTTCGATGGCACGGTCGACATCCCGCTGGCCCCCGATCTCTGATCTCTCGCGGGCGGGCCGATGCGCCCGCCCCATCCGTTTCAGGAGGCTTTCATGCCCTATTACGACTACCTCTGCGACACTTGCGGCCCGTTCACCGAACAGACCGGCATGGCCAATTTCGACCAGCCCTGCGACTGCCCCGACTGCGGTGCCTCGGCGCCCCGCGCGCTATTGCGCGCGCCGATCCTGGCCAATATGGATGCCAGCCGCCGCACTGCTTTCGCCACCAACGAACGCGCCGCGCATGCGCCGAAATCGACCCGCAGCCACGGGCCGGGTTGCGGCTGCTGTTCGGGCAGGAAGAAGCCCTCGCGCACCCTGCACCGGCCCGACGGCGCCAAGAGCTTTCCCTCGGCCCGGCCCTGGATGATCTCTCACTAGGGCAGGCTACCGCACCTCGCCCAGCCGTTCGTTGGCCTCGTCGATCTCGCGGAGCCGCCGGCGCCCGTCGCTGCCGGCCTTGAGGGTGGTGCGGGTCACGATCTGGTGGCAGAGCGAGAACACCGAGGCATGGTTGAACTGCGGGCTGGAGGTCTCGATCCGGCAGCGGAAATGCCAGGCCGCGCGGGCGTCGGGCGCCATGCCGTCATCGCTGATCACCACGGTGGTGACGCCGATCCGGGCCAGTTCGGCGAGCAAGGGCTCTGTATTGGCGGCGCGGCGGCGCAGGGCGGTCAGAATGACCAGGTCGTCGGGGGACATTTCGGCGGTGTATTCGCCAAGGCTCTCGCCGGCCTGGGGCAGCACGCTGGCCGAGGGGATCACCTTGAGCAGCTGCCAGTAAAGATAATCCGCGAAGACCCGGCTGATGCGATAGCCGATCAGCCAGACCCGGCGCGCCGACAGCGTGGCCTCGGCCAGCGCGTCGAGATCGGCGGGCGCGAGGCGCTCGAAAGTCCAGGCGACATTGTTCATTTCCTGCTGGAGACTTTGTGACAGCGGGTCTTCGGTCGGCGAGTCCTCGGCATGGGCCAGGAAATGCCGCGAGCCCGTCTGACGTTCCTCGCGGGCAGCGCGGCGGGCGGCCTCATAGTTCTCGAAGCCGATCCGCCGCACGAAGCGCGAGACCGTGGCCTTGGAAACGCCGCTGAGCCGGGCCAGCTCCTGCGCGTCGTAGGAGGCGAGATCGCCGGGGAAATCGAGCAGGAAATTGCCCAGCCGCCGCTCGGCCCGGTGCAGATCGGGAAGCGCCGTCCGAATCCGGGGCAGAAAGCTCGCAGGCGGGTCATCGTGAAACTGTGGTTCCATGGTGCCACTTTGCGCCAGCCGCCCGGGCGTGACAAGCTTTGCCGCGCAGCCCGGTCTCTGCCGCTGATTCGCACCGTGAATGTGACGATTTTCACCCGGTTTCCGCCCAACAACCCGCCAGACACCCGCCGCAACGCCCGGAATTTGCGCGAAATTCGGGTTCCGATGGTTCAAATTCGTGAAACTGCGATTTCTTTTCTTTGTGAATTTCAAGAGTTGTGGAACCATGGTTTCATCAATCCACGGAAGGGAAACCCCATGTACCGCCGCACTCTTCTTGCCTCGGCAGCCCTCGCTCTCACTGCACTGGCTCTGCCCGCCAGCGCCGAAACCCCCTGGCCGGAGCGCCCGGTCCGCATCCTCGTCTCCTTCCCGCCGGGCGGCTCGTCGGATCTGGTGGCACGGCTCCTGTCAGAAAAGCTTTCGGCCAGTCTTGGCCAGCAGTTCGTCGTCGAGAACAAGCCCGGCGCCGCCGGCACCGTAGCGGCCTCGGCGCTGCAACAGGCTGCGCCCGATGGCCATACGCTGATGCTGTCGAACCTGACGCCGTTCAACGTGGCGCCGATCCGCTTTCCCGACACGCCCTATGATCCGATCGCCGATTTCGACCACATCACCTATGTCGGCACCGTGCACCTCGGCCTCTTTGCCACGCCCTCGCTGGGCGCCGAGGATCTGACGGGTTTCCTCGAGATGGCCCGGGCCGAGCCGGGCAAGTTCGAATACGGCAGCTCCGGCGTCGGCTCCTGGGGGCATATCATCGCCGAACAGTTCCAGGACGAAACCGGAGTCGAGCTGTTCCACATCCCCTACAAGGGCTCGGGGCCGATGCGGCTCGATTTCATGGGCGGGGTGGTGCCGACGATCTTTGACGCGGTGCCGCAGAACCTGCCGGCGGTCGAGGAGGGCACCGCCATCCCGCTTGCGGTCTCGGCGCCCGAACGGATCGCAACCCTGCCCGATGTGCCGACTTTCCGCGAAGCCGGTTTTGACATCCTGGCCGAGAACTGGCTGGGGGTCAGCGCGCCGGCCGGCGTGCCCGACGCGGTCAAGGACAAGCTGGACGCGGCGCTTTCGGAGGCGATGGCCGATCCCGAGGTCATGGCGCAATTCGACAGCTGGGGCCTGATCCGCGCCCCCAAGTCCAGCGCCGAATTCTCCGATTATGTCGAGGCGCAGCTGGCCCAATGGACGCCCCTGGTGCAGGCGGCAACCCAATGAGTGCCAAGATGAAAATCGCCGTTTTCTTCGTGGGCGAGGTGCAGGACGCGGGCTTTAACGCCAGCGCCCTGCAAGGCGCTGAACGCGCCGCCGCGCAAGGGGTTGCCGAGATCTCGGTGATCTCGGGCGTGCGCTATGAGCAGGACGCCATTCGCGCCCGGATGGCCGAGGTCGTGCCCAAGGTCGACGGGCTGGTCTTTATCGGCGGCCAAGGCAATATTGCCACACCGGAGGCCGCAGCGGCCCATCCCGACACCCGCTTTGCCATTGTCCAGGGGCAGAAGACGGGGACTAACCTCGCCAGCTATGACGTGCGGCAGGAGGATTCCGCCTTTCTCGCCGGTGTGCTGGCGGCCCATGTCACCCGAAGCGGCATTGTCGGCCATCTCTCGGGCCACCGGGTTCGCCCGGGGCTGAAGGGGCGCGCGGCCTTTCTTGCCGGGGTCGCCCACGCCCGACCCGAAGTGAAGGTGCTCACCGGGTTCTGTGGCACCCAGGATGACAATTCCGTCACCCGCGCCTGGGCCGAGGCCGAGATCGCCGCCGGCGTCGATGTGCTCTTTACCATGCTCAACGGCGCCCGGCGCGGCGCGATCGAGGCCTGCCGCGCCGGCGGCGCGCGCCAGATCGGCAATGCGCTCGACTGGGTGGAGACCGATCCCGAGGTCTTCCTCGCCTCGGCGCTGGCGCGCATCGACCTTGGCGTCGAACGGGCGATTTCCGATATGGTGGCGGGCCAGGTGCCGCCCGGGATCGTCGAATTCGGGCTGGGGGAAGGCGATGTCGTCTCGCTCCGCCTCGGCGCCGATGTGCCGGAGCCCGCGCGGGAGGCCGTGGCACAGGCGGCAGCGGACCTGCGCGCCGGCCGCATTGCCATCCCCGACAGCTACGAAGGGCCGGAATTCACGCCGGAGCGCGTCGCATGCGACGGCTGATTCCCCAGATCGGCCCGGTCCTGATGCTGGCAGCGGGGCTGTTCTTTGTCCTCGGCGCCCTGACCGCGCTCGATCTGGGGTCATTCCGGCGGATGGGCCCCGGAGCCTTTCCGCTGCTGGTGGGCGGCCTGCTCTGCCTTCTGGCGCTGATCGGGCTGGTGCAGAACCTGCGACAGCCCCTCGCCCCCGGCCGGCCCGACCCGATGGCGGTGCTGGGGGTGGTCGGCGGCGTCGCGGCCTTTGCCTTCTTCACGCCGCTGGCCGGGGTACTGCCCGCCACCGCCATGGCGGTGCTGGCCACCGGCGCGGTCATTCCCGGCTTTCGCTGGCGCTACCGCATCCTCTTGGCGCTGGGTGTCGCGCTGGCCGTCTGGCTGATCTTCGTTCTGGGGCTCGGCATTCCTTTCATCGCCATCAGGGGACTCTGACATGGACCTGCTCGCCAATCTTTCGCTCGGCCTCGCCACGGCGGCGACGGCTCAGAACCTGATGTATTGCTTTGTCGGGGTCTTCCTCGGCACCTTCATCGGGGTGCTGCCCGGCGTCGGTCCGCTGGCCGCCGTCGCCATGCTGTTGCCGGTGTCCTTCTATCTGCCGCCGGAAACCGCGCTGGTGATGCTGGCCGGGGTCTATTACGGCGCCGAATACGGCGGATCGATCGCTTCGATCCTGCTCAACATCCCCGGCACGCCCTCGGCCTCGGTCACCTGTCTCGATGGCTACCCGATGGCGCAGCAGGGCCGCGCCGGGGTGGCGCTCTTTGCCACCGCCATGGCCTCGATGTTCGGCGCGCTCTTCGGCGTGGTTGTGATGGTGCTGCTCTCGCCGAAACTGGCCGAGTTTGCCCTGTTGTTTCAGCCGGCCGAGTATTTCTCGGTCATGGTGCTGGGGCTGGTGGCAGCCTCGATCGTCAATTCCACCGGTGCGGTCAGGGGCTTGATGATGGTCTGCCTCGGCATCCTGCTGGGCACCGTCGGCGTCGATGTGAACTCGGGCGAGACCCGCTTTACCGGCGGTTTCCAGGAGCTGCGTGACGGGGTGTCGCTGGTCGTCGTGGCCATGGGCCTCTTTGGCATTTCCGAGGTCATGGTTTCCTTGCGCGGCGCCACCAAGAGCTATGCCGGCGCCGGGCTCACCGGTTCGATGCTGCCCACCGCGCGGGAATGGCTGCGCAGCCTGATGCCGGCACTGCGCGGCTCGGCCGTCGGCAGTTTCTTCGGAACGCTGCCCGGCACCGGCCAGACGGTGGCAAGCTTTGTGGGCTATGCGCTGGAAAAACGCGTCAACAAGCGCGGCGCCAGCTTCGGCACCGGCGCGATCGAGGGCGTGGTGGTGCCGGAATCCGCTAACAACGCCGCCGCCCAGACCGCCTTTATCCCGACGCTGACCCTGGGCATTCCCGGCTCCACCACCATGGCGCTGATGCTCGGCGCGCTGATGATCCATGGCATCACGCCGGGGCCGCGGCTGATCTCGGAACACCCCGAGCTCTTCTGGGGGCTGGTGGTGAGCTTTGTCTTCGGCAACATCTTTCTGCTGATCCTCAACATCCCGCTGATCGGCCTCTGGGTGCGAATCCTGCGGGTGCCGCATCACTACCTCTATCCGACGGTGATCGTGCTGATCTGTGTCGGCGTCTTCAGCATCTCGAATTCGCTCACCGATGTCTGGATGACGCTGCTCTTCGGGTTGATCGGCTATGTGCTGCGGCTGTTCCGCTTCGAGCCGGCCCCGATGTTGATCGGCTTCGTGCTGGGCCCGATGATGGAGGAATTTTTCCGCCGCGCCATGCTCTTGTCGCGTGGCGATCCGAGCGTGTTCCTGACCCGGCCGGGCAGTGCCCTGCTGCTTGGGGTGGCAGTCCTGTTGCTGGCTGCCACCGTGCTGCCGTGGCGGTCCTGGCTGGCTTCGGGCCGGCTGGCGGTGCGGCGCCGCGCCTGAGCGCGCCGCACCGGGGATTTGCCACCGGGGATTTGCCATCGACAATCGGGCGGAGGTCCGGGCAATCTCCGGGACAGCAAGACCACGAGGGCCACGATGGCGAAACCCAGAATTCTGGTGACGAGAAAGCTGACCGATCCGGTCGAAGCGCGGCTGGCGGCCGACTATGACGCAACCTTCAACCCGAGCGACCGGCCGATGCCGGCAGCGGCGCTGGCCGCGGCGATGCGCGACCATGACGCCCTGGTGCCGACGGTCAGCGATCGGATCGCGGCCGGGATGTTGCAGGTCGAGGGGCGCCGGGTGCGGATGATCGCCAATGTCGGTGTCGGCTTTTCCAATATCGACATCGAGGCCGCCAGGGATGCGGGCATTGCCGTCTCGAACACGCCGGACGTGCTGACCGATGCCACCGCCGACACCGCCATGTTGCTGATCCTGTCGGCCACCCGCCGCGCCTTTGCCGCCGAAAAGATGCTGCGCGCGGGCCGCTGGGGCGGGTTCTCGATTGTCGACGGGCTGGGCACAAGCATTCAGGGCAAGGTGCTGGGCATCATCGGCATGGGCCGCATCGGCCGGGCCACCGCGCGCCGGGCGGCAGCCGGGTTCGGCATGGAGATCGTCTATTACAACCGTTCGCCGGTCGGCGAACTCGGCTTCGAGGCGCGGCGGCTGGAGAGCATCGAGGCGGTCATGGCGGCGGCCGACGTGGTGTCTGTGCATGTGCCGGGGGGCGGGGCGGCGCCGCTGGTGACGGCCGCGCATATCGCCTGCATGAAGCGCTCGGCCTATCTGATCAACACCGCCCGGGGCGACAGTGTCGATCAGGATGCCCTGATCGAAGCGCTGGCCCGGGGGCGCATCGCCGGTGCCGGGCTCGATGTCTTTGCCGAGGAACCCGAGGTGCCCAAGGCGTTGCGCGAGATGGAGACCGTCACCCTGCTGCCGCATATCGGATCGGCCACCCAAGAGGTGCGCACCGCCATGGGGCATGTGGCGGCCGACAATCTCGACGCCTTCTTTGCCGGCAAGGAGCTGCCCTGCCGGGTGGTCTGAGGACGGCCCGCTAGGCGGCTGGCTGGCCGTTCAGTCGTCCGGGCGGCCCGGTCGAGGCGCGGACCATCAATTCGATCTCGAGCAGCCGGGGCTGCGGCACGGTCTGGGTCTCGACCCATCCGGCCAGCGCATCGGCGGCGGCCAGGCCCATGCGCGACACCGGCAGGTGAACGGTGGTCAGCTCGGGATAGAGATGCTCCGAGCCGGGCAGATCGTCCACCCCGATGAGCGAGATCTGCCCGGGCACGGCGATGCCCGCGCGCTGCAATTCGAACAGGACGCCCGAGGCCAGCACGTCTGACAGGCAGAGCACGGCGCTGGTGCGCGCCGCCGCCGTCCGCACCGCCTGCCCTGCCGCGCAGCCGCCGGCGATCGACAGCGGCACCTCATGATAGACCAGATCGACTTCGGGGCGGTGGCCGGCCAGGGCTTCGATCCGCGCCCGGGTGCGGTCGTTCAGATTGCTCGGGCCATGTACCACCGCGATCCGGCGATGGCCCTGATCGGCCAGGTGGTCCAGCGCCGCCCGCGCGGCGGCGGTGTTGTCATAACCGATGGTTGGCAGCCGGTAGTCGGGATCGAAACAGGAGATCGCGATTGCCGGCAATTGCCCGCGCTCGATCAGCCCGAAGAACTCCGGCGTGTGGGTCATACCCGAGACCATCAGCCCCTCGGCGCCGATATCGATCAGGCCTTGCGCCTTTTCGGCCTCGATCCGGGGATCGTCGTCGGTGGTCGCAACCACCAGCGACAAGCGGTGGCTGGCCAACTGGCGTTCGAGCCCGGCCAGCACGCGGGCGAAAATGTCGTGTTCCAGTGTCGGCACCAGCGCGCCGACAAAGCGGGTGCGGCCCGAATTGATCGCCCGCGCCGCGGCACTCGGCAGCCAGCGCAGCTCCTGCATCGCCTGCTCGACCCGAGCGCGGGTTTTCTCGGCCACGGTTTCCGGCGCGTTCATCACCCGCGACACGGTTGCCACTGAAACTTGCGCCGCCGCCGCGACGTCGCGCAGATTGGCGCGTTTGCGCTGTGCCTTCATTTTGACCCCCTCTGCCTGCCCGAGCAGCAACACTCCGCGGTCCGCTGCCAATTTTCAACTTCGTTATACACCCACTTGACGGATGTAACTAGTTTCATTCACTCTGTAACCAGTTACAAAACGAGAATCGGCCAGAATATGACCCAATACGCAGTCCTTCGTGATTTCGACAACATGGGCTTTCGCAGCCAGGCCAGATCCTTCCCGGGGTTCCCCGCGCCATTGCAGACGCACCTGCGCCGTCTCGCCCCACGTGAGGCGCTGCGCCAGGATCTTCGCGCCGGCGACCTCTTGTCGATCGAGGCTCCCGCAGGTGGCGCGCAGATCGTTGCCTTCGATGCCGCCGGCCGCCCGGCGCTGGACACGCTCGGCCTGAAACCGGACGGCCCGCTTGCCCTTGTCGCCAGCGACACCGGGGTGCTGACCGGCTGGATTGTCGCCCAGGGCGGCGATGCCACGGCGCCGATCCCGGCCGCCTGCCCCGCGCCGCTGGCCGAACCGCTGCTGCTCAAGGCGAACGCGGCGGTGACGGTCTGGATTCTCCGCCCGCTTCAACCCGAGGCGCTGGTTGACGGCTCGGCCGGCGGCAGCGTCACCGTCAGCCTCAAGCGCGCAGCGGGCCAGTCACCGCTGCTGCCGCCGCTGCTCGGCGACACCCGCGACGAATTCACCGTGCCGCGCGGCACGGCGATGGCCTATGAGGTGAAACAGGGCGAATTCGTCCAGATCATCGACATCGAGGGCCAGCAATGCTCGGACTTCACCGCCTTTCGCAGCGACGGTCTCGACCGCGGCGAAGAGCTGATGATCGACGGCACCGCCACCCGGTCGATGGTGCGGCGTGCCTATCCCGGCCCCGGGCTGCTCGACAAGTTCTTTGACCGCAACATGCGGCCGCTCTTGAACGTGGTGCAGGACACCTGCGGCCGGCATGACACCTTTGGCCTGGCCTGCACCGCGCGCGGTTATGAAGAGCGCGGCTTTCCCGGCCATGTCAATTGCTCCGACAATATCTCGCGGGCGCTGGCGCCTTATGGCGTGGCCCCGCGCGCGGCCTGGCCGGCGATCAACTTCTTCTGGAACACCTGGATCGACCTGCACAGCCACAACATCATGACCGAGGAATCGCATTCCCGGCCCGGCGATTACGTCGCCATGCGCGCGCTGGAGGATCTGGTCGCCGTCTCCACCGCCTGCCCCGACGACGTCGATCCGATCAACGGCTGGAATCCCACCGATGTGCATGTGCGCATCTATCGCCCTGACACCCCCCTGCGCCGCGCCGTAGCGTATCGCGAAAAGGAAGACGCCCCGATGACCATCTCGCAGACCTCCGCCTTCCACGAACGGCTGGAACCGCTGACCCACAATTTCGCCCCCGCGCGCGATCTCTGGGCGCCGGTCAGCTTTCCGGCGGCGGGCGCAACCGGTGAATACTGGGCCTGCCGCGAGGCGGTGACCGTGCAGGACATGAGCGGGCTGCGCAAATACGACATCGTCGGCCCGGATGCCGAAACGCTGTTGCAGCGCGCGACCACCCGCAATGTCGCCAAGCTGGCGGTGTGGCGCGGGCAATACACGCTGATGTGCGATGCGGCCGGAACGGTGATCGATGACGGCACCCTGTTCCGGCTGGGCCATGACCTGTTCCGCTGGTGCTGCGGATCGGAGGAAAGCGGCCGGGTGCTGGAAACGCTGGCGCAGGAACTGGGGTTGCAGGTCCGCATCCATCACATGGGCGGCGCCATGCCGAACCTGGCGATTCAGGGGCCGAAATCGCGCGATCTGCTGCGCAAGATCGTCTTTACCCAGCCGCATGTGCCGGCAATGGACCATCTCAAATGGTTCGGCGTAACCGTGGCCCGGCTCAACGACCGCGAAGGCGCGCCCTTCATGTTGTCGCGCTCTGGCTATACCGGCGAGCTGGGGTACGAGATCTTCTGTGCCAAATCCGACGCGGTGGCGATCTGGGACGCGGTGATGGCGGCGGGCGAGGAGTTCGGGATCACGCCGATGGGTTCCGAGGCTCTGGGCACCATCCGCATCGAGGCCGGGCTGGCGGCCGCAGATGCCGAGTTTGCGCCGGGCGTCGATGCCTTCGAGGCCGGGCTGGGCTTTGCCGTCGATCTGACCAAACCCGAATTCACCGGCAAGGCGGCACTGGAGCGCAATGCGCAAGACCCGCGCCGGGTGCTCAAGGGGCTGCTGCTGGACGGGCCGGACGTGCCGCATCACGGTAGCCCGGTGCTCGACGGCGAACGCCAGGTGGGCGTCGTCACCTCGGCCACCCGCTCGCCCACGCTGGGCCATGCCATCGCCATGGCGCGGCTGGGCGTGGAACATGCCGAAAACGGCGCCCGGCTGGACATCGGCCAGCTTGACGGCCGGATGAAACGCCTTGGCGCTACGGTTTCCGACATTCCCTTCCTAGACCCGCAACGCAAGCGGGCGCGCGCCTGAGAGCGCATAAACCCAACCTGAGAGGACCCACGATGAAAGCACTTTCCACATTGACCGCCCTTGCGGCCCTGACCCTCGGCACCGGCGCGCTGGCGCAGGAAAAGGTCATGGTCGGCGAACCCAGCTGGCCCGGTGCCAAGGTGATGAGCCGCGTCATCGGCCAGGTGATCGAGACCCGGCTTGGCGGTGAGGCCGGCTATGCCCCGGGCGCCAACGCGGTGATCTTTGCCGCCATGGACGGCGGCCGCGGCGATATCGACGTGCATCCCGATGTCTGGCTGCCGAACCACGAATCCTTCCGCAAGGAATACGTCGAACAGAAAGGCACCGTCGCCCTGTCGTCGGGCAGCTACGAGGGCCGCACCGGGTTCTGCACGCCCACCTACATGGCCGAAGAGCACAACATCCGCTCGATCTTCGATCTGGCCACCCCGATGGCGCAGGAGCTCTTTGACACCGACGGCGACGGCAAGGGCGAGATCTGGGTCGGCGGCTCCGGTTGGGCCTCGACCAATGTGCACAAGGTCAAGGTGCGCGACTATGGCATCGAGACCTTTCTCGACCCCTCGACCGAGGACGAGGCGGTGTTCTATGCCCGGCTGAAGGACGCCATCGACCGGAAGCAGGGCGTGGTCTTCTATTGCTATTCGCCGCACTACGTGCACGCGCTCTATGACGTGACCATGATCGAGGAACCGGCCTATGACGAGGCGTCCTATACCATGGTGCAACCGGGCGAGGATGCCGACTGGTTCAACAAGTCGTCGATCACCACCGGCGACATGATCAAGACCGTGACAGTGGGCTACTCGCGTTCGCTGGAAGAGCGCAACCCCGCCGCGGCCGCCTTCCTGAGCAAGATCGACATGGAGTCCGAGGAGCTGTCCAAGCTGACCTATGAGGTCGTGGTACAGGGTCGCGACATCGACGCCGCGGTGTCGGACTGGCTTGCGGCGAACGGCAAGGTCGTCGATGGCTGGCTCGGCCTGAACTGATCCCCGTCTGCCGGCCTGTGGCCTCGCGGGGCCACAGGCCCCTCGACCCACATTCGTGACAGGAGAAGCCATGTCCGGCGAGATAGCGATAGACGCAAACGGCGTCTGGAAGATTTTCGGCAAACGTGCCGATGAGGCCCTTCGGGCGATCCATGACGAGGGGCTGACCAAGGCGCAGGTGCTGGAGCGCTTCAACTGCGTCGTCGGCGTGGCCGATGCCAGCTTTCAGGTCAAGCGCGGCGAATTGTTCTGCGTCATGGGCCTGTCCGGGTCCGGCAAGTCAACACTGGTGCGCCACGTCAACCGTCTTCTGGAGCCCACCGCCGGACATATCCACATCAACGGCGAAGACGTCATGGGTCTGGACGATGCCGGCCTGCGCGATCTGCGCAACCGTCGCGTTGCCATGGTGTTTCAGAACTTCGGCCTGATGCCGCACCGCACGGTGCGCGACAATGTTGCCATGCCGCTGGAAATCCGCGGCACCGGCAAGGCGCGGCGTTGGGAAGAGGCCGACCGGGTGCTCGATCTCGTCGAGCTTGGCGGCTGGGAAGACAAATATGCGCATGAGCTCTCGGGCGGGATGCAGCAACGGGTCGGTCTGGCCCGGGCCATCGCCTCGGACCCCGAGATCCTGCTGATGGACGAGCCGTTCTCGGCGCTCGATCCGCTGATCCGCAAGCAGTTGCAGGACCAGTTCATGCAGCTCAGCCGCAAGCTGGGCAAGACCACGATGTTCATCACGCATGATCTGGACGAGGCGATCCGCATCGGGCACCGCATCGCCATCATGAAGGATGGCCGCATCGTTCAGATCGGCACCCCGGAAGAGATCATCCTCAACCCGGCCGACGGCTATGTGGCGGATTTCGTGGCCGGCATCTCCAAGCTCAACATGATCTTCGCCCATTCGGTGATGCAGCCGGTGGGGGAGTTTGAATCCGCCTACGGCAGCGTGCCCGGCGACGCCAAGGTTGCCCATCCCGAGATGGACCTGAGCGATCTTATGAACCTTGCGGTGGATGGCCATGGCATCGTCACCGTCGCCGACGCCGGCAATACCGTCGGCGTGATCAACCGCGCGCGCCTGCTGCGCGCCATCCAGAACAGCCAGGCGTGAGGAGACGAAACATGCAACATGTCGATCCGATGCAGATCAAACCCGACGCCAGCGCGCGCATGCAGGCGCTGGTCGGGGATTTCGCCGGGCAGTCGCAAGGCTATTACCGCCGGGTCTTCGCGCATATGATGCAGGCTCCCGGCTACGCCTTTACCCTAAACCCCGCCGCCGGGCTGCTCGGGCCGGTCTGGTTCGGGGCGCGGGGGCTGTGGTCGTGGTTCCTGGGCTTCCTGGTCCTCGAAACCCTGGCCTATATCCAGATCGGCCTTGGCCTCTTTGGCGATCTCGGCCGCGATGCCCGGCTGCGGGCCGATCAGATCGCCCAGACGCTCGACCTGCGCCGCCAGCAGATCGAGGCGGCGGAAACCTCCGGCGCGGCCTCGCTCGAAGCGTTGAAGCGCGCCGCGACCTCGCTGGAAGAGGCGCTCACGGGGGCGCGGCTCGCGGCGGACAGTGCCGATGCCAGCGGGCTTGTCTATCTCGCCGTGGGGCTCGGGCTTCTGCTGACCTTCAAGTTTGCCGCCGCCGCGCTTGCCAACTGGACGCTGGAAGGGCAGTTCGCCCGCTGGCGCTCGGACCGGCGGGTGGCCAGCGGCTGGTCGCAGCTGCGCATGCTGCTGGCCGGGCTGATCACCCTGGCCGTGGTGGTGATCTCGACCGCGAAATTCGCCCGCCCCGACGCCTTTCCGGTGCTCAACGCCTTTCCCACCGACCGCGACTGGCGGCTTGGCACCGGCGACTGGGTGCAGGCCGGCTTCGACTGGCTCAAGACCCATGGGCGCGGCTTCTTTGACGGGCTGACCGTCGGTATGCGCAGCCTGCTCGACGCCATCGAGGTGGTGCTGGTGGGCACCCCCTGGCCGGTGGTGGCGCTGGTCTTCGTGATGCTGGCCTATCTGTCGGGCGGCGCCCGTGTGGCGATCTTTACCGCCGCGGCGCTGGCCTATCTCGGGCTGCTCGACTTCTGGGAAAAGGCGATGACCACGATCGCCCTGCTCGGTGCGGCGGCGCTGATCTCGATCACCCTGGGCATTCCGCTCGGCATTTTCTGTGCCCGCCGCCCCGCGGTCTTTGCGGTGGTGCGCCCGGTGCTGGATTTCATGCAGTCGATGCCCTCGTTTGTCTACCTGATCCCGGTGGTGGCCTTCATCGGCTCGGGCAAGCCTGCGGGCGTGGTCGCCACGATGATCTTTGGCAGCCCGCCGGTGATCCGGTTCACGGTGCTGGGTCTGCAACAGGTGCCCAAGACGGTGCGCGAGGCGGCATTGGCCTTTGGCGCGACCCCCCGCTATTTGCTCTGGCGTGTCGACCTGCCGCTGGCGCGCAAGACCATCATGGCCGGCGTCAATCAGACCATTCTGCTGTCGCTGGCGATGGTGGTGGTGGCCTCGCTGATCGGTGCCAAGGGGCTGGGCGAGGATGTGCTGGAAGCGTTGCAATACGCCGCCGCCGGTCAGGGCATCCTTGCCGGGCTCGCCATCCTGTTCTGTGCCCTGATCCTCGACCGGATCGTCGCCGGCAAGAAATAACCCCGGCCACCCCGACCCAATCGAAGCCCAAAGGCGGGATCGCTCCTGATCCCGCCTGCCGCCCTCCCCTTGCCTCCCCCGGTGCCGCCCCTCCAGCGCGGCCAGAACGAAGGACCCTCGCCCATGGCTCTCCCCCCTGAAAACGCCCGTGTCGTCATTGTCGGCGGCGGCGTCATAGGCTGTTCGGTGGCCTATCACCTGACCAAGCTCGGCTGGACCGATGTGGTGCTGCTCGAACGCAAGCAGCTGACCTCGGGCACAACCTGGCACGCCGCCGGGCTGATCGCCCAGCTGCGCGCGACCGAGAACATGACCCGGCTGGCCAAGTACAGCCAGGAGCTTTACGGCCAGCTTGAGGCCGAGACCGGCGTCGCCACCGGCTTTCGCCGCAATGGCTCGATCACCGTGGCGCTGTCGGACGAGCGGCGCGAGGAAATCCTGCGCCAGGCTTCGATGGCGCGCGCCTTCGGCGTCGAAGTCGAGGAAATCAGCCCCGCTGAGCTGAAAACCCGCTATCCGCATGTCAATGCCGAGGACGTCAAGGCGGCGGTCTATCTCGACAAGGACGGCCAGGGCGACCCGGCCAATATCGCGCTGGCCATGGCCCGTGGCGCCCGCCAGCGCGGTGCGCAGGTGCTGGAGCGTACCAAGGTCACCGGCTTTGTCCGCGACGCCCGTCGGATCACCGGTGTCCACTGGGAGGCCGAGGGCGAAAGCGGTACAATCACCTGCGATCACGTGGTCAACTGCGCCGGCATGTGGGGCCATGAGGTTGGCCGGCAGATGGGCGTCAACGTGCCGCTGCATGCCTGCGAACACTTCTACATCGTCACCGATACCGTTCCCGGGCTGTCCCAGCTACCGGTGCTGCGGGTGCCCGAGGAATGCGCCTATTACAAGGAAGACGCCGGGAAAATCCTGCTCGGCGCCTTCGAGCCGGTGGCCAAGCCCTGGGGCATGGCAGGCATCCCCGAAAGCTTCGAGTTCGACCAGCTGCCGGAGGATTTCGACCATTTCGAGCCGATCCTCGAACAGGCGGTGAACCGCATGCCGCTTCTGGCCGAGGCGGGCATCCACACCTTTTTCAACGGCCCCGAAAGCTTCACCCCCGACGACGCCTATCACCTGGGACTGGCGCCCGAGATGGACAATGTCTGGGTCGCCGCCGGCTTCAACTCGATCGGCATCCAGTCGGCGGGCGGCGCCGGCATGGCGCTGGCGTCATGGATGGACAGCGGCGAAAAGCCCTTCGATCTGGGCGACGTCGATATTGCGCGGATGCAGCCGTTCCAGGGCAATCGGCACTACCTGTTCGAACGCTCCAAGGAAACGCTGGGCCTGCTCTACGCCGACCATTTCCCCTATCGTCAGAAAGCCACCGCACGCGGCATCCGCCGCTCGCCGCTGCACGAGACCCTGCTGCGCGAGGGTGCGGTGATGGGCGAGATCGCCGGATGGGAACGCGCCAACTGGTTCGCCGACAGCGGCCAGACGCCGGCCTATGAGTATTCGTGGAAGCGGCAGAACTGGTTCGGCAATGCCGCCCGCGAACACAAGGCGATCCGCGAGAATGTCGGGCTTTACGACATGTCCTCCTTTGGCAAGATCCGCGTCGAGGGGCCCGACGCCGAGGCCTTTCTCAACCATGTCGCGGCCAGCAACCTTTCGGTGCCCGTGGGCAAGATCGTCTACAGCCAGTTGCTCAACAGCCGGGGCGGGATCGAGGCCGACGTGACGATCACCCGTCTGAGCGAGACCGCCTACCTCGTGGTGACCCCGGCCGCCACCCGGTTGGCCGATGAGACATGGCTGCGGCGGCATGTGGGCGATCACCGCGTGGTGGTCACCGACATCACCGCCGCCGAGGCGGTGATCTGCGTCATGGGGCCGAAGTCGCGCGCGCTGTTGCAGCGGGTGTCGCCCAACGATTTCTCCAACGCCGCCAACCCCTTTGGCACCGCGCAGGAGATTGAGATCGGCATGGGTCTGGCCCGCGCCCACCGCGTGACCTATGTCGGCGAGCTGGGCTGGGAGATCTATGTCTCTGCCGACATGGCGGCGCATGTCTTCGAGGTGCTGCACGAGGCCGGGCGCGAGATGGACGCGCGGCTGTGCGGGCTGCACATGATGGACAGCTGCCGGATCGAAAAGGGTTTCCGCCACTTCGGCCATGATATCTCGTCCGAGGATCACGTGCTCGAGGCCGGGCTGGGCTTTGCGGTCAAGAAGAACAACGTCTCCTTCATCGGCCGCGACGCGGTGGAGCGCAAGCGCGAGCAGGGCTTGCAGACCCGGATGGTGCAATTCCTGCTGCAAGACCCCGAACCGCTGCTCTATCATGCCGAACCGATCCTGCGCGATGGCGACATCGTGGGCTTTCTGACCTCGGGTAGCTACGGCCATCACCTCGGCGGTGCCGTGGGTCTGGGCTATGTACCCAGCGCCGGCGAAACCGCGGCAGATGTGCTGGCCTCGCGCTACGAGATCGAGATCGCCGGAAGCCGCGTGGCCGCCACCGCCTCGCTCAAGCCGCTCTACGACCCGAAATCCGAACGCGTGAAGGTCTGACCCACCGGGCGGCGCGGCACATGGCCCGTGCCCGCCGCCAACCCGCCAACGCGCGCCTACTCTTGACCAACAGGATCGCCCCATGACCAAATACTGTCTCACCGTCACCTGCCCGTCACGCCGCGGCATCGTCGCCGCGATCTCGACATTCCTGACCGACAAGACCTGCAATATCACCGATGCGTCGCAGTTCGACGATCAGGAAACCGGCTATTTCTTCATGCGGGTCAGCTTCACCCCCGAGAACGGCTCGGATCTCGCGGCCCTGGCCGAAGGCTTTGCCGAGATCGCCGAGCCCTTCGGCATGACCTACGAATTCCACGACGAAAGCCGCAAGATGAAGGTCGCGATCATGGTGTCGCGTTTCGGCCATTGCCTGAACGACCTGCTCTACCGGGTCAGGATCGGCGCCCTGCCGGTCGAGGTGGTGGCGGTGATCTCGAACCACATGGATTACCAGAAACCGGTGGTGAACGCTGACATCCCGTTCCACTGCATCAAGGTCACCAAGGACAACAAGCCGCAGGCCGAGGCGGCAATCATGAAGGTGGTCGAGGAGACCGGCGCCGAGCTGATCGTGCTGGCGCGCTACATGCAGATCCTGTCGGACGAGATGTGCCAGAAGATGTCGGGGCGGATCATCAATATCCACCACTCGTTCCTGCCGTCGTTCAAGGGCGCGAACCCCTACAAGCAGGCCTTCGAGCGTGGGGTGAAGCTGATCGGCGCGACCTCGCATTACGTCACCGCCGATCTCGACGAGGGGCCGATCATCGAGCAAGACATCGTGCGCATCACCCACGCGCAATCGGCGGCCGACTACGTCAGCCTCGGGCGCGACGTCGAAAGCCAGGTGCTGGCCCGGGCGATCCACGCCCATGCCCACCACCGGGTCTTTCTCAACGGCAACAAGACGGTGGTCTTTCCCGCCTCGCCCGGCAGCTATTCGAGCGAGCGCATGGGCTGAGCCCCCGAGTCCGGCCAGGCGGTGTCAGTTCTGGCCGGGCACACGTAGGGTAATGCCCAGCACCAAACCGCGCTCCAGCCGGGGCCGGCGATCCAGTCATAGATCCCCCGGTCACTCGGACAGGGGATGGAAACAGGCGGCTTCGGTTCGCGGACCCACCGGCGACAGGCGCGGCGTCTCGGTCCGGCATCGCTCGGTCGCCCTCGGGCAGCGGGCGGCAAAGGCGCAGCCCGGGGGCGGGTTCAGCGGGTCGGGCAGCTCGGTGCCCTCCGCCTCGGGCGCAGAGAGCGGCCGCCCCACCACCGGCGCGCTGTCGGCCAGCAGCCGGGTATAGGGGTGGCTGGGGTTGGCAAAGACCTCTTCCGCCGGGCCGATTTCGACCACCGCGCCGAAATAGAGCACCGCGATCCGGTCGCTGACTGCCTCGACCACCGCCAGATCGTGGCTGATGAAGAGATAGGTCAGGTCGAAGTCGCGCCGCAGGTCGGCCAGGAGGTTCAGCACCTGGGCCTGGACCGAGACATCGAGCGCCGAGACCGGCTCGTCGAGGATCAGGATGCGCGCCTGGGCTGCGAGCGCGCGGGCAATGCCGATGCGCTGGGCCTGGCCGCCGGAAAATTCATGCGGGTAACGGTCGAGGAATTCCTCGCGCAGGTTCACGCTGTCGAAGATCTCGGAAATGCGGGCACGGCGCTCGGCGGCGGGCATCCCGTGCAGCCGCTTGAGCGGGGCCTCCATGATCTGGCGGATGGTCTTGCGCGGGTTGAGCGAGGAAATCGGATCCTGAAAGACATACTGGATGCGCTTGCCGAACGCGGCCGGATCGGCGGTATCGAGTGCGGCGCCCTCGATCTCGATCTGCCCGGTGGTGGGCTCCAGCAGCCCGACCAGCATCCGGGCCAGGGTCGACTTGCCGCAGCCGGATTCGCCGACGATGCCCAGCGTTTCACCCTGATGCACCGTCAGGGACAGCGGATGCACCGCCTTGACCGATCCCTTGGGCCCGCCGAAAAGCCGGCGCCCCACAGGGAAGGTCTTGGACAGGTCTGTGAGCTTCAGCGCCTGGGTCATTGGGCCGCCTCCCGGCTGTCATCGATCGGATGCAGGCAGCGCACCCCATGCCCGCCGGCGCGCGCCAGGGGGATGTGCCCCTGGCGGCAATCCTCCTGCACCCTGGTGCAGCGTTCCGCAAAGGCGCACCCCGGTGGCAGCTTGTTCACCGCTGGCGGCAGCCCCGCGATGGCCTCCAGCCGCCGCTTGCCGCCGCCCAGTTCGGGCACGCAAGCCATCAGTCGGGCGGTATAGGGGTGGCGCGGCGCATCGAGGATTTCGGCGGTCCGCCCCTCTTCGACGATCCGCCCGGCATACATCACCGCCACCCGGTCGCAGAGCTGTGCCACGACGCCGAAATCATGGGTGATAAAGACGATGGCAAGCCCGCGCGAACGCCGCAGGTCGTCGAGAATCGTCAACACCTGCGCCTGCACGGTGACATCCAGCGCGGTGGTCGGCTCGTCGGCGATGATGATATCGGGATCATTGGCCAGCGCCATGGCGATGCCGACCCGCTGACGCATGCCGCCCGACATCTCGTGCGGATAATCGGAAATGCGCGTCTCGGCATTGGGGATGCGCACTGCCCTGAGCAGGTCCACCGCCTTCGCGCGCCCTTCCGCCTTGCCGATGGGCCGATGGGCGCGGATCGCCTCGATCAGTTGATCGCCGACGCGGTACAGCGGATGCAGCGTGGCCAGCGGATCCTGGAAGATATAGGCGACGTTGCGCCCGCGCATCTCGCGCAGCCGCCGGTACGGCGCGCCGATCAGATCTTCGCCATCGTAATACACCGCACCGCCGGTCACCACGCCGGGCGGCGAGGCGACCAGCCCCATGACCGAGAGCGCGGTGACGGATTTGCCCGAACCGCTTTCGCCGATGATGCCGAGACATTCGCCCTTTTCCACGTGCAGATCGACCCCGCCGACCGCGCGGTAGACCCGATCCTTGACGTGAAATTGCGTCTCCAGCGATTGCACGTCCAGCAGCCCGGCACCCGTCGGCGCGGGCACCGGGGCCTTGCGGTCGACGCGGGTGGCCGCCATCGGCCGCGACAGCGCGCCCGATTTCAGGCGCGGGTCAAGCGCGTCGCGAACCCCGTCGCCCAGCAGGTTGATCGCCATCACGATGATCAGGATCATCATCCCCGGCACGATCGAGGTATGCGGGTTGGTGATCAGCGCCGACCGCGCCTCGCCCAGCATCGAGCCCAGGTCGGCCTGCGGCGGCTGGCTGCCGAGCCCGAGAAAACTCAGCCCCGCGGTCTCCAGGATCATCCAGCCGATGGTGGTGGACATGGCGATGACAATCACCGGCACCACGTTGGGCAGGATCTCCGACAGGATGATCCGGGTGTTCGACAGCCCCGCCAGCCGTGCGGCATCGACAAATTCCTTGTGCGCGATGCCCACGGTGATGCCGCGGATGTTGCGGGCAAAGAACGGCACGTTGACGGCGGCCACCGCGATCAGCGCATTCAGCAGCCCCGGCCCGAGCGCCGCGACGATGGCCAGCGCCAGCAGGATGTAGGGAAAGGCCATCAGCATGTCGACGCCGCGCATGATAACATTGTCGGTGCGGCCGCCGTAATACCCGGCGATGATACCGATCGCCGCCCCGAGGGTGGCGGCGACGATGGCCGCCGCGAACCCCACCGCCAGCGACAGCCGCGTACCCCACATCAGCCGCGACAGCAGATCGCGGCCGAGGTGATCGGTGCCCAGCAATGCATCTGGTGAAAAGATCGGCCGGAAGCGGTTCGACGTGTTGGTCACATCCGGGTCGGCCAGCGGCAGGAGCGGTGTCACCAGCGCCAGCAGTCCGACCAGCAGCAGCACGATGCCGCCGGCCAGCGCCAGCCGGTTGCGGGCGAGAAGTGTCAGGAAGCCGGTCATGTCTTGATCCTTGGGTCGAGCAGGCTCTGCGCCACGTCAACCGCGATATTGAACAGCACGTAACAGGCGGCGACAAAGACCACCCCGCCCTGCACCAGAAGGATGTCGCGCTTCAGGATCGCATCGACCAGCATGCGGCCCACGCCGGGCCACTGGAACACGATCTCGATATAGACCGCGCCGGACAGCACGAAACCGGCCTGAATGCCCAGCACCGGGATGATCGCCACCATCGCCGCCTTCAGCGCGTGCCGCCAGATCACGCCACGCTCGTGCACGCCCTTGGCCCGCGCGGTGCGGATGAAATCCTGCCGCAGCACCTCGAGCATGGCCGACCGCGACAGCCGCGCGATGACCCCGGTGGCCACGACGGCCAGCGCCAGCGCGGGCATCGCCAGATGCGTCAGCAGCACCCCGAAGGTCCGGTCGCCGTAGATCGGCCACATCCCCGAGACCGGGAACCACCGCAGGTTCACCGCAAAGAACAGGATCATCATCATGCCGAGGAAAAAGGACGGGATCGAGATGCCCAGCAAGACGACAAAGGTGATCGCCTTGTCGGCCAGCCCGTATTGATTGGCCGCCGAGATCACCCCGGCCATGACACCGAAGAAGGAACAGAGCACAAAGGCGGTGCCGGCAAGGACAAGCGTGCCGTTGAACCGTTCCAGCACCTCGTCGAGCACCGGGCGATTGAGCGCGAAGGAGGTGCCGAAATCGCCCTGGAGCATATTGCCGAGCCAAATGAAATATTGCTGCACCAACGGCTTGTCGAGGCCGAGGTCACGGTTCAGCTTTTCGACGTTCTCCGGCGTCGCATAGCTCCCCAGGATGGCGGTCGCCGGATCGCCCGGGATCAGCGCCATGATCAGGAAGACGATCACCGTGATGCCCAGCAGAACCGGGATGGCGGACAGCAGGCGTTTGAGGATGTAGCCGGTCATCGGATCTCCGGGCGGTCAGGGACAGGGCGCAGCGGCGCGCGCCGGGCTTGGCCCGGGGCCTCTTGGCAGGCCCCGGGGGAGGTCCCGGACCAGGTCCGGGACGCGGGGTGCCTCAGTTCTTGGCCACGTCGTCAAGCAGCAGGAAGAACGACGGTTGCAGGGTGAAATTCTCCACCCGGTCGCTGGTCACCGCATTCTGCTTCCAGTTGGCGACAAAGACCCAGGGCGCATCCTCCTGCACGATGGTCTGCATCTCCTTGTAGAGCCGCGCGCGTTCCTCCTGATCGGTTGCGACGCGGGCCGCCTCGAGCAGCTCGTCGACCTTGGGATTGGAGTAATACCCCGAGTTGAAGCCGCCCTTGTCCGGCCAGGCCTCGGTGCGCAGCGCGAGGAAGGGCAGCGTGTCGGGGTCATTGGTCATCCAGGCCATCTCGGCCATGTCGGCCTTGCCTTCGAGGCCGGGGTTCACTTCGCCCAGGAAGGTGTTCCACTCGTAGGTTTCGATGGTGACGTCAAAGCCCACCGCCTCCAGATCGGCCTGGATCGCGGTGCCCATGGCGATGGGGTCGAGCATGCCCGAGCCACCCTCGGTGACATAAAAGGTCAGCTCGGCGCCGTCGGCGCCGGCCTCGGCGATCAGCTCGCGCGCCTTGTCAGGGTCATAGGGATAGGGCTCCAGGCTTTCATTGTAGGCCCAGGCAAAGGCTGGCGGGGTCGGACCGGCGGCGACTTCGGCGGTGCCTTCCAGCACCTCGCTCACCAGCGCCGATTTGTTGACCGCATAGTTTGCCGCCTGCCGCACGCGTCTGTCAGCGAAAGGGCCCTCCTTGGCGTTGAGGATCAGGAACCAGACATGCGGGCCGGCCTGTTCATGCACCGCGTAGCTGTCATCCTGGAATTCGGAGAGCGCGACCGGCGGCACTTCGACCATCAGGTCGATGCCTCCCGCCAGCATCTCGGCGGTGCGGGTGTTGGCATCGGTGATCGGGCGGAACACCACGGCCTGCAATTCCGGCGCGCCGTCCCAGTAATCGGCGTTGGCTTCGACCACCACCGCTTCGTTCGAGCGCCATTCGGCAAAGCGGAACGGCCCGGTGCCCGAGGGATTGCGCCCGAAGTCCGCGCCATGCTGTTCCACCGCGGCGGGCGAGACGATCAGCCCGGTGGGATAGGCGAGGTTGGACAGGAAAGGCGCGTAAGGCGCGTTCAGCGTGAAACGCACGGTCTGCTCGTCCAGCGCCTCGACGGTCTCGACGGCCGAGAAGAAGAAGGAGAGCGGGAAAGGACCGGTGTCGTAGAACGGATGGTCCTCGTTCAGCATCCGGTCAAAGTTGAACTTCACCGCTTCGGCGTTGAACGGGCTGCCATCGTGAAAGCGCACGCCCTCGCGCAGGGTGAAGGTATAGACCGTGCCGTCCTCGTTGATCTCCCAATCGGTGGCCAGCGCCGGTTCGACCTCGAGCGTGCCGTCCTTGTAGCGCACCAACCCGTCATAGACGTTCATCAGGATGCGGAAATCGTTGACCGCCGTCACCGCGGCGGGATCAAGCGCCTTGGGTTCGGCGATTTGGCCGACGATGAGAACGCCGGGCGGGGTCTGGGCCTGGGCTCCGCCGGCCAGGCCCAATGTCAGGGCCAGCGCTGTGCCGGCGGCAATGAGCCCCCGGCGGGTGACGTGAAAGACCGACATGTCTGTTTCCTCTCCTGTTGCGTCTTGGCAATTTGCGTTTTGGCTATTTTATCATGATAAATTGCATCTGGCCAAATTTTCATGATAAATTCAAGCGGGCTGTGAAACGGAGACCGTGATGACGATTTCGATCCTCGCTTATGACGAAAAATCGGGCACTTACGGCGGAGCGGCCACCACCGGAAGCCTCTGCGTCGGCGGCTGGGTTCTGCGCGGAGACGGCGAATCGGGCATGTCGGCATCGCAAGGCTCGCTTCCCAGCACCATGTGGGGCAGCGATGTTCTTGACCGTATGCGCGCCGGCACGCCGGCGGACGACGCGGTGGCGCAGATCACCGGGGCCGACAGCGGCCGCGCCGAGCGGCAGCTTTCCGCGCTCGATCCCGCCGGCGGCACCGGCCATTTCACCGGCGCCAACAGCATTGCCACGGCGGGCGTGCGCCGCGCGCGGTCGGTGATCGTGGCCGGCAACCTGCTGGCATCCGAGGCGGTGCTGGACGCCTGCCTCGATGGATTTGCCAACGCCACCGGCGCGCTCGACAACCGGCTTCTGGCAGCCCTGACCGCGGCCGCACAGGCCGGCGGCGACAGTCGCGGGCTCTTGTCGGCGGCATTGCTTGTGGTCGGACGAAGGCGGCCGCCGCTCACCCTGCGGGTGGATTATGCGCCCGCGCCGCTGGAGGCGCTGGCCGAGCTGCACCGCCACGCCACATCCGGCGAATATGCGAACTGGGTCCGGCATGTGCCGACGCTGGCAGACCCCGAGCGCGCCACGCCTTATGAGCCGTGATCATTCCGCGATGAACCGTTTCATCACCTCGGCCTCCTGCGCCTCCATCAACCTGCGCGCCATTTCCATATGGCTGCGCATCACTTCTCGGGCGCGGTCGGCATCGCCCTGCCGCAAGGCCTCGATCAGATCGACCTGGTGGTCACGCCCCTGCTGCCAGAGATCGTGGTTGGGCGCCTTGTAGAGCCGCTTGTAGACGGTGAGATCGGTGAGGATCTGCGACATGAAGTTGATGAAGAAGCTGAGCAGCGCGTTCTGGCCGAAATCGGACAACCGCGCATGAAACCGCAACGAGGCCACATGCTGGCGGCGCTCTTCCTCGGCATCCGCCGCCGGGTCGGCATATTCCGCCATGATCGCCTCGAGCTCGGCCAGTTGGCTCTCGGCCAGGCATCCGGCCAGCTTGGCCGCCTGTTCCGGCTCCAGCGCGATGCGAACCTGATAGATGTCGTCGATGCTGACGTCGCGAAAGTAGAAGTAATTCGCCAGAAGCGCATTCGCCCGCTCGCGCGAAACCTCGCCAACGAAACTGCCACCGCCCGGGCCGGTCTTGGTTTCCACCAGGCCCTGCGCCTGCAACAGCCGCATGGCCTCGCGGATCGTGCCCTTGGACATGCCGAACTGCGCGATCAGCTCGGCCTCGCCGGGCAGCCGGTCACCCGGCTTCAATCCGCGCTCGACCACCCAATCCTTGATCGCATCGGCAACGCGCAACGGACGCGAACGGCGGGGCTGTCCCTGGGGCCGGGGCGATCCGGGTGTCATCAAAAAATGCCTCGCTTTTTCCTGTCTGGGCGGGGTATCTGTAATACAAGCCCATTTATCATGATAAATTCAAGGCCGCTATGACCTACGGAGACAAGGCTGCTGCCCGATTGCAGCAAATTGCCAAGGCGTCAACCACGACCGAGGGGGTCACCCGCCTGCCCTGGACCCCGGAACACCGCGTGGCCAGCGATGAAATCGCCGGCTGGATGCAGGCGGCCGGGCTCGACGTGACGCGCGATGCCGCCGGCACGCTTGTCGGCGCCAGCCCGAACCCCGAGGGCAAGCCGGTGCTGCTGATTGGCTCGCACCAGGACAGCGTGCCTTCGGGCGGGGCCTTTGACGGGATCATGGGGATTGCCGTCGGCTGCCTCGCGGCCGAGGCGCTGCGCCACGAGATACCGAAATTTCCCTTTGCAATCGAGGTGCTGGCCTTCGCCGATGAAGAGGGCGTACGGTTTCCCACAGCGCTGATCGGCCCGCGCGCGCTGGCCGGAACCCTCGATCCCGGCGCATTGGAGATGACCGATACCGAGGGCGTCTCGATGCGCGCGGCGATGGCAAGCTTCGGCGTCGAGGCCGCGCAGAGCCTTGGCATAGCCCGCGATCCGGCGACGGTTGCCGGATATCTCGAGGCCCATATCGAACAGGGCCCGGTGCTCGAAGCCGAGAACCTCCCGGTGGCCGCGGTCAGCGCGATTTGCGGCATCTCCCGCTTCGAGGTGATGGTCACCGGCACCACCGGCCACGCCGGGACGGTGCCGATGTCCGGTCGGCAGGATGCGCTTGTCGCCGCGTCGCGGATCATTGCCCTGGTCAGCGATGAAGCCATGGCAACAGAAGTCCGCGCCACCGTGGGCAGCATTTCGGTCGGCCCCGGCGCGGTCAATGCGATCCCCTCCCGGGTGCGCTTCACGCTCGAAATCCGCGCAGCCAGCGATGCCACCCGCGTCGCCTTTGAAACCGGGATTCTCGGCCGCGCGCAAGAGATCTGCGCCGCGGCGGGCTGCGAAATCGAGGCCGGCCGCACCTATGTTCAGCCGGCGACGACCTGCGACCCGAGGCTGACAGAGGCGCTGGAACAGGCCATCCGCGACCACGGCATCAGGCCGATGACAATCCCCTCCGGCGCGACCCACGACGCCTCGGCAATGGCCGATCTCTGTCCGGTGTCGATGCTCTTTGTCCGCTGTCGCGGCGGCGTCAGCCACCGGCCCGACGAATTTGCCAGCGCCGAGGATCTCGATGTGGCGATCACGGTTCTCGAACGCGCCATCCTGCGACTGGCCCGGCAGGGCTGAGGCACCGCCGCAGCCCGCTGCCGCGAGCGGTCTACCTCTGCCGCAGACCGGCCTCGTCAAACCGCATCACCTGTGCCGAATCCCAGGCCAGGCCACAGCTCTGGCCCTCGGTCGGGATCGCCAGGCCGGACTCCTGGCGAACGGTGATCTGCTGGCCGTCCCCCGCGCGCAGATGCACCAGCGTCTCGGCCCCCAGGGCTTCGGCGTAGACGACAACCGCCTCGATCCGCCCCTGCTCGGCCAGGCGGACATGCTCGGGGCGGATGCCGATCCGGCCCGCCCTCTCGCCGTCCAGCAAGGCGGCGTCGATGAAGTTCGTCGGCGGCGAGCCGATGAACCCGGCCACGAATTCGGTCGCCGGATCGGCATAGACATCCAGCGGCGCGCCGATCTGATCGGCGACGCCGGCATTCATCACGATCATCCGGTCGGCCAGGGTCATCGCCTCGACCTGATCATGGGTCACGTAAAGCGAGGTCACTCCCAATTCACGCTGCAAGGCCTTGATCTCGAGACGCATCTGCACCCGCAGCTTGGCATCGAGGTTCGACAGCGGCTCGTCGAACAGGAAGACGGCGGGCTTGCGCACGATGGCGCGTCCCATGGCGACGCGCTGGCGCTGCCCGCCGGAAAGTTCGCGCGGTTTCCGTTGCAGATAGGGCTCCAGCTGCAAGAGCTTGGCGGCGGTTTGCACCCGCTCGGCGATCTCGGGCTTGGCCACCTTCTGGATCTTCAGCCCATAGGCCATGTTGTCGAAGACCGACATATGCGGATAAAGCGCGTAGTTCTGGAACACCATGGCGATGTCGCGGTCCATCGGCTCGACGTCATTGACCCGCTTGCCGTCGATCCGCACCTCACCCGACGTCGCCGTCTCGAGGCCCGCCACCATGCGCAGCAGCGTCGACTTTCCGCAGCCCGAAGGCCCGACGATGACGACGAATTCGCCATCCGCGATGTCGATGTCGATGCCCTGGATGACCTCGGTCTTGCCGAAGGATTTCTTCAGGTTCTCTAGGGTGACGGTTGCCATTACTTCTCACTTTCGACGAGGCCGCGGATAAAGAGCTTCTGCATGCCGATGACCACGATGACCGGCGGCACCATGGCAAGGATCGACGTCGCCATGATCGTCGGCCAATGGGCAAAATCGTCGCCCGAGGGGAACATCTGCTTGATGCCCATGACGATGGTGTTCATTTCCGGTTCGGTGGTGATCAGAAGCGGCCAGAGGTACTGGTTCCAGCCGTAGATAAAGAGGATGACGAACAATGCGGCGATATTCGTGCGGCTCATCGGCAGCAGGATGTCGAAGAAAAACCGCATCGGCTTCGCGCCATCGACGCGGGCGGCCTCGGCCAGCTCGTCGGGCACGGTCATGAAGAACTGCCGGAACAGAAAGGTCGCGGTCGCCGAAGCGATGAGCGGCAGGATCAGGCCCTGATAGCTGTTCAGCATGCCGAAATTCGCGATCACCTCATAGGTCGGCACGATGCGCACTTCGACCGGCAGCATCAGCGTCAGGAAGATCAGCCAGAAGAACAATTGCCGCCCCGGAAAGCGGAAATAGACGATGGCAAAGGCCGAGAGCAGCGAGATGGCGATCTTGCCAAGCGCGATGCCCATCGCCATGACCAGCGAATTCCACAACATCGTCGCCACCGGCGCATTGATGCCCGAGGTCAGCGCCCTGGCGTAATTCTCGAAAAACTTGTCGCCGGGCAAAAGCGGCATCGGCGGGCGCACGATGTCATGCTGTTCGACGGTCGAGGCAACGAAGGCCAGCCAGATCGGGAAAAAGATGAAGGCGATGCCGACGATCAGCCCGAGATGGGTCAACCAGAGGCCCGTGCCCCGCTTTTCGACCATGCCATGTCGCTCTGCCATCAGTAATGCACCCGTCGCTCGATATATTTGAACTGCACGACCGTCAGGACCGAGACGATCAGCAGCAGGATCACCGATTGCGCCGCCGAAGAGCCGAGATCCTGACCCACGAAGCCATCGGAATAGACCTTGTAGACCAGGATCGTGGTGGCCTGCTGCGGGCCGCCACTGGTGATCGTATGGATCACCCCGAAGGTCTCGAAGAAGGCGTAGATGATGTTCACGACCATTAGGAAGAACGTCGTCGGCGACAGCAGCGGAAAGACGATGGTGCGAAACCGGGTCCAGAAATGCGCGCCGTCGATGGCGGCGGCCTCGATCACCGATTTCGGGATCGCTTGCAGGCCCGCCAGGAAGAACAGGAAATTGTAGCTGATGCGGCCCCAGGCTGAGGCGACGACGACAAGCCCCATCGCCTCGCCCTCGTTCAGCACGTGGTTCCAGTCATAGCCCAGCAGGCCCAGATACCAGGTCACCACGCCGACCCGCGTGTTGAACATGAACAGCCACAGCACGCCGGCCACCGCCGGCGCCACGGCATAGGGCCAGATCAGCAGCGTCCGGTAGGTGCCCGAGCCCTTGATCAGCCGGTCGGCCAGCACCGCGAGATAAAGCGCCACGCCCATCGAAACCAGCGTCACCAAGATGGAAAAGACCGCGGTCGTGACAAAGGAGGCGCGGTAATAGGGATCCGACAGCAGGAACTCGAAATTGCCCAATCCAACCCATCGCATCGACAACCCGAAAGGATCGGGGATGAACAGAGATTGCCAGATCGCCTGCCCGGCCGGGTAGAAAAAGAAGATCGCGGTGATCGCGATCTGCGGCAGGACCAGCAAAAGCGGCAGCCAGCGGCCCTTGAACGTGACGCGTTTTTCCATCGGTCCTCCTTGCTTCCCCGGACGTCACCGCCCCGGGACCGACCCGGGGCCTCCTCGTCAACCGGGAGGCCCCGGACCGGGGTCCGGAGCGGGCGGGATTGCCGCTAGCGCGAAGCCTGCTCGAAGCGGCGCAGCAGCGCGTTGCCGCGCTCCACCGCCGAATCGAGCGCCGCCTGCGCGTCCTTGTCGCCGGACCAGACCGCTTCCAGCTCCTCGTCGATGATGCCCCGGATCTGGTCAAACGAGCCCAGACGAAGGCCCTTGGAATTGGCCGTCGGCTGCTTGGCCGTCATCTGGGTCACCGCGATATCGGTGCCGGGGTTCTCGTCGTAGAAGCCCTGGCTGCGGGTCAGTTCGCCGGCCTCCGAGGTGATCGGCAGATAGCCGGTGTCCTGGTGCCACTTGGCCTGGATCTCGGGGCTGGACAGGAAATTGAGGAAGGCGGCGACACCCTTGTATTCTTCCTCGGTCTGGCCCTCCATCACCCAGAGCGAAGCGCCGCCGATGATGGTGTTCTGCGGCTCGTCGGTGACCGATTCCCAATAGGGCAGCGGCCGCACCTCGAAATCGAACTCGGCCTCCGCCTTGATCCCGGCATAGCCGGCCGAGCTCTCGGTGAAGAGCGCGCATTCCCCGGCGCGGAAGTTGGCGCCACCTTCGTTGCGGCGGCCGGCATAGATGAACTTGCCGTCCCGCGCCCAGTCGCCCATGGCCGAGATATGCGCCACCTGCGCCGCGCCGTTGAAGGCCAGTTCGGTATCGGTGCCGCCAAAGCCGTTGTCCTTGGTGGCGAATGGCACGTCATGATAGGCCGAGAAGTTCTCGAGATGGATCCAGCTCTGCCAGGCGGTGGTCATCGGACAATCGACCCCGGCCTCCTTGAGCTGGTCCAGCACCGCGCCGACCTGTTCCCAGGTCGACAGATCGGTGTCGGGATCGATCCCCGCCTCTTCCAGTTTGTCGCGGTTGACCCAGAGCACCGGGGTCGACGAGTTGAACGGCAGGGACAGCATGTCGCCGTCGGGCGTTGTGTAATAGCCCTTGACCGAACCGATGTACTTCGACTGGTCGAAATCGGCGCCGGCGTCTGCCATCACCTCATAGACCGGCTTGATCGCGCCCTTGGCGCCCATCATCGTCGCGGTGCCGACCTCGAAAACCATCAGGATGTCGGGCTGTTCCCCCGCCCGGAAGGCGGCGATCCCGGCATTCAGGGTCTCGGAATAGTTGCCCTTGTGCGAGGCCACCACCTGATAGGCGTCCTGAGAGGCGTTGAAGGTCTCGACCTGTTCGGCCACCAACTCGCCCAGGCGTCCGGTGAAGGCATGCCAGAATTCGATCTCGGTCTGGGCCAGGGCCGACTGGGCCGAGCCCAGCACCGCCGCCGCGGCCAATATGCTGATCGTGTGTTTCATCTCTTTCTCCCTAAGTTGAGGTTGTGGCGACTTTTCTCGCCGCGATGCCGCGCATTCTTGTGGCGCGTTGTAAAACAAATATAACATGACGGCCTCATGGCCGCCTCACAATGAAATCCGGCACGATACCGGCGCGCAAAACGGCCTGCTCGGCATCCTGACCGGCGAAAAATCCGAAATCGGTGATCAGCGCCGAAGGCAGGCCGGCGGTCTGGGCGCCGAGGATATCGGTGTGCAGGCTGTCGCCCACCATGACGATGCGGCTGCGGTCGACCTCGCCAAGTCGCGCGAAGGCGAGATCGAAGATATTTCGGAACGGTTTGCCGAAAAATTCCGGCGCTATGCCGGTTTGCTCGGCCAGCCGATGGGCAAAATGGCCCGGCTCCGGGGAGAACCCGGTTTCCCGCGGCGCCACGATATCCGGGTTGCCCACCAGCACCGGACGGGGGTGCCGCCGCAGGGCCGCTTCGAGCAATTCCTGTCGCGGCTCGGTCCAGACCGCGCTGCCGATCAGCAGGAAACCGTCGACGGCCTCATAGGCGCCCGGATCCTCCTCGAGATAGGTGAGGTGCAATCCCTCCAGATCGCGCAGCCCGGCGCGCGGCGTCGCCATCAGCCCCCAGTGAAGCGCGCGCCGCGCGTCGAGGCCGGCCAACAGCGTGGCGCGGCTGGTAATGATGTCCTCGGCGGCGAAATCATAGCCCAGACGGGTGTATTTCTCGATCAGGGCGGCATGGGGGAAACCCGCGGCATTGGAGACCACCAGCACCCGCTTGCCCCGGGCCTTCAACCCGGCGATCCGCTCGGGCGTGCCGGGGATTGCCGCCTCGCCGATGTTCAGCACGCCGAAGGCATCGAGCAGGAAGATGTCGAATTCGTCGGCCAGGTCGTCGAGCGTTTCGCAATGGCGGCAGGCCGGCGCCGCGGTCCGCGCCGGCGGCAGCCGGTGGCGCACGGATTCGTAGACCTCAAAGGCCTCTTCTGCCGAGATCGCCATCAAATGATCGCCCCCCGAACCTTGGCCGAAACCAGTTCGCTGATCAGCACGGCGACCAGGATCACGATCAGGATCAGGCTGACCTGCGGCCAGGCCAGCACGTTGAGCGAGGCCGAGAGCTGCAAGCCGATGCCCCCTGCCCCCACCAGGCCCAGCACCGTTGATTCGCGGATATTGATGTCCCAGCGAAAGACCGCGATGCCCGCGAAGGCCGGCAAGACCTGCGGCACGATCCCATAGGCCATGACCTGCCAGCGGCTGGCTCCGGTGGCGGTGATGGCCTCGACCTGGCCGGAATCGATTTCCTCGATCGCCTCGTACAGAAGCTTGGCGCAGAAACCGATCGACCGGATGGCGATGGCAATGACCCCGGCAAAAACGCCGGGGCCGATGATCGCGATCAGCAGCAGCGCCCAGATCAGCGAGTTGATCGACCGGGTCGAGACGATGATCAGCAGCGCGACCGGCCGGATGAACAGCGCCGACGGCGTGGTGTTGCGCGCCGCCAGAAAGGCCACCGGCACCGCCAGGCAGAGCGCGATCAAGGTGCCAAGGGTGGCTATGTTGAGCGTGTCCCAGATCGGCCGGCCGAGCTGGGTGATGTATTCCCACCGGGGCGGCGTGGCGCGGGTCCAGATGTCATTGGCGATGCGCGGCGCATCCCAGACAAAGAACCACGTGGTCGAGGCCGAGATGATCTGCCAGCAATAGACAAAGACCGCCACGCCGATCAGCCAGCCGAACCAGCGGATCAGGCTGTCGCGCCCGGTTCGCCGGCGCCAGATCTGCATGCCTGCGCGCTCCAGGACCGGCATTACTGCACCCTCGCGCGGATGATGCCGGAGAGGTATTCCAGCGCCATGACGATGCCGATGATCAGGATCAGGATGGCGGCGGCGGTGTCGTATTCATAGCGGTCGAAGGCGGTGTTCAACGTCGCCCCGATGCCGCCGGCGCCCACCAGCCCCAGAATGGCGCTTTCGCGGAAGTTGATGTCGATCCGGTACATCGACAGCCCCACCAGACGCGGCATGACCTGCGGCTGCACACCGTAGTTGATCCATTGCATCCACCGCGCCCCCGAGGCCCGGATCGCCTCGGCCTGCGCCTTGTCCATCGCCTCGATATCCTCGGCCAGAAGCTTCGACAGGAAACCGATGGTGGCAAAGGACAGGGTCAGAAAGCCGGCCAGCGGGCCGAACCCGAAGATCGCCACCAGAAGGATGGCCACGATGATCTCCTGCAAGGCGCGGCTGATGGCGACGATGCCGCGGCAGATCACATAGACCGGCAGCGGCGCAATATTGCGGGCCGCCCCGAGGCCGATCGGAATGGAAATCGCGATCCCCACCACCGAGGCGGCGACGGTCATCACGATGCTTTCCAGCAGTCCGCTCCAGATGTCACTCCACCGCGAGAGGAAATCCGGGCTGGTAAAGGCCAGAATGAAGGCCCAGCCCCGATCCAGCCCTTCATAAACCCGTCCCCAGTCCACCTCGATGGTCAGGACGGCGGCGATCAGATAGGCGACAAAGCCGAGGCCCAGCCCCCATCGCAACAGCGGATTCCGGACGAAGGCCGGTTTGCGCCAGCCTTTGCCCAGCATGTCGTCAAGTTCCCGGTGGCTCATTCCGCGGCCTCGATCTCTTCGTCCTCGACCTTCTCGATGGTCGCTTCCCAGTCCTCCTCGCCATAGATCTCGGTCAGCTTGTCGGGGGTCAGCCCAGTGGGCAGCCCGTCATAGACGATTTCGCCAAGACGCAGCCCGACGACACGCGGCACGAACATCTGCGCCAGCGCCACGTCGTGAATGTTGATGATCGCCGCCAGCCCGCGTTCCTGGCATAGTTCGGTGATCAGCCGCATGATCTGCCGGCTGGTCTTTGGATCGAGCGAGGCCGTCGGCTCGTCCACCAGCAGCAGCTTGGGCTGCTGGATCAGCGCGCGGCAGATCCCCACCCGCTGGCGCTGACCGCCCGAAAGCTCGTCGGCCCGCTTGTCGGCCATATGCAACAGACCCACCCGATCGAGCAGCCGAAATGCCGCATCGACGTCCGATTGCGGATAGCGGCGCAGGAAGCTGCGCCAGAAGCCGACATATCCCAGCCGGCCCGACAGCACGTTCTCCATCACCGTCAGACGTTCGACCAGGGCGTATTCCTGGAAAATCATCCCCATCTCGCGCCGCGCCTTGCGCAGCCGGCCCGGGCCGAGCCCGGTGAGATCGACCTCATCCAGCAGCACCGCGCCGCCGGTCGGCTCGACCAGCCGGTTGATGCAGCGGATCATCGTCGATTTCCCCGCCCCCGACGGCCCGATCAGCGCCAGAACCTGGCCCTTGGGCACATCGAGATCGATCGCCGTCAGCGCCTGGTCGCCGGTCTTGTATGTCTTGGATAGCTTTTGAAGGCGCAGCATCGCATTCCCCTTGCGCGCTGCGGCGGCCCGGATCCGGGGCCGCCGCCATGGTGCCGGATCACTGGCAGGCGTAGCTGACGTCGTTGGCCGCATCGATTTTGCGGATCACGTCCCAGTATTCCTTGTAGGTGATCGGCAGGAACTGACCTTCGCCGTTCTTCTCGAACTCTTCCTTCAGGCTGGAGCCTTCCCATTCGAAGTTGAAAAAGGCGTCTCGGATCTGCTCCTGCAACTCGGGCTTGAGGTTGTAGACCACGCCGTACCCGGTGGTCGGAAAGGTCTGGGACTTGTAGATCGACACGATCTGATCGGCGCTGACCACGTCGCGTTCGATCATCCGGCCCATGACCGAATTTGCGACGGCGGCGGCCATGTAATCCTTGTTGGCGACACCCAGAACCGAATTGTCGTGTTTGCCCGAGAACACCGGCTCGAAATCCTTTTCCGGCTCCATGCCGTAATCCGCCTTCAGGATGGCCGAGGGCGCCTTGAACCCGGAATTCGACGTCGGCGCGGTAAAGGCAAGCTGCTTGCCCTGGATATCCTCGATCTGCTCGATGCCGCTGCCGGGATAGGTGATGATCTCCATCTCATAGCCGAAACTGCCGTCCGGCGCGGCCATGATGGTAAAGGGGCGGAAACCGGCGCAATTCACCGCCAGCGGGTTGGACCCGGTGTTGAAGCCCGCGATATGAAGCCGGCCCGAGCGCATCGCCTCGATCTGGGCGGCATTGTTCTGGACCGGAAAGAAGATGACGTCCTTGCCGGTTTCGGCTTCGAGATGTTCGAGGAAGTCCGCCCAGGCCGTCTTGTAGACCGCCGGATCCTCCACCGGGGTATAGGCAAAGACCAGCGTGTCAGGATCGATCTGCTCCGCCGGATCGGTCGGAATGTCGGCAATCATGTCGTCGTCGGCGTCGCAGTAGCGCGCATCGAGGTCGCCGCGCGGGCACTCCTGGGCCGCAGCCGCTCCGCCAAGGGACATGAGCGCCATGGCCGATGCCCCGATCAATAGTGTGATCTCCGTCTTCATCTTGTCCTCCCTGAGTTACGGCGTTTTTGCCGCGGTTGATATTATCCTTCGTCCGTCGCGATGATCCTGACCTTGGCCGCCTCCAGGGCCGCCAGGAGTGCGCCCGCCGGGGCGGTGTTCACGACAATCGACCGCAGGTCCGACATGTCGCCCACATGGGCCAGCCCCCTGCGTCCGAACTTTTCCGAATCGATCAGCAGATGCCGCTCGCGCGCCCGGTGCAGCATCGTCCTTTTGACTGCCGCAAAGCCGCGCACGGTTTCCGAGGGGCCTTCCTCCGAGAACCCGGACGAGCCGATCATGCAGCGGTCGACATTGTAACGCGACAGAAATTCCAGGGTCTCGGTGCCGATGACGGCGGATTCGGCGGCAAGGTATTCGCCGGGGCACAGCAGGATCTGCGCGGCCCCGTGGCCAAGGGTCATCGCCACCGGAATCGAATTCGTGATCACCGTGCAGGAGGTGCCGAGATAGGCCAGCGCGCGCGCCATCTCGATCGTGGTCGAGCCGGAATCGATCATCACCGTCTCGCCGTCCTGCACCAGTTCGGCGGCCCGTTTGCCGATCCGCTCCCGCTCCTCGATGCGTGCATTCGCCCGCTCGTCAAGGCTGGGATAATGGCCCTGAGTGGGCGCGGTCGCCCCGCCGTGCGCGCGGGCGACAAGCCCCTCATCGGCCAGCGCGTCGAAGTCGCGCCGCAGGGTCTCGGTCGAGACGTTGAAGCGCTCGGACAATTCGCTGATCCGGACATGCGGGCGCAGTTTCAGCTCCAGCAGGATTTGCCGGCGGCGCTCCTCCTTCTTGAGCCGCCTGCGTCCCCTGACCGGTATCTCTGATGTCGTGCCCGCGTGCGCCATACCACCCCGCCGATTCACTTGCTGTCATCAAAAGTGTGGAGTTTCGGCAGTATATGCAATGAATTTTGTTGCAAAAGCCTCGTTCTGGTGGTGAGATTTTTGCATGGGCAAGGAAATCAAACCGTTGAAAGCGCCTGTTTCGTCCGACACTCGTATGCCTGCGGCCCGGCCGACATGATCCTGCTCGCGGTCAACCTGGCGGCGGCTGTCGCGCTTCTGTTGTGGTCTGTCCGGATGATCCGGACCGGCGCCGAACGCGCCTATCTGCCGGAACTGCGGCGCTGGCTGAAAGAGATGTCGGCGCACCGGCTCTCGGCGGCCGCGGCCGGCATTCCGACGGCGATGATGTTGCAAAGCGCCACCGCCGTGGCACTGATCGGCAGCGGTTTCGCGGCCTCCGGCCTGCTGTCTTCGGGCGCGGCGCTGGCCATGATTCTCGGCGCCGAACTCGGCTCGGCGCTTATGGTGCAGGTGCTTCAGCTCCCGGTCGACAAGGTGGTGCCCCTGATCCTGCTTGTCGGCGTGATCCTGTTTCTCAACGCCCGGTCCCGCAAGGCCAAGCAGACCGGGCGGATCACCATCGGCGTCGCGCTGGTCTTTCTCTCGCTGGGCATGATCCGCCAGGCCACGGCGCCGATCGGAGAGAACGACATCGTGCAGGCGGCGGCCGCCTATTTCGAACGGGATCTGCTCAGCGCATTCGTCATCGGTGCCCTGCTGGCCTGGCTGATGCATTCCAGTCTGGCCGCCGTTCTGACCTTTGCGATGTTCGCGGCAACCGGCCTCGTCGGCACCACCGCGGCCGCGGCGCTGGTCATCGGCGCCAATCTCGGCGGCGCCATGATTGCGGTCGGATTGCTCTGGTCAGAGCGGGGTGTGGCGCGGCAGGTCGCCGTCGCGAACCTCGTGGCGCGCGGCGGCGTGACGCTGGCGGCCTTCGCCCTGCTGGTCTTCGGCGCCTTCGACCTGTCGATGCTGTGGGGCGGGGCAAGCCAGCAGGCGGTCACCTTGCATGTGCTTCTGAACGCCGTCCTGCTGGTCCTGGCCCTGCCGGTCACCGGCCAGCTGGTCGGTCTGGCCGAAACCCTGGTGCCGCAATCGACCGAGGCCGAGGCGGTGACCCGCACCGCGCTGGATCCCGGCGTGCTCGACGAACCGGCCATGGCGCTGGCCTGCGCGCAGCGCGAACTGCTTCGGATGGGCGAAACGGTGCAGGCCATGCTGTCGCCGATCCCGGGGTTGCTGCGCCAATGGGATCAACAGGCGGCGGATCTGATCGAGCTTCGCGAAGATGCCGTCGACCGGATGCATTACGAAACCAAGATCTACCTGTCGCAGCTGCGCGACAAGGACATCCCCCGCGAACAGGCGCGGCGCGCGGTGGAACTGGTCGCCATGGCCAACAGCCTCGAAGAGGCTGCCGACCGCGTCGCTGTCAACCTGTTGACCTTGGCAAAACGGCTGCACGACAAGGCCCATGCCTTCTCGGACGAGGGGCTGCGGGACATCGAGGCCTTTCATGATCAGGTGGCAACGAACACGCGGCTGGCGCTCTCGGTGCTGACCACCGGCGATGCCGAGTCGGCGCGCCAGTTGGTGGCGGAAAAGGATCGCATCCGGCGCGAAGAGCAGAAATTGCAGGAACGCCACCTGACGCGCCTCGGCCAGGGCAACCCGGCCAGTATCGCCACCACAAACGCCCATCAGGAAACCCTGAGGCTGCTGAAACAGGTGAATGCCGCGATCAGCTATGTCGCCTACCCTATCGCCGAGGAAACCGGCGATCTTCTCGCCAGCCGGCTGGCGCGCCCGAAATTCGCGGGGAAGCCGGCATGAGCAAATCCAAGGCCCGCATCGCCAGGCAGATCGCCGCCTTGCCGGTCCATTGGGACAGGAAAGGCCGGTTGCGGGTGCTGATGGTGACCTCTCGCGATACCGGGCGCTGGGTCATGCCCAAGGGCTGGCTGATGGACGGCAAGAAGCCTTGGCGCGCCGCCAAGATCGAAGCGCTGGAAGAGGCCGGCGCCGTCGGCTTCGTCTCCGACAAGGCGCTCGGCCGATACCATTACGAAAAACGCCTGACCGGCGGCGAAAGCGTGCTGTGCCGCGTGACGGTCTATCCGATGGTGGTCGACCGGCTCAAGCGCCGCTGGAAAGAGCGCAAGGAACGCAAACGCCATTGGTTTTCGCCGAACAAGGCGGCCAGGCTGGTGAACGAGGAGGAATTGACCGGCCTTCTGAAACGGCTGGCGGAAGACTCCGGGAAATTGACCGCATTGGAGGAATTGCGGCGGGCTTCGTAGGTTCGGGCGGTGAAAGGCCGGAAAAACGGCCAAACCAAACCCAAGGGAGGAAGACATGAAGACATTGACACGTACCGCGGCCCTGTCGCTGATCGCCTATGCCGCGTCGCTGGGGGCGGCACAGGCCGAAAAGCTGACGCTCTACTGTTCGGCGCAGGAAGACTGGTGCCAGCTGATGGCGCGCAGTTTCGAGGATGCCACCGGCATCGACGTCAACATGACACGCAAGTCCAGCGGCGAGACCTTTGCGCAGGTCCGCGCCGAAAGCGCAAACCCCAAGGGCGACGTCTGGTGGGGCGGCACCGGCGATCCGCATTTGCAGGCCGCCGAAGAGGGCCTGACCATGGAATATGTCTCGCCCATGCGCGACCAGTTGCACGACTGGGCGATCTCGCAGGCGGAAAGCGCCGGAAACCGGACCATCGGCATCTACTCTGGCGCGCTGGGTTATGGCTACAACGCCGATCTTGTCGCCGCCAACGACCTGCCCGAACCGGCCTGCTGGAAAGACCTGCTGAAACCCGAGTACAAGGGCCATGTGCAGATGGCCAATCCCAATTCCTCGGGCACGGCCTATACGACGCTGGCCTCGATGGTGCAGATTTTCGGTGAAGACGAGGGCTTCGAGTTCATGAAGGGCCTGCACAAGAACATCAACCAATACACCAAATCCGGCTCGGCCCCGATCAAGGCCGCCGGTCGCGGCGAAAACACCATCGGCATCGTCTTCATGCATGATGCGGTGAAACAGGCGGTCTCGGGCTTCCCGATCAAGGTTGTCGCCCCCTGCGAAGGCACCGGCTACGAAATCGGCTCGATGTCGATCATCGACGGCGCCCGTAACCTGGATGAGGCGAAAAAGTTCTACGACTGGGCGCTCAGCGCCGAGGCGCAGAACCTCGCGCTCGAGGTGAACGCCTTCCAGGTGCCGTCGAACATGGCGGCCGAAACCTCCGAAAGCGCCCCCGACATGAGCCAGATCAAGCTGATCGACTATGACTTCAAGAAATACGGCTCCTCGGACGAACGCAAACGGCTGTTGCAGAAATGGGATGAGGAAGTCTCGGTCCTGCCGCAGTAAGTGAGGGAGGAACCGGAAAAGACCGCTCACCCGGTGCTGATCTTCTGGATCCTTGCCGGGTGGGTCGGTTTCGGCCTTCTGCCATGGTACATGGTAGAGGATGGCCTGTGGTCGTTCGACTGGCTGACCGGCGGCTATCCTTTCGATGCGGATGTCGCGCCGGCCCTGTTCCTGATCGGACAGGGTGAAAAGCTGTGGCTGGCGCCGCTCCTGCTCCCGCTGGCGCTGCCGCTGTTGGTGCTGCGGCGGGCAAAAAACGACCCGATCTATGCCCGCATCCTGATCCTTGCCGGGGCGCTCGGGTTCGGCTGGATGATCGTGCAGGGCTTTTCCATCGGCATCCGCGGCTTCAGCTTCGCCTGGCAGGGGGCGCTGTTCGGAGATCTCCCGATCCGCCAGTTCGGCATGGGCTACGGCGCGATGATCTGCGCCTCGGCCTTTCTCTTCCTGCTGACCCAGGGCGTCGCCGCGCGGGGGGCGATCAACGGCGATGTCTTTGTGGTCAGCGCCATCGGCGGCGTGATCACCATTGTCACCGCCTTTGTGTTCTTTCCGATCGCCAGGATGCTGTTTGCCGCCTTCGTCACCGAGGACGGCGCCTATTCGGTCAGCGTCTTCCTGTCGAAGTTCTTCGATGACCGGCTCTGGGGTATCGGCTGTTTCTGGGGCGCCCGCTGCGGCGCCGCCTGGAATTCGCTGGCCCTCGCCATCCTCGTCGGGCTGATCACCACGGTGTTGGGCCTCTGCTTTGCGCTTGTGGTGACGCGCTCGGGCTTTCGCTACAAGCGGGCCTTGCGGGCGCTCACCGTCCTGCCGATCATCACGCCGCCTTTCGTGATCGGCCTCGCGCTGATCCTCCTGTTCGGGCTTTCGGGCTCGGTCACCCAATTTGTCGCGGAGATGTTCGGCACGCAGCCCACCCGCTGGCTCTACGGCATGCCGGGGGTGCTGATCGCCCAGACCCTGGCCTTCACGCCGATTGCCTTTCTGGTGCTGATCGGCGTGGTCGAAGGGGTCTCGCCCTCGATGGAGGAGGCCGCCCAGACATTGCGCGCCAACAGATGGCAGACCTTCCGCACCGTCTCGCTGCCGCTGATCCGCCCCGGGCTCGCCAATGCCTTTCTTCTGGGCTTCATCGAGAGCATGGCCGATTTCGGCAATCCGCTGGTCCTCGGCGGCAATTTCGACGTCCTGTCGACCGAAATTTTCTTTGCCATCGTCGGCGCGCAATACGATCAGGGCCGTGCCGCCGTTCTGGCCATGGTGCTGCTGTTCTTCACCCTCTCGGCCTTTTACGCGCAACGCGCCTGGCTCGGAAAGAAAAGCTATACCACCGTCACCGGCAAGGGCGACGCGGGCATGCATCCCCTGATGCCGACCGGCCTTTCGGTGCCGGTGCAGATCATCGTGATCGGCTGGGGCCTGTTCACCATCGTGGTCTACGGCATGATCGTCTATGGCAGCATCGTCGAGCTCTGGGGGGTCAACAACGCGCTGACGCTCAAGCATTATGTCACCGCCTTCTCGGTGCGCATCGAAGAGGCGGGCATCCGCTGGACCGGGGCCGCCTGGGACAGTTTCTGGACCACGATCAGCATTGCCGCCATCGCCGCGCCGCTGACCGCCGCCGTCGGGCTGATCACCGCCTACCTCCTGACCCGGCAGAGCTTTGCCGGCAAGAACGCCTTCGAGTTCGGAACCATGCTGAGCTTTGCCATCCCCGGCACCGTCATCGGCGTCAGCTATATCCTGGCCTTCAACGTGCCCCCGATCGAGATCACCGGCACCGGCGTCATCCTGGTGGTCAGTTTCATCTTCCGCAACATGCCGGTCGGCGTGCGCGCCGGTATCGCCAGCATGTCGCAACTCGACAGGTCGCTCGACGAATCCTCGCTGACCCTCGGGGCCAATTCCTGGCAGACCTTCCGCCGGATCATCCTGCCCCTGCTGCGCCCGGCGATCCTCGCCGCCCTGGTCTACAGCTTCGTCCGCGCGATGACCGCGATCTCGGCGGTGATCTTCCTGGTCTCGGCGGAATACGACATGGCCACGAGCTACATCATCGGCCGCGTCGAGAACAACGATTACGGCCTCGCCATCGCCTATTCCACGACGCTGATCTTCGTCATGCTGTCCGCGGTCGGGCTTTTGCAATTTCTTGTCGGCCGGGTTCAGATCGGCCGGCGCACCGAACTCGGAACCGGGAGAACCTCATGAGCGACAGCAAAATCGGCTCCAAGGCCGCCCCGGTCCGGTTCGAAGGCGTGTCCAAGCTCTTCGGCAAGGACGTGGTGGCCGTCGACCGGATCGATCTCGATGTGGCCGCCGGCAAGCTGGTGACGCTGCTCGGCCCCTCCGGCTGCGGCAAGACCACCACCCTGCGCATGATCGCCGGGCTCGAGATGGCCAGCGCGGGCCGCATTCTCATCGGTGGCCGCGACGTGACCAGACTGCCCGCGACAGATCGCGACGTTTCCATGGTCTTCCAGTCCTATGCGCTCTTTCCGCACATGAACGTTCTGGAGAACGTGATGTACGGGCTGACCTTTTCGGGATTTGCCAGGGACGAGGCCCGGAGCCGCGCGCTTCACGGCCTCGATCTCGTCGGCCTCCGCGGTTTTGATGGCCGGCTGCCGTCGGAATTGTCCGGCGGACAGCAGCAGCGCGTGGCCGTCGCCCGCGCCCTGGTGCTGGAACCGCAGGTGCTTCTGTTCGACGAGCCGCTCTCCAACCTCGATGCCAAGCTCCGCCGCCAGGTGCGCGAGGATATCCGCGCGATCCAGCAGGATCTCGGGTTGACGGTGGTCTATGTCACCCACGATCAGGAAGAGGCGCTGGCGGTCTCCGACGAGATCGTCGTCATGCGCAACGCCGCGATTGCCCAGATCGGCACCCCGCGCCAGCTCTTCGAGGCGCCCAATGACCGGTTTGTCGCGGATTTCATCGGCGAAGCCAACCTGCTGGCCTGCACCATCGTCGCCATCGACGGCCAGACCGCCACGATCGACATCGAAGGCTATCGCCACGACCTGCCCTCGCGCGGTCTTTCGGAAGGCCCGGCCACCATCGCCGTTCGTCCGTCCCGGCTGAGGATCGGCGATGACCGGGGCATCCGCGCCACCGTGGCCAAGGCGACCTATGTGGGTGTGCGCATGGAATACACGCTGACCGGCGCCTTCGGACAGGTGTTTGCGGTGCATGAGGATGTGGATGCGCCGCTGGCGCCCGGGGCCGAAGTGCGGATGGGTTTTGCCGCAAAAGGCCCGGTGCTGCTGCACGAATGACCCCCCGGCACACCGGCGCCGTCGCCGGTCAGCCCGGGTGCCTGGCCGCGGCCGCTGGCGCCAGCACCGCGGCGATCAGGCCCAGCGGATGCAGCAAATCGCGGCCGGCCAGGCGGTGGCCCTGGCTGCGGCAGGAAAAGCCGCAGGCGGCGGTGGGACATGGGGCATCGACCTGATCCCGCCAGGACAGGGCGAAGAGATCGCGCGACATGCGCTGATGGCGCGCCTGGTGGCCGAACAGCCCGGCCATGCCGCAACAGCCTGTGTCGGGTGTTTCCAGCGCGACCCCGAGCGCGGCAAAGACCTGCCGCCACTGCCGGGCGCTTTGCGGATTGGCGGTGACTTCGGTGCAATGGCCCAGCAGCCGCGCCCTGTCCTGCCCGGCCTGCGGAAAGGCCTGGCCCCGCGCCAGCTCTTCCGCCAGAAATTCCTGTGGCATCAGAACCGCCGGCACGCGAATCCCGGCCTTCGGGTATTCCTGCCGCAGCATCATGCCGAACGCCGGATCGAGCGCCAGGATCGGCGCCCCGGTGGCCGCCGCGCGGCGCAGGTGCGCGGCCAGCCGGCCGGCAAGGCGCCGAAAGCCCGGCAGATCGCCGGCGCCATGGGCGGCCTTGCCCCCGGGACAGAGCGGCAGCAGACGCGGCGAATAGCCCAATGCGCGCAGCCCGGCCACGGCCTGGCGCTGCGCGGCCGCGTCGAAGAGCGCGGTAAACCAGTCTTGGGCGAGGATCACGCTTCCCTCGGGCAGCGACCCCGCCAGTTCGTTGTCGCGCAGGTACAGCTCGGGCGCCAGCCGCCGGGCCAGCCGCGGCGGCAGATCGGTGGTGGCGGTCAGCCTTTCGGCCAGCGGGCGAAGCAGCGGCCAGAGGGGCGCGACAACGGGCGCCAGCCGCAGCGCCAACGGGCTGGCGCGCTCGGCCAGGAGGGTCAGCCGCTCGGTCAGACCGCGCCGGTGGCGGCGGTGGTAGTCGGCCAGGAACCGGCTGCGCATCTCGGGAATGTCGACCTGCACCGGGCAAGACGTGGCGCAGGCCTTGCAGCCAAGGCAGGTATCGAGCACCGCATGCAGTTCGGCCTCGCGCCGGGCCAGCTCTGCCGGCGGCGCGCTGTCGCGGGCGCCGTGCCAGGCCCGCAGCGCATCGGCCCGGCCTTTCGGGCTGTGGCGCAGGTCGGCGCTGGCCTTGAACGAGGGACACATCGGCGTCGCGGCGGCGTAGGAGAGGCATTGCGCATTGCCATTGCAGCGAAAGGCCTTGTCGAGCGGGTCGCCCTCGGGCGCGTTGAACGGCCGGAACGGGGTGGTGGTGATGCCCATCAACCGCTCGGGCGGCGCCACCAGCTTGCCGGGGTTGTAGCGCCCCTCCGGGTCGAAGGCGGCCTTGACGCCTTGCAGCGCGGCATAGGCCTCATCGCCGATCCAGTCGCGCAGATAGGCGCCGCGCACGCCCTTGCCGTGTTCTCCCCAGAAGATGCCGCCATGCTTGCGGGTCAGCGCAAAGACCGCATCCGAGACTTTCTGCAAGATCGCGCGGTCGGCGTCGCGGTCGATGTCGAGCGCCGGCCGGACGTGCAGGCAGCCGACATCGGCATGACCATAGATGCCGTAGTTCAGGCCGAAGCCATCCAGCGTGGCGAGGAAGTCGTCGAGAAAGCCGGCCAGGTTCTCCGGCGGCACCACCGCGTCTTCGACAAAGGCGACCGGCCGGGCGCGGCCTTCGGTGCGGCCCAGCAGGCCGACCCCGGCCGAACGCACCGCCCAGAGCCGGCGGATCTCGTCTCGTCCGGCAGCGAGATGGGTGGCGCGCAGCCCCGGCAAGCTGGCCAGAATCTCGCCGATCGCCGCCACCCGGGCCTCGACCTCCTCGGGGCCGGTGCCATTGACCTCGATGAACACCGGGGCGATGTCGGGCGCGCGCAGCGCCTCGGGCAGCGCGTCCAGCAGACCGGCGTCGGCGGCCAGCCCCTGGGTGCGCGCGTCCATGACCTCGACGGCGGTCGGCGCCCCTCGCGCCAGCGGAACCGCGGCAGAGAGTGCGGCGCGAAACCCGTCGAAGCCGGCCAGGATCAGGCGTTTCTCGGCCTCGATGCGGCGCAGCCGGACGCGGATGCGCGAGATCAGCCCCAGCGTGCCCTCGGCGCCGGGAAACAGCCGCCACCAGTCGAAGCCGCCCGGCTCGGTGCAGGCGCGTTCGAGATCGTAGCCGGTGAACCGCCGGTTCAGCGCGGGGGTGGCCGCGACAAACGCGGCGCGGCCGTCGCGCGCCGCACGCCCGGCCTCGGCCAGCATCGGCCGGGCCCAGTCCGGAGCCGGGTCACCGCTCCACAACAGCCCTTCGGGGCGCGCGATCTCAAGACCCACAAGGTTGTCCGAGGTCTTGCCATAGACCCGCGACCCCTTGCCCGAGGCGTCGGTGCTGACCATGCCGCCGATGGTGCAGCGGGTCGACGTCGAGGTTTCCGGTGCGAAAAACCAGCCGGTGTCGCGGATCTGCGCGTTCAGATCGTCGAGTACCAGGCCCGGCTCGACATCGGCCCACCCGGCCTCGGCATCGAGCGCCAGCAAGCGGTGCATGTGGCGGCGGGTGTCGACCACCACGCCCCGGTTGAGACTCTGGCCGTTGGTGCCGGTGCCGCCCCCCCGCGCGGTCAGCGGGATGGCGCGGAACCGCGGCTGATGCATCACCGCCACCAGTACCGCCATGTCGGCGGCATCGCACGGGGCGGCAACCAGATCGGGGCAGATGCGATAGACCGAATTGTCGGTCGACATCGCCTCGCGCAGGGCGCTGTCACCGTCCAGCGCGCCGCGGAATCCGGCCTGCCGCAGCGCCTCGTCCAGCGCTTCGATGGCAACCGCCGCGCCGTCGCCTGTCTGCGGAAGCTCACTCATATTCGGCCGCCCTTTGTCGGAATCTGTTGCTTTGTGGCGTTTAGTATCATATTTTCCGAATAACATGAAAGCTTCGACAGACAAATTGAATATCAATTTCCGCCATCTCCGCGCCCTGCATGCAATCGCGGCGCAGGGAACCTTCGCCGCGGCGGCGGAATCGCTGGGTGTCGTGCCCTCGGCGCTGTCGGAGCTGATGCGCCAGCTCGAGGCCGACATCGGCGCCCCGCTCTTCGACCGTCGCACACGGCCGCCCTCGATCACGCCGCTCGGCCGCGACTTTCTTGCCGATACCGCGCCGCTGGTGTCCGGCATGGACCGGGCAATCGACCGGCTCAGCGCCCGCGCCGGGCTGGAAAGCGGCACGCTGCACATTGGCGCCTCCCCCTCGGCGATCTCGGAGCTGCTGGCGCCGGTGCTGGCGGATTTCCTTGCCGGGCGGTCGGGGCTGCAATGCTTGCTGCACGACGACATCGCCGAACGCCTGGCGCAGATGGTGGCCGAGGGCCGGCTCGATATCGCCATTGCCGGGCGGGCAAAACATTCGGCCGATCTGCGCCAGCGCGGCATCCTGCGCGACGAGATCGGGCTGGCCTGCCCGGCGGGCCACGCCTTTGCCGGCTGCGACGCCGTGCGGCTTGACGAGATCGACGCCGCCTCGCTGATCGGGCTCGACGCCCAGGCCGGCACCCAACAGCTTCTGACCGATTGCGCGGCGATCCCGCGCGCCTTTCTCGCGCCGCAGCTGCGCGCCCATTCGACCATTGCCCAGCTCTGCATGGTGCGCGCCGGGCTGGGGGTCGCGCTTCTGCCCAGGAACGCAGTGCTGCTGTTCCGCGACCCGCAAATCCGCTTTGTGCCGGTGGGGGGCCTCGATCTCTGGCGCAGCCTCTACCTGCTGGAGCCGGCCCGCAGGCCGCTGACCGAGGCCGCCCGAGCCTTCGTCGCGACGCTCGAGCAGCGGGTGCCGGCCCTCACCGAAAGCGCCACCGCCCCATGACCCCAGGACGCCCTGCGCGGGCCCGACCACAGGACCGATCATGACGCAAGCTCCTTCCCTGCCCTTCACCTGCCGCAAGGCCCCGGCCAGCGGGTCCGGCGGCGTCGTCGTCACCAACCACCCGCTGGGCAGCGCCGCCGGCCACGAAATGCTGGCGGCGGGCGGCAATGCCGTGGATGCGGCGGTTGCCGCGTTGCTGGCGCTGACCGTGGTCGAGCCGATGATGGTGGGCATTGCCGGCGGCGGCGTCGCGCATCTGCGCACCCCGGACGGCCGCCACGTGGTCTATGACTGCCTGTCGCACGCCGGCGCCGCCGCCACGCCCGGGATGTTCCGCCCGGTCTCGGACCGGCTGCCCGATTACATGGAGACGGAAGGCCGCCGCAATCTCGTCGGCCCGGCGGCGGTGGCGGTGCCCGGCAACCTGCGTGGCTGGTGCGCGATGCAGGCGGCGCAGGGCGCCCTGCCCTTTGCCGATGTCATCGCCCCGGCGATCCGGCTGGCCGCCGGCGGTTTCCGGGTCACCGCCTATCTCAACGGCACGATCCAGCGCCATGCCGCTGATCTGGCCCGCGACCCGGTGATCGCCGCGCTGTTCCTGCCGGGCGGCGCCCCCGCCACGCCCGGCCACCGGCTGGTGCAGGGCGATTATGCCGAGAGCCTGAGACAGATCGCCCGCGAGGGCGACACCGCGCTGCACGGCGGATCGCTGGGCGCGGCGCTGGTCGAAAGGCTGGGCGCCGAGGGCAGCGTCTCGCTGGATGATCTTCGCGACTACCGGGCGCGCGAACGCGATGCCATCTTTGCCGACTATCGCGGCCATCAGATCGCCGGGCCGCCGCCGCCGGCCTCTTCGGGCGTGCATGTGGCGCAGATGCTCAACATCCTCGAAGGCTACGACCTCGCCGCCATGGGCTTCGACAGCGCCGCGCGGCTGCATCTTCTGGCCGAGGTGATCCGCGTCGGCTTCGAGGACCGCCGCGCCGCCTCGGGCGACCCGGATTTCGTCGACATCCCGGTCGAGCGGCTGATTTCCAAGGACTACGCCCGCGACTGCCGCGCCCGGCTGCGCGATGCCGGGGGCGCCGGGCCGGTGCCGCCGGGCCATGAGAGCCGGAACACCACCCATGTCACCGTGGCCGACCGCGACGGTTTCGTGGTTTCCGCCACCCATACCATCAACGGCCTGTTCGGGGCGCGGATCATGGTGCCGGGCACCGGCATCATCCCCAACAACTACATGTACAATTTCGACCCCCACCCCGGCAAGGCGCTGTCGATCCAGCCCGGCAAGCGGGTGCCGACCTCGATGGCGCCGATGATGGTGCTCAAGGATGGCGTGCCGCGCTTTGCGCTCGGCCTGCCCGGCGCGCTCCGCATCTTCCCCTCGGCGATGCAGGCCATCGTCAACCTGATCGATTTCGGCCTCACCCCGCAACAGGCGGTCGAGGCGCCGCGGATCTGGACCGAAGGCGGTCATGTCGAACTCGAACCCGACTACGCCCATCACCGGGAGGCGCTGGAAGCCAGGGGCCACGAAGTCGCCCTGGTGCCGCATGTCGGCGGCGGCATGAACGCCATCGCCTTCGGGCCGGGCGGGCAGATGACCGGCGCCGCCTGCTGGCGCGCCGACGGCACGGTTTCGGCGATGGGCGGCGGGCTGGCCGAGGCCGGCGTCTCCTTCCATATCTGAGCCGACAAGACCGCAAAGGAGGCACCGGATGACCCAGAAGACACTCCTGCTCACCGGCGCCAGCCGTGGGATCGGCCACGCCACGGTTAAGCTGTTTCAGGCCGCCGGTTGGCGGGTGCTGACGGTCTCGCGCAGCGCCTTCGATGCGCGGTGCCCCTGGCACGCCGGCACCTCCGATCATTTCCAGGGCAATCTGGCGGATCCGGCCGCGCGCGCCGATCTGGTGGCGCGCCTGCGCGAGACATTGGGCGACGGCGGTCTCAACGCCATCGTCAACAATGCCGGCATCTCGCCGAAGGGGCCGCAGGGCGAGCGCCTCGGCGTGGCCACCAGCAGCGACGAGATCTGGCGGCAGGTGCTTGCGGTCAACCTGATCGGCCCCGCGGCGCTGATGCGCGACCTGATGCCCGAGCTCGCGCGTGGTACGGGCGCGGTGGTCAATGTCGGGTCCATCGTCGGCACCCGCGTGCACCCCTTTGCCGGCACCGCCTATGCCTGTTCCAAGGCGGCGCTGGCGGCCCTGACCCGCGAGGCGGCGGCCGAGCTCGGCCCGCGTGGCATCCGGGTCAACATGGTTACCCCGGGCGAGATCGAGACCGAAATCCTGTCACCCGGCACCGAGGAGATGGCCAGCCTGATCCCGATGCGCCGGCTCGGCCAGCCCGACGAGGTCGCCCGCGTCGTGCTGTTCCTGTGTTCAGCCGAGGCCGGCTATGTCAATGGCAGCTCGATCGACGTGAACGGGGGCCAACATGTCTGAGGGCCCCCGCCGGATGTCAGTAGCCGCGCGCCGCATCGGCCACATCGGGGCAGGTGCCGGTCTCGGCGAACTGCCGCAGGTTCTCGGCGATGATCCGGCCGCCGGTGTCGGCATCGATCTGCGAGGCGACATGCGGCGTCACGGTGATCCCGCGATGGCTCCAGAACGGGTGATCGGCGGGCAGCGGCTCCTGGTGAAAGACGTCGAGCGTGGCCTGTTTCACCTGGCCGCTGTCAAGCGCCGCCAGGAGATCGTCATCCACCAGATGCGGGCCACGGGCGCAATTGATCACGCAGGCCTCGCGCGGCAGCTTGGCGAAGAGCTCGGCGTTCAGGATGCCGCGCGTCGCTTCGGTCAGCGGCAACAGGTTGACCAGGATCTCGCAGCCGTCGAGGAAGGCGTCAAAGCCCTCGGCCCCGGAATAGCATGTCACGCCGCTGATCTCCTTGGGCGATTTCGACCAGCCACGGGTGGCAAAGCCCAGCCCGGCCAGCGTCTGCGCCGCCGCCGCACCGAGATTGCCCAGCCCCATCACCCCGACCGTGCGGTTCGGCGCCACCGGCACCACGATGGCGTGCCAGTCGGCCTCGGCCTGGGCCTGAAGCTGGCGCGGCATGTCGCGGTGATGGCGAAGCACGTGCAGGGCGACGTATTCGCGCATCCGCTGCGTCAGGTCGTCGCCGACGGTGCGGATGATCGGTACGCCGACGGGGAGATTTTCGTCGGCGAGAACATGGTCGATGCCGGCACCGATCGAGACGATGGCCTTGAGGTTCGCGAACCGGGCGAGATCGCCGGTGCGCGGACGCCAGACCACGGCGACGTCGATGCTTTCCGGCTCGCTCGCCTGATCCATCGCGACGACCTGCCAGCCGGGCAGCAGGCCTTGCAGCATCTCGACCCACCATTGGATCTTGTCTTCGAGGGGCAGGTAGACGGCGGCTTTCATGGATCTGTCCTTCATTGTTCGTGTCGGGGAGTTAGGGGATGAATTTCAAACAGCTCGAGGCCTTCTACTGGCTCAGCCAGATTCAGAACTACCGGCAGACCGCGCAGCGCCTCGGGCTGACGCAACCGGCGGTCTCGGCGCGGATTCAGTCCCTCGAGACCGATCTCGGCAAGACCCTGATCGACCGCAACGCCCCGGCCTTCCGGCTGACCGATCAGGGCATGGAGGTGGCGGATTTCGCGTTGCAGTTCCTGAACCTGCGCGAGACGATGAACACCCGGCTTCTGGACAAGCACAAGCAGCGGCTGACCATCGGGCTGGCCGGTATGGCGGCGCTGACCTGGGGGCCGATCCTGCTGCAACGGCTGCGCGACGAACTCCCGGAGATCACCCTCGACGTCTATTCCAGCTCGGATCTGCAACTGGCGCGTTTCATCGATGCCGGGACGCTGGATCTCGCCTTCACCGCCGGCGGCGACAGGGTGCCGGAGGCCGCCTTCACCACCCGCTTCGATGTCGGCTGGGTGGCGCGGCCGGATCTGGTGCAGGGCGTGGTGCAGCCGCTGACGCCCGAGGCGCTGCGCAATCTGCCGCTGGTGCTCTATCCCAAGACCTCGCCGATGTGGAACCCGGTGGCCGAGGTCATCGACGAGATGCGCTCGCAGCCGGCGGCGCGGCACTACGGCAATTCGCTGTCGACGATGTACGACATGCTGCGGCGGGGCTATGGCGCCTCGGCGCTGGCCCTGGCCGGCGTCGAGCAGGAGCTGGCCGACGGCCGGCTGGTCCAGCTCGAGGTGACCGACAAGATCCCGCCGCTCGACCTCGCCTGCACCTACGCCAACCGGGCGCGGCGCAAGCAGGTCAAGCTGGTTCTGGAACTGGCACGCGACAGCGCGCAGGCCTGGTGTCGGGATCATCCGCGCTATACCTCTTACATCGAGGGCAACTAGGGTCAGGTTACATCGTAGGCAACGGGGGTCAGCCCGCCAGCTTGCCCTCGACCATCTTCGTCGCACCGGACAATTGGCCGAGATGCGTGCCGTCGCTGACCTTGACCTCGCTGATGCGGCCGCGCTCGGTCTTCAGCTCGCCCTCTTCCAGCACCGCATCGAGATCCTCGGGCGCGATGAACAGCACCCCGGAGGCATCCGCCAGCACCGCATAGCCGGGCAGCACCGCCGCGCCGCCGATCGAGACCGGCACGTTGAAGCCGCCGCCGGTGTTGTAGAGCCGCGTCGTCACCGGCGAAGCGCCGCGCGACCACATGGCAAAGCCTTGTTCCTCGATCTCGGCGGTGTCGGTGTGCGGGCCGTCGACGCAGCCGCCCTCCAGCCCGATCATCGCCGCCATCCGGGTCACGCCGCCGCCCCAGCAGGCATATTTGCTGTCGCCCAGCCGGTCGACGGCCAGGAAGTAACCCGGCCCGCATTGGCTCAGGCAATGGTGCAGCAGCGTCGAATCGAGGCCGGGAATGGCCAATGTCGCCACCGTCGCCGCCACCACCTTGCCGGGCAGCACCGGCTGAATCGCCGGCGCGGCAAAGCCGAAGTGATAGAAATGCCCGATGGTCGCGGTTTCCAGCTTGGCCAGACGGTCGAGCTTGTCCTGCGCGATCGGCGTCGGCATCGGGTTCATTTTGTAGGTCAGGTTGGTCATGGTTCGTCCTTATTGCGGGCCCAGCACGAGGTTGGGCAGGAAGGTCACGATCTGCGGCACATAGGTCAGCAGGATCAGCACGGCGAAAAGCGGCAGCAGCATCGGCAGCACGGCCAGGGTCACCCGCTCGAAGCGGACGCGGCCGACCTCCGAGACGATGTAGAGCCCGATGCCCATCGGCGGCGTGGCGATGCCGATCAGCAGGCCCAGCTGGATGATGATGCCGAAATGCACCCGGTCGATGCCGTAGGCGTCGATCAGCGGCAGCAGCGTCGGCACCAGGATCAGCTTGGCCGGCACGCCCTCGACGACACAGCCGACGAGCACGATGAAGATCAGCAGCAGCGCCAGAAAGACATGCCGGCTCTCGGTCAGCGAAAAGGTCCAGTCGGCCAGTTTCTGCGGCGTCTGGTCGATCGCCAGCAACCAGCCCATGGCAATCGAAAAGGCGATGATGATCATGATCACCGAAGTCATCATCGCTGTATCCGACAGCGCCTGGACAAAGTTGCGCAGGGTCAGCTCGCGATACCAGATGCCAAGCCCGATGCAGTAGAGGCAGGCCAGCACCCCGGCCTCGGTGGCGGTGACAAAGCCGAACAGGATGCTGCCCAGGATGATGCCAGGCGCGATCAGCGCGGCAAAGCCGTGACGGGCGGTGCCCACCACCTGCCGCGGGGTGGCGCGGGGTTGGGTCGGAAATTGCTCGAAACCGGCGCGCAGCCGCACATAGATCATCAGCGCCAGCCCGACGGTCAGCCCCGGCACCAGCCCGGCAAGGAACATCCGTTCGATGCTCTGCTGCGCCAGAAAGGCATAGATCACCAGCCCGATCGACGGCGGGATCAGCGGCCCGATCACCGAAGAGGCGACGGTGATCGCCGCGGCGAAATCGGCCTTGTAGCCGCGTTCGCGCATCGCCTTGATCTCGATTGCGCCCAGCCCGGCGCAATCGGCCACCGCCGCGCCCGAGATGCCGGCAAAGATCATCGACGACAGGATGTTGACCTGCGCCAGCCCGGCCTTGAGATGGCCGACCAGCGCATTGGCAAAGGCAAAGATGCGCTCGGTCACGCCGGTGGCGTTCATCAGGTTGCCCGCCATGATGAAAAAGGGCACCGCGGTCAGCGAGGCCTTGTTGACCCCCTCGAGCATCTGCTGCGGGATGATCTGCATCGCCGAGGAGAAATCCGAAGTGGCAAAGGTCAGCACCGTCGCCGCGCCGATGGCGATGGAAACGGGCACGCGCACCAGGATCAACGCGATGAAGGTTCCGATCAGGATCCAGGCCATGGGTCAGCTCTCCGGGTGATGGTCGGCGACGTTCTCGGGCATCCCGGCGCCGATCTTGGCCAGGTCGAGAAGCGCGGTCAGCGTTACCAGCGCGGCCGAGACGAACAGCGGGATCGACAGCGCCAGCCGCGGCAGTTCGAAACCGGCGGGCAGGATCGCACCGTCATAGACCCCGCGTGAGGTGGCGATGACCTTGGGCAATTGCCACAGCAGCACGCCGGTCACCGAAAGCGTCGCGGCATCGCTCAGAAGCCGGGTGACGGCCATGCCGGCGGGGCCGAACAGACCGGCGATGAAATCGACGCGCACATCCTTGAGCCGCACGTACATGGCGAAAAAGCCGAAGAAGCTGAGCCAGATGAAAAACACCATGGTCCAGGGCCACATCCAGTACGGCGCGAGGCTCATCGGCCGCAGGATGATGGTGGCCACCGTCAGTCCCAGCATCACCAGCAGGCAGACATTCGACAGCCACATGAAGATGCCGCCCAGATCCCAGTTCAGCCGGTCGATCCGGTTGAGGGCCCGCTGTCGCGGGCCCCCGGGAGTATAGTCGTAAGGCGTCACTGGCCGGAGGCCCGGCTGGCCTCGACCGCCGCCATGAAGCCTTCGGGCAGCTCGCCCTGCGCGGCCATATCGTCGTAGAAGCTCTGCATCTTCTCGACCAGCGGTGCCGTGTCGAGCACGCTGAAGGTGGCGCCGGCCTCCTCCATCCGCGCAATGCTCTCTTCGGCGACGCCGAACATCACCTCCTGCGAATAATCGCCGGCCTCCTCATAGGCCTTGAGCAGCCCAGCGCGGGTCTCCTCGTCAAGCGCGGCAAGCGCCTGTTCGTTGACCATGAAACCGATCGACTGCCAATATTCGTCGTGGCGGGTGATATAGGGCGCGACCTCGTTGAAGCGCATCGATTCGACCAGCGCGATCGGCGAGTTCACGGCCTGCACGATGCTCTTGGAGATGCCCTGATAGACCTCGGTCCACGGCAGGGTGATGACCTCGGCGCCAAGGTGGTCCCAGGTCTCGATGGCCACCTTGTTCTCATGCATCCGCAGCTTGACGCCCGCGATGTCGGCGGCGCTCTCGATCGGCACGTTGGACACCATCACCCGGTACGGCCCGCGCAGCACCTGCGTCGGATCTCCCAGCGGCCGCACGCCGGATTGTTCAGCGGCGTTGTCGAACCAGCCGGTCACCGTCTCGGAGGTCATGAACCGCTGCCAGTGATCGTAATCGTCAAAGGCGAAGGCGGCGGCGACCCAAGCCAGCGCCGGCTCCCATTTCTTCATGTAGCCGAAGCCCTCGGCGTAGACCTGGATGATATTGGCCTGCAATTGCTCGAGTACCGCGTCTTCCTTGCCGAGCTGCTCGTTCGGAAAGACATCGATCTTGAGCTCGCCATCGGTGTATTCCTCGGTCAGCTCGGCGAACTTGGCGAACACCTGCCCCTCGGGGCTGTCCACCGGCATCTTGGTCGCCATGCGCCAGGTGGTCTCGGCCAGCGCCGGGCCGGCCAGCGCCAGCGCCAGCGCGGTGGTCAGGGTCAGTCGCATCGTCTTGGTCATGGTCTTCTCTCCGTGTTGGGGGCTGCGCGACCGGTTGTCCGGTTCATGATGTCTTTGCTTGGCAGCCGGGGGTTGGCGGTTCGGTGTCGGCCGGTCCGCGGGATGGGGTCGGTCAGTCGTGCAGGCCCGGGGCGACATGGTCGCGCACCAGCGTGGCGCCAATGGCGGCCAGCCGCGCCACCAGCCTGTCGCCGGTCTCGGCCGAGCAGAGCGTCGGGTCGCAGCCGAAGGCGCCGGTCTCGGTGGCCTCCAGCGCCTCGATCGGCACCTGTATCCTGGCGCCGTCGACGGTGACGGTGTTGAAACCGGAAATCGCCAGCCCCTTGATCTCGGCGCCTTCGGGAGCCGGCCGGATTAGGTCGGGGCGCAGCAGGTCGGGATAGAAATGCAGCCCGACCGAGGTCAGCGGATCGCCGCCATGGCCCGAGGATTTCGCCGCCTGCTCCGGGCCGATCAATCCCGGCAGCTCGCCATAGGCCACTTGCCACAGATACATCGACGGCACGAAAAGCCCGGCCTTCTGGCGCCAGCGCAGCGTCACCTCGGTGATCGCCGGCACATTGCCGCCATGGCCGTTGACGATCATCACCTTGCGGATGCCGTGCCGGTTGAGACAGGCGAACATGTCGTCGAGAATGCCGCACAACGTGGCATGGCTGATCGAGATCCCGCCATGGCTGCTGTCAAAGTAATCGCGTCCGCCAAAGGGGATCACCGGCGCCACAAAGGTCGCCACGCCCTCGGCGCGGGCCGCCTTGGCGATCTCCACCGCCATCAGGTCGGCGGCCAGATAATCGCCCATCGGCGCATGGATGCCCTGATCCTCGAGCGAGCCCATCGGCAGCAGCACGACGGCCTCTGCGGTCAGGGCCTGCCGCGCCTCTTCCGAGGTCAGTTCCGCCATGCGGATCTTGTTGATCATGAGGGGCTCCTTGAAATGCTTGTCACTGTCACATGCAGTGAACCGGTCGCGGGCGGCGCCGTCCAATTCAAAGGGTTTGTCAGCCGATAGAGAAAATTTTTGCCGTGCCGCCAGAGGCTTGGCGGCGCCTCTCAGGCGCCCTCGTGGAGCGGACCGGCGGCGGCCGCCGCCCGGCGCGCGCCGGGCAGCCGGGCAAGGCGGAATGGCGCGGGATCGACCAGCGGCGCGGCGCCGGTGGCCAGTTCCGCCGCCAGTTGCCCGGCGCCGGGGCCCAGCCCGAAACCATGGCCGGAAAAGCCGGTGGCGATCACCAGCCCCGAGATCCCGGGGGCCTGGTCGATCACCGGCACCCCGTCCGGGGTCACGTCGATGATCCCGCCCCAGCGCTCGCGCACCGGCACGCCGGCAAGCGCCGGAAAGCTGTGGCAGACGTCGCGCAGCGCGGCCGCCAGCAGCCGGTCCTGCGGCGCGGGGTCGAGCACCCGGCAGCGCTCGAACGGGCTGATCTCGTCGCCGCGCCAGCGCCGCGGCGTGACCAGCGTGTCGATCAGGCTGCGATCCACGGTCAGGGAAATCTCGCGGCGGTTCTGCCGCAGCCCGGCGGCAAAGCGCGGCGCCTGGCGCAGCAGATCATGGGTGAGCTGCACCGGCGTGCGGCCGCGGCGCGCCACGGTATAGCCACCGTCGGCCCGCGGCCGGATGCCAAAACGACCGGTGCCGAGCGCCAGCGCCGGGCCGCCGGCCACCGGCGCGGTGCGCAGCACCGAGCTGCGCACCCGCACCTGTGGCAGATCGATCCCGAGATTGCCGCAGAACAGCCGCGACCAGGCTCCGGCCGCAAGGATGGCGGCGCCGCAGCGGATCACCCCGCGCTCGGTCACCACCGCCGACACCCGGCCGGCCTCGGTCTCCAGCCCGCGCACGGCGCAATTGGTGAGCACGGCGGCCCCGGCGTCGCGCGCGCCCTCGGCCAGCGCCGGCGCCGCCAGCGCCGGTTCGGCGCGGCCGTCGTCTGCGGTCATCAGCGCCGTCGTGGCGGCCAGCCGCGCGCCGGGAAAGTGATCGGCCAGCCCGGCGCGATCCAGCCGCGTGACCCCGAGGCCGAAACGCCGAGCCTCGGCCTCGACCCGGTCGAGCCAGGCCTCCTCGCGCGCACTGCCGGCGCCATAGACGATGCCGCAGCGGCGAAAGCCGGTGTCGCGGCCGATGCGGGCGTTCAGCCCGGCCCAGAGCGTCAGGCTCGCGATGCCCAGCGGATATTCCGCCGCCGCCCGGCCCATGCGCCGCACCCAGCCCCAGTTGCGCCCCGATTGCTCGCCTGCGATCCGGCCCTTTTCCAGCAGCGCCACCCGCAGCCCCTGCTCCGCCGCCCAGAGCGCCGCCGAACAGCCGATGATGCCGCCGCCGATGACCACCAGGTCCACCGCCTCGGGCAGATCGGCGTCGCCCGCCACCGTCGTCACCCAGGGCCGCATCACAGCCCCGGCTCGTAGCGCCAGTTCACCGCCAGTTCGGAGACGCTGGCGCTGTTCGGCAGGCGCACGATCTCGGTTACCAGCCGGCCCAGATCCGCGGGCTGGGTGATCTCCTCGCGCGGCAGATCGTGGCGCAGGGTCATGTCGGTGGCGGTGAAACCGGGGCAGATGGCGCAGGCCCGCACGCCGCTGTCCCAGCCGGCCCGGCGGGCGGCATGAGACAGCGCTACAGCGGCATGTTTGGTCATCTGGTAGCCGGCGTTCAACCCCAGCACCCGCTTGCCCGAGAGCGAGGCCAGCACGATCACCCGGCCCTGCCCCGACCGGCAGAGCGCCGGCAGCGCCGCCCGGGTCAGCCGGAACGGCGCCTTGACGTTCACCGCCAGCAATTGCTCGAGCGCCGTTTCCATCTCGTCATCGGGCTGCGGCGCCTCCGGCATCAGCTCCAGCGGGCCGCCGGTTCCGGCATTGTTGACCAGCACGTCGATGCGGCCGAACTGCGCCTCGGTCGCTGCCACAAAAGCGCGGGCGGCGGCCGGATCGGCGGCATCGTAAGGCACCTCGAGCGGATCGAGCGCGGCGATCTCGGGCGGCAGGCTGCCGGCGCGGCGCAGCCCCAGCGCCAGCCGGTAGCCGCGCGCCGCCAGCGCCTGCGCAATCGCCGCCCCGATGCCGCGGTTGCCGCCGGTGATCATCGCCACCGGCGCACTCATGCCACCGCCTCCGGCGCCGCCTTGATGCAGGCGGCCTGCCACCCCGGTTCGATCCTGCGTGCCGCTGGCACCGCCTCGGCGCAGGCCGCCTCGGCCAGCGGACAGCGGGTGCGGAACGGACAGCCCGAGGGCGGGTTCGCCGGGCTCGGCAACTCGCCGGGCAGAATTCGCGGCGCGCCGCCGGTCGGGCGCGGCTTCAGGCTCGGCGTCGCGGTCAGCAGCGCCCGGGTATAGGGATGCGCCGGCGTGGCAAACACCCGCTCGGCCGGGCCCTCTTCGACAACCCGGCCAAGATACATCACCACGATCCGGGTGCAGAGATGGCGCACCACATGCAGATCATGGCTGATGAACAGCATCGCGAGGTCGAGATCGCGGCGCAGGTCCATCAGCAGGTTGACCACCTGCGCCTGGATCGACACGTCGAGCGCCGAGACCGGCTCGTCGGCGACGATGAAATCCGGCCGGGTCGAAAGGGCGCGGGCCACCGCGATGCGCTGGCGCTGGCCGCCGGAGAAGGCATGCGGCCGGCGCGACGCGGCCGAACGCGGCAAGCCGACCTGATCGAGCAGGCGAAACAGCTCGGCCTCGATCTCGCCGGGCGGCACCAGCCGGTGAATGCGCAGCCCGTCGGTGATCTGCGCGCCGATGCTGCGCCGCGGATCGAGCGAGCCGAAGGGATCCTGAAACACCATCTGCATGCGCCGCGACAGCTTTCGCCGCTCGGCCGCCGACAGCGCCGCCAGATCGCGGCCGTCAAAGCTGACGCTGCCCTCGGTGGGCCGGTCGAGGCCCATCATCATCCGGCCGAGCGTGGATTTGCCGCATCCGCTTTCGCCGACCACGCCGACGGTCTCGCCCGGCGCCAGCGCCAGGGTGACATCGCGCACCGCCCAGACATCGCGCACCCGGCCCAGCAGGCCCTGCCGGCCGGGAAAGTTCCGCGCGAGGCCCCGGGCCTCGACCAGTGGGGCGGGCTTGGCTCCCATGTCGAACATCAGCAGACCTCCTTCCAGCGGATACAGCGCGAGCTGCGGGACGCCTCCGGGTGGCTGGTTTCCGGCACCCGGCTGGTGCATTGTGGCAGCGCATGATCGCAGCGCGGCGCAAACCGGCAGCCCGGTGGCATGTCATGCGGCGGCGGCACGCTGCCGGGAATGGCGCGCAGCTGATCTGCCGCGCCCTCGGGGACCGAGGCGATCAGCGCCGCGGTATAGGGGTGTTTCGGCCGGGCAAAGACCTCGGCCACCGGCCCGGTCTCGACCACCTCTCCGGCGTACATGACCACCACCCGGTCGGCCAGTTCCGAGACAACCGCAAGGTCATGGGTGACAAAGATCAGCCCCATGTCCGGCGTGTCGGTCTTGAGCTTGCGGAACAGGTCGAGGATCTGGGCCTGGATCGTCGGGTCGAGCGCGGTGGTCGGTTCGTCGGCCACCAGCAGCCGGGGAGAATTGGCCACCGCCAGGGCGATCATCGCGCGCTGGCGCTGCCCGCCCGAAAGCTCATGCGGATAGGCGCGGCGGCGGCGTTCGGGATCGGGAATGCCGACATGGCGCAGCAGCTCGACGACGCGGGCCTGCACCGCGCGCTCGCCGGTCAGCCCGCCGGCGCGCAGCGCCTCGGCCAGCTGGTCGCCGACCCGGTGCACCGGGTTGAGCGCCGCGGCGGCGTCCTGAAACACCATCGACACCTCCGGCCCGCGCAGCGCCCGAAACGCCTCTTCGTCCAGTTGCGCCAGGTCGAGCACCGCGCCGTCGCGGGTGCGATAGCGCATCTCGCCGGCGCTCACCCGAAGCTGGTCGGGCAGAAGCCCGAGCAGCGCCAGGCTGGTGAGCGTCTTGCCCGATCCGCTCTCGCCGACCAGCGCCACGGTCTCGCCCGGCATCACCGTCAGCATGGCACGGCGCACCAAGTCGATCTGCGGCGTCCGGCCGACCGAGATGGCGAGGTTGCGGATCTCGACCAGCGGCCCGTTGTCGTCCGCGGCCCCGGGCCGCCGCGCCGCCGCCGTCTTGCGCCGCCCCGGCCGCCGCATCCACAGCGCGCCGCCCTTCGTCACCTCGCGCGGGTCGAGCGCGGTTTGCAGCCGGTCGCAGAGCAGGTTGAAGGTCAGGATGGTGCCGGCCAGCGCCAGCGACGGCCAGACCAGCAGCATCGGCGCCTGTTCCATCGCGCCCCGGGCTGCGCGGATCATCAGCCCCCAGGACGGCGTCGGCGGCACCACGCCCAGGCCGAGGAAGCTCAGCCCGCTCTCGATCACCATGGCCGAGGCCACCACCAGCGACATCTGTACCAGCAGCGGCGGCAGCACGTTGGGCAGGATGGTGCGGCCGAGGATGGTCAGCGGCGGCGCGCCCATGGCGCGCTGCGCGGTGACGTAATCCAGCCCGCGCACCTGAAGCGTCGCGGCATAGGCAACGCGGGCGTAATTCGGGGTATAGAGCAGCGTCAGCGCCAGGATCAGCGGCCAGGTGCCGGCGCCGAGGATGGTCACCACCAGCAGCGCCAGCAACAGCGGCGGCAGGCACAGCAGCACCTCGGCGGCGCGCACCGTCAGCACTTCGACGACGCCGCGGAAATAGCCGCCGAGCAGGCCCAGCAGGGTGCCGATCGTGGCCGCCGCCAGGGCCGAGCCGACGGCAATGAACAGCGAGGCCCGCCCGCCCCAGATCAGCCGCGCCAGCACGTCGCGGCCGAACTCGTCCTGGCCCAGCCAATGCGCGGCCGAGGGGCCGGCGAAACGGTTCGGGATGTCCATGGCGCGCACGTCGTGCAGCGGCAGAAGCGGCGCCAGCAGCAGCACGGTGACAAGCGCGAGGACGATGCCGCCGGGCAGCAGCAGTTTTCGGGTCGATCGGCTCATGGCGTCACCAGCGAGATACGCGGGTCGAGTGCGGCATTGACCACGTCCACCACGAGGTTGAGAAAGACAAAGAGCACCGAGATCGTCATCACGATACCGACCACCTCGGGATAGTCCCGGGCGTCGACGGCGGCGACGAGATAGCCCGACAGACCCGGCCAGTTGAACACGAATTCGACCAGCACGGTGCCGCCGATGAGCGTGCCCATCTCGAGCCCCAGCACCGTCAGCACCGGGATCAGCGCATTGCGCACCACATGGCGGCGCAGGATGGTGTTGCGGCCCAGCCCCTTGGCGCGGGCGGTGCGCACATGGTCGCGCTCAAGCACCTCCAGCACCGAGGCGCGGGTCATCCGGGTGATCACCGCCCAGAGGCTCAGCGCCACGGTGCCGGCCGGCAGGATCAGCAGTTTCAGGTGTTGCACCGGATCCTCCGAGAACGGCACGAAGCCGCCCGCCGGCAGCCATTTCAGCTGTTGCGCAAAGATCAGGATCACCACCGAGCCGACCACGAAGACCGGCGTCGACAGCGCCGCAGAGGCCAGCAACGAAACGAAACCGTCGGCCTTGCCGCCGGCGCGGATCGCCGCCCAGGTGCCCAGCGGCACCCCCGCCAGACTGGCCAGCAGGGCGGCGGTGAAGATCACCTCGAGCGTGCGCGGCAGGCGCGTGGCGATCTGTTCCATCACCGGCGCGCCGTCACGGAACGACGCGCCGAGATCGCCCGAGAGCAGCCCCCCCAGATGGTCGAGATACTGCTGCCACAGCGGGGCGTTGAGCCCCATCTTCTCGCGCAGCGCGGCCACCGCCTGCGGGTCGGGCGCGATGCTGCCCTGGCTCAGCAGAAGTTCCGCCGGATCCCCGGGGATCAGGTGCAGCAACAGGAAGACCAGCGTCACCACCACCCAGACCAGGAAGATCGCGACGAGACTGCGGTAGGCTATGTATCTGACCATCGGGGACCGCTCAGCCCAGCATGGTTTCTTCCAGCGTGATGCCGGAATAGAAGGTCAGCTGCCCGGGCAGGTTGGCAAAGCCCGAAACGCCCGCCTTCATGCCATAACCCTGCGCCCGCCAGGCGAGACCGACCAGCGGCACCGTTTCGATCGCGGTGCTTTCCAGCTCGTGGTAGATCGCCTTGCGTTCCTCGGTGTCAAAGGTCGCCCGACCCCTGGCGAAAAGCTCGGTGATTTCCGGCGTCTGCATGTCATAGCTGCGCACGAACGAGGGCGGCAGCGAGCCGTCAAGCACATTGACCAGCCCGTCGGGGTCGTTGTTGTCGGCGGTGGTGCCCATCACGGCAAGGTCGTACTGGCCTTCGTTGCCCTTCTTCACCCGGCTCGACCATTCCGGCAGATCAAGCTGCGCGTTGATGCCCACCATCGAAAGATAGGCCTGACAGACCTCGGCGGTGGATTGGTGCATGCCGTATTGCGCCGTCGACAGCATGGTGCAGGAGAAACCGTCGGGATAACCGGCCTCGGCCAGCAGCGCCTTGGATTTTTCCGGGTCGTAAGACCAGGCGTCGGCCAGGTCGGGGTTGAAGAATTCCGATTTCTCCGCGATCGGCAGATGGGTCAGCGCCCCGCCGCGATCGTAGAAGGCCGCCGCAACGATATCCTCGCGCTTGATGGCATGGGCCACGGCCTGCCGCACCTTGGGGTTGTCGAACGGCGGCTTGCTGGCGTTGAAGGTCAGATACATGAACGGCCCGTCGGTGACATCGAGCCTCAGCGCGTCATTGTCCTCGACCTGCGCCATGGCCTGCCAGGGCACGTATTCGGCAAGATCGACGTCGCCCGCTTCCAGCGCCGCAACGCGCAGGTTCTCGTCGGCATAGACGATGGCCTCGACCCCGGCGAGCTTCGGCAGCCCGGGCTTGTAATAGCCGTCGAAGGCCGTGAGGCTCAGCGACACGCCGCGTTCGATGCTGTCGAGCGTGAAGGGCCCGGCGCCGATCTCGGTTTCGGGGCTTTCGCCGGTCTTGATGATCGGCATGTGGTAATGCGCGAACCAGCCCGGCAGGGTCGCCAGCGGCTCCGAGGTATGCAGCCGCACGGTGCGGGCGTCGGGCGTCTCGACCTTGGTGATCAGCGACATCTGGCCCTGGCTGAAAGCGGCGCTGTCGGGCTTGGCGACCTCGGCGATGGTATAGGCCACGTCCTCGGCGGTGACCGGCGTGCCGTCGTGCCACTGCGCCTCGCGCAGGGTGAAGGTCCAGACCCCGGCGTCATCCACCGACCAATCCTCGGCCAGCTCGCCGCGCAGCATGCCGTCGGCTCCGTAGCTCAGAAGCCCGCGGTGCATCATCAGCTTGATGGTCCCCGCCGCCGTTCCGGCCGAGGTCCAGGCCGCGAGGCTCGGCGGAAAGGTCGACAGCGCAAAGCGCAGCGTGCCGCCCTCCTGCGCCATCAGCGCGCGCGGGCCGAGGAAGCTCAGCGCCCCGGCGCCTCCGAGTGTCGTGGCGAGAAAGCCGCGGCGGTTCAGTCCATTGGTCATTGCAGTCTCCTTGTCGGTTGTGGCGGGCTCTTTGCGGCCCTTCGGGTGGGTAAAGGTTCGGGGTCGCGTCACTCGGCGGCGACGCGGCGTTCCTCGGGATGGCCATAGCCGCCCCCGCCGGGGGTGACCACCTCCAGCCATTCGCCCCGGCGCAGGGCACCCTGGCCGCGATCGAAAGGCGCGGTGCCGGGGCCGGTGGCATAGCTGCCGTGGCCGCCCTCGCCGCCGCCCGCCAGCCCCCAGGAGCGCGACAGGTTGCGCGAGATATCGACCCGGACAAGGCAATCCTCGGTGGCGCGGTAGACCCGGCGCAGCCCCATGCCGCCACGCTGGCGGCCGGTCCCCTGCGAGCCGTCGACCAGCTCGTAGCGCTCGAGGATCAGCGGATATTCGACTTCCAGCGCCTCGACCGGCAGGTTCGATGTATTGGTGGCATGCACATGGATGCCGTCCAGCCCGTCGGCCGCGGGCCGGGCGCCGCCGCCGCCGCCGATGGTCTCGAGATAGACCCAGTAGGCGCCGGCCTCCGGCCCGCTCTGCCGGGTGCCCGAGAACTGCGCCACCGTGCAGGTCGAATTGGTGCAGGCCGAGACCCGCTCGGGCGCCGCCTGCGCCAACGCGCCAAGGATCAGATCGGCCACCCGCTGGCAGGTCTGCACCCGCCCGTTGACCGCCGCCGGATGGGCGCAATTGAGGATCGATCGGTCCGGCGCCGTCACCGTGATCGGCCGCGCCAGCCCGGCATTGGGCAGCACCGTCGGATCGACCACCGATTTCACGATGTAATAGACCGTGGCCAGAAGCGCGGTGCGCGTCATGTTGATGCCGGCACGGACCTGCGGCGGCGCCTCGAAGGCCAGGGCGATGTCCTCGCCGGAAATGGTCACCGTGACCGCCAGCGGGATCGGCGCGTCGAAATCGAGATTGTCGAACACATCCTCGAACCGCCACGCCCCGTCCGGCAGCGCCGCCAGGCCGGCGCGCATCTTGCGCTCGGCGTAGTCCAGCAGCGCCTGCCCCGAGGCCAGCACCGTCTCGGCGCCATAGCGCGCGCACAGCTCCTGAAAGCGCTGCACGCCGACCCGGTTCGCCGCCATCTGCGCGCGCAGATCCGACAGCCGTTCGCGCGGCACCTGACAGTTCAGCAGGATCAGGTTCTGCACATCCTCCTGCAACACCCCTTCGCGATACAGCCGGATCGGCGGGATGCGCAGCCCCTCCTGATAGATATGGGCATGCGCCCGGTCGACGAAATCTGAATGGTGCGCAAGGTTCACCGTCCAGGCCACCAGCCGGCCGCCATGAAACACCGGCTCGGCCAGCACGATGTCGGGCAGATGGGTGCCGCCGCCCTGATAGGCGTCATTGCCGACAAACACATCGCCGGGGCGGATGCCCGCCGCGTCATGCAGCGACAGCACCATCGGGATGAAATCGAGGAAACTGCCCAGGTGCACCGGGATATGCTCGGCCTGGCAGAGCGTGCGGCCGGCCCGGTCGAACAGCGCGGTGGAACAGTCGCGGCGCTCTTTGACGTTGGTGGAATAGGAGGCGCGCACCAGTGCCTCGCCGGTTTCCTCGACGATCGAGGACAGCGCGGCGCCGATGACCTCGACGGTGATCGGATCGAGCGCGGGGGCGGTGTCGGTCATTGGCCAAGCTCCAAAATCAGGTTGTCGATTTCGTCGACGTGGGCCGAAACCCCCGGCGGGATCAATGTGGTGGTGTCCATCTGCTCGACGATGGCCGGCCCGTCAAAACGCATCCCCGGCCGCAGCCGGTCGCGGGCATAAAGCGTGGTCTCGGTAAAACAGCTGGTTTCCGGATACCAGACCCGGCGCGCGCCGATGATGGCGCGGTCGGCCGCCTCGGGGCCAAGCGCCGCCCGCGGCAGCTCGGCCTTTTGCACCAGCCCCACCGCCTCGGCGCGGAACGTGACGCAGAAAATGCGCTCCTGCTCCACGGCAAAGCCATACATGCGCCTGTGCGCTTCGGTGAAGCCCTGGCGCAGCGCCGCCAGTGTCTCGGAGGTGACCGGCCCGGCGGGCAGGTCGATCGACAGCTCGTAATTCTGGCCTTCATAGCGCATGTCGACACGGCGGGTTAGCCCGCGCTTGTCGGCGGCGATCTCCTCGGCGGCGAACCAGCCCTCGGCCTCGGCCGTGACCGCCGCGGCGGCGGCGCCGATCTCGGCCAGCGACGCCTCTTCGAGCGGCATCAGCCGGGTCAGCGGGAATTCCGCCCGCAGATCGGTGAGCAGCAGCCCCATGGCGCAGAGCGTGCCCGGCGTGCGCGGGATCAACACGCGCGGCATGCCCAGCTCCTGCGCCAGACGCACCGCGTGCAGCGGCCCGGCGCCGCCAAAGGCCATCAGCGCATAGACCCGCGGATCGTGGCCGCGCTGCACCGAGATCACCCGGATCGCCTTGGCCATGTTGGCGGTCACCACCGAGATGATGCCTTGGGCGGTGGCCATGGTGTCCATGCCCAGCCGTTCGGCCATGCGGTCGATGGCGGCCAGGGCGAGATCGCGGCGCACCTCCATGCGGCCGCCCAGCAGATGCGTCGGATTGAGCACCTGCAACACGATATTGGCGTCGGTCACCGTCGGCTCCGCCCCGCCGCGCCCGTAGCAGACCGGGCCGGGATCGGCGCCGGCGCTGTCGGGGCCGACCTTGAGCAGCCCGCCGGCGTCGATCCGCGCGATCGAGCCGCCACCGGCGCCGACGGTGTGAATGTCGAGCATCGGCGCCTTGATCGGATAGCCGTGCACCTGGCTTTCATGGGTCCGCGCGGTCTGCCCACCGGCCATCAGCGCCACATCCGACGAGGTGCCGCCCATGTCAAAAGTGATGATGTCGGGCGCGCCGGCCGCCGCACCGATCACCTGCGCCGCCACCACGCCGGTCGACGGCCCCGAGAGCACTGCCCGCACCGGCGTCTCCGCCGCCACCTCGAAACGCACCACGCCGCCGTTCGACTGGGTCAGATGCGGCGGCACTGTCAGACCGAGATTGTCCAGCCGCGGTGTCAGGCGGCGGATATAGCGCTGCATGATCGGCCCGAGATAGGCATTCACCGTCGCGGTCGAAAGCCGTTCGAATTCGCGAAACTCCGGTGCGATCTCATGGCTGGCGCAGAGAAAGACCCCGGGCAGCTCCTGTTCGAGGATCGCCCGGGCGCGCTGTTCATGCGCCGGGTTGACGAAGGCATAAAGAAAGCAGATCGCCACCGCTTCGACCCCTGCCGCGCGCAGCCCGGCCCCGGCCCGGCGCACCGCGTCCTCGTCAAGCGCGGTCTCGACACTGCCGTCGTGCAGCAGCCGCTCTGGCACTTCGAACCGCAGCGCCCGCGGCACCAGCGTCTGCGGTTTGTCGGCAAAGATGTCGTAGAGATCCGGGCGTTTCTGGCGGCCGATCTCCAGCAGATCGCGAAAGCCGGCGGTGGTCAAAAGCCCGACGCGGGCGCCGCGATGGGTGATCAGCGCATTGGTCGCCACCGTGGTGCCATGGCCGAGATAGGCCACCGCGGCCGCCGGATCGGTCTCGGCGCCGGCGCATTCGCGCATCGCCTCCTCGACGCCACGGGCAATGCCGCGCGACGGATCATCGGGGGTCGAAGACACCTTCCAGACGTCCATCTTGCCCGAGGTCTCGTCGAACAGGCAGATATCGGTAAAGGTGCCGCCCGAATCCACCCCGACGCGCCATTGCGCCAGACCATCCGCCGTGTCGGTAACATCCTTCATTTTCGCGCTTTCCCTGCTCTGCACTCTGCGATAGGCACCGGCTCGACCCGGCCGGAGGCATTTGGCCCCCTGCCCGCTCCGCCCGGAACGGCCCGGATCAGACCGGCCGAACCCGGCGCGGTGGCCTGGGGTCATCGGACACGCGGAACCCCCGCGCCGTCCAATCCAAAACTTTTGTGACAGGGAAAAAAAAGTCTATCGAGGGCAGGCCAGACCGGCGCCGCCCAATCCGCAGGCACTTGAAAAGCCTGGGCCTTTTTCGGGGCGCCGGGCATGCCGCCGCGCGCGGATCACCGGGAATTTGCCCGCAAGAGCACCCCGGATCCGACGCGCAAAGATCCACCGTTGCCGGCCAACCGCCGACGAAGGGCGGGGAAGCAACCCGCCGGCGGCCGCCGGGCCACGGTCCGAAACGGGCCGAAGCGGCGCCGCGATCCCGGCTCCACCGCGCCGGTCCGAACTTCGCTCAGGCCTCGCCCATCCGGGCCGCCGGCTCAGCGATAGACCGCATTCGGCAGCCAGAGCGCGATGCCGGGGATGAAGGTGATCAGCAGCAGCACGATCACCAGCGGCACGAGAAAGGGCATCGTGGCCCGCACACATCGCTCGAAACGCACGCCCGAAACCTCGGCCAGGACAAAGAGCACCATGCCCACCGGCGGCGTCAGCAGCCCCAGCATCAGGTTCAGGATCAGCAGGATCCCCAGGTGCACCGGGTCGATTCCGGCGCTCAATGCGATCGGCATGAGCACCGGCACGAGGATGGTGATCGCCGCGATGGTCTCCATGAACAACCCGATCAACAGGACGATCCCCATCATGATCAACAGCAGGATCTGCGTGTTGTCGGTGATGCCCAGAAGTGCCGCGCCCAGCTTGGTCGCCACCTGCTCCGAGGTCAGGATCCAGGCAAAGACCGCCGCCGAGGCGATGATCATCAGGATCGCGGCCGAGGTGATGATCGTGTCCATTGACACCCGCACCAGGTGCCGCCAGTTCAGTGAACGATAGACCAGGAGGCCCAGCACCAGCGCATAGCAGACGGCGGCCACCGCGGCCTCGGTCGGGGTAAAGACGCCGGTGGCAATGCCGCCGACGATGATCACCGGGGTCAGCAGCGGCAGAAAGGCCTGCTTGAAGGTCTCCCAGATGCGGCAGGCGCTGATCCGGCCGTCGCGCGGATAGCCGCGCTTCCACGAATACCATGCCACCATGACCATCAGCGACACCGCCATCAGCAGCCCCGGCACCAGACCGGCCGCGAACAGCTCGCCAATCGAGACCGAGGCCATGACGCCATAGATCACCAGCGGCAGCGAAGGCGGAATGATCGGGCCGATGGTCGATGAGGCGGCGGTGACCCCGACCGAGAAATCGGTGTCATAGCCGCTTTCGCGCATGGCCTTGATCTCGACATTGCCAAGCCCGCCGGCATCGGCCACCGCGGCCCCCGACATGCCGGCAAAGATCACGCTGGCCCCGACGTTCACATGCCCCAGCCCACCGGGCAGCCAGCCCACCAGCGACCGGGCAAAGGCAAAGATCTTGGTGGTGATGCCGCCGGTGTTCATCAGATGCCCGGCAAGGATAAAGAACGGAATGGCCAGCAGCGGAAAACTGTCGATGCCGCCGATCATCCGGTGGATCAACAGCACATCGGGCAGCCCCTTGATCATGATATAGGCCAGCGAGGCGCCGCCCAGGGCGACCGCGACCGGCACGCCCAGGATCAGGAAGACGGCGAGCAGGATGAAAAGCACGGTCAGAGCCATGTCAGGTGTCCTCCGAGATGAACGGGAGCTTGGCGGCGGCGATGTCCTGCGCCGGGCGCCGCGCCTGCCGCACCAGGATGACGGCGGAAAGACCCGCCATGCCGGCGCAGCCCAGGGCGACGGCGTAATAAAGATAGGCCTTGGGCATCTGCACCGAGACCATGCTGGAATTGGTCCGCTGCGCCAGCTCCACACCAAGCCAGCCGGCATAGCCCCAAAAGACCGTCACCAGCGCCTCGACCCCCAGAACCACCGGCTTGATCACCCTCGGCGCCATGTAGTGATAGGCAAATTCGAGAAAGATATGCTTGCCCAGGCGAACACAGGTCACGCCCCCCAGAAAGCCCAGCAAGATCAGGAAATAGCGCGCGATCTCTTCGGTCCAGCCGAGGCTGTCGTTCAACACGTAGCGGGTGAAGAATTGCAGCGCGACAATCACGAACAGGATCGCAAAGACGAGCAATACGGGGATGTCCATCCAGCTGACATCCGAAATATCGTCGGTGACTTCCTCCGCCTCGCCGATCAGCGCGTCGATCTGGTCTTTCCGGGTCATCGGGTCCTCCTCCCTGGGGTGCCGCGGCCCGGCAAGCCTCGGGCCGCGGCGGCGTGCGATCTCGCCTTACTCGGCGTCCGGCACCGCCTGCAAGCGCTCGTAAAGCTCGGTCGGGAACGGCTGATCGCCATTGGTCAGCGCCGGCGCCACGGCGGCGATAAAGGGCGCGCGGTCCACCTCGTTGACGGTGACCCCCTCGCCCCGGAACCAGTCGGCCAGCTCGGTCTCGGCCTGCACGATGGCGGCGGTGGCGTCGTCGGCGGTTTCCTTCAGCACCTCGTCCAGGATCTGCCGGTCCTCGTCCGACAGCATCCCCAGCCGGAAGCCGGACACCACGGTATAGGTCGAGTTGATGATGTGGCCGGTCAGGCTGATGTCGCTCTGCACCTCGTGAAAACGCTTGGCCTTGATCGTGGTCAGCGGGTTTTCCTGGGCATCCACCACGCCCTGTTGCAGCGCCAGATAGACCTCGGCAAAGGCCAGCGGTGTCGGGTTGGCCCCGACGGCGGCCGGAAACAGCATATAGGCCGGCGCGCCGGGCACGCGGATTTTCAGGTCCTGCATGTCCTCGGGCGTCAGGATCGGCTTGTTGGCGGTCACGTGGCGCGAGCCGTAATAGCTGACCGCCGCGATCTCGTTGCCGCCGGTGGCATCGGCGTAGCCCCGGGCCACCTCGGCAAAGACGTCACTGCCGAAATAGGCTTTCCAGTGATCGAGATTGCGCAGGGTAAAGGGGAAATCGGTCATCGAGGCCGGGCCATAGAACGACCCCGCAAAGCCGGCGCCGGTATAGATGATATCGACGGTGCCCAGCGACAGGCCTTCGTTCAGGTCGGTCTCCTTGCCCAGCGACGAGGCCGGGAAAACCTCGATCGAATGGCGGCCTTCGGTGCGCTCCTCGAACAGCTCCGCGGCCTTTTCGGCGGCGGCCTGCAACGGGTGGCCGACTTCGTAGACATGCGCGAACTTCAGCACATCGGCAAAGGCGGCGCTGCCCATCAGGCTCGCGGCCAGGGCAACGGGCCCCATGACATTGGTGATCTTCATTTCTCTCCTCCGGAATTTCATGGTTTGGGGTGGGTGCAACGTCAGGCCGCCACATCGTTGGCGCGGCGCAGCTTGTCCCAGTCGAATTCGACACCGATGCCCGGCGTCGAAGGCGCAACGGCCCGGCGGTTTTCAAGCACCAGTGGCCGGTGGGTGTATTCGTCGATTGGAAAACTGTGCACCTCGATCCAGCCGGCATTGGGCCGGGCGGAAACAAGGCTGACGTGAAGCTCCTGCATGCCGTGGCTACAGACCGGGATACCGGCCTCGCGCGCCATCTCGGCGACCTGCAACCAGCCGGTGATGCCCCGGCAGTTCGAGGCGTCGGGCTGGATGAAGGCCAGTTTCGAATTCTCGAAGGCGTGGCGGAATTCCTGTGCGGTATGCAGGTTCTCGCCCATCGCCAGCGGGCAGCCGGTGGTCTCGGCGATGTGGCCATAGCCGACATAATCGTCCGGCTCGATGGGCTCTTCGAACCAGGTGATATCCAGCTCCATGAACCCACGTGCCGCCGCGATGGCCTGATCGACCGTCATCGCGTAATTGGCGTCGACCATGAAGTCGATATCCGGCCCGATCAGCGCGCGCACCGCGCGGGCGCGGGCCAGGTCTTCGGCCAGATCGGGCTTGCCGACCTTGATCTTGACGCCATCGAACCCCTGATCGAGATAGCCCTGTACGCTGGCCAGAAGCCTGTCCTGCGAATAGTTCAGATCGATCCCGCCGCGATAGGCCCGGCACCGGTCCGAGGCGCCGCCGGCCACCTTCCACAGCGGCTGGCCCAGTTCGCGGCACCTGGCGTCCCAGAGCGAGATATCGATTGCGGCGATGGCAAAGCTGTCGATGCCGCCGCGGCCGACATAATGGATGTGCCGGCCCATCGCGGCATTCAGCGCTTCGATGTCACCGGCCTCTTGCCCGGTCAGCCATCCCGCGAAATCGTGCTCGATCATGGCAAGGATCGCGTGGCCGCCCTTGCCGCCGGTATAGGTATAGCCAGTCCCGCGGCTGCCATTGTCCAGCCGGACCTGCACGATCACCAGTTCGAAATGGGTATGATCCCCATGCATGGCATCGCTGAGAACCTCTGCCAGCGGCAAGGTGAACAATTCGGCGGTGACGGCTTCTATCTTGGGCATGTACCTGGCTCCTCCTGTCATTTTGGTCTTACCAAATAACGATACAAGGCGTCAATATCCGAATTTTCCTGCCAAGTCTGTATTTATGGTAAGTCCAGTTTCGGGGCTTTGGGGCCTAAAGCGACATGGGACAGGCCTGATGGCACTAGGTGCCTGCCATCGAAGGAACGGCCCCTGATCCACCCGGCCCGGGGCCGCAGCCCCCTGCCCCACCCATGGCCAGCGGCACGCAGCGCTTCGGGCAATCCCTCCGGGGCCTCTCCGAGCGGTCCGGGGCGGAGCCAAAGATCGTCTTTCGGCGCTCCTTCACGGCCGTCGAGGACGCCAGGCGCAGCCCGGCGCAAGTCCCATCGATCCCGATCGTCAGTTCGGCAAACCCGCCTTGTGCAGAAAATGTCCCAGTGACCGGGAATGTAGGCCCTGTCCGCGTGGGTTGGACAGGAATTTCCAGCTGACAATGTCCGCGCGGGAGGGCGGTGTCAGGGACATTGCCAGGTTGATGATGGTACTTTGGATCGGATGGCGTTCTGAGATGACCGATTATGCGTCCGGGCCGCGGCAGAAGGGCTTGCGTTTTCCGCGCGAGGTCTTCGCCTAGTACTACAGTTGCGGATGCTATGAACTTCTGGCTCAACCGTCTCAGGAGTGGGAGGGCTGGGTCATGTCAGTTTCGGCTTGGGCGGGCGAAGCAACATCTGCCATTCCCGGCTGGTGAACTGGAAGGCTTGATCGGAATGCACCGTGTTGGTCAGAAATAGATCGGTCTCATCCAGCGCGTCGAGCAGAGCGCCGGGAGACCACCTCGCCCCTCGGATTGCCATCCACCCGAGGTTCGGCTAAACGGTGCCCATTCCGGTCGCAGCCTACCCGGACACCAAAACAAGGGCCCAACATGAAAACTCTCGTCATCTGCTCGGGCGGACTCGATTCCGTGTCGCTCGCTCATATCACCGCCGATGAGCATCAACTCACCCGGCTGGTGTCCTTCGATTACGGCCAACGCCACCGCAAGGAGCTCGACTTCGCGGCCGCGGCGGCGCAGCGGCTCGGCGTTCCGCATCACCTGATGGACATGCGCGGGATCGGTGCCGCGCTCTCCGGATCGGCGCTGACCGACGACATCGATGTGCCTGACGGCCATTACGCCGAGGACACGATGCGCATCACCGTCGTGCCGAACCGCAACGCCATCATGCTGGCGATCGGTTTCGGAGTTGCCGCCGCCAACTGCGATGAGGCTGTTGCGACCGCCGTGCATGGCGGCGATCACTTCATATATCCCGATTGCCGCCCTGGTTTCGCCCGCGCCTTCGACGCCATGCAGCAGGCTGCGCTCGACGGCTATGCCGAGGTGCACCTCCACACGCCCTTCGTCGAACGCAGCAAGGCCGACATCGTGCGCGAGGGCGCCCGCCACGGCACGCCCTTCGCCGAGACCTGGTCGTGTTATAAGGGCGGCGCGCTGCATTGCGGCCGCTGCGGCACCTGCGTCGAGCGCCGCGAGGCGTTTCACATCGCCGGAGTTCCGGACCCTACCGCCTATGCCGATCCCGAGTATTGGGCGACGGCAATTGCCGAGCGGGAGGCCACCTGATGTTCCGCATCCGCAAGGAATTCCACTTCTCCGCCTCGCACCAGCTTTCGCATCTGCCGCCCGACCACCAATGCGCGCGGCTGCACGGGCACAACTATGTCGTCGTGGTGGAACTGGCCGCCGAAACGCTGAATGACGACGGTTTCGTGCGCGACTACCACGATCTGAAACCGCTCAAGAGCTATATCGACGATCAATTCGACCATCGCCATCTGAATGACATTTTCGATGTGCCCTCCACCGCCGAGCACATGGCCCGCCATTTTTACGACTGGTGTGCCGCGCGTTGGCCCGAGACCAGCGCCGTGATGATCAGCGAGACGCCGAAGACCTGGGCAGAGTACCGGCCATGACCCTGCGCATCGCCGAGATATTCGGGCCGACGATCCAGGGCGAGGGCGCATTGATCGGTGAGCCCACGGTTTTTATCCGCGCCGGGGGCTGCGACTACAGGTGCAGCTGGTGCGACAGCCTGCATGCCGTTGAAAGCCGGTATCGCCATACTTGGGCGCCGTTGAGCGACGTGGAAATCTGGGACGAGGTGCTGCGTTTGTCGAACGGCCAGCCGTTGACGGTCTCGATCAGCGGCGGCAATCCGGCGATCCAGGATTTCGCTCCGGTGATCGCGCGGGGACGTGCGGCGGGGTATCGCTTCGCCTGCGAGACACAAGGTTCCTTGGCCAGAGATTGGTTTGCGGAGCTCGACACGCTGGTTCTGTCGCCGAAACCGCCCTCGAGCGGCGAAACGGTGGACTGGGATGCCTTCGATGGCTGTGTCTCCGCCGGCAAGCCGGCGCGGCAGTCGGTGATGAAGATCGTCGTCTTCGACGAGACCGATTACCAATGGGCCAAAGCCGCCCATGCCCGCCACCCGGACCTGCCGCTCTACCTCCAGCCGGGCAACGCCGAGGTCGACCCCGACACGCCGGTCGACCTGCGGGCCCTGGCCGCCCGGCTGGAATGGCTGACCGACACCGCGATGGCCGACGGCTGGTTCGCCCCCCGCATCCTGCCGCAGCTTCATGTCCTGATCTGGGGCAACAAGCGCGGCGTCTGACCTTAAGGAGCCCCCATGTCCGAAAATATCTACAGCGATCTCAAGCAGCTTGGCGGCGAAACCCGCATTCCCGCCAGCCCGGAAGAGGCTGAACTGGAGCGTGTGCCCAACCCACAGGCCGACGTGGCCTATAATGTGCGCTTCACAGCGCCGGAATTCACCTCGCTCTGCCCGATGACCGGACAGCCGGATTTTGCCCACCTGGTGATCGACTACGTACCCGGCGCCTGGCTGGTGGAATCGAAATCGCTGAAACTGTTCCTGACCTCCTTTCGAAATCATGGTGCGTTTCACGAGGATTGCACGATCTCTATCGCGCGCCGCCTGGTCGATTTCCTCGAACCGCAATGGCTGCGGATCGGCGGCTACTGGTATCCGCGCGGCGGCATTCCGATCGACGTGTTCTGGCAGACCGCCCCGCGTCCCGAGGGCCTCTGGCTGCCCGATCAAGGCGTGCCGCCCTATCGCGGCCGGGGTTGAAAAGCAGAGCAAGCGTTTCGGGACTGCCAGGTTGGCAGCCGCTACTCCCCGACAATTGTCAAATGGGGGAGTAGCACGCAAAAAGGCATTCAAAAACAGTGATTTAAAATGGCGCGCCTTTGCAGGCAGGTGATTGAATTCGCCACCGGAATAATCCGGCTTGACAAACCAGGTTGTGAAGAAGAACTTCCGGCGCGAACGGTTCCCAATCGGGATGAAAAGGGAACCCGGTGCCAAGCCTTCTGGCTTGAACTCCGGGACTGCCCCCGCAACTGTAGGCGGCCGTTTCGACCCATTCGCCCGTCGGGCGATGCCACTGTGTCACAGAACGGGCACGGGAAGGCGGGTTGGAACGATGGCCGCGAGTCAGGAGACCTGCCGTTCCGGCCTGCGATGGAGCAGAGCCGAAATTTCAATGCGCACCGGACGGGGTGTCCGGAAAAGGAGCGTCAATGATCCAAATAGCTCGCGGCCGCGGTCGTATCCTCTGTGTGCTTGCAACTGCCATTCTCGCATCAACTGCCTTGCGGGTTCAGGCCCAGGCAACCACCTATCCTCTTGAAATCCGCAACTGCCAGAGGGACTTGATCCTGGATGCAGTTCCGGAGCGCGTGGTGGCGATCGGACAGGGCACAACCGAAATCCTGCTCTCGCTCGGCCTGGCCGACAAGATCGTCGGTAGCGCAATCTGGCTGGCGCCTTTGCCAGAGGAATTGGCCGAGCAGGGCCAAGCCTTGCCGCGGCTGGCGGATAACTCGCCCAGTTTCGAAGCGGTGCTGGACACCCGCCCCGATTTCGTCGCGAGTCAGTGGATCAACGACATCGCTCCCGAACAGGCGCGGGTCGGCACCTTTTCCCAGTTCGGAGATTTCGGCATTGCCACCTATGTGTCGCCGGCCGAATGCGCCAAAAGCGATTTCAGCACCGGCAGCGGTGACGGAGCCCGGTCTCAGGCCTGGTCCATGGACCTACTATCCCGCGAGATTGCTGAGCTTGCCGGCATTTTCGATGTGTCGGGCGCCGGTGCGGCTCTGATCGAACGCAACGCGGCGCGGATCGAAACCGCAAAGGCACATGTACGCGGGCTGCAAGCACGCGACGTTTCGGTTCTCTTCTGGTTTTCCTCACCGCAGACCGAGGGAGAAGCCTATGTGGCCGGCCGTTACGGGGCCCCGGCTTGGATCTCGGATGTCGTCGGGGTTCGCAATGTCATCACCTCGGAAGAAGAATGGCCGCTGGTGGGATGGGAAACAATTTCGGGCCTCGACCCGGATGTAATCGTGCTGGGAAAGATGGATCGGCGCCGTCTGCCGGCCGATGACGTCGCCGCCAAGCGCGCGTTCCTGCAAAGCGATCCTGTGGCCAGTCAGCTGAGCGCAGTGCGCAATGGCCGGTTGATTGAAATGGACGCTCAGTCGATGAACCCGACTCTGCGAGCGGTAGATGGGGTCGAAACGCTTGCCGCCGGCCTACGAGCCTTCGGCCAAGCACGGTGATCGCCGAGGCGCGCCCCGCGCCCAGGTCGCGCAGGATGGCCCTTGGGCCGTTTTTGCTGCTCTCGGCCGTGGCTCTGGTCCTTGCTACGGCGGGGGCCATTTTGCTGGGCGAGATTGCGGTAACGCCCCGTGACGTGACCCGAACGCTGGCCAACCGTATTCTGGGCTTGGATCTGGAAGTCGATCCGATCCGGGAAGGCATCATCTGGCACTACCGTCTCAGCCGTGCCGCCGTTGCGATCTGTGTCGGCGCGGCTCTGGCGGTTTGTGGCACCGTTCTTCAGGCTCTATTGCGCAATCCGCTGGCCGAACCATATTTGCTTGGTATTTCGGCAGGGGCATCGACCGGCGCGGTCACGGTGATTGTTCTGGCGCTCGGCGCGGGGGCGCTGTCCGTCTCCGCAGGTGCCTTTGTGGGCGCGACGGTGGCCATTCTCTTCGTCGCAATCCTGGTGCGTGAAACCGGTGGCGGGACCGAGCGCATTATACTCGCGGGTATTGCGGGTTCGCAGCTCTTCAATGCGGTAACTTCCTTCATCGTCACGTCTTCGGCCAATGCCGAACAGACGCAAGGGATCCTGTTCTGGCTTTTGGGAAGCCTTGGCAGCATCCGTTGGCCGGATGCCTGGCTTTCCTTCCCGATCATGGTCATTGGCTTGGCCATCTGTCTCTACCGTTCCCGGGCGCTTGATGCCTTCGCCTTCGGCGAGGACGCCGCTGCTTCGCTGGGCGTGGACGTCGCGCGCGTTCGCCTTGAACTCTTTGCGGTCACCGCATTTCTGACCGCGACGGTGGTCAGCATGGTGGGTGCTGTCGGCTTTGTCGGGCTGGTCATTCCCCATGCGACTCGTTTTCTGGTCGGCCCTGCACATGGCCGCCTGATACTGGCTTCAGCCTTGGCTGGAGGAGTCTTCATGGTCGCGGCGGACGTGTTGTCTCGCATCGTTTTGCCGGGACAGGTGCTGCCCATTGGTGTCATCACTGCGCTGTTTGGTGCTCCGGCCTTTGCTGCTATCCTTTGGCAGTCTCGGAGGGGGAGATGACGCTCAGGGCGGAAGATGTGTCTTGGGCGGCCGGAGGCGCCCCGATTGTGCGTGGGGTTACAATGCGACTGCCCGAACAAGGTGTTCTCGGACTTGTCGGGCCGAACGGATCGGGTAAATCCAGTCTTCTGCGGCTACTCGCAGGATTGCGCCGAGGGACGGGAGGCGCGATCTATTTGGAGGATCGCCCCATCGAGAGCCTCCGTCGCAAAGAGATTGCCCGCCGCCTTGCCCATGTCGAGCAGCAGTCGGACATTGACATCTCCTTGACTGCGCGCGAGGTGGTCGCGCTCGGGCGCCTTCCCTTGCGAGGCGCCTGGAACGGCTGGTCAACTCGTGACGAAGATGCCGTGGCCTCGGCGTTGCAGCGCACGGACATGATCGACCGTGCCGCCCAGCCATGGTCCACGCTGTCCGGCGGCGAGCGACAGCGAATCCTGATTGCGCGGGCCTTGGCACAAGAGCCGCAGGAACTTCTGCTCGACGAACCGACAAACCATCTGGATATCCGCCATCAGCTGGACCTCATGCGCCTCCTTGGCAACTTAGGCACCCGCATCGTCGTTGCCCTGCATGACCTCAATCAGGCGGCCGCCTTTTGCGACGAAATCGCTGTCATGCATCACGGTCAGCTTGTCAAACAAGGCGCGCCAGAGGACGTGCTGGATGAAGAGCTGATCCGCAAAGTTTTCGCGGTGGAGGCAACAATAAGCCATGTGGGGTGTGGACTGCGGGTCGCATTCTTTTGATCTTACGCAAAGGTGAAGTTCGCCGCAGCCTACCCCCACACAGCCTCGAGGCGATACCCTGCTCTTCTTTGCCCACGGGGTCGGTATAGATCGCCGTCATGGTAAGCTGCGCGTGGCCCATCCATTTCTGCACGATGTGCTACGAAACGCCGTTCACCGTGGCATTGTTTCCGAAGCCCTGACGCAGACGCTTCGGCTGCGATGCGGCGCATCAGGAATGTCAGCCTCGATCAACGCGTCCTTGACGTTGAGCTATTCCGCACATGAGCGCCGCCTATGACGTTGCATTCGTGCAGGTGTGCACACATGGCTGATTAGATTCAGTTGTAACTGGTGCCACCCCCGTAAGAGGCTATTGGAGTTTCGCCCGAGCATAGTCCCGAAGGCGTTCAATTCCTCGGTAACGAATAGTGCACGAGCAGGTTTGAGATACCATATTTACAAAGCAACTTGGAGCTGGGGTCGTAGCTTTCATGTTCTCCGCCCCAGCAAGGGGAAGGAGAAATACCATGTGGAAGCGTTTGATCAGCCTGAGCCTGACCTTTGGACTGGCAGCTCTTGGCCCCCCCGCCTCCGCTCAGATGACCTGCGGGTCTCGCGAGACCATCCGGGGCACGCTGGAAACTGTCTACCAAGAAAGCTTGGTTGGCCGCGGCCTTCAGTCCTCCACGCGTATGGTCGAAGTCTGGCGCGCCAGCGAGCAAGGCAATTGGACAATTCTCGTCGTGACCCCCGAAGGGCTGACCTGCATTGTGGCGAGCGGTGTGGCCTGGAGCGACGCGACGCCCAAGCCGCTTGGCGTGGAAAGCCAGTATCGGCCTGGATAAGGCTTGGGGGTGATATAGGGCCGGTGGGACGGCCCGCGTTTTCGGGGTGCACCTTTGGGCACCCTCGTGAAATCTCCGGGATCAGACCGCCTTGTTGGCGACGTCCTGCGCCAAGGCGCGGATGTCGCGGCGCGCGATTCCGATATCGGTCAGGTCGCGGTCGTCGAGCGCGTTCAGCTCGTTGTAGGTCCGGTCGAAAATTGCGCGCTTGGCGCGGGCGGTTTTCCAGGTCTCGGCCGCGCGGTGCAGCGTGGCCGACAGATTGGATCGGGCGTGGGTATTGGACAGTGCGTATGCCATGTTCAGCGTCCTTTGATGTGTCGGGCGTATTCCCCGGTGAGGTTTTGTTTCCTCAGTGACACTCAGATAATGGCGAATGATTGCGCTAACAACGCGCAGTTTCCGCCATGCCGCCATGCATGTACTGCAATGCGGCATGGGTGGGGCGGGTCCGATCCTGGCGCCCGGACCGTGCGGTCAACACCCGCAGCGTCAGATCGCGACGTCAGATTTTTCCCGGGTTCCTGGGCTGTGACGGTCGATGCGGCCAGAGACACAGACAAAGACCCTGGCGCAGCTACGCCGCGTGACCAAGGTTCAGGACGCGCCGGCGGATTATGCGAAGACCGTCAGCGATGGCGTCCCGGCTCACTTTGACAACATAAGACAATTGCACCCGCAGACGCGAGTGCCTATGCTGACGAAAAACCGCCATAATGGGGTCACCTTGGCGCACCGACCGACCATCAAAGATGTCGCAAAGGCGGCTGGCGTTAGTGTCACGACCGTCGATCGCGCGATCAATGGACGCGCCCAGGTGCGCGCCGAGACCCTGAGAAAGATCGCCGATGCGGCGCATCGGATCGGCTATCACGGCAAGGGGCTGTTCGAGGGCCGGTTGACCGCGCATCTACCCGAGGTGACGCTGGGCTTTGTGCTGTTGAAGCAGGCGCAGGAGTTCTATCGCAACTTCGCCACCGAGATCGAACGCGCGGTTGCCGCCAGGACCGACATTCGCGGCCGCGCGGTGATCCGCTATTCCACCTCGCAATCGCCGGCGGAATTTGCCGCACTGCTGACCGATCTGGGCAAAAGCTGCGACGTGATCGCCGCCACTGCGGTCAACGACCAGAAGCTCGACCGCATCGTGCAGGACCTCAAGGATGACGGCATCCCGGTGTTTTCCCTGCTGAACGATTTCGCCCAGGGCATCCGCAAGAATTACGTCGGGCTCAACAACATCAAGGTCGGGCGGCTGGCAGCTTGGCTGATCACGCGGACAGTCAAAAGCCCCGGAAAGCTGGCGATTTTTGTTGGCGGCAACCGCTGGCACGGCCATGACCTGCGCGAGGTCGGGTTCCGGTCCTTTGTGCGCGGCGCCGGTGCCGGGTTCGAGGTGCTCGACACGCTGGTCAACCTGGAGACCCGGCAGCTGACCTACGAGGCGACGCTTGACCTGATCGACCGTCACCCGGACCTGCGCGGCATCTATGTCGCCGGCGGCGGGATGGAGGGCGCAATTGCCGCGCTGCGTGAGAAACACCCCGCGCCGCGGATCTCGCTGGCGGTCAACGAGCTGACGGCGGACAGCCGCGCGGCGCTGATCGACGGCTATGCGGTCATGGCGATTTCCACCCCGCTGACGGACCTCTGTACGGACCTGATCGAGATGATGGTGAAATCGGTGGGCGCCGATGACGACGGCGTGGCGGGGCAGCATTTCCTCGAACCACGGCTCTATTTGCCCGAAATGGTGTGATGACATAAATACGTCATCAAGTACCGAATGAATGCGTCATGAATGACGCGATATCTGCCAGCTCAGATTGACCGAATCTCCCCAAACTGCGCAAGTGAGCGCATCCGACGGGCGCTGACAGCCCTGCGGCGGGGGGGTACACCATGAAGACAACTTTGAACCATATGACGGTGCCCGGTCTGGGCTATGCCGAGTTTCTCGATCTTGCCGCGCGGCTGAGCTGCATCGGCGTCGAGGTGCGCAACGACATCGCCCGCCCGCTGTTCGACGGCATCGCCCCGGAGGAGGCCGGAAAGATCGCCCGCGACAAGGGGCTGCGACTGGTCGGGTTGAGCCAGGTCTACCCGTTCAACGACTGGACGTCCGAGCGTGAAGCCCAAGTGCAGGCGCTGATCGACATCGCCAAGGCGGCGGGAGCCGAGACCATCAGCCTGATCCCGCGAAACGACGGCACGGGGCTTGGCAACGGCGAACGCCAGGCCAATCTGCGCATCGCGCTGAAAGGCGTGCTGCCGCTGCTTCAGGCCGCCGGGATGACCGCGCTGGTCGAGCCGCTGGGTTTTCAGCGCTCTTCGCTGCGCTCCAAGGCCGAGCTGGTCGAGACCATCGCGGCGATCGGTGGCGAAGACCATTTCAAGCTGGTGCATGACACCTTCCACCACAAGCTGGCCGAGGGCGGGCCGCTTTATCCCGAGCAGACCGGCATCGTGCATATCTCGGCAGTGACCGACCCGGCGCTGGCGGTCCACGAGATGGAGGATGAACACCGCGTGCTGGTCGATGGCCAGGACCGGCTGGGCAATGTCGACCAGATCGCGGCGCTGCTGGCGGCGGGCTATGACGGACCGATTTCCTACGAATGCTTCTCGCCCGAGACCCAGGCGATGCCGGATCCCTATTCCGAGATCCGGCGCTCGTTCGACTTTATCGCATCGCAACTTCAGGCGCGCGCCGCCTGACTGCGCAAGACGGGCCCCGCAACGGGGCTTCCGGCCAGGAGAACGGTGCGCCGGACACCACACAAGGGAGGAAACCCAATGAAAAAGACCCTGACTGCCGCGGCCTTGACCGTGCTCATGTCATCCACCGCAATGGCCGAAAACATTGGCGTGTCGATGGCGCTCTTTGATGACAATTTCCTGACCGTGCTGCGCAACGGCATTCAGGAACAGGCCGACGGAATGGAAGGCGTCGATGTCCAGATCGAAGACGCCCAGAACGACGTGGCGCGCCAGCTCGACCAGATCAACAACTTCGTAGCCTCCGGCGTGGACGCGATCATCGTCAACCCGGTCGACACTTCGGCCACCCAGGCGATGACCCAGGCCGCCGAGGCCGCCGGCGTGCCGCTGGTCTATGTCAACCGCGAGCCGATCAACGTCGACACCCTGCCCGACAGCCAGGCCTTCGTGGCTTCTGACGAGGCGGAATCCGGCACTTTGGAAACCATCGAGATCTGCAACATCCTGGCCAATATGGGCCGCGATCCGGCGCGGGTCTACATCCTGATGGGCGAGCTGTCGAACCAGGCTGCGGTGATGCGGACCAAGGACATCGACGACGTGATCGCCGCCGGTAAATGCGCCGTGGAGATCGAGGAAATCGACCGTCAGACCGCCAACTGGTCGCGCGAACAGGCCACCAGCCTGATGACCAACTGGCTGTCCTCGGGAGAGCCCTTCGACGCGGTGATCGCCAACAACGACGAAATGGCCATCGGCGCGATCCAGGCGATGAAGGCCTCTGGCATCGCGATGGAGGACGTGGTTGTCGGCGGCGTCGACGCCACCCAGGATGCACTCTCGGCGATGCAGGCGGGCGAGCTGGACGTGACCGTGTTCCAGAATGCGGCGGCCCAAGGCGGCGGCGCGCTTCAGGCGGCACTGCAACTGGCGCGGGGCGAGGCGGTGGACCAGAAGGTTTATATCCCCTTCGAGCTGGTGACCCCGGACAACATGGAAAGCTACATGTCGAAGAACTGAGCCTGACGAGACCAAACCCCGGGAGCGGCGCGCGACGCGCCGTTCCCGACTGTGAAAGCGCCCTTTCCACGGGAGGAGACGGGACATGTCCGACCAGACATCGCAAGGCGTAGGCGGGTTGACCTTCGACCACAAGAAGCGCGCCTGGCCCAATGAATTCAACGTCTTTCTGGCGCTGATCCTGATCACCCTGTTGTTCGAGGTGCTGGGCCAGGTGCTGCCTTACATGAACGGCCAGAGCATGCTGTTCGATTTCAACGAGGCCCGCGACGGTACCATCCTGAACATGGCGCGGATCAAGATCATTATCCTTCAGGTGGCGATCATCGGCATCATCTCGCTGGGCGTGACCCAGGTGATCATCTCGGGCGGCATCGACCTGTCCTCCGGCCCGCTGGTCGGCGCGACGGCGATGATCGCCATGTCGTTCGCCCAGACCGAGCTGGTCAATGGCAACCCCAACCCCAAGGCGGTCTTCGGTCTCTGGGCGATGGATCTGCCGGTGATCGTGCCGGTGATCGTCGGGCTTGCTTTCGGCGCGCTGATCGGATCGATCAACGGGTTCTTCGTGGCCTTCGCCCGCATTCCCCCCTTCATCGCCACGCTGGGCATGTTCCTCGTCTGCCGCGGCATCTCGCAATGGTGGACCAAGGGCCAGCCGGTGTCCTTCCCGACCGATAGCTATGCCTGGATCGGTAGCGGCATGATGCCCGTGGTCTGGTTCATCGGCCTTGCGGTCGTGCTGCAACTGATCATGCGCTACACCGTCTACGGCAAACACACCTATGCCATCGGCTCGAACGAGGATGCGGCGCGGATGTCGGGCATCAACATCCGCCGGCACAAGGTCATGGTCTACATGATTGCCTCGATCCTCGCCGCTTTTGCCGCTATCGTGCTGAGCTCCAAGAACCTCACCGCGCAGGCCGGCATGGGCCAGTTCTACGAGCTCTATGGCATCGCCATGGCCGTCATCGGCGGGGTCAGCCTGACCGGCGGGCGCGGCTCGATCATCGGCACGGTGCTTGGCGCCATGGTCTTCGGCGTGATCCAGTCCGGCTTCACCTTCATCAAGCTCGACGCCTTCTATCAGCTGATGGCGATGGGGGCGATCATCATCGGGGCCGTGGTCCTCGACCAATGGCGGCAGCAACGCGCCGCGGCCAGAGCATAGGGAGACCCGACATGAGCGATATCATCCTCGAGACCCGCGATCTGACCAAGCACTACGGCGGCGTGCATGCGCTCGAAGGTGCCAACTTCACCCTGCGGCGTGGCGAACACGTGGCCATCATGGGCGACAACGGTGCCGGCAAATCGACCTTCGTGCGCCAGATCACCGGCGTCGAACAGCGCACCCGGGGCGAGATCATCTTTGACGGCAAGCCGGTGCATTTTGCCGGCCCGCTCGAGGCGCGCAATGCCGGCATCGAGACGGTGTTCCAGACCCTGGCGCTGGCCGATCAGCTCGATGTGCCCGACAACCTCTTTCTCGGGCGCGAGATCACCAAGTACAACTGGCTGGGCCCCTTCCGGATGCTGGATTACAAGGCGATGCGCCAGCGCACCATGGATGCGCTGGTCAAGACCGGCGTCAAGATCCCCAACATCCGCGGCTCGATCGAGCGGATGTCGGGCGGCCAGCGGCAATGCGTGGCAATTGCCCGCACCGCCACCTTCCACTCCAAGCTGACCATCATGGACGAGCCCACAGCGGCGCTCGGCGTGCAGGAGACCGCGCAGGTGGAAAACATCGTCCGCACGCTCAAGGAAGCCGGCGAGCCGCTGATCCTGATCAGCCACAACATGCGGCAGGTGATGGATCTGGTGGACCGGATCGTGGTGTTCCGCCGCGGGAGGATCTGCGCCAACCTCCGCAAGGAAGAGACCAACGGCGAAGATGTCGTGGCCTATATCACCGGCGCCAAGACCCAGCCCGAATACGAGGAGGCCGCCTGACGCTTCCGGGGCCGGTCAATGCTCCCTGCATCGGCCCCCGGCATCCGCCCTCTTCCCGACGCGGCCGGCGAACCCTCTTCCGCCGGTCGCGCATAACAGATGCGGCCCGTCCGCGATTACGCCCAACGAGGACAACATGACAGTCAACTTCGCCATTCTCGGCGCCGGCCGCATCGGACAGGTCCATGCCCGCGCCGTCACCGCCACCCCCGGCGCCCGCCTTGTCGCCATCTCCGACCCGATGGCCGAAGCCGCCGGAAAAGTCGCCGAGGCCTATGGCTGCGATATCCGCAGCATCGACGAGATTGCCGCCAGCGACGACGTGCAGGCAGTGGCGATCTGCACCCCCACCAACACCCATGCCGACCTGATCGAGCAGTTCGCCCGCGCCGGCAAAGCAGTGTTCTGCGAGAAACCCATCGACCTGAACCTGAACCGGGTGAAGACCTGCCTCGACACCGTGGCGGCGGAAAAGGCCACCCTGATGGTGGGCTTCAACCGCCGCTTCGATCCCGACTTCATGGCGCTGAAAGCCGCGATCGACCAGGGCCGTATCGGCGCGGTCGAGATGGTCACCGTCAGCAGCCGCGACCCCGGCGCGCCGCCGGCCGATTACATCAAGGTCTCCGGCGGCATCTTCCGCGACATGACGATCCACGACTTCGACGTGGCGCGCTGGCTGCTCGGCGAAGAGATCGAGACCGTGCAGGCCGCCGCCTCGGTCCTGACCGATCCCGAAATCGGCACGCTCGGCGATTACGACAGCGTCAACGTCATCCTGACCACCGCCAGCGGCAAGCACTGCACCATCACCAATTCGCGCCGCGCCACCTATGGCTATGACCAGCGGATCGAGGTTCTGGGCTCCAAGGGTGCGGTCTCGGCCGAGAACCACCGCGAGGCCAATATCGAGATCGCCGATGCCGAGGGCTTCCACCGCCCGCCGCTGCTCAACTTCTTCATGTCGCGTTACACCCAGGCCTATGCCAACGAGATCGCGGCTTTCGTCGCCGCGGTGGCCCAGGGTGCCGCGACGCCCACCACCGGGCAGGACGGGCTGATGGCGCTGGCGCTGGCGGAGGCGGCGCTGAAATCGGTGGCCGAGGGCCGTGCGGTGAAACTCGCCGAGGTGCTCGACGGCGCGTGAGCCACGGGCGACCGGGAAGGAACGGATATGACACAGACACTTGACCTGATCACCATCGGCCGGTCGTCGGTGGATCTTTACGGCGCGCAGGTTGGCGGGCGGCTGGAGGACATGGGGTCCTTTGACAAGTACATTGGCGGCTCGCCGACCAATATCGCCTGCGGCACGGCACGGCTGGGGTTGCGTTCGGCCGTGATCACCGGGGTGGGGGACGAGCATATGGGCCGCTTCATCACCGAGCAGCTGGCGCGTGAGGGGGTGAGCACCGAGGGCGTCAAGGTCGACCCGGAGCGGCTGACCGCGCTGGTGCTCCTGGGCATCCGCGACCAAGAGCAGTTTCCGCTGATCTTCTACCGCGAGAATTGCGCCGACATGGGGCTGACCGAGGATGACATCGACCCCGATTTCATCCGCCGGGCGCGGGCGGTGGTGGCGACCGGCACGCATCTGTCGAACCCCAAGGTCGAGGCGGCGACGCTGAAGGCGCTGGAGATCGCGCGGGCGGCGGGGGCGAGATGCGCGCTGGACATCGATTACCGGCCCAACCTCTGGGGGGTGGCGGGCCATGGCGCGGGCGAGCGCCGCTTTGTCGAAAGCGCCGCGGTGACCGCCAAGTTGCAGGAAAGCCTGCCGCTGTTCGACCTGATTGTCGGCACCGAGGAAGAGTTCCACATCGCCGGCGGCTCGACCGACACGGTCGCGGCGCTGCGCGCGGTGCGGGCGGTCTCGGGTGCGACGCTGGTCTGCAAACGCGGCGCTTCGGGCGCGGTGGCCTTCACCGGCGCGATCCCCGACAGCCTCGATGAGGGCGAGACAGGCCCCGGTTTCCCGATCGAGGTGTTCAACGTGCTGGGCGCGGGCGATGGCTTCATGTCGGGGTTGCTGAAGGGCTGGCTCGATGGAGAGGACTGGCCCACCGCGCTCAAATACGCCAATGCCTGCGGCGCTTTCGCGGTCAGCCGCCATGGCTGTACCCCGGCCTATCCCAGCTGGGAAGAGCTGCAATTCTTCTTCGACCGGGGCCTGCAACGGCCCGACCTCAGGAACGATGCCGCGTTGGAGCAGGTGCATTGGGCGACCACCCGCTCTTCCAGATCGGGGGGCGACTGGTCGCAGGTCAAGACCTTTGCCTTCGACCACCGCCTTCAGCTCGAGGAGATGGACGGCTATACCCTGGAAAAGGGCGGCCGGTTCAAGGAACTCTGCCTTGAGGCCGCGCTGCGGGTGCAGGCCGGCCGGCCGGGCTACGGCATCCTCTGCGACAACCGCATCGGGCGCGCGGCGCTGCACCGGGCCTCCGGCAGCGGGCTGTGGATCGGGCGGCCGACGGAGCTTCCGGGCTCGCGGCCGATCGCCTTCGAGCCGGAACTGGGCGCCGATCTCGGCCAGTTCCGCGAATGGGCCCGCGAGAATGTGGTCAAGCTGCTGGTCTTCTGCCACCCCGACGACGCTGCCGACACGATGGCCGCGCAGGTCGGGCAGGTGACGCGCCTGTTCACGGCGGCGCGGCGCAACGGGCTGGAATTCCTGCTGGAACTCATCCCGTCCAAGGTCGGGCCGGTGGATGACGAGACCTCGGCCAGGCTGATCCAGCGCTTCTATGATGCCGGCGTCTTTCCCGACTGGTGGAAGCTGGAGCCGTTCAGAACCGAGGCGGCCTGGGCGAATGCGGTGGCAGCCATCACCCGCAACGATCCGCGCAGCCGCGGCATCGTGGTGCTGGGGCTCGACGCGCCGGAAGAGGCGCTGGCGGAGAGCTTTGCGCTGGCCGCGAAACAGCCGCTGGTCAAGGGCTTTGCCGTGGGGCGCACGATCTTTGGCCCGGCCGCGCGGCGCTGGCTGGCCGGCGAGATCACCGATGCCGAGGCGGTGGCCGAAATGGCCGAGAACTACAGCCGCCTGTGCACCATCTGGGACAAGGCCCGCGCCCGGGCCATGGAGGAGGCCACATGACAGCAACGATCCGACTGACCGCCGCACAGGCGATGGTGCGCTATATCGCGGCGCAGAAAAACCAGGATGGCGATCCTTTCCTTGCCGGGTGCTGGGCGATCTTCGGCCATGGCAATGTGGCCGGGCTCGGCGAGGCGCTGCATGCCGTGAAGGACAGCTTTCCCACCTGGCGCGGCCACAACGAACAGACCATGGCGCATGCCGCGATTGCCTATGCCAAGCAATCGGGGCGCAAACGGGCGATGGCGGTCACCTCCTCGATCGGTCCGGGGGCGGCCAACATGGTCACCGCCGCGGCGCTGGCGCATGTCAATCGGCTGCCCGTGCTGCTGATCCCGGGCGACGTCTTTGCCACCCGTGGCCCCGACCCGGTGCTGCAACAGATCGAGGACTTCCAGGATGGCACGGCAACCGTTAATGATGCGTTTAGGCCGCTGACGCGGTATTTTGACCGCATCACCCGCCCGGAACAGCTTCTGACGGCGCTGCCGCGGGCCTTTCGCGTCCTGACCGATCCGGCAGACTGCGGCCCGGTCTGCCTGTCTTTCTGTCAGGATGTTCAGGCCGAAGCTTTTGAATATCCCGAGAGTTTCTTTGTGCCCCGGGTCTGGCGCCCGCGTCGCATCCGCCCCGACGAGGCCGAGCTGGCCGAGGTCGCCGAGATCATCCGCGCCGCCCGCCGTCCGGTGATCGTGGCCGGCGGCGGGGTGCATTACGCCGGTGCCACCGGGGCGCTGCACGCCTTTGCCGAGGCGCACAACATCCCGGTGACCGAGACCCAGGCCGGCAAATCGGCGCTGCCCTGGGACCATGCGCTCAACCTCGGACCGGTCGGTGTCACCGGCGGCGCGGCGGCCAATACGGTCTGCGCCGAGGCCGATGTGGTGCTCGGGGTCGGCACGCGGTTCCAGGACTTCACCACCGGGTCGTGGGGGCTTTTTGCCCATCCCGGGCGGCGGCTGATCTCGCTCAATGTCGCGGCCTATGACGCGATGAAGCACGGCGCCGCGCCGTTGCTGGCGGACGCCCTGGTCGGGCTGACGGAGTTGAGCGCGGCACTCGACGGCTATACCGCGCCGGGCAAGACCGACGGGCTGAAATCCGACTGGTTCGGCAAGGTCGACCCGCTGACCGCGGCGCCTGAGGACAGCAATCAGCTGCCGACCGACATGCAGGTGATCGGCGCGGTGCAGCGCGCGGCGAACGAGGACACCGTGGTGATCTGCGCCGCCGGCACCATGCCGGGCGAGCTGCACAAGCTGTGGAAGGCCGGGCGCCCGGGCAGCTACCACATGGAATACGGCTTCACCTGCATGGGCTACGAGATCGCCGGCGCCATGGGCATCAAGATGGCGGACCCGGCGCGCGACGTGATCTGCTTTACCGGCGACGGCACCTACATGATGGCCAATTCCGAGATGGCGACGGCGGCGATGATGGGCATCGCCTTTACCGTGGTGGTGACCGACAACCGCGGCTATGGCTGCATCA
>NZ_FNYY01000018.1 GCF_900109145.1 Marinovum algicola
AGCGCGCGCACGGCGGCATCGCCGCGCGTCTCGATGTCTTTCAGCGTCGCCTCGACCACGGCACGGGTCCGGGCATCATCCTCCGCCCGGTCGGCTTCCGGCTTGCCGCGTTTGAGATATTCGATGGTCATCTGTCACTCTCCCGCCCCGGAGCTGATCCGGGGCCCTGCTGTCTGTGAGGTCCCGGGTCAGGCCCGGGACGCGGTTGTCTCTGTCTCTGGCCGGGGCGCTTCACGCTCGCCGCGGTCATAGGCCTCCCAGCCCTGACCATTGAACAGGTCGACACCGAGCTGCGCGGCGACATGGGCGAAATCCACGTTCACCCAATTGTCGGTGATCTTGCCGTCCTCGACCTTCCAGAAATCCATGTAGCGGATCTCCACCCGCTTGCCGGTGGGGGCGATGCCGAGGAAGGTGCCCGTATGCGTCGCCTCCTGACGGCCGAAAGCGGCCGCCCATTCCCCCATGTAAAGCCGCGCCTCGTCGATGCAGACCTTGTCGGAAAACGCCGCCTGAAACGGCCGCTGCCAATTGTCCTGAAACGCCTTGAGCCCCTGCTTGGTGCCGCAGCCCTGATTTCCCATCCAACGAAAGCCCTCGGCGAAAAATGCGCCGATGTCGTCGATGCGGTGGTCATTGAGCCCGTCAACCATGCTTTCGATCACCCGGCGGGTCTCGTCGGTCTTGCTCATGTCGGTGTCGCGGGTCAGGATCGCCTGTTCGGGTCGTGTGCCTTTCATCGCCTGTCTCCTTTCAAAATGTCCATGTGTCGTTGCCTTTGGTGCGAAACGACAGGGACTCCAGGAAATCACGGGGCATCCGGTTGAGCGCCGGATGGCGGGCCAGGGCACCGTGACGGGATTGCGCGCTCATCCTTTCACCGCCCCGGCGGTGAGCCCGCTGACGATCTGGCGCTGGAACACCATGACAAGGAAGAACAACGGTGCGGTGATCGAGACCGCGGCGGCCACGGCGACAACCTGGTCGGTGGTGGTGGTCTCTCGGTTGAACATGCCGGCGATGGCGGGAACCATGGTCTGGTTCTGCGCATCGAGCAGCAGCGAGGTCACCAGAAAGTCATTGTAGGCCAGCAGGAAGGAGAACAGCCCCGTGGTGATCACCCCCGGCCACATCACCGGCATGATCACCCGGCGGAAGGCCTGGAAGTGATTGCAACCGTCGACGCGGGCGGCCTCGTCAAGCTCAGCCGGAATGTTCTGAAAGAAGCTGCGCAGCATCCAGATGGTGAATGGCTGGTTGATCGCCACCAGCACCGCGATCACCGCCCAGGGCTTGCCATAGAGGGTCGGGGCGTTGTCGCCGAGGATCGGCGAGAGCCATTCGGCCGAGGAGATGAACACCGGCAGATAACCCGCCACAAGCACCGAATGCGGCAGGGCGCGGAACACCAGCGCGATGATCAGGATCCAGAAGGCCAGCACCGAGCCCGAGCGCGCCAGCCCGTAGCCTGCCAGTGTGCCCACGGTGAGCGAGACCGTGACCACGCCCGCCGTCACCACCAGCGAATTCTTGAAATTGTTGGAAAAGCCGCGGTCGATCCAGACGGTCTCGTAATGCTCGGTTGTCAAGCCGAGCACGTCGCGGCCCAGCGGACCAAGCACCGGGTTCAACAGATCCGAGAGCAGCGGCAGCAGGCCAAAGAAGACGGTGAGAAAGCCCAGCGCCAGCGCCAGCATGCCGATCCCCCAGCCCATCCATTGCCGCCCTTGCGGGCTGTAGCTGCGCACCATGCCGGGCAGCGCCTTGGCGGCAAGCTGGACGGTAACCCAGAGCACAGCCCCGCCCATGATGATGTCAAAGAGCGACAGCCCGTGGCCGCGGGCCCGGGTCGCAGGGCCGAAGATCACGTTCAGCGGGTTGGCGTCGAAGGCATCGACCGGGGTTTTGAAGCTCATCACCGTGATCCAGAAGATCGGGAAGGCGGCAATCAGGCACCAGAGGGCAAGGAAGGCGCCCGAGGTGATGCGCAGGCTCAGCGGTTGGCGCAGGGCGCGTGGGGTCGACATGTCAGCGGCCTCCTCTGTGGTCGCGCCAGGTGCGGCGCAGCGGGGCAATCAGCAGGATCACGATGCCGATCATGGTCAGCATGGCCGAGGCCGAGGCGCGGCTGATCGAGCGGTTGCCGGCCTGGTCGGGCACCAGGAAATCGTAGGTCAGCCATTGCAGCGAGATCACATGGCCCTGGGAGGAAAAGCCCACCACCTCTTCGAACACCCGGTAGCTGTCCATCAGGTGGATCATGGCGATAAAGACGATCAGCGGCATCAGATGCGGGATCACCACATAGCGCAGCCGTTGCCAGCGGGTGGCGCCATCGATCAGCGCGCTTTCCAGCGCATCCTGGTTGACCGTCTGAAGCCCGGCATAGAGCACGATGGCAGCAAAGGGCGCCACGTGCCAGACGCGATAGAACATCATCAGGATCTCGATGGTCCACGCCTGGGCGAACATCGCGATGTCGCGGCCGGTGTAATGTTCCAGCGCTGCCGTCAGGATGCCGTCACCGCGGAACAGCCAGTTGATCGACAGTGCGCCGATCACTGGCGTGATGATGAACGGCAGCAGCGAGACAAAGATCACCGGTCCGCGGATCGCCCGTGCGGCATTGTTGATGACCACCGCGATCGCCAGCCCGAGGCCGATCACCAGCGGCAGGGTGATCAAGGTGAAGCTGAGAGTAAAGCGCAGGGCCTTCCAGAAATCGATCGCCTGAAAGGCGCGCCAGCTGCCCTGGCTGAGCGCGTCCCAGGCGCGGCCGAGTTCGAGAACGTTGCGGTAGCTCTCGAGCCCGACAAAACGGGTGCGGGTCACGATCTCGCCGTCCTCGTCCAGCACCGGCACCGATTTCTCTTCGGTGACGCAGGTCTGGGCGATGAAGCCGGGGGTGCAGGTTTCCGAGGTCACCACCTCGTAGATCGGCTGGGTGACATAGAAACTCTGGCTGAAAACGCTCACCAGCGGAAAGGCGATGAACAGGAGCATCATGAAGACCGAGGGGCCGACAAAGATGGCGAAGGTCCGGAAAGGCATGTCTCGGTCTTCCTCATGATCCTGAGAGTGAGGGGGAGGCGGGGGCGGGAGGGCAGGCAGCCCTCCCGCAGTCGGGGGTTATTCGATCAACCCGGATTCCTTGGCGGCGGTGACATAGGCCGTTTCGATATCGGCCAGCGTGGTCTCCGCATCCTTGGCACCGGTCAGGTAGTCGGCGATGCCATTGCCCAGGACGGTGTGCATGATGCCCATCGGCCCCGAGGCCGGGTAGGGTGCGGCGCCGGCTTCCGCGGTGGCGGCCGCGCCCATGGCGAGCGGGCCGGGGGTGTAGCCGGACACAAGCCAGACGGCGGCGTCATTGTTGGCCTGGACGGTCTCGGCGTCCATGCCCTCCATCGCCACACGAAAGGCGGCCTCGGCCTCTTCGTCGCTGATGTTGGTGGCGATCACGATGCCATCCCACCACAGCGACGAGGCCGGGCGTTCCGAGCCCATCGGGGCGGCGGCCATCTTGACCTTGCCCACCACCTGGCTCTCGGCTTCGTCGTCCATCGCGCCGGCGCGGCTGGCCCAGAGGTTGGCTATGGCGATCTTGCCCTGCTGGAACTGCTGCTGGACATAGGTGGAATCCGACACCAGGTATTCCGGGTCCATATATACGGTCATCGCTTTCATGACCTCGAGCGCACGCACGCCCTTTTCATTGTTGATCGTCGGCATGTTGCCGTCGCCGGTGAACTGGCCACCTTCGCCGAGGTACATGTTGATGAACTCTTCGCCGAGGTTCCAGCCGGTCTTGAAGGTGCCGCCGAGCGGGTAGTCCACCACCCCGGCCGCGCGGATCTCTTCTGCGGCGGCCAGCACCTCGTCATACGTGGTCGGCACCGCGATACCGAGGTCGTTCAGGATGTCCTCGCGGTACATGAGGTGCTGGGCGTTGACCATCATCGCCACGGCCATGGTCTGACCGTCGATCTTGATCAGCTGGTTCGGCGTCAGTTGGCTGCCGTATTCTGCCACCAGATCATCGAGCGGGCGAACCGATCCGGCGTTGAGCAGCGGGATCAGCGTCGCATTGGCGACCCCGCCGATGTGATAGAGCGACGGGTCTGCGGCAAAGGCCTCGGGCTGTTTCTCGCGAAACTCCTGATCGAGCGAGGCCGAGAAATTGCCGCATTCGGCCATCGCGTCGGTCACGGCCTTCCAGGCTTCGAAACCGGCCGAAAGCGATTTCAGCGGCACGTCGTTTTCAAAGGCGCATTCGGCGCTGGCCGCCGTGGCGGCAAGCCCGATCGCGCCGGCGAGCATGAGGGGTTTGAGGTTCATCGTGGTCTCCCTGTTATATGCGGTCCGCCGTCGACGTCCGGACCGGTCTTTGCCCCTGTTCCGAGGCGTTGGCGGGGCTCAGGCCCCGATGCGCTCACCGCTTCCAGCTTCGAAGAGGTGGCAAATCTCGGGCGGCACCGAGATCGTGACCATATCGTCGATCTCGGCGCGAAAGCTCTTGTCGGCCTTGACGCTGACCAGCGCGCCGCCGATCCGCACCGAAATCATCGTTGCATCGCCCAGCAGTTCGAGCGTGTAGATCGGCGCGGTGATCTGGCCGCTGTCGGAAAGGGAGGCATCTTCGGCGCGAAAGCCCAGGGTCACAGGGCCATCGGGCAGGGCCAGGCCCTCGATGCGGGTGTGCTGCGCGGCAAAGGTGCCGTTCTCGATCTTGCCGTCGATCAGGTTCATCGCCGGGCTTCCGATGAAGCTGGCGACAAAGGTATTGGCCGGCGCATCGTAGATCTCGGTCGGGCTTCCGACCTGCTGCACCACGCCATGTTTCATCACCACCACCCGGTCGGCCAGGGTCATCGCCTCGATCTGGTCATGGGTGACATAGATCGTGGTCACCGCCAGCTCGTGACTGAGGTTCTTGATCTGCGCCCGGGTCGAGACCCGGAGCTTGGCATCGAGGTTGGAAAGTGGTTCGTCCATCAGAAAGACATTGGGCTCGCGCACGATGGCGCGCGCCAGCGCCACCCGCTGGCGCTGACCGCCGGAGAGCTCGGAAGGTTTGCGATGCAGGAAGTCGTCCAGTTCGACCATCGCCGAGGCACGGCGCACCCGGTCGTCATGCTCGCCCTCGGGCACCTTGCGCACCTTGAGCGGGAAGCGGATGTTTTCATAGACGTTCATGTTGGGATAAAGCGCATAGCTCTGGAAAACCATGGCCACGTCGCGGTCTTTCGGTTCGAGATCGTTGACCACCTGGCCATCGATCAGGATGTCGCCGTCGGTGACGTCCTCAAGCCCCGCAATCATCCGCATCGTCGTGGTCTTGCCGCAGCCCGAAGGACCGAGCAGAACCAGAAACTCGCGGTCGGCGATGGTCAGGTCGAAGTTTTGCACCCCAACAAAACTGCCCCAGCGCTTGCCGACGTTGCGAAGCTGTATCTCGGCCATCCTGGGCTCCCTGAGTGAGTTTTGCATACGTTTGCAAAAACGATAGACGCAGCGCCCCACATCTGGCAAGATCTTTTTGCAAACGTATGCGAAAACCCTGCAAGCTGCGGATCAAGCCATTGAGGCAAAGGAGGAAAGATGAGTTTTCAAGCCGAGAAGGACTTGGTTCGAGACTATTACGCGGCACAGGAAAACGCCCCTGCGGCGGCGCTGGCCGAGATCGAATCGCAGTACTGCGCCGCTGAGTTGCGCTGGCGGGGATATCACCCGTTTGACGAAATCGCCGGGCCCGAGGCGGTGGCCCGTCGCTTCTGGTTGCCGCTGCGGCAGGCCCTGAGCCGAATGCAGAACCGCGTCGACATTTTCTTTGCAGGCGAAAACCGCCTGCCCGACGGCAGCGGACGCTGGGTTGTCTCGATGGGCCATCTGATGGGGTTGTTCGACCAGCCGTGGCTTGGCATTCCGCCCACCGGCCGCATGGCCTTTCTGCGATACGCCGCCTTTCATCGCGTCGAGACGGGCCGGATCGTCGAGACCGCGATGTATTTCGACATTCCGCATCTGATGCTTCAGGCGGGGCTTCAGCCCTTTCCGCCGCAAACCGGGGCGCATCTGGTGCAGCCCGGGCCGCAGACCCATGACGGGCTGCTCTTTGATCCGCAGCCGGCGGCGCGGGGTGATCGCACGCAGGCGTTGATCGACGCCATGATCGGCGATCTCGGTCAATGGCAGGGCGGGATGCCGCTGGAAGAGGAACTGGCCCGCACCTGGGCCGACGACATGATCTGGTGGGGCCCGGCAGGTATAGGCGCGACCTATACCATCGCGCGGTATGCCCGCCAGCATTCCGGCCCCTTTCGCGCCGGGTTTACCAATCGCTCCAAGACCCGCCATGTCGCCCGGGTGTCCGAGGGCCATTACGGTGGCTTTTTCGGCTGGCCGAACTTTACCGCCGAACCTACGGGCGGCTTCATGGGCATGCCGGCCACCGGCAAACCGGGGCCGTTCCGCGTGATCGATATCTACCGCCGCGCCGGCGATAAGCTCGCCGAGAATTGGGTGTTCATCGATCTGCTACATTTCTGGAAATCCCAGGGCGTCGACATCCTCGACCGGTGCACTCGGCTGGCGGGCCGGGATTTAACATAAGCTGGATTCGGCGCCTTCGACCCGTGAACGCGGGCCATCGCGGATACCGGCGCATTTCGCGGCATCGCCAAATGGGGCCGCGCCGTCACCTGCCCGCCGAGACCCTCACGGAACCGCGAGGGTCAGCCTTCGGGAATATCCTGCACGAACTTCGGGATATGATAGCCGCGCTGGACCGCCGGGCGGTCACGGATGTGGCGATACCATCGCTGCACATCGGGATAGTCCGACAGCTCGACCTGGTGGAAATCGTGCCGCGAGACCCAGGGCCACATCGCCATGTCCGCGATCGTATAGCTGCCGGTGCCCGTGCCCACCACATAATCGCGCCCCGCGAGCCGGGTGTTCAGCACCTTGTAGAGACGCCGCGCCTCGGTGGCATAGCGGTCTTCGGCATAAAGCGCCTTGCCGGGGTTGTATTTCAGGAAGTGATGCGCCTGGCCCAGCATCGGGCCGAGGCCGCCCATCTGCCACATCAGCCATTCCATCATGTGCCAATACTCGTCCCCCGCGACCTGGAAACGGTCGTATTTGGCCGCGAGGTAAAGCATGATCGCGCCGCTTTCCATCAGCGCGACGCCGGTCTCGTGATCGACCATGGCCGGGATACGGTTGTTGGGGGAGATCTTGAGGAAATCCGGGGCGAATTGCTCGTCCTTGGAAATGTTGATCGGCTTGACGGTATAGGGCACCCCCAGCTCTTCGAGCAGGATGGAGACCTTGCGGCCGTTGGGCGTGGTCCAGGTATAAAGATCGATCATCGGGGGTCCTTTGTTGGGCCAGTCTCGGGGGTCTGCGCGGCGGTGAAAAGCATGTACATCTCGAGCGCCTGCCGGATCATGGAGTCGCGTGCATCGCGGTCGGCCTGCCCCGTCACCTGCTGGCGCAGACCGTAGTTCAGCAGGCCGCCGTGCAGCAGCCAGGGCGCCTCGAGCTCGGCCGGCGACACCGCAAACCCCGGATTGTGGCCCAGCTCGATCCGGCGTTCGCGCACCAGCGGCTTGAGGATCTGTTCCTGCACGACCTCGCGGTACCAGCCATAAACCTCAGCGTCACGCAGCGAGGCGAAATGCCAGAGCCGCATCCAGACCGGCTGAAAGATGGTTTCGGTATAGGCCGAGTAGAACCGCTGGAACCGGTCGCGCACCGAAAGGTCGCGGTCCTTCAGGATGTCGTCCCAGGCCGGGTCCCAGCTCTTCAGAAAGACGCTGGCGTAGACCGCCTCGATCAGGCTCTCCTTGCTCGGAAAGTAGCGATAGAGCAGCGGTTGGGTGATCCCGGCACCGCGCGCCAGATCGCGGGTGCTGCCGTCGAAACCGTTCTCGGCAAACAGCTCGACCGCCGCCGAGACGATCGCCTCCTTGCGGTCCTCCGGGGACATGCGCCGCCGGGGCGGCGCGGGGGCATCGGACGATTGGGTTCGCTTGTGTGTGGGCACCTTGGCTCCGCCGGATTCGAATGTGTCACGCCCTAACAGAAAGCATTCCGCGCTTGCAGTCCAGACATTTATCGTGCGATAAATAAGAAAGGCACACAGGAGGCACCCGACATGCGGCTTTGGGGACGGAAAACATCGGTCAACGTGCAAAAGGTTCTTTGGGCGCTCGAAGAGCTCGGGCTTGACTATGAGCGGCTTGACGCCGGCGGTGCCTTTGGCGGGCTCGACACCAGCGACTACGTGGCGATGAACCCGATGCGCAAGGTTCCGACCTTGCAGGATGGCGATCTGGTGATCTGGGAATCCAATGCCGTGGTGCGATATCTGGCGCAGGCCTATGGCGATGGCGCCCTGGCGGGCAATCACCCGGCCGACATCGGCCGCGCCGACATGTGGATGGAATGGTTTCAGAACAACGCCTACGCCGATTTCATCGCGCTCTTCTATCAGCTTGTCCGCCTGCCCCGGTCGCAACGCGATCCGGCCAGGCGCGACGCGGCCATCGCGGCGCTGACCAGGCAGTTCGAGGTGCTGGAAAAGCGGCTCTCGGATCAGCCTTACGTGGCCGGCGACCGTCTGAGCATGGGTGATATTCCGGTGGGCTCGGCGCTCTATCGTTACTATACTATGGAGTTCGATCGCCCCGCCCTGCCCGCGCTGGCCGAATATTACGACCGGCTGGGGCAGCGCGAGGCCTATCGCACCACCGTCATGGCCTCCTATGCCAGCTTGCGGCCCGCCACCGACTGATCGTCGTCGAGATCGAGGAAATCGGCCACTGCCACGGCGAAATCGTCGGGGCGGTCGACGTTGATCACGTGTTTCGCGCCGGGCACGACGGTGAAGTCCGATCCCGGGCAGGCCTCGGCCATGGCGCGCATGGTGTCGGGCGTGGCGCCGCCGTCATTCTCGCCCGCGACAAACAGCACCGGCACCTGCATCTCGCCCAGGTGGCGCAAGTAGTCGAGCCGCATCAACGCATGGGCGCAGCCGCGATAGCCCTCTTCGGTGGTCTTCAGAAAGCCGTCGCGCAGCGCCGCCTCGCGGTCGGGGAAATCGCGGCGGCTGTCTTCCGAGAGCCAGAAACCGACGGTGCCGGACCAGACTGCCTCGATGCCGCCCGCCTCCATTTTGGCCAGCCGGTCGTGCCAGCTCTGCACGAATGGCTGCGGCGCGTCAGAGCGGGCGGCGCAACAGACCAGACGGTCGATCCGCTCGGGCGCCTTGAGCCCCATGCCAAGCGCGGTCATGCCGCCCAGCGACAGCCCCATGACGCTGGCCGTCTCGATCCCATGCGTGTCGAGCACCGCCAGCGCGTCATCGACGATCTCGTCAAAGCTGTAGGGCGAGGGCGGCGTCGGGCTTTGCCCGTGGCCACGGGTGTCGCAGCGGATCACCCGGTAGAAGCTCTCGAGCAGCGGCAGCTGCGCGTCCCACATGGCATGGGTGGCGCCCAGGCTGTTGAGCAGCAGAAGCGCCGGAGCGTCTTCGGGGCCGGACACGGTGGAAAATAGCGTCTGATGGGTCATGCGAATTCGAGCTTTCTGATGTTGCGTTGGGTCTGTGACTGGTGGGTCGTGAGCAGTGTTTCGGCAAAAAGCCGCATCGATTGCCGCGCGCGGGCGACGTCGGGCCAGTCATGATCGACAAAGGTGAGCGTGCCGAAAGACGCCGAGACCTGCGTCATCTCGTGCAGGCGAGCCAACACCGTGGCCGGCGTGCCATAGAGCACGCAGGCATCGATCCGCGCATCGACCTCGGTGTCGCTGGCATTCTCGCCCAGCGAGGCACGGTAGTAGGCCCGGCAGGGGCTGTCGGCGTGCTTGGCGGTGGCTTCGGCCCGGGCCGCATCGGGATCGACGATGACGGTGCGGGCGACGCGCCAGTCCTGCGGCCGGGCGCAGCGGCCGGCATGGGTGCAGCCGGTGACATGCGCGGCCCAGTGCCGCGCCAGCATGTCAGTATCACTCCAGCTCACCGAAAGAGGCGCTCGGCCGCGCGCCGAGTGCATCCGAGCTTGCGCCGCATGGCTCACCGGTGCCGCCACCGGGCCGGGGGCCGGGCGGCCCCGGTCGCGGCTCTGGCCATCGACCAGCACCAGCTGCGGGCGCAGTTGCTCTGGAGGATTGGGCAGGATGTGCAGCAGGCTCTGCCGCTCGGTGGCATGCGGCCCCGGGGTGTCTTCCGATGGGGTGAGCGGCGCATAGAATTCCGAGAACCCCAGAGCCTTGGCGAGAGGCGCGCGCATGGCGGCGGCGTGGCCCGGGCGGCGGCTCTGCCCACCGGCGGGCGGGATGAAAAGATATCCGAGTTTCATGGCGGCCTCCTCCACAAGGCGGAGGCTGCTGCGACCTCCTTCCACCGAGGCTAAAGGCAGAGGGCCAAACATATGAAATTATATAAATGCGCGGCGCCCATCAGAAAACCTGATAGGCGCCGAGGCGGGATTCAGTGCAGGTCGTATTCCACCGGCCAGACGTGGCCTGCCGCCTTGGAGGCATCGATGAAGTCCTGCATCACCTTGGTGCCGGGCATGCCGCGGCTGTCGGCTTCCTTGGCGCTCTTGCGCGGGAATTCGGCCAGGCTCTGCGCCCATTCGGTGCGCACCTCTTCGGGCAATTCGGTGATCACCGCACCGTTTTCGCGCAGCGCCGCCAGGCCGGCGGCCTGGCTGTCGTCCATCGCCTTGCCGTTGCGGGTCTCCCATTCCATGCCGACCTCTTCGATGATCTGGCGCAGGTCGTCGGGCAGGCTGGCCATCTTCCTGGCATTCATCGTGAGCACGACTACCGGCATCGCGCCATAGCCGATCAGCGTATAATAGGGCGCCGGCTCATAGTACTTGAAGCCGTTGTAACCCGCCGGCGTCATCAGCCAGCCGTCATAAACGCCGGTCTTCAGCGCCATGTAGCCTTCCGGCAGGCTCGATTGCACCGGCACCGCGCCGGCATATTCCAGCCACGGCAGGTTCGGTCCCGCGCCACCGATCTTGACCCCTTTGAGATCGGAAACCTGCGACCATTCCTCCTTGGTGCCGAGGTGGTAGTTGTCCCAGGCGCCGAGGCCCAGCAACTGCTGGCCGAACTCCGCCTCGAAGACCTCGCTCAGCCAGGGGTTCTTGTCATAGACCACGCGCACCGCGGCGATGGCATCGGAAGAGGCCTGCGGGCCGAACGGCTCGAAATAGGGGAAGTTGTGCAGATAGAGGTTCGACGGCTCGAAGCAGACGCAGTAACCGCCGAAGTCGAGCAGCCCCTGCTGCACCGCCTCGAGCGTTTCCGACACCCCGGCAATGCCGCCGCCATAGGATTCAATGAAGTTGACGGAGTGATCGGTTTCCTCGGCCGCCCGGCGTTTGACCTCGGAAACAAAGAAATCCGACATCGTGGTGACATAGGGCGCCGGGCCCTTGGGATGGCCCGAGCCGATGCGAAAGGTGAAGCGGTCGGCCTGGGCCGTGGTGGCCAGAAGCGTCAGGCCCAGTGCCGTGCCGACGATTCGCCCGAAAGTCTTTGTTGCTGATGTCATGATGGGTCTCCTCCCTTGAGAGATTGTGCCGTGTCCTTGCAGCCGGGTCACGCGGATTTGCGCCCGTCTGAATCACGGCGATGTCTCCTTGATACATTAAATTATCAATCGATAAACAAAAATGTTGCGGAACGATAACGCAGCTCCTACGCTGACCGGCAGATCAGCACTGAGGAGGAGTGATGAGACAACAACTGGCAATTGCGCGATGGGCGCACGTGCTCTCGGCTGGGTGGGTCTTCTTGCTGGCCTTGCTGATTATCGCCGATGTTCTGGGGCGCACGCTGTTCCTGCATCCGATCGCGGGCACCAAGGAAATCCTGCAAAATTCGGTCATCGCGGTGACCTTTCTCCAGCTTCCGCTGGCGGTCTATTCCGGCTCGATGCTGCGCACCACGCTGGTACTCGATCACCTCGGTCCGCGCGGCGCCCAGGCTTTGCGAATCATCGCCTGGCTTCTGGGTGCGGCGCTCTTTGCGGCGATTGCCTATGCCTCGCTGCCCTCGGCCCTGACCGCCGTGCGCCTCGGCGAATACGAAGGCGAGGGCGCCATGCGCATCTATACTTGGCCGGTGCGCTTCCTGCTGGTGGGCACCTGCGCCTTTGCGGCGCTGGCCTATGTCTCGGTGCTGATCGCGGATCTGCGCGGCCGGAACGGCGACAGCGACCTGCCCGCAGCGCAACCGGTGCCCGCCCCCACCGCCAAACCCCTGACCGGAGCAGACCTGACATGACCCTCACCATCTTCGGCGTACTCGGCCTGCTCATGCTTTTCATCCTGCTCGGCGTGCATCTCGCGGTGGCGCTCGGCACGGTCAGCTTTGTCGGCGTCTACTGGATGATGGGCAGCCTCGACATCGGGCTGTCGATCCTCAGCACCACCGCCTACGAGGCGCTGCGCAAGGATGTGTTCATCATCATTCCCCTGTTCGTGCTGATGGGCGATTTCGTCAGCCGATCCGGCTCGGCCAACGATCTTTATGCGCTCTGCAACCGCGCCTTTCGCCGGTTGCCGGGCTGTCTTGGCGTCGCCACCGTGGCCGGCAACGCGGTCTTTGCGGCGATCACCGGCGTCTCGATCGCCGCCGCCGCCACCTTTTCGCGCATCGCCTATCCCGAGATGGTGGCGCTGGGCTATAACAAGCGGTTCTCGCTCGGCACGGTGGCGGGCAGTGCCTGTCTCGGCATGCTGATCCCGCCGTCGATCCTGATGATCGTCTGGGCGGTGCTGACCGAGCAATCGATCGGCGCGCTGTTCATCGCCGGGCTGATCCCCGGGCTGATCCTCGCCGTGGCCTTTTGCGGCTATTGCGTGATCTACGCCATCCGCAACCCCGGCTGCGCGCCGATGATGCCCGCCCCCAGCGTTACCGAGGCCGACCCGGCCGAGCTGCGCCGGCAATCGATGGGCGGGTTGGCGATCCTCGGTCTGATCGGCGTGGTGATCGGGGGCATCTGGGGCGGTTTCCTGACCCCGACCGAGGCCGCCGGCTTCGGTACCATGGGCGCCTTCCTGCTGGGGCTGGCCAAGGGGATGACCCGTCACGACGTGCTCGAGGCGATCTATAGCGCCGGGCGGACCACCGCGCCGATCATGATCCTGCTGATCGCGGCGTCGATGTATTCCCGTTTCCTCGCCATGGGCGGCGCGACACAGGTGATCACCGATCTGCTGTTATCGGTCAGTGAGAACCCGGCAGTGGTGCTGGCGATCATCTTCACCGTCTGGGTGCTGCTCGGCATGTTCATCGATTCGACCTCGATCATCCTGCTGACCGTGCCGATCTTTGCCCCGGTCGCCACCACCCTTGGAGTCGATCCGCTGTCCTTCGCGATCTTTGGCATCCTGGTGATCGAGGCCGGGCTGCTGACCCCGCCGTTCGGCATACTCGTCTTTACCGTCAAGGCGGCGGTGCCCGATGCCGGGGTCACGCTGGGCGACATCTTCCGCGGCGCCATCCCCTTCTGGATCCTGATCCTCGGCGTGGCGATCATGGTGCTGGTCTGGCCCGAGCTCAGCACCTGGCTGCCCTATACCTTCATGTGACCGGCGGGTTGGGGCCCTGCCCCGGCCCCCGGCATTTGCCCGACAAGATGAAGCAGGGACGCCGGTCCCTGCTTTGTCGCGGGTGCGGCCGGTCTCAGCCGCGGCTGATCGGCGGGATCTCCAGGGCGGAGTTCAGCTCTTCCTGAAGGACATTGAAAAAGCTCTCGGCCGCCAGCGACAGCGGCCGTTTCCTTGTGCGGATCATCATGTAGGTCACCGACAGAGGCGGATCGGCCAGCGGCACGACCTTGCGCCGCTTGCCGTCCAGATCCGGCAGGCAGAGAATGCCCGGCAGGACCGACACCCAATCGGAATTGGCCACCAGATCGAGCGTGCCATGCATGGTATCAAGCTCGAGCTGGTCGGAAATCGCGATGGAGTTGACCGCCAGATAGGTCTCGATCCGGTGCCGCCGGGCGTTGCTCGGCCCCGGCAGCACCAGCTTGAGCGGCGCCACCTCGCGCAGGCGGATGCCGTCGGCCCGCGCCGGCAAGGCCCGGTCGCGCGCATAGACAAGACATTCGCGGTCATCCCCCATCGGCCTGGCGAACAGCGCCTCGTTCAGCTCGAACGAGGCGGGCACCACGGCGAAATCAAGCCGGCCTTCGGCAACCTCGTCAGCCAGCGCGCCGGAATAGGCCTCCGAGATCGAGACCCGCACCTCGGGAAATTCCCGCCCCATGCGCAGCAGCACCGCGGTCAGCACGGCCCGGGTAAAGGTAGGCATCAACCCGACGTGAATATGACCGACCACCGATTTCGACAGGCTGTGCAGGCGGTCTTCGGCATGCTGCGCCGAGGCCAGCACCTTGACCGCCTCAAGATAGAACGCACGGCCCAGCTCGGTCGGGGTGACCCCCGAGGACGAGCGTTCGAAGAGCTTGACGTCATAGCGCTTTTCGATCTGGCTGACATGCATAGAAAGGCCCGACTGCGTGGCGTTCACCTTCTCGGCGGCGGCCGAGAACGAGCCCTGCTCGTAGACCGCCGCGAAGTAGCGCAGTTGTTGCAGCTTCATATGTGCCTATCCGGTTTTCTGATGTCGGGCGGCCCATCTTATCGCGGTTCGCGAAAGCCGCAACAGATCAACCCGGCCCGAGCAGGCTCGGACCGGGTGACTTTCCGGCCACGGGAGGTGCGCTCCCGCGACGGGGAGCCGGAAAGCTATTGCGCGATGAGACGGCGCAACACCGTGTCGAACGTGTCGAGCTCGGCATCGCTGAAGGTGGCAAAGGCCTCTTCGGCATGAGCCTCGGCCACGTTCCAGCATTGATCGGCCTTGGCATGGCCCTTTTCGGTCAGCTCATAGCTGTCGCCCGCCATCTTCACATGGCCGCGATCCTCAAGGTTGACCAGCGCCGCATGCGCCTCGGTCACCGGCGCGTGCAAATGCACCACCAGTTCGTCGGCGGTCAGCCCGGCAAGATCCTTGAGCACCAGCAGCACCCGTGCCTCGATCACGCTGAGCCCCAGGGTCTCGAGCTTGGGCCGGTAGCGGTCCTGATAGGCCCGCACCGCGCGCAACATCAGAAAGAAGGCGTGTTTGCCCATCCGGCCACGATCCGGGTCGGGCTGCGGGCTGGTATCGGACTTGGGAAAGGCGTCGGGATGATTAAAGACCATGGCATAAGAACCTTGGTGAAAACACAGCGGCGCGCGGCCGAAATCATCGAATTTCACCACCCGGCCGACAAAAATCCAGTGATCGCCCCCATCGAGCCTGTCATAGGTCTCGCATTGGAACCTTCCGGCGCAGCCGTCGAAGATCGGCGCGCCGCCAAGCCCTTCCGAGAAATCGACGCCGGCGAATTTGTCCTCCTGCCGCCGGGCAAAATGGTTCGACATCTCCATCTGATCCGAGGCGAGGATATTCACGGCGAAATGGCTGGCGCTTTCGAAGATCGCACAGCTTTTCGCGTCCTTCATGCTGCTCCAGAGGATCAGCGGCGGATCCATGCTGAGCGAATTGAAGCTCGAGGCGGTGACCCCGACCCGGGTGCCGTCGGGCGCGCGGGCGGTGATGATCGTGACCCCCGTGGCGAAATTGCCAAGCGCGCGGCGAAAGGCCTTGGGATCGATTTCGGGCGCGGCGGCCTTTTTCATCATCAGGGTCATCTCGTCTCTCCCGTTTGGGCGCGGCCGTCACGCGGCGGCGTTGATCGGTTCGGCCTTGGTTGCTTCGGTCAGGATCGGCAGCACCTTGTCCGCCATCAGGATCATGCCCTTGCGGCCAAGCTCGTAATCGGTCCAGTCGTGGCCGGCATAGACCAGGTGCTTGAACGGCCCGGTCTCTTCCCGCAGGGCGAGGATTTGGTCGGCCACGGACTCCGGGTCGCCATGGATCACCAGCCGGTCGAGCACGTAATCGAGCGTCACCGCCTCGTCGGGCATGTTCTGGTCTTCCTTGAAGAGGTTGAGCCGCCCGCCCTTGCGCATCTTGGTCAGCAGTTGCGAATAGTAATAGACATAGGGGCTTCCCGGATCGCGCGCATAGGCCCGCGCGGTCTCCCGGTCATCGGCGACGCAGATGTTCTTGGCGACGCGCCAGTCGGCATAATCCGGCACGATCCCGGCCTTTTCGCAGCCCTCGACGTATTTCGGCCAATGGGTGGCGGCCCATTTCGGCAACAGGAAATTGCCCGAAATCGGCTGCCACCCGCGTTCGGCCATGGCGCTGACACCCTTGGAAAACGGCGCGACGGCGGTGCCGACGATGGGCGGATGCGGATCCTGATAGGGCTTCATGATGTCGCCCTGGCCGATTTCGGGCATCATGGTGCGCGCGGTCGAGACCTCCCAGAAATCGCCCTTGAGGTTGTAGGGCGCCTGCCCTTTCCAGATGTCGAGCACCATGTCGATGCATTCGACGAACATGGCGTTGCGGTCCTTGTCGATCGAGCCGAAGGCCTCGGCATCCGACATCAGCCCGCCAGGCGAAATGCCGAAGTTGAGCCGGCCCTCGAGCATGTGATCGAGCATCGCCACCTCGGCGGCGATCCGCGCCGGATGCGAATTTGGCATGTTCACCGTGCCGGTGCCCAGACGGATCTGCTTGGTCTCATAGGCCAGGCTGGCAAGGAAGGCGACGCAGGAGGTGATGATCTCGGCCTGGTCGGTGGTGTGCTCGCCGCAATAGGCCTCGGCATAGCCCAGCTCGTCGGCCAGAAGAAACGCCTCGCGATCTTCGGCAAGGCTCTGTGCAAAGGGCTTGCCCAGCGGGTGAATCGGCATCGTGAAGAACGACAGTTTCATCAGGTGTCTCCTTGGCTTCCCCGACACTTTGGCGCAGGGAAGCCAGCGGAAAAACTGAAAGTTTCTGATGTTTGCTATCGGGTTTCCTGATGACCCTCGCTCACTCCGCCTGCCGGTGCCGAAGCTCGATCGGCAGCGCACCGAACTGCTTGCGGAAGGCGCGGGTAAAGCCCTCGGCGGAGCCATAGCCGTAGCGCCGCGCGATGGCATCGACCCGGTGCCCCTTGTCAACGTCCTGCCGCGCCAGCGTCAGCCGCCAGCGGCGCAGATAGGCGGCCGGCGGTTCGCCCACAGAGGTCAGGAACATCTCGGCAAAGCGGCTGCGCGACAGCCCGGCGATCTCGGCCAGGTCTTCATTGCGCCAGTTGCGCCCCGGCGTGTCGTGGATGGCAACGATGGCGCGGCTCAGGCGCGGATCCGACAGGCCGGCAAGCACGCCCGGCCGGGTCGAGCCGGCCTCGATCTGGCCGCGCAGGATGCGCACCACCAGAACCTCGCCCAGCCGGTTCATCACCGAGGCCGCGCCGCAACGCTGCATCTCCATCTCGGCCTTCATCAGCATCGCCAGCGCCATGGTCTCTTCGTCGCAGGTCAGATCCACCTCGATGCGGTCCGGCAGGGCCGAAACCAGCGGGTTGGAAATGCCGCCCCAATCGACCCTGGCGGCCACCACCGCGCGTGCCGCGCCTAACTCGAACCCGGCGGCGCGCGGCTGAAAGAGCGCCTTGCAGGGGCGGCCCTGCGCATCCTCCAGAACCACCAGCGTCGCCGCCTCCGGCGGCGCCGGATGCACCTCCAGGGTGAAGCGCGAGATCAGGGTGGTCAGACGGTCATGACGGGACATTTCGGCGTTTCGGTCGGTTTTTTAGGAGTCTTGTGACAACACCTTCTGAAATACACCCAGCAGACCGAAAGCAACAAGAGAAAATCCATGCTCATCCCCCGCAAGAAAACGCCCGACCTTTCCGTTCCCACCCTCGACCACGGCAATTTCGACCTCTCCACCGAGGTGTCCGAACGTGGCACGGTGATCTGTTTCTACCGCGGGCTGCATTGTCCGATCTGCGCCAATTACCTGACCGAGCTGCAAAAGCGGGTTGCCGATTTCGCCGAGCGCGGCGTCAACACCATCGCCATCAGCTCGGACGGCGAGGATCGCGCGCGTCTGATGGCTGACAAAATCGGCGCCGATACTCTGCGCTTTGGCTATGACCTTTCGCTCGCCAAGGCGCGGGACTGGGGCCTCTATATCTCGACCTCCAAGGGCAAGACATCAATCGGCATCGAAGAGCCGCCGCTGTTCTCCGAGCCCGGCCTGTTCCTCGTCTCGCCGGGCCAGACGCTGTATTACGGCTCGGTGCAGACCATGCCCTTTGTCCGGCCGCATTTCGCCGAGCTGGTCAAGGCGGTCGACTTCGCCATCGAAAAGGACTATCCGGCGCGCGGCGAATATACCGGCGCGGTCTGATGTCAGGGGCCAGGGCAGCCCACCTGCCCCGGCCGCACCTCACGCGAGGCGCAGGCTCCGCTCGGTCTCGCTGTCGAAGAGGTGCACGGCCTCGATCTCGGGCGTGATCGCGATCACCTCGCCGATCCGCACCGAGGTCTGGCCGGCCAGATGCAGGGTGATCCCCGTGCCGTTGCGCAGCTTGCCATAGAGGTAGGAATCGCCGCCCAGCTGCTCGATCGTCGCCACCTCGAGCGTGATCGGCCCGTCCTCGCCGGCACGCAGCTGGTTGGGCCGGATGCCAAGCGTCACCGCCTCGCCCGGCTGCTGGGCAAACCCCGTCTCTGGCAGGGTCAGGCGTTCGCCGGTCTCGAGCTCCATCACGGTGCGGTCGCTCCCGGACACCCGACCGCGGATGAAGTTCATCTTGGGCGAGCCGATGAACCCGGCGACAAAGAGATTGTCGGGCCGGTTGTAGAGATCGAGCGGGCGGCCGAATTGTTCCAGCCGGCCAAGCCGCAGCACCGCGATCTTGTCGGCCATTGTCATGGCTTCGACCTGATCGTGGGTGACATAGATCATCGAGTTCTGAAGCCGCCGGTGCAGCGCCACGATCTCGCCGCGCATTTCGACGCGCAGCTCCGCGTCGAGGTTCGACAGCGGCTCATCGAACAGGAACACCTTGGGCTCGCGCACCACCGCCCGGCCGATGGCCACCCGTTGGCGCTGGCCGCCCGAGAGGTCCTTGGGGCGGCGGTCGAGCAGCATGTCGATTTGCAGCATCTTCGCCACCTCGCCCACCTTGCGTTCGATCTCGGCGCGGGGTGTGTTGATGTTTTCAAGCCCGAAAGACAGGTTCTGGCGCACCGACATATGTGGGTAGAGCGCATAGGACTGGAACACCATGGCCAGCCCCCGGTCGGCGGCGGGCACGCGGTTGACCACCTCGTCGCCAATGCGGATATCGCCGCCGGTGATCGGCTCGAGCCCGGAAATCATCCGCAAGAGCGTGGACTTGCCGCAGCCCGACGGCCCGACAAAGACGCAGAATTCGCCGTGGGCAATATCGAGATCGATGCCCTTGATCACCTCGGCCACGCCGTAGGATTTCTTGACGTTTTTCAGTTCGACCCTGGCCATCTCAGCCCTTTCTGTTGTCCAGCCGTCACTTGCCGCCTGTCGAGGCGATACCGGTGGCGATGTATTTCTGTAGGAACATGAAGACGCAGGCGATTGGCAAAAGCGTCAGCACCGTCATCGCCAGCAGGCTGGGCCAGTCGGTCTGCAACTCGCCCTGAAAGGAATTGAGCGCCAATTGCAGGGTGAAGTTCTCGGTCCGTGTCAGCACGATCAGCGGCCAGAGGAAATCGTTCCAGCGCCACATGATCGCGAGGATCGCCAATACCGCGATGGCGGGCGCCGAAAGCGGCACGATGATCCGCCAGAAGATCTTCCATTCGCTGGCCTTGTCCATGCGCGCGGCATCGAGGATCTCGTCGGGGATGGTGATCATGTATTGCCTGAGCAGGAACACTCCGGTCGGTGTCGCCGCGCCTGGGATGATGACGCCCCAGAGCGAATTGAACATACCCATTTCCGTGACGATCAGGAACAGCGGCACCAGCACTACGGTCTGAGGGATCATCAGGGTGCCGATGACAAGGAGCAGCACGGCGGTGCGCCCGCGAAACTCGTATTTCGACAGGACAAAGGCCGCCATGGAATTCACCAGCAGCATAAGCGCCGTGGCCATGACCGTGATGAAGGTGGAATTCCAGAAGAATTGCAGGAAGTTGAACCGTTCGAACAGCGAGGTGTAGTTCTCGGTGGCAAAGGCCACATCCTCGATCGGTGCCAGCGTGTCGGCGGGAATGCGAATGCGGGTCTCGGGATCGGCGGGCAGGACCACCTCGGCGCGGCCGGCGGCGCGGCGGGTCTGGCCCACGACCTCGCCGGTCAGTTCGCCCTCGGTGACGATGAAGGCCAGAAGCGGCGAGTCGAAGCCTTCGATTTCGAGGGTTTCCTGCGCATATGGCAGGAATCGCGGCGGAAACCGGTCAAGCTCGTTGGGTGACTTGAAACTCGACAGCACCAGCCAGACCACCGGGCCGAACATCAGGAGCACACCGAAGATCAGGTAGCCGTAAGACACCCAATCGGTCCAGTGCAGCCGGTCGCGGCCGCGCGTTGCGGTGAGAAAGGACCAGAGTCTAGACATTGCGCTGCCTCTGTTGATTGGGGCCGCTGGATTTCGGGCGGAGCGCCCGGCGCGTCTTCCTGGCTGATGTCAGCTCACCCATTTACATTCCTCCGGTTCACCCAAAGCTGGATCAGCGTCAGCACCACCAGCACCCCGGCCACCAGAAGCGAGGCGGCGGCGGCAAGGCCGAACAGACGCGGCGCGCCGGCAAAGCCCTCTTCGTAAATGTACTGGATGATGAAGGTGGTCGCCGTGCCCGGCCCGCCGCCGGTAAAGGCGTAGATCTCGTCAAAGGTCTGAACCCCCTTGATCAGCGCCAGCACCAGCACCACCAGCATGGTCGGCGCCAGCAAAGGCAGGGTGATCCGGCGAAAGGTCCGCCAGGCCGAGGCGCGATCCATGATCGCCGCCTCGTAGACGTCGCGCGGGATCGCCTGAAGGCCCGCCAGAAGGATCAGCGTGTAAAAGCCCATATGCGCCCAGACCGAGATGAAGACCGACCAGCCGAAGGCCCAATCGGCCTGCACCAGCCAGTTGACCCCGCCGACGCCGGTCCAGTCGAGAAAGGCGTTGAGCACGCCCTCGCGTTGCAGGATCCACTTCCAGATCAGCGCCACCACCACCGGCGACAGCAGCACCGGAAAGAAGAACACCGACCGGAAGAAACCGCGCGCGCGAATGTCGCGATTGAGGATCAGCGCGGTCAGCAGGGCAAACCCCACCATGAACCCCACTTGCAGCGTGACAAACCACAAGGTGTTCCACACCGCCCGCCAGAACTTGTCCTCGCGGCAGGAATTGGCGTCGAGGTAATTGCCGCAATCGGTCAGCGTGACGAAGTTGCGGGCCCCGACATAGGGCCGGTCCGAGAGCAGCACATTGTCGCTGCCCGTGGTGGCGTAGAAGATGTTGAGAATGACCGGGAGAAAGGCAAACAGCCCGAACAGGATCAGGTTCGGCGCCAGGAAGACCCAGGCCAGCCGGTTGATCCCCAGCAGGCGCTGAAGCGCCAGCATCGGTATCTCGATGACCCGCATGACGGGCGTGATGATCCGCAGCATATGTCCCCCCGACCCTCGATAGGTGCCCCCCGCGCCCGGCGCGAGGGGCCATGCGCTTATTGCGCTTCGCTCATGGCGGCTTCGAGGTCGTCGTTCATCCGCGCCAGCGCCTCTTCGACGCTCAGCTCGCCGACGATGGCCTGGCTCAGGCGCTCGACGGTGATGCCGTACATCGCGCGGTTGCCGGAATAGCCCTGATAGGCAAAGGCCTCGGGCGCCACGTTGGGCAGATCGGCCGCAAAGGCGGTCAGGGCCGCCTGCGCCGCCGGGGTGGCGCCTTCGAACTCGACACCGGTCTGGGCGACGCCGAGATGCGCCGGCAGGTTGCGGGTGCGGGCCGCGGCTTCGGCATAGATGTCTTCCTGGGCGAGGAAATCGATCACCTTGGCGACGATCTCGGGATGCTCGGTCTGCTCGAAGCCGACGATGCCGGCGCCGCCGGGCATGCCCGAGCAGGGACCGGCCGGACCACAGGGCGAGCCGACGACTTTCCAGTCGAAGAAGTCGCCCACCTGTTCATCCATCCGGCCGACTTGCCAGGAGCCGGAGTAGTAGAACACCACCTCGCCATTGATGAATTCCTGGGCCGCATCGGCATAGGTCGCCCCGCCCTGGCTGGCCCAGACATCGCGTGCCATGGTGCCGTCCTCGTTCCAGCCGACAAAGGCCTCGGCGAAGGGGCCGAAGCCCTCGAAGGTGCCGGTGCCGTCCTCGACCAGCTTGGCGCCATAAGACACCGCCGGCCCGGCCACGCGGTGGCCCGAGCGGTCGATCGCCATCGGGAAATCAGCGTCGGTCGCCTCGGCCACCTTGGTGGCCGCCGCGGCCCAGTCTTCCCAGGTCGCGCCCGCGCCCGGCATCTCGACGCCGGCCTGTTCGAACAGCGTGGCATTGACGAAAGGCCCGGTGATGGTGAGCTGGGAGTGCATGCCGTAATAGCCGTCCCGGTCGCCGACGCGATACCAGTTCAGTGTCTCGCCAAAAGCCTCGTCCCAATAGCCGGTGTCCACATGCGGCGCGAGATCGAGGTAGTATTCGTTGAGGCCCCCGGTGTCGGTGATCTTGGCGATATCCGGGCCGGTGCCGGCGGCCAGCTGCACCGGCAGGTTCTCGACGATGGCCTGATAGGGCACCTCGTCGACCACCACGTCGACGCCTTCGTTCTGTTCCTCGAAACGGGTCAGTAGATCGTCGTAGACGGCGCATTCATTGCCGTCGGAATAACACATGAACCGGATTTCCTGCGCCGAGGCGGCGCCTGCGCTGACGGCAAGGCCGGCGGCCAGCGCGGTGGATGTCAGAATGGTCTTTTTCATTGGTCAGGATCCTCCCTATTGTCCTGTTGGGTCGTCAATTTTGCACGGTCTCCGGCGGTGCGCTGCCATGGAACTCTGCGGCTCCTTTCAGCGGCAGATCGATACTGCCACCATTGCAGGCCGAGGCATAGAACACTGTGATGCAACGCTGGGTCATGCGGCCAGATCCTCCGCCGCGCCGCTTTGCGCCGACCGGGTGATCGCCTCGATCAGATCCTGGCTGGCCAACCCGGCCTCGCCCGGGGCCACGGGCGCACGGCCCTGGCTCAGCGCCGCGGCGAAATCCTCGATCACCGCCTGATGCAGATCATGGGAAAAGGCCATCGGATCACCCCGGCCACCGGTGCCGCCCGCCGCGCCAAAGCTCTCGCTCCGGCCGGTACGCCAATCGACCCGAAGTGCACCGGAATGCAGATGCAAGCTGGCGCGGTCGAAATGCAGGCCGAGGCTCTCGGCCCGGCCGGGGAAAGAGCCGGTGCTGGCGGTCAGCGAACCAAAGGCGCCGCTGTCGAACTCGAGCCCGGCGACAACGAAATCTTCGGCCTCCATGTCGTGAAACCGCGAGGTCCGGGCCATCGCCCGCACCCTCCGTACCGGTCCGGTGAGGCTGAGCGCCAGGTCGATGCTATGGATCGCCTGATTGATCAGAACGCCGCCGCCATCGCGGGCATAGGTGCCGCGCCCCGGCTCGTCGTAATAACTCTGATCGCGCCACCAGGGCACCGCGATCTCGACCAGCCCCAGCGTACCCAGCGCGCCCGAGGCGACCAGTTCCGCCGCCTTGCGCGAGGCCGCGCGCATCCGGTGCTGGAACACCAGACCCAGCCGCACCCCGGCGGCGCGGGCGATTGCCACCACCTCGCGCGCCTCGGCGGCAGTGCGGGCGACCGGCTTTTCCAGCAGGATATGTTTGCCCGCCGCGGCCAGCGGCCGGATCAGTGCGGCGCGGGCATCCGGCGGGGTGACGATCACCGCGAAATCCACCGCAGGATCGGCGGCGACCTCGGCCACCGAACCATAGGTCCGCACCGTGTCTCCGGTCAGCTCGGCAGCGGTTTCGGCCAGTTTTGCGGCGCTTGTGCCGCTGCGCGAGGCGATGCCGCGCAGGGTGACCGCCTTGGACTCGGCCAGCGCCGCGACATGGGTTCGTGCCACCATGCCGGCCCCGATCAGCGCCACCTGGAACGTCTTTTCTTGGGTCATGACATGCGCCGCCTCTCCTGGTCGAGGCCAGTCACACACACACCCGGGCGCTTTGTCAAACGCGCCCTCACGCGGCCAGCTCGCGGCGCAGAAAATCGAGCACGGCCAGACGCATTGCCGGGGTTTCGCGGTGACCGTCCTCCGGCTCGATGTGAAAGCGCAGCGCCGCCTCGGAGCCGGCATAAGCCGCGGTCAGATCTGCCCGCGCGATGTCGAACGCCGTGGGCGGCGTCAGCGGATCCTGCGCGCCAATAGCGATCTGCAAGGCGCGCGGCGCGATCAGCCCGGCGATCTCGCCGCTGCGCGCCGTGGCCAGCAGGCCCGGCACGGTCATGAAATCGCCGTGCAGATCATGCGCGCCGAGCCGCACCAGCTCGCCGATATCGGCAAAACAGCAAAGCGCGCTGGTGGCGCGAATCCGCGGATCGAGCGCTGCCAGCCACCAGGCCAGCGTGCAGCCCATGGAAAACCCCATCGCGCCGATGCGGGTCTCGTCCACCTGTGCATGCCCGGCGAGGAAATCTACCCCGGCGCGTTGCTCTGCCAGCATCTGCCCCCAGAGCGTTTCGCCACGCCAGAGCGCCGCCTTGGCACGGGCCGATTCAGGCGGCGACCGCCGCGCCGCGAACCCCGGCATCTCGATGCAGAGCGCGGCAATGCCCTGCGCCACCAGATCGGCCCCGAAGGCGCCTTGCAGCGACCCGCGTCCCGCGATCAGCTCATCCCGGCCGAGCGCGTAATTGTTGCCATGGGCATGGGCGTAGAGCACCGCCGGCACCTGGCCCGAGGGCGGGCGCAGAAACCACGCCGGCGCGGTTTCGCCGGCAAAGTCGAAGCTCAGATCGTCGAGCAGCCAGCCGTGATGGTCGCGCGTTTCCAGGACCCTGACATGCGGCGGCCCGGCCTGCGAAAATCGCGGGCCGAGCAATGTCGCAAGCCTGTCGGAAAGCGCGCTGGCCGTCATCTGCCCTCGGGATCGAAACGGCCGAAGCGGCTCTGGTAGCAGAGGAGCGGGGCGCCCTCGCCAATGGTGGCGCGCAGCACGCGGGCGACAAGGATACCGTGATCGCCGCCGTCATATTCGGCATAGGCCGCGCAATCGAACCGTGCCAGACAGCCCTTGAGCACCGGCAGATCATCCGCGCCCATGTGCCAGTCGGCGGAGTCAAAGGCATGCGCCGAGGCGGCAAAGGCCTGACAAAGCTCGAGCTGATCGGCACCGAGCACATGGATCGCCATATGCGAGGCCTTGGCGAAATGCGGATAGCGCCGCGAGGCCCGCGCCGCCGACCAGAGCACCAGCGGCGGGTCGAGCGACACCGACGAGAAGCTGTTGACCGTCATGCCCACCGGGCCGTCCGCGCCCTGCGTGGTGACAATCGCCACCCCGGTGCCAAAGCGCGACAGCGCGCCGCGCAGGCTGCGGCTCTCGGCTTCTCCCAATCGCGCGCCGGGCACGAAATGGGTCATCTTTTCCTGAAGGCTCATGGCACTTCCTTTCCCATGGCGGCGGTGAGGATCTCGAACCAGGTCTCGCGGTCGATCTCGATCTCGGTGGCCCGCGACAGCGCGCGGATGCGGTCGAGGTTGTTGGTACCCAGCACCGGCAAGAGCCCCGCCGGATGCGCCAGGAGCCAGGCCACCGCCACCGCGCTGACATCGGCGCCCTGCTCGTCGGCAATCCGCTCGAGCAGCCGGCGCATGGTCTTGCCCGCGTCGGAGAACAATTGCCCGCCGGCCAGCGGCGACCAGGCCATCGGATGAATGCCACGCTCCTGCATCCAGGCGATCTCGCCCTCGAGGAACGGCGCGGGGCAGAGCACGCTGGCCTCGATCTGGTTGGTCACCAGCGGCACGGTCATCGCCGATTGCAGCAGCGTCCAGTCGTTCAGGCGAAAGTTCGATACGCCCACATGGCGCACCTTGCCCGAGGCCACGAGCCCGTCGAGCGCGCCGCCGGTCTCATGGTGATCCATGAAAGGATCGGGCCGGTGGATCAGCAGCAGGTCGATGTGATCGGTGGCCATATTGGCCAGCGAGGCTTCGACCGAGGCGGTGATATGCGCCGCCGAGGTGTCATAGTATTTCACCCGCCGGTCGCTGTACTTGCCGATCGGCGCGATGATGTCGCATTTGGTCACGATCTCGATCCGGTCGCGCAGCCCCGGCGCCACCTTGAGCGCCGCGCCCAGCACTTCCTCGGCGCCGTAATCGCCATAGATATCGGCTTGGTCGATGGTGGTGATGCCCTGTTCGAGACAGGCCTCCAACTTGGCCTGTACATGGCCCGGCGAGGTATCGGCGTCATCCGCCACCCGCCACATGCCATAGACAAGGCGCGACATTTCCATCTGGCCGCTCAGGCTCACACGTTGCATTATTTTCTCTCTCCTGCGCCCAGCGGGGTCGGCGGCGTTGTCTCTGGCACGCGGCCATATTCATGCGGCAGCGAGCAGGTCTTGAGATGCGGCATCACCAGCTCGCCAAAATATTTGCATTCGTCGAGATGCGGGTAGCCCGAAAAGATGAAGCTGCGCATGCCCATTTTCTTGTAGCTTTCGATCTTGGTCATCACCTGATCGACCGAACCCACCAGCGCCGCACCACAGCCCGAGCGCGCCCGGCCGATACCGGTCCAGAGGTTGGGCTCGACATAGCCGAACTGGTCGGCCAGCTCGCGGGCGCGGGCCTGGTGCGACACGCCGAGCGAGATGCTGTCATGCGCCCGTTCGCGGATCAGCCGGCCGTATTCGTCGTCCAGCTTGCTGACCAGGTGATCGGCATACTCGCGGGCCTCGGCCTCGGTCTCGCGCACGATCATATGCACCCGCAACCCGTAATCCAGCGTGCGGCCATGGCGTTCGGCGACGGCATGCACGGCTTTCATGCGCTCCGCCAGATCCTCCTGCTTTTCCGGCCACATCAGATAGACGTCGCAATGCTTGCCGCAGAGCTCCAGCGCGTCGGGGGAATAGCCGCCGAAATAGAGCAGCGGGCCGCCGGTCTGATAGGGTTTGGCCGGGTCGGCGGTGAGGCCCTCGAACTTGTAGATCTCGCCATCATAATTGATCTCGTCCCGGGTCCAGGCCTGCTTGAGGATCTCCACGACCTCATGGCTGCGCCTGTAGCGGTACTTGCTGTCCTCGCGCTGGCCGGGAAAGTCGGACGAGATGATATTGACCGTCAGCCGCCCCTTCAGCATGTGATCCAGCGTCGCCAGCGTCCGCGCCAGCATGATCGGCTGCATCTCGCCACAGCGCACAGCGGCCAGCATGTTGATCCGTTCGGTGATCGGGGCGCAGCCGGCGACAAAGCTCAGCGTGTCCTGCCCCACCTGATAGGACGAGGGACAGAGGATGTTGCGAAACCCATTGGCCTCGGCGGTCCTGAGAATGTTCGAGCAATGCTCCCAGCTCGAGCGCAGATCACCGTCGGGCTGGCCCAGAAAGCGGTAATCGTCGGCGCAGAGCGCGGCGAACCACGAAACTTCTGCGGCGTCGAGATCGGCCGAGGTTACCGGAACGATGGTCATTTGGTCAGGACTCCGATGGCATGTGCTGCGCTGAATCTAGCGCAGCACGGCACATACATCAATGGTGTATCAATTTTCCGTCGACAGTCTCAGATCCACGGCTTTTCCGGTGGCCATCGACTCCTGCGCCGCCTGCCCCATCAGCACCGAGATCAGCCCGTCCCGCAGGCTGACATCCGGGGCGGTCCGCGTGCCGCGCACCAGGTGCAGGAACTCCAGATGCTGAAAATAGGTCGAGCCGTTGTGATCGCCCGCCTCGAGCAGCGTCGGATCGACGGGGATCTCGCGCGTCTCCGGCCCTTTCGGCTGACGCGGGCTGACGATCAGCTGCGGCACCGGCGGCGCCCCCAGATCGGCCGGCCAGAACCGGCCTGGGCCGGGCACCAGCGCCTCGATCTTGCCCATCGGGCCGACGGCCACCACCTCCTCCTGATAGCGCGCACCCTCGGCGAACATGCACAGTTCGAGCATGGCCCGCACGCCGCTGGCGAACTCGACGATGACATAGCCATGGTCGGCGATGTCGGGGCGCTGGCCCTCATAGTCTTCGTCCATGTGGTTCACCGCCTGCCCGCCCGAGGCCATGATGCGCACCGGCTCGGATTTCAGGATATGCCGCATCAGGTCGAAGAAATGGCAGCATTTCTCGACGAAGGTGCCGCCGGTGTAGCGGTTGAAACGGTTCCAGGCGCCGACCTTGTGCAGGAAGGGAAAGCGATGTTCGCGGATCGTCAGCATCCTGACTCCGCCGGTGGCCTGTTCGACCTCGGCCAGCAGTGCGGCGATCGGCGGCATGTAACGATATTCCATCGCCACCCAGACCGGCGCCGGATAGCGCGCCATCAGCGCCTCGATGCGCGACTGATGGGCGGGATCGGTAAACAGCGGCTTTTCCACCAGCAGCGGCAGCGGCTTGGTGGCAGCGATGCGCTCCATCTGCTCGACATGGCGGAAATTCGGGCTGGCGATCAGCAGGCAGTCGAGCTCCGGCTCGGCCAGCAGCGCCTCGACGCTCTCGGCCATCACCGTCCCCGGCGCCAGCGCCTGCGCCGCTGCGGCCATGGCGGGGTCGGGCTCGAAAATCGCGGCCACCTCGGCCTCTGGCAAAAGCGCGATGTTGCGCAGGTGTTCCTGGCCCATCATGCCACATCCGATGACACCATAGCGGGTCGTCGTCATGTAAGTCTCCTCATGTCATGCGCTGCACGTAATGCGCCACCCTGGTGTCGAACCAGGTGCGGGAAAATTCCACCGGCTCGGAGCCGCGACCCCACGAGTAGCGTTCAATATAGCCGGTGACGCTGCCCGGCGCGGGGCCAAAGGCAGCCGGCGCCCAATCCGGCACCCTATCAATCGTGACCCGGTCTTCGGCGCGGGTGATCCAGAGCCCCAGCCGCAGCCGGTAATAACGGTACAGCGAATCGGAAAGCTGCGCCGCCTCGACGCGGCCGGAATCGGCATCGAGCCAGATCTCCTCGACAGCGACAGGCCGGCCATCGATGAAGCGCAGCCGCCGGACCCGGCTGGCCTCGGACGCGGTGCCCCAATCGTGATCCTTGCGCAGCGCGTCGACCGCGATCAGCTGCGTGGTGGGCAAACCGCCGCCAGTGCGCAGCTCCAGCCGGAACATTGAATATTCGCCGGGGATCGCCTTGCCCTGCCCGGCGCGGATGTAGTTGCCAGAGCCCTGGATCCGCTCCAGCAGCCCCTTGGATTCGAGTTCGGCCAGCGCCTTGCGCAGGGTGGTGACGCTGGTGGCATGCTGGCGCGCCATATCGCGTTCCGGTGGCAGACGCTCGCCATCCACAAGCCGCCCGGCGGCGATGTCGCGCAGCAGCACCTCGCTGATCTGAAGATAGAGCGGCAAAGCCTGTGTCGTGGGCCGGTCTGTCGTCACGCCTCGCCCTCCCCGGCTGCGGCAAATTGATCTGCAATTGCTTTACACCGAAGCCGGGGAAGCGCAAACGGCTTTTCACCCCCGTGCGCGTGCAGTTTGCCTTCGCGCTGTCGCGTCATAGATGTTACCCTAGTGCTCCGCCGCCCGCAAAAACACTCTGTGCGGCTTCATTCCCTCTTGCACCCGTGCCATGCAGGGCTGTGACCGATCAAAGGATGTGACCCGACGATGCTGACCAGACGCCATTTCATTGCCACCAGCAGCGCCGCGCTCTTTTCCGCGCCGCTGGCCGCCCAAGCGCAATCGTCCAAATGGGCCACTTGGGATGCACAGGTGACGCCGGCCGATTATGATCCGGCAACCACAAACCCCTGGGGGCTGCATCCCCGGCTTCTGCCGACGCAGGTCTCGCACAAGGAAGGCCTGACGCCGGGCGACATCCACGTCGATGCGGTGGCGCGCTATCTCTATCACATCGGCGACGACGGCACCGCGATGCGGTATGGCGTGGCAATCGCTAAGGGCGATCTTTACGAGCCGGGCACCTACACCATCCGCCGCAAGGCGAAATGGCCGGGCTGGCGGCCCACCGACGCGATGATCGCCCGCGAGCCGGAGCGCTATCTGAAATGGGCCGACGGCCAGCCGCCGGGCCCGCGCAACCCGCTGGGCGCGCGCGCGCTTTATCTCTTCGTCGGCAATCGCGACACCTATCTGCGGATTCACGGCACGCCGCTGCCGCAATCGATCGGCGGCCGGGCAAGCTCGGGCTGCGTGCGCATGGTGATGGCGCACATCATCGACCTCTACCCCAATGTCGAAACCGGTGTGACCGCCTATCTTTACGCCACCGAAGATGGGGTCACAGCCACGAGCTGACCCCGCCCCCGGCCTCAGCTCGTGGTGGCCGGATCCGCCGGCTTTTCGCGGCGCGTGCAGATCAGCGCGCCGCCGGTCGAGCGCAGCGGCAGGTCGGTAGTCTCGACCGGGCCGTCGTAGCGATACCAGTAACACCCGTCGGAAGACCGCAAATAGGCGGTCGAAAGGTCTTGGCCCGGCGCGGCGATGGCGCGCACCGATTCCGGCAGCGGCATGACGGCAACCCGGCGCGCGGTAGAGCCCGTCGGCTCGCAGGCGGCAAGCAGGAAAAGCGCGGATGGCAGGGCGAAAAGATGTGGCCTCATCAATGATATCCTTGTTGATTTTGCCGGAGATTGACACCAAACCGCCGCGAAAGCCAATGGCCGAGTTGCCGGATTGACGCCAGACTGCCACGACGTTGCGCCAAGGCTGCGCATGTTCCGGCCCGTTTCGGGCAGCGCGGTCGGCGGCACTGGTCATTCTCGGCGCAGGCGGTACTCTGCCGCCGGGACCGTCACGCCAATGGGAGTAGCCAATGGGACTCTGGCCGTTGAAACACCTTGCCCCGCGCGGCCTCGCGCTCTGTGCCGCCCTGATGACCGCCACGCCCGTGCTGGCGCAAGAGGAGCAGGGCGCCGCGCTTTCCGTCGAGTTGAACGCGCTCGACAGCCTCGAGGGCGCCTGCCAGATGAGCTTCCTGATCCAGAACGGCCATGACGCCGATATCACCCAGGCGGTTTTCGAGGCGGTGCTGTTCGACAGCCAAGGGCGGGTCGAGCGGCTGACGCTGTTCGATTTCGGCACCCTGCCCGCCGCGCGGCCCCGGGTACGACAGTTCGTGGTGCCGGACCTGGCCTGCGAGGCGCTGGGCCGGGTGCTGTTCAACGGCGCCGAGACCTGCACCGGCGCCGGTCTGGCCGAGGGGGCCTGCGAGGACGGGCTGCTGCTCAGCAGCCGCACCGCCGTGGAGCTTCTGGGATGATCGCCACCTTGGCCGAAGCGCTGTCCCGGATCGCCGATCTGGGCGGGCCGGTGGTGTTGATCCTCGGCGCGCTTTCGGTGCTGGTGCTGACCGTGGTGCTCTACAAGCTCTGGCAATTCGCCGCCGCCCGCGTCGGCAGTCACCGCGCCTTGCAAGAGGCGGTTGCCGCCTGGGATGCCGGCGATGGCGCAAAGGCCGGCGCCGCCCTGCAACGCTCGCGCAGCTATCTCAGGCCAGTGATCGAAATGGCCTTGTCCGGGCAGGCCGATCCGGCACGGCTCGAGGCCGAGGCCGAGGCACGTTTCGCCCGGCTCGAAAGCGGCTTTCGCCTGCTCGACAGCGTGGCGCAGCTTGCGCCGCTTCTGGGGCTGTTCGGCACCGTTCTGGGGATGATCTCGGCCTTTCAGGCGCTGCAAGAGGCCGGCGCCCAAGTCGATCCGTCGATCCTTGCCGGCGGCATCTGGGTGGCGCTGCTGACCACAGCGGTGGGGCTGGCGGTGGCGATGCCGACCGCGCTGGTTCTGAGCTGGCTCGAGGCGCGGATGGATGGCGAGCGCGTCTTTGCGCAGCGCGCCCTGCGCACCATCCTCGCACCCGCCGGGCCGGCCGTTGATCGCTCCGCCCTGTCGCAATCCGAGGCGCAGCCGACCCATGCTTAGGCAGGCGCGGCGGCGGCGGAGGTTGTCGATGACCTCGCTCATCGATGTGATTTTCCTGTTGCTGCTGTTCTTCATGCTGAGCTCGACCTTCACCCGGTTCGCCGAGATCGACCTTGCCACCGGAGGCGCCGGCTCTACCCCCGATGCCACCCGCCCGCTTTTCCTGCGCCTGTCGCCCGTCGCTTTGTCGCTCAACGGCAGGCCGCAGGACCTCTCCACGCTGCCCGGCTTGCTGCGCGACAATCAGCCGGAGGCGGCGGCAGAGCTGCCGGTGCTGGTCGCGCTCGACGGCGCGGTCACGGCGCAGCGGCTGACCGATCTTCTGGCTGTGCTGCGGCGGGTGCCCGGGGCCCGAGTGACCGTGCTGGGGGCGTCATGATCCGCCTCGCCCGTCCCCGTCGGCCCCGCGAACCCACCATCGCGCTGATCAACATCGTCTTTCTGATGCTGATCTTTTTCCTTGTCGCCGGCACCCTGGCCCGTCCGCTCGACCCCGGGCTGACCTTGGTGCGCACCGCCGATCTCGAAGGCCGCGCCCCGGCCGACGCGCTGGTGATCCATGCCGACGGGCGCCTGTCCTGGCAGGGCATCCCCGTCGCCAGCCCATCCGCCTTTCTTGCCGATCTGCCGCAGGAAATGCGGCCCGTCGCCCGTCTCCTGCCAGACCGCGACCTGCCGGCGGCAAATCTGGTCGCACTGGGCCGCGCCGTGCAGGCGGCCGGCGCGGCCCGGGTGGTGATCGTCACCGAACGGGGGCTGGAATGATCGCCTCGTCGCCGCTGATCAAGGCGCTGGCCTGTTGCGGCGCGGTGGCGGCGCATGCGGCGCTGGCGGTCGTGTTGCTGCCAGAGCCCCCCCTCGCGACCGAAGGCGCCGGCGGCGTGGCCGAGGTGCGGCTGGGCACCGCCTTTGCCGACGTCAGCGCCGGCACCTTACAGGCCAGACCCGCCACCGCCGCCGCCCGCCCGGCCACCCGCACCAAGGCCCGGCAATTGGCCCCACCGCCGGAGATCGCCAAGGCCAAGACGCCGCCCCGCGCGAGCTCGACACCCCCGGCGGCAAGGGCTCTGCCAGCCGCGCCGTCCCCCGCGGCCCCCGAGCCCTTGCGGACCGCCACCCCAAGCATGGCGGCGCCCCCCGCCGCACCGGCGGCCGAGGCGCCACGACCCACCGTCGTGCCGGATGCGCCACCACAGGAAACCGTGGTGGCCACCGACCCCGACAGCGCCCGGCCCCGCCGCAGCCTGCGGCCCCGGCAACGCAGCACCGCCTTCGAAGCCGAGCATCGGGCCGAGCCGCGCCGCGACGCCCGGCAACCGGCCCGGGCCGCGCCGCCCAAGGCCGGCGGCCCGCCAAAGCGCGCCGGCGCCGCCACCGGCACGGCAGGCGCCAAGGCACAGAGCAGCGGCCGCGGCCAAAAAAGCCCCACGGCGGGCAATGCGGCGGCCAGCAATTATCCCGGACAGGTGATGCGCCGCGTGGCGCAGGTCGGTCGGGTCAGGGCAAACGCCAGCGGCGCGGCGGTGGTCGCCTTCACCATTTCCTCCAGCGGCAGGCTGGCGGCGCTGTCGCTGGCAAAGAGTTCCGGCAACGCCGATCTCGACCGTGCCGCCCTGCGCCAGATCCGCCGCGCCGTGCCGTTTCCGAAACCGCCCGCCGGGGCGCAGCGCAGCTTCAGGATCACCATTCAGGGTCGGTAGACCCGCTCAGCCGGTGCCGAGGAAATCGGGATAGAGCATCGCCGACATCCGCCGCCGGGCCAAATCGGCATCGCCATCGCGGATCGCCAGCGCGGCGGCCACATGCGGTACCCCAAGATTGGCGCCATAGCGGATCCGGGTCTCGCCATGGTCATAAGCAACCTGGATCATCGCCACGATTGTCGGGCTCAACTGGCGCATCATCAGGTTGCCGGTGGCCGCGATCACCGCAGTGTGAAACCGGCAATCGGCGGCAAAGAGCAGCGCAACCTCGCCCCGTGCCTGGGCAAAGGCCTCGGCCGCCTCGAGGATCGCGCGGCGCTGCGCCGGGCTGGCCCTGACAGCCGCCAGCGCCGCCGCCTCGGGCTCGATCATCCGGCGCAGCTCCATCGCCTCGACAAAGATCGCCTGAAACCTCGGGTGCGCCGGCTCATGCCAGGCCAGGACATCCGGGTCCAGCAGGTTCCAGTCATCCACCGGCTGCACCCGCGTGCCATAACGCCGCGCGGTCCGCACCAGGCTCTTGCCCGACAGCACCTTGATCGCGTCGCGCACCGTGGTGCGGCTCACCCCGAGCGACGCCGCAAGCTGATCCTCCTTGGGGATCACCTCGCCCACCGCATAAAACCCATTGGCGATGCGCCGGCCAAGCGTCTCGACGATCTCGCGCGTGGTGCCGGTGGGCAGCGACGAGCGGATGCCGGGCCGGTCCAGCATCGCGGCCGCGGCGCGCTTCTCACTCAGCTGCATGTCCGGCCCCCCGGCGCGCGCGCCGCGCCCGCGCAGGGCGGCGGATCGAAGAAACTCAAATGAGGGTCAGGCACGAGGGCGATCCTATTGTTAGCGCTGCCATGCGCTATAACACGGCCTCCGGGCCGATCACCGATCGCGATACAGGACACATAAATTTCAGGCGCGTGCGTTCTATTTTTGACACGCGTCATTTTTTCGCGACGGGTGTTCTTGCCCCGCAGCCGCAGATCTGCATTTCGCCAGGCTGCAAGATGCGCTAGGTCACGCGGGACAGCGCCACGCGGCGCAGAATGTTCATCAGGAGACACAGAATGACCAGCGTTTTGGACCAGCTCAGGAAGATGACCACCGTGGTCGCCGACACCGGCGACGTGGAGGCGGTAAAGACCTGGGAGCCGGTGGATTGCACCACCAACCCCTCGCTCGTGCTCAACGCGCTGAGCGATCCCGGCTCCGAAGCGCTGGTGCGCGAAGAAATCGAAGCGGGCCGCAAGGCCGGTCTTTCGGCCGAAGCGGTGGCCGACAAGCTGACCGTCGCGATCGGCGCCCGACTGACCGAGCTGGTGCCGGGCCGGGTGAGCACCGAGGTCGATGCCTGCCTGTCGTTCGACACCGAGGCCTCGGTCAAGCGCGCCCACGAGATCATCGCCGATTACGAGGCGCGCGGCATTGGCAAGGAACGCATCCTGATCAAGCTGGCTTCAACCTGGGAGGGCATTCGCGCCGCCGAGACACTTCAAAAGGAAGGTATCGACTGCAACCTGACGCTGCTCTTCTGCATGGCGCAGGCGGTGGCCTGTGCCGATGCCGGCGCCTTTCTGATCTCACCCTTCGTCGGGCGGATCACCGATTGGTACAAGAAGGCCGAGGGCCGCGACAGCTACAAGCCCGAAGAGGATCCAGGCGTGAAATCGGTCCGCGCCATCTACGATTACTACAAGTCGAACGGCATCGAGACGGTGGTCATGGGCGCGTCTTTCCGCAATGTCGGCCAGATCAAGGCGCTGGCGGGCTGCGATAACCTGACGATTGCTCCGGCGCTGCTCGACGAGCTCGACCGTGACGAGGCCGAACTTCCGCGCATCCTGTCGCCCGACAATGCCAGCGGCCTGGCGACGGTGACCATGGATGAGGCCATCTTCCGCTGGGAGCTTAACGCCGATGCCATGGCAACCGAAAAGCTTGCCGAAGGCATCCGCAAGTTCGATGTCGACCACAAGAAGCTGATCAAACTGGTCTCGGAACGGCTGAACGCGGCCTGACCGGGCCGATCCCACTTGACGCGCGCATGAGTCTAACTTCTTGACCGGGAGGTTTCGCCGACCTACCGTAAGAAAAATCCTATCGCGCGCAAAGAAATGGCCCACAGCGGGCCATTTCACCGTTTGACACCGGTCACGGCACCGCGCGCCCAAAAAGAAAGAACACCGTATGGCGGGGCGCAAAATCAGGAACATGGAGGAATTTGCCGAGGTCAGCGGCATTTCAAGGCCGACGGTTTCAAAGTATTTCCACGATCCCGGCAGCGTCCGAAAATCGACAAGGGCGCGGATCGAAGAGGCGCTCGAACGCTACGAATACCGCCCCAACATCTTTGCAATGAACCAGAACCGGCGGCTGACCAAGAACATCGGCATCGTCGTGCCCTATCTGGCCGATCCGTTCTTTGCCGAAATCGCCCGCAATCTCGAACGGCGCTGCATCGACGCCGGATTCTTTCCGCTGCTGTTCAGCTCGCACGGCGAACAGGCGCAGGAAAATGCCATTCTCGATTCCCTGCGGCTTCTGAAACCGGCCGGCGTGCTGCTGGCGGCGCTGGGCCGGCCGTCGGATCACGACCATATCAAACGCTTCTGCGCCGATGTCCCGACGGTCCTCTTCGACAGCTATCTGGATGCCACCGGCGCCGCCTTTGTCGGCTCCGACCACGCCCAGGTTCTGCGATTGATGGTGGATTATCTGTGCCGTAGCGGCCAGCCGCCGGTGTATTTCGAGATGCGGAACCCGGTTAACCCGAACGCCAACCGCCGCCGCGCCGGCTATGTCGCGGCGATGGAATCGCTTGGCCAGACGCCCGAGATCGTGCGCGTGGACGGCCAGGGCTGGAACTTCGAACAGATCGGCTTCGACGGCGGCGGCGCGTTGATCGAACGCGGCGGCTTTGCCACCGACACCGTGCTGTGCAACAACGACCGGCTGGCCATCGGCCTGATTGCGGCCGCCTATGCCAAAGGCGTCAAGGTCGGCCGCGGCCCCGAGTGCACCCTGCGCATCGCCGGCATGGACGACCATCCTTTCTCCCAGTTCACCTGCCCGCCGATGACAACCATCGCGCAGGATTATGCCGCCATCGCCGACCGCAGCGTCGAAACCCTGTTCAACGTGATCGAGAACGGCGCGCTGACCGAGCCCCGCGCCGAAACACTTTTTGAAGGCCGACTGGTGATGCGCGACTCCGCCTGAGATTGCCGCAGTGCAGAAAGTTCGCGCCGCGCCGCGGAAATTATAAAAGTTACGCGCGTAAAGTTTTTATTGACCGGGGAGAGCGAATCTGGCTAGATGACGTCACTGACATCCAAAAACCATGGGAGGAACATTGGATGAAACTGACGAATGCACTCTTTGCAGCGTCTGCTCTGGTCTCCGTCACGGCGACGGCTGCCGCGGCCGCGACCTTGACAATCGCGACAGTGAACAACGGTGACATGATCCGCATGCAGGGTTACACCGACGACTTTACCGAAAAGACCGGCCACGAAGTCGAGTGGGTGACGCTGGAAGAGAACGTTCTTCGCCAGCGCGTGACCACCGACATCACCGCCAAGGGCGGCCAGTTCGACATCATGACCATCGGCATGTACGAAACCCCGATCTGGGGTGCGAACGGTTGGCTGGTGCCGCTGGACGGCCTTTCGGAAGAATATGATGTCAACGACATCCTTCCCGCGATGCGCGATGGCCTGAGCCACGACGGCACGCTTTATGCGGCGCCGTTCTATGGCGAAAGCTCGATGATCATGTACCGCAAGGACCTGATGGAAAAGGCCGGGCTGGAAATGCCGGAGGCCCCCACCTGGGAGTTCATCCGCGAAGCCGCCGCGGCGATGGATGACGACGCCAACGACGTCAACGGCATCTGCCTGCGCGGCAAGGCCGGTTGGGGTGAAGGCGGTGCCTTTATCACCGTCACCGGCAACTCCTTCGGCGCCCGCTGGTTCGACGAAGAATGGGATCCGCAGTTCGATCAGCCGGAATGGAAAGAAGCGCTGACCTTCTTTACCAACCTGATGAACGACTACGGCCCGGCCGGCTATGCCACCAACGGTTTCAACGAAAACCTGTCGCTGTTCCAGCAGGGCAAATGCGGCATGTGGATCGACGCCACCGTGGCGGCCTCTTTCGTGACCAACCCCGAGGACTCGGAAGTCGCCGATCAGGTCGGCTTTGCACTGGCCCCCAACAAGGACGGCGTCGAAAAGCGCGCCAACTGGCTCTGGGCCTGGGCGCTGGCGATCCCGGCCGGCACCGACAACGAGGACGCGGCGAAGCAATTCATCGAATGGGCCACTTCGAAGGAATACATCGAGCTGGTGGCCGAAAACGAAGGCTGGGCCAACGTTCCCCCGGGTGCGCGGACCTCGCTCTACGAGACGCCCGAGTACCAGGAAGTGCCCTTCGCGAAAATGACGCTGGACTCGATCAACGCGGCGGACCCCAAGAACCCGACCGTTGATCCGGTGCCCTATGTCGGCGTCCAGTTCGTCGCCATCCCCGAGTTTGCCGGCCTCGCAAGCCAGGTGAGCCAGGAGTTCTCGGCGGTCTACGCCGGTCAGCAATCGGTCGACGAAGCGCTCGAGAAAGCGCAGGCGATCGCAGAAGAAGAAATGGAAGCCGCCGGCTACCGCTGAGGCATCCTCCCAAGGGTCGGGGGGTGGCAATCCACCCCCCGGTTCTCGTTATACGTGTTACCCTCCCCAGTATTAACCGTGTTTGACATGCAACTTGCGTGAACAGAGAGGATATGTGTCATGGCGACCCAGCATTCCCGATCCGCAGCGCGTTTCATGATGGCACCGGCCGTAGTCCTGCTTCTTGGCTGGATGCTCGTGCCGCTGCTCATGACGCTCTACTTTTCGTTCAAGACCTACCTGCCGTTGCGCGGTGGCGACCTTGGGTGGACCGGCTTTGACAACTACGTCAGGTTCGTGTCCTCGTCGGCCTTCTGGCCGTCGATCCAGGCGACGCTGATCATCGTCGGCGGTGCATTGATCATCACGGTCGGCTTCGGCGTCCTGCTGGGCATCCTTCTGAACCAGCCGATGTGGGGCCAGGGCGTCGTCCGCATTCTCGTGATCGCGCCGTTCTTTGTCATGCCCACGGTCTCGGCTCTGGTCTGGAAGAACATGTTCATGGACCCCACCAACGGCCTGCTGGCGCATCTCTGGCGCTTCTTCGGGGCCGATCCGGTGGTCTGGCTGTCGGACGCCTCGCTGTTCTCGATCATCCTGATCGTGTCCTGGCAATGGCTGCCCTTCGCCACGCTGATCCTGCTGACCGCGATCCAGTCGTTGGACGGCGAGCAGCTGGAAGCCTCGGAAATGGACGGCGCGCCGGTGCTGAAACGCTTCTGGTACATCGTGCTGCCGCACCTGAGCCGGGCGATCACCATCGTCATCCTGATCGAGACCATCTTCCTGCTGTCGATCTTCGCCGAAATCCTCGTGACCACCGGCGGCGCCTTCGGCACCCGCACCCTGACCTACCTGATCTTCCAGCGGGTGCTGGAAAGCCAGAACGTCGGCCTCGGGTCCGCGGGCGGTGTCTATGCCATCATTCTCGCCAATATCGTCGCCATCTTCCTGATGCGCATCGTGGGGAAGAATCTCGATGCCTGAGCAAGTGCAACGCCGCGTCCCGGGCCTGCCCCGGGACCTCACCCCCACCCCCGCCGACAGGCGTCACGCAAGAGGTCCCGGAGCAGGTCCGGGACGGGAGGACTGACACATGGCACGTGCCGTTACCAATCAACGCAAGGCGATCAACACCGCCGCAGCCTGGGCAGTGGGTCTGCTGATCTTCTTCCCGATCCTCTGGACCATCCTCACCAGCTTCAAGACCGAGGCCACGGCAATCGCCGATCCGCCGGTGTTCCTCGCCTTCGACTGGACGCTGGAGAATTATTCCGCCGTCATGGAGCGCTCGAACTACGCCCGCTTCCTGTGGAACTCGATCATCATCGCAGGCGGCTCGACCATCCTCGGCATCATCGTCGCGGTGCCGGCAGCCTGGTCGATGGCCTTCGTGCCCTCGAAACGAACCAAGGACATCCTGCTCTGGATGCTCTCGACCAAGATGCTTCCGGCGGTCGGCGTGCTCTATCCGATCTACCTGATCTTCATCAAGCTGGGGATCCTCGACAGCCGCATCGGCCTGGTCATCGTCATCATGCTGATCAACCTGCCGATCATCGTCTGGATGCTCTACACCTACTTCAAGGAAATCCCCGTCGATATCCTCGAAGCGGGCCGCATGGACGGCGCCAGCCTGAAGGACGAGATCATCTACATCCTCACCCCGATGGCCGTGCCCGGCATCGCCTCGACCCTGCTCCTGAACTTCATCCTCGCCTGGAACGAAGCCTTCTGGACGCTCAACCTGACCGCCGCGAAAGCCGCGCCGCTCACCGCCTTCATCGCCAGCTACTCCAGCCCCGAGGGTCTGTTCTACGCCAAGCTCAGCGCGGCATCGACCATGGCCATCGCGCCGATCCTCATCCTCGGCTGGTTCAGCCAGAAACAACTCGTCAGCGGCCTGACCTTCGGCGCAGTGAAATAAGGACCTGAGATCATGGGACAAATCAACCTTACTCAAGTGACCAAGAGCTTCGGCGACGTCAATGTCATCCCGCCCTTGGACCTCAACATCAACGATGGCGAGTTCACGGTCTTTGTCGGCCCCTCGGGCTGCGGCAAATCCACCCTGCTGCGGCTGATCGCCGGGCTCGAAGACATCACCTCGGGCAAGATCGAGATCGACGGCCAGGACGCCACCGAACTGCCGCCCGCCAAACGCGGCCTGGCGATGGTTTTCCAATCCTATGCGCTCTATCCGCACATGTCGGTGCGCAAGAACATCGCCTTTCCGATGAAAATGGCGGGCATGGACGAGGCCGAGCAGAAAAAGCGCATCGAGGCCGCGGCCAAGGCGCTGAACCTGACCGACTACCTCGACCGGCGCCCCGGCCAGCTTTCGGGCGGCCAGCGTCAGCGGGTGGCCATCGGCCGGGCCATCGTGCGCGAGCCTTCGGCCTTCCTGTTCGACGAACCGCTGTCGAACCTCGACGCGGCGCTGCGGGTCGGGATGCGGCTGGAAATCTCCGAGATGCACAAGCGCCTCGCCACGACGATGATCTATGTCACCCACGATCAGGTCGAAGCGATGACCATGGCCGACAAGATTGTGGTGCTTCAGGCCGGCGTGATCGAACAGGTGGGCAGCCCGCTGGAGCTCTACCGCCGCCCGCGCAACAAGTTCGTCGCCGGTTTCATCGGCTCGCCCAAGATGAACCTGATCGAAGGCAAGCTGGCGTCGGAACACAGCGTCCACACCATCGGTATCCGCCCCGAGCATATCGACGTCTCGACCACCGAGGGCGCATGGCAGGGTACCGTCGGCGTGGCCGAGCACCTGGGGTCCGACACCTTCATCCACATCCACGGCATTCCGGGCTGCGATCCGCTGACCGTGCGGGCCGGGGGGGATGTCGACGTGCGCCACGGCGACACCGTCTATCTGACGCCGCAGGCCCAGCACATCCACAAATTCGGCGCCGACGGGCTTCGGCTGGACTGATGCGACTGTCTGGCAAATCCGCGCTGATCACAGGTGCAGCACGGGGCATCGGCAAGGAATTTGCCAAGGCCTACGTGAACGAGGGCGCCAGGGCGGCGATCGGGGATATCAACCTCGACGCCGCCAGGGCAGCCGCGAATGAGATCGGGGACGGCGCCAGCGCCGTTCACCTCGACGTCACGCGGCAGGAGAGCATCGACCAGGCGATAGCTGAGGTCGTGAAGACTCAGGGAAAACTGGACATCCTCGTGAACAATGCCGCGCTCTTCGATGCGGCCGAGACGGTGGACATCACCCGCGACAGCTATGACCGGCTTTATGCGGTCAACGTCGCGGGGGTGCTGTTCACCATGCAGGCGGCGGCGCGGCAGATGATCGCCCAGGGCACGGGCGGCAAGATCATCAACATGGCGTCCCAGGCAGGGCGGCGCGGCGAACCTCTGGTGCTGGTCTATTGCTCGACCAAGGCGGCGGTCATCTCGATGACCCAATCGGCCGGGCTGAACCTGATCAAGCATGGCATCAACGTCAATGCCATCGCGCCGGGCGTGGTCGACGGCGAGCATTGGGAGCATGTCGATTCCATGTTCGCCAGGCTCGAAGGCAAGGCCCCCGGCCAGAAAAAGGCCGAGGTCGAAGCCGGCGTCCCCGCCGGCCGCTTTGCGGTGCCGGCGGACCTCACCGGAATGGCGGTGTTCCTGGCCTCGGAAGAGGCCAACTACATCGTTTCGCAAACCTACAACGTCGATGGCGGCCAATGGATGAGCTGACCGGACAAGGGACGAAAACATGAAACTGTCGAACGCCACCCTGAACGACCTGCCCGAGGCCATCACGCGGCCGACGTATGACCGGTCGGAACTGACCCCCGGCATCGTGCACATCGGACTCGGCAATTTCCACCGCGCGCACCAGGCCTGGTATCTGCACCGGCTGATGCAGGCAGGGCAGGCGCAGGACTGGGCCATCGTCGGCGCCGGCGTGCGCCCCTATGACGAGGCGATGCGCCAGAAGATGGCGGCGCAGGATTACCTGACCACCCTGATCGAGCTCGACCCCGCCGGCAGCTCGGCCGAAGTGGTGGGATCGATGATCGACTATGTGCCGATCGTCGAGGGCAACGGCCCGCTGATCGAGAAGCTGGCCGATCCGGCAATCCGCATCGTTGCGCTGACGGTGACCGAGGGCGGCTATTTTCTTGATCCCGCGACCAAGAATTTCGATCCCGCGCACCCCGACATCCAGCACGACATCGCCACCCCCGAGGCGCCGAAAACCGCCTTTGGCGCGATGATCGCCGCCCTGCGGACGCGGCGCGCAGCGGGCGACAAGCCCTTCACCTGCCAGAGCTGCGACAACCTGCCCGGCAATGGCGACAAGCTGCGCGAGGTGGTTCTCGGGCTGGCCGGGCTGATGGATCCCGATCTCGCGGCCTGGATTGAAGAGAACTCGAGCTTTCCCAATTCCATGGTCGATTGCATCGTGCCCGCCACCGGCCGCAAGGAGCTCGAACTGGTCCGATCGCTCGGCGTCGAGGATGACGTGCCGGTGACGCATGAGAACTTTCGCCAATGGGTGATCGAGGACGATTTCTGCAACGGCCGCCCGGGCTGGGAAACGGCCGGCGCGACGATCTCGGCGCAGGTGCATGACTACGAGGCGATGAAGCTGCGGATGCTCAACGGCGGCCATCAGGTGATCGCCGCTCCCGCCGAAATTCTGGGCATCGAGACCATCGCCGGCGCCATGGCCCACCCCGGCATCAAGGCGCTGCTGCGCAAGGTCGCGCTCGACGAGATCGCGCCGCATGTGCATGACGTGCCGGGGATGAGCACGGCGCAATATGTCGACCTGATCGACCGGCGGTTCTCGAACCCCAAGATCCACGACACCGTGCGCCGCGTCGCCTTTGACGGCTCGTCGCGTCACACCGGCGCGGTGCTGCCCGGCATCCGCGACAGCCTCGCCGCCGGCACCCCGGTCGAAGGTCTGGCGCTGAGCCAGGCGTTGTGGTGCCGAATGTGCGCCGGAACCCGCGAGGACGGCAGCAGCATCGAGCCCAACGATCCGGTCTGGGATCAACTCAACGCCGCCGCGCTGGCCGCCCGGGACGCCCGGGACGCCCCGCAAGCCTGGCTCGAACAGCGTCAGTTCTATGGCGCCCTGGCCGAAAATGCCCGGTTTTCCCAAGCTTTTGCCACATGGCTCAGCCTGATCTGGGCTGACGGCGTCGAGGCCGCACTGCGCCGCTATCAGCAGGGCTGATCGGCGGCATCGGGGCGACGGCGCGGCCGGGCCGCGTCATCCCCTGCCCGCCTGCGTGCGCCGCGCGGCCAGCCGAAGCGCGCCGTCCTGCGTCATGAACCAGCCATATCAGCCCCGCGCAACCGGCGCAGGCGGAAACGGCCCCGGATTGGTCCGGGGCCTGCCCTGGACAGGGGCCGGCAGAGCTTATTGCCGGACCGCCGAGGTCGCGATGCTGATCAGCGGCGGGAAGAACTGGCTGAGCGCGCGGTTCCACTTGGTGATCGGCTGTTCCTCGATGAACACGACATCGTTGGGCCGCATCTCCATCTGGGTGGCGATGGTGATGTTGGCGGCATTTCCGGCGTTAAGATGCCAGGCCGTGACCGCCCCGAAATCGGCCGGGTTCGAAGAGGCGCGCAGCACATAGATATGCGCCGGGTTGCCGGTCTGGGTGCTGAAGCCGCCGTTGTCATACAGCACATCCGCCAGATTGGCCTGTTGGGCATACGGCAGGGCAAAGCGGCTCTGATTGTTGACCTCGCCGGCGAGGTAGACGTAGTCGCGCTTTTCCGCACCGAGTTCGGCCCGCGCCTCGAAATTGCTGCGCTGCTCGTCCAGAGCGGCGCGCCGCAGTCCGATCTGGGTCGACAGTTCGGTCAGCGCCTGCGCCCGCGCCTGGTTGCGCAGGCTCAGGACGTTAATTTTCTGTTGGTAGAAGGTCAGGGCCCGTTCGAGATCATAAGAGGTGTCGACATAGATCGCGTCCCCGTCCAGCAGCCGGGTGCGTTGCAGTTCGGGCCGGTTGTAGAAATCGCGGATCGGGATCTGATAGAGCGTGCCGTCGCGATAGAGCCGGATCGAGGCGAACTCTTCGTCCTGAAGCGCCAGCCCGCCCGAGGCGGTCAGCACCTGGCCCAGGTTCGGCGTGTTCAAGGTTACCGGTACGATGGTCGGATTGACCACCGCGCCGCCGACGACGATCTTCTTCGAGTTGAATTCCGAGATTTCGAGCGAGAAATCCGGGTCGACCTGATTTTCCACCAGCGCCCGGAACAGCCGCGCCTCGGCCTCTTCCAGCGTCATCCCGGCAATCGAGACCGGTCCGATATTGGGGATCGAGATGGCGCCGTCTTCGCGCACGGTGAAGCCCTGGCGCTGATTTTGCACGGCGAGGATGCCCGACAGCTCTTCAATGGTGCTGGCCGACCCGTTGGTCGACAGAAGCACCACGTCGCCGACACCGATGCGATAGGGCTCGACCGGCGGGTCCGAGGGCAGGCGCAGGGTCAGGGTCTGGCGCACCTCGTTGGGCACATAAGGCGCCGGAGGGAGTGCCGCGCCGGGATTGGCCGTGCCGCCCCCCGTGCCCATATAAAAGACCTCGGGCAGCGAGCGGGGCACATAGGGTTCGCGGTTGGCCAGCAGCACGCTCTGGGTGCTGAGCGCCACGACCCGCACCTTGGCACCGGCGGCCTGGGATTTCACCGTCGGGCTGGTATAGGTCACGCCGCAGGCCGCGAGTGCCGCGAGGCCGACGACAAGCCCCAGGTTTCGCAAGTTCCCCAAGATATTCACGTTTCTTCTCCCTCGGAATTCACTCTCAGCGCACCAGGCGCTCGGTCAGAAGATACCCGGCAAACGGGCTGACCCATTGTTTCGATTTCCACATGATCCCGTCACCAAACCAATAAGCGTTGTCCACCCGCAAGCCCGGCGAATGACAGGTCTCCTCGACCTTCGTCGTTGCGTGGACCCGTTCAAAGATGACGATCTGCTCGGCCGTGCGTGCGGTGACGATGCATTGAAAGCTACGGAACCGCGTCTGATGCTCGCCGTCCAGATAGCTGTGGAACTTGGTGTAATAGCCCTGGCGTTCGCCGCGCAGGGCGGCGCGCGTATGGCTCACATCGGCCGAAATCAGATCCTGCCCCAGCCCGCGCGTGGCGACAAGAACACCGGAGCGAAAGCTGAGCCCCACCTTGTCGCCGGTCTGCCAGGTGACAATATCGCCATTGGTCGCGACCCGGGTGACGCCGGCGGCGGTGCCGAGGCCATCGAGCTCGGCCAGCATCAGCGGCTCGGTCACCTCGTTGAGCTGCGCGCGGGAAATCTGGCTGCGCACGTCCGGCGCCGGCCGGCTACAGGCGGCCAGCAGAACCAGGGTGAGGATCACGAGATTGCGCATCATCTCCAGAACCGCCCCCATGTGTCGGCCAGTGCCGGCTGGTGGGTGTCGCGCACCGTCTCGTAAAGCCGGTCGTTGATATTCACCCGCGCGCCGCCATCACGGGTGACCGGCCGGATCACGTTTGTATAAGTCTCGCGCGTGGCCTGGCCATTGACCCAGCCGATCGGGATCTCGATCCTGATGCCCTTGTCGAACGAGCCTTCGCCAAACTCGTCGAACGGCACATCGGTCAGCGTGGCAAAGGCTCCGACCGACCAGCCGTTCTTGAAGGTCCGGTCAAGCGCGAAGGTCGCACCCCAATCGCCGGCAAGGTAACGCCCGGCATCGATTTGCGCCTCATAGCCATTGCCGAAATCGTAATACAGCGAGGCATGGCCGGTGGCGATTTCGTAATCCCGGAACTCGAACCCCTGGTCAAAGGCCCGCTGGCGGACATAGTTGACCTCGACCCCGGCGGCGAGCCGGCTGTCGACCGGCTTCCACAGCAGCTCGGTCGAGATGCCACCATATTGCGTTTCGAAATAGCCGGCGGTGACGCGGCCATAGAGGTCTTCGCCGGGCTTGAAGTAATAGCCGCCGGTCAGATGCTTGAGCGCCGGATCGCCGTGTTTTTCGTAGAGATTGAAGTCGGATCGCACATGCGGCAGCACCGAAGTGGAATCCCGCGTCGACTCGTCGAGATTGCCCACCAGCTTCTTGCGCACCGCGCCTTGCAGCACAACGCCCTGCACCGGCTCGAACCGGGCCGAGAGCTCGATACCGGCATCGGCCCGGAACGGGTTGTCCGGGTCGAAAAAGCTGGTCGCGAAATACGGGCCGATGTCATAGTCGAAATACGGGTAGCGCCCCGGCACCGGATTCAGCGGATCTGTCGCGCTTTCGATCCGCGCGCGGGCATAGCTGTCCCAGGCGCCGTCGAGCTCGAATTCCAGCGTTTCCAGATCGCGCCGCCGCAGGGTGACCTCGGCGCCCGCAATGCCGTTTTTGACCGGCACCACCTCGAAGGTCTCGACCTGCGCCGGCAGCACGCCGGTCATCGCGCGCGCCGCGCGGCCCACGGCCTGCGCCTGGCTCAGATAGCTGCGGTTGTCGATTTCGATCCGCGCGGTGGCGCCGGTGATCGTCAGCCCGTGCAGCCCCATGCCGTATTGTTTCAGCACCTGATCGGCGCGCCGTTCGGTGCTGTTCTGCGCGCTGATGCGATAGGTTTCCTCCCAGCCCAGCGCGGCGGCGCTGCGACGCACCACAGGCGGCGGCGCCTTTTCCAGCCCGCTGTAATTGGGCGGGTTCTTGGGATTGACCGCATAGGTCAGCTGGACGCCCACTTCGGAGCCGTAGAGGTAATGCGCCTTGAGGTTGATATTCTTGCGCACCTGATAGCTGACGCCGAAATTGAACGGGTTCTCGTAATCAAAGGTCGCGCCGTCCTCGAGCTCGTATCGGTCGGAGGAGAATTCGGCGCTGAATTTCAGCTTTTCGGTAGCCTGAAACTCGACCCCGCCGAAAAACGCCGCATCGCCGCGGAAAATCTCGCTCGCCTCGAGCTGACCGCCCTGATTGGAGACCCGGTCTTCGCGCGTCTTGAACCGGTCGGCCACAACCCCGAGCGGGTTGTCGAATGCGCCGACCCCGGCCAGACGGCCCCAGCCGATGCCGCCGGTCACCCGAAGCTGTGGCGTGAGCGTCTTGCTGGCGACAACATGCTCGGACCGGTAGATGCCGGTGCCGAGAAAGTCGTTCAGCCCAACCGACACCGCCGGCCAGCGCTCGGATTCCTCGGAGATCAGATATTGCAGCGAAAAGCTTCGGTCGAAGCGGAAACTGCCGGAGGTCCCCAAGTTCGCCCCAGAACTCGGGTCCATGTCATTGAGCAGCGCATAGCGGAAACTGCCGGTCAGCCGGGGCGCCATCTGGAAGGTCAGCGTATTGCGCTTGGTGTTGCGGGAATAACTGAAGGTATAAGCCAATTCGCCGTCGGGCATGGCATGGGCGGTCGGCATTTCGATCAGGCCCGGGGTGCCATAGGTCGTGTATCCTGACTGGATCTGCGGCTCGGCCAGCGCCGACCCGCACAGCACAAAAGCAATCCCCGTTGTCACCCGGCGTCTCAAATCACCTGCCCCTGAATAATTACTGGCAAACTACATGCGCCATTGGTCGGCTACATCCGCCTTGGCCCAAGTTTTGCCGTAATCCCCAGATCATGTGGCGATTTTGACACTGGCCACAGCGCAAGCCCCGGATTGCAGCTAACAATTCCGCGTGACCGCGATTCCATTCCTGACCGAAACAGCGCATAAGAGGCCGGGTGAGACTGCGACTGATTTAAAAATGAAACTAAAGACCCTGCTGTCGGCCTTTCGCACGCCGAAACCGGCCGCCTTCGATCCAATCGCTCCCGAATCGGGATTCTATGCCATGGGCGACATCCATGGGCGGCTGGATCTGCTCGACCGGGTGCTGCGCGGCCTGCCGGATGACCTGCCGCTGATCTGTGTCGGTGATTACATCGACCGGGGCGACGATGGCGCCGGCGTGCTGCGCCGCTTGCAGGCCAGCCCCGACATCACCTGTTTGCGCGGCAACCACGAGGACATGCTGCTCGCCTTTCTCGACGCGCCGCAGGACAAGGGCCCGCGCTGGATTCGCAACGGCGGCTTGCAGACGCTGGCAAGCTTTGGTGTCACCGGCGTGACCCAGACAACGGCGGGCATCGATCTCAAGATCGCCGCCGATGCCCTGCGCCGCGCCATGGGCTCCGAGTTGATCGACTGGATGCGACTGCTGCCGCTGATGCACGAAACCGGCAACGTCACCGTCGTACATGCCGGCGCCGACCCGGCGAAACCGCTCGACCAACAGGCGCATCGCACCCTCACCTGGGGCCACCCCGATTTCCTGACCACGCCGCGCCGCGACGGGCAATGGGTGTTGCACGGCCACACGATCGTCGATGCCCCCAGCGCCGATCAGGGCCGCATCGCCGTCGACACCGGCGCCTATGCCACCGGCCGGCTCACCGTGGCCCGGGTGATCCCCGGTGAAGTGAGCTTTGAAAGCACCTGACGCCAGCGGGCTCTGAACCCGACGTGAAACGGTGCCGAAAGGTTACCGAGTGGTTAATCTATCCATCTGATTTTAATCAATTTCCGTTTACGGCCTGTTAACCGCATTCAGGGTTAATCGCGGTTAACCAAAGGCTGGGTGGGACCGACCTTTGAGGCCCCGCATGACGGAAGTTTCCACCGATCTGCCCCTGTCCACTCGTCCGGGACGAACCTTTTACGCGAGCTTTGGCAAACGCGCGCTCGATCTGGCGATCGTGCTGCTGCTTTTGCCGGCAATCGTTCCGCTGATCGCCCTGCTCTGGCTGTTGGTTCGCAGCAACGGCGGGCCGGGGTTTTTCGGCCATACCCGGATCGGTCTCGATGGCCAGAGCTTTCGCTGCTGGAAGATCCGCACCATGGTGCCCGACGCCGAGCGGGTTCTGGCCGAAACCCTCGCTCGCGATCCGCTGGCCGCCGTCGAATGGGCGCTGGCGTTCAAGCTGCACCAGGATCCCCGCATCACCACGCTTGGCCGCCACCTGCGCCGGCTCTCGCTCGACGAGCTGCCACAGATCTGGAATGTGTTGCGCGGCGAGATGTCCTTTGTCGGACCGCGCCCGATCACCGCCGGCGAGCTTGCCTTCTACGACGGCGAGCCACAGACCTACCTGGCGCAGAAGCCCGGCATCACCGGGCTCTGGCAGGTCGAAGGCCGCCCCGACGGCTGTTATCGCAAGCGTGTCGCACTCGACCGGCGTTACCGGGCGGAACAGAGCCTGCCGCTTGATCTGCTGCTGCTCTGCCGCACTGCCGGTCTTGTCCTCGCCCCGACCGGGCGATGAGCCGCCCGCCGGAGATTGCCGCCTGGACCGCGTTGCGCGGGCTTGCGGCGCTCTGGGTGGTGCTCTTTCATTTCTGGCCACAAACCGCCGCGCCGGTGCCGCTGCTGGTAGCCCGGGGCTATCTCGCGGTCGATCTGTTTTTCTGCCTGTCGGGGGCGGTGATGATGCTGGTCTATGCGCCGCTGATCCGTGGCGGCGACTTCGGCCCCGGCCGGTTTCTCTGGCGCCGCTTCGCCCGGCTTTACCCGGTGCATCTCGTCACCCTCGGGCTGGCGGCGCTGATCCTGGCAATTGGGCCAGCGTTTGTACCTGCCCGGCCGCTGTCCTATGACATCGGCGAGATGGCGCTGCTGCATCTCGTATTGCTGCACGCCTGGGGGATCACCGAAACCGGCGGGCTGAACTATCCCTCCTGGTCCATCGCCGCCGAGGCCTTTGCCTACCTGCTGTTTCCACTGCTGGCGGCATGGATGCTGCGCCTGCCGCCCGGCCGCGCGCTGGCGTCCAGCCTTGCCGTGGCGCTGCTCTGGATCACCGCGATCGAGGCGGCACTGCCGGCGCCGGGCCTGGCCTTCACCCGGCTCGAGAACGATTTCGGCGGCCTGCGCATCCTGCCCGAGTTCCTGGTGGGTATGGGCCTGGCCTATCTGTTCGGGGGCCGTCACGCGCCACGCTTGGGGCGGGCGCTTTGTGCGGCTGCGGTTGCCCTGCAAGCGGCGGCAATTGCCAGCCAAGCCGACGCGCTGTTTCTGGCCGGTCTGCCGCTGCTGCTGGCCGGACTCCTGCTGTGGCGGCCCGGCCCGCCGCGCGCCCTGCTTTATCTGGGCCGCATCTCCTATTGCCTCTATATGGTCCATGCGCTGGTGCAGATCCCCGGCTTCAAGCTGATCGAGCAGTTCACCGAAAGCGCCGACCGGGCCGCACCCGGCTGGGCATTGCCGTTGCTTCTCGCGCTCAGCCTGTGCGCCGCAGACCGCCTGCATCGCTGGGTCGAAGCGCCGGCACGCCGCCTGCTCCTGCACGGAACAGCACCGGCAAGAGAAGATCAAGGCTCCGCGCCCAGCGATAGCCCGCCGCCTGCGCCTGCCCCGCCTTGATCAGCGCCGCACGCTCAGACGCGCCCAGCCCGGCCAGCGTCCGAAGCCCCTGCGCCATGTCGGGCAGCGACGCCGGATCGCACCAGAGCGCCGCCGGACCCAGCACCTCCGGCAAGGCGCCGGCGCGGGCTGCCAAAACCGGGCATCCCAGCTCCATCGCCTCGAGCGGCGGAATGCCAAACCCTTCGTGACGCGAAGGAAACACAAAGCCAGCCGCCCCTTCGTAAAGCGCCCGCAAGGCACCGTCAGACACCCGCCCCGGGGCGATTACCGCGCCCGGCCGTGCCTCGGCCAGCCCCGGCGCCGCGCCGCCCACCACCACCAGCGGCGGCAGGTCGCCAGCCAGCCCATGGGCGGCGACAAGCGGGGCAATGTTCTTGTTGGGCGAGCGGTTGCCGACGCAGAGCAGATAACCTTGGCGGCCGAGCCCGAGGCGGCCCAGAATCTCCGGCTCCGGGGTCACGTGCCGCACATGGTCGGCGGCATTTGGCACCCGTGAGAACCGCGCCGCATCCACCCCCAGCAGCGCGCTCAATTGCCGGGCGGAATGGCGGCTCACGGTCACCAGCGCGGCGGACCGGCGCGCCAGTGGCGGCCGCAGCGTGCGATGCAGGGCACGATACCGCCAATCATAGGCTTCGGGGATTTCCCAGAGGTTGGCATCATGCAGCACCAACACCTGACGCCGGTGCAAAAGTGGCCCGGAATTGCCCGGCGAAAACAGCACCCGGCCGCGCGCCGCGCGTCGCAGCGCGGTCTGCTCCCAGGCATGGCCCCGCCCGCCGGGCAGCCGGTGCAGCTCGACCGCCTGCCAGCCGGGATGCTCTGCCCCCTCGGGCGCATAGGCCACCACCGGGCCGAGACGCGCGCGCAGCGCCGGATCCGTCGTCAGGCGCTGATCCAGGGCGGCCACGATTTGGCGACCGAAGCGCTGCACGCCCGACGTCGCCTGGCTCAGAAACCGGGCGTTGATCGCCAGCCTCATGCCGCCACACCGGCCCGCGAAGCGCCATACAGCGCCGTGGTGTCCGGCCCCAGCCGCGCCTGCGCCCAGGCGCCAAGGTCGCTCGTCGCCGCGCCCTGCCGCAGCTTCGCCAACCGCGCTGGGCTGCGCGACAGGTCGAGCATTTCGCGCACCAATGCCGCCGGGTCGCGCGCCGGCAGGATGCGGCCGTTGACGCCATCGCACAGCACCTCGTCGATGCCCGGCAGGTCGTTGATCAGAACCGGCACCCCCGCCGCGAGGGATTGCACCGCCACCCGTGGCAATCCCTCGCGCTCGGAGGCCAGAAGCGAGATGTCGGCCAGCGCCAGCAGTGCCTCGGGATCGGCGCGATGGCCGCAGAGCGTCACCCGGTCGCCAAGGCCAAGTTGCGCCATTGTGCGGCGAATGCGCGCCTCCTCGGGCCCGGCGCCGGCCAGGATCACCCGCATTTCCGGCATCAGGCGCCGTAAGGCCGCAAAGGCCCTCAGGAAGGCCACATGGCGTTTGCGCGGTTCCAGAGCGGCCAGCATCACCGCCACCGGCGGGCGTGGCGCACCGGGCGGCAGGTGCAGGAGGCTGCGCCAGTCGGGCGGCGGCCGGGCCTCGCGAAACCGCGCCAGATCCATGCCCGAGCGCACACAATGCAGCCGCCCGCGCGGAGCGATCCCGGCCGCCGCATAGGCCTCGCACAGCGCCCGGCTGACCCCGATGAAAGCGTCGGTGCGCCCCGCCACGGCCCGCTCTGCCGCCAGGTAGACCCGTCGCCGCGCCGCGCTCACATGCGCCCAGGGCAAGAGGTGCAGGCCATGAATGACCCGTGCTTCGGGCACCACATCGGCGGCCAGACGTCCGAGAACGCCGGCCTTGCTCTGATGGCTGTGCACCACATCCGGGGCCAACCGCAGATACAGCCGTCGCAATGCCGCCAGCGCCCGCGCATCGGCGTAGGGCCGGATCGGATGCACCATTTCGGGCAGGGCGATACAGCGAACGCCGGCGGCCGCGGCCAGCGCGGCGTCGGCCTCGGCGCCATGCACCAGCACCACCTCGTGACCGGCCTCGGCCTGCCAGCGACAACAGGCAAGCGTGTTCTCTTCCGACCCGGCGCGAAGCAACCGGGTCACGACATGGACGATGCGCATCGCGCCCTCCTTGCGGCGTTAAACCCGCATTAACCTTGGGCGTGTTTTCCTTAACAAAACGCAAACGCGAGGTGATCTGATGCGCGGCCTTGTCTATATTCACGTACCGAAATGCGGCGGGTCGAGCTTTGGCGCCGCGCTGCGGCTGCGCTATGTACTGTCGCAATCGACGATCCCGCTCGGCCTCGGCGATCCGCGGCTCGACGGCATGGCGCATATCCTCTCGGACTACGACCACCGCGACATCGTGCTTCAATGCCTGCTGCAACGCCGGGTGCGCTGCATCGCCGGGCATGTGCGCTATGATCCGCGACTGCACGCCAGTTCGGGCTATCAGTATGTCACTTTGTTGCGCGATCCGGTGGCCCGGTTCGTCTCGCATTATCACTACCTTCAGCGGCGCCACCCGGACCCGGCCCGTGCCGCCACGCTCGCCGCCTTTGTCGAGACCGAAGAGGCGCGCCACATCGCATCGCAATACCTGTTCTATTTCGCTCGTGAGACGGGGCCAAGCTGCCGCAACCTGCCGGCGGCGCTGCGGCGCGCGCATCAGAACCTGGCCCGGTTCGCGCTGATCGGCGACCTGGCGGACCCGTCAGGATTTGCCCGCGGGCTGCGCCAGTTGACCGGCCTGCCGCTGCCTGTGCTGCACCGCAACCGCGCTCCGGTGCCGAAAGAGCTGACCGGGGAACTGCGCCGCCGGATCGAGGCGCTGACCGCCGCTGACCGGGCGATTTACGACGCCGCCCGCGCCCTGCCGCAGGCGGCCTGATGCCTGCGTTGTCGCCGCTGGTGCTGTTGCTGGTCTGCTGGGGGCTGACGGTCGCGGTTGCCTGCCTCGCGCTGGCCGCGCCCGAGGCCTTCGATCTGGTGCCGGTCTTCATGGCGCGGCATGATCTCGATCCGGCGGCCTTTACCGGCCTTGGCGCGCTCTGGCATGTCACCGCGCTCTCGGCCTGGGTCGTCGGCCACCTGGCGGCCTGTACCGCCCTGCCCCGCCGCGTCGCGACCCGCAGCGTGCCAGACCTGTCGCGCGCCGCGTGGCTGACCTTTCTGGCAAATCTCGTGCTTCTGGCGGTCACCCTGCTCTGGATCGGACTTACCGCGCGGCAGCTTGGCGGATTGCGGGCGCTGGTGATCCTGACCACGGCGGAGGCCATCACCGCCCGCGAGTTCCTTTTGCAGAACAAGCTGTTCACCGGTATGCGCCTGTTCTACGCCGCGCTGCCCGCCACCGGATGCCTGGCCGCCGCGATCCTTGTGGCCGGGCGGGGCCGACTTTCGAGGCGGGCCCACGCCCTGTGCCGCGCGACCCTGCTGATGAACCTCGTCGCCCTGACGCTCTTGCCCATCGTGATGAGCCAGCGCCTGTTGCTGCTGCAATTCACCCTCTCGGCCTATCTCGCCGCCTGCCTGATCCGCCGGCGTGTCTTTGCCCTGCCCTGGCTGATGACCGGCGCAGCGCTGTTCCTGACCGTCTGGGTGCTGCGCGAGACGCTGATCAACCCGGCCGTCGCTACCCAGGCCGTGCCGGTCGGGCTGCAAAAGCTCGCCTTCTACACGGTGAACGATCTTTGGAACGGCTTTGCGCCGATCTCCTCGGATGTGCCGCGCACCTGGGGGGCCGAAACTTTTCACGGGCTGGCGGTGCTCACCTTTACCGACGGTCTCGTCGATCACGCGATTCTGCCGCTGGCCCCCGCCATCGACGCGGTCAGGGGAGGCGGTGCTTTTCCAATATTTACAGCGCCTTACGTAGATTTTGGCCCCTTCGGAGGGGCCATCGTGCTCGTCGGGCTGAGCTTTGGGCTCCGGCTGCTCTTTCACCGTGCGCAAAGCAGTTTCCTGGCCACCATCGCCTATGCCCAGTTCGGCGCGGCGCTGCTGTTTTCCTCGCACGGGCCCTATCTCCTGCACCAGAATCTCTTGGCCTCGCTCATCGTTGTTGCTGTGATCCTGCGCCTGGCGCGACCGGCCGTGCGCACCCGGGCCGAGATCATCCCGCTGTTCCTTCCGCGACGAGAGATGGCCCGTGACGCCGCCTGAGCACCTCGAGGGACTGCAATCGCTGCGCGCGCTGGCGGCGCTTCTTGTGCTGATCGGACATGTGCGCGCCGAAGCGGCGCATTACTTTGCGCTCGACCTGCCCGGCGCGGCACTGCCCTGGACCCGTGGTGTTGATATCTTCTTCATCATATCGGGGTTCATCATCACGCTTTCCGCGGCCCGCTTTGCCGCCCGCCCCGGCGCCTTTCTCTGGCGCAGACTGCGCCGTGTCGTGCCGCTTTATGCGCTGTTCACCACGCTTATGGTGGCCCTGCTGCTCGCCGCGCCCGGCTCGCTGAAATCCACCAGCCTCGATCCGGCGCAAATCGCCAGCTCTTACCTCTTTCTGCCCTATGAGCGGGCTGACGGCCGCATTGCCCCGGTGCTCTCGCTCGGCTGGACGCTGAATTACGAGGTCTTTTTCTACGCGCTGCTCGCTCTTTGCCTGGCCCTGCCCCGCCCGTTGCTGGCCTGCTGCGCCGGACTGGCGGCGCTTTGCCTGCTCGGCCCGGCGCTACCGCAGACAACGGCGACGGTTTTCTATGCCAATCCGCTGATCCTTGAATTCACCTTCGGCATCGCCCTCGCCCGCCTCTGGCAATGCGGGTTTGTCCGGCCCTCGGCGCCACTGGCGGGGTTGGCTCTGGTGACCGGCCTCGCGTTGCTGGTGGTGCTGCACCAGACCGCCCTGCCCCGCGTCCTGGCCGCCGGCCTGCCCGCCACGGTGATTGTCGCGGCCGGCACGCTATTGGCACCCGATCGCCACTTGCCGCTGCAATCGATCGGCAACGCCTCCTATGCGCTTTACCTCTCCCATCGATTTCCCCTGCGTCTGGGAACACTGGTTCTTGTGCCAGTGATGCCGGCGCATCCGTTGGCGGCGCTGGTCTTCTGTGTCCTGCTTGTCGGCCTCTGCCTTTGGGCCGCGCGCGCGGTGCATCTCCATGTCGAACGCCCGTTGACGGCAAGGCTCGGCCCGCGCCCCACCCGGCTGGCCGCATGACGGGATGGGCCATTCTGTTGCAATGGTCGCGGCTGGGCCTCTCGGCCGCGATCTTTCTCTTGGCCGCGCGCCTTTTGCCGCTGGCCGAGATCGGGGCCTTCGCTACGGCCTTCGCCCTGCCAAAGCTGCTTCAGACGTTGCACAAGGCCGGAGTTTGCGAACTTCGCATCACCGCCGAGGCGCCCGACCGGCCGATCTTCCTGCTGTCGCTTGCCACAGGCCTTGCCGCCGCCCTGCTCTGTCTTGCCGCGACTGCCGTTCTGCCCGCCGACAGCCGGCCGCATCTCCTGGCGCTTACCGCCTTGCCGCTTCTCAACGCGCTCGCGGCACCTTCGGAAGGCGCGCTGCGCCGCGCCCTGCGCCTGCATGCCCTGGCGCTGCGCACGCTGGCAGCTCAGGGCCTCGCGGCCGGGCTCACGCTCTTTGGCCTGATGCAAGGATGGGGCGCCTGGAGCCTGACTGGCTTTGCCCTCGCCAATGCCGGGCTGAATGCCGCCTTCAGCCTCGTGCTTGCGCCGCCGCGCCTGACCGCACGCGGCCCTGCCCTCCCGCTTATTCCCGAGCTGGCGCGGCTTACCCTGCGGCCGCTCTTGAACGCGGCGACCTTTCCGACCGTGCAATTTCTGATCGGCCTCGCGCTCGGGCTGCCCGCTGCCGGCGCTTTCCAGATCGCGGCGCGGCTGGTCGAGCTGGTCGATACACTGGCCCTCGCCCCGCTGCGTTATCTCGCCCTGCCCCGCTTCAAAGCGATGGTTGGCACGGCAGGTTTCGCAGCGAAACTGCGCCAGAGCGTCTGGCGCGTGGCGCTGATTGTCGCGGTGGTCTACCCGGCAACCGCGGCGCTCGCGCCCGCCGTTCTGCCGCTCCTCGGGCCGGAGAAAGCGCAGGCCGCCTTGCCGCTGCTGCCGCCGCTCTTGCTGACCGGCGCGCTTTCGGCCGTGCTGATGCCCCTGATCCAAGCGCTGGTCGCGCTGGGTCAGAGCGGCCTGCCGCTGCGCCTCGCGGCCGTCAACTTCGGTCTTTCGCTTACGCTGCTGCTGCCGGTGCTGACTCACCCCCAGGCGCTCTGGGCCCTGCCGCTTGGCCAAACCGTCGCGGCGCTGGTCTTTCTGCGTCAGGCCCGCACAGCCAACGCGACGCTGGCCCACCGAAGTTAGTCAGAACCTATGACCCACTTTTCCCGGTTTCGCATGCGAAACCCCGGGGCCCTGCGTGTCCCGGGCCGCTTTCAAAATGGCGAAACCGAACCGCCGCTCGCCGCCGACACCCCGCCCGCCACGGCCTGAAACCCGCGGGTAAAGACGGTGCCCGAATTCGCCTCGATCGCGAGGTTGCTGGCGGCGCCAGCGGCGTCGCCCACCGCCTCATACAGCCACATCACGCCTTCGAACGAACATTTGTAGGCCACCGAAGTGCCATCTACATCGCGGGCCACCGCCCGGCACCCGGCCAGAAAGCTGGTCGTCTGCTGGATGCAATGGACCTCGGTTCCGTTGCGCGAATGGCCAAAGCCGCCCCCCAGAACAATCATCCTGACGGCGTCGTGACTGGTCAGCGCATTGCAGGATGTCGCGCCAAGCGCGCCATTGTCAAAGCCGGTGCAGCGCTCCATCAGCACATGCATTCCGGCGACGCCGTCTTCGTGAAAATTCCAGCCGTCCTTGGCCCCGGCACTGGCATCACAGTCGAAAAACGCCAGGAGCCCGCTGGTCCGCCGCAGCCGCGCGGCATCCTGGGCCGCAGAAGGCGTGGGCGGCGCGGAATATCGAAACGAAGATTTCACCGCCACCACGTTTCGGCTGGCCATCGCATCGCAATGCAGCGCGCCGGAAATGCCGCCCTCGCAATGGACATTCTCGAGGTAAAGATCCGCCGCATGGCTCAGGAAGCGCGCCCCGTGGAAGCTTCGCATCAAGGCGATGTCGCCCGGCCCCGGCGCGCCGCCGATGTTGACATGCACGGTGCCGCCATCGTCGCACCAGCTGTCGGGCGTGGCGGTGCAAGCCGCCACATCGGCAACCTCGGCCAGTTCGGTGTAGTGCCCGCGCGCGGTCAATACATCGGTCCGAAACACCCGGCTGACCGCGCTTTTGATCGTGCTGAAGGTGCCGCCCTGATCCATCCAGCTCACCTGCCAGGGTCCGGTGCGATATCGCACCTCGCCGCCCCAGCCGATCACCGCCACCGGCTGCGACGGCTCGTCATTTCCGTTGCGGGTAAAATCGCTTTCCGCATACAGCCCCGGTTTGACGATCACACGATACGGCGCCTCCGTGGAATTGCCCGCCACGAATGCCGCCCAGATCGTGCGCTTGGCATTGGCAAAATCACCGTCGGCGGCACCGAGCCCGGAGTTTGCGTCGTCGCCGCTGGCGGCGTCGACATGAAAGGCCGCGCCCGACCAGATGGCCGGATCGACGAGATCGCGCGGGACGGTTTCGCTGCGAAACCCGCCGATGCCACGGGTGATCCGAACCGGATGGGCCTCGCTGTTCCAGCCGAGGCCCGCCGGCAAAGGGACAGGCACCTCGGCGGAAAACTGTGGCCGCAGGTCTAGCCCGACCCCCAGCATCAGACCAGCCCCTTGAGGCCCGTGGCGGTGGTGCCGGTCGCCAGGACGCGTGCGGCCCGCAGCGGATAGATCACACCCGGGCTCAAGCCCGGCAGGGTCACGTCGCTGCCATCGGGAAAGCGCACCGCGACATCGCCGACCGTGCTCACCATGAGCGCACGGGGCAGGGTGGCAAGGTCGGTCGTGTCATCGGGGGTCACGTCGAACCCGCCGGTAACCGGGCCATTCAGGCTTTGTGCATGGCTGGCAAAGGGGTCGTTGATCGGCATCAGGGAACTCCTCGGTCTGAATACCGCCCGGAGCATCCGCAAGCCTCGTTACCCGCGGCAGAACAGAGCGCCCGCAGCCCGTTGCGCATGAAAAAGGGGGTTTCGCAGCGAAACCCCCTTGCCCGACATGCCGGATCAGGTGCGTTATCGCGGGCCGCTCAGCACCCGCTCGATTTCCGCCATGCAGTCATCGACCATGTCACCGCTCACCGGCCCATGCAGACGGATGGCAACACCCTTGGCGCCGTCCTCGCGCTCGATGGCAATCCCGTTGGGAAGCTCACGACGCTGGCGTGTCACAGCCTGTTTCGTCCGGGGCCGGCCACCACGCCCCGGCGCGCGCTCAGCCTGCTCCGCCTTGTTGATAAAGCCCTGCAACACCTGCCATTCATCTTCGGCAGCCTCGGGTTTGGCCTGTTCCAGCGCGTCCCTGATCTCAGGCCCGAGACCGGCCCGAAGCGCCGTTGCCAACCGCAGGCACTGCCGCTCGTTCATTGCGGTGGCATGGCCCAACATGTCGGCCAGCTCTTCGTGAATCATGGCAAAGGAACGAATTTTCGACCGTTTCGCCTTGGATGCCGCGCGAAACAGCGCATTCACCGCCTCATCCAGCGTCGCAAACACCCCGTCAGACACCGCCATGGCCGCCGCGCGACCCCGTTCGTACTGGCTGAGACCGACGCGGATCTCGTTCTCTTCGATCATCGCGACATAGACATCGGCGACGTTCTCCGGCGCCCGCACAAAGGCCGGGATCTCGGTATATCCCCCCTCGGATGCAGCCAGGTGGCGAAACGCCTCGAGACGCCGAAACCCCGAGATCAGCGCATAGCCATCGTCGTTGGGATAGACCTCGATCGGCAGCCGCAGGCCGCTCTCGACAATCGAGGTGGCCAGCTCCATCAACTCGTCCTGCGCCACTTCGATCCGGTCGCGCGAGACGCCGGCGACATGCACCTCGGCCACCGGTACCATGGTTACCAGCCGCCCGTCCTCTTCAGCCGCGCGCAGCCGGGCCGCATCGGCCTTGTCACGGGCCTGTTCGGCGCGCGCCTCGGCGGGCAGGGGCTGGGCCATTGCCGCCGCTTCGCCCACCACATCCGCGATCGGCATCCTGAGGCCGCTGCGGTTTTCCCGCGCAAACCCTTCTTCGAGTTCTTTCAATGCCTCGGGCGAGGGCGGTTCAAGCTGTCTGCGCCGTGCCATGCTCTGCCTCCTTGGTCCTGTCTGCCTCTGCCATCTGCGCGTCACGCCACCACGACCCGATCAGGAGCTCCTTGAACTCCGCATAGGTCCGATCGAACGCTTCGCGCCCCCGCGTATAAGTCTCGCGGTTGAAATTGCGGTAATCCGCTTCGTAGATTCCGCTGACACTTTCGCCAGCCTGACCCACCAGCGCGGTATATTCCTGCCGATAGGCGTTCATCATGTCGCCGAAATAGGCCTGGATCACATTCGCCAAATCGGTCTGCTGCGCCGCGTCGAAGCGGGTGATCACCGCCCGCACCACATCCCATTCGAACTTCATCTCGGGCAGGCCGGCACGACGCCGGGCGCCATTCTCGCCCTCTTCGATGCTGGCGAAGGTCGAATAGAGCATGTCAAAGAATCGCCCCGTGGAATCGAACTCCAGGAAAGACGCCCCCAGCGGCACCAGCAGGATATCCGCCGCGGCCAGCGCATTGATCGTCAGATAGCCCAGCGCCGGCGGGGTATCGAGAAGCACGATGTCATATTCGTCGAGCGCACCGCCTTCCTCGAGCCCCGCGGTCAGCGCATCCCAGAGCGGCCAGGATTTCAGCCCCATGCGCCACACCGGGATCTGGAACTCGGCCCAGTAGAGATTGAGCTGCGCACCGATCAGATCGATGTTGGGCCAATGGGTGTTCTGAACCACGTCCTGCAACGACAAGTCCAGCGCCTCGGTGAGCGTCTCGTCGAGCGGGGCAGGGGGGGCACCCGCCGCTTCGCGCACGCTGTTTTCCTGTTGCAGATGCCGCGCGTAATCGCGCGCCAGAAGCGGAAACACGGTTTGCCACTCATCCGCCACCTGCCCGCCGAGGATCGAGGTCATCGAGCCTTGTGAATCCAGATCGATCACCAGCACTTTGTAGCCGTCGAGCGCCGCCGACATCGCCAGATGCGCCGCCGTCGAGGTCTTGCCGACGCCGCCCTTGAAGTTGGCCACCGCCACCACCTTGGCCGGCAGCCCCTCGGGACGATAGGGGCGATACTCCTTGGTGCTCACCCCTTCTTCGGCAAAGTGGTCGCGAAGCCGCAACACCTCTTCGAGGCTGAACCATTTCGCCCCGGCGTGGCCTTCGCCCTGCGGCAGGTCCGGGTGCTTGTTCAGCACCCGCCGCAGATGCGCTGGCGCAACCGGGATCAGGTAGCGGCAAATTTCCCAGGTCGAGAATTTCCGCAACCGTTTTCGCCCGTCGGGCGCATAACCCCGTTTCGCCAGGTCATCACGCCCGCGCCCCGCAAAGGCCGCGGCTTTCGCGAATCGGGCGGTGTCGATAGGTTCGCCCAACTTGGCCGCCGCCGCCTTGGGATCGAGGTTGAAATAGGGGGGCAGGGGGGTGTCCTGTTTGCGGACCATTGTGCTCTTGCCTCGCTCGGATCGTATGATTTGCCTGTTATTCGCCAGATCATCGCACATCCCGATCCATCTGTGAATCGCCAATGCGAGGCGCACCTTGCTGGGGTTTCGCACGCGAAACCTGCTGCAAACCCTAAAAAGGAAAGAACGCAGCACCCCAACAAGGTTTTGATTCTTTAGGAATATTTAAGATCTTTTCCCGCAAAAAGATCAGCCTTTTTAATATGTTAAATAGGTTTGGGGACCCGCCCACAGGTCCATAGGCACCCATCTGCGGGACCGGGAGTACCCGCCGGCGGGAAGAGGGGATCCGATTCGCGGGGAAAGCGGCACCCGGACTCGGGAAACGGCAAAAATCCCGCCTCTGTTGCCCGAATGTCGGCGTTCGATCCCGTAAACGGGTCCCTCAAGCCCTTTCAAGCCTCTTCGTTTCGCGCGTCAGGCACCCGTTTACGGGACCAGCCCCTGCCGCGATACGGTGCCCAACGAGCAATTGAGCGCGGGTGCCTTTTGCGGCATACTACATCCGAGCAGACCGGAAGAGCCAGCACGGCCGCCGGACCAGAAGGACAGGCCATGCAGACCGACGATATTCCGCACGATCAGCTGAGCGGCCCGCTGCGCCGCCCCTCAGTGAAAAAGAACGTGGCCGCCATCCATGTTTCCGGCAAGCTGACACTGCTGCAACGCAAGCTGTCCAACGTTCTTCTGCTCAACGCCTATGATCACCTGGTCAGCCGGCCCAAGCATCAGATCGACGCCCGCACGCTCTGCATGATGGTGGGCTACAATTCCAACGACATGGAAACGCTCAAGGCGTCTCTGCGTTCGCTGGCGGAAACCACTGCCGAATGGGATATGCTCGGCGCAGATGGCCAGCACGAATGGGGCGTCTCGGCGCTTCTGTCTTATGCCAAGCTCAAGGGCGGCATCTGCGAATATGCCTATTCGCCCGCCCTGGCCGAGAAGCTGCATGATCCCAAGGTCTTTGCGCTGATCAATCTGAACATTCAGCGGCGCTTCACCTCCGGCCACGCGCTGGCGCTCTACGAGAACTGCTATCGTTTCGTCCGCACCGGCTCCACCGGCTGGTGGCCGATCGATCTGTTCCGGCGGCTGATGGGCGTGGATGGCAGCGCCTATTACGAGAGTTTCAAGCATCTCAACGCCAAGGTCATCAAACCCGCGGTGAAGGAAGTCAACAAGACCTCGAACATCCTGCTCGACCCGGAGTTTCGCAAGATGGGTCGCCAGGTCAGCGAGTTGCGGTTCAGGATTCGTGAAAATCCGCAGTTGGCCATGCTGGACATCGATGATGGCGAAGGCGTCCGCCAGGGGCCGGTTTATCAGGGGCTGCTCAAGGTCGGGGTCTCGGACCGGCTCGCCCGGCAGTGGATCGCCGAACACGGCGAAACCTACGTGGCGGAGAAACTGGCCTATCTTCAGGGGCGCGACGGTGTGAAGAGCCCGGTCCGCTACCTCACCGCCGCCCTGCGCGACGACTACAAGGCCGAGGTCGCGCCCGAGCCCTCACCCGAGGCCGTCAAGGCGGCCGAAACGCGCAAGGTGCAGGCGAGCTTTGCCGAACAGCAGGCTGCGGCTCGCGATGCCGAGCTGGAAGCCGCCCGCCGCAAGCGGGCAGGGCGCATGGCGCGGATCCGCGAACTGGTCGCCGCCCGCAGCCCCACACAGCGCGACGCCGACAAGCGGCTTTTTCTCGCGCGCCTCTCCGATGATCTCGAGCGGGCAGAGTTTCAGCGCCTCGGCTGGGGCTCCGCGCTGTCGGTCGGCGAAATGGTGGAATTCTGGGAGGAACTTGCGCCGGGTGCCTTCGACGATGTGGCTTAGGGTGCAAGGCGTCGCGAAGTCGAGTGACCGGCGTCAGACGAAGGGGTCAATGACCCGCGCACCGCTTGGAAAGAAATCCGAGCCATTGCCCGTCACAACGGCCGCATCTCGCGCAATCGCCTGTGCCGCGATCATCAGATCGGCACCGGGATGGCCCAGCCGCGCCGACAATTCGCCCCAGATCAGCGCGTCCTGGGAATCGAATTCAAGAATTCGGTCGGCAAAGACCTGAACCGTGCGATCCAGCCAATGCCGGAGGTCATGGGCAAATTCGCGGTTTTTCGGCTCTTGCAGGCGAATCCCGCGCTCGATTTCGCCGAGTGTGATCACGCTGAGATATAACTCGCTCTCCGGCGCCTGAGACAACCATGCAGCGACCTTTGGCGCCCGGTCGGGGCGCCGCACGGCGGAAATCACATTGGTGTCGAGAATATGGATCAAAAGGTCACGTCGCGCGGTGCCGCCTGCGCCCGCTCCTGATCGCCGCCCGGAAAGGCCATCAGGTGGTCGGCAAAGCTCTCGCGTTCCGCTCGGGCCGCCTTGACGAGCCGGTGATATTCCTCCGACGCGATGACAACGACCGCCGGCTTGCCCCGGCGCGAAACTTCCTGCGGTCGGCCGGCAAGGGCGGCTTCTACCACGGCACTGAACCGGTTCTTGGCATCTTGAAGGGTCAACATGACACAGTCTCCTGTCTAGCTACCTGTCTAGATAGTGTTGCACAGGCGGTCTTGCAAGGAGGAAGCTTCAGGCCAGCTTTTCCACGTTCACCCGCGGGATCGAGGTTTTTACCTTCTGACCCATCAATTCGATCAGCACGCGCAACCGGTCCTCCTTGTCCAGCGCGTCGACCTTTGTCACCAGATCGGCGAAAGGCCCGGAAATCACGCGAATTCGATCGCCCGCGGCAAAATCCTCGGGCGGCAGAACCAGCCCCTTGTCATCGCAGCGTGCAATGAGACCGGCCATGAATTGCGCGGGCAGGGGGCTGGGGCGGCGCGGGTCGTTTAGCAAGAGCCGCGTCACGCCCCGGGTCGAGTTGATCGCCTGCCATCCGTGCTGCACGGGATCGAAGCGAACGAACATATAGCCCGGAAACAGCGGCCGCCGTACCGTCGCGCCTCGAAGGGCTTCGAAGCGCTCGGGCACAAAGGTCGCAAAGCGCTGCCGCCCAAGATTGCGCAGCGCAAGCGCCAGACCGTTGGGTTTCAGCTGCGCGACAAACCAATTGTCAGCACGCGGGGCCGCGTCAGAGCCCGAAGCGCCGGTGGTCTTGTCCGTCAAATCTTCACCGAAGGCCATTTTCTCTACCCATTTGATTAATGCGTTTTGCCCGAAAGGTCGATGCGACCCGTCCAAAGCGCCTTGTCCTGTACGCCCGTGGGCGTGAATCCCGAAGTACCTCGGCTTTTAATGATTAACGTTATCAGTCCGTTACCGAGTTTCGCGTCAAGCATTGGGAAAGTTTTGATCCCGATTCTGCCCCTCGTGGGAACCGCGGCCGGTGTGGTCGCCAAAAACCGTAGGGGTACGGGAAATGACTCTTTTGAATGCTGCGCGGCGCAGCCTGATTGCCGCATTGTGTCTGCTTGGAACCGGCGTGATGGCGCCTGACACCGCCGATGCGCAACAGACAATTGTCGTGCGCAACGATCATGGCGGATTGATCCAGCGTCGTGCCAACAAGATAAGCGAGATTCGTGCCAGCGGCCAACGGGTCGAGATCCGCGGCACCTGCATGTCGGCCTGCACCATGTATCTCGGTGCGGGAAATGTTTGCATTTCGCCGAATGCGCGCTTCGGCTTTCACGGGCCGTCGTCATTTGGGCGTCGCCTGGTGTCACAAGATTTCGAACGCTGGAGCAACGTCGTTGCCAGTCACTTCAAGCCGGAATTGCAACAATGGTTCATGACCAAGGCGCGCTACAGAATCAACGGGTTCTATCGCATCTCCGGGCGCCAACTGATCCAGATGGGCTATGCCAGCTGCTGAGCGTGATCCCACCCGGTGGCGCGCCGATCAGGGCGCGCCGGAAAAGAGGGATGTTCGATTACTGGGTGTCTGAGGTCGACGAACCACCGCCGCCACCCGAAAGGCCGAGTGCCGCGCCCACAACACCGATACCAATGACTGGCCCAAGGAAACCGACGTTGGTCGCCGGAGCGCCGGCCTGGGCGTCACCGAACAGACCGGTCGGCTGGCAGAGCACGCGCAGAAGCGTCTGACCGGAATCGTCGGTTTCGAAACGCGCGCTGGCGATATTGCCTTCGCAGGGCACAGGCGTCTGGGCCAAGGCGAGGTCAAGCGCGGTGGTTTGGGCGTTTGAGACGGTGGCCGCAAGGGCGAGCACCGTGCTGGCGAGAATTATTTTCATAGCGAAAAGCTCCAATAAACTTTGCCGTTGTGTTTACTGCTCTACGGCATGGGGGGACACAATTCCATGACTATACCGATGGATGTCCAAAATTAAACCCTTGCGTCTCTGAATTTGCAAAGAATTAATGCATTGCCCCGCATCCCGATGCATTTTTCCGCGACAGGTGGCAAACCGCCATTCCGGCCCAAAAAGCAACAATTCCGCAACCACAGCGCCGCTGCAAGGCAGGCTGGCTTGCGTCTCGGCCCGGGGCGTCGCATGTGGGTCGTGTCCTTATGATTGGCAGGGTTGTGGACGTGAGCGATACGGCATTCTTTCTCGCCGCCAAGCTGGCCGGCCTGTTGATTCGGCCCGACGTCTGGCTCGCCACCTTGGTGACGCTGACCTGTGTTGCAGTCTGGGCCGGGCGGGGCCGTTGGCTGGCGCTGATCACGGTGGTCTTTGTCCTGGCGGTTGGGATCGTACCATTCGGCGACTTCCTTCTCGCCCGGTTCGAGGCACGCTATCCCGCCGCGCCACAGGTCGCCGAACCGACCGGCATCATCCTGCTCGGCGGCGGCGAAGACACCAACGCTGCCCGGCGCTGGGGTGGGGCCCAGATCAGCGACTCGGGCGACCGCTTCACCGAGGCGATGGCCTTGGCCCGGCGGTTTCCCGAGGCGCGCGTGGTTTTCACCGGCGGTAGCGGTGCACTGCGTAATCTGGGCACATATGGCGGAACGCAGGCCGGGATCGCCGAAGACCTCCTGCTTTCGCTGGGGTTGTCCCGCGATCGGCTGACCCTCGAAACCCGGTCACGCAACACCGCCGAAAATGCCTCTCTGACTCACGCGCTGATCGCGCCGGAAGCAGGGGAGCGGTGGATCCTCGTCACCTCTGCCTTCCATATGCCCCGCGCCATGCGCAGCTTCAAACGCGCCGGCTGGCCTGGGCTTGTCCCTTGGCCGGTCGATTTCCGCTCCGAGAGATTGCGCGACGGTCTTGGATGGAATCTGGCCGAGAACCTTGATCAGCTTAATACCGCCATGAAAGAGACGGTTGGCCTGCTGGCCTACAGGATAGCCGGGCGATAGGCGGAGGCGCCGGTCTGGCTTCGCCAAATCGCAAGAAACACCTGCGCCTCGCCCGTCACGACCATGAGGTCGAAATGGCGTGGCTGATTTCGAGGTCCTGCTCGGTCAACAAGTCAAGTCGCACCGCTTTGGCCATGACCGCCATTTTGGACGTCACCCCGAACCTGTCGCACAGTTCGCGGCGGACACGGGTGACATATTGCACCGAGACCCCCCAGTTGAACGCGATTTCCTTGACCTCATACCCATTGGCCGAGAGTTTGAGAAACTCGAGCTGCCGCTGCGTCAGGTCAAAGCGCTCCGCCTCTTCGCGCTGGAGCATTCCGAGGTAAATGTTATGGGTTTGCACTGCTGCCATGGAAATCGTCCAGCCGTGCTCATCCAGGAACCTGCGAAATTCGGGCTCTGCCATCTCGCCGCCGATGGTAAAGCCGCCGCGCTCATCGCGCCGCGACGACCGCAGCGGTATGAACAGGCCCGAATGCAAGCCGATCTCGCTCGCCTTGAGGATGATCTCTTCGTATTCGGGGGTGAGCAAACCGTCGCGCCGATACAGCTCGATGAACTCGGCGCCGATGGCAAAGGCAGTCAGTTTTTCCAGTGAATGATGCCGCCCATAGTCGATTTCGGCGAGGTTTGGCCGGCTGCCGACCCACTCCTTCCAACCCTTTGGAAGGTTGGACTGGCTGTGATAGGCTGCCCGCTGTTGGCCGTGCATGTAGGCAAACCCATAAAGGATGTAACTCTGTCCCACATCAGCGCATAATTGCTCCAGCAAGCCCCAGACAGTAGCCCGATCCTCCGCGTGATTGAGGTCGCGAAGGAATTCCTGAAGCAATTGCGGCGCATAGGTTTCAATCGGCGAGAGCGATTCGTGCCGGATTTCATATCGTCTGGACAGCGCCGTTTGGTCGCGTTTCATAAATGGATCCGATGGTCAATTGGCAGGCCAAAGCGATAAACTAGCGCGAATACGCCGGGTTTCAATAATCGATCCGATCCGAATATGCGGGTTTTCGCTGAACTGGCAGAAAACACGGTTGCCGCCGCGCGGCCGATGGCCGGCCCGCGCGCTTGCGGTGACGTAGTATCCACGTGGTACGACAAAATTCTGTGATCTGGATCACTTGGCGTGTGCGAACTCGCGTAGCTCCGTATAAGTGACTGGCAAAAAACTGAAAAGAGATTTTGGGTGCAGTCATGGCCGACAAATCGCCGCCTGGGTCCGGGCGGGTGCCGCCACCTGACACAGCCCACGATTTCCCTTGATGCTAAATTTTTGGCCCTTCATGCACGCCAAGCGTGCACCAGCGTTATTTTTGGAATGGGCTTTCGGCTTTCTGCGAGTGCATTGATGTATGTAAAAATCATTAATTATCAAGTTGTTAATCGGAGTGCGTCACGTGAAATGCACCGCAAAGTTTCAAAAATAACCACTGCCTGGGTCTAGGCACGTCCAAATGGTACTGATAGATCGTTAATCGTATATTAAGGGAATCATTTTACAAAACGGGGGTTTCAGTGCTCGATTTTGAAGCGACATCCACCGCCTTTGCGCGGCAGGAAGCCACTGATGCGGCCTTTTCTCAACCTGATGTCCGTATCATATTTCAGACTTTCAAACGCAGTTTCGACATTGCTTTCAGCATTCTTCTTCTACCGATGCTTTGCCTTACAGCGCTCTGTCTGGTTGTCCTGAATCCGTTCTTCAATCGTGGTCCGCTACTATATATTCAGCCGCGCATGGGCCGTGACTGCCGTGCATTTCCGGCGATGAAATTCCGTTCGATGCTGCCGGCGGCCAACATCGCCCGGGGCGCGAACGATCCGCTCGAGACTCACCGGATCACCACGCTGGGCCAGTTCCTGCGCAAGTCGCGGCTTGACGAGCTGCCGCAGGTTCTCAACGTCCTACGCGGGGACATGAGCCTGATTGGCCCGCGCCCCGATTATTTTCATCACGCCCGCTACTACCTGCGGGTGATTCCCGGATACCGTGCCCGTCACCGCGTGCGCCCGGGCATCAGCGGCCTGGCACAGACCCAGCTGGGCTATGCCGCCGGTCTCGACGCGACCGCGGCCAAGGTCCGCGCCGACCTCTATTATATCGAAAACGCCGGTTTCCGGCTCGAAACCTGGATCTTCTGGCGTACCGTGCTGACGGTTCTCGGTCGCCATGGTGCGTGACCCCTTAGGCGTTGCCGCCGTCCTGCGAATGTGAGAAGACCAGAATAACAATCAATCGGACAGCGGCGTGCGTATGTTAGAGAAGTCCCAAAGCGGCCTCCGGCCGGGAAACCGGTTTACGCCGATGCAGCCGCGGCCTGCCGCGCAGGACAGTGACGACGAAATCGATCTGATGGCCGTAATCGGTACGCTCTGGCGCGGCAAATGGGTTATTGCCGGATGCGCAGCGCTGCTGATGCTGATCGGCGGATATTATGTTTTCCGGGTCGCAATTCCGAAATACCAGGCTTCGACAACGCTCGCGCTTGAATTGCGCAGCGAAAACGTCGTCGATCTTGAAAGCGTCGTTTCGGGGGTTTCAACGGAAACCAGTGCGATCAACACCGAACTGGAGGTTATCCGGTCAAGCGGTCTGCTCGAGAAGCTGGTGACGGAGCTCAATCTGACGGCGGATCCCGAATTCAACGGGGCCTTGCGTCCTGAGCCAGAGTTTTCGATCGGCAAGTTGAAGGCAATTATCCGCACGGCAGTTACGCCGGCAGCCGAGGAAGAAGAGGCGGGCGTCGGCCTGTCGCCGGAAGAAAAAGAGATGAATCGCACGGTGGCAACGGTGCGTGACGCGATCTCGGCCTCAAACCAGCGGAACACCTACATCTTCCAGATCGGCGCCAAGACAACGGACGCGATGAAGTCGGCACTTATCGCCAACACCTTGGCCCGGCTCTACATCCAGGATCAGATCGACATCAAGTTCCAGGCGACCGAAAACGCTGTCACCTGGCTGTCAGAACGGGTGATCGAACTCGAGGCCGAGCTGAAAGAGCGTGAAAACGCGATCAAGGAACTTCGGGCGGAAACCGATCTCGTGAATGCCGAGGCGCTTCTGGCGCTCAATCAGCAGGCCAAGGACGTGCGCGACAGGCTGGCGGATTCGCGCACGACTCTGGCCCTGGTCGGCGCCCGGGTCGAAAACCTGCGGTCCTTGCAGCAGGAGGGCGATCCCGCGACCATGGCGGCGGCCGTCAATGACCCGACCCTCGACCGCCTGGTGGTCCGCGCCGGCAACGACAGCGCGACGCGTGAGCTGTTCGACGAACGTTTTGCCCTGCTGATCACCCGCGAGGAAAACGCGCTGGAACGGGCAGAGCAGCAGGTCGCCGCGCTGGAGGCCTCATATGCCCGGCTTCAGGAGCAGATCGAACAGCAATCCGCCGACCTGGTAAAGCTGCAACAGCTCGAGCGTGAGACGGAAGCCACCCGCACGCTGTATGAGACCTTCCTCACCCGGCTCAAGGAAACCACCGTCCAGCGTGGGCTCCAGCAGGCCGACAGTCGTGTCCTGTCCAAGGCCACCCCTGGCGTATATGTCGAGCCCCGCAAAACCCGCATTCTCGCGCTGTGTCTGATCCTGGGGGCGATGCTCGGCGCCGGCCTGGTTCTGGCCCGGCAGATGATGCACAGCGGCTTCCGCACGCCCGAGGATCTCGAAGCCGCCACGGGCCATGCGGTCTTTGGCCAGATTCCCAAAATGCCGCTGCGCCGGCGCGGCAATTTGGTCACCTATCTCAATGACAAGCCGACCTCTGCCGCCGCCGAGGCGATCCGCAATCTGCGAACCTCGGTCCTGTTGTCCGACATCGATCAAGCGCCACAGATCATCATGTCGACCTCGGCCATCCCCGGCGAAGGCAAGACGACCCAGTCGATCTCGCTGTCCCACAACCTCGCGGGCCTTGGCAAGAAAGTGCTGCTTATCGAAGGCGACATCCGCCGGCGGACCTTCGCGGAATACTTCGATTTCGGCGACAGCCCCGGCGGGCTGGTGACCGCTCTGACCGGCAAGCGGCCGGTTTCGGAACTGGTGGTGCGCGCGCCGGGAATGGATGTCGACGTGCTGCGCGGGGAAAAGGCGAGCGTGAACGCGGCGGATCTGTTCTCGTCCGATCGGTTTCAGGAATTCCTTCAGGAACTGCGGCGCAGCTACGACTACATCGTCATCGACACCCCGCCCGTGCTTGTGGTGCCGGATGCGCGGGTGATCGGCCAGTTTGTGGATGCGATCATCTTCTCCGTGGCCTGGGACCGCACGAGTAAGACCCAGGTCACCGAAGCCCTGCGCCAATTCGAATCCGTCGGCATTCGGGTCCATGGCCTGGTGATGGCGCAGATCGATCCCAGAGGGATGAAGCGCTACGGCTATGGCGGAAAATACGGCGCCTATTCGTCGTATGGCAAAGGCTACTACGACGCCAGCTGACGCGGGTGCGGGTATCCGGTCGCGCCCCGAAGGGAGCGCGCCGGCACATGGTTCAGGCCCCGCCGGTTACATCATCGCCTGACCGCCGACCACGGCAACTGTGGCGCCGGCCGTGTAGCTCGACAGCGGATCGGCCAGCATCACAAAGGCGGTGGCCAGCTCGGCCGGCTGCGCCGGGCGGCCGATCGGATAATTCTCGCCAAAATGCTGCACCGATTCCTCCGGCAAGGTGGCCGGGATCAGTGGCGTCCAGACCGGGCCCGGCGCGACACAGTTCACCCGGATTCCGCGCGGCGCGAGCATTTGCGCCAGACCGACGGTGAAATTCTGGATCGCCCCCTTGGTCGTGGCGTAGGCCAGCAACCCCGGATTGGGCTTGTCGGAATTGATCGAGGCAGTGTTGATGATCGCTCCACCGTCTTTCATCAGCGGCGCAGCGGCTTTGGAGAGATAGAACATCGCATGGATATTGGTGCGGAAGGTCCGCTCCCATTCCGTGTCGGGAATATCCTCGAACGTGTCGAAATGCATCTGGTGGGCGGCGTTGTTGACAAGGATGTCCAGTCGGCCAAAGGCTTCATGTGCCGCCTGCACCAAGCTGCGGCAATGGTCGGCTTCCTGAAGATCACCGGGTTTCAGCACGGCACGTTTCCCCGCCTCCTCCACCAGCCGCTGGGTTTCCTGCGCCTCGTCATGTTCGTCGAGGTAAGAGATCAACAGATCCGCCCCTTCGCGGGCGTAGGCCAGCGCCACGGCGCGGCCGATACCGCTGTCGCCGCCGGTCACCAATGCGGCCATGCCGTCGAGCTTGCCGGAGCCGCGATAACTTTCTTCGCCATGGTCGGGGCGAGGCTGCATCTGGTCGGTGCGGCCCGGAATTGGCTGGCTCTGTTGCGGGAAGGGGGGATTGGGATGGGTCATCGCAAAGGCTCCTTTTGCCGGTTTGCGGGGTAACACAGGGCCGTGGCCGGATGTTCCCGAGCGCCCTTGCGGGCCGCAACCGGAGGTTGGGAACCTTTTGCAGGCGCTGCTGTTTAGGGGCAGCGCATCCGGGAGACGAGATCCGGTGCGGACTTCCGCAGGTCATCAACGGTCACCGAGGTCGCCCTACATGCCGCCAGTCCCCCGAAACATAGCCGTCGAACCGGCTATCAGGCGCCGGCCCCGCACCGAAGTTGCGCAGCACTCAAAGCGCACCGATGGGCCAGGCAAATTGGCCACGGTTTCCATCGTCATTCCGACCTTCAATCGCGCCGCCCCGGCCGTGGCCGCCGTTACCGCCGCCCTCGCGCAAAGCCATCCGCGGACCGTCGTCATCGTGATCGACGACGGGTCGACCGATGGCACCCGCAAGGCGATGTCGCGGTTTTTCGACAAAGACCGTCTGGTCTATGTCCGCCTGGCGCGCAACATGGGCGCCGCGGCGGCCAGGAATGTCGGCATTCTGATGTCTGCCACCGATGCGGTCACCTTTCACGACAGCGACGACATCCCGCACCGCGAAAAGGTCTTGCGGCAGGCGCGGTTGCTCGGCGATCCGCTGGACACCGTGCAACCGATCCGCAAGTGGACGCGCAAGAACCGGGTCGGCGCCGTGCTGACCCATCACGAGCTGCTCCTGGCGGATGGCTGCCGGGTGGCTATCCGGCGGGCGCTGCCGCTGACGGAGGATTTTGGCCCCGACCTGCAACAGGTCTCCGGCGTGCCGGGCGATTGGACGCATGTGAATGCCGGCCTGTTTCATCGCGGCGTTTTCGAACGGCTGGGCGGCTTTTCCGACGGCATCGACGGCGCGCGCGCTTTCTGCAACCGGTTGATCCGGGCCGGCGAGGAGCTCCGGGTGATCCCCGAAATTCTGCTGACCAAGATCGAAAGCCCGGAAACCCTGACAAAACCGGCCGTCCCCGGTCACGTCGATGCTGGCCACGCGCAGGCCGCCCAACGCCGGACAGGACAGCCCGAACGGGTGCCCATCGATCTGCCCGACCTCGAGATCGCGGAAATCGTCAACCCCGGCCGCTGCGGGGTCTCGCGCGCCCTGTCCACTCCGGCGACCCGGGGCCGGCTGATGACGGCGCTTTCGCGCGGGGCCGTGCGGGTCGCGTGATCCGGGGCGCGCCGCGCCGGACATGCGCGGGCTTTTGCTGGCCGGGCCGGGACGCATGGGCCGGCGGCGGCAATCCGCCCCCCGGTTCTGGAACATCAGGGGTGATCCGTTGTTCTGAACGGAACATTGCGACGACTGGATATGAGAGAGACGCTTCAGATGACACGACTGGACACAGTGGTTCTTCCGGTAGCCGGCAACGGCTCGCGGATGCGCCCTGCAACGGATGCGATTGCCAAGGAATTGCTGCCGATCTACGACACGCCGCTGCTGCAATTCGCCCTGTCCGAGGCCGCCGCTGCCGGGGCGCAACGGATCGTGCTGGTGACCCGCGCCTCAAAGCCCGGGTTCGGCTCATACATTGAAAAACTCTCGACCCGGCCGAATTCCTTCCTGGCCGGTATCGATGTCGAATTCGTCGACCAGAAGGAGCCTCTGGGCCTGGGTCATGCGGTGCTTTGCGCCCGCGCGCGGGCCTTGCCCGGCCCGTTTGGCGTGATCCTGCCCGATGACCTGATCCTCGGCGATCCGACGTTGGCCGAAATGGGTCGCGCCTTCGACCCGGAGCGGATGAAATCCCTGGTCGCGGCGCAAAAGGTTGATCGTGACAAGGTGGGCAACTACGGCATTTTCGACGTCGGCAAGGACGCTGCCGTCTCGCAAGTAATTCCGGCCCGCGATCTGGTGGAAAAACCCGATCCGGCGGAGGCGCCTTCGCAGTTTGCCGCCGTCGGCCGCTATGTGCTGGCCGAAGCCATCTGGGACGAGCTCGAGCGCACCGGGCCCGGGGCCGGCGACGAGATCCAGCTCACCGATGCGATCACCGCGCTCGGGGCTCTGCACGGCTTCCGCTTTTCCGGTGCGCGCTACGATTGCGGCAGCAAGGAAGGCTGGTTCGCGGCCACCGAAGCCTATCGCCGCACGCGCCTCAGAGCCGAACTGACAGCCGCCGAATGAGCCGCACGGCGGGTCGCTCCGGCCCGCGCCGCAAGCCAGAAAGGGAGCAGAGGATGAAGATTGCACATGTTGCCCCGCTTTATGAAAGCGTGCCCCCGCGCCAGTATGGCGGCACCGAGCGGGTGATTTCGACGCTTACGGAGGAATTGAGTTTCATGGGGCTTGAGGTCACCGTCTTCGCCACTGCCGATAGCGTGGTGCATGGCGAGTTGGTGCCCTGTCGCGAAATGCCGCTGACCGCCGGTTCCGGCGATCAGATCGAAGCCGCCGAACATCTGCTGGAACTCGACCGGGTGGTGCGGCAGTTCGACGATTTCGACATCGTGCATTTCCACACCCGGTTCCTGCATTTCCCGCTGTTCGAGGATGTCGCCCGGCGCACGGTCACCACCTGTCACATGCGCGTCGATACGCCCGAGCTGTCACGGTTCTATGCGCGGTATCGCGCGTTCCCGCTGATTGCCCTCTCCGAAGCGCAAAGGCGGACCCGCCCGGGCGCCAACTGGGCCGATGTCATTCCGCACGGCTATCCGCGCGATCACCTGCCGGCCTACAACCGGCCCGAGGCCAAGGACGGCTATCTGGCGTTCCTCGGCCGGATCAGCCCCGAAAAGGGCGTGCTCGATGCAATCCGCATTGCGCGCGCCGCAGGCCGCCAGCTCAGGATCGCCGCGCGCATCAACAAGGTGGATCAGGAGTTCTGGGAAGCCCGCGTCGCGCCCGAGATCGACGGAGAGCAAATCCAGTTCCTGGGCGAGATCGGCGATCCGCAGAAGCCCGAATTCCTCAACGGCGCCGCCGGGTTGATCTTTCCGATCCAATGGCCCGAACCCTTCGGACTGGTGATGATCGAGGCGATGGCCTGTGGCACGCCGGTGATCGGCTACAACTGCGGCTCGGTGCCCGAGGTGATCGACGACTTCCGCAGCGGCTTCGTGGTCAAGGACGTGGATAGCGCCGCCGCCGCCGTGGGCCGCCTAGCCAGCCTCGACCGGGCCGAGGTGCGGAGATGCTTCGAAGAGCGCTTTTCCTCGCGAGTGATGGCCGAGCGTCACGTCAAACTCTATTCCGAGATCATCGAAGGCAGGCTGCACCGCAGGTCTGGCCCCCGGATACGCCGGCGCGGCCGGTCGCATCCCGGCCCCGCGCGGAGCCTGTCGGACCGCAGAACGCCCAATCCGCGCGGCGCCATGGCAAAGCCGGTCTGATGCCCGCAGAAAACCGCAAAGCTATCCCCAATGATTTCGGTCCCGACACACGGGACGATTTCCACGTTCTCAAGTACCAGAGCGCCTTTGCCGTCTTTCCCGCCACCGGCTGCATGAACGGCGGCGAGGCCGATGTGCCGGAATTGCATTGCAAGGACGGGCTTTTTGTCGGCGACACCCGCGCGCTGTCGCGGTTCATCCTGCGGCTCAACCGAAGCCGGGTCACGGCGATGGGCGCCGTCGTGGGCGAGGGCGCCTCGGTTTTTTCATCCAGCATGGCCAACCGGCGCCTGCACGACAGCGCCGGACGCGAGATCGCGGCCTATGGCATTCACATCGACCGCGAACGCTTTCTGCGTCAGTCGCTGCATGACCGGCTGCGGATCACGAATTACAGCGCCGGGCCGGTCGATCTCGACGTGACACTCGATTGCTGGGCCGATTTTCGCGACATCTTCGAAGTGCGCGGCGTCGAGCGTGCGCGACGCGGCCAGCTGCATGCGCCGCAGGTCGACGGTCGCAATCTGATCTTTGGCTATCGCACGCTCGACGATGTTGAAATGCGCAGCGCCGTGAGGTTTGACCGCGATTTCGACACCGAAGGCGGCCATGTCCATTTCCGCCTGCAACTCGCGCCCGGCGCCGGGGAAGAGATCACTACCCGCGTCCATGTCGAGGCCGAGGGCCCCGCCGTCACCCTGCCGCGGCCGGGTGATGTGGATGGCGCCTATGAGACCTGCAAGCAAGAGACGGTGGATGATTTCCGCGCCCGCCGCGACCGGTTTACGCTGCTGCGGACCAACCGGCCGGCGTTTGACGAATGGCTGACCAATTCCGCCTCCGATCTGGCCCTGCTGATCACCGAGCTGCCGACCGGCCCCTATCCCTTTGCCGGCCTGCCGTGGTTTGCCGCGCCCTTTGGCCGTGATGCCATCGTCACCGCGATGCAGACCGCCTGGCTGTATCCCGCGCTGGCGCGCGGCGTGCTCGACTATCTGGCCGCGACCCAGGCCGACAGAATGGACATTCCCAACGAAAGCGCGCCCGGCAAGATCATTCACGAGGCCCGCGAAGGCGAGATGGCGCGGCTGGGCGAGGTGCCCTTTCACCGCTACTACGGCGGCATCGACCAGACATTGCTGTTTGTCATGCTGGCCGAGGAATATTACCGCCGGGTCGGCGATCTCGACTGGCTCAAGAGCTTTCGCCCCGCCATCGACCGGGCGTTGGCCTGGGCCGACAGCTTTGGCGACCGCGACGGCGACGGGCTGATCGAATACCTGCAAAGCGGCGACAAGGGTCTGCGCAACCAGGGCTGGAAGGACAGCATCAACGCCGTGTTCCACGCTGATGGCGCGCTGGCCGAAGGTGCGATCGCGCTGGTCGAGGTGCAGGCCTACAACTACGCCGCCCGCCGATCCGCCGCCGCGCTCTATCGCGCGATGGGGGACGAAACCGCCGCCGCAGCCTCCGACACCAGGGCCAAGGCGATCTTTGCCAAACTGGAAACCGCCTTCTGGGACGATGGCCTCGGCGCCTGGGTGCTGGGCCTCGACGGTGCGAAACAGCCGATGCGGGTGCTGTCGTCGAACGCCGGCCACGTGCTTTTTGCCGGGGCGGCGTCGAACCACCGCGCCGACACCTTTGCCGCGCGCTTCGATGACGCCGATTTCCTTGTCGACTGGGGGATGAGGACGATTGCAGCGGGGACCGTGCAATTCAATCCGATGGGCTATCACACCGGCAGCATCTGGCCGCACGACAATTCCATCGTCGCTGCCGGGCTCTGCCGGTATGGCCAGAAACCCCGCGCGGCGCGGTTGCTCGAAGGGCTTTTTGCCGCCGCGCATGACGTCGAACGACGCGGGCTGCCGGAGCTCTATTGCGGATTTGGTGCCTCGGGCATGCCGCATCTGGTGTCCTATCCTTCGGCCTGTTCGCCCCAGGCCTGGGCGGCGGGCAGCCCGTTTCTCTGCCTCAAGGCGCTGATCGGGCTCGAGATCGACATGACCCGCGAGGGTGACAAGATCAGCCTCAACGATCCCTATCTGCCAAAAGATCTCGACCGGCTGGTGATCGAGGGCCTGCCGCTGGGCGATCACGCGGCCACCGTTCAGGTCGAACGGCGCGCGGCGGGCGGATTTGACGGAAAGATCGAGATGACCGCCGGCCGGCGGCATCGCGCGGTGTCCTAGCCGCACCGGCAACAGAGAAAGGAGACAGCGATGAGCGAAGCCACGACGACCACCAACCACGAGGTGATCCGCAACTGGGCCGAGGCGCGCGGCGGCCGGCCGGCGCGGGTCCGGCAGGCCGAGGGCGGCAGCGATCTGCTGCGCATCGACTTCGATCCGCCCGAGGTCAGCCTGGAAGAGATCGGCTGGGACCGGTTCTTCGAGGTCTTCGAAGCGCAGAAGCTGGCCTTCCTGCATCAGGATCTGACCGAGGACGGCCAACCCAGCCGGTTCAACAAGTTCGTCGACCAAGACTGAGCCTCATTGGCTCAGCAAGGCGGCGCAGATCACGCCGAGCGCGCTGGACACGCCGGTCAGATCGTCATCATCGCGATAGGCCTGGGGAAAGAGCTCGGTCACCAGCGCGGCGATGATGGCCCCGGCGGCGAAGGCGCGGATCAGGCCCAGGGTCGCGTCATCGGCGCCGGCAAGCAGCGACCGGCCGGCGATGGTGACGGCCGAAAGGATCAGCGCCGCACCCACCCAAAGCGTCAGGATCCTCCGATCCGACCAGCCCCTGGCACGCATGTTCTGTGCACCGCCCGCCGCTTCCGGCAAATTGGTGAGCACAATGGCTGTGGCAAAGGCCGCCACGTCGCGCGCCGAGGCGCCGATCAGTTCCACCCCCAGCACAAGATTTTCCGGCAGACCGTCAAGCGAGACCGCGACCATCAGGCCCAGCCCGCTGCGGCTGCCCCAGACCTCGTCGACCCAGTGATCGACCAGCGCAAAGACCACGGCACCCGAAAGCAGGGCCAGCGCGGCCGGCGCGGCGCCGGTGGCGTCGATCGCGGGTTGGAACAATTCGAGGATGAGCGACGACAAGAGTGCACCGCCGCCAAAGGCCAGTGCATTGCCCTTCAGCCGGTCGGGCAGCGGGAGGTAGAGGCTCCAGACGGCGCCGAGAACCAGCGATAGAGCCACGGCGGCGACCACGACAGAGACGGTCATTGCAGGCTCATGGCAGCAGGTCGGCCTCCCAGGTTTCGGCCCCTTCGGCGGCCTCGCCCCGGATCAGCGCGGCCACCGTCCGGGTGGCGTGTCGGGCGCTGCCGATCGGAAGGCCGAAGCGGTCCCAATTGTCGTTGCCTTCACCGTCATGGAGCGGCACAACATGATCGAAATGGCAGGCCTGCCGGCATTCGTCATAAGCGCTGGTGGCCCGGGTCTCGATATTCTCCAGATCGCCGAGCGAGAGCGTGCCTTCCTCTTGCGACGTGCGGTGCAGCAGCTTGCGCCGCTGGATCCCGGCAAAGAGACCGGGAAGGTCGATGTCATCGGCCTTGGCCTGGCGGATCTCTTCGTGGCTCAAAGGCGCCAGAAAGATTGACAGGCTGTCATGCGGGGTCAGGATGCCCGCCTCGCGCAGCCTGGCGGGCAGGCCGGGGTTGCCCTCGTAGAGCGCGTGGCATCCGCTTTCGAGAATGCGGTCGATCTCGGCCAGATCCAGCGCCTGAAGATCACCGCGATTGTCGATCAGAAGAACCCCGGGGTTTTCGCCCAGTCTCTCGATCTCGTCCCGCGTGCGGAAATGGTAATCCACGCCGTCCGTTTCGCCTGGCCGCATGCGACGGTCGTTGAACAGCACCAGTTCCTCGATCTCGTCGGCCAATTCGCGGTCGATCCGGCAGAGGTTTGCGGCCAGCGGGCTCTTGCCGATGCCCGAGGGGCCGGAGATGAGGATGAGTTTCGGCATGGCTGCGTCCTTGTCGGTCCGATTTCGGGACCAACCGGGACGCCGGCGAAGATGTTCCACCGGCCGGGTCATGTCGGCGCGGACAGCCCGCTTGGAACATCGGGGCGCGGCGACTGTTTCCCGGGTTCATGAGGCGGCCGCCAAGGCGCGCCGCCGCAACCGTCAAGGAGGATATCATGCAAGTCAGTCAGGTGATGACAGCACACCCCGTGACCGTAACACCGACACAGAACGTGCGCGACGCCGCCGAGATCATGAAACGGATCGACACCGGCTTTGTCCCGGTGGGAGACAACGACCGCCTGGTCGGCATGGTCACCGACCGCGATATCGTGGTGAAGGGGCTGGCCGCCGGCAAGGATGCCGATTGCAAGATCTCCGAAGTGATGACACACGAGGTTCTCTATTGCCGCGACGATGAAGAGGTCGCCGCCGTTGCCCGCAACATGGGCGAGAACCAGGTGCGCCGCCTGCCGGTGGTGGACCGCGACAAGCGGCTGGTGGGCATTGTCTCGCTGGGCGATCTCTCGAGTGATGGCGATCCGTCGGCCGCCGGCGTGGCACTGGAACAGATTTCGGAAAGCTGACCGCGCGGCGCCTTCAGCCGCGCAGCAAGGCGAAGTCCGGGTCATAGGGGCTCGGCGCGATGACCTCGGCGGCCACCATCCGGCCGCAGAGGTCGAGCTGCAAGGCGCGGCCAGCTTTCGCCAGATCGGGCTCTACGAAGGCATAAGCCAGGTTGAGCCGGGTTCGGTGGCCCCATGCGCCAGAGGTGATCGAACCCACCACCCTGTCATCCTGCATGAGCGAGGCGCCGGCATGGGCGGGGGCCTGCCGGGTATCGAGGCTCAGGGTCACCAGCCGTTTCCGTGGGCCCTCGGCGAGGCGCCGTTGCAATGCCGGTTTGCCGATGAATCCGGGCTTTTTCATTTGCACAAAGCGGTCGAGCCCGGTTTCGAAAGGGTCAAACTCCGTCAGGATATCCGCTTTCCAGTGCAGAAAGCCCTTTTCCATGCGCATCGAGTCCACGGCCCGCGCCCCGAACAGCCGCAGGCCATGCGCCGCGCCGGCGTCGCGCAGCGCCTGATAGGCGGCAAGAAGCGCGCTGTTCGGCACATGGATCTCATAGGCCGGTTCGCCGGAGAAGCTGACCGCCAGCACCGTGGCCGGCGCGATGCCGATGAAACATTCCCGCACCGAAAGCCAGGGAAAGGCCACGGCCGACCAATCGCCCCGCGCGCAGGCCGAGAGCACCGCCCGCGCCCTGGGGCCGGCCAGCACGAGGATCGTCTGCGCGTTGGTCAGGCTGCGGATCTGCACATCCTCATCGGCGTGCAGATACGCCTGTAGCCAATCCATGTCGTGCAATTCCGCCGCCGCCGCAGACCCGTACCAGATGCGCGCGGGCCCCCGGTCGCTGGCCGGCAGGTTGGCGATGGTGGCCTCGCCCTTGAGCATGCCGTGATGGTTGAGAAGATAGCCCAGCCCGACCCGGCCGGGCTTGCGCGTGACCGTGCCACAAAACATCCGGTCGAGGAATTCATGCCGGTCGGCGCCGGTGATCTCGAAGCGGTTGAATCCGTTGACCTCGCAGAGGCCGACATTTTCCTGGACGTTCTTCACCTCGGCGCCGACGGTTTCGAAGGTCTCGTCGAAATCGAAGGTCAGCGAGGGGTGAAAATCCGGTGTCGGCATGATGTAATCCACCCGCTCCCAGCCATTGACGACAGTGAATTCGGCGCCCTCGGCCGCCAGTACCGGGGTCAGCGGCGTGACGCGGGCATTACGGCCTGCGGGGCGGTGCTCATGCGGAAAGTGAAAGCGGAACTCGTTCTGGTAGTCCTCGATCGCCTTGAGCGCGGTCAGCTCGACATTGCACTGCGGGCCAAAGCGGCGCGGATCCACCACCCAAGTGTCATAACAGGCCTCGCCATGCACAATCTGCTGCGCCAGAAGCCAGCCGTGGCCACCGCCTTCGCCAACGCCTGCGCGCAGGCCGATGATGCAAAAGGCATTGCGCTTGCCCGGGATCGGCCCGACCAGCGGCGCGCCGTCGATGGTATAGGTTATCGGGCCGTTCACCACCCGCTTGATACCTGCCTCGGTCAGCGCGGGCATGCGCGCAAACGCACCTTCCAGCACATCCATCACCCGGTCGAGATCATCCGGGCAGAGATCGTTTGAAAACCCGGGGCTGATGCCGTCCATCCCCCAGGTCTTGCAGTCCTGTTCATAGAATCCGAGCAGCAGCCCGTTCTTTTCCTGCCGGCAGTAGTAATCGCTGATCGGACAGCGCAGCAGCGGCATGCGGTGGCCGGCCTCGGCAATCGCCGGGATATCCTCGGTGACAAAATACTGGTGCTCCATCGAGGCCACCGGATGCTGCACCCCCATCATGGCGCCCACCTCGTTGACCCGGTAGCCGCAGGCGTTGACCACCACATCGCATTCGATATCGCCCTTGTCGGTGTGCACCGTCCAGGTGTCATCGGACCTTTGCGTCAACGCGGTCACCTCGGTGCTGCGATAGACCTCGGCGCCGCCCCTGCGGGCGTGAAAGGCCAGCGCCTGACAAAGCTGCGCCGGATCGATATCGCCATCCGCGCCGTCCCAGAGCCCGCCAAGCAGGTTATCGGTCGAGATCAGCGGATGCCGCCGGGCGCATTCCGCGGCGTCGATCACATCGAATTCCACTCCCATGCCGCGTGCCATCGAGGCGAAGTGGCGATAGCCCTGCATCTGCGCCTCGGTATTGGCCAGCCGGATGCCGCCGTCGCCGTGGTGGTAGCCGACCGGATAGTCGGGATCGTCGCGCAGCCTCTTGTAGAGCGCGATGGAATGGCTTTTCAGCCCCACCATGGTCTGGGTCATGCCGAAATTGGTCACCTGGGCGGCCGAATGCCAGGTGGTGCCCGAGGTCAGCTCGTCACGTTCGACGAGCACCGCGTCGCTCCAGCCTTCCTGTACAAGGTGGTAAAGCGTCGAACACCCGGCGATACCGCCGCCGATGACCACTGCCTTGGTTCGCGTTTTCATGCCCGATGCCCCCTGCTGCTTGCAACCGGATGCAAGCGGAGAATTCCGGCGCATGCAATGGAAAACCACCCGCGCCCGATGCGAATTCGGGCCGGGCTCCGGCCTCAGCCGGTCTCGGGCCGAGACCGCCTGGCGCGCAGGGCGATCACGCCTTGGCCCAGCTCCAGCGTATAGCGCTCGAGCGCGGCAAGCGTGGCATTCGCTGCCTCAGGGACACCCGCCTCGACGGCGTCGGTCAGGCGGGTGTGCAGAGTGATGATTTCCTCGCGCGAGCGGGCGGAAAAGGTGATCATGTTCATCAACGGCTGCATCGCCTCGACCGCCCCGGCAAGCTGATACGAGAGGATCGGGTTGCCCGCCGCATCGACCAGCCGGCGGTGCAGCGCCACGTCTGAGGCGCAGAACTCCTCGTCCGACAGGCCGCCGCGCCCCTGCCGCGCAATCTCTTCGCGCATTGCCGCCAGGTCGTCGGCGCTGCGGCGGGCGCAGGCTAGCGCAGTGACCGAGGTCTCCAGCGCATAGCGCGCCTCGCAGGCGACGGCGAAATCGACCTCGTTGATCGACAGCAGCAGCGTCGAGGTGCTGGCGTGCTGGGCCTGCGCCTCGTCATAAGACAGCCGCCGCACGAAGGCCCCGCCAAAGGCGCCGCGCTCGGTGCGGATCAGCGATTGCGCCGCCAGCCGTTTGAGCGCTTCGCGCACGGTGGGGCGGGACACCTCGAAGGTTTCGGCCAGGTCCGATTCGGAAGGAAGCCGGTCATCGGCGGTCAGCTCTCCCGAGAGAATCGCATCCCGCAGCGCCTTGGCGATCTGTGCTGGCAGATCGCTACGTTGATTTCGTTCCGTTTTTTTCATTTGTCTTACATTTAATTGTCAGGCATTTTTACCCCAGACAGGGGGCCCAAGGCAAGAAGGAGAGGGCGCGTGCAGGCATTGCGTGGCATTTCGGTCGGCCGGATGCACTGGCTGGGCTTCTTCGCGGTGCTGTTGCTGGCCTGGCTGGCGTTGTTTGCCATGGCGATCCCCAATGAGCTGCGCGCCCTCGAGGCGACCTATGGCGCGGGCGTGATCGAGCTGCTGTGCGGCGGCCTTTTGGGGGCGTCGGGCTTTGGCCCCGCCTTTGCCATGTGGGCGTTGATGTCGGCGGCGATGATGGCCCCGACGGCCTTGCCCGCCCTGCGCACCTACGATGACCTTGGCCATGTCACGTCGACCGGGTTCGGCAAGCTGGTGGGCGGTTATCTGAGCGCCTGGCTCGGCTTTTCGCTGGTGGCCGCCGCAGCGCAGGTGGCGCTCTTTCGCGCAGGCTTGATCGGCACGCTCGGGCAGAGCCTGTCGGTGCCGCTGACCGCTCTGCTGCTGATCGGCGCCGGGGCCTATCAGTTCACCGAGATGAAGGCCGCCTGCCTGTCGCGCTGCCGCGCGCCGCTGACCTTCTTCATCCAGCATTGGGAGGAAGGCCCGTTCCGCAACGGGTTGCGGCTGGGGCTCGACTGCGTGGGCTGCTGCTGGGCGCTGATGCTGCTCGCCTTCATCGGCGGCACCATGAACCTGGCCTTCATGGGGCTCGCCATGGTGCTGATGACTTTGGAAAAACTGCCCGACATCGGGCGCTATCTGACGAAACCGCTGGGCCTGGCGCTGATTGCCGCAGGCTTTGCACTGCCATTGTTCTAGGGAGGAACCATGCCACTCGACGCCACCCAAATCCCCGATTGGACCATCAAGGGGGAGCTGATCCTGAACTGCAACTGCACGGTGTTCTGTCCCTGCGTTGTCAGCCTGGGCAAGCACCCGCCCACCGAAGGCTATTGCCAGGCCTGGGTCGGCATCCGGATCGACGACGGCGCCTATGGCGATGAGACGCTGTCGGGCCTCAACGTCGGGCTGATCATGGACATCCCCGGCAACATGGGCCGCGGCAACTGGAAGGCCGCCGCCTATATCGACGAAAATGCCAGCGAGGCGGCCTATGACGCGCTGGTCGCCATCTTCTCGGGCGCGGCGCGGGGCACCACCGGGCTTTTCGGCATGCTGGTCAGCGAATTCCTCGGCGCCGAGCGCGCACCGGTGAGCTTCGAGACCGAGGGCAACGCCCGCCGGTTGATGGTCGGCAAGAAGATCCAGGGCGAAGTGGTGCCGGTGACCAACGCCCAGGGCAAGGAAACCGTGATCACCAACACCGATTACTGGATGGGCCCCGACATCACCGTCGCCACCGCCACCAAGAGCCGGGTACGCGCCCACGGCCGGGTCTGGGATTTCGACGGTCGCTCGGCCGAGATCTGCCAGATCGACTGGCACGGACCACGTTAACGCCGGGAGGCAGGGGATGCAGGAGCATTTCGACGCTTTCGCACCGGGGGCGGCCAATCATGTGCCGCTCTCGCCGGTGTCTTTCCTGAAACGCGCCGCTGTTGTCCACCCGGATCACGTCGCGACGGTGCAGGGCGATGTGCGCCGCACCTGGGGCGAGGTTCACGACCGCGTGCGCCGCTTTGCCGGCGGGCTGACGGCCCGGGGCATCGGGGTCGGCGACACAGTCACGGTGATCGCGCCCAACCTGCCGGAACTGTTCGAGGCGCATTTCGCGGTGCCGATGGCCGGGGCAGTGCTGTCGGCGCTGAACACCCGGCTCGAAGCCGAGACCATCGGCTATATCCTCGACCATTCCGACAGCCGGCTGATTCTTGCTTCGACCGACATGCTCGGGCTGGTGCGGGATGCGCTAGCGCTGGCGGAAAACCGGCCTGAGGTCATCGAGATCCCGCTGCCCGGGGGCGCAGCGCAGAGCGCCACCACGTTTGACGATTTCCTCGCCGCGCCGTTCGAAGGCGACGGGCTGCCGGCCGACGAATGGCAGGCGATGGCGCTGAATTACACCTCGGGCACCTCCGGCCGGCCCAAGGGTGTGATCTATCATCATCGCGGTGCCTATCTGATGGCGATGGGCACGGTGGCGGCCTGGGCCATGCCGCAACAGCCGGTCTACATGTCGGTGGTGCCGATGTTTCATTGCAACGGCTGGGGCCATCCCTGGATGGTCGCGATCATGGGCGGCACCATGGTGTTTCCGAAATCCTACGCCCCCGAAGATCTCTTTGCCGCGATCCAGACCAATGGCGTGACGCATTTCGGGGCCGCGCCGGTGATCCTGCAAATGCTGGCCGAGAGCCCCGACGCGCCGCGCTTCGACCCGCCGCTCAACGTCATGACCGCCGGCGCGCCGCCGCCGCCTGCCATCCTCGAACGGATGGCCGCTCTGGGGGCCGAGGTGATGCATGTCTATGGGCTGACCGAAACCTACGGCCATATCTCGCAATGCCTGCCGCAACCGGGATGGGCCGGGCTGGACGCCGGCACCCAGGCCAGCCATCGCGCCCGGCAGGGCGTGGCGCTGCCCATGGTCGAAGGTGTCGCGGTGATCGACCGCCAGACCGGTCGGCCGGTGCCTGCCGATGGCGAGACGCAAGGAGAAATCGCGATCCGCGCCAATACGGTGATGAAGGGCTATTACAAGAACCCGCAGGCCACCGCCGAAGCGATGCAGGACGGCTGGTTCTGGTCGGGCGATGGCGCGGTGGTGTTCGACGACGGCTACATCCAGATCCGCGACCGGCTCAAGGATGTCATCATTTCCGGCGGCGAGAATGTCTCTTCCGTCGAGGTCGAGGCGGTGCTCTATCGCCACCCCGACATCCAGACCGCCGCCGTGGTCGCCCGGCCCCATCCGAAATGGGGCGAGGCGCCCTGCGCCTTTGTCGAGCTGCGCGCCGGATCGCAGGCCGACGAGGCCAGTATCATCGCCTTCTGTCGCGAGCATCTGGCCGGGTTCAAGACGCCGAAATCGGTGATCTTCGAGCCGATCCCCAAGACATCGACCGGCAAGGTCCAGAAATTTCAACTGCGCAACCGCATCAAGGAGCTTGGCTGATGGCGCTGATTTCCCCTTCCCGTCGTCTTCGCCGCACGCCGTTTTCCGAAGGCGTCGAGGCCGCCGGCGTCAAGGCTTATACGGTCTACAACCACATGCTGCTGCCGACCGTCTTCCGCTCGATGCAGGAGGATTACCGGCATCTGAAAGAGGCGGTGCAGGTCTGGGACGTGGCCTGTGAACGGCAGGTCGAGCTGCGCGGCCCCGACGCCAGCCGGCTGATGCAATTGCTCACTCCACGCGACCTGCGCTCGATGCTGCCGGGGCAATGCTACTACGTGCCCATCGTCGACGAGACCGGCGGCATGCTGAACGACCCGGTGGCGGTGAAGCTGGCCGAGGACCGCTGGTGGATTTCGATCGCCGACAGTGATCTGCTCTACTGGGTCAAGGGGCTGGCCTATGGCTACCGGCTCGATGTTCTGGTGGATGAGCCCGATGTCTCGCCGCTGGCGGTGCAGGGGCCGAAGTCGGATGATCTGATGGCGGCGGTGTTCGGCGACACCGTGCGCGACATCCGCTTTTTCCGCTACAAGGTGCTTGATTTCCAGGGCCGCGATCTGGTGGTCGCGCGCTCGGGCTATTCCAAGCAGGGCGGGTTCGAGATCTACGTCGAAGGCTCCGACATCGGCATGCCGCTATGGCATGCGCTGATGGAGGCCGGCAGGTCGCTGGATGTGCACGCCGGCTGCCCCAACGGGATCGAGCGTGTCGAGGGCGGGCTGTTGTCTTACGGCAATGACATGACCGACGACAACACGCCGCATGAATGCGGGTTGGGCAAGTTCTGCAACACCCAGACGGCAATTGGCTGTATCGGCCGTGACGCCCTGCTTCGGGTGGCGGTGGAAGGGCCCGTCAAGCAGATCCGGCCGATCGCCATGGGTGGCGATCCGCTGCCCGGCGGCTGTGACAGGTTCTGGCCGATCCGGGCGGGAGACAAGATCGTGGGCCGCGTGTCCTCGGCTGCCTGGTCACCGGATTTCGACACCAACGTGGCCATCGGCATGATCCGCATGACCCATTGGGACCCCGGCACCGAAGTGACGGTCGAGGCCCCGGACGGTACGCGCCCGGCGACCGTCAAAGACAATTTCTGGATTTAAGGAGAGACCACATGTTCAAGGCACTGCTTGTCGAAAAGAACGACGAGGGCAAGACATCCGCCAGCGTGGCGCAGGTCAGCGAAGACCAGCTGCCCGAGGGCGACGTGACCGTGGCGGTGGAATATTCGACGGTGAACTACAAGGACGGGCTCTGCATCGGGCCGGGCGGCGGGCTGGTGCGCAACTATCCGCATGTGCCCGGCATCGACTTCGCCGGCACGGTCGAGAGCTCTGACGACGCCCGTTACAAGCCCGGCGACAAGGTGGTGCTGACCGGCTGGCGCGTCGGCGAGAACCGCTGGGGCGGCTATGCCGAGAAGGCCCGGGTCAAGGCCGACATGCTGGTGCCGCTGCCCGAGGGTCTCGACACCCGTCAGGCGATGGCGGTGGGCACCGCCGGTCTGACCGCGATGCTGGCGGTGATGGCGCTGGAGGATCAGGGCCTCAAGGACGGGCCGGTGCTGGTCACCGGGGCCGCAGGCGGCGTCGGCTCGGTGGCGACGGCGCTGCTGGCCAAGCTGGGGCACGAGGTGGCGGCGGTCACCGGGCGGCCGGAACAGGAGGGCTATCTCAAGGGTCTCGGCGCCAGCCAGATCGTCGCCCGCGACGATCTGAGCGACGTGTCGAAAAAGCCGCTGGAAGCCGAACAATGGGGCGGCTGCGTCGACGCGGTGGCGGGTTCGATGCTGGGCCGGGTGCTCAAGCAGATGCAATACGGCTCTTCGGTCGCGGCCATCGGCCTGGCCGGCGGGGCGGCGATCGAAGGCGCGCTGATCACCCCCTTCATCCTGCGGGGCGTCAACCTGCTGGGCATCGACAGCGTGATGCAGCCCTATGACAACCGGGTCCGCGCCTGGAAGCGCATCGCCCGGGATCTGCCGATGGACAAGCTCGAGGCCATGGTGCAGCCGGCGGTATTGTCGGATCTGCCGCAACTGGGGCGTGATATCCTCAAAGGACAGGTCAAGGGCCGAGTCGTCGTCGATGTGACGGGCTGAGCCGATGACCCTTCGGGCGGCAGGGAGGGTCGCCCGGATCGCAAGAGATTGCAGGGCGGCGGCACAAGCTGCCCGCAACAGGGGCCGAGCATTACGATCCACCACATCGTTTATTCAAGGGAGGAACTGTAATGACTTTGAGACCGGATCCGACGTTTTACCCCTCGGCCAAGGCGGCGATGCAGGGGCCTGTCGAAAAACTTGCCTTTACCCTATTGCTCAGCCCCGACGGCACGCAGCCCGATGGTCTTGCCGTTGTCGACGTGGACCCCGGGTCGGACAGTTTCGGCGAAATCAAGCACAGCCTTTTCATGCCCAACAAGGGCGACGAATTTCACCATTTCGGCTGGAACGCCTGTTCCTCGGCGCTGTCGCCTTTGACCGGCCATGCCTTTCTCGAACGGCGCTACCTGATCATTCCCGGCATCCGTTCGTCGCGGATCTACGTGATCGATGTGAAAGAGCCGTTGAAGGCCAAGATCCACAAGATCATCGAGCCGGAAGAACTCTTCGAAAAGACCGGCTATTCCCGCCCGCACACCATCCATTGCGGCCCCGAGGGCATCTATGTCTCGACCCTTGGCGGCGGCGGCAAGGATGGCACCGATGGGCCTCCGGGCATCTTCATCATGGATTGCGAGACTTTCGAGATCCGCGGCCGCTATGAAATGGACCGGGGCGCGCAGGACAAACACTACGATTTCTGGTGGAATCTGCCGCGCGACTACATGGTCAGCTCGGAATGGGGCCTGCCGCCGCAGTTCGAGAATGGTATCGTGCCCGAAGACCTGCTGTCGAACAAATATGGTCACTCGATCCACTTCTGGGATCTGCGGGCGCGCAAATGCGTGCAGACCATTGACCTCGGCGAAAATCATCAGATGGCGCTGGAGATCCGCCCGGCGCATGATCCGGCCAAGCAATACGGGTTCTGTGGCGTGGTGGTGGACACCACCAATCTGCAAGGCGCGATCTTTACCTGGTGGCGCAACGAGGATGGCAGCTTTGACGCCAAGAAGACCGTCACCATCGATCCGCAACCGGCTGCAGCCGACGCGTTGCCCGAACTGCTCAAGGGGTTCGAGGCGGTGCCGCCACTGGTGACCGACATCGATCTGTCGCTGGATGACAAGTATCTCTATGTCTCCTGTTGGGGCACCGGCGAGATGCATCAGTACGACGTCAGCGATCCGATGAACCCTGTGCTTGCCGGCAAGGTCGAGATCGGTGGCATCGTCAAGAAGACCAAGCATCCCAATGGCGCGGATTTCGGCTATGGGCCGCAGATGGTCGAGATCAGCCGCGACGGTAAACGGGTCTACTGGACCAACTCGCTTTATTCGACCTGGGATGACCAGTTCTATCCTGGCGATCGCGGCGCCGCGATGGTGATGGCCCGGAACGAAAACGGCAGTTTCGCGCTCGACCCGGATTTCTGGGTCACTTTCCCCGAGGGCTATCGCAGCCACCAGATCCGGCTCGAGGGCGGCGATTGCTCGACCGACAGCTTCTGCTACCCCTCGGCGTGAGCGGCGCCGCGCCCGTCCCGGGTTCGCCCCGGGACCTATTCGCTACGGCTGACCAAGAGGCCCCGGATCAAGTCCGGGGCGGGCGGACGTCTTGAGCGGTGATGCCGGGCTCTGGTGGGCGGTCGTGGCCGTCGGCGTCTATCACGGGCTGAACCCCGGAATGGGCTGGCCGCTGGCGGTGTCTTCGGCGCTGATGGAGCGCCGGGCCACGGCCTTGCCACAGGCGCTGGCGGCGCTGGCGACCGGGCATTTCCTGTCGATGACGGCGATCCTGCTGCCGTTCTCGCTGATGGTGGCGCTGGTCGACTGGCAACGCGAGATCCGCATCCTGGCGGCGCTGATCGTCATCGCCATGGGGGCCTATCTGCTGGTCAACCGGCGGCACCCGCGCATTCTTTCGCGGGTGCCGCCATCGAAACTGGCGCTCTGGTCTTTCCTCGCCGCGCTGGCACATGGCGCGGGGCTGATGCTGGTGCCGATGTATCTGGGGCTTTGCGCGGCCGATGGCCTCGACGCCGGGCACGCGGCGGCGACCGCGCTCATGGCGGCCAATCTCGGCACCGCGCTGGCGGTCGCGGCGGTGCACACCCTGGCCATGGTGCTGGCCGGGGGAGCCCTGGCCTTGCTGGTCTACCTCTGGCTCGGGGTGCGGGTGGTCTCGAAGACCTGGTTCAACCTCGATCTGGTCTGGGCGGTGTCGCTGGTCGCGGTGGGGGGCATCGGGTTGGCGGGCGCCTGGCGCAGCTGAGGCCGGGGCGCCCGAATGCCCGGCTTCAGGTCCGGGCTTTCTCGAAGGCGGCCCAGGCGGTCTCGAAGCGGGCGATATCGAAATCCGGGCGGCGCGCGGCGTCGAGCACGATCCTTTCGGTCACCATCAGCTGGGCGATCGCGGCCTCCAGCCCGGGCAGGACGTCTGGCGGGATCACCACCGCGCCGTGGCGGTCGGCGTGGACGAGATCGCCGTCATTGATGGTCAGGCCGAACAGGGTGACCGCCGTGCCCACGTCACGGACATGAACAAAGGCGTGGCTCGGGCCGACCGAGCCCGCCAGAACCGGAAAGCCCGTCGGCAGGTCGCCGAGGTCGCGCATCACGCCATTGGTCAGCGCGCCACCCAAGCCAAAACCCTTGTGCACGGTGGCGTTGATCTCGCCCCAGAAGGCACCGGTGCAGGCCGGGAAATCGAGGTCTTCGACCACGGTGATGGCCGGGCGCGGGCCGCTGGCCATGTGGCGGTAATAATCCATGCGCCGGGCCCTGATCACCTCGGCCGGATCCTCGGCGGGCTGGTTGGCGGCGATCCTTGCGGTGCGGGCATAGCCCACCATGGCCGGGCTGTCCGGCGCCGAGGCCAGGATGGTGCCACGCGTGAAGGCATCGAATCCGCGTTGGCCCTGGGCCACTTCGATGGCGTTGCAGACGGTGGGGGTATCGACCTTGCACAGCAAAGTCAGGAGCGGGTCGTTCATGCGGCCTCCAGCCAGCGGCCAAGCGCTGCGTTGACGAACTCGGGGCGTTCGAGGGTGGGCAAATGGCCAGCCTGCTCGACAATTTCGAGCCGCGCGCCGGGGATCAGATTGGCCATCAACTCGTGGCGATGAACCGGGCAGAGCGCATCCGCCCGGCCGCAGAGCACCAGCGCCGGCAGCCGCGCCGCGCGCAGGGTGTCGCATTGGTCGGGCCGGTCCATCAAGGCACGGGACTGGCGGGCAAAGACCTCGGGCCCGAGCGCCAGCGCCATCTCGAGGCAGAGGTCGAGAATGTCGGCCCGGCGCGGTCCGGGGGCGAGATAGTTGGGCTTCATCTCCTCGCGCATCACCTGTGCCAGTCGGCCCTGCGCCACGGCTTCGAGCTGTGGTCGGCGGCGGGCTTTGACCGCGTCGCTTTCGGCGCGCGGGTTGGTATCCAGCAGGGCGATCCGGTCAACCCGGTCGGGCGCCTGCCGCAGCACCTCCATCGCCACGATTCCGCCCATCGACAGCCCCGCCAACGCAAAGCGCGGCGGCGCGCTGGCGAGGATTTGGGCGGCAAGCGCCGGCACGCTGTCCTGTGCAGCGATCGGTGCCAGATGAAGGCCGCGGTTGCCCGAAAACGCGGCGATCTGCGGCGCGAACAGCCGCGCGTCGCACATCATTCCGGGGATCAGGACAAGCGGGGTCATCGCGCCTGCGCGGCGCCGTCCGAGAGGGCCTGCAACTTGGCATAGGCAATGTCGGGATCGACCGCGCCAAAGCCCGCGAAGGTGCCAAAGCCGCAATCCGATCCGGCGATCACCCGCTCGGCCCCGACGATATCCGTAAAGCGTTCGATCCGCTGGGTCACGAGGTCGGGGTGTTCGACGAAATTGGTCGTCGTGTCGACCACGCCGGGCACCAGCACCTTGTCATCGGGGATCTCGGACTTCCGGTCGCGGAACACGGTCCACTCATGGCCGTGGCGGGGGTTCGAAGTCTCGAATAGCACATACCGCGACCGGGTGGCCATCAAGGTGGAAAACACCTTGTCCATGCCGATGTCGCAGCAATGCGGGCCCTCGTAATTGCCCCAGCAGATGTGCACGCGAACGCGATCCTGCGGCACCTCGGTCAGCGCGTGGTTGAGCGCCTCGACATGGCCGGCCGCGACCTTGAGGAATTCGGCGTCGGTGAGATCGCCAAACAGCATGTGGCGCGACAGGGCCAGGTCGGGGCAGTCGAGTTGCAGATCGAGCCCGGCGGCGACGATGGTTTCGTATTCCGCCTTCATCGCATCGGCGAGGGCGGCGAGATAGGCTTCGCGGGTCTTGTAATAATCGTTTTGCAGAAAGAGCGAGATCACGCCGGGCGAGGCGGCATTCATGAAGCCGCGCTCGACACCATGAGCGGCCATTGCCGCCTTGAGGTTGGCGATGTCCTTGTTCAGCTCGTCCTGACCTTTGGAAGTCACCGCATCGACGCACATCGGCCTTGCATATTGCGGCGTGCCGCCTTCGTCGGCGATGCGTTTCAGAAAGCCGGGAAACATCTTGAGATCGGCCGGCGCGTTGCGCGGGCTGTCGCCGGAAAACCCGGTGTACCGGTCCTTGACGTAGGTGGCATAGCTGATCTTGGAGGTTTCACCGTCAGACACGATCTCGATGCCGGCCTCGGCCTGTTTGCGCACGGTGTCGGACACCGCTTCGGTCATGGCGGCGTCGAAGGCGGCCGGATCGTAGGGTTCGTCCTTCTCGCGGGCAAAGATGAAGTCGACGACTTTCTGGCTGCGCGGCAACGAGCCGACATGGGTGGTGGATACGGGCATTTCGGGGCCTCCTTGCGTCGGTCATTCGGTCCAGGTGGCGCCGGGGGCGTCGCCGGTGGCAACCACGTGATACAGCGCTGCATCGCCCGACATCGACGGATAGGCGGTGTGATCGAGCCCCTCGGGCACCGACATCGTGTCGCCGGGGGCAAGCACGGTTTCGCCGGCGGAATAGCTGTCATTGCCGGCCCAGACGACGTTCCAGTGGCCGGTGACAGGCATGAGCACCGAAGGCCGGTCATGCCGGTGCATCTCCTCGGTCGACGAGCCACGGGTCAGCAGACCGACCTCGAAGCCGGGCTTGTCGCGCAACACGCCGTTTTCGCCGATCACCAGCGCCGGCGTGCGGTCGGCCAGGGCATGCAGATCCCAGTAGCGCGCAACGTAGCCGGGCACGACATCGCGGGTGCCCGGTTCGGGAAAGGCGCGCAGCTCGTCCTCGCTGAGCAGAGGCATCGGCGAGATGCCCTCCGGCAGATGTTCGCCCTGCTTGCTGTCGTAGAGCTTGCCCTCTTCCGACAGGATCAACCCGTGGTCGCGGGCATCCTCGATCACCTGCGGCGCCCAGATCACCCCGCCGCCGGCATCGTCGCCGCCGAGCACAGCCATGATCATACCGTAGTCATCGCCGATGTTCTCGAAGCCGCGAAAGATGCCAGTGGGAATGTTGAAGATGTCGCCCTTTTCAAGCACCACTTCACCGGCGTCGCCCCAGCGGCCCCAGAAAAAGCGCCAGCGACCGGACAGTACAAAAAAGACCTCGGCGGTACGGTGCGAATGCAGCGAGTTGCGGCAGTTCGGCGGCTGTCCGGCAGCGCCGATGTTGAAGCCGTGAGGCAGGGTGATGTGAACGTGCTGATCGGGGCTTTCCGAGACGCCGCCGCCGATGATGGTAAAGTTCTCCTTGCGGTCCGAGCCCGGGGTATGGGCGTCGATGAAGGCGGTCTTGCAGGGTTTGAGCGCGCCGTACCGGACGATGCGGTCGGCCATCTGGGTGTCGTTTGTCATCTTGTCCATTCCCGTCCCGGACCTGATCCGGGACCTCTTGCGGTAACCATGAGGCCCCGGGTCAGGCCCGGGGCACGCGTGTGTCGAACGTCAGCCGGCGTGCATCAGGATCTGCTTCCAGACCGCCGTTTCGTCATAAAGCGTATACTCGCGGCGCAGCTGCGGCTGGCCGCCGATCAGCGCGCCGAATTCGGCATGCGAGATGCCCAGGACATAGACCTGCGCTCCGGTCGGCGCGCCAAAGGCGCCCCAGCCGTCGTGCTTGCCCCAGAGGCTCCAGCGCAGCGCGGCGCGGGGCGGCATCATCGGATCGTCGCGCCCGATCTGGTGGTGGATGGTAAACTCGGCATTGGGAAAGGAGGCTCTGAGCCCCATCCAGAACCGGTCGACCGGCCCGCGCCCATGCCCGGTCACGCCGCCGGGGTATTCCGAATGCACCGCGCGATCATAGTCCCGCTCGATCACCGCCATGTCGGCGGTCATGATCCGGCGTATGATATCCGCATAGCGTTCGCCCCAGGCATTGTCATTGCCTTGGCCGGTGTACGGTCCGCGCCGGTCGGTCTCGGGCGAGAGCGGGCGCGCCGCCACCTCGGGCCCGCCTTCGCGGGCGATCATCGCGGCGGCGTATTCCTTGGGATCGAGCCCCATCTGCCGCACGATCGCGCCCTGGTCGCGGATCAGCCATTCATCGTCGATGGCATTGTTTCTGGCGTGGCAATCGGCCAGGATCCGATAGACAAGCTTGCGCCCCGAGGCCTTGCCGTAGACGCCGTCGCCAAGATGCGTCGCCGTCGACAGCAAACGGTGTGACGACAGCATCCCGGTCTCGGACGTGCCCGACCAGATCACATCCTCGCCCAGCAGCGTGCGGTCGGGAAATTCGGCCAGCGTTGCCATGGTGGCCGCGATCACCCCGTCATTGCCGATCACCACCGAGGCGGGCGAACGCACGACGATATCCTTGGCGTAATACTCGTGCAGCGTGGCGATACCACGGTCTTCCCAGATTTCCTTGGTGATGCCGATGATGTAATCGGGAAAATCGACGAACTTGGGGTCAAAGCCTTGCATATGGGTCATCCTTCGGAAGTCCAGCCTAGGGGCACCCGGGCCGAACCGCGCACGATCAGCGGGCAGTCCAGTGCGGTTTTCCGGGGCGCGGCGGCATCGGGGGTTTCGATAAGGCGCATCAGCGTGGCGACGGTCTCGGCGACCATCAGGTTGGCGCGCTGGCGCAGGGTGGTCAGGTCATAGGCGAGCCAGGCCGCCGGCGGCACGTCGTCATAGCCCACCACCGAGACGTCGCCGGGAATCGACAGGCCCAGTTCGAAGCGGATCACATCCATCACCGAAAAGGCCATGTGGTCGTTGGCGACAAAAACCGCGTCGGGTCGCTGGTCGGGGGGGACGTCGAACATGCTGCGCGCCGCATCCCGCGCCGCCTCGGCCTTGAACTCCCCCTTGCCGCGGGCAAAGACCGGCTGGCCCGCCTGGGAAAGCGCGGAACGAAAACCGGCTTCGCGGTCACGCTGGGTCGAGGCGCCTTCCCAGCCGGCGATGAGGGCGATGCGCTGATGCCCGCCGGCCAGCAGGAACTCGGCCGCCTTGCGGCCGCCGGCGAAATTGTCGGAAGTGACGGCGGCAACGCCTTCGCGATCTTCGTAGCGGTTGAACAGCACCACCGGCACGCCGGCCTGCTGACAGCGCTCGGCAATGTCCGACGACATGGCGACCGAGGCCATGACGATGCCATCGACCTGATAGTCGAGGATCTCCTCGACAACCTTGTCGACATTGCCGGCGGTCTGCGAGGCCATGAAGACGAGCACGTGGTAACCTTTTTCCTGCAAGGCATTCGACAGCTTTTCCAACGCCTCGGGGTAAAAGTAATTCTCGAGATAGGCGACCACGAGACCGATGATCCGGCTCTTGCCCGACACCATGGCGCGGGCCAGCACATTGGGCCGATAGCCCAGTTCCGCCGCAGCCTTGCGCACCTTGTCCGCCGTCTTCTTGCTGACCGAGGCGCCGGGCGTGAACACCCGGCTCACCGCCGACTGGCTGACCCCGGCGCGCTCGGCCACCTTGAGGGATGTCACTTTCTCTGCCATCAGCGCACCTTCCATCCGCCAGCGACCGGCCGCGCCCCGCCGGTCACCGGGAACAGCGGGCCCTCAGGCCGGAACCACTGGGGGGCTGGCCGTTTCCTCATGCATTCATCCCGTCGGGTATCTCGATCCGGCCCATGTTGCGCGCCTTGTTGAAGGCGCGCAGCCGGGCAAAGACATCAACCCCAAGCTGGCGATAGGCGTCAAGCAGATCGACCAGCACCCAGTTCTCGCGGATGCGGCCATTTTCGAGGCGCCAGAAATCTAGGCTGCGCATGGTGATCCGCTGCCCGGTCGGCGCAATCCCCATCCAGCCGTCATGGGTGACCGTCTGAACCATGTTGGGCCAGCCGGTGACGGCGGCATAATCGCCATCGCCGAAGAAATGATAGGTGATCTCGTGCCGGTCCTTGCCGCGGTCGGGCATGGCGTCGAGAAAGGGGATCTGGTGCCAGTTGCGGAAGCCGGCAATTCCGCGGCCGGTGCCGATCCCGGCGGGCCCGTACCAGTTCATCCGCGGATGCCAGAACCGCTCCAGTTCCATCACCTCCGGGCCGCCTTCGCTCGGGTGCTTCTTGAGATGGTCCAGCATCTCGACAATATGTTGCCGCGTCGCCAGCGACCGGTCGGGGTCATGCGGCCCCGGCACGAAACCGTCCTGCGTGGCCGGGCCCGGCACCAGGAATTCGCGTCCCAGCGACGGGGCCATCGGCCAGGCCCCGGCCTGCATCATCACCTCCGGGATGTCCCAGAGCGCCTGCACCTCGACCACCTTGCCGGCCTCGATCCGAAAGAATTCGTGGAACCGCATGGTCACCTGATGGCCGGTGGGCGGAATATCCAGCCAGGGCCCGGTAAAGACCCCGGTGTAATAGCCGCCACAGCCGACCCAGTCGGCACCATGTTCGTCCGGGCCCGCCATGACGATGTAATCGCGCCGCTCCAGATCCGGCCAGGCCGCGAGCAGGGGCGCGTAGGCGCCGTCGTAAAAGGCCTCTGGCCCGGTGCTGTCGCCGAGCGGATGGCTGAGGTGAAACACCGCGTCGGGCGCACAGACCTCGTCCAGGGCGCGGCGGACGGCGGCGGCTTCGAAATCCACCATCGCCGCCCTCAGCCGGGCGATCACGGCCTTGTTTCTGGTAGGCACATCCATGATCGGGCTCATTCTGCCGCGTCGCGGGCCGGCGCGGCCGCGCCGTAGGGCACGTTGACGCCACCATAGCGACGGACCCGGATGTTGCATTGCTCGGCAT
>NZ_FNYY01000023.1 GCF_900109145.1 Marinovum algicola
TCGCCCTCGGCCACGACCGGCGTGATCGGCAACATCCAGGCGATCACCGCCGTGGTGATCGGCGGCATCTCGCTCTTTGGCGGGCGCGGCTCGATCCTCGGCGCGTTCTTCGGGGCGCTGATCGTCGGGGTCTTCGAACTGGGGCTCCGGATGGCCGGCGCCAACCCGCAATGGACCTTCCTGCTCATCGGTGCGCTGATCATCGCCGCCGTGGCCGTGGACCAGTGGATCAGAAAGGTGACAGCATAACCCAACCCATACTCAAAGGACGCAACCTCACCAAACGCTACGGCAAGGTGACGGCACTCGATCATTGTGACTTCGACCTCTATCCGGGCGAGATCCTCGCCGTGATCGGCGACAACGGCGCCGGCAAATCGACGCTGATCAAGGCGGTCTCGGGCGCAGTGATCCCCGACGAGGGCACGGTGGAGCTGGACGGCAAGCCGGTCAACTTCCACTCGCCGATCGACGCCCGCAACGCCGGGATCGAGACCGTGTACCAGACGCTGGCCATGTCGCCCGCCCTGTCGATCGCTGACAACATGTTCATGGGCCGCGAGATCGTGCGCAAGGACTTCATGGGCAAGTGGTTCCGCAAGCTCGACAAGAAGGAAATGGAGCGGTTCGCCCGCGAGAAGCTGTCGGAGCTGGGCCTGATGACGATCCAGAACATCAACCAGGCGGTCGAGACGCTCTCGGGCGGCCAGCGTCAGGGGGTGGCGGTGGCCCGCGCTGCGGCCTTCGGATCGAAGGTCATCATCCTCGACGAGCCGACGGCGGCGCTCGGCGTCAAGGAGAGCCGCAAGGTGCTGGAGCTGATCCAGGACGTGAAGTCGCGCGGCATCCCGATCATCCTGATCAGCCACAACATGCCGCATGTCTTCGAGGTCGCCGACCGGATCCACGTCCACCGGCTGGGCAAGCGGCTCTGCGTGATCAACCCCAAGGATCACAGCATGTCCGACGCGGTCGCCTACATGACCGGCGCCAAGGTGCCGGAGCGTGCAGATGAGTTCGCCTGACGCGTTCGCCCCCGGCAATGTGGTCGATCTTGCGCGGCGCATTGCCGGATTGCCGCGGACGGGGAACCGCTGGCTGGTGGCCGTCGCCGGGGCGCCGGCAGGCGGAAAGTCCCTGCTGGCCGGAATGATTACGGCCGCAGTAAAAGCGGCGGGCCGCCCCGCCCGCGCCATCCCGATGGACGGGTTTCACCTCGACAATGGCCTGCTTGAGACACGCGGGCTTGTGGCGCGCAAGGGTGCGCCCGAGACCTTCGACGCGCAGGGCTTCATTCACATGATGCACCGGTTGAAGCAAGGCGGCGAGGTCGTCTATCCGCTGTTCGACCGCAGCCGTGACCTCGCCGTCGCGGGAACGGCCTCGATCGAGGCGGAGTGCGACGTGGCGATTGTCGAGGGCAACTACCTGCTCTTCGGCGAAGACCCTTGGCAATCGCTAAAGCCGCTCTGGGACCTGTCGGTCTGGCTCGACACGCCCGAGGAGGTGTTGCGGGGCCGTCTCTTGCAGCGCTGGCTCGACCATGGGCACACACCCGACGAGGCCCTGGCGCGCGCCGAACGCAACGATCTGCCGAACGCGCGCCGCATTCTCGCCGGCCGCCTGGAGGCGGATGTGACGTTTGCCGCAGACGACATCCGGGTCTGACGTTCGAACACAGCACAACCGATCAAGGAGGAAGACCCATGGCAAGCAGCCTGAGCCAATTGCGGGAGATGACCACCGTTGTCGCCGATACCGGAGACGTGAATGCGATCCGGGCGCTGAAACCCCACGACTGCACAACCAACCCCAGCCTGATCCTGAAAGCGTTGCAGATGCCAGCCTTCGAGGAGATGGTCGCCAAGGAGATCGAGGCCGGCAGGTCGGCCGGGAAGACGCCGCTCGAGATCGCGGATACCCTGACTGTCGGGGTCGGCGTGGAACTGGCGCAACTGGTACCCGGCCGGGTTTCGACAGAGGTGGATGCGCGCCTGTCCTTCGACACCGAGGCCTCGCTTGCCAAGGCGCGGGCGCTGGTCGCGGCCTACGGCGAACGCGGGGTCGGTCGCGAGAAGATCTTCATCAAGCTGGCCTCCACCTGGGAAGGCATCCGCGCCGCGGAAATCCTGCAAGACGAAGGCATAGACTGCAACCTTACGTTGCTCTTCTCGCTCGCGCAGGCTGCGGCCTGCGCCGAAGCCGGCGTGGCGCTGATCTCGCCCTTCGTCGGCCGGATCACCGACTGGTACACCGCCAAGGAGGGCCGCAGCTTCGACGCCGAGGAGGACCCCGGCGTGCGCTCGGTGCGCGAGATCTACGATTACTACAAGTCGAACGGGATCGAGACCATCGTGATGGGCGCCTCGTTCCGCAATACCGGCCAGGTCAAGGCGCTGGCGGGCTGCGACCGTCTGACGATCTCGCCCAATCTGCTCGAGGAACTCGACGCCGAGGAGGCCGGGGTGCGGCGGGTGATGACGCCCGAGAGTGCATCAGGCATGGCGCGGATCTCGCTGGACGAGTCGGATTTTCGCTGGCGGCTGAACGCCAATGCCATGGCCTCCGAGAAGCTGGCCGAAGGCATCCGTAATTTCGACGCCGACCATCAGAAGCTTCTGCAAGGCATCGAGCAAAAGCTGACGCAGTCGTCCGCCGCCTGATCAATCGGAAGGCCGGGGATATTCATCCCGGCCTCCACTCCCCTCATCAAAGCGCGTTCGCGCCTCATTGCCGAACTTGGAAGGAACGCAGTCATGAGCAATTCCGACGATCTCGATCAACTGTCGATCAACACGCTGAGAACTCTGACGATCGACGCGGTTCAGGCCGCCAATTCCGGCCATCCGGGCGCGCCCATGGGGCTTGCGCCGGTGGCCTACACCCTCTGGCAGCGCTTTCTGCGCTTTGATCCCGACAGACCGATCTGGCCGAACCGAGACCGCTTCGTGCTTTCGGTCGGCCATGCCTCGATGCTGCTCTATTCGTTGTTGCACGTTACGGGCGTCAAGGCGGTCAATCCCGATTACGAAACCCAGGGCGAACCGGCGGTGCCGCTCGATGCGATCCGGAATTTCCGCCAGATGGGCAGCGCGTGCCCGGGCCATCCGGAATATCGCTGGACCACCGGCGTCGAGGCCACGACCGGCCCGCTCGGCCAGGGCGTCGCCACCACAGTGGGTATGGCGATCGCGCAGCGGTGGCTTGCGGCGACCTACAACCGGCCGGGTTTCGAGCTTTTCGATTACGATGTCTACGCGCTGGCCGGCGACGGCTGCATGATGGAGGGAATTTCCGGCGAGGCGGCCTCGCTTGCCGGGCACCTCAAGCTGTCCAACCTTTGCTGGATCTACGACGACAACAAGATCACCATCGAGGGGTCGACCGACCTGGCCTTCAGCGAGGATGTGGGCAAGCGGTTCGAAGCCTATGGCTGGAACGTGCTCCGGGTCGCGGATGCCAACGATCTCGATGCGCTGGATCAGGCCTTTCGGAGTTTCAGGGCGGCAGAGGACCGACCGACGCTGATCATCGTGCGCAGCCATATCGGTTATGGATCCCCCAACAAGCAGGGCACCTACGGCGCGCATGGCAGTCCGCTGGGCGACGATGAAATCCGCCTGACCAAGCGGAATTACGGCTGGCCCGAGGACGCGAAATTCGAGGTGCCGGACGAAGTGATCGCACATTTCCGCGACGGGCTTGGAAAGCGGGGCGATGAAGCGTCCAGCGCCTGGAACGCGCTGTTTTCCGAGTACCAAGACACATATCCGGACCTCGCGCATCAGCTGAACTGCACGCAACGGCGCGTGCTGCCGGACGGCTGGGACCAGAGCCTGCCCAGCTTTCCGGCGGATGACAAGGGGCTGGCAGGCCGGGTCGCCTCGGGCAAGGTGCTAAACGCCATTGCCGAACAGGTGCCCTGGCTGATCGGCGGCGCGGCCGACCTTGCGCCGTCGACGAATACAAGGCTGACCTTCGACGGCGCCGGCGACTTCAGCGCCGAGGACCATGCCGGCCGCAACTTCCACTTTGGCGTCCGCGAACACGCGATGAGCGCCGTCCTGAACGGCATGTCGCTGTCCAAGGTCCGGCCCTATGGCTCTGGCTTCCTGATCTTCAGCGACTACGCGCGCCCGGCCATCCGGCTGAGTGCATTGATGGAGATCCCGACGATCCACATCTTCACCCATGATTCCATCGGCGTCGGCGAGGACGGCCCGACCCACCAGCCGGTGGAACACCTTGCCTCGCTCCGGGCGATCCCGGGGCTTGTGGTTCTGCGGCCCGCCGATGCCAACGAAGTGGTCGAGGCCTGGCGCGTCATCATGCATCTGCGCCATGAGCCGGCGGTGCTGATCCTCAGCCGCCAGAACCTGCCCACTCTGGACCGCTCTCGCTATGCCCCGGCGGCCGGCGTCGCCCGCGGCGCCTATGTGCTGGCCGATGCCGTCGACGGCAAGCCGGACGTCCTGCTACTGGCCACGGGCAGCGAAGTGTCGCTGTGCATCGCGGCCTACGAGGAGCTGAAGGCTGCGGGTATCGCCGCGCGCGTCGTCAGCATGCCGTCCTGGGAGTTGTTCGAGCAGCAGGAGCGGGCCTACAAGGACGCCGTCCTGCCGCCGGACGTGACCGCCCGCGTGGCGGTTGAGAAGGCGTCGATCCTGGGCTGGACCAGGTATACCGGACTGCGCGGCCAGATCATCGGCATGCGCACTTTCGGAGCCTCAGCGCCGCTCGCGGAACTCCAGCGTCAATATGGCTTCACGCCGGGCAACATCGTGGCCGCAGCCAAGGAGCAGGTGGCTAACGCAAGGACATGATTTCCCCTGGGGGCGCCTTGGATTTCAGGCGCCCCCGGGTTCAGGTGGATGGCGGGAGCACACTTTTGCGGTGTAGTTCCTCGGGGGATGACTCGATCCAGAACCACCTTTGGAAAAGCGTTCAGTGATTGTGCCGCGGAAGGCGGTTCTTGGTCGCGCGAAACGATGGCGCCCCTTTGAGAATTCCGCCGTATTCGAGCTGCGTGACATTTTCGCGGTATAACCGCTCCCAAGGCGTATTCGCCTCGGGAACTTCAACGCCGCCTGCACTGCGCTGGCGCAGTTCCTCGTCGTCAACAACGGCATTGCAGGTGCCATTCTTGATATCAATTCGGATTGTATCACCGGTTCTCAGCAACGATAGGCCGCCGCCCGCGACACTCTCTGGCGAGGCGTTCAGGATGGACGGGCTATCAGCCGTGCCGGATTGGCGGCCATCGCCAAGCGTGGGCAGGCTGGTAATTCCCGATTTCAACAAATGATCCGGCGGCTGCATGTTGACCACTTCTGCCGAACCCGGCCATCCAATGGGGCCCGCCCCCCTGATCACAAGAATACAGTGGGCATCGATATTGAGGGCCGGATCGTTGATCCGCGTGAGATAGTCGTCTGAGCTTTCAAAGACGATCGCGCGGGCTTCAAACACGCCGGGCCTCTCAGGGTCGGACAGGTAACGTTCGGAAAACTCGTCTGAAATGACGCTCGTCTTCATAATGGCGAAATCAAAAAGATTGCCGCTCAAAACAAGAAAGCCGGCGCGGTCTTTCAACGGTTGCGAGTAAGAACGAATGACATCGCCGTCAGGGGCGGCGGCCCGCGCCAGTTGGATCGAGATTTTCTCGCCGGAGACGGTCAGGCATTCCCCGTTTAGCCTTTTGTTGTCCAGCAGTTCGCGCATGATTGATGCCACCCCACCGGCACGATGAAAACTTTCCCCGAGATAGTCGCCGGAGGGCTGAACGTTGGCCAAGAGCGGTATGTCATAGGCCGCCGACCAGTCTGCCGCCGTCAGGGACAGGCCTGCATGCAAGGCCATGGCGTTCAGATGGGGTTGTGCATTCGTGGATCCGCCAAGGGCAGCGCATGTGTTTACAGCGTTCAGAAATGCGGCTTTGGTCATGATATCGGACGGGCAGAGATCTGCGCGCACCATCTCGACGATCCGCATTCCCGTCCTGTACGCAATTTGGCCGCGCTCGCGGTAAGGCGCTGGGATCGTGGCGCATCCGGGCAAGGACATTCCCAGCGCTTCTGCCATTGCGTTCATCGTCAGGGCGGTGCCCATGGTGTTGCAATGTCCGGCCGACGGGGCCGAATCCAACGCTTCATCAAGGAATTCGTCACGGGTCATCTCGCCGGCAGCAAGTTTTCGCCGCGCCCGCCAGATGACGGTGCCGGACCCCACCCGTTCGCCGTTGTGCCACCCGTCCAACATCGGGCCGCCAGACAACACGATCGCAGGGATATCGACGGTCGATGCCGCCATGAGCGCGGATGGCGTGGTCTTGTCACAGCCCGTCGTCAGAACAACCCCGTCCAGCGGATAGCCGTTCATAATTTCGACGAGACCCAGATATGCCAGGTTCCGATCCAATGCCGCGGTCGGACGGCGGCAGTTTTCGAAGATTGGATGTGTCGGAAAGGCGATGGGGATACCTCCCGCATCGCGAATTCCGTCCCTGACGCGCGATTCATTGGCCAGATGCCCACGGTTGCAGGGGGCCAAATCGCTACCGCTCTGCGCAATCCCGATTATGGGACGACCTGATCGCAATTCGTCCGGCGTGATCCCGTAATTCATGAACCGTTCGAGGTAGAGAGCCGTCAGGTCGGCATGGTCGGGATTGTCGAACCAATCCTGTGAACGAAGGCGCGGTTTGGGCTGTGTCATGTCACGGATTGCCTGCGAAGTCGTCGACGAGCGAGTCAGGCAGGTTCTGATAGCAGACCGGACGGACAAAGCGGCGAATGGCCAGTGTTCCGACCGAAGTTGCCCCGAAATTCGTCGAAGCCGGGTAAGGGCCGCCATGCACCATCGTGTCAGATACTTCGACGCCGGTCGGAAATGCGTTGGCAAGGATGCGGCCTGCCTTGCGCTCGAGCGTCGGAATGAGCCTGCCGGCCTCTTCGCGGTCGTCGTTTTCCATTTGGAGCGTCAGCGTCAACTGACCATCGAGAGAAGCGGCAATCTTGTGCATCTGCCTGACGTCATCAGCCAGAACTACCAGGCCAAGGGGCCCAAAGACTTCGTGGTGCAGACTGGCATTTTCCAACCAGTCCTTTGCCGGGACCGACAGCAAGACCGGACGCGCCGTGCGCCCGTCACCCACCGAGCCGTCATGACCTGTGTGACGGGTGGTGGTGGCGTCGCTGTCAAATTTTGCGGCGCCGGATTGATAGGCTTGCGCAATCCCATCGGTCAGCATCGTCTGCGGGGCAATTCCATCAAGGGCGGTGGCCGCTGCCGCAATAAACGTATCTGCCTCTGGCCCGGCGACAACGATTGCGATCCCGGGTTTTGTGCAGAACTGGCCGACGCCCATTGTCAGGGAACCTGCCCACCCCTCCCCTATCGATGCCGCACGTGCCGACAGGGCGGCGGGCAGAACGAACATCGGATTGACAGACCCGAGTTCGCCAAAAAACGGAATTGGGGTCGGGCGTTGGGCGCACAGGTCAAACAGCGCCCTGCCGCCTGCCAAAGACCCGGTAAATCCGACGGCGGCGATCAAAGGGTGCTGCACCAAAGCGGTGCCGACATCGCGGCTGCCACCCTGAACCAACGAGAAGACGCCGGCGTCTATCCCGTGCGTCTTGCGCGCAACGTCGATCGCCTGCGCGACGATTTCACTGGTTCCAGGATGACCTGAATGCCCCTTGACCACGACAGGACAACCGGCCGCCAAGGCGCTCGCGGTGTCACCGCCAGCCACACTGAAGGCCAGCGGGAAATTTGACGCACCAAAGACCGCGACAGGACCAATCGGGCGCTGGATCAGTTTGAGATCGGGGCGGGGCAAGGGGGCGCGATCCGGCAAGGCGGCATCGTGACGGCGATCAAGATAATCACCCGCTGTGATGTGATCGGCGAACAGACGCAATTGCCCGGTTGTGCGGCCACACTCGGCGATCAGACGTTGTTCGGGCAGCCCGGTTTCCTGAGATCCGATCTTTGCGATCTCATCCACACGGCTATCAATTTCCTTCGCGATTTCGTTCAGAAAGGCGGCGCGATCTGCGCGGCTGGTCTTTCCATAGCTCGCAAAGGCAGCCTCGGCAGCTTCCACGGCTGCGTCAACAAGGTCGGGCGTGCCGACCGAGAATTCCCGAGGTTCGCCATGCGCCGGATCGGACCGGAACGTCCGCTCTCCGCCAATCCAGCTTCCAGCTATCAGATGTTTTCCGACACTCATTATTTGTCCTTGTTAGATAAGATTGCGCGCCGCCAAATTGCGCATCATGTCTGCCAGACCAAAAGTCCATTCGGCGCAGGATGTTGAAAGATCGACCGAGTTGACGAGCTGGCCTAATTCGGGACAGGACACAGTGACAATATCGCCTATTTTATGTGTAAATCCTTGTCCGGGCGCATCTCGGTCCTGTGTGGGGGCGAACAAGGTTCCGAGAAAGAGCACCAACCCGTCGGGGTACTGGTGATGCCTTCCGATGGTTTGTTTTACCAAGTCTTCGGGGTCTCGGCTGATCTGTTTCATCGAACTCGACCCTTCAAGCCGATAGCCGTCAACGCCCTCGATTGTGAGCTGAATTTCCAGATTCCGCACGGCGTCAAGGTCAAAAGTATCGTCAAAAAGCCGGATCATCGGTCCGATGGCGCAGCTGGCATTGTTGTCTTTTGCCTTGGACAACAACAAGGCGGATCGGCCCTCTACGTCGCGCAAATTGACGTCATTTCCCAATGTCGCGCCCAGGACGGCGCCCTTGGAATTCACAACGAGCACCACTTCGGGTTCCGGGTTGTTCCAGTTCGAAATGGGATGCAAGCCGACCGCGCTGCCAAAGCCGACAGATGACAGAACCTGGGCTTTGGAAAAGACTTCGGCGTAGGGGCCAATGCCCACCTCGAGGTATTGGGACCACAACCCCTCGGCCTTTAGAGCTTCTTTCACCTTTTCGGCCTCGGCAGAGCCCGGGACGATGTTGTTGAGACTGTCACCGATACGGGCGGCAACCCGATTTCGGATATCCTCGGCTTTTGCCGCATCGCCCGCGGCTTGCTCTTCAATAACGCGTTCAACCATCGACCCGGCAAAGGTCACGCCGCAGGCTTTGACGGCCTGCAAGTCACAGGGCGCCAGCCAATCCCATTCACCTTCGACCGGGCGTCCGGGCGCCGCCGCCACATAGGAGGCCGGGTCGTCCATTTCCATGATGTCGCGTACCGCCGGCGCATCGCGCGATGTGATATCCAGCAAGGTTCCGTCACGGGCCGTCACGACACATGGACCGACATCCGGGACAAGAATGCGCCCAAGCCAGAGGCCATCTGTTTCTGGTATTGGAAGTGGCATAAGAGTTTCCATCTGTGTTTCGCGGGCGCGGTCGAAAAATCAACTCATGCGCTGACGCCCTCCCCGAGGCGCTCCTTCAGCACCCACACGGCTTGAGCCCTGTCAGCGCGCCGATGACTCTATGATCATTTTAGATCATCGTCAATGATCATTTTGGGTCATTCCAGGATCGATATTTGACATTTTGCACTCTTCAAAATTGACAGCCAGAGCAACCAAATCTTCAGGTCAAGGCATGTTGTCGGCGAGGAAGATATCGATGGTTATCTTCTCCTGGCTTTCGACAATTGGCGCCCCCAGGCAATGAGCCCGCAGGACACGTACCGCGCTTCTGGCGATGTGATCGACGTTCTGGCCAATAACCGCATCCAACTCACCGCGCGACAAGGCTTCCCGCAGGCGCGGCGTCAACTCATGCATGATGACAATCGGTCGCTGTTCTATTTCGCTCAATGCCCTCAGTATGCCACTGTTGCCTGCGCTGCTGGAATAGATGCCGGAAATGTCCGGATGCTCCGCCAGCAGCTTGCGAACCAACTGATAATTCTTTTCGATTATGCTGTTGCCTTCAAGCGGCTCCAGAACCTCGACTGTCTTAAGGGTCGCGTCCAAGGCTTGGTTAAAGCCATAGATGCGATCAATTTGATCCCGCAACCGCGCCGTGCCGCAAACGATCGCGATCTTGTGGCGTCCGGCCGGCAGGAAGCGCCCCATCAGGCTTCCCGCAACACGCCCGGCGTTCACATTATTGATGCCGATGAAATTGACCGGCGCGTCGGTGATGTCCGAAACCAACGTCACCACCTGAAGCCCGCGGGTCTTGGCCCTTTCGATCGCATGCCGCACGCCGGGCGCATCCACGGCAAAGACAGCAATCCCCTGATAGTCCTCGCAGGACACGGCATCCAGCTGCGCGATGATCGCTTCATCATCGTCGAACGGGATATATCCGAAATCGATTTTCACCTCATAGTCGGGCACTGCGGCGGGGGCGGAGGCCACCGCTTGCTTGAACATTTGCAGGAAGGCACTTTCCCCGTTTGGAATGAGAAACAAGAACTTGAGGACACCGCGAACCGAATGCGTGATGGAATCAGGCAATTGGCGGTAACCCAGCTCCCGGACGGCGTTCGCCACCTTCTCGCGGGCATTGGCGCTGACGCTTCCGCGATTGTTCAGAACGCGCCCCACGGTCGCCGTGCTGACATCTGCATGTCGAGCTATATCCTCGACCGTCGGCTTCTTCATCGAGATCCTCCCCAGTTAGCGCCCCTCTCCTTTACCCTGAGGGCTGGGCAAGAAAAAGACAACGGTTCTGACGTAAAAAGATCATCTAGAGCCGCATTTTGATCGCACATACCAAGAGGTGAGCCCGCGACACCGCCCGTCAACAACGGGGCTGGCCATCCCCTCCCGGGGGATCTGTGCCGTTTATCAAGGCGTCCAATCATCGGCGAAACGACAACCGGCGGCAAATCTGTCTCTCCTGCCGCCGGCCTTCGCTTCAACGGCCGCTGGGCTCAAGTGCCTGCGATTTCCTTTGCCTTTTCAAAGAACCCGCGTTTGCGTGGGGATGAGATGCCCCAGTTCACCGGCACCGATTGATAGCCATCGTCGGGGCCATCCCCGTCCATCCTGTAGTCGAAAAAGCCCCAGCCGGCATAGCTTTCCACCGCGGCAACGAAATTGTTGTCATCCTTGTCAAAGTCGAAATGGTCATCCTCGTTGAACAGGATAGGCATCGGCCTGTAGCCCGGCACCTCGCGGGTCTTGCGCACCATGTCGCGGATCAGGTCGGGGTCATCCTGACCGTTTCCGTGAATCAGGATGAAATCGCTGCGCTCGACGACGTTGGTCTTGGGAATGAAGCCGCCGCCATAACTTGTCCCGGTCAAAAGACGACGACCATCCTTTTCGACGGATTTCGCGATGTCGATCAATTCGTGCACACCGTCCGGCATGAGAACCGGCAGCTGGTAAAGGATATCGCACTCATTGTTGATTTCCAGAAGGATGTTGCTGTGCCCCGTCTCCAACAACCAGGTCACGGCATTGTGCACGGCCGTTCGCACCGCATCCTCGCTGGCGAATATCTTCTCTTGACCGAAGTAGAACAGCCCGACGATCACCACCATGCCCAGCTCATCCGCCGCCCTGAGAATGCGGCTCAGCCGATCGAGGTATTCGTCGCGCAACGCGCCCTCAGGCGTGAATGCCGAGTTGATCCATGGCTGTTGCTTGGAATAGCCGTAGGGACTGCCTCCCTGAAGGTTGATCGTGAAAGCCAGCACGCCATGCGCCTTCCAGCTCGGCATTGCCGCGATGAACTCCTCGGTGTTGCGATCCGCATCCCAGCTCCCGGTATCCGCATAGGCCCAGTCGTCACGTGTCTCCGGATTCAGATCGTCAAAGATGCCTTGCACCATGCGGGTGTTCAGCAAGAGACCCTCGACCGGATGCCCTTTCCAGCTCCGCCCGCGATAGGTCGGCGCCCCGTTGATCTGGAACTTCGCGCCGTCAATGGTGACTTCGGTAGATTTGGTGGTCATGTGATGTCCCTTACTGGTCCAGGCGAATGCCGGACGATGTGTCGAACAGATGGCAATGCTCCTTCGCCATCCAGATATCGATGAAGTCCCCGACCCTGTGAGCCACCCGACCGGTCACCTCGATGGTCACTTTTTCGTCGCCCATTTCGACGACAAGGATCGTCGCGGGGCCGGTTGGCTCGATCACCGAGACCATGCAGCGCACTTTCATGCCCCCGGTATCCGAAAGCGAAATATATTCAGGCCGAATGCCAAGCGTGACCTCGGCCCCGGCCCGCAAGGACGCTCCCAGCGGCAGTTCAAGTCCACTGCCCAGCACGACAGTACCGCTGTCCGAAATGGTCCCGTCGATCAGGTTCATGGACGGCGAGCCAAGGAATTCCGCGACAAAGCGGTTGGCGGGCTGGTCATAGAGATCCAGCGGCGCTCCGACCTGTTCGATTGTGCCGGCGTTCATGACGACAATGCGGTCGGCCATGGTCATGGCTTCGATCTGGTCGTGGGTGACATAGACAATCGTGGTGCCCAGACGGTTGTGCAGCGACTTGATCTCGGCGCGCATCTGAACCCGCAGCTTTGCATCCAGATTGGACAGCGGTTCATCGAACAGGAACACCGAAGGATCGCGCACGATCGAACGCCCCATCGCAACCCGTTGGCGTTGCCCGCCCGACAATTGCGCCGGCTTGCGATCCAACAGGGAATCCAGCGCGAGGATCTTTGCCACCTCGTTGACGCGCTCGGCAACCTCCGCCTTGTCCGCGCCGTCGAGCTTCAGCGAAAAACCCATGTTTCCGGCAACCGTCATATGCGGGTAGAGCGCGTAAGACTGGAACACCATCGCGATATTTCTTTGGCGCGGCATCATGTTGTTGACGACCTCGCCATCGATCGCGACCTCGCCCTCGGTGATGCTTTCCAGCCCCGCCAACATGCGCAAGAGCGTGGACTTTCCGCAGCCCGATGGCCCGACCAGCACGATGAATTCGCCTTTCGTCACCTCCAGCGACAGATCGGGAATGGCCGTGACGGCACCGTATTTCTTGGTGACGTTCCGAACAGAAATTGTGGACATTCTTGGGGGTCCTCAGCTTATTTGACAGAGCCAGAGGTCAGCCCGGAAACGAGCCATCTCTGCACGAAAATGAACATGATCAGCGCCGGCACAGTGGCCAACACGCAGGCGGCCATGAACATGCTGACATAGCGGGTGCCGCCACCTTCGGCCGTCAGATCTCCGATCCCGACCTGGATCGTCTTCATCTCGCTGGAATTGAGCAGCAAGGACGCCCAGAGAAAATCGTTCCATGCATTGAGGAAGGTAAAGATCGTCACCGCGGCCAATCCCGGAAGGGAAATCGGCAGGATGATCCGCAGGAAGGTCGAGATGTAGCTGCACCCATCCACCAGCGCCGCCTCTTCGATCTCGGGCGGACATGAGGATTCGAAATACCCTTTCAGCAACAGGATCGAAAACGGCAGAGAGAACCCGGCATAGGACAGGATCAAACCGGTATAGGTGTTCAACAGGCCGGCATCCTGAATCAGCGCATACAGCGGAAAGACACGGGTGATCGGCGGGATCAGCTGGGTCACAAGGATCGTGACGAGGATCAGGGTCATGCCCGGAAAGCGGAACCGCGACAGGACATAGGCGGCGCTGGTCCCGATCAACGTTGCCAACAGCGCCGCCGCCGCCGAGACGTAGATCGAGTTGAAGATATAGCGCCAGATTGGGATCAGCAGGTTGATGTCCTGGTAGGAATCCAGCCGGATCTGATCGGGAATCCACTTTGGCGGCAATTGCTTGATTTCCGCCGCCGTCTGGAACGAGCTTTTGAGCATCCAGAAGATCGGCAGCAGAATGTAGATCAGCGCAATGACGGTTGCGGCAATGACGGTCAGCTTGGTGATCGTGTCGACACGGCGATAGCGGGAAAAGATCCCCTGCCCCTGACGCACAGCCGGATTGACGGTGGCATCCATGGTTATTTGTCTTTCCTGATTTGCGCGCGGATATAGAAGATGCAGATCACGCTGGTCATCAGAAAGACCACACCGCTTGCCGCAGACGCATAATCGAAGCGGAAGAAGTTGAAGGCCTGCTGATAGGCGTATACCGCCGCGACATTGGTCATGTCCTGCGGGCCACCGCCGGTCATGATGAAGTTGATTTCGAAGTGTCCGAAACCGGTGATCAGCAACAGCATCACGATGACACCGAGAACCGGTTTCAGCAAAGGCAGGGTGATATACCTGAAACGCCCGATCAGGCTTGCCCCGTCGATCGAGGCCGCTTCGTACAAGCTGCGCGATATCGACTGCATGCCCGCCAGCAGAAAGATCACCACAAACGGCAGCCCGTTCCACACCCGCACCGCCACCACGGACGCCAACGGCAGCGAAAGCGGTCCGGCGTCAGTGGTATCGGTCAGAAACCGCAGGTTGCCGTCGATCAGCCCCCAATCCATGAGAAGTGCGTTGATCGGGCTGCGATCGGTGTCCAGCATCCACACCCAGATGGCCGCGGCCACGACGGGCGGCACGAACCACGGGGCGCAGATCAGGGTTCTGACAATGGCGCGCCCGCGATATTTCGCATTCATGACATGCGCCAGCAGCAGCCCGAGCGCCACGACCAGAGCCATGACCATGACGGTCATCACCACGGTATTGACCAGCGAGGTCACGAACCGTTGGTCAGACAAGACTACCTGATAATTGCGCCATCCCACGAACGTCTCGCCGGCGGTTTCCGCCTGAATCAGATCGTAGTCCAGAAAGCTCCACCATAGCGACGTGACCATCGGCACGATGCCAAGGGCCAACGTAATCAGAAGCGCCGGTGCAACCATCAGATAGCAAAAGAGATTCTTGCGCAGTTCCATCGCCATCACGTCCTGTTTGTCTGGAAATGCGGCGCGAGACCCGGCCAGCCGGGCCCCGCACCAGGGAGGTTACTTGTTGAACGCCCGATCCATTTCGGCCTGCATCCGCTCTTCGGCCCGCTTGATCGTTTCGTCCATGTCGGCCTGCCGGATCACCACGTCATAAACCATGTCGTAGATCACGGCGCCGGCCTCATCCGCGGCAAGCGCATTCCACACCGGCGACGGGTGCTGCGACGTATGGGCGAATTCGAGACTTTCGGTCAGGACCGACTTCCATTCGGTATCGCTCCAGAATTCGGAATTCATCACACCGCGGTGCGGGCTGACATTGCCGCTCGCCTCGCTGAGCACCTGCATGTTTTCTTCTCGGCTCAGGAACTCGATCCATTTGACGCAGGACTCGACGTTTTCGCTGCCGCGCAGGACGCCAAAATATCCTGACCCCGAATAGGCATCGCGCCCCTCCGGGCCGGCCGCAGGCACGGCCAGGGCCCATTTGTCGTTCAGCTCGGGATATTCCACCGTCCAGTTCGAGGGCCAGCCGCCGGGTACGCTGCCGACGATCGACACCTTGCCCGCCAGAAAGGCCTCGCCGGTGTCGTTCCCCTTTTCCATGAAGTCAGGATCAAGAACCTCATGCGTCCAGACAAGGTCTTTCAGGAATTGCAGGGCGGTGCGCATGGCTTCGTTGTCGATGGTCGCGGTGCGGCCGTCTTCGGTCATCATTTCACCGCCGGCCTGCCAGTATAGCGGCGGAAACGATTGTCCGATGTTGTTGTTGCCAAGCCCGAAGCCCCATTGCGTCACGTTGCCGTTTTCGTCGCGCAAGGTCAGCTTCTTGGCATGCTCAACCAATTCGTCCCAGGTATCGGGGGGCGCGGTCAGGCCGGCCACCTCGAAATGATCGGTGCGATACATCATCGGACGCACGTCGCCACGCCAGGGGATGCCGTAGAAATCACCGCTCCACGTCACGTCCTGAAGGCTGCCCGTGAAAAAGTCTGTGTCGAGCGCAGGCCAGGTGCTGTCACGGTATTCATTGAGCGGCAGCGGCCCATGCTCGGTTCCGCCGATGGCGGAAAATGAATGCAGGAAGAACATGTCGGCGCAGTCCGGGGCCGGCCCGCCCTGAGCCACTGTAAGCCACCGCCGAAAGGCGACGCTCCAGTTGATCGGCTCGTAATTGACGGTGATGCCCGACTCGGCCTCGAATTCGTCGGCCAAGGCTTCGATTGACTGTTTCCAAGCAATGAGGTCGCCGTACGGCTGCGTCCAGAACTCGACCTCCTGAGCTTGCGCGGCCACATGAAGCGATCCGATGATCGCACCCAGCGCAACGCTCCGCGCCAATTTTCCCTGCATTTGATGTCCTCCCTGAGTCGCCATTCCACCACCCACACTATGTGAGCGATGCTTGTGCGTGAGTTAACGTATGCACTAATTTCAACATAGTCAATGACTGATTTGGATCATCCCAAGGCTGTAATGCGTCACGTCCCGTGCGCGAAGCCACGCCGAAGGGCGCGATGAAGATCGCGCGCCACACCAAAGTTAAAAGGATTTTTCCAATCGGCATTGCGCTCACGCGCCTGCTCGCCGCCCTGTCACAGCGGCCTGACCGAAACCGGGGAACACCACGTCTTCGAACACTATCATGAGCAGAAGCGCCCCCATGATCGGCAAACGTCCCGCCGTTCGCGCAGTAATGCGCGGGTCGCGTGGGAGCGATGCACGCGCGTCATTCAGGGTCTGGTTTGCAGACCTGCCCCATCACCGTCAGGATCAACCACGGGTGCCACCCGCTTCGCCGGCAGTTCGGGCATCAAACACTCCGATCCCGTGCCGCGTCACCCTCGGATCGCTGCGGGTCGCGCCGAGAACTTCGGCCTTCCTGATAAATCTGGCCGGAGGTGCAGCGGCGGCCCCGGTCGGGACCGCCGCTGCAAAACCTCAAACGTAACGGTTTACCAGGTTTTCGAGCCTTTCCTGCCGCCCCGAACGCGGAGTCGGGTTGAGGCCTTCGCCCTCGACACGGGCCGCGATCTCGTCCAGCCCTTCGGCGAGCATGGCCTGCACCTCGGCGCTGTCCCAGCCGGCGTAGCGGGCCTGCCGGGCTTCTTCCAGCTTGCCGTCTTCCAGCATCTTCGCCGCCGCCTTGAAGCCTGCGGCACAGGCGTCCATGCCGCCGACATGCGCGAGGATCAGATCCTCGGCATCTAGCGACTGACGCCGCAACTTGCTGTCGAAGTTGGTGCCGCCGGTGGTAAAGCCTCCGGCGCGCAGCACCTCGTAATAGGCCAGCGCCATTTCGGGCACGTTGTTCGGGAACTGGTCGGTGTCCCAGCCCGACTGGTAATCGTTGCGGTTCATGTCGATCGAGCCAAAGATCCCCAGCTCACGCGCCAGCGCCAACTCGTGCTCGAAGCTGTGACCGGCAAGGATCGCGTGGCCCTGCTCGATGTTGACCTTTACCTCCTTTTCGAGACCGAAGTCCTTGAGGAAGCCGTAGACCGTCGCGACATCGTAATCGTACTGGTGCTTGGTCGGCTCCTGCGGCTTGGGTTCGATCAGGATGGCGCCGTCAAAGCCAATCTTGCGGGCGTATTCGACGGCCTGTGTCAGGAACCGCCCGGCCTGCTGACGCTCGCGCCCCATGTCGGTGTTGAGCAGCGTCTCATAGCCTTCGCGCCCACCCCAAAGCACGTAGTTCTCGCCGCCAAGCTGATGGGTAGCGTCGATGCAGGTTTTCACCGTCGCCGCGGCAAAGGCATAGACGTCCGGATCCGGGTTGGTCGCCGCGCCGGACATGTAGCGCCGGTGCGAGAACAGGTTCGCGGTGCCCCAGAGAAGCTTTGTGCCGGTCGCCTCCATCTTGCCCTGGAAGTAATCGGTGATCTCGCGCAGGTTTCGGGTGTTCTCGGCAAAATCCGCGCCCTCGGGGCGAACGTCGACGTCGTGAAAGCAGAAATACGGTGCGCCGAGGATCTCGAACATCTCGAAGGCCACGTCGGCTTTGAGCTTGGCCTTTTCCATACCCTCGCCGAACCAAGGCCGCTCGAAGGTCTGCCCGCCGAAGGGATCGCCGCCCTCCCAGGCGAAGCTGTGCCAATAGGCGACCGAGAAGCGCAGGTGCTCCTTCAGGGTCTTGCCCATCACCACCTCGTCGGGGGCGTAATGGCGAAAGGCGAAATCATTGTTGCTGTCGGGCCCTTCGTGGCGGACCTTTGGGATGCCCTTGAAGAAATCTGTCATGCTTGTCTCGTCTTTCATGTGCCTGTCTCTCGGCTGTCTGTCGTTCGGCTGGCCCAGACCAGCCCGCGGCGAAGGATTTCGCGCATTTGGGGATTGGTGAATTCGGAGGCCTGATGGCCCAGGGCCGAGTAGAAGACCCGGCCGCGCCCATGGCGGCGGGTCCAGACTACCGGCATCACGGTGCCGGCGATCCAGGGCGCATGGCTGCCGTCGAACGTGGTCGTCGCCAGCACCTCGTTGCCGGGATCGACATGCAAGAAATACTGTTCCGAGCGATACTCGAAATCGTCGATCCCCTCCATCAGCGGGTGCTGCGGCTGGGCGATCTCGACGCGGTAGTCGAGGATGTCGCCGGGATGGGCCACCCATTGGCCGCCCGCCATGAACTGATAGGCCGGCGCATCGCGAAAGGTGTCGCCCATGCCGCCGTGAAAGCCCGCAAGCCCGGTGCCGGCCTCGATCGCCGTGCAAAGCCGCTCGAGCGGCACCTGGTCGATGCTCACCTGCGTGCACATCGGCACGATCAGGTCGAAGCGGGCCAGATCGGCCTCGCCCAAGACCGCGACGCCTGCCTCGGACCGGACGTCGAAGCCCTCGGCCTGCAACATCTCCTCGACGATGGCGGCGCAAGCTTCGGGCTCGTGCCCCTCCCAGCCGCCGTAAAATATCAGTGCCTTGGCGCTCATGCCGCCTCCTCCTGCAATGCGATTTCGCCGGTGCCGAGACCGGCTGCCAGCGGCGCGGGCCGCGCACAGCGCGTCGTGATCTCGATCGCCCTGCCCTCTTGGGCCGCAAGGTGCATGGCCTCCATCACCTCGAGAGCGTGCAGCGCCAGATCGCCGCTGGCGCAATGCGGGCGCCCCGAGCCGATGGCCTCTGCCATCTGTGCCAGACCGAGCCCGCGGAAATTGCCGTCGCCATGGCCATGGTGCATCGGTTGATCCCGCCATTCGCCGGTCTCGAACAGTTCGACCGTACCGTCGAAGCGATTGGGATCGGGGATCGTCATCGATCCCTCGGTCCCGTAAAGCTCGAGCGGCCCGTGCCGGTGCGCGCGGACATCAAAGCTCGTGGCGATCTGCACCAGCGCGCCCTGGGCGAACTCCAATACCCCCGCGAGGTGTGTATCGACCTCGACCGGCACTTGCGCACCCGCCCGCGGGCCGGTGGCAATCTCGCGGCTGTCGCGCGCGCGGCCGCCTAAGGCGGTCACACGCGCAATCGGGCCAAGCAGGTTCAGCATGGCGGTGATGTAATAGGGGCCCATGTCCATCATCGGCCCGCCGCCGGGCTGGCTGTAGTAGAAATCCGGGTTCGGATGCCAGGCCTCGTGGCCGGGCAGCATCAGGGTCGCGGTGCCCGCGACGGCGCGCCCAATGCGCCCCGCATCGATCAGCGCCCGCGCGGTCTGATGCGCGCCACCAAGGAAGGTGTCGGGGGCGCAACCCAACCGCAGACCCGCCGCACCCGCCGCCGCGTTGAGCGCGCGCGCCTCCTCGAAGCTCCCCGCGAGAGGCTTTTCCGAATAGACGTGCTTGCCCGCCTCCAGCGCCCGGTGACCGATCTCGGCATGGGCGGCGGGGATGGTGAGATTGAGCACGATATCGATGTCGTCGCGCGCCAAGAGCGCCTCGACCGTCATCGCCTCGCTGCCGTATTCATCCGCCTTGGCCTGCGCCGCCTCGGCACGCAGATCCGCGACGGCGCGGATCTCGAACTGCGGAAACACCGCCGCGTTCTTCAGGTAAATGTCGCTGATGACGCCGCAGCCGACGACGCCCACTCCCAAAGCGCTCATGCCGAGTGCTCCATGCGGCGGCCATCATGCCCGAAGAGATGCAGGTTCGCCGCCTCCGGGCTCAGCGCCAGCCGCTCGCCCGCCTTGAGGCGTATATGCCCCGGCAACCGCACCGTGATTTCGCCCAGACCTTCGGCATCCATATAGGCGATGGTGTCGGCCCCGAGGGTCTCCACGACCTTGGCCACGGCGCGCCATTGTCCCTCGCTCTCGATATGCAAGTGCTCGGGCCGGATGCCGGCGATCTTCACGTCGTCGCGCGCGATGGCACGCCCCGGCAGCAGGTTCATCTTGGGCGAGCCGATGAAGCTCGCCACGAACTCGGACGCCGGGCGGTCGTATAGCTCCATCGGCGCGCCGACCTGCTCGATGTGACCGTCCTTCATCACCACGATCTGATCGGCAAGTGTCATCGCCTCGACCTGATCGTGGGTGACATAGATCATCGTCGCCCCGATCGACTGGTGCAGCTGCGCCAGCTCGACACGCATCTGCGTCCGCAGTGCCGCATCGAGGTTGGACAACGGTTCGTCGAACAGGAACACCTCCGGGTGGCGCACGATCGACCGGCCGATCGCCACGCGCTGACGCTGCCCGCCCGAGAGCTGGCCCGGCTTGCGGTCGAGATAGGCTTCGAGCGACAGAATGCGCGCGGCCTCGCTGACGCGGGCGGCCCGTTCGGCCGCGGGCACCTTGGCAAGGCGCAGGCCGAAGTCGATGTTCTGCGCCACCGTCATGTGCGGATAGAGCGCGTAGGACTGGAACACCATCGAGATGCCGCGATCCGAAGGCTCGGCATCGGTCACATCGGTGCCCCCGATGCGGATCCCGCCCGCGGTGGGGCTCTCCAGCCCGGCAATCATCCGCAGAAGCGTGGACTTGCCGCAGCCCGAAGGGCCGACCAAGACCGTGAAAGAGCCGTCGGGCACGCTGAGATTGAGATCGGGGATCACCGTCACCGCGCCGAACGTCTTGGTGATGCCCGTCAGTTGAACGTCAGCCATCAGAGGCCCTCCTTGTCAGGCCCGCCATCAGCGGGGCTCGTATTGAAAATGCAGGAAGTCGGCGTGAAGGCCGCGCCCCGAGGTGTCATGCGCCGCCATACCGATAAAGGCGCCGGTGAAATTGTTGCCCGGCCCGTTGCCCGCCTCGTCCGAGATCGCGGATTGATCCAACGCGAGGCCGAGATCGGTCCAATCGCCGCCTTCGATGGCGAAGCGAAAGCGCAGGGTCATACCGTCGACATCGCAGCCGAGCCGGACCCGGCCCGTCGCAGGCAGATCGATCGGGGCGGCAAGCGGCTGTTCCATGCGCATCATCGGCCAGTCGGCAGGACAGCTCATCACCGTGAGCTGGCGCTGCCCGGCATCGCCCGCCGTCACCGCCAGATAGTGGAACTTGAAACCGTTGTACCATGCGACCAGCCCGGCGAACTGCTGGCAGGTCTCGGGGGCATAGTCGATTTCGGTCTCGGCGGCATAGGCGACGTCGGTCTGGCGCCGCGCCACCAGCGCATGTTCGAACAACGATCCCGGTGCTTCGCGGCCAAAGAGCCGCAGCGCGCCGGGGCGAGCGTCGAGCGAGAACAGCCGCGCGCTGTCGGGCGTGCGCAGCCATTGGAACGCGGGCGGCAGCGCGCCCGGCGCGAAGTCAGTGCGGCCTGTCTGTGGCGCAAACCGGTGCTCGGGCAGATCCGGCGCGGGGGCAGTCGGCGCCGGCACACAGCCACCATGGGCCAGGCGCGGAAACTCCCCGGCCTTCCAGATCAGTTTCTGGATCGCGGTTTCGCGGCCCAGGGGCGAGCGGCGCGCATCCTCCTCGTGGATGCCCACGACCCGGCCCGGCGCATCCCCGCGCGTCGCGTCGAGCGGGCGCGAACACAGGTGGACGAGGTAATGTTCCCCGGCCTGCGTTTCGACGATATCGGCATGGCCGGCGCGCTGAAGATAGGCTTCCGGCGCGTCCTTGGACGTCAGAAGGTGCTTTTGCGGATCGGTCTCATACGGGCCGAAGAGATCGCGGGAGCGGGCCATGGTCACCGCATGCTCGTAGCCGGTGCCGCCCTCGGCGGTCAGCAACCAGTAATAGCCGTCGCGGCGGTAGAGATGCGGACCTTCGGTGAGCTTGTGGTCGGAGCCGCGGTAGATGTTGCGCACCTCGCCCACGAGCCGCTTCTCGGCGACCGAATACTCCTGGCACAGGATGCCGCCGAACCTGTCGCCGCCCTGCTGGCGGTGGTCCCAGACCATGTTGACCAGCCACTTGCGGCCGTCCTCGTCGTGAAACAGCGACGGGTCGAAGCCCGAAGAGTTGAGGTACACCGGGTCTGACCAAGGCCCCTCGATTGCAGGTGCGGTCACAACGTAGTTGTGGCTGTCCTTCCACGCGCCGTCGCGGCGTTTCACGTCGGTGTAGACGAGCCAGAACAGCCCGTCGGCATAGGTCAGGCAGGGCGCCCAGATGCCGCCCGAATCCGGGTCGCCGCGCATGTCGAGCTGTGCCGCACGGGTTAGCGGCCGGGTGACGAGCCGCCAGTTCGCGAGATCGCGGGAATGGTGGATCTGCACGCCAGGGTACCATTCAAAGGTCGAGGTGGCGATGTAGTAGTCCTCGCCCACCCGCAGGACAGAAGGGTCTGGGTTGAAGCCGGGCAGAATCGGGTTGCGGATTTCAGTCATAGTCTCATCCCTTGACGGCACCGCCGGTAAGGCCGGCGACGATGTATTTCTGGGCGGCGAGGAAAAAGACGATCGCGGGCAGGATCGTCAGCGTCACGAAGGCCAATGTGCGGTTCCATTCGGTGACGTATTCGCCACGGAACTGCATCATGCCCAAGGGCCAGGTGAAGGCCTCGCGCGAGTTCAGCACCACCAGCGGCAGCAGGAAGTTGTTCCAGCTCTGCACGAAAACGAAGACGCCCACGGTCGCGAGGATCGGAGTCGAGAGCGGCAGGGTGATCCGAAAGAAAAAGCGCACGTAACCGCAACCGTCGATCCGCGCCGCCTCGAACAGCTCCTTGGGCAATTGTTCGAAGAACGTCCGGAACAACAGGATCGCCAGAGAGAGACCAAAGGCCGTCTGCGGCAGGATCACCGCCCAGTAGGTGTCGAGCAGGCCGATATCGCGCACCTTGATGAACAAGGGCAGGATCGCTGTCGCAAAGGGAAACATCAGCCCCAGTAGCATGTAGGAAAACAGCATGCGCGAGCCGAAAAAGCGGATCTGCGCGAAGACATAGGCCGCCGCCGCTCCGACCAGCAGCGTCAGTGCCACGGTGCCGGTCGAGATCAGCAGCGAATTGCCGAGGTAGCGCCAGAACGCGGGGTCAGCGAGGATCGCACCGTAAAAGCTGACGTCCCAGTCCTGTGGCAGTGCGAAGGCATTCATGCGGATCTCGGCGTTGCTCTTGAAGCCGCCCAGTGCGGTGGCCAGCATCGGTGCCAGCACGAAGCTCGCCACCACGCACAGAACCGCGACGCGCGCGAAGTTGCGCCAGAAATGCGACCGGCTCATGCCCGTGATCCTTTCATGAAGATGCGCTGGTAGAAGACCGCCACGAGGATCGCGGCAAAGAAGAGCAGCACGCCCACGGCGCTGCCAAAGCCGATCTTCAGTCGCGTCAGGCCGAAGCTGTAGAGATAGGTGACGATGGTGTGGGTCTGGTTCGACGGACCGCCGTTGGTCAGCGGAATGATCACGTCAAAGACCTGCAACGCCCCGATGATCGCAAAAAAGGCGCTGACGATGATGGCCGGACGGATCTGCGGGATCTGCACGTAGCGCACGATCTGCGACCGCTTCGCGCCTTCGATCTTGGCCGCTTCGATCAGGTCCTCGGGCACACCTTGCAGGGCCGCGATATAGATCATCATGTGAAAGCCGAAGTATTTCCAGACGATCACCGTCATCACCGCGACAAAGGCCCAGTCGCGGTCGGCAAGAATGAAGAAGCTTTCTTGGCCAAAGGAACGCGCGATTGCAGCTGTGACGCCATAATTGCCGTCGAAGACGAAGCTCCAGATCAGGCCCGCGGCCACCTCGGCCAGGATGTAGGGCACAAAGAAGATGAGCCGGAACACCGCGTTGGTCGGCGTCTTGCGATAGATCAGCAGGGCGAGAAACAGCGCCAGCGGCATCTGGATGAAGAGCGAGATCGCGACGATCTTTGTGGTATTGCCGATCGCGGTGTGGAACACGCTGTGGCCCGCGATCTGCTCGAAGTTGCGCAGCCCCACATAGTCCTGCGGCGTGCCATAGCCGTTCCAGTCGAAGAAGGCATAGTAGCCCGACTCGGTGAGCGGCAGGATCACGAACAGGCTGAACAGGATCAGCGCCGGCGGCAGAAGGATCGCGATGGCGGCGAAGCGGCTGGAACCGGCGCCGCGCCAGATGCGGCGCGCGGGGCGCGGCGACGCTGGCGAGCGAGCATCGAGCATTTGCATGGAATGCGTCTCCGTATCGGTAAGAAGGTGGCGCGCGCTCCGGGGAGCACCATGGGAACGCGCGCCGGAGGGGGAACCCTCAGCGGAACTCCCAGGCCTCCTGGACCTGCGCCGCCGCGTCCTCGGGCGTGATGGCGCCCTGCGCCAGATCGGCCGAGATGTCGTTCACCGTGGCACCCACCGAAGCGCCAAGGAACTGGTCGAGGAAGATCTGGTGATAGCTCGAGGCGGCGATGTCCTGCGCAACCTGCTGGAAGAACGGATTTTCCAGTGCCTGCTCGGCACCCTTCACGATCGGGATGAAGATACCTTCACGCGCGACCTCTTCCTGGTGGTCGCGGTTGAGCAGGAACGTCAGGAAGTCGACCGTCCCGGGCGCTGCGTCCGAGGTCACGGCCCAGCCGTTCATGCCGCCCAGGGTGACGTTGTCGCCGTCCTCGGACACCGGGTCGGCGACCGCAGGAAAGGAGATGATCGCCAGTTGCTCGTCGGGAAGGCCCTCGCCGCTCTGCGACCGGCCGCGCATTGGCAGGTAATCCCAGTCCCCCATCAGGTGCAGCGCGCCCTTGCCGTCGGCAAACATGCCGCTGGCGGTTTCATAGGTGGTGCCCATGAACCCCGGCTGAAAGGGCTCGAGGTCGGTCAGCTTCTGGAAATCGGCCCCGGCGGCGATGAAGGGTTCGGCTTCGAAACCGCCATCCGCGCCCTCCATGGCCGCAGTCACGACATCGGCGCCCCCCTCGCGCAAGGCCAGGTAGCTCCAGTAAAAGTGCAAAGGCCACTTGTCCTGACCGCCGACTACAATCGGGGTGACCCCGGCGTCCTTCATGGTCTGCACCGCGGCCAGCAGGTCATCCCAGGTCTTGATCGCAGTGTGGTCGACGCCCGCCTGCTCGGTCAGCGCGGTGTTGACCCAGAACACCACCTCGGTGGCATAGAGCGGCAGGCCGTGCAACGCGCCATCCACCGAATAGGCGGTCAGCGCGGCCTCGGGGAAGGTGGCCCGCACCTCTTCGGTGATCTCGCCGGAGATATCTTTTAGAAAGCCGGCCTCGGCCTGCTCGACAAGCGTCTGGCCGCCCCAGCTATAAAAGATGTCGGGCCGGGCATTGGATTGCAGCAACGTCGGCAGCTTGGATTTGTAGGCCTCATTGGCGATGTATTCGAACACCACGTCAACACCGGGGTTTTGCGCCTCATAGGCCGCCTCTGCGCGCTCATAAAAGGCCTGCTCGGGATCGCTCGGCTGAACCCGCAGCACGCGGATCTCCTCCTGCGCCAGAGCCGTACCGCTCCAAGCTGCGATTGCCACCAGGGCAGTTGACATCACTTTCATCGATAATCCTCCCGGAATTTTGCCGATCTCGGGATCCTCCTGACCCCGATTCTGCTGTGTTTGACTAACGTACGTCAAAAAAATGACGTGTGCAACGCTTTCGCTGCCAAACACGCGTCAGGGCAGGTTGTCGCGGAGGAAGATCTCGGTGTGGATGAGGCCGGTGCGCGGATCTGTCGGCACCGCCTCGATCAGGTTGCGCATGATGACGAGCGCGCTCGTCACCTCTTTGTGTATATCTTGCTGCAAAACGGCGTCGAACACCCCGTCTTGCAACGCCGTCCGCGATTGCTCGGTCAGCTCATGCACGACCACGCGGGGCCGGTCAGCAGCGTCGATCCTGTCCAGCGCCTTTCGCAAGCCGCGATTGCCGCCGCCGAGGCTATAGACACCGACAACATCGGGGTATGCTTGAAGCACGTCAGTCAAAAGCCTGTCAACGCGCGCCGCCTCATCGCCGCCCTCGACGGGCGCCAGCACCTCAAGGGTCGGGAAATCCGCATGCATGACCTGCTCGAAGCCGAGCCTGCGCTCGACATGGTCACGTACCAACATCGAACCGGCGACGATGGCAATACGCCCGGGGCGCGCCTGGCAGAACCGGCCCAGAAGCCCGGCGGCGGTGCGCCCCGCTGCGACGTTGTCGATCCCCACAAAATGCCCGCGCGCCGAGGCCGAAAGGTCGGACACCAGCGTGACGACCTGTATCCCGGCAGCGCGCAACTCCAGGACCGCCTGCCGGACCTCTGCCGATTCAGTGGCAACCATCACCACCCCGTCGACCTTGGCTTCTCGGGCGCGCCGCAAGGCCGCAGCCAGACCGCGGCCATCAAAGGGCGGCACCAGCGAGACGCTGATCTCGGTGCGGTCACGCAGGGCGACCTGCGCATGCGTCTCCAGTTCGGCCGCCAAATTGCGCATGAAACTGTTGGGGCCGTCCGGGATCACGAAATGAATAGCGTAGTTCCGCTTGCGCGACAGGTTGGCGGCCATGATATCGCGCTCATAACCGAGCTGCTTCATCGCCGTGCGCACCCGCTCCTCGGTCGCCGCGCGCACGCCCGTCCGCCCGTTTAGAACCCGGTCGACGGTGGAAAGACTCACATTGGCGACACGCGCCACGTCATGCACGGTCGGTCGCGACATATGACAGCTCCCTTGGTTTGCTTCGACATCCGGATAGACCAGCGCCGACAGATCGACAAATTTCGAGGGGCCCGGGGAACGCGACGCGGCATTGCGTCCCCGCGCGCGCCCCGCACACCTTAGCCGCGGCTCAGCGCCTTGAGCGCAGCGTAGCTCTCCTTGTAGCGGCCGTGCGCCTCCGAGAAGGCTGTGGCCAAGTCGCGCTCGGGCTCCACCACCCGCGAAATCGCAGGCGGCGTCGCGATCTCGGCCCCCTGCCCGCTTGCCGCCATCAGCCCAAGCCGCGCCGCGCCGAACGCGCCGCCGAAATCGCCCGCCACCGGCAGTTCGACCGGCAGGTCGAGCGCCGTCGCGATGGCCTTCAGCCAGTACTCCGAGCGCGTGCCGCCGCCGACGCCGATCAACCGGTCAAACCGTGTACCGGTCGAGGCCAGCGCGTCGCGGCTGTCGCGGATCGCGAAGCTCACGCCCTCCAGCACCGCGCGCACCAGCGCCGGACGGTCGGTGTCATGCCCCATATGCAGGAAGGACGCGCGGACATGCGCGTCGTTGTGCGGCGTCCGCTCGCCCCCGAGATAGGGCAGGAACAGCGTGCGTGACGGCGCGCGAAGCTCCCCCAGATCCGCGGTCAGCGCGGCGGCCGGGCTGCCGAGCACGCCGGAGAACCAGTTCATTGCGTCAGCTGCGGCGAGGATAACCCCCATCTGGTGCCAACGGTCCGGCAGCGCGTGGCAAAAGCTGTGGACGGCGCTCTCCGCGTTCGGGTTAAATCCTTGTGTCGCGGCAAAGAGCACGCCGGACGTTCCCAGCGACACGAAAGCCGTGCCCGTCTCCACAACGCCCATGCCAACCGCCGAGGCCGCGTTGTCACCGCCCCCGCCCGCGACGACGACATCTTCAGCGAGCCCCCAGCGCGCGGCGATCTCCGGCCGCAGCCTGCCGGAGATCTCAGAACCTTCGACCAGCCTCGGCATCTGCGCGCGATCAAGCCCCGTCGCGCCGAGCAGCGGGTCGGACCAATCGCGCGCGGCGACGTCCAGCCAGCCGGTCCCGGCCGCATCCGACATCTCCGAGACATGCTCCCCGGTCAACCAGAGCCGCAGGTAGTCCTTGGGGAGCAGCACCTTGGCGATCTTCTCGAAGACATGCGGCTCGTGGCGGCGCACCCAGTCGAGCTTGGGCGCGGTGAAGCCCGGAAAGACGATGTTGCCGGTGATCTCGCGAAACTGCGGATCGGCATCGAACGCCGCGGCCTCGGCATGGCTGCGCGTATCATTCCACAGCATGCAGGGGCGCAGCACCTTGTCGGAGGCATCAAGCAGCGTCGCGCCATGCATCTGCCCCGAAAGGCCAATGCCCCGTACGGCGCCGGGGTCGATCCTGTCCAGAAGCGCGGCGATTGCCGTTTCGGTGGCGGCGATCCAATCCGCCGGATTCTGTTCAGACCAGCCGTCATGCGGCCGGTCGACCGACAACTCCGCGCTGGCTTCCGCCAGGATCGACTGGTCGTCATCGATCGCCAAGGCCTTGATGCCCGATGTTCCGAGGTCCAACCCGATCACTATCATTCTGTCCTGCCCCTGTCTTTTGCCCTGACTTTGCCGCGCGATGCCCATAGCCAGGAGTGAACCCAGATTTTGACATACGTACCTCAGAAAATTCTGCGAGAAAAGCAAATTGAGAACGACGGCGCAAAGGACGGCGGGGGAAGGCATCGCCAGCCTGTTGGCCCACGGCCTTTCGCCAAAGTGGCCGGGATGGAGATCACACCCACGATGCCGCGCCTGCAAAGGCTACCGCTGCCCTCCCTGGATCGTCGCCAATGCCGTCTTTTCCTTCGGCCGCTTCGCTGAGGGCACAGCGGAGGTCGAGGCGCTGCCTAAGCGCCTGAAACGACCACCTGATTATCGCCGAGCTGGTAACTTCCAGCCAAAGGCAAACGAGCTGGCAATGCCTTCCGGGCCGTTTCGAAGCGGCAGAATGAAACCGGCACGGTGACTGAGAGCGGCGGCGTGACGATTATGACCACGCCGCGAACAAGGTGGAAATTGCCGGGGCAGAGCCCGCCCGGGCAACGATTACGGGGGCTCCGGTTAGCCGGATGCCCCATCACCGGCTGATCCGGCATTCCCAATCATTGGCCTCAAAGCTAAGCCACGGCGAGGATATTGTGCCGTCCGATTTCCTCGATACGGTTGACGCCACATAGACCCATTGTCGTTTCCAGCTCATGCTTGATGAGGTCCAGCGCCTTGACCACGCCGGCCTGTTTTGCGGCGCCCAGCCCGTAGAGCATCGATCGGCCCATCATCACGCCGGACGCACCATAAGCCAGCCCCTTGAACACGTCCTGCCCGCTCGTGAAGCCTCCATCGATCAGGATTTCCGTCCGCGCCTTGGCGGCCTCGACCACCGAGGGTAGCGCGTGGATCGTCGACGCGGCACCATCCAGTTGGCGCCCCCCGTGATTGGAAACGACGATCGCGTCACACCCGGTTTGACAGGCCAGTTCCGTATCCTCCGGGTCGATGATGCCTTTGAGGATCAGCTTTCCCTTCCAGCGATCGCGGAAATATTTGACGTCATCCCAGTTCAACGTCGGATCGAATTGGCTGTCCGTCCATTTCGCCAGGGTTTTGCTGCTGCCGACATCCGCGACATGGCCATGAATATTGCCGAACTGCACCTGTCGGTGGCGCATCATGTCCCAGCACCATTGCGGCTTGGTCGCGAGGTTCAGAAGGTTGCGAAGCGTCGGCGCGGGCGGGGATGACAGCCCGTTGTGGATGTCCTTGTTGCGCTGCCCCACCATCTGCAAATCCAGCGTCAAGACTATGGTGTCGATCCCCACCGCTTCGCAGCGCTGCAACAGGCGTTCGATAAAATCCCGGTCGCGGATGACGTAAAGCTGGAACCAGAACGGCGACGTCGCATGTTGCGCCACCTCTTCGAGCGAGGCGATGGAAACCGTCGACAGGCAATAGGGTACGCCGAATTCCTCACAGGCGCGCATGGCATGTACTTCGCCGTTCGGCCAGAACATTCCAGTCAGCCCCGTCGGCGCCATCGCAACCGGCATCCGCACATCCTGACCGACCATCCGGCCCTTTGCAGTCCGGGTCGAGACGTCCCTGGCAACGCGCTGCCGTAATTTGATGTCGGCCAGATCCCCGGCATTCGCGCGATAGGTGCTTTCCGTCCACGACCCGCCGTCGACGTAGTCATAGAACATTTTCGGCACCCTGCGGCGCGCGGCGCGCCGGAGGTCTTCATTGCAAGCAAAACGGGGCATGGCTTTCCTGTTCGGTTGTCAGCCTGAGGTGCGCTGGCGGCGCGGAACAGAACACACATGAGGCGGGCCGTTCTGATCGTCGGCAAGCGACAAAGGTGGAAAGCGCCAGATCTTCAGGACTTGTTGACGGGTTATCAGTTGTCTGATAACCCTACCACAGGGGCGACGACATTCAAGCTCGAATCTCGACGCTTCGAACCTGAAACGGGAGGACAGAATGACTTGGAATGTATTGACGCGCGCCCTGCGGGGCAGCGCGGTGCTGCTTTGCACCTTGGGGGCACAAGCCGCGGCCGAAACCGCGGTTGAAACGGCGGCAAGCACCTTTTCGACGGACCTTTGCGAGCCGATTGACAAGGCCGCGGTGGCCGACATCCCCGGCGCTGTATCGGGGTTCACCGGCTACGCTTCGGCTCCCGGCATGTGGCTGACAGAGCCCGAGGCCAGCGCCCTGACCGGCAAGCGCATTGCCATGAGCGTCATGAGCCTCGGCCATCCCTATTTCCAGGCCATCGCGAACCACTGGGAAACGCTGGCGGAAAAATACGACTTTGAGCTGCGGGTGTTTGACGGCCGGTTTGATGCCGGAACGGTTCAGCGCATGGTGGACGACATCATCTCATATGCGCCAGACGGCGTGGCTTTTGCGCCGCTCGACAGCGCGGCGTCGGTGCCACAGGTCAAGCGCATGCTGGATGCCGGGTTGAAGGTCGTGACCTATAATGTGCAGCCGGCGGAAATGGTTGCGCCCCGCGTTTTCGCCAATGATTTCGACGGCCCGCGTATCGTCGGCTGCAACCTCGCCCGGTACTTCCAGGCCAAGTTTCCCGAACGCGACCCGGTAATCGGCATCGTCGACCAACCCGAGCTGCTTCAGGTTCAGGATCGTAAGAACGGGTTTCTCTATGGCTTTCTTTCCCTGATGCCCGAGGCGCGTGTGGCCCAGGCCGTCAACGGCGGCGGGGTGATCGACAAGGCCAATGCCGCCGCATCGGACCTGTTGCAGGCCCATCCCGACATCAACGTGATCTTCGGCATCAACAACGACAGCTCGTTGGGCACCGTGGCCGCCTTGAAAGCGGTCGGCAAATATTCCGACGAATGGGGCGCGCTTGCCTCGGTCGACGGGTCCGAGCCGATCATGGGCGAGCTTGGCAATCCGGTGTCCCCGCTCAAGGCCGAAAGCGGATATGGCCCCTACGACTTTTCCCTGGCCGCCTTCAACCTGCTGGCCGCGACGATCGAGGGCGAGGCGGATGAGACCACGCAGGTCGTGGTCGGCTATCCGCCCATCATTCCGACCGAGGACGGGATCGAAAGCTGGTTGGCTCAGCAATACCCCCGCTAAGTTATCCAAAGGGGCGGTGTCATTGCGCCGCCCCGCCTTTCAGACATTTGAATGCAGGAGCATTGCCCGTGCAACATTCGGAGCCGGTTGATCCCGGCCTTTCACCATTGCTGAGAGCCACTGGTCTGGGCAAATCCTTTCCCGGGGTACAGGCATTGAGTGGCGTGAATTTCGACCTTTTCGCAGGTGAAGTACACTGCCTTATCGGCGAAAACGGCGCCGGGAAATCCACGCTGGTCAAAATCCTCGCTGGCGTCCAAGAGGCCGATGCCGGGACATTCGAGGTCAATGGCAAGGCGATGTCCTTTGCCAATCCGCAGGACTCCCAGGCCGCCGGAGTGGCCTGCATCTTTCAGGAACTGGCGGTTGTCGATGGCCTTTCGGTTTCGGAAAACATCCTCTTGGGGGATGAACCGGGGCGATTTGGGTTTTTCGACAGCAAGGCGGCGGATGTCCTGGCGCAGGACCTGCTGGACAGCATCGGGTTTTCAGAGCTGCGCGCAGATCAGCCGGCCCGTGATCTTTCGGCGGCCCAGCGGCAAGCGGTGATGATTGCCAAGGCGCTGCGGCAGAACGCGCGCGTGATCATCATGGATGAACCGACCTCCCCCCTGGAAGAAGCCGAAGTCAGGAAGCTCTTCAAGGTCATCGACCGCCTGCGCGCGGCGGGCAAGGGGATCATCTATGTGTCCCACAAGATGCGGGAAATCGACGAGCTTGGCGACCGCATCACCGTGTTCAAGGACGGCCACAGGGTCGGGACCGTCACGCGTGGCGCGGCGACGCCCGAGGACCTGGTCAGGATGATGGTGGGCCGCAAGCTCGACACGCTTTTCCCCGCGCGTGACAGCCAGCCCGGCGCTCCGACCCTGGAAGTGCGCGGCCTGTCCAATCCGCATATCCGCAATATCGATCTGACGGTTCGCCGGAACGAGATACTCGGCATTGCCGGGCTGGTCGGCTCGGGCCGCACGGAAATGCTGCGGGCGATCTTTGGCGCGGACCGGGTCAGCAGCGGCACGGTCACGGTCGAAAACGCGCCAGTGCCGCTCAATTCCATCCCCGCCGCAATCGAGGCCGGGATTGCCATGGTGCCGGAGGAACGCCGCAGTGCCGGGATCGTGCCGGTTCTCTCGGTGGCGGACAATACCGCGATCATCTGGGATCAATATGTCAATCGCAGGGCCCACGACGGCCCGAGGTCGGACGCGATCCAGAAGATCATCGAGATGCTGGGCGTCCGCACGGCTTCGGTCACACAATCCATTTCCGCGTTGAGCGGCGGCAACCAGCAAAAGGTCGTCGTCGGCAAATGGCTTCTCAGCCAGACGCGGGTTCTTTTGCTGGATGAACCCACACGCGGCGTCGATGTCGGCGCGAAAAAGGAAATCTACCAGATCATTCACGACCTCGCCGAGCAAGGGCTCGCGGTTGTCTTTGTCTCGTCAGAGCTGCCCGAACTGCTTGGGCTGGCAGATCGCATTGTCGTCATGAACGGCGGCGAAATCGTCGGCGGGCTTTCCGGTGATGCAACCGAAGAACAGGTCATCGAACTGTCAATGCTTCATGCTGCGACCCCCATTCTGACAGGAGAACATCCATGAGCGATGTCGCAACGCCCCATTCCACCGCTGGAATGGGCCAGAAATTCCTATCGAACCGCAATATGGTGCTGACCGCCGCGACGCTGGCCGTGCTCGTCTTGATGTGCGGTGTCTTTGCCACCCTGACCGACCGGTTTCTGACGGTGTCGAATTTTCAGAACGTGATGCGCAATGCGGCGCCTGTCATCATCGCAAGCTGCGGCATGACAACGGTGATGATCGCCCGTGGGCTCGATCTGTCAGTCGGAAGCGTGTTGGCGGCCTCTTCGGTCATCGCCGGTTCCCTCGCCGTGGCGGGCGTGCCCCTGTATCTCGCATTCCTGCTGGCGGTTCTGTTCGGTGCGGCGGTCGGTGCCGTAAACGGCGTGATCATCGCCGGGCTTGCCGTCAGCCCGATCATCGTGACGCTCGGCATGCTCAATATTGCCCGCGGCGCGGCGTATCTGATCAGCCCCAGTGCCATCCTCGTCGGCCTGCCATCCGGTTGGAGCTTTCTGGGAACTGCCAAGGTCCTGGGATTGCCCATGCCGATCGTCATCGCGGGCATCGTCGTGGCGGTGTTCTATGTGATGACAAGTTACACGACCTTCGGCAAGCGGATCTATGCCATCGGCGGCAACGAAGAGGCCGCGCGCCTGTCCGGGATCAACATCAAACGGACCCTGCTTTGGCTCTATGTCATGTGCGGCATGACCGCCGCGCTCGCCGGTGTCGTGTTGTCCTCGCGCGTGGGGTCCGGGGATCCCAATATCGGTGTGGGATTTGAACTTCAGGTGATTGCCGCGATCATCATTGGCGGCACCAGCCTGTCGGGTGGCGAGGGTCGTATCCTTGGCACGGTCATCGGCGCTCTGATCATCGGTGTGCTGGCAAACGGGCTGAACCTTGCGGGTGTCGAACCCTTCTGGCAGTTTGTGGCTCAGGGCCTCGTCCTTATCGTTGCCATCATCGTCGACCGTTTGGTGCAGGATGGCGTCCTCAAGATGAGAAAGGGCGCGTGATCATGGCCCGATCAGTCGAAAAATACGCCGTTGTCACCGGAACCGCCGGGATAGGTCTGGGCGTGGCCCGGAGGCTTGTCCGGGATGGCTTTGCGGTCACGCTTTGCGGCGTCGACGCTCAGGACAATTCAGCCGCCACGGAGGCCCTGCCCGAGGCAGCTGTTGTCGAACTCGACGTTTCGGATGATCGGGCCGTTGCGCAGTTTGCCGCATCATTGATCGCGCGTATCCCCAAGCTGGACGCCCTGATCAATTGTGCCGGAATTCAACCCTACGGCACGATCGAAACAACCACCCCCGCAGATTGGCAAAGGGTGATCGGTGTGAATCTTGGCGGGTATTTCAACATGGCGCACTTCCTGTACCCGCTGCTGAAAAAGGCCGGCGCCGCGTCGGTAGTCAATTTTGCCTCGGTACAGGGGCACAGGTGTCAGAACAACGTGCTGGGCTACGCGACCAGCAAAGGCGCGATACATGCCTTCACGCGCGCCCTTGCGGTGGATGCTGCGCGTGATGGCATCCGGGTCAACTCCGTTTCCCCCGGCTCAGTTCGGACCCCCCTGCTGGAATTCGCCGCGCGCGAACTGACACCCGCCGATGGCGACCCGGAGGCAACCATGCAGGGCTTTGGTGACGCCCATCCCGTGGGGCGCGTCGGCACCACGCAAGAAATCGCCGCCTTGGTCTCTTACCTGACCGGCCCGGAAAGCGCGTTTCACACCGGGGCCGATTTCGTTATTGATGGGGGGCTTAACATCAAGTTGGGCGTTTAGTCAGGACAGGCGAATGACAGAGGACCCGGGAACCACAAAGATGCCGTTGCGCGCCTCCCGCGCCGATTTGCCGACCATGCTGGCGGATGCCCTGCGTGAACAAATCCTGTCGGGCGAACTCGCTGCCGGGGACAAGCTTCCGACCGAACGCGCCTTTTGCGAACGCTACGATGTCAGCCGCGCCGTGGTGCGTGAAGCGGTGTCGCGCCTGCGCCACGAGGGGTTGCTGTCCTCGCGGCAGGGTGTCGGCGTTTTTGTCAGCGCGCCCGACAAGAACCGGTTCCTGTCCATCACAGAGGAACAAATGTCCCAGCCCGAGGATTTCCGGCATCTGTACCAGGTGCGAAATATCCTCGAGAGCCAGACCGCGCGACTGGCGGCGCAGTTTCGCAGCGAGCAGGATCTGGCCAAGCTGCGCGCCCTGATCGACGACATGGAAAGCGAAACGGCCAGCCCGGAAAGCTATATCGAAGCGGATTTCGGCTTTCACCGGGCGCTTGCCGCAGCCAGCCAAAACCCGTTTCTGGTGTTGTTCATCTCGTACATCGATCAAACCCTCAAGAACAGCATCGCCCTGGCCATAGACAAACAGATCTTTGAAGAGACGACGAAAATCGCAGCGCAAGAGCATCAGGTCATTCTGGACTGCGTCGAGGCGCAAGATGAACAGGGCGCATGTGACGCGATGACCCGCCACCTTGTCGGGTCATCGGAACGCCTGGGGCTGGCAAGCTGAAGCCCCATCACACTTGACCTCACCATGCGTCGATGCGATGCCGCTATAACTGCGACAGGGGCGCCCGGAAACGGGCTGAGATGTACCCTTGGAACCTGACCCGGATAATGCCGGCGGAGGAAGGCGCGCAAACCCCCGGGGTGCAGGTTCCGGCTTTTGCAATCCTCTCTTCTGCCGGTGCAGATGAGGAGCGCTTTGATGATCCCCAACATTCTCTCGATTGCCGGATCCGACAGTTCCGGCGGCGCTGGCATTCAGGCCGATATCAAGGCGATCTCGGCCAATGGCGGCTATGCGATGACCGCCATCACCGCGCTGACCGCGCAGAACACGCGGGGGGTCTCGTCGGTGCATCTCTGTCCGCCCGACATGCTGTTGGCGCAGATCGCGGCGCTGCGCGCGGATGTGCGCATCGACGCGGTCAAGATCGGCATGCTGGGCGACGTGGCGCTGACCCGGGCCGTGGCCGGCGCGCTCGAGGGGCTGGTCTGCCCGATCGTGCTCGACCCGGTGATGGTGGCCAAGGGCGGCGACAGGCTTCTGGCCGAGCCAGCGGTCATGGCCCTGCGCGAGACGCTGCTGCCACGGGCGGCGCTGGTCACGCCAAATCTGCCGGAGGCGGCCGACCTGCTGGGCCAGGCCGAAGCCCAAAGCCGCGAGGACATGCACGCCCAGGCCCGGGCCCTGCTGGCGCTCGGGTCGGGGGCGGTGCTGCTCAAGGGCGGGCACCTGGCCGGCGAGATCTGTCCTGACCTGCTGGTCACCTCGGCGGCTGACATCTGGCTCGAGGCGCCGCGCATCGCCACCGGCAACACCCATGGCACCGGCTGCACCCTGTCCTCCGCCATTGCCACGCGGCTGGGCCGGGGCCACCCGCTCGAACATGCGGTGCCCGGTGCCAAGGCCTATATCACCGGTGCCATCGGCGGCGCCGACAGGCTCGATGTGGGCGAAGGGCACGGCCCGGTGCATCATTTCCACGCCGTCGAGGCGCAGATCGCCGCAGGCCCGTAAAGACGCCGGGCAAGCCAGTGCGCCGCCGCAAGGCCTTACAACAGCGCGTCGGTCGAGAGCTTGATCGTCAATGCCGCCAACATCAGCAGGATCAGCCGATCAAAGCTCCGGGCCGAGATCGACTTGGCCAGCCAGCCACCGATCCGCATGCCGAGAAACAGCGGCACCAGCGCGGTGACACCGATCAACAGGATCGTCGGGGTCATCACGCCGGCAGCCAGCAACAGCGGCACCTGCACCGCGGTGGTGGCGGCAAAGAACAGCGAGATCGTCGGAATGAAGACCCGTCGCGACAGTTGCATCGCATTGAGAAAGCTCACCGAGACCGGCGCCGAGATCCCGGCAGCACCTTGCAGCACCCCACCGAGCGCGCCCATGGGCGCCGCCAGCCGGTTGGCCCGTGCGGAAGAAAGGGCGAAGGCCGGGCTCAGCAACCGGAGGCCGATATAGGCCAGCACCGCCCCTGACAGGATGAGTTTGAGCGTGTCGGAGCTCAGCCAGACCAGCATGAGCGTGCCAAGGCCCACGCCGACCGCCCCGGCGCCGGCAAAGATCCAGGGAAATCGCCCCGGAAGTCGCGCCTGGCCGAACGCCCGGAGCTGCCAGACATTGGTGGTGAAATTCGGCAGGACCATCAGCGCCACCGCCAGCTTCACGTCAAAGAACGAGGCCATCACCGGCACCGCGATCACCGGCGCGCCCAAGCCGAGCGCGCCCTTGAGCATGCCACCGGCCAGAAGGGCCAAGGCAATCGCGGCCAGCGAGGCCGGATCGGTAAGCGCTGAAACCATGGCAAGTTCCGTTCAGGTCGTGACGGCACTTTATGGATACACTTTTAGAGTATTTGCAAGATGTTTTGCCAAAAACGTATACGTATTAGCTGAGTTTTACTCGAAACGCCCCGTTTCAGCCCCTTGCTCCAGGGCCGAGCGGGGGCAGCGCAGCTCCCATTCCAATCCCTGTGGCGCATAGTCGATCCGCACTTCGCCCGACATCGCCGAGGCGGTCATCGTGTCGAGAACGGTCGAGCCGAAACCCTTGGACCGGGGCGGGCAGACCTCCGGCCCGCCGGTTTCCCGCCAATTCATGCGAAACGTGCTTCCGTCGATCTCCCAGCCGATGTCGACCCGGCCGGCCTCATTGCTGAGACTGCCGTATTTGGCGGCGTTGGTGGCCAGTTCGTGCAGCGCCATGCTCAGGGTCTGGGCCGCCGCCGGCGGCAGAACCACCGGCGGGCCCGAAATCATCACGCGGCTGCCGATGGTGCCGAAATGCCTGAGCTGGCTGGTCACCAGATCGGAGAGGTTGATGCGCTGCCATTCGTTGTTGACCAGCAGATCCTGATTGGCCGCCAGCGCCTGCAACCGTTCGCCAAAGATCTTGACGAACCCCTCGGGCGAATGCGCCGCGGTCTGGCGGGCGATCACCTGGACGATGGACAACAGGTTCTTGCTCCGGTGGTTGACCTCGCGCATCAGCATCTGCCGCGCCTCGTCAGAGCGGCGCCGGGCGGTAATGTCCTGAATGATCTTGATCAGATAGGCGATGCGGCCGTCGGAATGGCGCACACAGCTGACCGTTGTGTGGCCCCAGACCACCGCGCCATCGCGATGCAGGTAACGCTTTTCAAGATCGTATTCATCCGCCGCGCCCGAGGCCAGCCGGCTCCAGGCCTCGTGGTTCAGGGTGAGATCGTCGGGATGGGTGAAATCGTCAAGCGCCTCGCCCTCCATCTCGGACACCTCGCGGCCCAGCATCCGCGCCAGGCTTTCGTTGACGCGCAGCAGCACGCCATTGCCGCCGACGATGCTGATGCCGACGCCGGCATTCTGAAAGGTGGCGCGAAACCGCTCTTCGGCGGCCTCGATGGCGCGGGTGCGCTCGGCCATCCGCACCTCGAGCGCGGCATTGACCTCGGCCAGTTCGGCAACGGCCCGGCGTTGCTGCCTGGTGATTGCGGCGACAATTACCCCGGTCGCGGCGGCGACCAGCAACAGCACCTGCATCCGGGTGTGCGGCAGCACCGGCCCCGAAGGCGAGACCGCGGCGATCTCAAAGGTCTGCGCATGGGCGGCGATGGCCACCGCCAGCGCCAGAACGGCCAGCGTTGCGCCACGGAATTCGAACCGCAAGGCGGCCCAGAGAACCGGCAGCGGCAAGAGAAAGGCATGCGCCGCGCCGGTGCTCATTTCCCACGAGGTGAGCCCGAAAAGCAGCAGGCCGATCACCGCCCCCTCGAGCAGCTGCGCGCTGTCGGGCCGCGGACGCTCGCGCCAGATGTTGTGGGCGGAAATCACCAACGGCGTGGCGATCAGAATGCCGGTGGCATCGCCCAGCCACCAGACGGGCCAGGTGGTGGCAAAAGGATTCTTGCCGACAAGTGCATCAATGGCGCTGCCGAGAGTGGCGCTGATCACCGGCGCGCCCAACACGCCGATTGCCAGCAGCGCCAGGACCTGGCGTAGCGTGTCGATCCGGCGAATCGGTGCGCCGAGATACGGCGCCAGCAACAGGGCCGCCACCAGAACTGCCGCGGCATTCGCCCCGACATAGCCCAGTGCCCAGAGCAGCGGGTTGCCGAACCACAGCGCGTTGCCGGTCAGCTCGCCCAGTGCCGCCACCGCGATCCACCACGGCCAGCTTTGCCGCGGGCTGGTCAGCAACATGGCAAGGATGACGCCATTGGGTGGCCAGACCGTGATCGGGATGTCGGGGATCACCATCATCCAGCGCCCGAAGCCGGCGGCCAGCAGATAAAGCAGATAGACCGCCGCAAGTCCCAAGGCGGTGGGCCGACCCGGGCGCGCCACGGCCGTTGCCGCGGGTGCGGCATTCACCGGCGCGAGGTCGGGGCTCGTATCGACCGAAGCGGCCGCGCGCGCAGATTGGTCCACTCCCATCCCTCTCTCGTTGTGGCTCGGAAAACGACACCACGACCGGCCCGCCCGGTGGCCCGGTTGCCGATCCCGGCGTCCGATACGTAGGATATCACCGCTGGTCATCCTCCTGCGAGCGGATAAGAGTATCAAGGGAAAATCGTCGACTCCGGGCCGAACCGCTCCGGCAGGGAGCCGGGGGCAGCGTCCGGAAAGCGATGCTCCCCAAGGTCTTAGCCAGAAGTTTCCGTGGCGGAACGGATCGCCAGAGCGGTCACTGCGAGAGTTTTTCGAAGACGTCGCGGTGGGCGTCGATGCTGGGCGCCGGGGTCCGGGCCTGTTCGGTCGGCACAGCGATCCTGTTGGCCTGCCAATCCCGCAGAGTGATATTGGCCGGACTGTCCTTGCTGACCGCGAACTGCATGGCGCTGACCCGCCAGCGGTCCTCCTTGCGACGCAAGATGATGAAGCTGAGGTAAGGCTCTTCGGTCAGCAGCTGGCGCTCGCGCACATAGCGGGTTTCATAGGTGGCCCAGATCGTGTCCTCGCCCTTGCGCACCGCATCAAGGCAGCGGCGCACCATATGGGTCAGCCGCTTGCCCTGGATCTCGGCGATGAAATGCGCGCAGAGCGCCCGCATCTCGGCGCGCGTGTTGGCCACGGCGCGGCCCTGAAGACTTTCGAGCGTGCAGGGAATGTCGCAATACTCCAGCGTCGCCTCGACATCGCCAGCCATGGTGGCGTCGCCCTGACGGTCGAGAAAGTCCTGCGTGATAATCCGCGCCTGATCTTCTGTCATCTGAATGCCGGTCCCAAAAACACGCGACGTCAATATGTGATGGCAACAATGCTCGGCTTCCCTTGCCAAGACGTCAATAGCTGCGCGCCAAAATCGGTAAAAAGCGGGGCGAACCCCGCCTTTCCGGCAGGGGCGGCTCAGGGCTTCATCCGTGCGCCTTCCCTGTCAAAGAGCGGCCCGAGGGTGACTGTCGCGTCGAACAGGCGCCGCGCGATATCCACCTGCACCCGCTGCCCGTCGCCGAGGCCCTTGGCATGGCCCAGTGCCACCGGCGCGCCAATACGAAAGCCGAAGGCGGCCGAAGTGGTCTGGCCGACGATCTGGTCTTCGGCGTGGATTGGCTCGTGCCCAAGGGGCACTGCCTCGGCATCGTCAAAGGTGAGCGAGATCACGTGGTTTTCCGCGCCGGCGGCACCACGCGCCGCCAATGCCTCGGCACCAATGAACCCGCCCGTTTTGCGGATGGCAAAGTCGAGCCCGGTCTCGATCGGGGTCACATCGCCGTCAAGCTCGTGCCCCATGGCGCAGAAGCCCTTTTCGATCCGCATCGCGGTCTGGGCGTAGAGCCCGGCAGGCGTGGCCCCCGCCCCGGTCAGTGCGGCGTAGATCGCCGGGGCGTTCTCGGCGCGGCAGGTGATCTCCCAACCGGCCTCGCCGACATAGGACATCCGCGCCGCGCGCACGTGATGGCCGGCGATATGCGCCGGGCCGACCTTGAAGTACCCCAGATCGTTCAGCTCGGGCGCCCCGCAGTCCGCCGCGATCCGCGCCGCCTCGGGCCCCATCAGGCCGAGTACCGCGTAATCTTCGGTGCTGTCGGTCAGGGTAACGTCAAAGCCCTCGGCGTGCCGGCGGAACCAGGCCAGATCGCGCTTGATCGCCGCGGTGCCGACAAACAGGCGGTAGTGATCTTCGGCAATGCGATGGGCGGTGATGTCGGATTCAAACGTGCCCCGGTCGTTCAGCACGGCGGTGTAGATCACCGAACCGGGCTTGCGCGCCATGTAGCCGGCGCAACTGCGCAGCAGAAACGCCTCGGCGTCGGGGCCCTGCACCTCGATCTTGCCAAAGGGCGAGGCGTCAAAGATCGCCGCCCGCTCATGCGCCGCCGCGACCTCGGCTCTGACCTGATCGAACCAGGGCGGCCGGCCAAAGGTGAGGGCCGGTGTGGCCTCGCCGCCAAAGTAAAGCGGCCGCTCCCAGCCGTAGACCTGGCCGAACCGCGCTTCGGCGGCCACGTAGTCCTTGTGCAGCGGCAGAAGGCGCAGCCCGCGCGCGGTCTTGAGCTGCTTGCCGGGAAAGGCGATTTCGTAATGCGTGCCAAGGATTTCCGGCGCCCGGGCCATCAGATGTTCGACCGAGTTGAACACCGGTGCAAACCGCTTGGCATCGGCCTCCGAGAGATCATAGGCGGTGTGGCCATGCACGATGCAATGCGCCAGGTTCATCCCTGCCCCGCCGCCCGAGGCCATGCCGACCGAATTCATCCCGCAGCCAAGGAAAAGCCCGCGCGTCTCGGCCGTCTCGCCCAGCATGAAGGTGCCGTCGGCGGTAAAGCTCTCGGGCCCGTTGAGCAACGATTTCACCTCCGCCGTTTCCAGCGCCGGCAGCCGGTGCAGGGCGTTCATCATCATTGGTTCGAAGTGATCCCAATCCTCGGGCAGCAGGCGGAACTCGAAATTCTCGTCGAGCACGCCCGGCGCGATCGGCTTGCCCATCGGTTCGAAACACCCCACCAGCAGACCGCCGCTGTCGTCGCGAATGTAGAGATGATTGTCGTGGTCCGAGAGCGTCGGCATGTTGCCGGTGATGCCCTCGACCGGCTTGGTCAGCAGGTAGAAATGCTCGCAGGCCAGAAGCGGCACCTCGGCCCCCGCCATCGCCCCGACCTCACGCGACCAGAGCCCGGCACAGAGCGCCACGGCGTCACAGCGGATCGTGCCGCGCGTCGTCTCGACGCCGCGCACCCTTCCGTTCTCGGTCAGGATGCCGGTCACGCCGGTCTGTTCGAAGATCCTGGCATTGCGCTTGCGGGCGGCCTTGGCCAGCGCCGCGCAGACATCAGAAGGCGACACCCGCCCGTCGTCGGGCGACCAGACCGCGCCCAGCACGTCCTCGGCATTCATCAGCGGCCAGCGTTCCTTGGCCTCGCCGGCGCTGATCGAACGGGCATCGATGCCATAGGCATGGGCCAGCGCCTCCTGCCGCCGGATATGGGTCAGCCGGTCGGGGTTGGTCGCGATCGAGAGCGAGCCTTTCTGAATCCAGCCGACATTCTGGCCGGTCTCTTCCTCGAGCTGGGCGTAAAGATCGACGGAATACTGGATCATCCGGGTCAGGTTGCGCGAATGGCGCAGCGCCCGCACCTGCGCCGCCGAATGCCAGGTGGTGCCCGAGGTGAGCTGGTTGCGCTCGACCAGGACGGCGTCGCCGACCCCCATCCGGGCAAGGTGATAAAGGGTCGAGCACCCCATGATGCCGCCGCCAATGACGACAACTGAGGCGTGTTCGGGCAATGTCTCGGACATGGGGGTCTCCTGCTTGGCCATCGTGAGGCTGACTGCATGAAACACTTGTTTCAGGAGTTGACAACACACAAAACGTTTGAAACGCTCAGTTTCAGACGGAAAGGGGATTCTGTGCCGGACACCATCGAGGATCGTATCAGCGCCGAATATGTCAATCTCAGCGCGCAATTGCGGCGGGCGGCGGATTACGTGGCCTCGAACCCGGTGGATGTGGCCACCCGATCGCTGCGGGCGATGGCGCAGTCGAGCGGCGTCTCTCCGGCCACCTTTTCGCGGCTGGCCCGCATTCTGGGCTTCAAGGATTACGAATCCCTGCGCGAAACCCAGCGTGCCGCCATGGGCGAGCGGTTGGTGCCCTATGCCGATCGGGCCGAGGCGCTGCGCCGAGGCGATCAGGCGCCCGAGACCTTCCTGCACCGCCAGGCCGGGATCTGCACCCAGAACATCGCGCAGCTCGAACGCACGATCTCCGGTGCCCGGCTCGCGGCAGCGGTCGAGGCGCTGCACGGCGCCGACAAGGTTCTGCTGGTCGGGCTGCTGGGCTCGGCCGGAATTGCCGACTACATCGGCTATCAGGCGCAATTCTTCGCCCGCAACTGGTCGGTCGCCGGGCGCAGTGGCGCCTCGACGGCGGCGGCCTTTGCCAGCATGTCGCCCGGCGACGCGGTGATCGTTCTGACGAAATCGCCTTATGCCGAGGCCAGCGTTCGCGCGGTGCGTGTGGCGCGGACCAATGGTTTCACCACCATCGTCCTGACCGACAGCCACGCCTGCCCGGCGCTTGAAGTTGCCGACCATCCGTTTATCGTACCTTCACAGACAGCAAATTTCTTTTCTTCCTACACGGCAACCCTTGTGCTGATTGAAACAATGATGTCGATGCTGGTGTCCCGCGTCGGCCCCGAAGCCGAAGCGCGAATACGTGCAACGGAGGAACAGACCCGGAAACTGACCGAGGTCTGACAACTCAAAGAAGACTGAACAGAGGAGACCATAATGTTTGCACATCTCAAATTCACTGCGGCCGCGGCCGCGGTGGCGGCCATGGGCACTGCGGCCCAGGCTCAGGATCAGACATTCATCACCATCGGCACCGGCGGTGTCACCGGGGTCTATTATCCCACCGGCGGCGCGATCTGCCGTCTGGTGAACAAGGACCGCAAAGAGCACAACGTGCGCTGTTCGGTCGAATCGACCGGCGGTTCGGTCTACAACACCCGCACCATCCGAAATGGCGAGCTCGACTTCGGCGTGGTGCAATCCGACGTGCAGACCGCCGCGATGGAAGGCGCCCGCGCCTTTGACGGCGACGAGCCTTATGGCGACCTGCGTTCGGTGTTCTCGATCCACCCCGAGCCGCTGCACGTCATGGTACGCGCCGGCACCGGCATCTCGTCGGTCGCCGACATGAAGGGCAAGGCGGTCAATATCGGCAACCCCGGCTCGGGCACCCGGGCGCTGGCCGACGTGCTGATGGCCGCCAACGAGATCACCCCCGGCGACCTCGGTCTCGCCGCCGAGCTGAAAAGCTCGGAACAGGCGGCCGCGCTCTGCGACGGCAACATCGATGCCGCGATCTGGGCCGCCGGCCTGCCCAATGGCTCGACCATGGAAGCGACCTCGACCTGCGACATCGAGCTGCTTGACCTGAGTACCTCGAACCTCGAGCGGGTGCTGGAGCAGAACAAGGCCTATGCCAAAGCGAACATTCCCGGTGGCATGTATCCGGGCAATGATTCCGACGTGGTCTCCTGGGGCCCGAAAGCCACCATCGTGGCCGATGCCAATACCCCCGACGAGGTGGTCTATGTGCTGGTGAAAGCGGTCTTCGACAATTTCGATGACTTCAAGAAGCTGCACCCCGCCTTTGGTGCCCTGACCAAGGAAGAGATGGTCAAGGACGGTCTCTCGGCCCCGCTGCACCCGGGCGCGGAGAAGTACTACAAGGAAGCCGGCCTGATGTAAGCCGGCGCGCGGGGCACGGCCCCGCGGCCTGACATTGACCGGCGGCGCCTCGACGCGCCGCCGGCAACCAACAAGCGGCGCGCGGCCCTGCGGGGCCAGCGCATCCGCAGCCAACAGGGGATACCGATGGAACAAAAGCGCGGACAGCCGGGGCCCGATCCGGCGCTCGACGATATCGTGGCAGATGCCGACACGGGGGGCCGGGCACCGCATGACGCCCTTGGGCGGCGCGCGCTCTGGGTCATTCCGCTCTGTTGGTCGATCTATCAGCTCTGGATCGCCTCTCCCCTGCCCTTCATGGTCGGCTTCGTCTGGAACGACACCCAGACCCGCGCCATCCACCTCGGCTTTGCCGTGCTGCTCGCCTATCTCGCCTTTCCCGGCTACAAGGGCGCGCCCCGGCACCATATTCCGGCGCTGACCTGGGTCATCGCCATTGTCGCCGCAATCGCCGCCTCTTACCTGTGGTGGGATTATCGCGGCGTCGCCAACCGCACCGGCAACCCCAACACGGTCGATCTGATCATGGCCGGCATCGGGTTGATCCTGCTGCTCGAGGCCGCCCGCCGCTCGCTCGGCATTCCGCTGATGGCGGTGGCGCTGTTCTTCCTGTCTTATGTCTTCTTCGGCTCCTGGTCGGGCCTGCCGGAAGTGGTGCAGTGGAAAGGCGCCTCTTTCGAAAAGGCCATGTCGCATATGTGGCTGACCACCGAAGGCGTCTTTGGCGTGGCGCTCGGGGTCTCCTCGGGCTTTGTCTTTCTCTTCGTGCTCTTCGGCTCACTGCTCAACCAGGCGGGCGCCGGCAACTATTTCCTCAAGCTCGCCTTCGCGGCCCTGGGCCACCTGCGCGGCGGTCCTGCCAAGGCGGCGGTGATCGCCTCGGCGGCGACCGGGCTGATCTCGGGCTCGTCGATTGCCAATGTGGTCACCACCGGCACCTTCACCATTCCGCTGATGAAGAAGGTGGGCTTTCCCGCCACCAAGGCCGGCGCGGTCGAGGTCTCCAGCTCGATCAACGGCGTGCTGACGCCGCCGGTGATGGGCGCCGTGGCCTTCCTGATGACGGAATACGTCGGCATTTCCTATGTCGAAGTGGTCAAGACCGCCATCGTACCGGCCGCGATCTCCTATTTTGCGTTGGTCTATATCGTGCATCTCGAGGCGCTCAAGATGGGCATGACCGGCACCAGCCGCATGCACCCGGTCAAGTTCATCCTCGGCGCGATCTTCATCATCGCCATTTCCATCGTCATCGCCGGCGGCACGCTGTTCCTGACCGGGGTGATCGTCGGTGCGATCGGCAGCGCCTTTGGCGGCGCCTCGCTCTGGGTGATCGTCGCGATCATGCTGGCGGCCTATGTGGCCGCCGTGCGTTATGCGGCCCAGGGCGAAGACCTGGCGATGAGCCTTGAATCGATGGAGCATCTGCCGCCCACCAAGGAGATCTTCAAGACCGGCATCCACTACCTGATGCCGATCCTGCTGTTGATGTACCTGCTGATGATCGAACGCAAATCGCCGGGCCTCTCGGCCTTCTGGTCGACCATCGCCATGCTGTTCATCCTGCTGACGCAAAACCCGCTCAAGGCGTATTTCCGCGGCGAGGGCAACGTCATGGGCCATATCAGCGAAGGCATTTCCGACATCGCCGAAGGCATGATCGCCGGCGCGCGCAACATGATCGGCCTGGCCGCCGCCATGGGCGTCGCGGGCATCATCGTCGGCGCCGTGACCCTGACCGGCATCGGCCAGGTGATGGCGGAATTCGTCGAGTTCCTGTCGGGCGGCAATCTGCTGGCGATGTTGTTCTTTGTCGCGGTGATCTCGATCATCCTCGGCATGGGGCTTCCGACCACGGCGAATTACATCGTGGTCAGCTCGCTGATGGCCGGCGTCGTGGTCGAACTGGGGTCGCAGGCCGGGCTGATCGTGCCGCTGGTGGCGGTGCATATGTTCGTCTTCTACTTCGGGATCATGGCGGATGTGACGCCACCTGTCGGGCTGGCCAGTTTCGCCGCCGCCGCGATCTCCAAGGGCGATCCGCTGAAGACCGGCTTCCAGGCCTTCTTCTATTCGATCCGCACGGCGCTCTTGCCCTTCCTCTTCATCTTCAACACCGACTTGCTGCTGATCGATGTCGGGCCGGTCCAGGCGATATTCGTCTTTATATTCGCGCTGATTGCCATGCTGCTCTTTGCGGCGGGGACGATGAATTATTTCATGGTCAAGTCGCGGCTCTATGAAAGCGCCATCCTGCTCATCGCCGCCTTCGTGCTGTTCCGGCCGGGGTTCTTCCTCGACCAGATATCACCCGAGTTCGAAACCCGCCCGGCAACGGAAATCTTCCAGATGGCCGAGGTCGCGCCAGACGATGCCTCGCTCCGGGTCAGGCTGGTGGGCGAGAACCTCAACGGCGATCCGATCGATGCCCGCTTCCTGCTGCCGCTCGGCCCCGCCGGAGAGGAGGGCATCGCCCGGCTGTCTTCCGGCGCCGGCATCGAGTTCCGTCAGGAGGACGACGGCGGTATCTTTGTCGACAACCTCGAGTTTGGCGGGCCGTCGGAACAGCTTGGCATTGACTGGGATTGGGAGTTGGTCGAGCTGGAAGTCGCGGCCGACCGCATGCCGAAGGAAATCTTCTACATCCCGGCGCTGCTTCTGGTGCTGATCGTCTTCCTGTTGCAACGCAGACGCCAGACCGACCAACCCGAGGAGGCCTTCGCATGAGCAAGCGGTTTCTCTGCGCCATCGACCTGACCCACGAGGACGACGCAAAGGCGCTGTTGACAGAGGCGGGCCGACTGGCCCGGCTCGAGGGGGCGGCGCTCAGCGTCGTCACCGTGCTGCCGGATTACGGCTCCACCTTCGTCGGCTCCTTCTTCAAGCAGGGCACGCTCAAGAATGCCTCGGAATCGGCGCAGGAGGCGCTGCACCAGATGGAGCGGGAGCTCCTGTCGGATCTGGCGCCGGTGCAGAGCATCGTGGTGGTGGGCTCGGCATACGAAAAGGTGCTCGAGGCGGCCGAGACGGTTTCGGCCGACCTGGTCATCGTTGGCGCGCACAAGCCCGATTTCGCCACCCGTGTCATCGGCCCCAACGCCGCCCGCATCACCCGCTACGCCCAGACCTCGGTGCTCGTGGTCCGGCTGTAGGCCGCAACATCCTTGCCCGTTGCAATCGCCCGCTATCGGCGTTTGCGAGGGCGCGGCCGTGTGAAATTCACGCGGGCCTGTGGTATCCTGTCCCCGTCATGGAGGGATCACCATGGAACTGAAACCTGTAGATGCCTGCGACGTCCTCGTTCTTGTCGACAATGTCAGCGATATCCTGTCGACGGTCCCGGACAATGTTACGGCGGAAATTCCCAATGTCCTGCGGGCCGGCGCGCAGGAATTGTCGGGGCGGTGCCTGTGCTGCGCACAATGGGGGCTGTCGCTGATCGTTTCGGCCCGGTCGGGGGACACGCAACGAACGATGCTCTTTGATTCCGGGCCCGAAGATTATGGCGTCGACCGGAACAGCAACCGGTTGGGCGTGGATCTGGCGGTGATCGATGCGGCGGTCTTCTCGCATGGCCACTGGGATCACGTCGGCGGCATGATCGCGGCCTTGCGGCTCATTTCCGATGCCAAGTCCGGCGGCACGACCCCGATCTACGCCAATAGGGGCATGTTTGTCGATCGCGCCATGCAGCGCGCCGACGGCAGCCTTCTGCCGTTTGCCAAGGTGCCCTCGACCGAAGAACTCGAGGCGGCCGGCGGACAGGTGTCGTTGAACGATAATCCACAGCTGCTGTTGGACGACCTGTTCTACCTCAGCGGCGAGATCCCGCGGGTGACGTCATACGAAAAGGGGTTGCTGGGCCAGGTCCGGCTCGCCGCCGATGGCAGCTGGCAGCCGGATGAGCTGATCCTCGACGAACGCTTCGTTGCAGTGCATGTCCGAGATCGCGGCATCGTGGTTTTCACCGCCTGTTCACATGCCGGCGTGGTCAATGTGCTGCACCACGCCCGGGAGGTCTTTGACCCGGTGCCGCTTTACGGCGTCATGGGCGGATTTCACCTCTCCGGCCCCTATTGCGAATCCATCATTCCGCAAACCGTCGAGGACCTGCGCCAGTTCGACTTGCAGATTTTCGTGCCCGGGCATTGCACCGGCTGGCGGGCAACCCACAAGCTTGTCGAAGCATTTGGCGAAAGCCGGGTCGTGCCGTCGGCGGTGGGCCGGCGTCACATGTTCACCGCCTAGACCGGCGCTCAGTACAGCCCGTCGATCTCCAACGGGATCCGCTTGACCTTGCGCGATTTCAAGAGATTGCGCGGCAGCTCGTCGGCATCGGCCTTGCGCAGCCGTTGATAACGCTTCTGCGCCACGTCTTTCATCTTGTATTCGCTGTCGATCACCGTCGGCCGCATGAAGACAAACAGCGTGCGGCGGGTCTGCTGACGGTTCTTCGACCGGAACAGACGCCCCACCAGCGGCGCATCCCCCAGCCCCGGCACCTTGCTGTCGAGCGCCTGGCTGTCATCGGTGATCAACCCGCCCAACACCACCGTGCCGCCATCGCGGGCCTGCACCGTGGTTTCGATCACCCGGCGGTTGGTGATCAGATCGGCGGCGCCCTGCACGTTGGTATTGACCAGCGACGACACCTCCTGGGTGATGTCCAGCCGGACAACCCCGCCGGCGGTGACCCGCGGCAGCACCTCCATGGTGATGCCGACATCGCGGCGTTCGATGGTGGTGAAGGGTTCGGCGGTATTGCCGTCGGTGGCGAAAGAGCCGGTGCGGAACGGCACGTTCTGCCCCACCACGATCGAGGCGGCGCGGTTGTCCATCGTGGTGATCGACGGCGTCGACAGCAGGTTGGCGCGCGAGGATTGCGACAGCGCCTGCACCAGGATGCCGAAATCATCGACCGTGCCGGCCAGCGTCAGGCCAGAGGCCAGCGCCCCGGCCGGCGCCACGCCAAGCGCGGTCAACACCGCCGAAAGCGGCGCACCGCCGCTGTCGAAGGAGGTGCTGGCAAAGACCCCCTGCGGCAGATCCGGCCCGATGCCAAGCTGGGTGCCGATCCGGTCGGCGACCTCGCCCGAGACCTCGACGATTGCCGCCTCGATCACCACCTGCGCCCGCCGCTTGTCGAGCGCGTCGACGAGTTGCGTCACCTCGGCAACCTGGCGTTCCGTGCCGCGGATCACCACCGCGTTGGTTTCCGGCGAGGGCTGCACCGAAACCTCGGTCACCGCCCCGGGCTGCACCGGCGCGCCCGAGGCCTCGGCATCGGCCACCGGATTGGCCAGATCGGCGCCGCCGCGTATCGTGTTGGCGACGATCTCGGCCACAGCTTCGGCATCGGCGAATTTCAACTGATAGATATGGGTGCGCAGCACCTCTTGCGGGCTCGAACGCGGCGCCCGGTCAAGGCTCTCGGCCAGCAGCCGGATTTCGGTGAGTTCGGCATCGCTGCCGCGCACCAGAAGCGCATTGGCCTGCGGATCGACCGAGATCCGCGCACCGGTGCCGGCCGAACCAAGCACTTCGGTGATCGCCGTCGCCACCGTCGCGGCCTCGGCAAAGGTAAAGCGAACCACCTCGGTCTTGAGGCTCTCGGGGCTGTCGAAGGTGGCGGCGATGGCGGCGATCCGGTCGACATTGGCACGGGCGTCGGACACGATGATCGCATTCGGATCGCTCAGCGCCTCGATATAGCCGCTCTCGGCCACAAGCGGCCGCAGCACCCGCACCGCCTCTTCCGAGGGCAGACGGTCGAGCGGCAGCAGCCGGGTCACCACATCCTGCGAACCGGCTTCGTTGGCGCCGCTCAGCGTGCCGCCTTTGGCGCGGGCCTCGGCCTCGGGGATCACTTCCCAGATGACGCCGCTTTCGACGGCAGTAAAGCCGCGCACCCGCAGGATCGACTGAAACAGCGCCCAGACCCCGGCCCGGGTCAGCGGTTCGGCCGAGACCACGGTGACCGGCCCCTGAAGCCCCGGATCGATGACCAGGGTGCGGCCGGTGATCTCGGAGACCTGTTCGGCAAGCACGGTGATCTCGGTATTGCGAAGGTTGACGACGAAGGTCTCGCCATCGTCCTCCTGGGCCATCAGCGGCCCGCCGGCGAGCAGCGCCACGACCAAGGTCGAGACAAGCGCCACCGCGTAAAAAACCTGCCAGACTGCCCGCATTGCCTTCCCTTATCTCAGCGAGAAGGTCATCAGCAGCGTTTCTCCTGAACGCTCGACTTCCAACCGTGCCACTCCCGCCGCTGCTACTTGGTCATAAAGTTGGCGGTCTTTGTCAATGTTACCGACCGCTTGACCGTTAAGCCGCGTGACAATGTCACCCGGTTGCAACCCTGCCAGCGTCACCCCGATGTCGGGATCGGGCTTGATGCGATAGCCGCGGTCGGTGCGTTCGACGCCGATGGTCTCCATCACCTCGGCCGGGTCGCGCTGAATGCGGCCGCGCCACTTGTCGATGTAATCGTCGATGGTTTCCGGCGGCGGCGCCTCGCGCAGATCGAGCGAGCCGCGCCCGGCGGTCAGCGAGGCGGCCAGCCGCGCCAGCGGATCGTTCGGCGCCTCGGCAACCTCGGTGACATCGGCCGTCGGCGGGGCGGTCTGGCCGGCGATCAGGTCGTCGCGGATAAAACCGTCGAATCCCAGCTCGTGCTCGGTGCCGTCTATCTTGAGAATCACCGAAGCCGCCAGCACGTCGGTCAGCACAACGTCGTCTTCGACGCTCTCGCCGATGCGATAGGCATTGGTGTCGGTGCCATCGTAGATAAAGGCCCGCGACACCGCCTTGTCGGCATAGGCGAGGATGCCGCGCAGGGCGAAGTTCACCTTGGTCGGCGCCGGTTTCGCCGGGGCGTCGCTCTCGGCCACCACCCGGTCGGGCCGGCCAAAGGGGGCAAAGGCGAGGATCGCGCCGATATCGGGCGCCACCGCAGAGCCGGTGTCGAGCGGGCGCAGGATATCCGCCGGCAGGGTCGAGACCCGCGCAAGGCGCAGCCAGCCGCGCTCGTTGGCTTGCCAGCCCAGGCTGGCCAGGGCGGCGGCAAAGACAAGGGCGGTCATGGCCCAGAGCTGTCTTGCGGTCATGTCGTTCCCTTTCCTACCAGGTATAGCCGCGCAGCACGACGCCGCCGCGCGCGCCCTCGACCGTCACGATCCGTTCGGTAAGGCCGGCGTCGGTCAATGTCCGCTCGGCCTCGGTCACCGCGGCCCGGCGGCCAAAGACCGCATCCCAGGCCGGCTGCACCTCGAGCCCGAGATGGCGCGCCGCCAGCCGGTTTTCGGCCACCCAGCGCAGGGTGACCCGGTCTTCCAGCCCGGCGATCCGGCCGGTGTGATCCTCGACCACCCCGAGAAGCGCCACCGCGCCGGTGGCCAGAACTGCCAGCGCAACCAGCGTCTCGATCAGGGTAAAGCCGTCGTCACGCCTCATGTGCCGGCCTCCAGCATTGCCGCGAAGCCATCAAACCGCAACACCGCCGGGGCGCCGCCACGCAGGGTCAGGCGCAGCGGCCCGTCCTCGGGGGGCAGCAGCTCCGGGGTGATGCTGAGCGTGCCCTCCCCCTCGAGCGAGACGCCGCCGGGAAAACCGTGCCGCGCCGCCAGCACCGGCGCCGGATGCGCCTGCCAGCCGTCATCCTCCCAGACCTCGAAAACGTAACCCGTCGGATCCCAGAGCATCCGCACCGGCGCCAGCGTCTCGAGGCTGGCATCCACCGCCCGGGTCAGCCGCGCCTGCAACAGCCGCGCCTCGCGGGTGGCACCGGGCGCCTCGGTGCCCCGTGGGATCGCCAGCATCGCCGCCCCGACTGCCGTGCCGATGATCGCCAGCACCACCAGCGTCTCGATCAGGGTGACGCCCGCGTCGGGGCGGCGTGTCTGGGGGGCCGTCCGGGTCATTTCGCGCTCACTTGCACTCCATGTGCGATATCCGCGTTCACGCCGTCGCCACCGGTCTGGCCATCGGCGCCGAGGCTGATGAGATCGAAGGCCCCGGTTTCGCCCGGCGAACGATACAGGTAGTCGTTGCCCCAGGGATCGGCCGGCATCGCCGCCAGATATCCGCCCTGCGCCCAGTTCTGCGGCACCGGCGCCGCCGTCGGCCGCTCGACCAGCGCCGCCAGCCCCTGCGCGGTCGAAGGATAGACCCGGTTGTCGAGCCGATAGAGTTCCAGCGCGCTGGCGATCGAACGGATGTCGGTTTCGGCCACGGTGACCCGCGCCTCATCCGGGCGGCCAATGACATTGGGCACCACCATCGCGGCCACCACCGCGATAATTACCAGCACGACCATCATCTCGATCAAGGTGACGCCGGCGTCGGACGCCCGGCCCGGGCGGCGCTTTGGTCTGCGGCGACGCATATTGAGCACTACAAACATGCAACTTTTCTCCCCGATAAGCGTATCTATAATTGGGTGTTAGAAAAACCGTGCGGAGGAGATACAGTAGAGCATAGCACGCTCAAAGGGTGGAGAGAACCGAAAAATGCTGGCTTCACAGGACGTTAATCCTGAAATCTCCGTCAATCCGGCGGCCGATGAAGTTATGCCTGCCGCCGCTGGCGGCTCCGGGATCGGCATTTCCCTGCCGCGCACCATCCTGCCGGACGCAATAATTTCAAAGCGATTGCACGGCAAAACTGCATTCGTAATTCCAGCACTCAGCGTCACGTTGCATACGGTGCATTTGCCGGTGCGCGGACAGGCACAAAAGCTCGCGGCGTTGCCCTATGCGCTCGAGGAAGACATCGGCCGCCCCGAGGCCGAAATCCATCACGCGCTCTGCGGGGCGTCTGCCGATGGCGCCATGCTGGCCGCGGCGGTGTCGCGCGAGGCAATGACGCTGGCCGTCGATGCCGCGGACGGCGCGCTGGTGACACCGGAACATTTCCTGTTGCCGGTGCCGGCGCCCGCCGACGGCGAGGGCGGCAGCTGGATCGCCTGGCGCGAGGGCGATCTGGTGCTGGTGCGGGCCTCGGACGGCACCGGCTTTGGCGCCCGGGCCGACATGCTGGCGGCACTCTGGGCCGCTGCCGGCCGGCCGGTGATCGACAGCTATGGCGCCGCGCTGCCCGCCGGTCTTCCGGCGCGGCGCCGCAGCGCCGAGGATCTGCCGCCGCCGGGCCCCTTGCCCAATCTGCGCCAAGGCGATTTCGCCCCGCCGCAACGGCTGCGCGCGCCCGCCATCGCGCTGGCGCTTACCCTCCTGCTGGCGCTCGCCGGGCACCTCGGCCTCGCCTTTGCCGATCTTCAGCGCCAGCGCGCCACCGTCGAGACCCTGCGCGCCGAGGCGTCCGAGCTTCTGGCCCGCAATGTCCCCGGCGCCCGCGTCACCGATGACCCCCGGCTGCTCTATCGCCGCCTGGCGGCAGGCGGGCAGGAGGCGCCCGGCTTTCTCGCCGTTCTGGCGCGGGCGTCAGAGGCACTGGCGGCGACGCCGGTGCAGCTCTCCAATCTCAACTGGTCGGGTCGCGACGCAGCGCTCACCCTCGAGGCCGAGGCCCAGGGAATCGACGTGTTGCAGGCCGCCGAAGCCGCCCTGCGCGCCGCCGCTCTCGATGTGGCTGCCGGGGCCGTCACCGCCGGCGGCGGCAGCGCCCGCATGACCCTGACCGTGAGGAGCGCACAATGATCTCCGCTTTCGCTTCGCTCTCGCGCCGCGAACGGCTGCTGATCGGACTGGCCGCGGTCGTGCTGCCGGCGGCCTTGATCTGGCAAATGCTGTGGAAACCGCTCGAGGCCGAACGCGCCGCCACCGCGGCCGAGATTGCCCGCCTCGACGCGCTGATCCATGTCGCCGCTCAGGCAAATACCACCGCCAGCCAGGACAGCGCCCCGGTCGATACGCGCCCGCCCAGCCAGCGCATCACCCAGAGTGCCGCCGCCGCCGGCATCGCCCTCACCCGGCTGGAACCGGAGGGCCGGCAATTCCGCGTCGCGGTATCGGAGCTGCAATTCGACGATGCGCTGCAATGGATTGCCGCCCTGCGCGACGAGCACGGGTTGAAGGTGGCCGAGCTTGACATGGCTCGCCGCCTGACCCCCGGCGCCGTAACCCTGACCCTTGCGCTGGAGCCGCTGCAATGACCGCCCGCCTCGATTATGGCTTTGCCCGCCGCCACGGCGTGATCCTGCTGGACACCGACGACGGCGCGCCGGAATGCGCCCATCTCGCCAAGGCGCCGCTCTCGGCACTGCTCGAGGCGCAGCGCTGTGCCAACCGCGCCATCGCCTTTCGCCAGATCGACGCCACCGCCTTCGATACTGCGCTCTCGGGGCTCTACAGCAATTCCGCCACCCAGGCGGCGCAGATCGCCGCCGAGGATGACACCGATCTGACCGCGCTGGCCGAGACTGCCGCCTCGGTCGACGATCTGCTCGATCAGAAGGACGATGCCCCGGTGGTGCGGCTGATCAATGCGCTGCTGCTCGAAGCGGTCAAGGAAAACGCCTCTGACGTGCATATCGAGCTGGAAGAAACCCGCCTCGTGGTCCGGCTGCGGATCGACGGCACCCTGCGCGAGGTTCTGGAGCCGCGCCGCGCGCTGGCGCCGCTCTTGACCAGCCGGCTCAAGATCATGGGCAAGCTCGACATCGCCGAAAAGCGCCTGCCGCAGGATGGCCGGGTGTCGCTCAAGGTTGGCGGCTATGCGCTTGACGTGCGGATCTCGACCCTGCCGTCGCAATATGGCGAACGCGTGGTGCTGCGACTGCTGGACCGGGGCCAGACCCGGCTGGGCATTCCGGCGCTGGGGCTGTCCGAGGATGACCGGGCGCGCTTCGAACGGATGCTTTCTTCGCCCGAGGGGCTGGTGCTGGTGACCGGGCCGACCGGTTCGGGCAAGACCACGACGCTTTATGCCGCGCTCTCGCATCTCAACGACCGGGCGCGCAATATTCTGACGGTCGAGGATCCGATCGAATATGCCATGGACGGGGTCGGCCAGATGCAGGTCGAGGCCAAGACCGGGCTGACCTTTGCCCGCGGGCTGCGGGCCCTGCTGCGGCAGGATCCCGATGTCATCATGGTGGGCGAGATCCGCGATGCCGAAACCGCCAAGATCGCGGTGGAATCGGCAATGACCGGCCACCTCGTCCTGTCGACCCTGCACACCAACACCGCCGTCGGCGCGGTCTCGCGGCTGCTCGACATGGGGGTCGAACGCTATCTGCTGGCGCCGATGCTGCGCGGGCTGGTGGCGCAGCGGCTGGTGCGCCGGCTCTGCCCCGACTGCCGCGAACCGCACCCGCTCAGCGCCCGTGATGCGGCACTGCTGGGCCATGCGATGCGGGAAGGCGCGCCGGCCTATCACGCGCCGGGATGTGACGCCTGTTCGCAAGAGGGCTATCGCGGCCGGCTGCCGATCTACGAGGTGGTCGAAGGCACCACGACCCTGGAGCAGATGATCCACGATGGCGCCTCGGAGGCCGATCTGATCGCCGAGGCCCGCCGCGCCAGCACCAGCATCCTCGACGACGGCATCGCCAAGATCAAAGCCGGGCTGACCAGCGCCGAAGACGTCGCCCGCGCCGTGCGGGACAGGGTCTGACCGATGTCGGCCTTTCTCTATACCGCCGTCGACCAGGCCGGCAAACGTTCCAAGGGCCTGCTGGACGCCGCCAGCGCCGCCGAGGCCCGCGCCCAGTTGCGCGCCCGCGCCCTGCTGCCGCTCAGCGTCGAGGCGACGCGGGCGCGCGCCGGTGTCAGGACCTCGCTGTTTCGCCACAAGCTGTCGCTGCGCCGGCTGACGCTGATCACCCGGCAACTCGCCACGCTGATCGGCGCCTCAGTGCGGATCGACGATGCGCTGCGCATCACCGCAGACCAGCAGGTCAAGCCGCGCGACGCCTCGTTCCTTCTGAACCTGCGCAGCGCGGTGCAGGACGGTCAGAGCCTGGCCGATGCGCTGGATGCCGAACCGGCCAGTTTCAGCCCGGCGTACCGCGCCTCGGTGCGCGCGGGCGAACGTGCCGGGCGGCTGTCGGACGTGATGAACCAGCTCGCCGATCATATCGAGGCGCAATCGCGCAATCGCCAGAGCATCCAGCTGGCGCTGATCTATCCGGCGCTGCTGGCGGTGGTCTCGATCGGGGTGATCCTGGCGCTTCTGGGCTTCGTGGTGCCCGATATCGTGCGGGTCTTTACCGCCCGCGGCGCCGATCTTCCGGCGCTCACCCGCTCTCTGATCGCCCTGTCCGAAGGATTGCAACGGTTCGGCCCGATGATCGCCGCCATCGCCCTGCCGCTTGTTCTGGGCACGCTGGCGCTGCTGCGCCGGCCAGGGCCGCGCGCTGCCTGGCACCGGCTTTTGGCCACCGGGCGCCTGACCCGACGGCTGGTGCAGCGGGTCAATGCGGCGCAGTTCACCGGCACCCTGGCGATGCTGTTGCAAAGCGGCGTGCCGCTGGCCGATGCGCTGCGCGCCGCCGCCGGCACGGTGTCGAACCTGCATTTGCGCGCCCGCATCGCCACCATGACCCGCGAGATCGAGGATGGCGCCGCGCTCTCTTCGGCGGCAAAACGCGCCGGCATCTTCTCGCCCATGTTGATTGCGATGATTGCCAGCGGCGAGGCCGGCGGTACGTTGGGAGCGAGCCTCGACCGCGCCGCCAGCGATCAGGCGCGCGAGCTCAAGGCCTCGGTGGCGACGCTGGTGGCGCTGGTCGAACCCGGCGTGCTGCTGGTGATGGGCGGCATCGTGATGCTGCTGGTGTTGGCCATCCTGATGCCGATCATGCAGCTCAATTCGCTGGTCGGATGAGGCCGCGCATGGCCCCGCCACCTTCGATCTGATAGCAAGGCCGCAACCCCTCAGGAAAATCCCGAATGCCCGATCTCCTTCGCCCCTCCCGCCGCCGCTTCCTCGCCCTGACCACAGGCTTTGCCGGGCTGGCGGGCTGTGCCTCGATCGACGGGCTGGGCGAAATCGGCGGCACCACCGAGGGCCCCGGCAAGGCCGCCATCCTGCTGCCGCTGACCGGCGAACAGGCGCAGCTCGGCAAGCAGCTCGAGGCGGCGGTGCGGCTGGGGGGCGGCCCCGGCATCGGCATCGAAATCCGCGACAGTGGCTCGTCGCCCGATACCGCCGTCATCGCCGCCAAGGCCGCCGAGGCGGCCGGCGCCAACATCCTGATCGGCCCGGTATTCTCGGCCCAGACCAAGACGGTGGCCGCGGCTGTCAACATCCCGATCGTCACCCTGTCGAACGACACCACGCTGGCCGATCGCAACACCTTTGTCTTTGGCGTCACCCCGGCACAATCCGCCCGCGCGGTCTTTGCCCTCGCGGCACAGCGCAATATCCGCGAAATCGCCCTCGTCGCCCCGCCCGGCCCGCTCGGCGCCCGCAGCGCCGCCGAGGCGGTGCCGATCGCCCAGGCGCTCGGCATCACCCTACGTCCGCCGGTCATCACCGACACACCGGGCACGGTGCTGGCCGAACTGCAAGCCGGCGGCGGCCTGCCCGACGGCGTCTACCTGCCTTCGGCCGGGGCCAGCCTGATCCCCTTCGCCGAAGCCCTGGCAGGTCAGGACACGCGGATCCTCGGCTCCACCCAATGGGCGGCCCGCGATCTCGAAGCGGTGCGCGCCCTGCGCGGCGCCTGGTTCGCCGCCCCCGATCCGCTGCGCTTCGCCGCCTTTACCCGCGCCTATGAAGAACAGACCGGCGAGCCCGCCGGCATCATCTCCGGGCTGGCCTATGACGGGGCCGAACTAATGCGGATATTGGGCCAGACCGGCAAGCAGACCCGACGGGGCCTGACCCGAAAGGAGAGTTTTACCGGTGTCCTCGGCCCCTATCGCTTCCTTAGCTCGGGTCTGGTCGAACGCGGCCTCGCGGTGCTCGAGGTGGGCGCAGGTGACATCAACCTGATCGGTTCCACCTCGATATGAGGCCGCGCCCCGACGCCGGCATGACGCTGATCGAAATGCTCGTAGCGCTGGCGATTCTGTCGGTGATCGGCGTCGCCGGGTTGACCATGCTCGACACCACCCTGAACGTGCAGCGCCGCACCGAAGGCCGGCTTGACCGGATCGAGGAGATCGACCGCGCGCTGACCGTGCTGCGCCGCGATCTGGCCACCGCTGCACCGGGCTTTGCCGTGCTGGACGAGGGCGGGCTGACTTTCCTGCGCGCCACGACCGACGCTCCGCTTTCACTGCGCATCGCGCTGGAAGAGGGCACGCTCACCCGACAGGTGCAGCGCGGCCCCGAAACCCCGCCGCAGCACCTTCTGACCGGCGTGCGCGAAGCCCGCTGGCGGCTGCTCGACGGCGCCCGCCGCTGGCAGACCGCCTGGCCGGAGCCCTCGGCCAGCCCGCGGGCGGCGGAACTCACGCTGCGGCTCGAACTCCCGCAGCGCGGCGAGGTGGCCGAAGTCACCCGGCTGTTTCCGATGCCGGCGGGGGCCACCCGATGAGACGCGGCGAGGCAGGGGTCACCCTGGTCAATGTGCTGGTGGTGCTGGCAATCACGTCGGGGCTGGTGGTGTTGCTGCTGCGCCAGCAGGAAGACGGCCAGGACATCGTCGCCCGCCACGCCGCGCTGGCGCAGGCCGAACAGATCGCGCTTGGCGCCGAGGCTTCGGTGCTGGCGGCGCTGCGTCGGGATCTCGACACCGGCCCGGAGGAGGATCACTTTGCCGAACCCTGGGCCGGCGTCATCCAGGAGGAGGTCGCGTTGCCGGAAGGACGGTTCTCGGTGAAGGTGCGCGACCGTCAGGCGAAATTCGATATCAATCTCCTCACCGCGCCGGCCGTCGGCCCGCAGACGCTGTTCCAGCGCCTCGCCACGCGGCTCGACATCGACGCCGCCGAAGCCCGGCGCATTGCCGAACTCGTGGCGCTGCTCGGCGCGGTCCGCGACCTCTCCGATCTCGAAGCCCAGGGCATCGCGCCGGATACGCTGGCCCGGCTCGCGCCGCATGTCACCGCCCTGCCGGTGCCGTCGACGATCAACCTCAACACCGCCGATCCGCTGCTGATGGAGGTTCTGTTCCAGAACCCCGGGATCGCGTCGCAGTTGCTGTTCCGCCGCCGGTCGCAAGGCTTCGTGTCCCGCAAGATGCTGACCGATCTTGGCGCGCTGCGGCCCGGGCTGACCGGTTTCGGCTCGCATGCCTGGGAGGTCGAGATCCTGGCCGAGAGCGGCGCCGCGCGGGTGCGGCTTCTGAGCCTGATCCAGCGGCGCAACGATCTCGAGGGCAAGGCGGTCGCGCTGATCTCGCGCCGGTTCGACGCGCCGTTGCCGACTGAGGCGCCGGCCGAACCATGAAAAACCCCCCGCGCCGGGGCGCGGGGGGTCTGGCCTGACGGATCAAGGGGGGCTGTTCCGTCAGGGATTGAAAGGCGTCTTCTTTGGCGTCAGCTTCAGATTGACGCTTTGCGCATCAACAGGCGTGGAATTGCGGATCTGATTGAAGGCATCCACAAAGGCCTGTCCGAGGGTGGCAATGCCCCTGGGGCTGTCGCCGCCTCCGCCATCGCCTTCACAGGCGGCGAGAAGCAGCACGGCACCAAGCGCCACGCAGGTGAGTTTACGTCTCATCATCACTCACCCCGCTCAATTCTCGGCGCCGGGAAGCGGCGTGTTCAGATAGGGGAACACGGCCTGCATCTCGGTCGCGTCGATCGGCGCCCCGTCGATGAACGGCTCGTCACCCACCGGCGCATCCGACGGCTGGCAATAGCCGAGGTTGACGAAATCGCTCGGCTGGTCTTCGACCGCACCGGCAACGCCCAGTTCGGCGCCCAGCGGCACATCGTGACACAGCGCACCCATCGCCACGCGCAGCGCGACATCGACCACGTCATCACCCGGACGGCGACCATTGGGGAAGCCAGCAAGGTCTTCGGCCACAACGCCATAGGGGTGTTGCGCGCTCTGTGGTGTCGGCGGCACGGCGGTGTTCAGCCGCAGCATTTCCGACGCGGTTACCGTGGCTTGTTGGTTGAAGCCCGGCAGACCGGTGAGGAAGGTGGCGACAAGGTCATCGCGCGGAATGTTCGACGGTGCGATGTTGCTGGAAGCCCCCAGCGCCTGACGGAACAGGATATCGATCAGTGCCGGCAGCGTCGGGTTGGTCACGTAGACCGCCAGCGCGCCGTCCTGGGTGGGCTCTGCCGCGTTGAACAGATCCTTGTCAGGCAGACCGATGACAACTTCGTTGACCAGCGGGTTGGACAGCCGCGATTGCTGCACCCAGGCACCGCCATAGATCGAGGGATCTTCATAGGTCGGCGAGGGATCTTCGATCTCGGCCTGCGGCAGGCTCGAGGTGGTCCAGGCGCCGATCACGCCATTACCCGATCCGACCAGACAGTCGATCGGCACTTCCAATGCCAGCGAGGTGATGTTGAACCGGTCGACCAGATCGTCATTGGCGCGATCATTGGGGATCGAGCCTTCCAGCGGCACCATGTTCACCAGGTCGAAGATTTCGCCCAGGTTCACCGCAAAGGCCTCTTCGCGCTGGCCGGCAAAGGCACGACCGGGCGTGGCACAGCCGGGAATGTCGATGTCATAGACAAAGCTATTGGCATAGGCCTCGTAATCGGGAAAGGTCTTTTCGCCGATGTAATCCAGCGGTTTGACAAAGGTGTCATTGCCGCCCGAGGTGATTGATCGGATGGTCCCGGAGCGGCGGTCGCCGGTGACGACGTTGAGCGAATACCGCTCCTGTTCGTTCACCGTGGCATCGCCGGCGCCGGACACCTGCCCCGCCGTCTTCAGCGGAATGGCGACATCGACATTGCCGATGGTCAGCGCGATACCGTTGCCGCCGGCGCCCAGCATGTTGTCGAAATCGAACTGGAACGTCAGATCTTCGACCGCATCACCATCATTGTCGACGTGGATCTCATAGATCGCATCCTCGTCCATGGTGAAATAGTTCGGGCCACCGTAAGGGGCCTGAAGCGGCTGATAGTTTGCGATAAAGGTCACATAGCCCTGCCGGCCGGGCTCGTAACTGCGAAACATGTAAAAATCAGTACCATCAACCTTGGGTGAATGCGTGATGGCGGGCGCTTCGCGGTGCGAGGCACCCATCGCGCCCGTGGCGGCGACCGCAAGAAGGCTGATTGCCACCCCCGTGCGGATCGTCATATTATTGCTCTTCATAATTCACTCCCTAATAGTTATGGTCCGCTGCGAAACGCGCGGAGGGATGCGCGGGCAAATTGTCGCGCACAAAAAGGCTACGTAGGGCTGCGCAAAAAAGTTTCAAAAACTGCGGGAATTATTTCCGGACTATGCCGCCTGTTCTCGTCAGCCTGATTTCCGATGTCGTTTTGCTGATCTGCCTCGCCGCGCTCGCCTGGATCGATCTGCGCCAATTCCGTCTGCCCGATGCGCTGACCCTGCCGCTTGTGCTGCTCGGCCTCGGTCTGTCGCTCACCGGTCACGGGCCGGCGCCGCTGGATGCCGCAATCGGTGCGGCGGCAGGCTTTGCGGTGTTCTGGGCGCTTGGCGCGACCTATTTCCGCCTGCGGAAGATCGACGGGCTGGGCCTCGGCGATGCCAAGCTGATGGCCGCCGCCGGCGCCTGGCTCGGTTGGCAGATGCTGCCGTGGCTGGTGCTGGGCGCCAGCCTTCCGGCGCTGGTCTTTGCCCTGGTCACAGGTCAGGGCCGCCATGACAGGATCGCTTTCGGGCTCTGGCTCTGCCTCAGTTTCGCGGTGCTGCGTCTCGCGACCTGAGAAGACGCCCGTCGGGTCAGAACAGGCCGTTGTCGTTCTTCGATCCGGCTCCGATGACCTGCAAGACATCCCAATGCTCGACCACCTTGCCGTCGTCATCAAACCGGAAGATGTCGATACCGGCATAATCCTCGCTGCCCGGCCAGAGCTGATGGCAATGCAGGACAACAAGGTCATCCTCGGCGATGGCCCGTTTGAAGCTGACCGATTTGCCGGGATACTCGGCCGCCATCCGCTCGAAATAGGCGATGAAGGCATCCTTGCCGTCGCCGACATGCGGATTGTGCTGGATATAGACGTCGCCGACATAGCGCTCGATCGCCGCGCGCGGCTGGCACCGGTTGAACATCAGGTCGTAAAACGCCATCGCGTTGGCCTTGTTCTCTGCGGGCGTGGTGGGCATCTCGGGGCTCCTTCTGAGGTATTCTCCGCGCCGAGCATCGGATCGCGGCGGGCGCTGCAAGCGGGGGTCTGGGCGGCGTCAGGCTGCGGTCTGCCGAGGGTGAAAGAGGAACGACCGCATCGAGACCGACCCCAGATCGATCGCATCGGTCATATAGGTCAGATCGTCGTTGCTGTCCGACGCGCCGGCAATGGTCAGCGCCGGCAGGTAGTGATCCACCGTCGGATGCGCCTCTGACAACAGCGGGCCAAGACCCGGGGCATCGGCAAGCGCGGCGAAATCGCGCTGGGTGAGACGGTCGGCGAAGAGCCCGTCGAAGGCCTCGGCAAAATCGAGCGGCGCGCCGCCGGGCCGCATGGCCCGCAAATTGTGCACCACATTGCCCGATCCCAGGATCAGCACGCCGCGATCGCGCAGCACCGACAGGGTGCGGCCAATCTCGAGCTGATGCGCCAGACCCGCCTCCATGTCGATCGAGACCTGAAACACCGGCACATCGGCATCAGGGTAGAGGAATTTCAGCACCGCCCAGGCACCGTGATCGAGGCCCCAGCGGTCATCTTCCTGCGCGCGATGGCTCTTGAGAAGGGTCACCACTTCGGCCGCCAGTTGCGGCTGGCCCGGCGCCGGGTAGCGCTCGGCGTAAAGCGCCTCGGGGAAGCCATAGAAATCATGGATCGTCCGGGGCATGGCCGAAACATCCACCAGCGTCGTGCCGCGGGTCATCCAATGCGCCGAGACCACGAGGATTGCCTCAGGCCGTGGCAGGCTCTGGCCGAGGGTCTTCCAGGCGCGACTGAACGCGGTGTCTTCGATGGCATTCATCGGGCTGCCATGGCCGAGAAACACCACCGGCATCCGGGCGCTCGGGGCGAAACGGTCGGCAAGCGACGCAAGGCTGTGGGTTTGCATGGGTTGTCTCCTGTGTGACGCCGGGCCGCCACGGCGGCCGCCCGGCCTTGGCTGCGGGATCAGGCGAATTTGCCGAGGCCGCGTTCCAGCACCGGCAGTTTCAGGGCCAGCGCACCGGCACCGAGCAGCGCGATGGCGCCCTGCGCGACGGCCCAGAACAGCGGGAATTCCCAGCCGCCGCCTTCGTTAGAAAACGTCCAGCCATTGCCCGCATGCGCCCAGATCGCCCCGATCAGGATAGCGATCAGCGGCAGCGAGACCAGCCGTGTCGCCATGCCGAGAATGAGCGCCAGGCCACCGCCCAGCTCGCCGAGGATGGTGAGATAGGCAAAGACCCCGGGCAGGCCGAGACTTTCGAAAAAGGCCACCGTGCCGGGAATTGTGAACAGGCTGACCTTCATCCAGCCATGGGCGATGAAGAGCGCGCCACTGGTGACGCGCAAAAGAAGCGCCGCATAATCGGCCGAGGCGGTGTTTGGGGTCATGTCGAGGTCTCCGAAAGTTTCGTTGGCAAGGTTGGGCTGGCCGGGCGCGGGGCCCGTCAGCGCGTCGTGATGCAAGGATAAGACTTGCCCCATACCCATGAAATGGCGAAGGTATGGAATGACCATCCACAAATTGTTCTGAATTATGCCGGGAAACTCGCTGCCTTGGATCTGATCGATCAGCTTCGCGCTTTTGTCGCCACCGCGCAGACCGGATCCTTTACCGGTGCGGCAGAGCAGCTTGGCATATCGAACCGGCTGACCTCGAAATACGTGGCCGAGCTGGAGAGGCGCCTGGGCGTCCGGCTGTTTCAGCGCACCACGCGCAAGGTCGGGCTGACCTCGGCGGGCGAGGATCTCCTGTCGCGGACACCGGCGCTGCTCGACGATCTCGATGCAGTACTGAGCGCGGTGTCGGAGACCTCGCGCGGGCTGTCCGGCACGCTGCGGATCTCGGCGCCGGTCACGTTTGGCGAGGTCTATGTCGTCGACATGCTCAGCCGCTTCATCGCGGCGCACCCCGGTCTGACCGTGGATCTGCGGCTGGACGATCGCTACGTCGATCTGGCGACCGAAGGCATCGATGTCGCCTTTCGCCTCGGCCGGTTCGACATGGCCTCGCTCAAGGTCCGTCGGTTGGGCGCGTTTCGCAGCGTGCTGATCGCCAGCCCCGATTATCTCGCACGATATGGCACGCCGCATCGGCCCGAGGATCTGCCGGATCACACCTGCATCGTCGACACCAACCGCCGCCTGCCCCGCCGCTGGCTGTTTCACGACGCCGGCTCCGAGATCGCGGTCACGGTGACCGGCCGGTTCTTTGTCAATTCCGCCAAAGCCGCCGTCACCCTGGCCGGGCGCGGCTTTGGGCTGGCCTATGTGCCGCGTTTTGCCCTCGGCGCCGCGCTGGAGAGCGGTGAAGTGGTCGCCGTGTTGCAAGATCATGTCGGCGAAAGCGGCCAGGTCGGGGCGGTATACCTCGAAGGCCGCGCGCTGCCGCGCAAGGTCCGGGCCCTGATCGATTTCGCCGCCAGAGACCTGTCTGGCCGGCAGATCCTCTGATCGCCCACACCCCTGAAATCCGGCGGTTGCGCGCGCGATTCCACGACGCGCTAGGGCCGCGCCGCCCGGAAGACGCTTGTACTCAGGCACAATCACCCTAAAAGAAGGGCCTCGGATTGCCGCGAGGGAAATTGCTATGAACATGCTTGGTACCTTCATCAAGCCGATGCACCCGGAAGGCCTCAAATTTGTTGCGACCTTCGGCCTCATCACCGCCGGCCTGTTTCTGCTGACCCCGATTCTCGGGTGGATCGGCGTCGGGTTGACGGTCTGGTGTTACTACTTCTTCCGCGACCCGGAGCGGGTCACGCCTGACCGGCCCGGACTGATCGTCAGCCCGGCGGATGGCATCATCTCGCTGATCGAACCGGCGGTGCCGCCGAAAGAACTGGGGATGAGCGACCGGCCGCTGACCCGGGTCAGCGTCTTCATGAACGTCTTCAACTGTCACGTGAACCGGGCGCCGGTCGCCGGCGAGATCACCGCGGTCGCCTATCGCCCGGGCAAGTTTTTCAACGCCTCGCTCGACAAGGCCAGCGAGCACAACGAACGCAACAGCCTGTGCATCCGCCTGTCCGATGGCCGGGAAATCGCGGTCGTGCAGATCGCCGGGCTGGTGGCGCGGCGGATCGTCTGCTTCGTGGCACCGGGGGCGCAGACCGCGACCGGCGAACGCTTTGGCCTGATCCGCTTCGGCTCGCGGCTCGACGTCTATCTGCCGCCGGGCGTGACGCCGCTGGTCAGCCTTGGCCAGACCATGGTCGCCGGCGAAACCGTGCTTGCCGAACTGCCCGCCGCCGAAGGTGCAGGTGACCCGCAATGAATGCCCCCCGGGGCAAGACCGGCACCGACATGCCGCTGTTACAACTGTTGCCCAATATGCTGACGATTGCCGGTCTCTGTGCCGGGCTGTCGGCAATCCGGTTCGGGGTGGAGGGAAATTATGAGCTGGCGGTACAGCTGATCCTGGCGGCCGGTGTGCTGGACGGCCTTGACGGCCGGATCGCGCGCCTGCTGCGCAGCGACAGCAAGATGGGGGCAGAGCTCGATTCGCTGGCCGATGTGGTAAACTTCGGCGTCGCGCCGCCGCTTGTCCTCTATTTCTGGGCGTTGCAGGACACCCGCGCCGGCTGGATCGCCGTCCTGGTCTTTGCGGTCTGCTGCATCCTGCGGCTGGCCCGGTTCAACGTCAGCAGCAATGCGGATCGCGATGCCGGCATTGGCGGGCCCAGCGCCTATTTTACCGGCGTGCCCTCGCCGGCGGCGGCGCTGCTGGTGCTGCTGCCGATGTCAGTGTCCTTCGCCTTTGCCGGCTCGGCGCTGCTGCCGGATTTCGTTGTCGGCGCGCATATGGTAGTGATCGGGTTGCTGATGATCAGCCGGATCCCGACCTGGTCGTTCAAGACCGCGCGGGTGTCACGCAGGAAGGCCAAGTTCTTTCTGCTGGGCGTCGCCATCGCCGGCGCAGCGGTGCTGACCTATGCTTGGGTTACGCTGGTCGCGCTCTGCCTGGCCTATATCGCAACCATAATATGGTGTCTGGCGACCAAACGGCCGCCAAAACGCGGGCCGGGCACGGAACAGGAGAAGTAAGTGGATATCGAGTCGGTTCAATCCTCATATGCCCGGTGGGCACCGGTCTATGACACCACCTTCGGCGCCGTGACCAATGTGGGCCGACGCCGGGCGGTGGAGTTCATCAACACGCTGACGGGGGCGGTCCTCGAAGTCGGGGTCGGCACAGGGCTCTCCCTGCCGCTGTACAGCAGCGATCTACAGGTCACCGGCATCGATTTCAGCGACGACATGCTGGCCAAGGCCCTGGCCCGGATCGAGCGGATGCGGCTGGACCATGTGGCGGCGCTGCGGCAGATGGACGCCCGCGAGCTCGATTTCCCCGACGAGACCTTCGATACCGTCGCCGCCATGCATGTGCTCTCGGTGGTGCCCGAGCCCGAACGGGTGATGGCGGAAATTTCCCGCGTGCTCAAACCCGGCGGGCGGGTCGTCATTACCAATCATTTCGTGCGCAGCCAGGGGGTGCTGGCGCATCTCGAACGGATCGTCGCGCCCTTTGCCAATACCCTCGGCTGGCATTCCGATTTCGAGATCGAGACCGTGCTGAAAGAGCCGGACCTGGCGCTGGAGGTGCAAAAATCCCTGCCGCCGCTTGGCATGATGACCTTCCTCGTTCTGACCAAGACCAAGGCAAGCTGATCCCGAGGTGCGCCGGCGCCCTCAGGCGACCGCGCGCACCGAATATTCCGGCGTTCCGCCCCAGACCAGATCCCAGGAGGCCCCGGGCCTGACATTCTGGATCGCATTCGGCTCGAAACAGACCAGACAGTTTCCGCCCGGCGACGGCGCCCGGACCGACGGATAGATCAAGCCGCGCGAGCCCTGCCGCCGCAGGCGCTCTGCCAGCGCCTGCCCCTCCGGATAGCCCCGCGCCGGATCCCCCGCCAGCGACGGATGGTCGGGCTGATCGGTGATGTCGTCGAAGCCGCCGATGAAATCCGCCAGCAGTTCGACATACCGCGCGCTGTCCTCGAAACAGCCGGTGTAGCCGAGCTCCCGGGTGCGGTGCCAGGCCACTTCGCTGACCGACACCATGACATCCCAGGCACAATACCAGGCGCCGCGTGTCTCCGAATTGAAGCGGTTGCCGCCGGCGCGGGTATAGGTAAAGGCCGCGTTGACATGGGTGTCGCCATAGATCCGCAGGTCGCGGCTGCGCCGGCGCCAGGCAAGTTCGCGCGGATCGAGATGCGGGTTCCTGCCTCGTTCGGCTTGCAGCCGACCGCTGGTCAACCCCTCGATCTCGGCCAGGATCTCGAATTCATCGTCGCTGTCGACAAGGCCGCGCAAGGCCGGCGGCTTGTGATAGGTGGCGGGCAAGAGACGGGTGAGGCCGCGGTCGGAAATCTCCCGCCGCCTCATGCGCCGCCCCGCAGCGCGTCGAGATAGGTCCGGATGGCAAGGATCTGCGGCAGCCCGCCCTCGATCGCCGCCTCCAGCGGCCGGCGGCCGCCAAACAGCGGCCCGGTGTTCGGCCGTGTCATCCAGGCTCGCGCCAGAGGCTCGGAAAAATAGAGTTCGAGCGACTTGTAGATGCCGATTACCGCACTCAGGCGCAGCAATTGATCCTTGGTCAGATCGCCGGCAAACCCCGGTTTCCGGGCGCGCTTCCAGGTGCTCTCGGACATATCCGCCAACCCGGCGGCATCCTTCTGGCTCAGCCGCCAGTGATCGACGACGCGGGCATAAGCCTTCAACGCGACGGCGTTGATCTCGGCGGGTTCGCGGATACGGTCTGCAACGGCCATCTCATTCTCCTTAGAACCGAATCTATATCATATGACCCAATTGTAAAGCCCATATGAGCTAAACATGCCTGACGGACGGCCCTGTCACTTTTCATTTTCGAAGTATGAAGCGTTGTCTTTGGTTATTTTTTCGAGGGTGGAGTCGAGTCTTTTGAGGTGTTTCATTCCGTTGGC
>NZ_FNYY01000062.1 GCF_900109145.1 Marinovum algicola
CAATATGCCGCGTCACCGTTATGCGGAGTTCGGGATTTCAACCTGTTGTTCTGCTGATTCATTTTCGGGTTTCCGCTTTGGATAATCATGATGCCTCTGCTCTCATCCGCAGAAGGACATCCTCCATGAACTCCCCCTCCAACTCTCCGCTCGGTGGCCGTGCCGGCGCTGACGACGTCGCTCTGGTCAGCGCCTATCTCGCAGACAATCCCCGGCTCTCGAAGGGCGCCGTGGGTGCCGCCCGGCATTTTCTGAAGTGGGCACGCGCCCGGAAGATCCCGACCAGAGACCTCGATGCATCGGCGGTGGATCGGTTCCTACGCCATCGCTGCCGTTGCGGCCGCTACAGCCCTTCGCAACTGCGCAAGCCTGCCTACGCCACAGATACACGCAGATTCCTGAGCTATCTCGAAGCCACCGGGGTGGTCTTCATTGCAAATGAAGTCGCCCGGCTCGGGCAATATCTGGAGGCCCATGCAGAGAAGCTCTGCGCCACCGGATATAGCAAGGTGACGTACTCGACGCACCTGAGTCAGGCCCGCCATTTCGCGGAATGGGCGCTGCTGACGCGTGTTCCGGTCCACGGAATCAACGAGGCCACCATCGATCATTTCGCACGGCATAATTGCCGCTGTGGGGAGAAGACCAAACATGGCAAGGACATGCTGGGCTCGCGCCTCAAGAACCGCCGCCGTGGTGCGCGTGCTTTTGTCCGGTTCCTGAGGGATGAGGGTCTGATCCCACCTGAAGCGCCTGACTGCGTTACCACCTGCGATCCGCGCCTGACCGAGTTCTCGGAATGGTTGCGCCGCGAACGTGGGGTGACGCACGAGACCGTACGGCGCTTCTTGTACGAAGCGAACCGCTGGCTGGATAGCCTCGGGGCAACCCCGAAAGACTACAACGCGGCGGCAATCCGCTCGATCGTTTTGAACCAGGGCGAAGAGCGCTCAAGATCTTCGGTGCGGATGACGGTGACCGTTCTGCGCGCTTTCTTGCGCTTCACGATTGTTCAGAATCAGTGCGCCCCGTCGCTCCTATATGCTGTGCCATCTGCCGTTTCGCGCAAGCTGTCAACGGTACCACCGACGATCCTTCGAACCAAAATTGAAGAGATAATAGCGTCCTGTGGAACCAAAACGCCTGTCGAGATACGGGACCGCGCCATACTCCTTCTGCTCGCGCGGCTGGCTTTGCGCGCCGGTGACATCTGGCAATTGCGACTGTCAGACATTGACTGGCGTGCGAGTCGGTTGCGATTGCATGGCAAAGCCAGACGCGAAGTTTTGGTACCAATACCACAGGATGCCGGGGATGCGCTGCTGACCTATATCGAAGATGTGCGTCCGGTCGTCACAACGGACAGGGTCTTTCTGCGCATTCAGGCGCCATTCACT
>NZ_FNYY01000013.1 GCF_900109145.1 Marinovum algicola
TGTCGCGTTTAATTCCCGATTTCAATTGAAGCAGAAAGCTGAAACTGAAGCGCTGGAATTTCATCTTAGCGCTTCACCAACGCGTCAAGATTCCTGAGCTTCACAGCCCTGCGGCTTTGGTCAGGTTCACCCTGAACCTGTCGCGCCTGCGCTGGTAACGCCGGGTCATCTCGGCCGACGCATGTCCCAGGTGCTTTTGAACATAGCGCTCATCAACCTCTGCCGACGAGGCGAGCCCGGCGCGCAAGGAATGTCCAGAGAACATTGCCAGCCTTTTGGCTTCCGGCAGATCGGATCTGACGCCGCTCTTCAGAACGGTTGCCTTGATCAGCCGAGCGACGTGCTTGTCGGAGAGGCGGGCCTCGAGGGCACGTTTGCCGTCCCGCGAGGTGCGCACGAAGACCGGCCCAAAGTCGATCTTCGCAAAGTGTAGCCATTGCTCAAGTGCGTGGACAGGACAGGTCTGGTCGCTTGAGCCGCGCCCAACCTCGACCTCGCGCCACCCGGTCTTGGCGTTCAGTGTCAGCAGAGCGCCATCTTCGAAAATCTCGATCCAACCGCCGGAGCCCGGTGTATCATCCTTGTGCACGTCAAGGCTCACGATCTCGGAGCGACGGAGACCTCCAGCATAGCCCAGAAGTAAGATCGCCCGGTCTCGAAGCCCGCGGAGATCATAGGGAAGGGTGCCCACCATGGCCTGGATGTCCTCGGGCAGGATCGCTTCCTTCTGAACCGGCGGACGCGCGTGTTTGCGCCTAATCCCGGCCAGAACGGTGGCGACATGGCGGTCCTTGCGATCAAGAGTGAACCCTCGCTGCCTGTAATTCCAAGCGATGCCGGAGAGGCGCCGCTCAATGGTGGAGACCGAGAGAGCAGGGGCCTTCCCGGTCGCGGCGGCCAGATCAGCCAGATAAAGTCCAACCATCTCCGGCGAGGGGGGCAGAGGCTCCGTGCCTTTCAACCGGCACCAGCGGGTGAAGTGTTTCCAGTCGGCGGCGTAGGCCTTGTTCGTGTTCCCAGCCGTCGAGGCCTCGGCATAGTCCCGGGCGGTATCGATCAGCCGGTCGAGCGCGCCGGAGCCGGCCACATGGGCGGGCAGAGCGATTGAGGCTCCGTCCCGAGAGGTTCTCTCGTCGCGCTCGTCACTGTTCGGCGCGGTATGGGGTGCTGAGCTCGAAATCTCTGCGTCAGACGCGTCAGAATCCTCGATTTTGGTGCCGCTATTCGTGATACTGCTCATGTTTCCGAGCATATCATTTTTCCGTCCGATAATGAAAAAGGTTTGTGGCCGCTGGATGCGCGTTATCCAGCGGCGATAAATCTGCCTTGGACGAAAGCGCGGGCAGAATTTGGGCCTATGGGAATTGCTCTGAACGACTGAGCTCGGTGGCTGTCTGTGTTGCAGATTTTGGGGTGGGGTGGATGCCGAGTTCGACAAGAAACACCTGTCGTTCTTGCAAAACGAGGGCCTTTGCGCGCGCGGTTCCTGAGCATTTGTCGTGCTTTCGAATTTGAGCCACACGGACCCGTGCGGTGCCGGGGCGCCGCAGGTCAAGACAAAGGTTCTGCCCTTGTTTCATGCGGCGGTTCTCCAAGGTGGCGAGCGAGATTTCGGGGTCTTGCCGCGCTCGAATGCATCGATGACGACCATGCTGCCGCCGCATTCCGGGCACGTCAGACTCGAGGACTGTTCGTCCGGAGGGCCGGTCTTGTCGTCTGATGCTTCCTGGTCGTCTTGCGCCTCTGCGGCCAACAGTAATCTGATGGTTTCAAGCCTTGCGCGGCGGATGCCGTTGGCAAGGAAACCGGTATGGCGGATCCGGTGAAACCCCGGAGGCAGAACGTGGGTCAGGAACCGGCGAATGAACTCCCCCGTTTCGAGACGCATGACCTTCTGGCGATTGCGGTTTCTAATCCTGTAGTCCTTCCATCGGAACGCAACCGTCTCGGCATCGGCGCTGACGAGGCGCGAATTCGGAATCGCCACCCTGTGCGTGTACCGGCTGAGATAGGCGAGAACTGCCCCGGGTCCTCCGAAGGGCGGTTTGGCGTATACCACCCATGCGGTCTTTCTGAGCGGTGCGAGGTGGGTCTTGAAGATGTCCGGGCTCGTCAGATGCGCCAATTGCCCGGAGAAGGCCAGATTTCCGGACCGATGAAGAGCCATCAGTCCTTCCAGGAACAAACGCCGGAACAGACGGGACACGACCCTCACGGGCAGGAAGAACCCCGGACGGCAAGCAATCCAGTGCTTGCCGCAGGGCGACAAGCCGCCGCCAGGCACGATGATGTGCACATGCGGGTGATGCGTCAGCGCCGATCCCCAGGAGTGCAGCACACTCGTCATTCCAATCGTCGCGCCCAGATGCTTGGGATCGGCGGCAATCGTCAGAAGCGTTCTTGAAGACGCCTTGAACAGAAGATCGTAGACAGCCGCCTTGTTCTGCAAGGCGATCTTGGCGATCGTTGCGGGCAGGGTGAAGACAACGTGGAAATATTCCACTGGCAAGAGGTCGGAGACCCGGGCCTGCATCCAGTGGTGGGCGGTGGCCCCCTGGCATTTCGGGCAATGCCGGTTGCGGCATGAATTGTAGGAGACGTGCTGGTGTCCGCATTTGGTGCAAGCCGCGACGTGTCCGCCCAGAACAGCCGTCCGGCAGGTTTCAATTGCCGACATGACCTTGAGTTGCGCCTGGCTCAGGTGACCAGCATTGGCACGACGCCAGGCAGGTCCGTGGGCTCGGAAGATGTCCGCGACTTCGAGTGCTGGTCGGGACATTGGGGACCCGCCGTCAGCCGCTTCCGCCTTTCTCGAGGTTCAGCAGATCCAGAGGGCTCGTCACGTCCCGGATCATCTTGATTGCAACCTTTGTGTAGACGGTCGTGGTCTCCAGCGTCGTGTGACCAAGCAGCACCTGGATCACTCGGATGTCTGTTCCGTTTTCCAGCAGGTGCGTGGCGAAACAGTGCCTCAACGTGTGGGGCGAGACGTTTTTCTTGATATCTGCAAAGTCGCACGCGGCGTGGAACGCGCGGCTCAGCTGGCGGTTTGAAATCGGGTTGGCCGGGTCGCGGCCGGGGAATAGCCAGCCCGCAGGACGCGTTTCCCGATAGTAGGCGCGCAAAAGCTCGAGAAGGGTGGGCGACAACATCACCTGCCGATCCTTGCGGCCCTTGCCTTGCTCGACGCGGATCAGCATGCGATCGCTGTCGATATCGGACACTTTCAGATGCGTGACTTCATTCGCCCGCAATCCGCAACCATACGCGACACTGAGAGCGGCCCCATACTTCAAGCCCGGACCCGGCGCCGCGGCCAGAATTCGCGCGACTTCTGCGGCGCTCAGTACGACCGGGATCTGCTTGGCGATCCGCTGGTAACGAAGGTAACGTTTCATTTCGGACCGGTCGCAGGTCACCGAAAAGAAAAAGCTGAGCGCAGTCAGCCGGTGGTTGAAGGTCGGCGCGCCGGTGCCCTTGTTCGTCATATCGAGCTGAAACGCGCGCAAGTCCTCGGGCGTGGCCAAATCGGGCGACCGCCCCAGAAATCTGGCAAACTCGCGCACTGACCGCAAATACATCTTCTGGGTGATTGGCCGCAGGCCCTTGATGCGCATGTCGTCTAAAAACCGTTGCCGTAGGGCTGGAACATGTTCGCTGGACAAAGGAACCTCCTGTCGTTCGATTGAGAAGGTCCCAATCAAACGACGGTCACACCTATCCGCAAAGACCACAGTCGACCCGGCGTAGTTCGGCGGTAACGAGCGCCAATACCGCGTGAGCGGTTTCGTCCAAGGCAAGCTTATTGGACATAAACGGATACGGCAAAGCGGGGCGGTTTTCCCAGTATGTGGTAGAACAAAGCGCCGCCATCGGATAGTGTTGTGGCATGGCATATGCTCGAGCGACCTTCATTGACGACCCTGATACCCTACCTCGGATGCCGCCCTGGGTCACTTCCGCACGCCCCGAAACCCATGAAGATATGGCGTTTTTGTCGGGCGCGGCGCTGGCGCATCTGCATCTGGTGGTCGGGCGCGATGACGTTCCCCAAGCCTTGTTGCGGGAAAGTTTGGCGCTGCGCGCGGCGGAGGCTTGTGTGGTACATTCGGGGCGGCCGGAAAGGGCGGCAGACTTGCGGGACGCGTTGGCGTTTCTGCAGCCGGGTGACAGCCCGGGGCCAGCGGGCGAGAGTTATCTTTCTTGGCGGCGCGCGGTGGAACGACCGGTGGCGGCCAAGGCATTGAACCGGGCGCTGCCGACTTTGGAACCGGAACAGATCGCAACCTGGCTCGAAGTAGTGAAGGCGGCTCCGGTGACTCAAGCGGCCACCGTCCTGGAGGCCGTTCTTGGAGATCGACCCCGCGACCTCACCTCCGCACTGATTCTCGCGGATGCAACTTTGGCGCAGGCGCTCGGGTGGAGCCATGTCCTGCCGCTTCTGGCACTCGGCCTCAAGCGCGGTGATCTTCGAAAAACCGGCGAGGAGTTGCGGCTGATCTGTCATCAGGCAATTGGGACGGCAGCAGTTGAGACAACGCACCAGGCCATCGATCTGACACGACGCGCAGCCCGGCTCAAAGAGGCCGCGCCGAAACTGCGAGCCAGGGGTTCTGACAAGGCAGTGGCCGACTTTCTGGCCCGGGATGCCATCGCCCCTACCGCGCTTACCTCACTGCGGTCCGACCGGGCAGCGCGCCGCTTTTGCGACCGGCTGGTGGCGTTAGGGGTCGCCCGAGAGCTCACCGGGCGTGACACGTTCCGCCTTTACGGGGTCTAGGCATGGTCAAAGATCACGCCGAAACCGACCTCGACCGGGAATTGGACGATCTGCCAACCGAATTGCGCTGGCGAGAATGGAGGCGGCGGATTGAAGCCGTTCTCTTCGCCAGCGCATCGCCGGTGCCGCGCGAGGACCTCGCGCGCGTGGTGGGGCAGGGGGCTTCGGTCGATCTGTTGGTCGAAGACCTGGCCGCCGATCTCGAAGGACGATCCTTCGAAGTGGCGCAGGTGGCCGGCGGCTGGATGCTGCGGACGAGACCGGCCTATGCGGCGGCGATCAGGACGGCCGCGGATGTCGGCGATCAGGATCTCGATCTGCGCGAATACGATGTCGCGGTCCTGGCCGCCATCGCCTACCACCAGCCGATCACAAGAGACGGGCTGAAGGACATCTTCGGCAAGGAGATCAGCCGAGATCTGATCGGTCGGCTACATGCCCGTGGCCTGATCGGCACCGGCCCACGGTCGCCGCGGCGCGGGGCACCCTATACCTATGTGACGACGGAGCAGTTCCTGGTCGCGTTCGATCTGGAGTCGCTGCAGGACCTGCCCGATCGGGAGCAGATGGAGGATGCAGGTGTCATCAATTCCCAGGCGTAGTCGTTGCCAATGATGTTCGACGGTTTGAATGAAGGCGGATGATGGCTCGCTGTAAGGCTGTCAAATCAGGATGTCCGGAGCGTTTCTTTGTTCCCGGTGTTATCTGTGACAATATCTCTGCACTCAATGACGCCACCAGGTCGGAATGCTTGGACGCTGCCAGTGCAATGCGGGTCCAGAGCTCAATTGCGGGATGCTCGGAATATTTTTGGAGGGGCATCATTCCTTCGGTCAACTGGCGGAAGAAAAGATATCGGTCGCGAATTGGAAGACGTGAAATCGATTTGGGTTCCCCATCGAACGTGAAGCAAACGGTCCCAAGCATGGCGGGCAGGGAGGTCCTCCCGTGCAGTCCATGTCCCGCAACATGCATTCGAAGCAGATCGTCGAGCAGCCGCTCGAGACGATGCACATTATACTCGGCGGGCAGCGTGGGTTTTCGGAGATCTGCGTCGCACCAGACACAGAAATGTTGCGGCAGAAGCCGGTTTTGTCGAACAGGCGCGATGCCGCCACGGCAGGTAGGGCAGTGGTCGCGCAAGCGGCATCCATGCCGAAAGCAGGAAACGCGCGTTGCCAAAGTCCAGCCGCGTCGGAAGTACGGTGCGAGATCCTCTTTCAGGCACACTGGACAGTATTGCAGGCGATTGAACTGAGCGGTCGATGTGCCAGGATCTCCAGATCCACTGTTGTGCCGCAAACGCAACCGGGCTAGCGGGTCGCGGTTCAAAGCCAAGCCATCAATATCCTCGGTAGGTAACCGCGTTCGCTCGACCAGCAAATTGAGGATTCGCCCGGGAAGGTCTCGGTCAAGCTTCGCAGACCAATCTCCAACTGCGACATCCAGAACCCGCCCAAAATATTGAGGTGGAATTCCATTGGCCATGGCCAGCCGATGCAACCAGCTCGACAGCAGCTCTCCGGGTACCGGTGCAACAACGACGGGCCAGCCTTGCCCCACCTCGTTGCCGTAGTCGCGCGCAGGTGTGACCGTGATCTCGGACGCAGACTGGTTCACATCATTTCGCGGCGCAAAGGCGCATTTCGGCGTTTCGACAGGGGCGTGTAACCAAGCGAGGTAATGGTCGCCTCAGAAATGTGTTCCTCGCCGTTCCTTATCGCCTTGATGGCCGCGCTGCTCACGATATCGACGACCTCTCCGATCAAGCCCTCTGACAATTCATGGATGATCTCAGCCAGTGACGGTCGCGACAGGTTCGAGGCGCGGGCGAGAGGGATGCTGGTTTCAAGACTATCGAGGAGCGTCGCGAAATCCTCGTCATACGCCCATCTGGGAATAGGGATCGTATCGAACCGCGATCCCATTTCCTCGGTGTCGTGTACCGCGTCATAGACCGCAACCTCGCCAACCAGTACGGGCGAAATGTCGTGGACACGTGCGATACGGCGCAGGAACGAAAAGATAGATTTCACGTCCTGTCGGCGCCCTCGAAGGGCGCTGTGAAACTCATCGAAGATGAGCAGGCGGGGTTTCAAGCTGTCCAGCAAATGATCCACCTGCTCGCCCGCGCGCGACAGGCTCCGCCAACCAGATGCCTGAGGCGCGCGCAACCCGGCAAGAATGCTGGCATAGAAGTGAGACAGTCCGGCACCTTCTCGGGTCTGGATCACCCAGATCCTTTGACGTTCTGACTGCCGCAAATGTTCAATCGCAAAGCGTTCGGCGATCATCGTCTTGCCATTGTGATAGGGGCCTGTCAGCAAGAGCCCTCTGGGACGCAAGGTTACTGGCCGATCAAGCAGCAGACTCATGGCGTTATGGGCGCGACTTGCAACCGGATGGCTGATCCAACGGGCCGACCGGATATGGGCGATGCGGCACGCGTCACCAGCATCGAGAAGTGATGCGGCGGAGTCTAGGAGGTGATCAATCATTTCACCAATCCTCAACCGGAAAGACGCGGCGCGGGCGCTCAGGGTCAGGTGTTTCGCGGATTGGTGTCGGGGAAGAAGTGAGGCTCTGGTAGGGTTTCGGCGCATGAGCCGCATGCCTGGCCCGTGCGACTTCCTTCAGCCTTTGCTTCTTCGATGCCGAGGCATCTACCGTCGCCGCGATTTCGCGGCGGATCGCGGTCTTCTCCTCGATCGGGCGTCGGCCGGTTTCGCGCGCTCGGCTTCTCTCGGCCCTGTGCTGCCAGAGGGTGACCGCCTCAAGCAGTCCATCCCGCCGCTCCACAGGGCGCCAGGCTCCTGTATCGGGATCCTTGATGTAGATGTGACTAATGTCCCGAGGATCATAACGAACATCGAGAGCACCCAATCGATCACGGCGGGCGACCAACGGGCCCAACCATGGATCGAAATAGTCGTTGGCAAACAGGCTGACACCTTGAGGTGAAATCCTGCGTGTCTTGTTCGGGAGAAAGCTGAGCAGAACGTCGAAAGGGTTGTCTTCCGGGCCGTCCGGCTGACGGCATTTTCGTTCCCATTCATTGGTCGGGACTGTCAGCTTGCGTTCATTCTGGCTAAGATTGTGATCGATAATCGCCAGCGCGATACAGCGTTCGAGGTCTGCAAAGTTGAGCCTCGCACGGTCTTCGGACAGATACTCACCCCGATCCGCGATGGAACGCCCGGTCTTGCCAGGCAGGGAGCGCAGCACCGTATTCACCTTGCCTAGAAGTCGTTCGACAACCCCGCCACGATGGACGGTCCCCTTGTTCCGGCTTTGAATTGCAATCCCGTACTCGGCACAACCCAGGATGAAACTGGTGCTTCTGAATTCCATGGCGGAATCCACGACGACCATCTTCGGGCGGCCAAACATCGGCCAGGAATGATTGATGTCGCGCGCTGCCAGCCAGTCCTCCTTGCGGCACATCGCCTGCGCCAGACAGAGGGCGACCGACAAGCGTGAGGGCTGCTCAAGGGTCAGGCAGAAGCCGATAATCGCGCTTGTTGCAACATCAGCTGCGATGGTGAGATAGGGGCGTCCAACATAGATGCCCTGACCATCGATGACTTCCACAAACTGGATGTCGGCGGGGGTATGGTCTATCTGGACGACATCGAGTGCGTGGTTGGCCCGGATATAACCTGGGCGGGGTTTCAGGCGCCGTAGGTTTTTTCCTCCTGAATGTCGCCGTCGTGCAATCTCCTCGGGCGTGAACAGTCGTGGGATACGCTTGGAAACGGTGACATAGGCAGGCGGATCAAGACCCTCGCTGTCACAACGGGTGCGGATTTCATCGACAATCGGCGCAAGGTCCGGTTGCTCGGGCTGAAGCCACATCTCCCGAAGGGTTGCCAAAATGATTTCCTCAACAGCCGGGCTGATCCTCGCGCGCCTAGCTCCACCTGTCTTTGGCAACAGCGAAGACACCCGATGTTCGGTACGATATCGGCGCAGGTGGTTGTAGACTTGGCGCGTCGAGAGACGCAATTCGGATGCGGCCCGAGAAACTGCGGTGCGCATAGGCTCTTGCCCGTCCAAAATGCGATCCAGCTCTCGCGCGATACGCGTTGCCTTGGCCCAAGCCTCGTCAGACGCTTCGTTTTCGCGCAGCGTCATGAACCCGCCGCTCCACGGTTTCTAAACCCCATCTTCTGCCCCATGTTCTCGCTTGTTGAAACGCGAGCTAAAAATTGAAATCGAAACGTAAAATACCACGTCGGATTACGCTTCATCCTACTGGAATCCTGTAAGAACTTTTTGATGAAACGGCAAAGCAATTGCGACAGAAGAAGATATCTGGTTTCTGCCGGGGCCGCTCGAAGAAGACCCGGATGATTTGCCTCCCGGGCCACGCGCACAACCGCCCGAAACGTCCGTCATCGACGACTGGGCAAAGGCGGAAGGCGCCCAGGCTGCGCTTCTGGCAAGGGTGGCCGGGCGCATGGGGGCGCTGGATGACCGGCTGGAGCGCGGCTCGAAAGGCTGGCGGCACAGACTGGCTCTGATCGAGGCGGCGGACCTCAGCTGGTACGCTGGTGATCGGGTGAGCCCAGATCGTCTGGCACTGTGGACCTCCATGCGGCTGTCAGGTGTTCAGGATGATTCAAATGCCTTGGCCCGGATTGGGTGGGCTGTTCGTCGCCTGACCGGTGGCCCGGGCCCGATGACCGATCTGGCGGCCTTCCTTGACCGCCGTGATCCCGAGACCATCGAGGAGACAGCCGAACGGTTCGAAGATCGCGCGAGCGGATGGATAGACGTGATGACGGCAGCGGCCGATCTGCACCCGATCACGCGCGCCTGCATGGGCTTTCATCTCTGGAGCCTGGCGGGCCTCGGCCAACACGGCGACCAGATCGAGGCAACCGTCACAGCAGCCCGGATCGCGGCCGGTGACGGACGCGGTGCCATCTTCGCACCAATCGCCAAGGGTGGGGCAGGGGGGCTGCGTGCCTCCGGCCTGCCGTTCGAGCGGTTGACCCACTGGCTGGATGGGATGAACAACACCATTCTGACGGCGATGCGCCATCTGGACGACATCGAAGCCTGGGATGCACGGGCAGAAGCTGCGATGGCTCGGCTCTCCGGGCGCACACCGGCCGGTCTCCGCTCTGTATTGACCGAATGGCCTTTGGTGTCGGCCCCAATGGCGGAAGCCTTGACCGGCGCAAGCCGCGCGGCTGTGCAGCGCAATCTGGCCTGGATGGAAGACCGGGGCCTAATTCAAGAAGTAACCGGGCACGGGCGCTACAGGATGTGGCGTATCGATATCCAGGTGAGTTGAAGGAATCCGCGCCAATCTGTCTTCCGACAGACCTCCGCAACAGACGTTCTGCCCACCGCCTGCCTGTAGACAAACGCCATTTGTGCGTCCGGGAATTTCGATGCTTTGATGCGTTTCCGCTCCTCTCCCAGCCAAGGCCTCGATGCGGAAAACTCGATCCAGAAACGAGGGCTTTCCCGGGGATCATATCAGCCCGGTCCGCAGCCACACGCCGGTCTACACCGTGGTTCCTGCCTCGGTTCTGGCAGTGTTTTCTGACCTCATCCGGATCGCGTCGCTTGGCGCATTTTCTTATCTTGTCATGGCCATGCCGGTGCATTGGGGTGCGTTTCACTACATGCGACATGCGATCGGTGCAAAGGCCATCACTCTGTTGCACCGGCCTCTGACGTGGTTGTTCCGGTGGCCTTCACGAAGATGCAACTGGGGTCGGATCCCATGATCGTGTTATATGCTCTTGTCGGGATTGGCGCGGTCTTTGCTTTCCAGCGCATCTAGATGTCCCGTTAATTGGGAGAAGTATGCGAATGACAGTATCGCCTCGCAGGAATGTGGCCGGGTTCAATCTGAAATCTTATCTGCTTTCATCATGGTGGGCGCGCCACCTGATCGTGATTTTGATCGGTGCGGCCGGGACATGGCTGTTCTTGTACAGCCGCATCGAGTGGTCGCCGATGCACCGCTGGAACAGGGCCGTTGGTGATATGTCGATTGTTCTGGTGGCAGCCGCCATGTCGCTTGGTCCCGTGTCGCGTCTGTGGCGCAGTACGGCGGTATTGTTACCCTACCGGCGCGAATTGGGCATATATGCGGTGTTGCTGGCATTCATACACGCCACGATCATCTTGATCGGCTGGGTGAACCTGGATCTCATGCGTCTTGTCGGCTTTGAATTTCACCCGGGACTGCAAAGATACGTCATGGTGCAGCACGGATTTGCGATTGCCAATCTGATTGGTGTCCTTGCATTGCTTTACGGTCTGATTTTGGCCGGTACGTCGAACGACCGAAGCCTCCGGTGGATGGGAAGTTCGGTTTGGAAATTTGTACAGCGGGGAACCTACGTGCTGTGGTGGCTGTCAGTTGTACATACCGGCTACTTTCTGTACCTTCACTTCCTCGATTTTCATCGGGCGACGCCCGAACCGAACTGGGTTCAATGGCCTTTTGCCGGTTTGGTCGGTACCGTCCTGGCCCTTCAGATCGTCGCGTCGTCCGCCACCCTGTACAAAGTACGCCGACGCGGTTCCGCGGCATCTTAGGATCCGTCGCCCGGGCCTTTTGAGAGTGACCCGACCGGTCGCTGCCGGAAATCGAATTCCGTTTGGCGCTGTGCAAGGCAGCCAGATGACGTGACTTTTCGTCTGTCGCGCGACTTTTGTGCCGGCTGTATTGGCGTCTGGCGATTTGCAGCCGTTCGCGAAACCGGCCCGGGCGGAGCTATTCAGATCCGGCGATCAGCGGCCTTTCCACCTGACGCAGGATCGATTTGCGGGTGCGTTCGGTGATCTCGAAACGACCCGGCCACACAGCCACGGCACGAAGTGCGCCTTCAAGCTATTTTGCGAGAGGTGCCCGACTGAGGTCGTTTCCGCCGTCGGCCGCTTTCCTGGCGAGCCGGAGAAACTCCAGACGCTCTGCATCCGTCAGGCCGGTCAGCATGTCGTCCTGCATCGCGCGCACCACGGGTCTCGCGCCAGCGAGCGTGGCGTCACCGAGGTCGGTCAGGGAAAGTTCGCGTGCGCGCCGGTCGCGGGGGCTGACCTTGCGCAGGATGAACCCCTTTGCCTCGAGCCGGTCCACAACACCGCCGATCGTCGCGCGATCATGTGCGATGAGGCCGGCGAGGCTGGCCTGATCGATGCCCGGATTGGCGCAGATCGCGTTCAGGGCAGCGAACTGGATCGGGGTCAGATCGTATCCCGCATTCTTCATGCGGTCCTGGAAGACCGAGGTCGAGATCTGGTTGAGGCGTCGGATCAGGTGACCCGCCATATTGTGGATTTCAAGGTTTTGGGATGAGGTCACCGTCTGTCTCCGCTTCGTCGGCGCAGGCCGCCTTCGTCAATAGTATGCTTACTCACTATCTTGACGCAGCGCAATACATAGTATACTTACCATAAGCATACTTAGCGAAGTGATTCCCCGGGATCACGCAACGGGAGGACCCCATGAAGCATTTTCTGACCGCTCGCCTTGCCGCCTCGACCGCAGCCCTGGCCCTGATGACCTCCGCCGCGCTGGCCGAGAAAGAGCTGCGCATCGGCCTGATCACGCCGCCGCCGCATGTCTGGACGCAAGTGGCCAATCGCATGGCAGACTCGCTGCCGGACGAATCGGGCGACGCGCTTTCGCTGGCCGTCTTTCCCGCCGGACAGCTCGGCTCCGAGCAGGAAATGTTTCAGCAGCTGGGTACCGGTCTGCTTGACGCCGCGCTGATGACCGGCGCGATCAGCAGCCTGCGGGCGCCGTCGCTGGCCGGCTGGTTCACGCCGTATCTTTTCGAGGATGTCAGCGCCGCCGCCGCCGCCGCCGAAACCCCGGCCGCGCAGGAGATGCTGGACGAGCTGCAACGCGCAGGGGTCCAGGGACTGGGCTATACCTTCGCCGGGATGCGCCATATCCTGATGCGCGAGGGCCTGATTGAAACCCCCGACGACCTCGTCAACGAGAAGATCCGCATCGTGCCCTTCCCGGCGATGCAGACCTGGTGGCAGGCGGTGGGCGCCGTGCCGACGCCGGTCAATCTCGGCGACGTCTATTCCGGGCTTCAGAGCGGCTTGCTCGACGGCATCGACATTGACCTTGACGCACTGGTCGGCCTGAACTTTCAGGAAGTTGCGGGCGGCCTCACCCTGACCAACCACATGGCCTTTCCGGCGGTGCTGGTGGTGTCGCAGGCCACCTGGAGCGGAATGAGCGAAGAAGAACGCGCCGCCTTCACCGCCGCGGCGGAAGAGGCGCTGGCCTGGGGCACCGAACAGCAGGTGGCGGCGGAGAGCGCCAATATCGCCTCGCTCGATGGCCAGATCGAGATCGGCCGCGTCGAGAACGGCAACGAGGTCTTCGGCACCGCCAATGCCGCCTTCCAGGAGGCTTACGGTTCCAACGACATCATCAGCCGCTTTCAGGAGCAGGCCCGCGAGGCCGCCCAATGACAGCCGCAACCCGGACCACTGGCACGGCGGAGCAAATCATGCTCCGCCTCTCGGACCGGCTCGTCGCCGTCGAGCGGGTCGTGAGCCGGGTGATGGTGGTGGGCTTCGTCGGCCTGATCACCGTCAATGTCGGCATGCGCTACCTCGCCGGCCGTCCGATCGTCTTTGCCGAGGAACTGGCGGCAATCATGCTGGTCTGGCTGGCCTTCGTGGCAATCTCGATCTCGCTGCATGACCGCGCCCAGATCGGCGTCACCCTGCTGGTCGACAAGCTGCCGGGCTTCGCCAGGCGGGCGATGGAGGTGGCGGTCAACCTGATCATTGCGGCCATCCTTGCGGTGCTGCTGTGGAAATCGGTGGTCTGGGTGAACTCGCCCATGGTGGCCTTCGAACAGGTGATCACCACGGGGTGGAAGAAATGGCCGTTCTTTTTGGTGGTTCCGCTCTTCTGCATCACCGCCTTCATTCACGTGGTCGCGCATATCCTGCGCCCGACCGGCGAACATCATGAGGTGACCCTGTGACCGGCCTCAGCTTTCTTGTCCTGCTCGGCACCGGCATGCCCATCGCATTCGTGCTGATCGCCACCACCTTCGTCTTTCTCTACATGGCCGACCGTCTGCCGGTGCTCGACGCGGTGCCGCAGATCGCCTTCGGCAGCGTCGAGACCTTCGACTTGCTGGCCATCCCGCTCTTCGTGATGCTGGGCGAGATCATGAACGAAGGCGGGCTGACCCGGCGCATCTTCCGCGCCGCCCGCGCCTGGCTGACCCGGGTGCGCCACGACCTGCCTTTGGTCAATCTGATTGCCAACCTGGCACTGGCCGCCATCATGGGCTCGGCCACCGCGCAGATCGCGGTGATGAGCCGCACCGTGGTGCCGGAAATGGAGAAGGCGGGTTACGGCCGCGGCTATTCCACCGCCATCACCGCCGCCGCCGGACTGCTTGGCCCGATCATCCCGCCCTCGATGATCCTGATCATCTTCGGCGTGATCGCGCAGGTCTCGATCGCCGACATGTTCCGTGCGGGCATCGTGCCCGGCCTGATCCTCTTTGCCCTGATGCTGGGCTTGACCCTGTGGCAGGCATCGCGCAACCAGACCCATGGCGCCGCGACCCGTCCGGTCGAGACCAGCCGCATCAAGGCCAGCCTGCCCGGGCTCGCCACCATGCTCATTCCCTTCGTGATCGTCGGCGGTATCAGCTTCGGCGTCTTCACCCCCACCGAATCCGCCGCCGTCGCCATCGTCGTGGCGCTGATCCTCGGGGGACCGGTGTTTCGTGATCTCACGTGGAAGAGCCTGCCGGCGATCCTCGACCGGACGGTGCAGAACTCGGCCATCGTGCTGTTCCTGATCATGGCCGCCAAGGTGTTCGGCTGGGTGCTGACCTTCAACCAGATCCCGCAGGCCGTCGCCGCCTTCATCGCCTCGCTGACCCAGGACCCGACGATCTTCATGATCCTCGTCATGCTGTCGCTGGTCGCGGTGGGCATGTTCCTCGACGGCATCGCGGCGCTGATCATCATGGTGCCGATCCTGTTGCCGGTCGCCACCGCGACCTATGGCATCGACCCGGTGCAATTCGGCATCATGGTCTCGATGACGCTGGTGCTGGGCCTGCTGACGCCCCCGGTGGGTGCCGGGCTCTACATCGCGGCGGCCATCTCCGAGGTGCCGATCACCCGGCTGTCGAAGCTGGTGGCGCCCTACGTGCTGGCCTCGGTCCTGGTGATCTTCATCGTGATCCTTTTCCCCTGGGTTGTCCGGCCCTTCTGAACCCCGCCCCTCTCCCCCTCATCCGAAAGGTAGAAGTCATGACCCAAGAGCTTCCCATCATCATCGCGGGCGGCGGCATCGGCGGCCTCGCGGCAGCCTGCGGCCTGGCCCGCAAAGGCCAACGTTCCATCGTCGTCGAACAGGCGCCCCAGCTGGGCGAGATCGGCGCCGGCATCCAGATCGGCCCCAACGCCTTCCACTGCTTCGATTATCTCGGCGTCGGCGACGAGGCGCGCAGCGTCGCGGTCTATATCGACCACCTGCGCCTGATGGATGCACAGACCGCTGAGGACATCACCTCGATCCCGCTCGACGATCCGTTCCGCAAGTTCTACGGCAACCCCTACGCAGTGGTGCACCGCGCCGACTTGCATGGCGTGTTGCTGAAGTTCTGCGAGACCAGCCCGCTGGTCGACATCCGCACCAACCACGTGGTCACGGGATACGAGCAGGACGGCACCTCCGCCACGCTGCTACTGAAGGACCGCGAGCCCCTCAAGGGCCGCTTCCTGATCGGCGCCGAAGGCCTGCGCTCGCCCATTCGCGGCCAGATGATCGGCGACGGTGAGCCGCGGATTTCCGGCCATGCCACCTATCGCTCGGTGATCCCCACCGAGCAGATGCCCGAGGATCTGCGCTGGAACGCCGCCACCCTCTGGGCCGGCCCGAAGTGCCATATCGTCCACTATCCGCTGAAGGGCGGCAAGGTCTACAACCTCGTCGTCACCTATCACCGCGACGAGAAAGAGGCGATCGCCGGCAAGCCGGTCAGCAAGGAAGACGTGGCGCAGGGCTTCGAGCACATCCACCCGCGCGCCCGCCAGATCATCGAGCATGGCACCGACTGGAAGCAATGGGTGCTCTGCGACCGTGACCCGATCTCGAACTGGGTCGACGGCCGCGTGGCGCTTCTGGGCGACAGTGCGCATCCGATGCTGCAATACTTCGCCCAGGGCGCCTGCATGGCGATGGAGGATGCCGTCGCGTTGTCGCATTGCATCGAGAACCATGGGCAGGACATCGAGGGCGCCCTGCAACGCTACCAGCAGATGCGCATGGTGCGCACCGCCCGCGTGCAGATGAACTCGAGACTGATCGGCGAATACATCTACCACCCCGACGACGCCAAGGCCGCCGTCCGCAATCACGTCATGCGCTCGATGGGCGCCGACGACTGGTATCGCCAGTTGAACTGGCTCTACGGCTCGAACGGCCTCGACGCCGCCGCCGCGACCGACGCGGCCGCGTGAACATCCCCAAACAAGGAGTACCCTCATGAGCTATATCTTCGATCCCGCTCCCGTCCCGACCCTTGCCGTTGCTGATAGCCAAGACCGCATCCCGGTGCGCCGCATTTTCTGTATCGGCCGCAACTACGCCGCCCACGCGGTCGAGATGGGCAAGGACCCGGACCGCGACCCGCCGTTCTTCTTCCTCAAGCCCAATGACGCGGTGGTCGAGGACGGCGCGACCGTGCCTTACCCGCCCGAGACCGAGCACTTCCACTACGAGGCCGAACTGGTCGCGGTGATCGGAGCCGGGGGCAAGAACATCGCTGAGGAAGACGCGCTGGACCACGTCTGGGGCTATGCGGTGGGCAATGACCTGACCCGCCGCGACCTGCAACTGAAGGCGCGCGAGCAGGGCCGGCCTTGGGACCTGGGCAAAGGTTTCGACCGCTCCGCCCCCATCGCGCCGGTGCATTCCGTGTCCAAGGTCGGCCACCCGTCGAAGGGCTTCATCCGCCTGACTGTGAACGGCGAGACCAGGCAGGAGGCCGACCTCGCGGAACTCATCTGGTCGGTGCCCGAGATGATCTCGATCCTGTCGCACTCGATGGAACTGCGCCCCGGCGACGTGATCATGACCGGCACTCCTGCCGGCGTCGGCCCGCTCGCCCCCGGCGACACCTGCGTCGTCTCGGTCGAGGGGCTGGGCGAGTTGACCACGAAGATCGGGCCCAAGGAATGACCCTGAAGCTGCACAACTTCTTCCGGTCGTCGACCTCGACCCGGCTGCGCGCCGCGCTGAACCTCAAGGGGCTGGACTACGATTACGTCCCTTACGCGCTGCGCGACGGCCAGACCCGGACACCAGAGTACCTGCGGCGCAATCCGCAGGGCCTCGTCCCGACGCTGGAGCGCGAGGACGGCAGCCATCTCACCCAGTCGCTCGCCATTATCGAGTGGCTGGAGGAGACCCATCCCGAACCGGCGCTTCTGCCAAAGGATGCAGACGGTCGGGCGCGGGTGCGGGCGCTGGCGCACATGGTGGCGCTCGAGATCCATCCGCTCAACAACCTGCGCGTGCTGTTCTACCTGCGCGATGAATTCGCCGCCGACGAGGCCGCGCAGAAGCAATGGTTCACCCATTGGGTGACGCTCACCTTCGACGCGCTGGAGGCCACGCTGGCGGATAGCCCCGAGACCGGCACATACTGCCACGGCGATACGCCGACGCTGGCCGACCTCTGCCTCTATGCACAGGTCTGGAACAACAAACGCTTCGACATCGCGCTGGACAAATGGCCCACCATCGCCCGCATCTTCGCGGCGCTGGACAGCCTGCCCGCCTTCAACGACGCCGCGCCACCCAACCAGCCCGACGCCGCCTGAGACAAGGAGAGAGCCATGGACAATGCCATGCAACCCGATGACACTCCCGAACTTCGCGCGCTCTACAAGGGGTTCGACGACAAGCACATGATGCCGCTCTGGACCCAGCTGGGCGACCTGATGCCGGTGCACCCCAAGCCGAAGGCGGTGCCGCATGTCTGGAAATGGGCCGACCTGCTGCCACTGGCGGAAGAATCCGGCAAGCTGGTGCCGGTGGGTCGTGGCGGGGAACGCCGCGCCATCGGTCTCGCCAACCCCGGGCTGGGCGGCAATGCCTATATCACGCCGACGCTCTGGTGCGCGATCCAGTACCTGCTGCCCGGCGAGAACGCGCCCGAACACCGGCATTCACAGAACGCCTTCCGCTTCGTGGTCGAGGGCGAAGGCGTCTGGACCGTGGTCAATGGCGACCCGGTGCGCATGTCGCGCGGCGACCTGCTGCTGACGCCCGGCTGGAACTTCCACGGCCATCACAATGTCGCGACAGAGCCGATGGCCTGGATCGACGGGCTGGACATCCCGTTCAGCCAGCAGATGGACGTGGGCTTCTTCGAATTCGGCGCCGAGCGCGTCACCGACAATGCCACGCCCAACTACAGCCAGGGCGAGCGGCTCTGGTGCCACCCCGGCCTGCGGCCGCTTTCGGGGCTTCAGAACACCGTCGCCTCCCCCATTGGCGCATACCGCTGGGAGCACACCGACGCCGCGCTGACCGAGCAGCTTTTGCTCGAGGATGAGGGCAATCCGGCGACGGTGGAGCTGGGCCATGCCGCAATCCGCTACGTCAATCCGACCACCGGCGGCGACGTGATGCCGACCATCCGCTGCGAGTTTCACCGGGTCCGGGCCGGCATTGAAACGCCGGCGCGGCAGGAGGTCGGCTCTTCGGTCTTTCAGGTTTTCGAAGGCGCGGGTGCTGTGGTGCTGGGCGGCGAGACCCGCAAGCTGGAGAAGGGCGACATCTTCGTCGTGCCCTCCTGGGTGTCCTGGTCGCTTCAGGCCGAGACGCAGTTCGACCTGTTCCGCTTCTCCGACGCGCCGATCATGGAGCGGCTCGACTTCATGCGCACGCAGGTCACAGGTCAATGACCGGCAAGGCCAACGCCGCGCGCGACGCCCTGCGCGCGCGGCAAGGGGCGGGAGCGCGCTATGACGCCGAGACCGCGCCGCAGGGCGACCTGCTGCTGGCGCGCCGCGGCACCGCATATTTCGCGCGTAAACTCAACGAATTGCGCGACGAGGACTTGGCCGCGCCCTCGCTTCGCGACGGTTGGAGCAGGCGGCAGCTGATCGCCCATGTCAGCCTTCAGGCGCGGGCGATGGCGCTGGCGCTGAAGGTGCTGCGCGAGCCGCTGATGGCGGAGGAGGCCGAGTGGCAACCCGACCTCGCGCTGGCGGCGACGCTGCCCGCGCGCGCCCTGCGGCATCTCTTCGACCACGCCGTGAAACATCTCGACGTGGAATGGCGCGACCTGCCCGCCGCCGCCTGGGACGGGCCGCCGATCATGCTGGCCGGGGAGGAGATCAGCCCGCGCGACACGCCGGACCTGCGCGCGCGGGACATCTGGCGCGCCGCTATGGAACTCGGCAGCGGCGGGCGGCGGGAGGATGTGCCGAAGCCCTTGCGGGACGCCTGAGGGCGGCCCGTCCTATGCCAGCTTTTCGGCCAGGGGGCTTTCGTCCATCTGCGCCGTGAGCTGCGCGATCAGCCGTAAGGACAGGGCCGTCCCAATCCTCGCCGCCCTCCTGCCATTGTCGCGTCAGGTGCTGCATCGGCGGCGTCGGGTTCTGGTGCGCCTCGAATGGCAACGGCAAGTCGAACTTGTCCGGAGAGTACATGTCCCAGTATTTGCCCGGCGGATTGAACGGGTAATGCGGGTCCGGGAAGGACACGAAGGTGCGGGCAATCGACCCCTGCGCGGTGTCAGCACCAACTCGGCGTCGATCCCGTGCCGGCGGAGGTTGCGCAAGAGCGTCCGCGTGCCCGGCACTTCTTCTGTCCCGACGGTCAGCATCGTCACCTTTGCCTTCTGTTCGAGCGCGGCCATGGCATCGCCGACGGCGCGGGCCGAGGAGCGTTTGCCATCCCAGGCCACCAGCGCGTTTTCGGCCAGCCGGTCCGCCGAATACCCGTCCGGGACCACTGTCACCGGCCGGCCCTAGCGCAACGCGATCAGATCGGGATCGGCGGACATATGCGCCTCGTTCTCGCGTCGGGAATGCACTCCCTTCACCACAAGGTCGAATGTCCGCGCGTATTCCGACAGGGACAGCCCCGCGCCGGCATCGAGATCGACAAACTCGGACCGCCGGGGGCGGACCGTCATGCCGTCTCGGCGCGGGCGGCCTCGGCATTCTTGCGCAGGAACCAGACGACCGAGACGGCCGACAGGATCAGCAGCGCCAGAGCCACCGGGCTATAGATCACTTGCGTCAGATCGTTGTTGGTCAGCGCCAGGGCCTGGGCGATGGATTTCTCGAACCGCGGACCGAGGAAGAATGCGATGATGAAGATCACCAGAGAATAGCCGAAGCTCGTCATCAGGTAGCCCAGCACCGCGAAGATCAGCATGATCGCCACCCCGAACAGCCCGCTCGTCGCCATCGACACGCCGACCACACAGAGCAGGATGGCCGAGGCGAAGATGATCGATTCCGGTGCCGAGACGACCTTGACCCAGATGCGCAGGCCCACCTGGCCGACCCAGAGGTTGACAAAGTTGGCCATGATCATCGCGCCGAACAATCCATAGACCAGCCGTCCCTGGCTTTCGAACAGCAGCGGGCCGGGCTGCATGCCGTGGATCATGAAGGCGCTGATGATCAGCGCCGCTCCGACCGAGCCGGGAATGCCGAGGGTCAAGAGCGGGATCAGGTTCGATCCGACGACGGCGGAATTGGCCGATTCTGACGCCGCGATCCCTTGAATATTGCCCTTGCCGAATGTCTCGGGCTCTTTCGACGACGCCTTTGTCATCGCGTAGGACATGAAGGCCGCCGCCGTCGATCCGATCCCCGGCATGGCGCCCAGGATGGTGCCGATTGTGGCGCCGCGCAGCAGGGTGAAGCGGCAGGACCAGTATTCGGCCCAGGTCACGCGGCGATCATCGGGGTTGCCGGTGTCATTTGTCTCGATGGCCGACTGCACGCCGCCGTGGGCCAGCGGCATGCGGTGCAGGATCTCGGACATCGCCAGCATCCCGATGGCCACTGCGGGCAGGGGCAGCCCGTCGAACACGTCCCAGTAGCCGAAGATCAGCCGTGGCGTGTAGTGCTCGGGGTCCTGCCCGACCGAGGCGACCAGCACGCCGAAGGCGGCGGCGATGACGCCCTTGGTCAACGAATTGCCGATCAGCCCTGCAAGGATCGAGAAGGCGAAGATCATCAGCGCGGCCACCTCGATCGGCCCCATCTTCAGCGCCAGGATGGCGAGCGGCGCCGAGACGGTGATCAAGACGATGTCGCTGAAGGTATCGCCGGTGATCGAGGAGAACAGCGCCATCTTGGTGGCCTTCAGCGGCTTGCCCTGTTTCGCCAGCGGATGACCGTCCAGCGCGGTCGCGGCGGCGTCCGGCGTGCCGGGCGTGTTCATCAACACTGCTGGCACCGCACCGCCCACAAGCCCGCCCTTGTTCACCCCCACGAGGAAGGCGATGGCGGGCAGGGAGTCCAGCCCGAAGGTGAAGGGAATGGCAATCGCCATCGCCATGATCGGCCCGATGCCGGGCACCGCGCCCACCATCTGGCCCAGGGTGACGCCGAGCAGCACGAAGGCCAGGTTGTAGAGCGTGAAGGCATCCCCGAAACCGGCCAGGATCGTCGCAAGGTCAACCATCGTTCCGCCTCCTTACGGCAATGCGCGCCCAAGCACCTGGGCCACGAGAAACCACGTTGCGGCGGGCATGACGAACACGCCGCCTGCCAGCCAGAGCGGACGTCGTTCTCCGATCAGCCACATGATGGCCAGCGCCAGCACAGGGCCCGCGATCTCGAACCCGAAGTGCGACATGGCGAAGGTGCCCGCCGCCAGCACAGCGGAATACAGCCCGGCGCGGGCGATCAGCCGCGGGCTGCGCATCATGTGCGTGCTGGGCTTGACCACCAGCAGCGCCCCGCAGGCGGCAATGACAAGCGCCATGACATTGGGAAGGGTGTCCGGCGCCAGGTTTCCGCCATCGACCGTCTCGATGTAGGTCGGGTTGACGCGGAAATACATCGCCAGGCCGAACAGCACGAAAAAGACACCCGAGGCACGATCAGCAGCAGTCATTCTATCCTCCCGCGTGAATGGATGCCCCGCCACGATCTGCGGCGGGGCCAGGACTTATTTGCCGAACAGCACCTTCGAAGCGGCAGGCCCGTCGGTCATCATCTTGTGCGTGCCCTCCGGGCCCAGGTTCAGCGACTGGCTCTGCGTCGCGTTCTTGACGATCTCGGCCACCTCCGGCGATTTCACCGCCTCGTCGATGGCCGCGGCAATGGCCTCCACCGCAGCCGGAGCGGTGCCGGCGCGCATGGCGAGGAAATAGACCGGGTCGACATAGGCCTCGACACCGATTTCGCTGAAGTTCTTGGCCTCGGGCGCATAGCTCAGCGCTTCGGGGCCGGCGCTGCCTATCACCTTCATGTCGCCGGATTCGAGATAGGGAAACTGCTCGCCGGCGGCGAAGCCCACCATGACCTGGCCGCCCAGGATCAGCTTGAGCACCTCGGCCGCGCCATCGGCGTTGACGATATTGAGCTCGGCTCCGGTCTTGGCCATCGTCTCTTTGAGCAGAAGCACCTGCGGCGGGGCCATCGCGGTGACGGGCAGGTTGCCCTGCTCCTTGGCATGGGCCACCATGCCCGCGAGATCGTCGAACGGCGCATCCTTGCCGGCCACCACGGCCAGTTCGGTGCGGGCCACGGTGCCAAGATAGTCGAAGCTGTCGGTATCGAAGGGCAGCTGATCGCCGCGCTGCACAAGCTGCACCAGCACCGGGATGCTGACGCCTATGCCCACGGTCCGGCCATCGGCCGGGCGCTGGGAAATGCCGGTGAACATGGCGACACCGCCGCCGCCCGGCTTGTTCTCGACCACGGTGGGCCAGCCGGTGTTGTCCTGCATCACCTTGGCCAGCACCCGGCCCATGGTGTCGGTGGAGCCACCGGCGCCGAAGCCGATATTGATGGTCAGCGGGCCCTTCGGCGCCCAGTCCTGGGCCATCGCCGGGGCGGTCGAAATCAGCGCGCTCAGGCCGAGCGCGAGCAATCTGGCTGTCAATTTCATGGGGTCTCCTCCTCAAGACTTCCGAGTGTCAGGCGATGATTACGCCCTCGTCCGACCGATAGAGCCGGTCGATTTCGCCGGCATTGCCCGCACGCAGAGCGCGCTGGTTCAGGCTGCCTTTTTCAGTGACTTCGCCGCGGTCAAGCGTCGGCTCCTGCGCCAGTATCCTGGCCCGCCTTACCCGGCTGGCCGACCCGGTCGCGGCCTTGGCGGCAGCGGTCAGCCGTTCGGAAAGCGTCGCCTTCAATTCGTCGGGCGGCATCTGTCTCGCGACGTCCGACAGCCAGAGCAAGGCACCGAGCTGACTTTCGTTCTCGCCCACGATCACCGCGTCGCGCACAAGCCCGGAAAGATCGTCCACCAGCTTGGCGCGCACTGCGCCGACGGCGACCCATGTGCCGGTCGACAGCTTGAAGTTCTCGGCCACGCGGCCATCGAAGTAGAAGCCGCGCGAAAAATCCTCGGGGTCCGCCGGACGCAGCGCGTCGCCCATGCAATAGAAGCCCTCGTCGTCGAAGACCTCGGCGGTCTTCTCCGGCGCGCCGTAATAGCCCGGCGTGATCGACGGCCCCTTGAGCCGCAGCTCGAGCTTGCCGTCGGTCGGCACCAGCTTGAGCGTCAACCCCCGCGACGGTACGCCGACGTTTCCGGCGGTCTCTTCCAAGTCGGTCCAGGCCAGGGCAAAGGGCGCCGTTTCGGTTGAGCCCAGGCCCGTCGCCAGCAGTACGTCGTGGCCCGTCGTCTCTCGCCCGATCTTCATCAGCTTGTCCCAGGTGTGCTGGGCCATGCCGGCGCCGGCGTAGAACATCATGTTCAGCCGGGAATAGAAGGTCTCGGCCAGCACCTTGTCGCGGGCCAGCTCGCGGGCGAGCATGTCGTATCCGATGGGCACGTTGAAATACCAGGTGCAGGCGATTTCGCGCAGGTTGCGCAGGGTCTCGTCGAACTTGCCGGGCACCGGGCGGCCATCGTCGATGTAATAGGTGCCGCCATTGGTCAGCACGAGGTAGGCGATCTTGTTGCCGGCCGCCGTATGGTTCCAGGGCGCCCAGTTCAGCACCACCGGCGGCTCGTTCTCCAGGAAGGAGTAGCAATCGCGCACCATGGCCTGCATGGCACAGATCATCCGGTTGGTGTTGATCACCGCCTTGGGCGACCCGGTTGAGCCGGAGGTGAACAGATATTTGACCACCGTGTCGGGGGTCAGTATCGCCCGCGCGGCCGCGGCCTCGGCCTCGGCAGGGTCATGCGCGAGGAGGTCGTCGTAGCGCGCCGCACCCGCGACATGGTTGCGCGCGGTGATCGCCTTGCAGTCGCCCTTCACCAGCACTTGCAAAGCTTCGGCAAAGGTGGCCCCGTCATCGGCGAAGATCGCCCCGGGATTAAGCGTCTCGACACTGCCCTTCGCCTTTGCGGCGCCTTCGGACACCAGCGAATAGGCGGGCGAGATAGGCGCATAGGGGATGCCCACATAGGCACAGGCGATCCCGAGGATTGCATGCTCGAGGCTGTTTTCCGACAGGATCAGCAGCGGGCGGTCTGGCCCCAGCCCCATGTTCAGCAAGGCGGCCCCTGCGGCCCGCGCCTGATTGCGGGCCCTGCCGTAGCTCACCTCGATCCAGTCTCCGTCCGCCCCGCGACGGGCGATCCAGGTCCGGTCGGGCGCCTCATTCGCCCAGCGGTCAAGATAGTCGGCCAGAAGCTGCGGATGTTCGGGCAGATCCTCGACATGGCGCATGTAGACGGTGCCGTCGTCGCGTTTGTCATACGTGAATTCGGGGGTCCAATACCGGCGGTCTCTTCCATCTTGCCGCAAAGTTACCACGAGATCCTCCCATCGAAGCGTTTGCCGATTGGCATAATAGTTATAAGGCATATCTGTTATTGTCCATCTCTTTTTTGAGATCCGGGACATCAGACGTTGACGAAAGTAGTTATGCGATACAATCATGATGAAAGTTAACGAAGGGTGGCAAGATGGATGTCATGGGAAATACCGCGCTGGTCACAGGTGGCGGAAGCGGGCTGGGGGAGGCGACCGCGCGCCATCTGGCCGGGCTTGGCGCCAGAATCGCGATTGTCGATTTCGACGGCGGGCGTGCCGAGGCCGTGGCCGCAGAAATTGGCGGCATCGCCATTCGAGCGGATGTCAGTGACGCCGGGGCGGTGAGTTTCGCCTTCGATGAGGCCGTGAGCAAGCTCGGCGAGGCGCCGCGTGCGGTTGTCAATTGCGCCGGCATTGGCACCGCCGCTCGCATCCTCGCCCGCGACGGCGCGCTTTCGATCGACGTGTTCGAGCGGACAATCCGCGTGAACCTGATCGGCACCTACATCGTGATGAGCCATGCGGCGAAGCGCATGGCGACGCTCGAGCCATTGGCGGACGGAGAGCGCGGCGTGATCGTCAACACGTCGTCCGTGGCCTGGCAGGACGGCCAACTGGGCCAGGCGGCCTATGCTGCGTCCAAGGGCGGGGTGGCATCCATGTGCCTGCCTGCGGCGCGGGAACTGGCGCAGAGCGGTATCCGGGTGATGGCAATCGCCCCGGGTCTTTTCAAGACACCGATGATGGCGGGCCTGCCGGAAGAGGTCGCCGCCAAGATCACCGCCAACATTCCCTTTCCCGCCCGCCTCGGCGCGCCGGGCGAATTCGCCATGATGGCGGAGCAGATCATTTCCAATCCGTTCCTGAACGGAACAACCATCCGGCTGGACGGCGCAGCCCGTCTGCCGCCGCGATAAGGAGCCACCCCATGTCGGACTTTTTGAAAGTGGCCGTCGAAGGGCCCATCGCCACCCTGACGATGAGCCGCCCGGACAAGCGCAACGCCATGTGCGATGAACTGGTCGATGCGCTGGATGCCTTCTATTCGAAACCGCCCGAGGGCGTGCGCGTCGTGATCCTGACTGGGACGGACGGTCACTATTGTTCCGGTCTCGATCTGTCGGAACATGTGCGCCGTTCGGCCGAACAGGGGCTCTATCATTCGCGCCACTGGCACGCGGTGATGGAACGCATCCAGCTGGGCGGACTGATTACCGTGTCTGCCATGTTCGGGGCCGTGATCGGCGGCGGGATGGAGCTGGCGGCCGCCACCCATGTGCGGATTGCCGAGGCCTCGACCATCTTCCAGCTGCCCGAGGGGCGCCGCGGCATCTTCGTGGGCGGCGGGGCCACTGCCCGCGTCGGACGTCTGCTCGGCGCCGACCGGATGACCGAAATGATGCTGACCGGGCGCAAATATGGTGCCGAAGAGGGCTTGGCCCTGGGTCTTGCCCACTATGCCGTGGGCGAAGGAGAGGCGCTGGCGCTGGCGCGGGAGCTGGCCGGCAAGATCGCGCGCAATGCGCCGCTGTCGAATTATCTGATGGTCCAGTCCATCGCCCGCATCAACGACATGTCCCGGACGGATGGCCTCTTCACCGAGTCGCTGGCCGCCGCCCTGTCGCAGACCACACCGGACGCGGAAGAGGGGCTGACAGCCTTTCTCGAAAAACGCGCCCCCGTCTTCAGGTAATCACCATGGCAAAAGCTGCGAAATCCATCACCCCGCCCGAGAAGGTCAATGACGAGACGTTGCGGGCGCACGTCGGCTATCACATGAAGCGCGCCTTCAACATCGTGCAGGCCGATCTGACACTGACATTGAAACCGTTCGAATTGCGGATGCTGACCTATACCGCGCTCGCCCTGATCGTCGGCAACCCCGGTCTCAGCCAGGCGCAACTGGCCCAGGCGATGGGCATCGAACGCCCCAACCTGGTGGTCATCGTCGACGAGCTGGAACGGCGCGAGCTGATCGTGCGCGACAAAGTGCCCACCGACCGGCGCGCCTATGCGCTGACAGCGACCTTGGCCGGCCGGCGCCTCTTCGGCAAGGCCAACGCCGCGGTCATTGCCCACGAAAACCGGTTGTTCGCCGATATGGACGATGCAACCCGCGCCACGTTGACCGACGCGCTGTCACGGATCCGCAAGCAGGAAAAGACTTGAGCGAGAAGGAACAGGACAGATGGTAGATATCTCGAAGGTCCGCGCGATCGACATCCATACCCATGCCGAAGAACCCTGCGGCTGCCATTCCGACGATGGCTATGACGATCTTCAGGCGAAGATGGCCCAATACTTCAACGCCAAGATCGTGCAGCCCACGATCGACCAGACTGCCGCGCATTTTCGCGAACAGAACGTCGCCGCGGTGATCTTTCCGGTCGATGCCGAACGCGAGACCGGCTATCGCCGGTTTTCCAACGACGAGGTGCTGGAACAGGTTGCGCGCAACAGCGATATCCTGATCCCCTTTGCCTCGATCGACCCGTGGAAGGGCAAGATGGCGGTGCGCGAGGCGCGGCGCCTGATCGAGGAACACGGCATCAAGGGCTTCAAGTTCCACCCGACCATGCAGGGCTTCTATCCCAATGACCGGATGGCCTATCCGTTCTACGAACTCCTCGCCGAGCACGGGTGCATCGGGCTCTTCCACACCGGTCAGACCGGCGTCGGATCGGGTATGCCCGGCGGCAACGGGATGCGGCTGAAATATTCCCACCCGATGTACCTCGATGACGTGTCGGTGGACTTTCCAGACATGAAGATCGTCATGGCGCACCCCTCCTTCCCCTGGCAGGAAGAGGCGCTGGCCGTGGCGCAGCACAAGCCCAATGTCTACATCGACCTCTCGGGCTGGTCGCCGAAGTATTTCCCCGAGATCCTCGTGCGCTACTGCAACTCGATCCTGAAGAAGAAGGTGCTGTTCGGGTCCGACTGGCCGATGATTACGCCAGAGCGCTGGCTCAGCGATTTCGAGCAGATCGCGATCAAGGATCACCTGCGCGAGGACATCATAAAGAACAATGCCGCCCGGCTGCTGGGCCTGATGGGCTGACCCCAACCGCCGCCGACACAGGTCGCGCCCGCGTCCCCCATCGGGGGCGCGGACAGCCCCCTTTTGCCCGCTCCCCATAAGGACCCTGAACATGAAACCGTTCGAAGCGCCTCTCGACGACATCCTGTTTTCGCTCGACCACGTGGCGGGGGCCGGCGCGCTTGCGGACTGGGACGGCGCGTTGGCGGGTGAAATCCTCGGCCATTTCGCCGCCTTCGCCGAAGGCGTCATTGCGCCGCTTGACGAGCCGGGCGATGCCCAGGGGTGCCGATTGGAAAACGGCGCCGTGAAGATGCCCGACGGCTTCGCGGCGGCCTATGCGGAGCTGGCCGAAGGCGGCTGGCAGGGGCTGACCGCACCCGAGACCTTCGGCGGCATGGCACAGAACCAACTTGTCGCCGCCGCCGTGTCCGAGATCTTCTCCGGCGCCAACCACGCCATGCAGATGGTCTGCAACCTTGTTCCCGGCGCGGTCGCGACGCTTCTGCGCTTCGGGACCGAGGCGCAGCAGCAGACGTGGATCCCGCGCCTTGCCGCGGGCGAGGCCCTGTCGACCATGTGTCTGACCGAACCCGGCGCCGGCTCGGACCTGTCGCGCCTGCGCTGCAAGGCTGAAAAGGTCGGCAATGGCTGGGCAATCACCGGCGAGAAGATCTTCATTTCCGGTGGCGATCAGGACATGTCGGACGACATCCTGCACCTTGTCCTTGCCCGCACCGGCACGCGCGAAGAAGGCATCAAGGGACTGTCGCTGTTCCTGACCGGCAAGAAGGAGGCGGGTCGCACGATTTCGATCACCCGGATTGAGGAAAAGTTGGGCCTGCATGCCTCGCCGACCTGCCAGATGGCCTTTGACGGCACCCCGGCGCAATTGGTGGGCGAAGAGGGCGCGGGGCTGGCCGCCATGTTCACGGTGATGAACCACGCCCGCATCGACGTGGCGCTGCAAGGCGTGGTCCACGCCAGCCGCGCCCATGACATCGCCAGAAGCTATGCCGACCAACGGGTTCAGGGCCGCCGGCCCGACGGCTCTGAGGCGGTGCTGTCGGATCACGCCGACGTGCGCCGGATGCTCGATGAACAGCGCGCCTTGACGTTGGGCGCGCGCGGCATGGCGCATCTCACGCTTGTCGCGCTTGAGCGCGGTGACAATCCGGCGCTGGTCGATTTCCTGACACCGCTCTGCAAGGTCTTCTGCTCCGAGGCCGGCATCCGCGCGGCAGACCTCGGCATCCAGATTCTTGGCGGCTATGGCTACCTGCCCGAATACCGCGTGTCGCAGACCTGGCGCGACGCGCGGATCACCTCAATCTACGAAGGGGCCAATGGCATTCACGAGCTGGCCACCACGACCCGCGGGCTGAAGCTGCACGGCGGCGCGGGCGCCGACGCGTTTCTGGCCATGATCGGCAACCTGACGGATGATGCGGATGTGCTGTCGATTTGCAGCCAGTGGCGGGAGACGCGGGAAACCGTTCTCGCTGCGCGTGACCCCGCCGCGCTGGCGCATGACTTCACACAGCTGACTTGTGAGCTCTTCCTTCGCGCGGTCTGGGCACGCATCGCAGACAGCGAGGATCCGGAAATGATACGCCTCAGGGAGTTCGTGATGCGAAGGCCCCTTCCGGTCAATTTCCCGTTCTCGGGCAATGGTTGACGCGGCAGGAGTGGTGATTGCCACGTGGTATTCGATCTGGATGCCGTTGCCGCCGTGCATGTCGCGGGCGTGGCGTGCAATATCCGGCGCCTTGCCGCAGTTGTTGCGCTTGATGAGCGAGACCATCTCGGGCGCAAACCGGCCTTCGTCGAACAGCCGCCCAACGCGCAGCGAGGCCTGAAGCCCCAGCGCGATCGCGGTTTGCATGTCGGCCAGTTTCTTCTGGTAGAGCTGCGTGGCGGCCAGCGGGCAGTCGAACTGCTTGCCGCCGGGGCCGTATTGCCGGGTGCGGTGGAGACAGTCTTCGGCGGCGCCCATCACGCCTGCCAAATCGGGCCCGGTTCAGGCAGCCGAAGGGCCCGCCCATGCCCTGGGCATCGGGCAGCAGCGCATCTTCGCCGACCTCGACATTGTCCATCACGATCTCGCCGGTGATCGAGGCACGCAAGGACAGTTTTCCGCCGATCTTCGGTGCCGACAGCCCCGTCATGCCCTTTTCAAAGATGAAGCCGAGCACCTTGCCGTCATGCGCCTCGGAGTTGGCCCAGACCACGAAGACATCGGCAATCGGGCTGTCGGAAATCCACATCTTCGAGCCGATCAGGCGATAGCCGCCGTCGGTCTTGACCGCGCGGGTCTTCATGCCCGAAGGATCGGAGCCGGCGTCCGGCTCGGTCAGGCCGAAACAGCCAATGTATCGCCACTGGCAAGCTTGGGCAGGTATTTCTGTTTCTGTTGTTCCGAGACTTACGCGTAGATCGGGAACATGACCAGCGAGCTTTGCACCGACATCATCGAGCGATAGCCGCTGTCCACCCGCTCGACGGCGCGTACCACCAGCCCGTAAGAGACATAGGACGCGCCGACCCCGCCGTATGCCTCGGGGATGGTCACGCCCAGCAGGCCGAGCGCGCCCACTTCGCGGAGAATCTCGGGATCGGTGTGTTCGTTGAGATAGGCCTTTTCGACGCGCGGCAGCTGGCTGTCCTGGGCAAACTGATGTGCCGTGTCGGAGATCATGCGGTCTTCTTCGGAGAGCTGGTCATCCAGCAGGAACGGGTCTGCCCAGTTGAACGGGCCGCCTTTCAGGGATGTTGCGGACAATGCGGGTCTCCTTCAGCTCGCAGACGCAAGAAATTTCCGTTTCAGCGAGAATATGCCTGAAGGATCAGACGAAAATCGGTATTTCTGCACATAAACATGTAGAGATTGAATGACATGCGGCAGCGACGTTTCCTTCCCTCTGTCAAGCTCCTGATGGCGCTTGATGCGGTCGTGCGGCATCGTGGTGCCCCACATCTCCGCCGCTTTCACATGGTCGCTTGGGTCAGGCGATTGGTCGGACGAACCGCATTTCGAAGTGGCTGGCCCCGTCGGAACCGGGCAATATTGTCGAGGATGATATCCACCGCCCGGGCGGTCTTGTCCGGCATTCCCGGCGTAACGTGCGGTGTGATCAGGATGTTGCGCGCATGCCAAAGCGGACTGTCCGGAGGCAGGGGTTCCTGACGAAAAACGTCAAGCCCCGCGCCGGCCAGCTGGCCGTTTTCCAGTGCTTCGATCAACGCCTCCTCCTGAATCAACGCGCCCCGGCCGATGTTGATCAGACAGGCGCCGGGTTTCATCCTTTCGAGCTCAGGCGCCCCGATCAGGTCTTGTGTCTCATCGGTGAGCGCAAGGCACAGCACGACAAAATCGGATTGTTCCAGGAGCGGAGCAAGCCCATCGCCCTTTGCGTCACAAAACAGGGTGTCGACATGCGCGACCTCGAGAGCGGAGCGGTTGAAGCCCAGAACCTGCATGTTCAGCGCCTTGGCCATGCGGGCGATCTCACGCCCGGTCTGGCCCAACCCGATGATGCCGACGCTTTGCCCGAAAAGACCACGCCGATGCGCGAACCCCTCCGTCGCCCATTCGCAGTTGTTCTGGGCGGTCATCAGCCTGTGCAGCCGATAGACATGTGCCAGCATGAACATCAGGACATGTTCCGCAAGGACCGGCGCCGACCGGCCCGCGGAACCGGTTACCACAGTGCTGCCATTCAAAATCTTCGGATGAGAAAACCGTTCCATTCCGCTGATGTCGATGTGGACCCATGCCAGATGCGGCCGGGCAATCAGGGTCTCGACCTTCACTTGCGGGCTGAGAAAGGCGATGTCGGCCTGATCCAGCGCGCGCGGCAGATCGGCACTGCCCCCCAGAATGCACAGGTCGCAACCGCCGAATGCGGCAATGATCCTGTCCTGCTGAGCCCGGGACAGGGGCAGGTCGCTGACCACCCTGCGCGGCCCGGCGACGGTCAAAGCATTTCCGTCCCGTCGTCGTCCTCTTTCGGATAGCGCAGGACGCGCGGTCCCATGGTCAGGGTCTGCAACCGATCGAGATCGCGCAATACCAGCGATACCGCCCGAAAGCGGTCACGTTGCTTGATGGCCTGAAAGATGTCGGTCTGCCGCTTGATAAGTTCCTGCCGCGAATTGCCGTTCTTGTGCTGCCACTTCAGCCGGTCCCAGCCGAGGTTCTTTCGCGAGGTATAGAGAACCTTGTAATTGGCCAGAAGGATGGGGTTTCGGGTGGCCGCCGCCAGCGCCAGCTGGAAGTCGTAACAAAGGCGCTTGATCTCACCCAGATCGTGGGACGCGGTCAACTGGTTGAGGATGGTCTCGCACCTGTCGATGTCGCGCGGCGATGCCCGTTCCGTTGCCAGCTCCACCACCAGCGGGTCAAGCCCGCGCCGCGCCTCGAGCACATCGCTCAGGCCGGCGTCGACATCGTCGCGATCCGTGTCGTCTTGGGCTGTGTGATAGCGTTCGCTGACAAATGTGCCACTGCCGATCTTGCGCTCGACAACGCCCTCCCGCATCAGCCGGTTAAGCACCACCCGAGCTGTTTGCCGGGTGATGTTGTTGCGCTCCATCATCTCGCGTTCGCTGGGCAGTTTCGTGCCGGGACTGAGATGAGAAATCGCTTCCAGCATCGCGTTGTAGATTCGGTCGGTCGGACCTTCGCCGAGCCCCTGCACGTCGGTCGCGTTGGGGTCGGGATCGGCCGTCGGCCGACCCGGATTTTTCGTTTCCTGCATGGTCTGGACGCTCATTTGCACATTGATCCTGAAAGCTTCAGCAATTTGGGGCCTTTTGCAAGGTGCGGAGGCCCGCCCGCATGTCGGTCACGCCGGCCTAGGCTGCGACCTTCAGGTCGGCAAAGGCATATCCGCGTATGAAATCCATGTCGTACTGAACGCCAAGCCCGGCTTCGACGGGCACAGGCACGGTGCCGTCCGCCGACACGTCATCCAGCGCATCGCTGTAGCCACAGGCATAATAACCGCCCGCGAACAGCCCTCGGCCCGGGCCAACCATCGACACTTCGTAGAACTTGGAATTGCGCAGTGCAGCCATGCAGGCCCGTTGCGCCGGGCCGGGCGCATGTAGCTCGACATCCAGTCCGATGGCTTCGGCGAAATGGGCCAGTTTCATGGTACCCGTGATCCCCATGTCGAAATCGGGATCGGCGCGGACAAAATCGCTGGCGCCCGCCAGCACAACCGAAGCGTTCGCCTCCAGCCCTCGCACGCATTCCCCGATCATCAGTGGGGTCGCACACTTTTCGCGTATGGCGCGATAGGCCGTCGCCGCCTGCCCGCCGTCGCTCATCGGGTCCTCCAGCCAGTAAAAGCCTGCCGCGTCGCACGCCTTGGCCAGCCGCAGCGTGTCGCCAAACCCGTTGATCGAACACATCGGATCGCTCATCAGTGCCATCGAATGCCCAATGGCCTTGCCCAGGGCCAGCACGGTTGCGATCTCGCGGTCCACGTCATCGACGCCCCAGCCGTGCATCTTGAAGCCCCGATAACCCAGTTCGCGACATTCCAGCGCGAAATCGACGTAATCTTGTGGCACCTGCAACCCGCCGCCGGGGCCGCCCATCCACGTGGAGGCATAGGCCGGCAGCGTGGCGCGCGCGCCGCCCAGCATTTCCGCGACCGACATGCCGGCCCGCTTTCCGGCAAGATCCCACAATGCGGAATCGAGCAGCCCGACGCCCATGCGATCGTGTTTTTGCAGCAGCCTGCGCGCAGTGGCGTAGAAAGGTTCGCGGGCGTGCCAGGGCATTCCGATCAGCAATTGAGCGGCCTTTTCCACCTGAGGCAGCATCACGTCGGTACCGCCGACATAGGTGCCGCAAGAGCCATCGGTGGCGCGTACTGTCACGTGCAGTCGCGCACGCGACGATGTGGCCCCGGTACAGTCGAAAGTGTGACCCGAGGCGCGCTCGGTCGCGCAATTCTGGATCGGATAACGGAACGCGGTCACATGGACCGCCGCGATCGTCGCCTGGGTCATCGGTCGTCCCCTTTTGGTGTGTTCTCCGCGCAGAGCACGAAATAGGGCTGATTGGAGAGGTCCGCCGTCAAGCCCGGCATTAGGCAAGGCCCCGCAGGCGTCTCAACAGAGAAGTAATACTGAAGCTCGAAATCCGACTCCGTGTAGAGGCCAGGGATTGTGGCCATGTAGTCGGCCCCGTCCGGCGTCATCTCGGATTGCAGCCAGCTTTCAGCCTGGTTCAGTCGGCGATAGTGCAACACCGGCGCGGCGAACCAGTCTGCACGCCGGGCCAGTCGCAATTTCACGGGGGCACCGGGCACGAAGGCCGACGGCGGAGCGTGGCCCGCCGCTGCGGTTTGCATCCTGCCGCCCTGCGCGATCAGGGCCTTGACCCGCGCAAGCGTGTCGGCATCCGCAGACAGCGGCAGGCGGGTGTCGACGTGCCAAGCTTCGATGTCGTTAAGGTCGCGCACCATCGCCTGCACGCGGTCGGCCCAATTGCCCTGAAGCCAGGTGAACGGCCCGCAAGACAGATTTCTCTGGTAGATTTTCGTGCCGGTGTCTGCGGCGGATTTCCAATGTTCGATGGCCGCCGCATATTGGCGCTTGGCGGCTCTGAAAAGCTCTGGGTCGCCGGTCTTGAGGTAGATTTCCCACGAACAACCGGCGCGAAACTTGGCAGCAAAGAACCGGGCAATGCCGGCAAGGATGCGCACATCCGCCAGAATCCGGCGCGTTTCGGGGAGGTCTGCACCATTCCGGGCTTCGGCGGCCTTTGCGGCCGCCAGCCCTGTTTCGGCCCGCGCGTCAAGCCATCCGGCCACGTCCAGCGGGGTGTAGCGGTGGCTTTGCCGGTCTGCCAGCGCCTCAGTGGCGTATTGTGCCGGATTGGCAAAGAGTTGCGGGTCAAAGGTCGGCGCATTGCCGAACCGGCCCGGTTGGTCGAAGTCATCGCCGTAGGGCAATTGGCCGGGAGGGTTGATCAGCGAAAGATTGTCGTAAATCTCGGGCCAGTAATAGTGATTGCAGGCCGAGGGCCCATAGGCCTGGGTCACGATGTTCAGCACACCGCCAATCCCGGTCAGGGCCTTGGCCACATCGTCAGCGGCGTCACCGCAGCGGGAGTCGAGCAGGCGCAGAAGTTCCGGCCCTTCCGCCGCCGCGTCATGCAACTGGCGCCCCCAGATGCGATAGAAAATCTCGTGTTTTTGCCAGTCAAATTTCGGTATCAGCGCCCCATCGGTATAATTGAAACGCCCGCCGGGCTGGCCGCTACCCATCCGCCCCTTGTAAGACAGCGGTTCGCAAATCTCGACGCCGGTGGCACCGGCGATTGTCGACAGCTGGCCATAGCCCCCGGCGATGTCAGGATCGCCCCAGAGCAGGATGCGCTGTGTGCCCGGCCAGATGCGGAACGACACCGAATAATCACGCGCTCGCGACAGAAGATCGCCATAGCTGTAACGCAGGAACCGGCGACTGCCTTCGCTGAAACTCATCGCGCTCGGCACGTCGCCTGCGGGTGGGCTTTCCTCGCGGCGGATCGCCGCTTGATGGTAGGGCAGGCCCATATGTTCGGCCAGATACTTGGGCGAAATGTTCACCGGCAATCCGCTGCGGATCGCGGTGTCGATCAATTTCGGTTCCACGCCCTTGGCATGCAGATCAACCTCGATCGGCCGACCGGTTCTGGCGATGCCCTGAAACACCACCGACCAGAAGTCATAGGACGCCTCAGGCACCCCGCCTTCGATGTGCACCCGAAGCGTGACACCGCGGATCTGGGGAACCGCCACCAGCAGAGCATGCAGCGCGTCGCGGCAATAGGCGGCGTGGTTGTCGGGTGTGATGCCGTTGATGGTGTAATTGGCCCTCGGCGTGTCATCAAAATCATAACCGTGGGTCCAGAGGCCGAGGTGAAATTCCAGCCCGCGCCGCTCTGCTTCACGGCCAATGAATTGCAGCGTTTCAAGGTTGTCCGCGCGTTCGTCATCTGACAGCTCGCGGACGCGGACATCGTGGCCCTCCGGCGCGACGAGGAAGGGATAGGCGAAATGCAGGTAGACGTCCGTCAGGTACCCGTTTTGATACGGATAATTGTATGGCATCCCAAAGGTCAGCGCGACACGGTTGAAACGGTTGGTGGCCAACATGTCGAGATACCGCCGCCAGCCTTCGCGATCGTGAAACCAGCCCTTGTCCTCGATCTCGCTTGAAAAACACCGCGACACGCTGCGCAGTCGGGCCTTTGGGCTGCGGACCATCGGGGTGACAAAGTCTTTCGCCGTCACTGCCGCGCCATGGGCAAGCCGGTCGGCAAGTTCAAGCAGGCCATACACCACGCCGCGGGTCGTGGTGCCCCAGACCAGCAGCTCTGGCGCGTCCTTGTGGCATGCAATGACGAAGCTGTCGTCGCCTTCCGGCAGGTGGACGTCATCCAAGCCGTGCCAGATGCCGGGCTTGGGCGACGTGGTCAATCCGACAACAATCCGCGGGCCGTGCTCTGTCGCGCCGGATTCCGCGTGGGCCTGTGCCAGCTTGCCCGCGGCCCATTGGATTGCGACGTCGCCGGGCGCTGCGTCGAGGTTCACGAAATGCGGCCTGTCCATCGGGGGCGACCTCCAGATTATTTCCTTGGCAACCGCCCGAAATTGGTACGGCCCACTTTGCATATATTGGTACATATCACCGTGTCAATTGGCTGAATGCGTTGTGAGTTTTCGCGGATTGTGACCCACTCAATTTTCAGAAAATTCGACACGGCTTCCTGGAATTTGCATAATGTGTTGTGTTTAAAGTAAAAAAAGAACATCCGCAAGCAGGGCTGGGCGCTCGATGTCGCCTGAGTGGCTAGCCCAATTTCTCGATTTGGGTCTAAATCGGTACAGAGTTGTTGACTTTTGGCGGATTCGCGGGGATCGTGCACATGCCGGACGCCGTGGAGGGAGGATTCCCGCGGGCGGTGGGGCAGGACTTCATGGGAGGAAATTATGACAACACATATTCGACTAGGTCTCTATGGCGCCGCTGCCTTGGCCGTTGCGACAACCACGACGATGGCACAGGACGCGCCGTCCATTGAACTTCTTCACTGGTGGGACGGGGCTTCGGGGGAAGCCGTGCAAACCATGCGCGGCCTTTTCGAAGAGAAGGGCGGCACCTGGAAAGACACGACAGTCTCGGGCGAGGGCGCATCGGCGATGGCGACCTTGCGGGCACGGGCGCTGGCCGGGAATCCACCGGGCGCCGTCGTTCTGAAGGGGCCCGACATCCAGGAATGGGGCTCGCATGGCTTTCTGCGTGACATCAACGCGATTGCAGAGACAGAGGGCTGGAACGATCTGCTGGCCCCGACGATCCAAGGCGCGATGCAGTACGATGGCGCTTATGTCGCCTTTCCGGTCACGGTCCACCGCAACAACTGGATGTACACAAGCGTCAAGGCGCTGGATGCCGTGGGGGCAGAGCCGCCAACCACTTGGGAGGAATTCAACGCCGTCGCCACGAAGATGCAGGACGCGGGCATCATCCCCGTCGCGCTTGGCGGGCAGAAGTGGCAAGAGATCACCTTGTTCGAGGCGGTCGGCCTTGGCATGGGGGTCGATTGGTATCGCGATGCCTTTGTCAATCTCGACGACACGGCCCTGAATGCGCCCGAGATGCAGGCGACGCTGGAGCAACTGCGCACCATGATGGGCTGGGTCGATTCAGCCTCGCCGGGACGCGACTATGAACAGACGGCAGCGATGATGCTGGCCGGTGAGGCTGGTTTTCAGTTCATGGGCGATTGGGAACTTGGCGCCCTGGCCCAACAGGATGCCGAAGTGGGAGTCGATTTCCTGTGTCTGGTGACGCCGAACAATCAGGGTGATCCGGCATTCCTGCTGAACGCGGATTCCATCGCCCTGTTCAACACCGAGGACGCCAACGAACTGGCCGGGCAAGAAAGCTTTGCACGGATCGGCATGTCAGAGACGTTCCAGACCGCGTTCAACAAGGTCAAGGGATCGATCCCGCCGCGCAGTGACATCGACCTTGCGGATTTCCACACGTGCCAGCAGAAATCGGCAGAAGATCTGGTGGCGGCCAGCGACGCAGGCAACGTGGTGCTGAGCATGGGCCATTCCATGGCGGTGCCGGGCAATGTGCGCGGGGCGATCATGGATGCGGTCAGCGAATACATGAACACCGACATGTCGCCCGATGACGGCGCCGAAGCGATCCGCACAGCGATCGAGATCACGCGCTGATACAATGCGGGGCCTGCCGACAGCGCATCTGTCGGCAGGCTCCATAATGCACTGCACCGGGCGCATTGCCGCGGTGACGAAGGTACAAAAATGACATTTTCAACGTCCGAGCAGGCCGCCGCGCCGCGCCGCAGGCCCCGCCTTGACAGCCGGGTGACGGAGAGGCTGGTCATCGGCCTGTCGCTGACCCCAGCTTTCATCATCACGCTGATCGGCACCTTCATCTTTCTGGGATGGACGGTTCTCATGTCGATGACCGACAGCACGCTGTTTCCCTCAACCGATTTCGTCGGGCTCGAAGGATACTGGCAAATCTGGAAATATCCGCGCTGGCAGGTCGCCGCCGGCAACCTGTTCACCTTCGGGCCGATCTATATGCTGGTCTGCGGAGTCATCGGCATCGGCATGGCCATTGCGATTGATCAGAACGTGCGCGGCGAAAACATCTTTCGCGCCATCTATCTCTATCCGATGGCGGTGTCCTTTGTCGTGGCCGGGACGATCTGGCGCTGGATTCTCAATCCCGGCACCGGCGTCGAGGCGCTGGTGCAGGGCATGGGGTTCGAAAGCTTCGTGTTCGACTGGATCACCCGCAAGGACCGGGCGATATATACGGTCATCATCGCCCAGGTGTGGCAGCATGCCGGGTTCGTCATGGCGCTGGTACTGGCCGGGCTGCGGACTGTGAACCGCGACATCATCAATGCGGCGATGATCGACGGCGCACCCACACATACGATCTATCGCCGGGTCATCCTGCCATCGATCGCGCCGATTTTCGTCGCCGTCTTCTTCATCCTCTCGCAATGGGCGCTCAAGACCTATGACATCATCCTTGCCCTGACGGGGGGCGGGCCGGGCATTGCCACAGATGTGCCGTCGATCTTTGTCCGCGACATGATGTTCAACCGTGGTGAAATCGCTCTGGCCAGCGTGGCCTCGGTCTACATGCTGCTGCTGCTGTTCACATTGATGGCAATCTACAAATCCTATCAGGTCATCGCCCGCCGGAGGACCAAGCAATGAGCGATTCATCCGCGGCAACCGCCGCCGTCTCAGATGGCACCCTTGGCGAAGTGATGGGGCGGCTCGTGCTTTATGCGCTGCTGGTCCTGCTCGGGGTCTATTTCATCCTGCCGCTCGCCATCGTGGTCATCACGTCGCTGCGCGAACAGGGCGAAATCCTGCGCAATGGCGTGCTGTCCTGGCCCGAAGAAGTCTCGGCCCGTGCCTGGCGCGAGGCGATGTTCAACAGCTGCGTCGGCACCGACTGTCGCGGCATGGCGCCGTATTTCTGGAATTCGGTCAAGATGGTCGTGCCCGCCACCGCCACCTCGACCATTCTGGGCGCGATCACCGGATATGCGCTGACCAAGTTCAAGTTTCCCGGGTCCGAGTTCTTTTTCGCCGCAACGATCTTTGGCATCTTCCTTCCGGCGCAATTGTTCCTGCTGCCGACGGCGCAGATGCTGGGCTGGCTAGGGGCCACGAATATCTGGGGTCTGGTGATCATTCACAACCTCTATGGTCTGGCCTTCACCACGCTGTTTTTCCGCAACTATTACGTGCAGATCCCCGATGAAATCGTGGCGGCTGCGCGGATCGACGGGGCCGGGTTCTTTGCCATCTTCCGGCGGATTGTCCTGCCGCTGTCGCCGCCGATCATCGTGGTCGTCGTGATCTGGCAGTTCACCCACATCTGGAATGAATTCCTCTATGGCGCGACGTTCACCACCGGAACCGATCTGCCGATCACCGCGGCGCTTTATGCGGTGACCGGCCCCAAGGGGGGGATCCGCGACTACGGCGTGGAGGCCGCCGCTGTAATCATCGCCGCTCTGCCAACGTTGCTGGTTTATGTCGCGGCCGGGAAATACTTTGTCCGCGGCCTGACCGCCGGCTCTCTGAAAGGTTGAAGAATGGCCACCATTGACATCAAATCCGTCGAAAAATCCTTTGGCGCGCTGAAGGTTCTGAAGAGCCTCGACATTCATGTTCAGGATGGCGAACTGCTGGTGCTTGTCGGCCCCTCGGGCTGTGGCAAATCCACGCTTCTGTCGATGATTGCCGGGCTGAGCGACGTGTCAAAGGGCAACCTGCTGATTGACGGGGACGACGTGACCCGCAGCCACCCCAGGGACCGTGACATTGCGATGGTGTTCCAGACCTATGCGCTTTATCCGACAATGACAGTGCGGCAGAACATCAGCTTCGGGCTGGAAATGCGCCGCGTGCCAAAGGCAGAGCGCACCCGCGCGGTCGAGGATGTGGCGGCGCTTCTTCAGATCACGCATCTGCTGGACCGCAAGCCGTCGCAACTGTCGGGCGGCCAACGCCAGCGCGTCGCCATGGGCCGCGCGCTGGTGCGCGACCCCAAGGTGTTCCTGCTGGATGAGCCGCTCTCGAACCTTGATGCAAAACTGCGTGTCGAGATGCGGACCGAGATCAAGAAGCTGCATGAACGGCTTGGCAAGACGATGATCTATGTCACCCATGATCAGATCGAGGCGATGACCTTGGCCACCCGGATCGCCGTCATGAAAGACGGCGAAATCCAGCAGTTGGACGTGCCGCGCGTGATCTACGATGAACCCGCCAACATGTTTGTCGCCTCGTTCATCGGCTCGCCCGAGATCAACTTCATTCCCTGCGATGTCATCTCTTCCGCGCAGGGGGTGACGCTGCAAACCGAGGGCCCATTGTCTGAAACCGTCGATACCATGGGCGCACTGGCCGACGCCGTCCCCGGCGACGGCGTGATGCTGGGCATCCGGCCCGAGGATGTGCGGCTGGTGACCGCCTCAGACCCGAAGCGCCGGGGCGAGTTCGCGCTGCCGCTGCGGATCGAGGTGATCGAACCGACGGGGGCCGAGGATCTGGTGACCCTGTCCTTCGGAGAGCGGACGGTCCAGTGCAAGATGCGCGATGCCGGCCAATGGTCCAGCGGGGACATTGTGACCGCCGCCTTCGATCTGGAAAAGACCAAGTTCTTTTCGCTTTCATCCGGTGATCGGATCGTGGCCGCGCGGCAGATAGCGGCATAAGGTGCTGAAAAATGGCAAAGTTACCTCAGGTGCCTTTTGGTGCCGTCTATTTTCGCAAGTCCAACCCACCGCAACAGGATTGGGAAAGGGATTACAAGACAGCCGCAGAAGACGGGCTGAACGTCTTTCGCCACTGGTTCATGTGGAGCGCGATCGAGCGTGCGCCGGGCAAGTTCGACTGGGACGATTATGATCGCCAGCTCGATCTTGCCGCCAAGCACGGGATCGTCACCATCATTGCCGAACTGTCCCAGACCACGCCGGATTGGGCGGTGCGAAAATTCGCGGATGCACGGCAGGTGCTCTATGACGGGCGGGAGCATCCTTCGATCCAGAGCCCTTCGTCCGCTACCGGCGGGTTCAGCCATTCCGGCGGCGGCACCGGCACCCTGACGCTGAACGCGCCAGAGGTTCGCGGGGCGGCGCATAACTTCCTCACCACCATGGCCCGGAGGTACAAGGGCCACCCCGCGCTGCTGGGTTATGACGTGTGGAACGAATGCAATTATTCGCCCTACACCGATTACGGCCCCTATACGGTTGCCGCGTTCCGCGACTGGCTGAAGCGGAAATACGGCACGCTCGATGATCTGGCCCGGGCGTGGCACCGCTACAGCTATGCGGACTGGGAAGACATCGAGCCGCCGACGCAGTTCATGCCTTATTGCGAATGCCTCGACTGGCTGCGTTTCAAGCAGGACAATCACTACGAGCAAATGCAATTCCGCATCGATGCGATCCGGGCGGCGGACCCCGATGCGATGATCGTCGCGCATGGCACCGCGGGTTCTGTCACGCAGCTGGCCCAACGCGGTTCGGACGATTGGCGCGCCGCATCCAAGGTGGAAACCTACGGCTATACATGGGTCAGCGCGCGCAAGGGCACGGAGCCGTGGAAAAACTTCTTTGCCGCCGATCTGGTGCGGGGGGCTGCACGGGGCAAATCCTTTTGGCACGCCGAGCGGCAGGGCGGGCCGTTGTGGATGCAGCCGCAGGTTCTGGGCCGCGACAAGGATGACGGGCGCGTCGCCACGCCCGAGGATATCCGCCTGTGGTCACTGTCGTCCTTTGCCGGGGGCGCGCGGGGCATGATGAACCTGCGGTTCCGGCCGCTTCTGGACGGTCCGCTGTTCGGCGCTTTCGGGTCTTACGACATGGCCGGGCAGCGCACGCCCAGATCCGACATGGCCGCCAGCATCGCACGCTGGGCCAATGCGCAAAAGCAGGCCGATCTGATGAAGGCCGCGCCGGTCACCGGTGACATCGGCATTATCATGGCACCGGAAGCTCAGGAATTTGCATTCCTGCTAAACTACAACGGCAAGTTCGACACCTATTCGGCGGCGATGTGGGGGGCCTATCGCGGGTTCTTTGACAACAACATCCAAGCCGACTGGGTTCATATCGACGATATCGAAGGGCGGAACATCCTCTATTTCCCCTATCCGATCATGCTCTTGCCGGATCAGGTCGAGAAGATCACCAATTGGGTCCGGGCTGGCGGAGTGCTGATTTGCGAAGCCTGTCCGGGATACTTCGGACCGGGCGGACGCGCTGGCACGAAGCAGCCGAACCTCGGCCTCGATACGCTTTTCGGGGTTGAAGAGGAGGACGTCGAATTCATGCCCGACATCGCCGACCGCAACAGTATTTTCCATCGGGGGGACGAACTGACCTGCGCGGGTTTCCGGCAGGCGTATCGTGCCACCAGCGGCACGGCGCTGGCCAATTTCGATACCGGTCAAACCGCGATTGTCGAAAACCGCTTTGGCGCGGGGCGCACGATGTTGATCGGCTCGCACCTGTCGGCAAGCTATCACTACCATCCCAATGACGGCCTGCGGACGTTCTTTGGCAACCTGCTGACCTGGGCCGGGCATGAACCCGCGGTGAGCAACAGCAATCCCCGCGTTCAGGCGCGGCTGCACGCCGACGGCGACCGCTTTTGGCTCTGGCTCGTCAATCCCGAACGCGTGGCGCAAGAGGGGCGCGTGTCCAGCCTGATTGCCGATGTTGGCGGCGCACAGCCGGAACAAGCCTGGGGCGGCGCAGACAGCCAGTTTTCCCAAGGGCTATACCGTGTGCCCGCGCAGGACGCGTTGGTCGTCGAACTGCCCCCCGCGAAATGACCGCACTGATCCGAGAAAGGAACACGCCATGTCATGGTGGCTGACAGAACCGATCCGGCTGGTTCAGACCAACCTGCGCGAAATCGACATCGACCTGGATCCGGCGGGCTTTGTCGCCGAACTGGTGGATTTCTCTGCCAATGTCGTTCTGTTCAACGTCGGCGGCATTGTCGCCAATTACCCGACGGAACTGGAGTATCATTACCCCAACCCGCATCTGCCTATCGGGCGGGGCGACATTCTGGGCGAAGTGATCGATCGGTGTCACGAGGCCGGCATCCGATTCATGGCGCGGTTCGACTTTTCCAAGGTGCACGAAAGCCTGGCCGCGCGGCGGCCGGAATGGCTTTATGTCAGCGAGGCGGGAAAACACAACAACTACAACGGTCAGGTACAGACCTGCGTCAGCGGTGGCTATCAGCAGGAATATTGCCTGAAAATCCTGTCAGAGACGATCGCACGCTATCGCCTTGATGCCGTGTTCTTCAACATGACGGGGTATCAACGCGACGATTACGACCGCAACTATCTGGGCATCTGCCAATGCGACGCCTGCCAGACAAGTTTTCATGCGCGCACGGGCATGGACTTGCCCCCGACGGCCGACACGGCCAACCCGGCGTTTCTGGCGCTGGAACGGTTTTCGCTGGAGCGCACGAACGAGCAATATGACCAGATCAACCGGCACGTCAAAGCGCTGGACCCGAATATCGCGATCTGTACCTACACCAGCCGCGGGGTCGATATCTGGCGCAAGGAAGCCGCGACGACCTTTGAGCGCAACCTCGAATGGGAATACGAATCCGCCGATAATGTGAAAAGTGTCATGCCCGCCTACCCTGACAAGGCAGTGGCCAATGCTGCGGTGCATTTCGTGTCGCGCCGGTTTCGCTATTCCGGTGTCGCGCCGGAATTGTCCAGGTTGCGGCTTGTTCAGAATATCGCCTGCGCCGCTCCGCTCGATTTCTTTGTAATCGGCACGCTGGGCAATCAGAAGGACCGGGTCAGCTACGACGGGGTGCGCGACCTGTTCCACTATCACGCGCAGAATGCCCATTGGTATCAGGATGTAGAACCTCTGGCCGAGGTCTGCCTGATCAAGCCCGAGGCAAATTTCATCTACGGCGCCAAAGACGAATACTACGGAATTTTGCGCATCTTGTCGGAAAATCACATCCTATATGACGTCTGGCCAGAGGACGCGCTGGAAATCGCCCCGACCTTGGAAATCCTGTCGCGCTACAAGACGGTGATCGTTGGCGAGGCGCGTTGCCTGCGACCGGACATCGCGGCGGCGCTGGATGCCTATGTCGCATCCGGTGGCGTGCTGATCACCACGGGCCAGACCGCGACGCTTGACCAAAATGGCCGGGCCACGGGGGGCTGTGGCCTTGTCGCCAGCGGAATTAACGCGGTGCGCGACATCCGACCCCGCGCCAACAGCGCCTACTTCTCCTTGCGCGATCAAGACAAGGCGCGGCTGGATTGGCAGGACGCACTCGATGTGGTCTTTCTCTATGGCGAATACATGGACTGTGAATTGAAAGCGGGCGCCGAGGCGATATTGAGCCACCTGCCACCGCATATGCACGGGCCGCCTGAGAAATGCTATCATGAGGTGGAAGCCGATGATCCGGGTCTAATCGTCAACCGCCACGGCGCGGGCTGCTGCGTCACGATCCCCTGGGCTGTCGGCAGCCATTACCAAACCCATGGCAATCATGCGCATGCCATCCTGATGAATCGCGTTCTGGCCACATTCGCCCCACCGATCTGCCTGAGCACGGATGCCCCGGCATTGGTCGAGGTTCACGTCCAGGCCCGAAGGGACGGGCGCTGGATGGTTGTCACGCTGGTCAATCAATCGGGCCAGAACGGTCATGCCTTTCATGCCCCGGTGCCGATGCACGACATAATGTTAAAACTGAAAGCAGGCAGGCCGGTGGCGCGGGTCTCCGCGTTGAAGGCAGGGCTGGACCTGCCCCTAAACCCTACGGAATCCGGCGCCAGCGTGACTGTCCCGAGGTTGGATCGTTTCGAAACCCTGATCTTTCATTGCGTGGACGGCGAACGCCCATAAACCGGGGTCTATCGGTCCCGATGACGGGCTGGTGACACCATCGGAACAATGTAGAGCAATCGGGATGTTGTATCCGATCGCGCTGCGGGGGCTGTCCTCGTTGTAGTGCCTGCGGCAGGGGCTCAGCGCCGGGTCTGCATCGCCTCGACGAGGTTGGGCTCGGCGTAAAGTACCTCCGGGCGCTCGTTGAGGCTCTTGGCGGCCTCGAGCCCGGATTGGCCTTCGGCCTCGATCAGAAAGGTGTTGGGGGCAAACCCAAGCTCGCGCCGGACCTTGAAGCCAAGCTCGGCCAGAAGCTCCGCAACCCGCTCGGCGGAGAGATCGGGGTTGATCTTGACGGTCAGGGCACGGCCGGCCAGCTTGAGATGCCCGTCGGTGTCCATCACCACCTCGAAAGCGCGGTCGTCCGGGGCGCTTTCCGGCGGCCCGAAGGTCCAGCCGGCCGCCTGGAGCGTTTGCAGATCGGCCTGCGCTTCCTGCGAGGCCGTACCCAGCTCGCGCTGCGCGATGTCGGGGGCCGAAGGGGCGGCGTCAGCGCCGGGGGGCAGGGCGCGCAGGCGTTCGACCTTCTTGATTCCGGTCAGACGTTGAAGGGCCGACGATTTGTCCATGTGACAGGCTTTGCTCAGAGTCCGGTGCCACGCCGCCGCGCCTCGGCCACCGCGGCCTCGGCATTCGCGCGGCCATGGCCGTAGCGGATGTTGTGCCCTCCAATATAGGGCAGCGGGCCGACTTTGTCGCATGTGTCGCGCAGCACCTGGCGCAATTCATGCGCTGTCATGTCGGGCTTCTGCGACAGCGCCAGGGCCCCGATACCGGCGGCACAGGGCGCGGCAAAGCTGGTGCCGGTGGTTTCATGGTACGTACCGCCGCTGGCCGGGATCCAGACCTTCACGCCGGGGGCGAGGAAGTCCAGCTTGGGGCCGAAGCCCGAGCCATTGTCGGTGTCATTGGCGGTGGCGCGGCCGACCGCCATCACCTCGGCATGGGAGCAGACCTGATCCGAGCCGATGGGATGATTGCCGTTGGTGCAGGCCCAGAAGATCGCGCACCCCTTGTCGCCGCGGCCGCTGGCGGCGGCAAAATCCAGCGCGTCGCTCAGAACCGCGCTCATCGTCCAGACCGCGCCATTGGGGCCGAGCGAACAGGCGATGATGTCGGCGCCCTCTTCCTGAACGCCTTCCTTGGAGGGATCGGCGGCATAGGCAATGGCCCGGGCCAGAGTAAGCTGGGTGCCGACCTGATCGTTCATGCAGGCGATCATCCGCAGATCGGCGCCGGGCGCCACGCCGCAGCCTCCCAGATTGTTGTCGGCAATCGCGGCAATCATCCCGGCGCAGGCGGTACCATGGTTGCCGTCTGGAATATTGGCCGTTCCGGGGATGAAATCCGCATCGACGAAATCGAAGGTCGGGCGGTAATGCCCCGACCCTGCGCCGAAAATCAGATCAGGATGTGTGGTGTCAAAGCCGTTGTCGATCACCGCGACCCTGATGCCTTCGCCCTGGGTCCGATCCCAGGCGTTGCGCGACAGGATATTGGCGTGATGCCATTGCCGGGTCAGATCCGGGTCGTTCGGAGTGAGCCGCTGGCCGATATGTTCGATGAAATCGGGCTCGGCAAAGGTGACCTCGGCCTCCTCCATCAGCATCAGGCAGGTATCGAGTGCGCGGGCGTCGCCGGTATCGGCGCGGTAGGTGTCGGGAGGCAGGCCGGCGCTGCTCAGACGGGTGATATTGTGGCGGGCAAAAATCGCCGCGCGGTCGGCCTCGGGCACATCTGCCTCGAAGCGCAGGGCAATGCGCGAGGTTTCCAGCAGCAGGCGCTGGCTGTGCACGAAGACGCGATTGACCAGACCGTTGCCGCCCTGGTTCTCGCGTTCCGCCAGGGGCAGGTTCCAGAAATCGGCATCGCTGTGGAAGAAGTTCATCCCGGCGCCGGCAAAGCCCGCCATCTGCTCGCGCATGGCCGGGTCTTCATAGAGCTCCGGCGCGACCGCCTTGCGGCCGGTATCGAGATCGAGCGAATCGAGTTGCGTGCGGGCGGCGCTGGCGGCGCGACCGATGTCATTGGCGCGCAGCCCCTCGGCCATGCCCGAGAGCGTTTCCGATGGCTGGGCGCGGGTGGGCAGGATGCCCCGGAGTTCTTCGAGATGGGCAAGACGGTCGCGGACAGATGATTTGTGAGACATGACTTTCTCCGACTTTGGCGGGGGCGGCTCAGGCGGTTCAAAAATGAATTCTGTGTTATGGTCGCAGTATAGCACAACCTATGCGGTTATTCGCGCAAAACCTGCCCGTCGTCGGCCGCCCCCACAGGCGCCTTTTGCGCGCGAGTGCGACCGCTGTCCCGGCTGCGCGCTCTGGCCCGGTCAAATGGTCAATCGGCAGTCCAGCCGCCATCGACCATCAGCGCTGTGCCTGTGACCAGGGCCGACGCTTCGGAGGCGAGATAGACCACCGCGCCCATGACATCCTCGATTTCGCCGACGCGGCCGAGCTTGATCTTGTCTTCTATCCAGGCCCGGCGCGCCGGATCTGCCAGGGTCTGTTCGCCAAGCGGGGTGCGGATGAAAGTCGGGCAAAGCGTGTTGATGCGCACGCCCTTGGGCCCCCATTCGATCGCCATGGATTTCACCATCCCCTCGAGCGCGTGTTTCGATGCGCAATAGACACCGCGGTCGACGCCGCCGACATGGCCCATCTGGCTGCTGACATGGATGATCGACCCGCGCAGGCCGGTTTCGATCATCCGGCCGGCTGCGGCGGTCGAGAGGAAATAGGCGGCGCGCAGGTTGACCGACATCACCGCATCGAAATCCGCGGGATCGGTATCCAGCGCCGGGCCGTGGCGCGCCATGCCGGCAGAATTGACCACGATGTCGAATGCCTGAGCGGCAGCGAGGGCGGCGCGGGTGGCTTCGATATCGGTGATGTCCAGCGCCAGCGGGGCAAAGGCCAGGTTTTCACCCGCCATCGCCGCGCCAAGCGCGTCCAGCGGCCCCTGGCGGCGGGCAACGCAGGTCACATGCGCCCCGGCCCGGGCCAGCGCGGTGGCGGCGCCAAGGCCGATCCCGGAGGTGGCGCCGGTGATCAGCGCGCGCTTGCCGTCAAGCTGGAAGGTCGGGGTCTGGGGAAGCTGCATGGGGGGTCTCCTGCTCACGGGTCAAGCTGATATCCATTGTTCACCAATTCCCGGCCGGGCGCGAGGGGATGTGCCCCGCGTCCGGCCGGCCGGCTCATTCTGCCGCGTCGCGGGCCGGCGCGGCCGCGCCGTAGGGCACGTTGACGCCACCATAGCGGCGGACCCGGATGTTGCATTGCTCGGCATGGCCGACAAAGCCCTCGAGCATGCAGAGCCGCGAGCCGTATTCGCCGATCATCGTCGCCGCCTCGTCGGTGGTGACCTTCTGATAGCTGTGGGTTTTCAGGAACTTGCCAACCCAGAGCCCGCCGGTGTAGCGGCCCGCCTGCTTGGTCGGCAGCGTGTGGTTGGTGCCGATCACCTTGTCGCCGTTGGCGACATTGGTGCGCGGCCCGAGAAACAGCGCGCCGTAGCAGGTCATGTTGGCGAGGAACCAGTCGTCGCGGTCGGTCATCACCTGGACATGCTCGCTGGCGATCTCGTCGGCGACCTTAAGCATTTCTTCATAGCTGTCGCAGACAATGACCTCGCCATATTCCTCCCAGCTCACCCGCGCGGTGCCCGCGGTCGGCAGGATGGCGAGAATGCGGTCGATCTCGGCCAGGGTGTCCGCGGCCAGCCGGCGCGAATTGGTGACCAGCACCGCCGGCGAATTATAGCCGTGTTCGGCCTGGCCCAGCAGGTCGGTGGCGCAAAGCTCGGCATCGGCGGCGGTCTCGTCGGCGATGACCATGGTTTCGGTCGGGCCGGCAAAGAGGTCGATGCCGACGCGGCCGAACAGCTGGCGCTTGGCCTCGGCGACAAAGGCATTGCCGGGGCCGACCAGCATATGCACCGGGTCGATGGTCTCGGTGCCGAGCGCCATGGCGCCGACCGCCTGGATGCCGCCCATGACATAGATCTCATGCGCGCCGCCCAGGTGCATGGCGGCGATCACCCCGGGGTTGGGCTTGCCCTCGAATGGCGGGGTGCAGGCGATGATCCGCGGCACGCCGGCGACGGCGGCGGTGGCGACGGACATATGCGCCGAGGCCACCATCGGGAACTTGCCGCCGGGGATGTAGCAGCCGACCGATTGCACCGGGATGTTGCGGTGGCCGAGGATGACGCCGGGCAGGGTCTCGACCTCGAGGTCGAGCATGGTGTCGCGCTGGGCCTGGGCAAAGTTGCGCACCTGGTCCTGGGCAAAGCGGATATCGGCGAGTTCCTGGTCCGAGAGCTGGCCGATCAGCGCATCGATCTCGTCCTGGCTGAGGCGGAAGGCGGCGGGGCTGTAGCCGTCGAACTTCTCGGACAGCGCGCGCACGGCGGCATCGCCGCGCGTCTCGATGTCTTTCAGCGTCGCCTCGACCACGGCACGGGTCCGGGCATCATCCTCCGCCCGGTCGGCCTCCGGCTTGCCGCGTTTGAGATATTCGATGGTCATGACCGGTCTCCTGTCCGATTGCTTGCTGACTTTGCAGGCTTGCTAGCGCAGCCAGCACGCCATGCAATAATTTCTGATACAACTGAAAAAATTTCAACTCGGGGGCGCGGCCCGAACGAACCGACCCCGCAGCCGACCCTGACGAGGGCCGGCTGCGGGGAAGCATCCGGGCGTCTCGACCCCCGATGTCAGGCCGGCTGGGCGTCGGCGGCCTGCGCGGTCGCGAGGCTGCGGCGCGAAAGCATGACCAGCGCCGCCAGCAGCGCCGCCGCCGCCAGGGCCGCGCCCCAGGGCGGCATCAGCGCCAGCCCCACCGGCAGCGCCCAAAGCACCCGCGAGACAGAGCCCCAGGGCAGCCGTGCGCCCCCCAGAAGATGGGCCATGCCAAGCGCAAAGACCGCGCCCGACAGTACCGCTCGGGCGATGGCCTCGGCCCCGCCGCCGCCGAGCATGCCGGGATAGGCCAGAAACAGCATCGGCAGCACATAGGCGGTGGCCCCCAGCCGCAAGGTTTCGCCCGCGACCTTCATCCAGGGCGCCTGGGCAATGGTGGCGGCGACAAAGACACCGAGACAGACCGGCGGGGTGATCACCGACAGCGCGGCGTAGTAGAGCACGAACATATGCACCACCAGCGGATCGATGCCCTGCTGGATCAGCGCCGGGGCAAAGACCGCCGCGACCATGACATAGGCGGCCGAGGTCGGCAGCCCCATGCCGGCGATCAGGCAGACCACCGCCATCAGCCCGGCAATGAGCCAGATCTGGCCCTGACCGATGGCCAGCACCGCCGAGGTCACGGCGACGCCGAAACCGGTAAGGTTGATCATCGCGACGAAGACCTGCGCCCCCACCAGGAGAATGCCGACGATGACGACGCCCTTGCCGCCGGCCTCGAGCGCGCGCAGGATGATGCCGAACACCGCCCGCGGGTCTTCGCCATTGGCGATCCGCGCCACCAGCACCGCCACCAGCATGGCGATCATGCCGTAGCAAGCGGTGAGTTCGACCGAATTGCCATTGATCACGCCAAAGCCCAGTCCGGCGAGGGCGGCGGCAATCGGTGCCAGCCGCGCAAAGCTCATCGCGCCACGCCAGTCGGGCAGGTCTTCGGGGCGCACCGGGCGAAAGCTCTGGCGCCGGGCGATCACATGCACCGTGGCATAGATGCCAAGGTAGAAGAGCAGGGCCGGCACCACGCCCGCGAGCGCGATCGACCAGTAGTTCACGCCCACCAGTTCGGCCATGACAAAGGCGGCGGTGCCCATGATCGGCGGCGCCAGTTGGCCGCCGGTCGAGGCGATGGCCTCGACCGCGCCGGCATAGGCGGGCGGGTATTTCAGCCGTTTCATCAGCGGGATGGTGAAATTGCCGGTGGTGGCGACATTGGCCACGGTCGAGCCGTTGATCGCGCCGAAGAAGCCCGAGGCAAAGGTCGCGATCTTGGCCGCGCCGCCTGGGCGCGCGCCGCCAAGCCGCGCCGAGAGGTCGAAAAAGGTCTCGCCCGCGCCGGTGTGCAGCAGGATTGCACCAAAGAGCACGAAGGCGGCCAGCGTGGTCGAGGCGACATTGACCAGCATGCCCCAGAGGCCGCGGTCGGAAAGAAAGATGATTTCGGTCAGATAGCCGGCGTCAAAACCGCGGTGGCCGAATTGCCCGGGGATCAGGTAGCCGAAAAAGGCATAGCCCACAGCGGCCAGAACGATCAGCGGAAACACCCAGTTCGAGGTGCGCCGCGCCAGTTCGAGCACACAGAGCAGGGTGCCGAAACCCATCACCATGTCCCATTTCGTGGCCCAGGGCAGATCGGTCATGATGGTCTGGTAATTGCCGATGATATAGACGCCCGAGACGGTAATCATGGCGACGATTCCGACGTCGATCAGGATGCCCAGCGGGCGCCAGCGGCTGCCGTCGAACAGCGGGTGCATCAGCACCGCGAGCGCCGCGATGGTCATCACAAAGAGCGCGCGCTGCACCAGCGATTCAAACGGTCCGTTGAACGAGGTGTAGAAAACGAAGACGCCCAGCAGCACGGCAAGAACGGCGGTGGCGGTCTGGCGGATGTTGGTCAGGAACAGGGGTCGGGTCATGCCGGCACTTTCACGCTGAAGATCGAAAAAAGGGGCGGCCCGGCACCAAGGCCAGAGCCGCCCCGACCTCTGGGGTCTTGCTTACTTGAGGTGGTCCGGCACGGTCAGGCCGATTTCCTCGTAGTAGCGGATCGCGCCGGGATGCAGCGGGCTGGTTGCATATTGCAGTGTGAGCTCCGGCAGGTTCAGCCCTTTGACCGTCGGAAAGGCGGCGGCCTGTTCCGGCATGTTCTCCATCACCGCCTTGGTCAGATCATAGGCGGTCTGGTCGTCGAGGCCGGGGCGGGCCGAAACGCCGATCATGAAGCCCCAGGCAGTGTAGGGCCCGGAATTCTCCATTTCGCCGCCCGGCATCTCGACAATCGAAAGCTCGGGCAGGGTTTCGCGGATCTTCGCCTCCTGGTCGTCGGACACACCCAGCACCTGAAGCGGGGTGAAGGCGGCAATGTCGGTGGTCAGCGCGTCGAAGGAGGTGCCGACGGCGCTTTTGACAAACCCTTCCGAGCGGTCGTCCTTGATGGCATTGGCCTGCTCGCCGTTGGTGCCGCGCACCCAGTCGGGGGTGATCTCGAGCAGATCGAAGACCTCGAGCGCCGTCGCCTCGGTCGAGGACCCGCGCATGCCGGGGCCGAATTTCTGGCCGGCAAGCGCGGCCAGCTCGGTGATGCCGGAATCGCGGCGCACCACGACGTTCTGCGGGGCCAGCGAATAGGCCCAAAGCAGTTTCGATTCGACCGGCCGGCCGTCAAAGGATTTGACGCCGTTATAGGCGTGATAGAGCGTCGAGGTGGTGATCAGGCCGATATCGAGCTGGTCGCGCGCCATCCGTTTCAGGTTGTCGACCGTGGCGCCGGTTTCCACCACCGAGGCCTGATAGGTCTCGGGGTAGGCGGTGTTCACGATTTTCGCCAACGAGGCAAAATAGGCGTAATGCGCGCTTTGCGAGTTGGTGGCGCCAAAGGCCAGCCGGGTTTCGGCCTGCGCCGGAGCCGCAACGGCCAGAGCGGAAAGCGCCATGGCAGCGCCGGTGACAAAAGTATGCAAATTCATTGCAATCCTCCCAAGAATTCATGATCTGCCCACCAATCGGGCGTATCGGGAGGAGAAGGCACAGATCGCAGCGGCTTCGCAACTCTTGCCGCGTGCAATGAAAAATTTTCACTATCCGCTTTCGCGGCTTTGCAGCTCGCCTTGCAGGATTCGGATATCGCCGGCGCCACTGGCGACATCGGCGCTCAGGATGATATCGACCGCCTGTCCCAGCATCCGCTTCACTGGCTGGCGGATGGTGGTCAGCCGATAGGATTCCCACGACGCCATCGGGATGTCGTCAAAGCCGATCACCGCCAGTTCCTGGGGCACCGCGACGCCCTTGATCCGGGCGGCATCCAGCACCGCGATGGCCATGATGTCATTGGCGCAGAACACCGCGTCAGGCAAGGGGCGCAGCGCCAGAAGGTCCTGCGCGGCGGCATAGGCCTGTTGATAATCGTATCCGCCGTCGAATTGACGGGCGATCTCGCGGCCGGCCTCTTCCAGATGGTCGCGAAATCCACGCATCCGTTCGAGATGGGTAGAGGTGTCGCGCCGCCCGCCGATAAAGGCAATGCGCTGGCGCCCGCCGGCCAGAAAACGCGCGGCAACCTGCTTGGCGCCGCCGTAATTGTCGCAACAGACCGCCATCATGCTGCTGTCGGATTGCACGCGGTTGAGCAGCACCGCCGGAATGCCGTTCTCGCGGCAGGCGCGGGCCAGGCGCGAGGTCATGGTCGAACTGGCCAGGATCACGCCTTCGGTGCGGAAATCCAGAACCTGCCGGATCACCGTGTCGACGTCTTCGGCCGAGGGCACCACATGCATGATCGCCTTGAGCCCGCGTTCGGGCAACTGCCGGGTCAGTTCGTCGATGGCAACGGGATAAAACGGATTGTGCATCTCGCTCACCACCATGGCGATGGTGTTGGTGGCCTGGGTGGCCAGAACCTTGTCGACGCTGCTGATGTAGCCAAGCTTGCCGGCGGCGGCAAAGATCGCCTTGCGCTTGTCATCGGCAATCGCGCCATCGGCGCGATAGGCCCGCGACACGGCAGAGACGGAAACCCCGGCGAGGGCGGCGACATCCTTGGCGGTGACTTTTTTCATGCGGCGCTTGTAACCGCATCTTTCGGACGAGCGAAACATTTTCATCACCAGGGCGGAAAGTCTTCATCCGGCGAGCACATCTAGGACCGTAGCAGGCCGCACTTGCACCGCTTGCAAAAAACTTGCATCACCCGAAGTTTCGGCAGAAAACGGGGCAGGGCGACCGGGTCGCCGTGAGTTCAGTCAGGAGAGCGGTTGTGCGGCAGTCCAGGGTCAGACAGGAAGACATCGCCCGCGCGGTGGGTGTTTCGGTTTCCACCGTGTCACGGGTGTTGTCGGGCGCACCTGGGATCAGCCCGGCGACGGCGGAAAAGGTCATGCGCGCCGCCGCCGATCTTGGCACGCCTGTCACCGGCCCGACGGGCGGCCCCGGCAGTGCCGTTGCGGCCCACAAGATGCAGCGGGCGCTGCTGTTTCTCAATCAGGTCGATATCAACACCGGCTCCGGCTCGATCTATCATTTCGTGATTACCGGGATTCAGAAAGCCGCGAAGAAAGCCGGTCTGCCGATCGAACTGGCGCTGCTGGGCGACGATGGAGAGATCCCGGAAAAGATCCTCGGAGGCCCGGAAACCGGCGTGCTCTTTGCCGGTGTCGATCCCTGTCACAATGTAAGTGAACGCCTGAAAAACAAGGGGCATCCCACGGTTATCGTCAACGGGCTCGATCCGACGATGCGCCATGACCAGGTTGCGCCGAACAATTTTTTCGGCGGGCAACTGGCGGCGCAATATCTGGTTTCGATGGGCCATCGCCGCATTCTGCACCTTGGCACCCGGCGGCGCTGGACCCTCAGCGCCCGGACCGACGGGTTTCGCGCCGGCATCGACGGCGCGGATGTGGCGGGGCTGAAATGCGACAACATCGAATTGCCCAATGTGACTGAACATGCTGCCAGGGTCACCCTGAACGATCTGCTGGAGAGCGGCGATTTTGCCTATTCGGCGGTCTTCTGTGCGGCTGACAATGTCGCGCTGACGGCAATGCAGGAATTGCGGATGCGCGGAATCGAGGTGCCGCGGCAGGTTTCGCTGCTGGGGTTCAACGGTTTGCCGGTGGCGGAACTGTCCTCGCCGCTGCTCAGCACGCTTGCGGTGGACTGGGAATTTCTTGGTGCGGAATCGATTCGCATACTCGCATTGCGGAGCCTGGAGCCGCTTCGACCGACCCAGCAAATTCAGACACAGGTCGTGCTGCACCGCGGTGAATCCGTAATCGAGGCAAATTAGCGACACAAAATCAAAGAGTTGCAATGCTCGGCGAGTTTTGTGCAAATTTCTTGCAGATGGACCGCAAAACTTGCGCAATAATGCAAGTCGTGCAAATATCCTTGCAATGGCAGGAACCGCAAGGAGAGCCGAATGCGCTTCACATCTCTAATTCAGCTGTCGCCGGCCGAGTTCGACATCCACTTTCCCGCCCCGTGCTGCACCGAGGCGCGCACACGGCTGGGCCGGCTGACCGAGCTGTTGCAGGCGGATCCGGTGCCGGATCTGCGCCGCCCCGAGATGGCGGCGCTGTTACCCCAGGTCGATATCCTGGTGACCGGCTGGAAATCGCACCCGGTGGACGCCGAGCTGCGCCAGCGGATGCCACGGCTCAAGCTGATCGCGCATCTCGCCGGCACCGTGAAAGGCGTGCTGACCCAGGGCGTGGCCAGCTCGGGGCTGCGCGTCGTCAGCGCGGCCGAGGCCAATGCCAAGCCGGTGGCGGAATTCACCCTGGCGCATATCCTGCTGCATCTGAAGCGGGTGGCGGACTGGCGCAGCCTCTACCGCGAGAAACGGTCTCGGATCGACACCCGCAACACCCGGTTCGGCGGCCCGCTGGGCAATGCCGGCCGCACCGTCGGCATCATCGGCGCCTCGCGCATCGGGCGGCGGGTGGCCGAGGACCTGCGCCGGCACGGCGTCTCGGTATTGCTGCACGATCCTTTTGTCAGCGCCGAAACCGCCGCCTCTTTCGGCGCGAAGAAGGTCGAGATGGCCGTGCTGTTGCGGCGCAGCGACGTGGTCAGCCTGCACCAGCCGTTGTTGCCGACAACCGAACGCAGCTTTGGCGAGGCTGAATTTGCCCGGATGCGCGACGGCGCGCTTCTGATCAATACCGCGCGCGGGCGGATCATCGACAGCGCTGCGCTCGAGGCGGCGATGTCGGGCGGCCGGCTTTTTGCGGTGCTCGACGTGACCGACCCGGAGCCGCTGCCCGACACCTCGCCGCTCTGGGACATGCCGAATGTGACGATCACCCCGCATATCGCCGGCTCCTTCGGCTGCGAGGTCTGCGCGATGACCGAACTGGTGCTGGACGATATCGGCCGGTTTACCCGCGACGAGCCGATGCAGAACGAGGTGGTCATCGCCGACTGGGAGCGGGTGGCATGATCCGCCCCGGTCTCTGCTCCGTCACCTTTCGGGCGTTGACGCCCGAGGCGGTGATCGATCTGGCGGCGCGCACCGGCGTCGCGGCAATCGAATGGGGCGGCGACACACATGTGCCGCCGGGCAATGCCGATCTGGCCGCGCGGGTGCGGGCGATCTGCGCGGAACGCGGCGTGCTGCCGGCCTCTTACGGCTCTTATGTGCGGGCCGGAACACCGGGGTGTTGCAAGGATTTCGATGCGGTGCTGGCCACGGCCGAAATCCTGGGCGCCGGCAATATCCGGGTCTGGGCCGGAACCGCACGGCGGGACGAGGCCGGGGAGGCGGCCTTTGCCGACACGGCGAGAGACCTTGGCCAGATGGCGCGCGCCGCCGAAGCCCGGGGCATCACCGTCAGCGTCGAATACCACCGCAACTCGCTGACTGAAGAGGCCGAGGATGCGCGCGCCCTGATGCGGGCGGCGGATGACGACAACCTGTTCAGCTACTGGCAGCCGGTGCCGGGGCGGGGCCGGACACGCTGGCTCGAGGAGCTGCGGATGTTGCAGCCTTGGCTGGGGGATCTGCACGTCTTTCACTGGATCATGACCGAAACCGGCCAGCAGCGCCGGCCGCTGGCCGAGGGCCTCGCCGACTGGCACGCGCTTTTTGCCGCCTGGACGCCGGCGCCGCATTGGCCGCACCCCCGCACCGGCTTTCTCGAATTCGTGCGCGAGGACACGGCGGAGCAGTTTCGGGACGACATCGGGCACCTGCATGCGCTTTGCAGCCCCGGCGGGGGCTGAGACGACATTACAGCAATCCATGGGAGGAGAGTTACATGCTGAATACGAGTTTCACGGGAATATCGATGGCCGCGCTGGTCGCGCTGGCCGGTCCGGCCTTTGGCCAGGACTACAGCCAGGCGCCGGACCTGAAGGCGGCGGTCGAGGCCGGAACTCTGGCGCCGGTTCAGGATCGCCTGCCGGCGAAACCGATGGTGGTGACACCGATGGAGGAGGTCGGCAGCTATGGCGGCACCTGGCGTTCGGCGCTCAAGGGCACCTATGACACCGGCTGGATCCGTCGCACCGTGGGGTATCAGCCGCTGGTGGCCTATGACTACGAATGGACCGAGGTCGTGCCCAATGTGGCCGAACGCTTCGAGGTCAACGACGATGCGACCGAGTTTACCTTCTACCTGCGCGAGGGCCACAAGTGGTCGGATGGCGAACCCTTTACCGCCGAAGACCTGAAATTCGCCGTCGATGTGATGTCGAGCCCGGCTTATGGCGGGCGCAAGGCCAACGGTTTCGAGTGGAGCAAGATGCGCGGCGAGGTCATCGATCCGCTGACCTTCAAGCTGACCTTGAGTGATCCCAACGGGCTGTTTCTGGAGCGCATGGCCTCGGTCGAGGGGCAGTTCATCGTCAACGCGGCCAAGCATTATTGCGGCAAGTATTTCCCCGATGTCAGCCCCGATGCCAATGAGACCGCCAAGGCGGCGGGCTTCGACAGCTGGTCCCAGGCCATCGAGCAAAGCTGTTCCTTCAACTTTGTCGACGAAGAGCGCCCGCTGCTCTTTGCCTGGCGCCAGGTCACGCCTTATGACGGGCTGAACCAATTGATCGAATGGGAGCGCAATCCCTATTTCTTCAAGGTCGACACCGAGGGCCAGCAGCTGCCCTATATCGACAAGGTGCAGATGGTCCAGACCGAGAACGTCGAGGACATCGTGCTCAAGGTGGTCAATGGCGAGATCGATTTCTCCAATCGTCACTTCGCCACCGTGACCAACAAGCCGGTGATCTATGACGGTCAGGACGGCGGCGGCTATTCGCTGAAGGCCACAACCGACGCGCGGATGAACCACGCAATCTTTCAGCTCAACCTGACCCATGACGACCCGGAAAAGCGCAAGCTCTACAACGAAAAGGACTTTCGCGCCGCGCTCTCGATGGCGATGGACCGCGAAGAGATCATCGATGTGGTCTTTGCCGGCCAGGGCGAGCCCTATCAGGCCGCGCCGCGCCCCAGCTCGCAATTCTACAACGAGACGCTGGCCAAGCAGTTCACCGACTACGATCCCGACGCTGCCAACGCTTTGCTGGACGGGCTGGGCCTGACCGAGCGCGACGGCGACGGCACCCGGCTGGGATTTGACGGCGAACCGATCCGCATTCAGCTTTTCTCGCCGTCGGATCAGATCGAGTTCAACGACATCGCCCAGCTGATTGTCGAGCATTGGAAGGAAATCGGCATCGATCTGGACGCCCGCAACGCCGAGCGCAGCCTTGTCTACGAGCGGATCCAGAACAACACCCACGACATGCATGTCTGGTGGGGCGATGGCGGGCTGAACGACGCGCTGCTCGACCCGCGCTATTACTTTCCCTTCAATCTTGAATCCGCCTTCGCCGAGAAATGGGCGCAGTATTTCATGAACGATGGCAGCAAGCTGGCCGAAGCTCCCCCGGCCGCGGTCCAGACGCAGATGGACCTCTATATCGAGCTGATCGCCACGGCGGACAAGGCGAAGCAGAAAGAGCTGTTCGACGAGATCCTGCAAATCGCGGCAGAGCAGTTCTATGTGATGGGCACCGTGCTTCCGGCTGATGGCTACGTGGTGGCCAATGCGCAGCTTGGTAACGTGCCGGAGGGGCAGGTCTATACCTGGATGTATCCGCAGCCCGGTCCGATGGAAACCGCGCAGCTCTTTTACAAGAAGTAAGCACAACCGGGCGCGGGCAACCGTCCGCGCCCGAACCATTGCGTATATCCAGGGGAGGAGACGCGCATGTTGACCTATCTGGCCCGCAGGCTGGTGACGATGATCCTGACGCTTCTGGCCTTGTCGGTTGTCGTCTTCGTGGTGATCCAACTGCCGCCGGGCGATTTCGTGACATCCTACATCGCCAGCCTTTCGGCCGCCGGCGAAAGCGTCGATCAGGATACGATCACCGCGCTGCGCGACCGCTACAAGCTGGATTCGCCGGTTCTGGTGCAATACTGGGCCTGGTTCTCGGAAATGCTGCGCGGCGATTTCGGCTACAGCTTCGAGATGCAGACCCCGGTGTCCGAGATCTTCTCGCAGCGCATCGGCATTTCGCTGGCCGTCGAACTGACCGCCGTGGTGGTCATGTGGGCGGTGTCGATCCCGATCGGCATCTATTCCGCGGTCAACCAGTATTCTCTGGGCGATTACGTCGCCACCGTGCTTGGCTTTCTCGGCCTCGCCATCCCCAACTTCCTGTTTGCGTTGGTCTTGATGTACATCTGTTACAACTGGTTCGGCGTGACCATCACCGGGCTGTTTTCGCCAGAATACATGAACGCCCGCTGGTCGCTTGACCGTTTCCTTGATTTCGCCAGCCACGTCTGGGCGCCGATCCTGGTAATTTCCACCGCCGGCGCGGCGCAACTGGTGCGGGTGCTGCGCGCCAACCTGCTCGACGAGTTGAACAAACCCTATGTGCTGACCGCCCGCGCCAAGGGGCTGACCCGGCGGCGGCTGATTTGGCGCTACCCGGTGCGCGTGGCGATGAATCCGCTGGTCTCGACCATCGGCTGGGTGCTGCCGACGGTGATCTCGTCGTCCTTCGTGACCGCCATCGTGCTGAACCTGCCGACGCTCTCGCCGATCCTGCTGCGCGCGCTCTTGAGCCAGGACATGTACCTTGCCGGCGCGCTGATCATGTTCATGGGGCTGCTGACGCTTGTGGGCACCCTGATTTCCGATCTTCTGCTGGCCTGGATCGATCCGCGCATCCGGCTTGGCATGGTGGGAGCCAATTGATGACCCTCACAACCCCCGCAAATTCCCCAGACACCCGCATCGGCGCGGTCAGTGACACGCCCGAAGCCCCGATAGGCGAGGTCGATCCCCGCATAGACACCAGGCACGGCACCGAAAGCCAGTGGCAGCTGATCCGCCGCCGTTTCGCCAAGCACCGGCTGGCGGTGATCAGCCTCTGGGTGTTGGCGCTCTTTGTCTTTGTTGCCCTGTTCGCTGGCTTCGTCGCCCCGAACGATCCCGGCGACGTCAAGGCGCGATACACCTATGCGCCGCCGCAGGCGCTGCATTTCATTGATCGCGCAGACGACGGCTGGGCGATTCGGCCCTATGTCTACGGCTATTCGGTGGAAATCGAGCCGGAAGCCCTGCGCCGCACCTTTGTCATCGACGAGGACAAGAAGATCTATCTCAGCTTCTTCAAGCGCAGCTGGGAGTACAAGCTGTTCGGTCTGATCCCGACCGACATCCACCTGCTGGGGCCAGAGCGCAACCGCGATCCCTTCTATCTCTTCGGGGCCGACCGGCTGGGCCGCGACATGTTCTCGCGGTTGGTCTATGGCACGCAGATCTCGCTCTCGGTCGGGCTGGTGGGCGTGATCATGAGCCTGGTGCTGGGGGTCATCATCGGCGGTGCGGCGGGCTATTTCGGCGGCTGGTTCGACGCCGTCACGCAACGCGCCATCGAGTTCTTACGCTCGCTGCCCACCATTCCGCTCTGGATGGGGCTGGCGGCGGCGATGCCGTCGGACTGGTCGCCTTTGCAGACCTATTTCGCCATTACCCTGATCCTGTCCTTCCTCGGCTGGACCGAGTTGGCGCGGGTGGTGCGCGGCCGCTTTCTGGCGCTCAATGGCGAGGATTACGTCGCCGCCGCGCGCTATGACGGCTGTTCGCATCTGCGGGTGATCCTCCGCCACATGGTGCCCGCCTTCACCAGCCACATCATCACGGCCGCTTCGCTGGCGGTGCCGGCGATGATCCTGGCGGAAACCGCGCTCTCCTTCCTGGGCCTCGGGCTGCAAGCGCCGGTGATTTCCTGGGGCGTGCTGCTGCAAGAGGCGCAGAATATCCGCACGCTGGCCACCGCGCCCTGGCTGCTTCTGCCCGGTGCGGCCATCGTGATCGCCGTCTTGGCGATGAATTTCATCGGTGACGGTCTGCGCGACGCCGCCGACCCCTATGCCAAGTGAGGAGACAGACATGAAGGATACCGTTCTCGAAGTCCGCGGCCTTTCGGTGGCCTTTCCGCACCGCAAGGGCGAGACGGTGGCGATTTCGGACGTCAGTTTCGATCTGAAACTCGGCGAGACCACCTGTTTCGTCGGTGAATCCGGCTCCGGCAAATCGGTGACGGCGCGGGCGGTGCTGAACATTGTCGAACCGGCGGTGATCAAATCCGGCGCGATCAACCTTGTCGATGTGGCGGCGGGGCAGCGGGTGGAGCTTTCGGGCCTCGACCCCGACGGCGCCGAGATCCGGGCGGTGCGCGGCGCCCGCATCGCGATGATCTTTCAAGAGCCGATGTCCTCGCTCAGCCCGGTGCACACCATCGGCCAGCAGATCATCGAAGCGATCCTGCTGCATCAGGACGTGACCCCGGCCGAGGCGCGGGCCAAGGCGATCGATGCCCTGCGGGCGGTGCAGATCGCCGACCCCGAAGCGGCGATCGACAAATATCCCTTTGAATATTCCGGCGGCATGCGGCAGCGGGCGATGATCGCCATGGCGCTGGGCTGCGAGCCGGATATCCTGATTGCCGACGAGCCGACCACCGCGCTGGATGTGACAACCCAGGCGGAGATTCTCAAGCTTCTGAAAGGTTTGCAGGATAGTCGCGACATGGCGGTGATGTTCATCACCCATGACATGGGCGTGGTGGCCGAGATCGCCGATCATGTGGTCGTCATGCTGCATGGTGCGGTGGTCGAGACCGGGCCGGTGGATCAGGTGTTTCACGCCCCGGCACATGCCTACACCAGGAAGCTGCTGAAAGCCTCGATGGGGCTCGACGAGGCCCCCCACGGGCGCGGCACCCCGGCCTCGGACGAGGTGCTGATCGAGACGCAGGGCCTGTCACTGGCCTTTCCAAGCAAGAAGAAGCTGCTACGCAAGCTTTCCGGCGGGGTGCAGGCGCTGGAGGACGTGTCGATCGCGCTGCGGCGCGGCGAGATCCTCGGCATCGTCGGTGAGAGCGGTTCCGGCAAGACCACGCTGGCGCGGGTGCTCATGGGGCGGTTTCAGCCGCAACAGGGCCGGGCGGTCTATCACCTGCGCGACGGCGGCACCAGGGATCTGACCGACAGGGCGAGCTTTCGCGACGGGCAGGTGTACCGCGAGATGCGGATGATCTTTCAGGATCCATACGGCTCGCTCAACCCCCGCATGACGGTCGAACAGATCATCGGCGAACCGCTGCTGGTGGGCGGGCTGCTCAAGGGCGCGGCGTTGCGCAAGCGTGTGGGGGAACTGCTGGAACGTGTCGGCCTGCCGGCCTCTGCGATGGAGCGCTATCCGCATGCCTTCTCGGGCGGCCAGCGCCAGCGCATCGGCATCGCCCGGGCCATCGCGCTCGATCCGCGGGTGATCATCGCCGACGAGGCGACCTCGGCGCTCGACGGCTCGATCCGGGCGCAGATCCTCGATCTGCTGCTCGACCTGCGCGACGAGCTCGACCTGGCGATCCTGTTCATCGCCCATGACATCGGCGTGGTGCGCTATTTCTGCGACCGTGTGGCGGTGATGCACAAGGGCCGCGTGGTCGAGACCGGCCCGGCCGTGCAGATCTGCGATGCCCCGCAGGCGCCCTATACCCAACGTCTCATTTCGGCGGTGCCGATCCCGGACCCGCGCAAACGACATCTGGTGGCATGATGAAAGACCTCACGAACCAGGCCATGGGCAACCCGATGGCCGGCAATTCCTTTGCCACCCGCGCCGACGCGCAACAGGCGGTGGTCGATCTCACCGCGCCGCTGCTCGAGGCCTTTTCGCCCGGCTGTGCGCGGGTCACCCTCGGCGCGACCGGGGCGCATTTTCATGCCGCGGCGGCCGATCTCGAGGGGCTGGTGCGGCCCTTCTGGGGGCTGGCGCCGCTTCTGGCGGGCGGCGGGCGGTTCTACGGCATCGAGAAATTTGTCGACGGGCTGAACAATGGCGCCGATCCGGCGCATCCCGAATACTGGGGCCCGGTCACCGACCGCGATCAGCGCATGGTCGAAAGCGCCGCCATCGGCTACGCTCTGGCGCTGGCGCCGGATGTGTTCTGGGACGGGCTGAGCCCGCGCGGCCGCGACTGCCTGCGCGACTGGCTGCTGAACTCGCTGCATCAGACGCCTGCGCCCAACAACTGGAATTTCTTTCATGTTCTGGTGTCGCTGGGGCTGCGCCGCGTGGGGATCGACCATGACCTGACGATCATCGAGGGCAATCTCGACCGGCTGGAGGGATGGGACATGGGCAATGGCTGGTATCGCGACGGATCGAGCCGGCAGGCCGATCACTACATCCCCTTTGCCATGCATTTCTACGGGCTGATCTATGCCCAATACGGCCCCGAGGGCGACGGCGCCCGCCGCGAGAGGTTCCGCGAACGGGCGCGGCGTTTCGCGCCGCAAATCGCCCATTGGTATGCCGCCGATGGCGCGGCGCTGCCCTATGGGCGCTCGCTAACCTACCGCTTTGCCCATGCGGGGTTCTGGGGCACGCTGGCGCTGGCCGGGGAAGAGGTGCTGCCCTGGGGGGACATCCGCGGTTTCTGGGCGCGCAATCTGCGCTGGTGGTCGGACAAGCCGATCTGCGACCCGCGCGGGACGCTGAGCATCGGCTACGGCTACCCTCAGCTTAGCATGTCCGAGCGCTACAATTCTCCCGGTTCGCCCTATTGGGCGATGAAGGCCTTTGCGCCGCTGGCGCTGGCCGCCGATCATCCGTTCTGGGCCGCGGAAGAGGCCGCGCCGAAAGAGCGCCCGCAGGTCGTCAGCCTGCCGGAGCCGGGCATGGTGAAATTCGAAGACCGGGGCGACGTGACCGTGCTGGCCGGCGGCCAGCGCTCGCCGACCTTTGGCCGCACGGCCGAGAAATACAACAAATTCGCCTATTCCACCCGCTACGGGTTCAGCGTGGAAACCGAGGGACGCGCGTTCCGAAACGGGCCGTTCGACAACATGCTGGCGTTTTCCGAAGAGGGCGATCTGGCCATGGTGCGCTGCCGCGAGAGCATGGCGCGGATCGGGCCGGACTGGCTTTATTCCGCCTGGTCGCCGATGCCCGAGGTCGCGGTGGAAACCTGGCTGCTGGCGCGCCCGCCCTGGCACCTGCGCATCCACCGGATCAGTTCCGCGCGACATGTGCAGACCGTCGAGGGCGGCTTTGCCCTTCGCCGCGATGACCCGACGCCGGGGCCGGCGTTGCAGCCTGAGCTGACAGACCGGATGGCGCGGATGGTGACGGCGCAGGACGCAAGCTGCATCATCGATGTCGCGGCGCCCTTTCCCGGTGTTACGCGCCGCGCGCCCCGCGTGGTGATGCCGGAACCCAATACCAATGTGCTGGTCCCACGCAGCTGGGTGCCGCAGCTGACCGCGACGCTCGTTCCCGGAGAGGCATGTTTCGGCGCCTGGGTCTATGCCGGGCGGCTGGAAGGCCAGGCGCCGCCCGAGGCGCCGATGGCTATGCCAAGCGCCGACGATCTGGCGGCGATGCGCGCGGGCGGCGAGGTGATCCGGGTCTGGGATCTGCCGGCCGGCTGAGGCACCGGCGGCAGCGTCACGGAACTGCAACCAAAGCGACATGCGGATGCAATGTCGGCCGCTTAGGTCAGCGCGGTACACTCACCAAGGAGAGCCGCATGACGCGCATTCTTTTGGCTGGTCTTCTCGCCAGCACCGCCACATTCGCCACCGCCGAAGCGGTCAAGTTCGACGCCAGGCTCGCCGGCCATGCCGTGCTTCCGGCCGAAACCCTGATCGCCGCGCCCGCCGACGCCCCGGCCACGCTGCAAACCTCGGGCAAGTTCACCGGCGAAGGCAACCGTCGCTCCGACGTCGCGCCGACCGATGGCGCCGCGCTGCCCTTCAACGGCCAGCCGCTTCAGGGCTTTTCCGGCATCAAGACCGTGGGCGACGGCAGCTTCTACGTGCTGACCGACAACGGTTTCGGCTCCAAGGTCAATTCGCCCGACGCGATGCTGTTCTTTTCGGTGGTGCGGCCTGATTTCGCCAGTGGCGCGGTCGAGGTGGTCAAGACCACCTTCCTCAGCGATCCCGAGGGCATCGTGCCCTTCCCGATCACCATGGAAGGCACCAAGAGCCGCTACCTGACCGGCGCGGATTTCGACATCGAAGGTTTTCAGATGGTCGGCGATGACATTGTCATCGGTGACGAATTCGGCCCCTTCGTCATGGTCTTTGACCGCGAGACCGGGGTGATGAAGGAGTTCCACGAAACCCTCGTCGACGGCGAGATCGTGATGTCGCCCGACAACCCCTTCCTGCGCCTCGGCAACCCCGACGCCGCAAAGCCCGGCCATACCGCCAAGCGCTCGCGGGGCTACGAGGGGTTCGCGGCCTCGGTCGATGGCACGACGCTTTACCCGATGCTCGAAGGTCCGCTCTGGACCGGCGCGGCCTATGAGACGGTCGAAGACGGCCGCACCGCGCTGCGCATCCTCGAGATGGACGCCGCGACCCGCGACTGGACGGGCACCTCCTGGTTCTACCCGCTGGAAGGCGAGACCCACGCGATCGGCGATTTTAACATGATCGACGAGACCCGCGGGCTGGTGATCGAACGTGACGGTGGGCAGGGCGATGCGGAACTGGCCTGCAAGGATGGCGCCACCGACGAGTGTTTCTCGAAACCCGCGATGTTCAAGCGCGTCTACATGATCGATTTCGCCGGTGTCGAAGCCGGCCAGCCGGTGCAGAAGGTGGCCTATATCGACCTGCTCGACATGCAGGACCCCGAGGGCCTCGCCCGCCAGGGCCAGCGCGAAGACGGGCGGTTCACCTTTCCTTTTGTCACCATCGAGGATGTTGACCGGGTGGACGAAAGCCACATCATCGTCGGCAACGACAACAACTTTCCGTTCTCGGTCGGCCGCGCGCTTGGTGCGCGTGACGACAACGAACTGATCCTGCTCGAGGTCGGCGAATTCCTTCAGGCCCGCGCCGGAAGCTGAACAAGGACGGGAGGGGCCGGCAGGCTCCTCCCTCCAACCGCCCCCAGGACGGCCGGCGCGCGACGATTTGCGCGCCGTAGCCGTATCCCGCCCTGGCCGGGCTATCGGCTCCTCATCCACTGCCATTTGCATTCTCGCCCGCGCCTTTGCCAGTTTCGCCGCCCGTGGCGTCACCTGGCGCCGCGGCCCGGATCCTTTTGACTGGCGTGACGGGGGCGGGGTCGGTATGACTTTGCTCCCGAACGACAGGAGCCGTCCTTGAGCCAGATTCCCGCTTTGACCGCCGAACGCATCGCCCGCACCATTGCTGGCGAGATCGCAGCCAACCCGCGGCAGGTGGAGGCCGCCACCGCGCTGCTTGACGAAGGCGCCACCGTGCCTTTCATCGCCCGTTACCGCAAGGAGGCGACCGGCGGGCTCGACGACACCCAGCTGCGCACCCTGGGCGACCGGCTGACCTATCTGCGCGAGATGGAGGCCAGGCGCGCCGCCATCCTCGAGACGATCAAGGGCCAGGGCAAACTGACCGATGCGCTGGCGAAAAAGATCGCCGGGGCCGAGAGCAAGGCGACGCTGGAAGACATCTATCTGCCGTTCAAGCCCAAGCGGCGCACCAAGGCGATGATCGCGCGTGAAAACGGGCTCGAGCCGCTGCTGCGCGCCATCCAGGAAGATCGCAGCGCTGCGCCCCAGGCTTTGGCGGAAGGGTACATGAGCGAAAACGTCGAGACGGTGAAGGCCGCGCTTGACGGCGCCCGCGACATCCTGGCCGAAGAGCTTTCCGAGAATGCCGATCTGCTGGGCCGGCTGCGCGAATTCATGAAAGCCGAGGCGCGGGTGGTCGCGCGTGTCCAGCCCGGCAAGGAAGAGGCCGGCGCCAAGTTCTCGGATTATTTCGACCATGTCGAGAAATGGGCCGACATGCCGGCCCACCGGGCGCTTGCCGTGCTGCGCGCCTCCAAGGAGGGCATCCTGACCCTCGACATCGAGCCCGAGCCCGAGGCCGGCACCGAACGCGCCACCGGTATCGTCGCCCGCGCCATCGGCATTCCCGGGGATGCGCCCGGCGACAGCTGGCTGCGCGAGGCGGCGGGCTGGACCTGGCGGGTCAAGCTCAGCCTGTCGATGTACATGGATCTGCTGACCGAGCTGCGCCGCCGCGCCCATGACGAGGCGATCCGGGTATTTTCCAGAAATCTCAAGGATCTTCTGCTGGCCGCCCCGGCCGGTGCCAAGTGCACGCTGGGCCTCGATCCGGGCATCCGCACCGGCGTCAAGGTGGCGGTGGTGGACGCCACCGGCAAGCTTCTGGACACCGCCACGATCTATCCCTTCCCGCCGAAACGTGACATCCGCGGATCGGAAGAGACCCTGCTGCATCTTGTGCGCAAACACGGCATCGAGCTGATCGCCATCGGCAATGGCACCGCCAGCCGCGAGACCGAGAAATTCGTCGGCGAAACGCTCAAGAGGCTGCCGGCGGGACCGGCCCCCACCAAGGTGGTGGTCTCCGAGGCCGGCGCTTCGGTCTATTCCGCCTCGGAACTGGCAGCGCGGGAATTTCCCGAGCTGGACGTGAGCCTGCGTGGCGCTGTCTCGATTGCGCGGCGCTTGCAGGATCCGCTGGCTGAACTGGTCAAGATCACGCCCGAAAGCATCGGCGTCGGCCAGTACCAGCACGATGTCGACCAGCGTCAGTTGTCGAAGGCACTGGAAGCGGTGGTCGAGGATGCGGTGAACGCTGTCGGGGTCGATCTCAATACCGCCTCGGCGCCGCTTCTGGCACATGTCGCCGGGCTTGGCCCCTCGCTGGCGCAGGCCATCGTGACGCATCGCGATGCTCAGGGCGCCTTTGCCTCGCGCCGCTCGCTGCTCAAAGTTTCGGGCATCGGGCCCAAGGCCTTCGAACAGGCTGCGGGCTTCCTGCGCATCAACGGTGGCGACGAGCCGCTCGATGCCTCTTCGGTCCATCCCGAGGCCTATGACGTGGCGCGGCGTATCGTGAAGGCCTGCGGCCGCGACATCCGCCAGATCATGGGGCAGGAAAGCCTGCTCAAGGGGCTGCGCGCCGAGGATTTTACCGACGCCAGTTTCGGCCTGCCGACGGTGCAGGACATCCTCGCCGAATTGCAGAAACCCGGCCGTGACCCGCGCCCCAGCTTCAAGACCGCGAGCTTTGCCGAGGGGATCGAGTCGATCACCGATCTCAAGCCCGGCATGTCGCTCGAAGGCACCGTCACCAACGTCGCGGCCTTCGGCGCCTTTGTCGACATCGGCGTGCATCAGGACGGGCTGGTGCATGTCAGCCAGCTCGCCGACCGTTTCGTCAAGGATCCGCATGAGGTGGTGAAAGCCGGCGATGTGGTGCGGGTGCGGGTGACCGAGGTTGACGTCCCGCGCAAGCGCATTGGCCTGACCATGCGCAAGGAGGGCGGCGCGGCCCAGGGCGGCGGCAAGCGCGGCGAGCGTCCGGCACCCAAGGGCCGTCAGGGCGGCCCGGCGCGCAAGACGTCCAAACCCGCCAAGCCGCAAGACAGCGGCCAGGGCGCGCTGGGGGCGGCCCTGCTCGATGCGATGAAGAAACGCTGATCACGGCGGCCAACCGTGGGCGCAGGGCGGGGCTTTCGGCCCCGCGCCGGCGGGACCGCCGTTGTGTTACGAGGGGCGCAACCCGCTCTCGGTCGGATCGCCTTCGGGCCCATGATCGAGCCGGAAGATATGGGGCGCCACGCCTTGGGGGTAAAGCCGCCGCACCTGCGGATCGTGACCCGGCACGATCAGCCGGCGATCGGAGGCCAGCGCCTCGAGCCGGGTGAACCCATCGAACATATCTTGCAGATCGACGACGATCGGGAAGGGTTTTCGGGCAAAGACATTCTCGTAGTAATGCGCCGCGTCGGAGGCCAGCACCATCCAGCCTGCTGCCGTGCGCACCCGGACGCATTGCAGCCCGCGCGAATGGCCGCCGATGCAATGTACCGTCACGCCTTCGGCGATCTCGGCGTCGCCGTCGTGAAACACCACCTTGCCGGAATACAGCCGGGTCACCGCCTCGCAGACATGCGGCGCCGAAAATGGCGCGCGCAGGGTGTCGTGGCACATGCAGGGGCCGGTGGCGAATTGCATTTCGGCGGCCTGCATGTGCAGCTTGGCATTGGGGAACAGGTGGAGCCCGCCGGCATGGTCGTAGTGCAGATGGGTGACGATCACCTGCGACACTGCCTCGGGCGCAAGGCCCAGTGGCTTCAGCGCCGCGCGCGGGTCGAGCTCGATCGGTCGGCCCCGCGCCTGCGCTTCGGCGTCGTCATAGCCGGTGTCGACGAGGAGCACCTCGTCCCCCCGCCGCAGCACCCAGATGTAATAGTCCATGGCATGTGGCGCGTCGTGGTTGTCGTCGAAGAGGAAACTGTCGGCGCGGCTGCGGGCATTGCGCGCGGCGTATTTGACGGCGTGAACCTCCCAGGCGCTCATCGCAGCACCTCGGCAAAGGTGGTGACCGATTTGTCGGCGATCATGCCTGCGACGGCAGCATCGAAGCTTTGGAAATGCGGGCTTTTCAGATGCGTCTCGAACGCCTGGGCACTGTCGTAGATCTCGTAAAGAAAGATCTCCTCGCCTCCGTCGGTGCAGACGTCGAACTGCCGGCATCCGGCTTCGCGTTGCAGCGACAGCCGCGCGTTTTCGGCCATCAGCGGCAGAAAGTCGGCCCGCGCACCGGGGCGCAGGGTGAAACTCACAGTCACGGCATACATCAGGTTGTGCGTCCTTTCAGGCGTCGGATGGCCCGTTTCGCCCCCGGCATCTGGCCGAGGATCAGGGCAATAATCAGGGTCAGAAGAAGTGCCGCGCCGGGCCGTGAGACAAAGACCGAGAGGTCCCCGTCCGAGAGCAGCAACGAGCGGCGGAAGGTTTCGTCGAACATGCCGCCGAGGATCACGCCGATCACCAGTGGCGCGATCGGATAGCACAGCAGGTTCATCACATAGGCCACCAGCCCCACGCCCAGCATCAGGTAGAGATCGTTGAGCCCGCCGCCGACACTGAACGATCCGATTGTGGTCAGCACCATGACCAGCGGCAGAAAGACGGTCTGCGGAATGCGCAGCACCTTGATGAAGATGCGGGCGGTGAACAGCCCCAAGACAAACATGGTGAAACTGGCCAGCACCATGATGGCGACAACCCGCAGGATGATCTCGGGGTCGATGGTGGGGCCGGGGATCACATTGTTGATCTTGAAGGCGCCCATCAGCGCCGCCGCCGGCGGCGAGCCCGGGATGCCCAGCACCAGCAGCGGGATCAGCGCGCCGCCGATGCAGGCATTGTTGGCGGTTTCGGAACACAGCAGCCCCTCGAGCGACCCTTTGCCGAAGCTGTCGCCCTCTTCGGAGACGCTCTTGCCGACACCGTAGCTGACCCAGCCTGCCACATCCTCTCCAACGCCGGGCAAGGCGCCGACACCGGTGCCGATCACGCCCGAACGCCCGATGGTGGGCAGGTAACGGCGCATGGCGGTCATGTTGGGCAGGATGCGACCGTTCAGCTCGGCCACCCGGCCGGCTCTGACGTGGCGCATGCCTTCGATGATCTGCGGCACGGCAAAGGCGCCCATCAGCACCGGCACCACGGCGATTCCCGAGAGCAGATAGGACCAGCCGAAGGTGTAGCGCGCCTCGCTCAGGATCGGATCCATCCCGACCATGGCCAGTGCCAGGCCGATCAGCCCCGCGATCCAGCCCTTGATCGCGAGATCCGCGCTCATCAAGGTGCCCGACAGCAGGATACCGAAGAGCGCCAGCAAGGCCTTTTCCGGGCTGGCGATGTTCTTGGAAATCAAAAGCAGCACCCAGACGAAGATCAGCAATGCCACGGTGCCCACCAGCGTGCCGATGAAACTGGCGGTGGTGGTCAGGCCAAGCGCTTCGGCACCGCGGCCCTGTTTGGCCAGCGGATAGCCGTCCATCGCGGTTGCGGCGCTGGCGGCCGTGCCGGGGATGTTGAGCAGAATCGACGGATAGGATCCGCCGTAGATCGCACCGACATAGGCGCCGAGCAAGGCGATCAGCGCGTAATCCAGCGGGATCTTGTTGCCGAAAAAGCCGGTCAGGATCGTCACCGCCAGCGTCGCCGTCAGCCCCGGCAGCGCGCCGAAGGTGATGCCGAGAAACACCGATGTGATCAGATAGACATAGGTCCAGGGGTCGCTGACCAGCGTGGCGAAGGCCATGCCGAATCCTGCCAGTTGTCCGAAGATGAATTCCATCTCAGGACCTCCAGATCGGGCGCAGATGCACGTAATAGCCGTATTCGATCTTGGCAAAGATCAGCCCGCCGCGGTTCGGCACGTTCTGGCGAAACCCGAAGGCCATGGCACAGATCAGCAGCAGCGGCACGCCGATGGCCAGCACCGGGGTCAGCCGCAGGGCGGTTCCCCTTGGGCCGGTTGCCTGATGCCAGAGCGTCAGCGCGACGAGCAGCGCCAGCGCCACCCAATCGTCGCCGTGCCGGGCCCATTCGGCGCGCGGGAAATGCATCGTCAGCGCTACCAGTGCGGCGCCGGCGATGGCAAGCAGCGGCAGCAGCGGGCGCGGCTCTGGCCGGCCGTGGAAACTGGCGATCAGTGCGGTGATCAGCAGCGCCGAAGCGAGGATGAAGTCGACCCTGGGCACCAGCCCGGCAATATAGGCAAGCAGCATCAGTGCCACGGCGACAAAGCGCCAGACCTCGGAGGCCGACCAGCCAAGGCCGGCGGCGCTCAGCGCCTGTGCCGCGCCGCCCGAGCGGATCGAGATCGCGAGCAGCACCAGAGCCAGCACCAGCAGCGCGCCGAAGAGGCCCAGCGGCACGATGGCGGCCGAAGTGTACCAGTCGGCGTTGTTCACGCCCGCGCCGTTGCCGCCGCCGAGCGGGATGTCGAGCGTCTTCCACAAAAAGAACAACGCCAACACGATGAGCGCCAGCGCACTCCAGAAATCACGGGCACGCAGGCGGGCAATGTCTTGTGCCGCGGTATCGGGTGAATTGTCCAAGGCGGGCCTCCCAACGGCAGGGGCGGGTGCCGGGGCACCCGCCGGATGCAACGCCCCGGTGCGGCCGGGGCGCTCTGGACTTACGGTTTCTCGATGCCGAGGTCTTCGGGCATGACCTTGGCTGCTCCCAGATCCTTGAGCGTATAGGCAAAGGTGCTCTCCAGGGTCGAGAACAGCGCCTGGGCCGCTTCACCATACTGACCGCCGATGTCGTATTTGTTGACCTCGGCCCACGTCGCAACGGTATCCGAGGCCATTGCCTTTTCAAAGGCCCCGGCCAGCGTCGCCTTGACGTTTTCCGGCGCCGAGTCGTGCACCGCAAAGCCGATCGCCTGTTTCAGCGGCAGCACCTCGGACAGGCCGGCATAGCTGTCAAAGGCCGAGGGCACGGTCTGGCCGGCGATCTCGACGCTGTCGGGGGTCAGCATTGCCAGGGGCTTGAGCTGGCCGCCCTCGATCAGCGCGGCCTGTTCCGCCAGCGAGGTCACGACCAACGCCACTTCGCCGGCAATCGCCGCTTCCTGGCCGGGTGCGGAGCCCTTGTATGGCACGAATTTGAACCGTGCGCCGGAGCCCTGTTCCAAGGCCAGGAGGTTCAGGTGGTGGATCGACCCGGCGCCGCCGGCGGCGGCCGGGATCGAACCGGGTTCGGCCATGGCGGCCTCGATCAGATCGCTCAGGCTGTCGTGCGGGCTGTCGGCCGGCACCGAGATCAGATCGGGCGAGCCGCCGACGATGAAAGGATACCAATAGTCGAATTTCTTGTCCCAGCCGCCCTGGACGGCCGCGGTGACATTCGATTCCGAGAGGCCGACCAGCGTATAGCCGTCGTCCGGCTGGTTGGCGGCATAAACCATACCGTTCGATCCGGCGACGCCGCCGGTCTGGTTGATGACGTTGATGGATACCGGCAGGTGTTTCTCCATCTCGGCCATGATCATCCGGTTGATCGTGTCGGTGCCGCCGCCGGCGCCCCAGACCACGGCGGTGGTGATGTCGCGATAAGGATAGTCCTGGGCTGCTGCGACGCCGGCAATCCCGCCGGTCAGCGCCAGCGCCGCCAACGTTCTGGTGATCGAAATCTTCATCCGCCAATTCCTCCCAAAGGTTTTGCGTTGCTTATTGCGTTTTTTTGTGTATGCATTAAAAGGCGCGCTGTCAACGCCGTTCGCTGAATGCCCGGCGCACCCGCAACCACCGAGAAGGCAAAGCCAGACATGACCGAAACATATGAGATTGCCGTATTCGAAGGCGATGGTATCGGGCCGGAAATCACCACCCCCACAATTGCCCTGCTGAAACAACTGGCCGCTGCCTCGACCGGATATGACCTGAGATTTGTCACTTTGCCCGCCGGGGCGGGGCATTACGCCCGGACCGGCGAATCCTTGCCCGCCGAGTCACTGCGGGTCGCTGCGGCGGCGGATGCGATCCTGCTCTCGGCCATGGGCCTGCCGGATGTGCGCTATCCCGACGGCACCGAGATTTCGCCGCAAATCGAGCTGCGCATGGCCTTCGATCTCTTTGCCGGCATCCGTCCGGTGAGCGTGCGGCAGGGCCAGGCCGGGCCGCTGACCCTGCCCGAGGGGCGCGAGATTGACTTCGTGTTGGTGCGCGAGAGCACCGAGGGGCTGTTCTATTCCATGGGCACTGGCGTGGTCAGCGAGACCGAGGCGCGCGAGACCCTGCGCATCACCCGCGAGATTTCGGAGAAACTGTTCCGCTTCTCCTTCGATCTGGCCCGAAGCCGCAGGCAGGCCGGGCGCGGGCCGGGCCGGGTAACCTGCGTCGACAAGGCCAATGTGTTTCGGGCCTTCGCCTTTTTCCGCGGCATCTTTGACGAGATCGCGACGGAATACCCCGATCTCGCGGCCGAACATGCCTATGTCGACGCCACCGCGCTCTGGATGGTACAAAAGCCCTGGGATTTCGACGTGCTGGTGACGGAAAACATGTTTGGCGACATTCTCTCCGATCTCGGTGCCGGGCTGATGGGTGGGCTTGGCCTCGCGCCTTCGGCCGACATCGGGCTGAAACAGGCGGTGTTCCAACCCTGCCATGGCTCGGCCCCCGATATCGCCGGTCAGGGCGTGGCCAATCCGCATGCGATGATCCTCTCGGCGGCGATGATGCTCGACTGGCTGGGCCTCAAGCATGACAACGCCGCGCTGCGCACCGATGGCGTGCGTCTGCGCGAGGCGGTCGAGGCGGTGATCGCAAGCGGCGATTGCCTGACCCGCGATCTCGGCGGGACCGCCGGCACCGATGCGGCCGCCGGAGCGGTGCAGCGGGTGCTTCGGACGGCGCGTGCCGCATGAGCGCTGCGCCGTTGCGGGTGGCCTGCGTCGGGGCAGGCTATTTCAGCCAGTTCCATTATGGCAGCTGGGCGCGCATGCCGCGCGCCCGCGCTGTCGCCGCCTGCGATCGCGATCTCGCCAGAGCCCGCGCCACCGGATTGCCGGCGTTTGACGATCCGGCGCGGATGCTGGCCGAGGCAAAGCCCGACCTGCTCGACATCATCCTGCCGCCCGAAGCCCATGCGGCGACGATCCGGATGGCGCTTGCGGCGGGGGTGACACGGATGATCTGTCAGAAGCCGTTCTGCGCCAGTCTCGACGAGGCCCGGGCCATCACCGCCGAGGCCGAGGCCCGGGGCGCCGTGATCGTGGTGCATGAGAATTTCCGTTTCCAGCCCTGGTATCGGGCTGTGAAAACGGCGCTGGCCCGGGATGCGGTGGGCACCTTGCAACAGGTCACCTTTCGCCTGCGTCCCGGCGACGGGCAGGGGCCGCGGGCCTATCTCGACCGACAGCCCTATTTTCAGCGGATGGAACGCTTTCTGATCCATGAAACTGCCGTTCATTGGGTTGACACCTTTCGCTGGCTGCTCGGCGACCCCTCGCATGTCTACGCCGATCTGCGCCGCCTCAACCCGGCAATCCGCGGCGAGGATGCGGGTTTTGTGCTGTTCGATCATCCTGGCGGGGTTCGGGCGCTGTTTGACGGCAACCGCCATCTCGACCATGCCGCCGACAACCTGCGCCGCACCATGGGCGAGGCGTTGTTCGAGGGCACCGAAGGGGTGCTGGACCTCCGGGGTGACGGCGCGGTGCATCTGCGCCGCCACGGCGACACCGGGCAGGAGGTGCTTTTGCCGCCCGACCGATGGGACGGCTTCGGCGGCGATTGCGTACATAGCTTGCAGAGCCACGTGATTTCAGGTCTTTTGGATGGCGGGGCGTTGGAAAACACAGCGCGCGACTATCTGACGGTGATCGAGATCGAACAGGCCATCTATGCCTCAGCCGCCGCGGGGCAAAAAATTCAGCTTGGCGGAGCAACGACGTGACAAGCAAGACTGCGAAGCCCGTCTCCAACGCTCAACGTGCGGTGCAGCAACTGCGCGAAATGGTTTTCTCGGGCGAGTTGCCGGCCGGCTCCGATCATCTGGAAACCGAACTGGCCGAACGGCTGGGCATGTCGCGCACGCCGGTGCGCGAGGCGGCGCTCCTGCTCGAAAGTCAGGGGCTGGTGGAGATGCGGCCGCGCAAGGGCGTGCGCATTCTGCCGGTTTCGGCCACGGACATGCGCGAGATCTACGATGTGTTGACCGAGCTCGAAAGCCTGGCTGCCGAGCGGGCCGCCGAAGCCGGCTATTCGGAGCCACAGCTCACGGAACTGGCTGCGGCGATTGACGATATGGACGGGGCCATCGCGGATGAGGATCTCGAGGCCTGGGCGGAGGCGGATGAGAGGTTTCACGTTGAGCTGGTGCGTTTGGGTGGCAATTCGCGGGTCCAGATGATTGTTGCGATGATGGGCGATCAGGTCCGGCGGGCCAAGGCGTCGACGCTGTTTGTCCGCCCGCTGCCGGTGCAGTCGAACGAAGATCATCGCCAGGTCTATGCCGCCATCCTTGCCGGCGATCCCGCCAAGGCCCGCCGCGTCCACCGCGACCACCGCCGCCATGCGCGGGACGTGCTGACCGAACTGCTCGACCGCATGCGGCTTCGGACCCTGTGACCCGGCGCGCCAGGCATCGCCGCGATGCCTGATCCGGCTACTGGTTAGTTCCATCCCCTCAACGCACCAGCGTGAAATTCGGTGTGTCCGCGCCGGGCGGGAGCAAAAAGATAGACGCCTATCAAAAAATGATTGACGTCTATCTTTTTCACTGCTCTGTTGCCCGAGGGAGGAATCGATGGACAGGCAGACGCCAACCTTGAGCGATGTGGCGCGCCGGGCTGGGGTGAGCTATGCCACCGCGGACCGCGTGATCAACAATCGTGGTGGCGTGGCCGAAAAATCGGTGCGCCGGGTGCGGGCCGCCATCGAAGATCTGGGCTATGTGCGCAATGTCGCCGCCGCCAACCTGGCGCAGAAGCGGACCTATCGCTTTGCCTTTGTCATTCCCGAAGGGCCGAACAGTTTCTTTCGGCGGTTGCGCAACATCCTGGAAACGGCCCGGCCCGAGATGCTGGTGTCGCGGGTCGCGCTGATGGTGGAAAGCGTCGCGGCCTTTGATGCGGCGGCGCTTGTCGGCTGTCTCGAACGGCTGGCCGAAGACAAGGTGGACGGCGTCGCGCTGGTGGGCACCGATGATGCCCGGGTCTGTGCCGCCATCGATGCGCTGCGGGCGCAGGGAATGGCGGTGCTGACGCTGGTGGCCGATGTCCAGGGCGCCCGGCCGGATGGCTATGTCGGGATCGACAACACGATTGCCGGGCGCACCGCCGGGCGGTTGCTGCTGCTGGCGCATGGCGACCGGGGCGGGCGGGTGCTGCCGATTGTCGGGGTCGCCACGGCGCATGACCACGCCGAGCGGCTGGCCGGCATGCAGGACACCCTGGCCGAAGCTGGCGGGCGGGTGACCTCGGCGCCGCTGATCGAAGGCCGCGACCGGCATGACATTGTCGAGGCCGAATTGCACCGGCGGCTGGCCGAAGACCCCGAGATCACCGCGATCTACAGCGCCGGCGCGGGCAATGCCGGGCTGGTGCGAGTGCTGGCGCGGCGCGCCGAAGGCCGGCCGATCGTGGTTCTGCATGAGTTGGTGGCGCATTCGCGCCAGGCGCTCGAGACCGGTCTGGTGGACGTGGTGATCGATCAACGGCCCGAAGATGAAATTCAGACCGCGCTCGAATGTTTGCGCGCGATGGCCGACCGGCGCGATCTGGCTGCGCCGGCGCCGATCGTGCCGGCGATCTACCTGCGTGAAAACCTGCCCCCAGCGGCAGAGGCATCCCAATTTGGAGACCCCGTTCATGAGTGATTTCTTTGGCGATCTTGCGCCGGTGCGTTTCGACCCCGAGGCCGAGGGGCTGGCCTTTCGCCACTATGATCCTGACGAGACGGTCATGGGCAAGCGGTTGGAGGATCACCTGCGGTTTGCCGTCGCCTATTGGCACAGCTTTGCCTGGCCCGGTGGCGATCCCTTTGGCGGCCAGACCTTTGACCGGCCCTGGTTCGGCGACGAAATGGCTGCGGCGCGGCTCAAGGCGGATGTGGCCTTCGAACTCTTCGACCTGCTCGGGGTGCCGTATTTCTGCTGGCATGATGCCGATATCCGGCCCGAGGGCGCGAGTTTTGCCGAAAGCCGGTCGAATTTCGATGCCATCATCGATCTGTTCGAAGAAAAGATGGAGCACGCGAAGGTCAAGCTGCTCTGGGGCACGGCAAACCTGTTTTCGCATCGCCGTTTCATGTCCGGCGCGGCGACCAACCCCGATCCGGATGTCTATGCCTGGTCGGCGGCGACGGTAAAGACCTGTCTCGATGCGACCCACAGGCTCAAGGGGCAGAACTATGTGCTCTGGGGCGGGCGCGAGGGCTATGAAACACTGCTCAACACCGATCTCGGTCAGGAGATGGAACGGATGGGCCGCTTCCTGAGCATGGTGGTGGACTACAAGCACAAGATCGGGTTCGAGGGGCAAATCCTGATCGAACCCAAACCGCAGGAGCCGACCAAACATCAGTATGACTACGATGTGGCGACGGTGTACGGTTTCTTGCAGCGCTTCGGGCTCGAGAAGGACGTGAAGGTCAATATCGAGCAGGGGCATGCGATCCTGGCCGGGCATTCGTTCGAACACGAATTGGCGCTGGCGCGCGAGTTGGGCATCCTCGGCTCGATCGACATGAACCGCAACGATTACCAGTCGGGCTGGGACACCGACCAGTTTCCCAACAATGTGCCCGAGGTGGCACTGGCCTATTACGAGATCCTCAAGGCCGGCGGGCTGGGCCGGGGCGGCACCAATTTCGACGCCAAGCTGCGGCGGCAGTCGCTCGATCCGGTGGATCTGGTGGCGGCGCATGTCGGGGCGATGGATGTCTGTGCCCGCGGGCTCAAGGCAGCGGCGCGGATGCTGGAGGATGACGCCCTGGAGACGCCCCGGCGGGCGCGCTACGCCGGCTGGGAGAGCGCGGCGGCCCAGGCCATGCTGGGGGCCGATCTGGCCACGGTAGCGGCCCCGGTCGAGGCCGGAGAGATCACGCCCGAGCCGATTTCCGGGCGGCAGGAGATACTCGAGAACATCGTCAATCGCTACGTTTGACAGGGAGGTATTTGCAATGAAGACGATCAAGGGGCCCGGCCTGTTCCTGGCGCAATTCGCCGGCGACGCGGCGCCGTTCAATTCCTGGGACGGCATCACAAAATGGGCGGCGGACTGCGGTTACAAGGGGGTGCAGGTGCCGGTCTGGGACGCGCGGCTGGTCGATCTCGACAAGCTGGCGACGTCGAAGGACTATTGCGACGAATGGGTCGGCCAGGCGCGCGCCAATGGCGTCGAGGTGACGGATTTGTCGACCCATATCATCGGCCAGCTTGTGGCGGTGCACCCCGCCTATGACGCCTGGGTCGATGGCTTTGCCGCGCCCGAGGTGCAGGGCAAGCCCAAGGAACGCACCGACTGGGCCATTGAACAGGTGAAAAAGGCGCTGACCGCGTCCAGGAACCTGGGCATCGGGCAGCATGTGACTTTTTCCGGCGGGCTGTGCTGGCCGTTTGTCTATCCCTTTCCCCAGCGCCCCGAAGGCATGGTCGAGACGGCGTTTGACGAGTTGGCCCGGCGCTGGCGGCCGATCCTCGACCATGCCGACGACTGCGGCGTAGACGTCTGCTACGAAATTCACCCGATGGAGGATCTGCACGACGGCGACACCTTCGAGATGTTCCTCGAAAGGCTGGACGGGCATGCGCGCTGCAACATGCTCTACGATCCCAGCCACTATGTTCTGCAATGCCTTGATTACCTTGATAATATCGACATCTACGCCGATCGCATCAAGATGTTTCACGTCAAGGATGCCGAGTTCAACCCGACCGGGCGCAAGGGCGTCTACGGCGGGTTCCAGCCCTGGGAAAAGCGGGCCGGGCGGTTCCGCAGCCTGGGTGACGGGCAGGTTGATTTCGGGGCGATCTTTTCCAAGATGGCGGCACATGATTTCGACGGCTGGGCCGTGGTCGAATGGGAATGCTGCCTGAAACATCCCGAAGACGGCGCGCGCGAGGGCGCGGCCTTCGTCAAGGATCACATCATCCGGGTCACGCCGCATGCCTTTGACGATTTCGCCGGCGGCGCCGACGAGGACATGAACCGCAAGCTATTGGGGATCGACTGATGGACCGTATCAGACTGGGCATGGTGGGCGGCGGCACGGACGCCTTTATCGGCGCGGTGCACCGCATCGCCAGCCGCATTGACGACCGCTTCGAACTGGTGGCCGGCGCCTTGAGTTCAACCCCCGAGAAGGCGCGCACCAGCGGCGCGGCGCTGGGGCTGGCGGAAGATCGCTCTTATGGCACCTTCGAGGAGATGGCCGAACGCGAGGCCGGCCGCGACGACGGGATCGAGGCGGTCAGCATCGTCACACCGAACCATGTGCATGCCGCCGCCGCCCGGGCGTTTCTCGAGCGTGGCATCCATGTGATCTGCGACAAGCCGCTGACCGCGACGCAAGAGGATGCCGAGGCGCTGCGCCATGCAGTGGCCGACAGCAAGGCGGTGTTCGTGCTGACGCATAATTACACCGGCTATCCGCTGGTGCGTCAGGCGCGCGAGATGGTGGCACAGGGCGATCTGGGCGAGATCCGCGTCGTGCAGGCGGAATATCCGCAGGACTGGATGACCGATGCGGTCGAAGCCGCCGGCGTCAAACAGGCGGAATGGCGCACCGATCCGGCGCGTTCGGGCGCTGGCGGGTCGATCGGCGACATCGGCACCCATGCCTACAACCTCGCCTGTTTCGTGACCGGGCTGAAGGGGGCGGAGCTGGCGGCCGACCTGCACAGCTTCGGGACCGGGCGCAAGCTTGACGACAACGCCCATGTGATGCTGCGCTTCGATGGCGGTGCGCGGGGGATGTTGTGGTGTTCGCAGGTGGCGCCGGGCTGCGAAAACGCGCTGCGGCTCAGGGTCTTTGGCACCAAAGGCGGGCTGGAATGGGCGCAGGAAAACCCCAACGAGCTCTGGTTCACGCCGCATGGAGAGGCCACGCGGCGGATCACGCGGATGGGGGCCGGCGCATCGGACGCCGCCAATGCGGTAAGCCGTGTGCCGCCGGGCCACCCCGAAGGCTATCTGGAAGGCTTCGCCAATATCTACGGCGGCGCCGCCGATGCGATCCGTGCGGTCCAGAGCGGTGCCGACCGTGACGCGGCGCTTGGGCTGCTGCCGGGGATCGGCGCCGGGCTGGACGGCATGGCCTTCATCGGCGCCTGCGTGCGGTCGTCGCAGGACAATACCGCCTGGGTGACGCTGTGACCGAGCCCGTCCTGTCGCTGCGCAACGTGCACAAGAGCTTCGGCCCGGTCGAGGTTCTGCACGGTGTCGATCTGGATATCCGCGCCGGCGAGGTGCTGGCGCTGATCGGCGAGAACGGGGCGGGCAAATCGACGGCGATGAAATGTCTCGCCGGTTATCAACCTGCCTCGTCGGGGCGGATTCTGCTCGACGGGGAAGAGGTGAGTTTTGCCTCGCTGCATGAGGGCGAGGCGGCGGGGATCGTGCTGATCCACCAGGAATTCAACCTCGCCGAGCAGCTGACGGTGGAACAGAACATTTTCCTCGGGCGCGAGCTGCGCAGGGGGCTCCTGCTCGACAAGGCCGAGATGCGGCGGCGCTCACGCGAGTACCTGGCACGGGTGAAATGCCGGGTGGACCCGGATACGCCGGTGTCGAAATTGTCGAACTCCGACAAGCAGATGGTCGAGATCGCCAAGGCGCTGGGCCGCGACGCCCGCGTGCTGATCATGGATGAGCCGACAGCGGTTCTGACCAATGCCGAGGCTGCCATCCTGTTCGAACAGGTCGAGGCCCTGCGCGCCACGGGCACGGCGATCGTCTTTACCTCGCACAAGCTGGGCGAGGTAAAGCAGATTGCCGACCGGGTCAGCGTAATGCGCGATGGCATGGTGGTGCAGACCGCGCCCGTACAGGACATGAGCGAAGACCAGATGGCGACGGCGATGGTCGGGCGCGACGTCTCCGATCTCTATCCCGCCAAGGCTGAAGTAGCGGCGGATGCTCCGGTGCTGCTGCGCGTCGACGGGCTGGATGTGCCGGGCTTTGCCGAAGGCGTGAGCTTTGCGTTGCGCGCCGGCGAAATCCTCGGGATCGCGGGGCTTGTCGGCTCGGGCCGGACCGAGGCGATGGAGGGGCTCTGCGGGCTGCGCATCGCCCGGGCGGACCGAACCGAGATCGCAGGGCAAAGCGTGCAGATCCGCAAACCCTCGGATGCGCTCAGGCACCGGCTGTGTTACCTGACCGAGGATCGCAAGCTGCGGGGTCTGCTGCTGGACAAGGGCATGCGCGAGAACCTGACCTTGCAGGCGCTCGCCAGATTTGGCGGCCTGCTGATCGACCAAAAGGCCGAGGATGCGGCCCTGACCCGGGCCATTCGCGAATTCGACATTCGCGCCGGGCGGCGCGACGTGCGGGTCGGCAACCTCTCGGGCGGCAACCAGCAGAAGCTGCTTCTGGCCAAGGTCATGCAGAGCGAGCCGCAGATCCTGATCGTTGACGAGCCGACCCGCGGTATCGACATCGGCACCAAGCAACAGATCTATGCCTTCCTGAGCGATCTTGCGGCTTCGGGCCATGGCATCGTCGTGATTTCATCCGAGATGCAAGAGATCATCGGCCTGGCCAATCGCGTTCTGGTGATGCGGCAAGGTCGGATCGCCGGGGAACTTGCCGGAGAGGCGATCACCGAAGAAGCCATCGTGCGCCACGCCGTGGGTGTCGGCGCCGATCCCAAGGAAAGGGCAGCCTGATGGCAAGCGAGACCGTGAACATGCCGGAGCGTCGGCGCAAACTGCCGTCGATGTCGGTGCTGGGGCCTGTCATCGCGCTTCTGGTGCTGGTGGCGATCGGGGCGATGATGAACCCGAATTTCCTCGGTGCGGGCAATATCACCAACGTGCTGGCGCGCTCGGCCTTTATCGGGATCATCGCGGTGGGCATGACCTTCGTGATCACCGCCGGCGGGCTGGATCTCTCGGTGGGGTCGATGGCGGCCTTTATTGCCGGGTTGATGATCCTGGTGATGAACGCCGCGCTGCCGGTGCTGGGGGTGGGCGTGCCGATCATTCTGCTGGGGATGGCGACGGCGCTGATTGCCGGGCTGCTGGCCGGGCTCTTGAACGGCTTTCTGATCACCACGCTGGGGATCGAGGCCTTCATCGTCACTCTCGGCACCATGGGCATCTATCGCAGCCTCGTCACCTGGTTGGCCGACGGCGGCACGCTGAGCCTGGATTTCGGGCTGCGCACCTTCTATCGCCCGGTCTATTTCGACGGCATCCTCGGGGTGTCCTGGCCGATCATCGTCTTTGCGCTGGTGGTGATCATCGGCGAAGTGGTCATGAGCCGGGCCCGTTTCGGCCGGCATTGTGCCGCCACCGGATCGAGCGAGCACGTTGCGCATTATTCCAACGTCAACGTGAACCGCACCCGGCTTGCCACCTATGCCATGCTCGGTGTGCTGGTGGGGGTGGCCACCATCATGTATGTGCCGCGGCTGGGCTCGGCCTCGGCCTCGACCGGCGTGCTCTGGGAACTCGAGGCGATTGCGGCGGTAATCATCGGCGGAACCGTGCTCAAGGGCGGTTTCGGCCGGGTCTGGGGCACGGTGATCGGCGTTCTGATCCTGAGCCTGATCGACAACATTCTCAATCTGACTGACCTGGTGTCGCCCTATCTCAACGGCGCGATCCAGGGGGTCATCATCATTCTCGCTGTCATTTTGCAGCGCGAAGCCAAGGCGAAGGGCTGAAAGCCCCGCCGTTCCAAGGGAGGAAAGCAATGACATATTTGAAGACATTCGCAACCGGGCTGGTCGCCGCGGCGGTCACCGCCGGCATGGCCATGGCGCAGGACGCCAAGGTGATTGGCGTCTCGATCCCCGCCGCCACCCACGGCTGGGCCGGGGGCATGAACTTTCACGCGCAGGAGGCGGTGAAACGGCTGGAAGAGGTCTATCCCGAGCTCGATTTCGTGCTGGCCACGGCCTCGGATCCGGGCAAGCAGGTCAATGACATCGAGGACATGGTGGCGACCCGCAACATCAGCGCGCTGGTGGTGCTGCCGTTCGAGAGCGAGCCGCTGACCTCGCCGGTGCAGGCGGTGGCCGAAGGCGGCGCCTGGGTGACGGTGGTCGATCGCGGTCTTTCGGTCGAGGGGATCGAGGATCTCTATGTCGCTGGCGACAACCCGGGCTTCGGCCGGGTTTCGGGCGAATACATGGCCTCGAAAATGCCCGACGGCGGCAAGATCGTCGTGCTGCGCGGCATCCCGACGACCATCGACAACGAGCGCGTGGCGGGCTTTGAAAGCGCCATCGAAGGCTCGGGCATCGAGATCATCGACATGGAGCACGGCAACTGGAACCGCGACGACAGCTTCAACGTGATGCAGGATTTCCTGTCCAAGCACGAGCAGATCGATGCGGTCTGGGCTTCGGATGATGACATGGCGGTGGGCGTTCTGGCAGCGATCGATGCGGCGGGCCGCGACGACGTGCAATTCGTGCTGGGCGGCGCCGGCATGAAGGAGATGGTCAAGCGCGTCATGGACGGCGACACCATGATCCCGGCCGACGTGACCTATCCGCCGTCGATGATCGCCACTGCGATCGAACTGACGGCGGTGGGCATGACCTCGACCGCGCCGGTCTCGGGCACCTTCACCATCGGTTCGGTGCTGATCACGCCGGAGAACGCGGAACAATTCTATTATCCCGACAGCCCGTTCTGATCGCGCTGCCACGGATCCCCCGCAGCGCTGCGGGGGATGCTCCCCTTACACTGGTTCCTGCGCATTCGTGGCAAACCCGGCCTTCACCCCTTTCATGGACAACGAACGGGTTGGCGGCGGCGTCGGCTCTGCGATTTGGCGATTGCGTCGGCGGTTAAGAACGACGGGCCGCACCTGAGCGACCCTGGTGACGGTCGACGAGCAAAGGGCGCAACGCCTCCAGTCACGGCAGCGAGCCAAAGGCAAAGCCGTTGTTGGTGGCTGCCATCGCAGGCCCGCGCTATGCTGTCGAACGCGTCTGGACATCCCCTGTCCGCAGCCGCTCACGCGCGGTTCAGCAGCTTGCTGTATTTTCTCACGAACAGGTTCTCGCCTTTCATCTTGCGCGTCAGAAGGTCCCCTGCCGTGAACAGGCCGAGGAAAGAATTGCCGCGCTTCGGCCCGAGCGGCACAAGGATCGGCGCCTTGGGGCCCCATGGCTTGTAGGGTTTCATCTGTTCGAGCGGCTTGCCCGAAATGAACCCTTTGAGCGTTGCCTTGAGCCAGGGCAGCTGACGGCTGGTCGCGACGATGGTCATGCCGTCCCCCGCATCGGCCAGGTCTCCGGCGGCCAAGACGTTGGGCAGCGACGACGGGCGCAGCCACCGATCCACCTTGACCCGGTTCGCGGTGCTCTTCTGCGTGTCCGGCAGGCCGTCGAGCAACTCGGAACTGGCGCGTGAGCCGAGGACGGGGAAGATCAGGTCGAACTCCAGCTCCGACCCGTCCGACAGCTTCAGGCGGCCCGCGTAAGGCTCGGTCAGGCTTTGCAGGTTCTCGGCCCTTTTGCCGAGTACCAGGGTCACGCCGGCGTCGCGCAGCTTGCTGGCCAACGCCGTGCCGAGCTTCTCCGGCATGGTGGGAAACAGGCGGCCTGTATCCGAGATCAGCGTGATCTCCTTGTCCGGCATGGCATGGGCTATCTCCCCCGCCAGCTCGGTGCCGACGGCCCCCGCGCCGACGATTCCGATCCTCCGGGCCGCGTTGAGCTGGTCGTGAACGCGCTGGTTGGCCTGCCGCAGCCCGTCGATGTCGTCACCGACAGGTTTGAAGGGCGTGGCATTGGATGAGCCAGTGGCGACGACGATATAATCGGCCGCGACTCTTTGGCCGTCGTCCAGCGTCACGCCGTCGGCATCGATGCCGTTCGCACGGGCGCGCAGAACCCGTCCGTTCTTCAATAGGCGGTCGTAGGGGATCAGGGCGCGGTCGAGCAACGCAGGATCGACGACGGCGCGGATCATTGCGGGTGCATGAACGAAATGGCTGCGCGGCTCGATCAGGGTGACCTCAGCGGTATTGTCGAGCGATTTCGCGAGTTCGGCGCCGATGTAGCCGCCGCCGATGATGGCGATGCGTTTGGACATGGGGGTATTTCCTTTCAAGGCGGGCCGGCGGCGGAGGGTCCTTGGCGCAAGCCGCTGGTCATTTGGGTGACGGGGAGGGCCCGCAGTCCTTCGGTCTCTCCCTTCGGGGACACCCGGCCGGAAAGGGCCAAGTGTCCCGGTATCCTCACATGACTTCGGCAAGTTTTTGAAGGCTGTGTCCTGCGACACACCGTCATTTGTCGTGGCGCCTGCCGAACAAGCTGTCGCCGCGCCGCATCTCCGGCAGGTAGCCCAGATTGTCGATCAACTGCGTTTTCTTGCGGGCGCCAACGAATTCCTTGGCCCCGGTTGCGCCACTATTGCCGTCGCCGCGTGGCTGACCGAGGCGGGCAGGTTTGGCATGTTGCGTACGATCGGTATCCCGGCGCCCAAATACCCCTTGCAATAGCCGACCGGCGCGTCGGTCGCGACAGTGACAATGATGGGCTCGCCGGCGCCATACTCCGCCAGCGACGGCATGAGCTGATCCGGCGCCGGCGGCTTGACGTCTATGACCAGAACCGCCGGCGCCTGCGGCGGGGTCGCTCATTGTCACTGCCTCGCGCCTGACACCGGCGGCGAACCAGCCCGCAAGCAGCGCCAGGTTCAATAAGTCGGAGCCGATCATGACAAGGCCGCGTTTGTTGATCGCCTACAGGTTCATGCGGCGGTGTTCCGCGCCACGAGCTCCTTGTAAAGTTCCCGGATGCGCCTGGTAATGGGTCGGTCGCCGGTGCCAATGGCTTTGCCGTCGATCTCTGCCACGGGGGTCTGGGCGCCGAAGGTGCCCGTCAGGAAGGCCTCTTCGGCGCCGTAGGCTTCAAACAGCGAATAGTTCTTCTCGAAGACCGGGATGCCATTGTCGCGGCACAGGTCGATCACCTTCTGCCGGGTGACGCCGTTCATGCAGTAATCGCCGGTCGAGGTCCAGACCTCGCCGCGGCGCACAATGAAAAAGTTGCAGGCGTTGGTGGTGTTCACGAAACCATGCGGATCAAGCATCAGCCCTTCGTCGGCGCCGGCCTGTTCCGCCTGGATGCAGGCGATCACGCAATTCAATTTGGAATGGCTGTTGAACTTCGCGTCCTGGCTCATCGGCAAACCGCGGACCTGCGGCACGGTGGCCAGGCGGATGCCCTTGGATTGCAGCCGGTCCACCGGCTTCGAATGCTCGATGATCGCGACGATGGTGGCGCCCCAGCGGCTGAGACCCGGGTGCTGGAACGGCTTGGCCTTGCGGCCGCGAGTCACCATCAGGCGGCAATGCGCGTCGGTGTTCATGCCATTGGCCTCGGCGGTCTTGTTGAGGATCTCGAGGATGTCGTCCGGCCCGATCTCGAGGTCGATGGAGACCGCTTTGAGCGAATTGAACATCCGGTCCATGTGCTCGTCGAAGAAGGCCCATTTGCCGTTGTAGAGCCGCATGCCCTCCCACATGCCGTCGCCCAGCATGAAACCGGCGTCATAGACCGAGACCACCGCCTCGGCCTTGGGCTTCAGCTCGCCGTTGACGTAGATCAGGATATTGTCGTTGCGCGGATCGTGCTCTGCGTCGTGGGTGGTCTTCTTGTCGAGATCAATCGTCGTCATGTCAGTGTCCCAGTATCTGGCCGAGAAAGGCCTGTGTGCGTTCGTGTTTCGGAGTGGTGAAGAAGGTTTCGGGGGCGGCCTCTTCGACGATCTCGCCGTCGGCCATGAAGATCACCCGGTCGGCGACCTGGCGGGCAAAGCCCATCTCGTGGGTGACGCAGATCATCGTCATCCCGTCCTGTGCGAGGCCCACCATGACATCGAGCACCTCGGAGATCATCTCCGGGTCCAGCGCCGAGGTGGGTTCGTCGAACAGCATGATCTCGGGCTTCATACAGAGCGCGCGGGCAATCGCCACCCGCTGTTGCTGGCCGCCGGAGAGCTGGCCAGGATACTTGTCGGCCTGCTCGGGGATCTTGACGCGGGTGAGATATTCCATCGCCACCTCTTCCGCCTCGGCGCGGGACTGCTTGCGCACCAATTTGGGCGCGAGGATGCAGTTTTCCAGGATCGTCATGTGCGGAAACAGGTTGAAATGCTGGAACACCATGCCGGTCTCGCGGCGGATTTCGTCGATGTTGTCAAGGTTGTCATCCAGTTCGGTGCCCAGCACCGTGATGGTGCCGGACTGGTGTTCCTCCAGCCGGTTGATACAGCGGATGAGCGTCGACTTGCCCGACCCGGAGGGGCCGCAGACGACGATCTTTTCACCCTTGGCCACCTCCAGGTTGATGCCCTTCAGGGCATGGAATGTGCCGTAGTACTTGTCCATCTGGCTGATGCGGACAGCGGTTTGCGAAATGGGCATGGTCAAATCCTCCTAGCGCTCGGCAACGGCCATGCGGCGTTCAAGGTAAGCGCCGTAGCGGGACAGCGCGAAGACGAAGACGAAGTAGATCAGACCGACGAAGGCATAGACCTCGACATGGGCGAAATTCCATTCCGAGTTGCCATAGGCAGCATTGCCCGAGGCGAGGATCTCGAAAAAGCCTATGATGACAACCAGCGAGGTTTCCTTGAAGGTGATCACCAGCTGGTTGATCGTCGCGGGCAGCGCATTGCGGAACGCCTGCGGCAGGATGATATGTCCGATCCGGTGCCAGTAGCCCAGGCCCAGCGCCTGTGCTGCCTCTTCCTGGCCGCCGGGCAGCGACTGGATGCCGCCGCGGATGATCTCGGCCTGGTAGCAGGCAAAGAACAGCGCGTAGCCCGCGATCACCCGGTGCAGCTTGTCGCCGATCATCCAGCCGGGCAGCACGAAGGGCAGGACGATGGCAAAGGTGAACATGATCGACAGAAGCGGGAGCGAGCGGATGGCGTCGATGATTACGCCCATTGTGCGCGCGATCCAGGGCAGTTGCGACCGGCGGAGAAGCGCAAAGACGATGGCCAGCGGCATCCCCAGCAGCGTCACGCTGGCAAAGATGAAGATGGTCAGCGACAGCCCGCCCCAGTTCTGCTCGGACACTTCGGTCAGCCCGAAGACCCCGCCACGCATCAGAACGTAGAAGGTCACGAACCCTGCCACCCACAGAGCTGCCAACCGCCGCGCCGTCCAGAACCATGGCGCGCAAGAGGCCCCGCCGGTCAGCACGATCACCGCGCAGGCCAGGGCGGAACGCCATTGTTCTTCGAACGGGTAGAGCCCGAATAAGATCAGCCGCCAACGCGCATCGATCACGGCCCAGCAGGCGCCCTCGGCTCCGTGGCCGCAAGCCTCGCGATTCTCGGCGCTCCAGACCGCGTGCAGCACGCCCCAGTCAAAGAGCGACCACAGCACCCAGGCCGCCAGCAGGCCGAAGCCGAGCGTGACGAGCGTGTCGAGGCGGGTCGAGAAGTAGTCGGTGCGCAGCGCGCGAAGACGGGTCTGTCTTGGCAAGGTCGCGTCCATCGCTCAGGTCCTCAGCTGCGTGCCCTTGAGCTTGATCGCGTCGTTCACGCGATTGAGCACCCAGGCCATGGAATAGTTGATGACAAGAAACCCGCCCATCAGGATGGCAATCAGTTCAAGCGTCTGGCCCGACTGGTTGATCGAGGTCGAGATCACCATGAAGAAATCCACGAAGCCCACGGCGATGCCGATGGTTGTGGATTTGAACAGCCAGACGTACTGGTTGATCAGCATCGGCATGACAGCACGGATCGCCAGTGGCAGACGGATGCGGGTGAAGGTCTGCCAGGTGCTCAGGCCCAGCGCGTGGCCGGCCTCACTCTGGCCCTTGCCCACGGCGTTGAAGCCCGCGCGCACGATCTCGCCGATATAGGCACCGCCATAGACCGAGATGGCGATGATGCAGGTCAGAAGCTCGGGCGAGACGCGGATGCCTCCGCGGAAGTTCAGGCCCTTGAGGGTGGGTATGCTCAAAAGCGGCGTTTCGGGGATGCGGCCGGCCCACAAAAGGGCCACGGCCAGCGCCGCCCAGCCCAGCCAGAGGCCGCGAGACCACGCCTTCTTGATGTGCGGCGCCATCCGGGCAAAGCGCCGCGCCGACCGGAGCCAGAGCCAGAGACCAACAGTGACCGCCAGCGCTATCGCCGCGAGAAAGACCGAAAAGCCTGTGACATTCAGGCCAGGCAGGTAGGCGCCGCGTCCGTTGAGAAACGCCACCCCACCAAACTCCAGCGCATCGCGAGGCCGGGGCAGCGTGGTCAGCACCGCGTACCAGAAGAAGGCCTGCAAGAGCAATGGCAGGTTGCGGAAGATCTCGACATAGACAGTCCCAATCAGCTCGGCCATCTTGTTGCCCGACACCCGCATGATGCCGATGCCGATGCCGATCACGGTCGCCAGCGTCAAAGAAATCGCGCCGAGAAACAGTGAGTTCAGCAGCCCGACGAGGATCACCCGGGCGTAGGTGTCGTTGGTGTCGAATGGGATCAGTGAAAAGCTGACGCCCCAGCCCGTGGCGCGCTCCAGGAAGCCGAAGCCCGAAGTCATGCCCTGCGCGTCCAGATTGGTCTTTGCGGTCAGCGCGAAGGTGACCACCAGCAAGATCAGCACGCCGATGAAGCCCACCTGAGACGCGGTATCGCGAAAGGATTTCTGTCTGAGAAGCGAGATCATGGAGAGGCTCCGTTGACGCGGAAGGGTCCGACGCCCGGGCCGAAGCCCGGACGCCGGCGCGACGGTTTCAGTCGACCATCAGCGGGTAGAACAGGCCGCCATTGGTGTAGAGGTTGTTCTTCGCGCGCGGCAACGCATAGGGCACGCCGATGTTGCGGTCATAGATCTCGGCGTAGTTGCCAACTTCCGTGATCAGGTTGTAGGCCCAGTCATCCGACAGCCCCAGCCGCGAACCATAGCCCGGCGTCACGCCGAGAAACTTGCCAATCTGTGCCGAGGGCGGGTTGGCCTTGATCTCGTCCACGTTCTCGCTGGTGATGCCGTTCAGCTCGGCGAACCAGAGCGACGACAACATCCAGTTCATCACGTCCAGCCATTTCGGATCGCCCTCGGGCACGATAATGCCTTCCGGCTCCAGCGCGATCACGTCGGGCAGGATCACATGCGCCTCAGGGTTTTCCGAGGTCGCCCGGGCAGCGGCCAGCGGCGGCGCCAGCAGGGTCAACCCATCGCAGCGGCCATTGAAATAGGCGGTTCGCACCTCGTCGCCGGATTCGAAGACGATAATCTCGACGTCGATGCCCAGTTTCTCGACATAGGCCGCCAGGAAGCGCTCAGTGGTGGTGCCCGCCGAGACGCAGATCGAGCCGCCGTCGAGGCCGGCCACGGATTCAACGCCCAGGTCGGCATTGGTCATGACGTGGAAACCGGCCACGAAATAGGGGTTGGAAAAAGCCAGGTTCAGTTCGGTGTCGCGGCTTTGCGACCAGCCCGAGAGCTTGATGATCACGTCGATATCGCCCGATTGCAGCGCGGGCCAACGTTGTGCCCAAGAGATCGGTACGATGTCCAGATGGCCCTCGGCCTTGCCGAAGAGCGACGCCGCCAAGCCCCGGCACAGGTCGATGTCGAGACCCTCCCAGTTGCCTTGATCGTCGACTTCGGCAAAGCCCAGATAACTGCCGTTGTGACCGCTACAAAGAAGTTTGCCGCGTTCCTGCACAGTCTCCAGCCGGCTCTGCGCCGAGGCCGCCCCCGCCATCAGGCCCAGCGCCGCGGCTGCTGTCAGAAGAAATTTCATTGGAAGGTCTCCCTTTTGGTTGGCTTGGTTGTGCCGACAGTTTGTCGACAAGAGTTAACCGAAAGCTAGTCGACACGAAGTCGACATGTCAATAAACTTGAGTCGGGCCCGTTCCTGACGAGGCCATAATCTTTGTGAATACCGGGCCATCTGCTCAAAAAATTGGACGAATGCGATGCGAAACGCCGAACCAGACAGCGAACCCAGGATGGCCCGTAAACGCGGAGGCGGCTCCAGGCATGTGCTGGACGCGCTGCGCGACGAAATTCTAGAACTCAAGCTCGCTCCCGGCACGGCGCTGGACGAGACCGCGCTTGCCGCCCGGTTCGGCATGTCGCGCTCGCCGATCCGTGAGGCGCTTATCCGGCTCTCGGCGGTCGGGCTGGTGCAGATGCTGCCCAACCGCTCCACTATCGTCGCGCCGCTGGATATCGCCACTCTGCCCCGCTTTGTAGAGGCAGTGGATTACCTGCAACGCGCCACCGCGCGGCTGGCCGCCCGGCACCGCACCGAAGCTGATATCGCCGTAATGTCGCGGGCGGCCCATGATTACGATGTGCTCTGCCCCACAGGCCAGGCGCTGGCGCTGTCCGAGGCCAACAAGGTTTTTCACATGTCCATCGCCAACGCCGGCGGCAACCGCTACCTCGCGCAAAGCTACGAACGGATGCTCGACGAAGGCCGCCGCATCCTGCACTTTCACTTTGCCCATGTGCGAAAGAGCGGCTCCGAATTCCCGCTCAGCCCCGAACATCACCTGATGGTCTCTGCAATCGCGGCGCAAGACGAGGCCGAGGCCGACCGGCTGGCCCACAACCACACCCGCGTGTTCGAAGACCGGATCGCTGACTTCATGAAGGTGACATATCTCGAACAACCGGGCCTCGGAGAGGACGGCGCGTGAGACTGGACGCGCAGTTGACACAGACCGGGCCCCTGTCCAGACGGGCCGTGCGTTTCGGCGCGCTCGCGCAATGTGCCGAGGCCGCGCAGACGGGTCGAACCAGCGCCACGCCACCGGCCTGGCTGGAAGCGGGGCTCAATTGAGCGGAATTAGACGAAGCTGAGGGACCAGGCTTCCAAATTCCGCCTGTGCACGACCGTTTGTTTTGCGTCGGTGCTTCGTTGATATGAGCTGCCGTCAAGATCGTACCGCACCTCATCGCTTGCTGGCCGGCAGTTTGATGGTGATCTCCGGCAGCGCGGCGCTTTGCATGCCCCATTCCTCGAGGATCACGACTGGGTGGCGATCTTCGAAAACAAGGGCGTGGTAAAGGACTGTTCCAACTCGCATCCGCACGGCCAGATCTGGGTCGGCGACTCCTTTCCCATCGAGGTCGCGCGCGAGCAATCCGAGGTGCATGACGGCGGCGATGTCGCGCAGTGTTTCATTGACGTCGAAGACGATTGCAGACACCGGTTTGCGGGTGGGCATGGCGTGGTTTCTGTCTTCTCGCCCTTATCGATCGGTGGGACGCTCGCGGGGCTCAGCGGCGCAAAAAACTTTCAAGCCCGGGCTTGATCAGCGTGGTCAGCAACAAGGCCAAAGCCAGCCCGACCGGGAAGGCGGTGACGAAGGCAGTGGCCCATGCCTGCCGGAACAGATCGCCATCCGCAAAGCCGACCACGGTGCCCGCCGATATGGCCGCCACAAGAGACTGCATGATCACCGACGTGACAAGCCCAAGGGCGATGTTGCGCTTGAGTGGCGCGATCTCGGGAAAGCGCCGTTCGGCCAGTTTGCCCAGAAGCGCCATGAGTATCATGGCATTCGGCATCAGCACCGCCCAGATGATCATCGCCGCGGTGATCGCGACAATCTATGTGGCGCTGGTTGTGCCCTTGGGTTTCTACACCGCCTCTTTCCTGCTGATGCTGGCGCTGCCCATGGCGCTGGGCTTCCGCCAGCTGGTCTATGCGCTGATCGTGGCGCTGGTTTTCATGGTGCTGATCTACCTCGTCTTCTCGGTGCTGTTGGAAAAGCCGCTGCCGCGCGAGGCTCTTTTGTCCCTCTTCGCCGCCGGAGCCTGATATGGAATTCTATACCAACGCGCTTGCCCACGTCCTGTCCTTCGGGCCGCTGACGGCGATGATCGGCGCCACGCTGCTGGGTGTCTTCATCGGCGCGCTGCCGGGGCTGAACCCGGTGATGGCCATCGCGCTTCTGCTGCCGCTGACCTATTCGATGGACCCGCTGGTGGCGCTCGCCATGGTGGCGGGCATCTACAACGGATCGATGTATGGCGGCGCGATCCCGGCGATCCTGCTGCGCATTCCCGGCACGCCCGCCTCGATCGCCACCACCTTCGACGGCTTCCCGATGGCCGACAAGGGCGAAGCCGCCAAGGCCCTGAAGATCGCCAGCTGGTCGTCGGCCGTGGGCGGCATCGCCAGCGCCATCGCCCTGATGACCGTCGGACCGCTTCTGGCACGCGTGACGCTGTTCTTCGGTCCTGCCGAGTACTTTTGGATCGCGATCTTCGGCATGGCCTCGGTCGGCGTCATGGTCGGCTCCGACCCGGTCAAGGGCATCATGGCCGCGGTGCTGGGGCTCTTGATCGGCACCTTGGGGATCGACAACCTCTCGGGGCAGGCGCGGTTCACGTTTGGCCAGACCTGGCTTCTGGGCGGGCTCGACCTGATCGTGGTGCTGGTGGGGCTCTACGCACTACCACCCGTGCTGCAACTGGCCGAAAAGACCGATCTCAAGGGGCTGTCGGCGGCGCAACTCAAGCTGACCAATGTGCCCTTCAAGCCCGGCGAGGTGCGCGGGCTGATCCCGACCTGGATCCGTGCATCCGGCATCGGCATCGGCGTCGGCATCCTGCCCGGCGCGGGCGGCAATATCGCGGCCTTCCTCAGTTACAATGCGGCCAAGAATGCCTCGGATGACCCGTCGAGCTTCGGCAAGGGCAATCCGCAGGGCGTGGCGGCGGCGGAATGCGGCAACAATGCCGACAATGCCGCCTCGATGATCCCGGCGCTGTCGCTTGGCATCCCCGGCAACGTGGTCGCGGCGCTGGTGCTCAGCGCGCTGACCATCCACGGGCTGCAACCCGGCCCGCAGCTCTTCCACCAGAATCCGGTCCTGGTGGGCGGCTTCATGATGGAGATGCTGCTCACCTCGGTGTTGATCTTCGCCCTCGGAGGCGCCGTCGCCACACGCGTCTTCGCCCAGTTCCAGCGCCTGCCCGGCGTGCTCCTGGTGCCTTCGATCCTGATCCTGATGTGTGTGGGCGTCTACGTCATCAATGGCCGCCCGGTCGACCTCTGGGTGATGCTCGCCGCCGGCCTCGCGGGGTATTTCCTGGAGAAGGTGAACGTGCCGCTGGCACCGATCATCCTCGGGATGATCCTCGGCCCCATGGCCGAACAGAGCGTCCGCCGCGCCTTGCTGATCAGCCGCGGTGACGCAACAGAACTCTTGACCCGCCCGATTTCCGCGGCGCTGGCTCTTGCGACGCTTTTGGTGATTGCCTGGCCCATCGCCAAGGCGATGCGCCGTCGTCGCGGCACCAAGGCGGCGTGAGCCGGGGATCTTTCTGCTCTGGAATGCGCGGCCGCTGATTTGTGAGATGAGAAACTCAACGAAATCAACGTCCGCCCGTCGCCGTTCAATCCGATAACCTTTCCCTCAAATCTGAGACAGGGGGCGAACCAGCGCCCTGGCATGTCAACGGCGGTGGAAAAATCAGCCACCCGGCGGCGCAAAAGCAGGCAGACGGACTATCGGTTTCACTCGATCGCCTGTTGCACGGAGGGTTCGGTTCTGAGAGCCGCGACGAGATCGTGGAACCGGTCGCCCTGGATCAGAACATGCGCCCGCATCGCCTCTGATGCCGCGCTGTCATCACCATTTCGGATCGCGCACACCACCGCCTCATGTTCGTTGTAGGAGCGCTTCATCCGATTGCGGACCCGAAGCTGGATGCGGCGATAGGGTTGCAACATGGCGTGCAGTCGCAGCGCCTCTTGTGCGAGAAAGCTATTGTGCGTGGCGGTGTAAATACAGGCGTGAAAAGCCGAGTTCTCGGCATAGTAATCGTCGTACCGCTCGTCCTCCGCCATCCGGCGGCATCTTTCATGCAGTGACACCAATTCGGCCAGTTCCTCGTTCGTGATGCGGCGGGCGGCCAGTCTTGCGCAGGTGGACTCGAGTTCTGCCATCACCTCGAAGCGTTCGGCCAGCTCTTCGACGTTCCATTCCGATACGAATGTGCCGCGCTTTGCGTGAATCCGCACGAGGCCCGAGGCTTCGAGCTGCTGCAAGGCTTCGCGGATCGGCGTGCGGGAACATCCGAATTCTTCGGCCAGCTGTATCGGATCGAGCTTGGTGCCCGGCACGTATCGGCCGTCAACAATCGCGTTTTCAAGAGATTCGCGAATGCGGAGCGTGTTCGACACGTTGCTCATGGATGGGGGCCTCCGTTGTGAACTGGTTTGAAAAATAGAATATCTTACCTCATGCATCCACAGAAATCTTTGTTATATACAACAGAAGCGATTTCGTGTATAACGATGCCATCCACCAAGAGGAGATTCACCATGCCCGGCTCCAACATCGCTTTCCTCAACGAGCTTTTGCACAGCATCGGCGCACGCATCAGCGTGAAGGCCGAAGGCACAGGCCGGTCCTCTCTGCCCGCCGATCAACGCCTTGCGGAAGCTTGCACCGAATTGATGCGGCACGCTGGCGAAGCCTTGCAGGTGGCCGTGGCGAGAGACGCGCTTGACGCCTATGGCAAGCTCGACCGGGCAGGGCAGGCGGATTTCTTCCGCAGCCTCCTGACCAACTACAGCGCAGATCCTGCGGCAATCCGAAGCGCGTTCGGCGCTTGGGACAAGACCCAGGACGAAGCCGACCTCGAGGCATTGTTCCGAGCGGTTGAGCCGCGTCGCCAGACCCTGTTGCGGCGTCTGAATTTCGCGCCCGGCGGCACGCTTCAGCTTGTTCGGATGCGCGCCGACCTGCTTGGCCTGATCCGCGAAGCCCCGGAGCTTCGGCCGCTCGACGCCGATTTCGGGCACCTGCTCGCGTCGTGGTTCAATCGTGGTTTCCTGGTGATGCGTCGCATCGACTGGAACACGCCTGCCGCGATTCTGGAAAAGATTGTCGCCTATGAAGCGGTGCATGAAATCCGTGACTGGGATGATCTGCGCCGCCGTCTCGATCCCGCCGACCGCCGGTGTTACGGCTTCTTTCACCCCGCCACCGGCGACGAGCCGCTGATCTTTGTCGAAGTCGCGCTGTGCCGGGGTATTCCCGACGCCATCGGCCCGCTGCTCTCAGATGCGCACGATGTCGAAGAAGACGAGGCGGACTCTGCGGTTTTCTATTCTATCAGCAATTGCCAGCCGGGACTGAAGGGCGTGTCCTTCGGCAACTTCCTGATCAAGCAGGTGGTGCGGGATCTGTCCAGCCAGTTGCCGGGGCTGAAAAATTTCGTGACGCTGTCGCCTGCGCCCGAATTCTCGGGCTGGCTGTCCAAACAGACCGATCCTGCGGCACAGAGCCTCTCCAAAGAACTGGCCGAAGGCGGTTGGCAGAGTGACGACGCGGCGATCCAACGCCTTGCGCCGCAGGTTCATCATTGGGCCGCACGCTACTTCACCCAAGGCAAAACCGCCTCTGGCGCGCCCGTCGACCCGGTTGCGCGCTTCCATCTCGGCAATGGCGCGTCGGCCCATCGGGTCAACTGGCCCGCCGACCTCGCCGCAGGGGCGCTGAGCCGCGCGCATGGGGTGATGATCAACTATCTCTACGAACCCGAGCGGATCGAGGCGCAGCACGAAGCCTTTGTCACCGATGGCACCGTCACTTGCGGCCCAGATCTGAAACGCGCGCTGCGCAGCCAGAAGGCGACAGCCGAATGACATCTGATCCGACCTTCAGACCGGAAAGGGAAACCTTCATGTTCAAGACACTTCTCGACCTCTTTGCCCGGAATTGCGACGCCAACGGCGCCACGGTGCTGTTCGAACGGCCCGGTGAGCCGGACATTTCCTTTGCCGAGGCGATGACCCAGGTCACGGCTTTTGCCGGCGTGCTGGAGGAGATCGGCGTTCAACCGGGCGACCGCGTAGCGGCGCAGGTGGACAAAAGCCCCGAAGCGGTGCTGCTGTATCTCGCCACGCTGCACCGGGGGGCGGTCTTCCTGCCGCTCAACACCGCTTATACCGGGGCTGAGATCGACTATTTCCTCGGCGATTCCGAGCCCGCGCTCTTTGTCTGCCGCCCTGAAACCCTGAGCCAGCACGCGGCTCGCGCCTCAGATCGGCTGACTGTCGAAAGCCTTGGCGGGGCAGGAGAGGGTACGCTTGCCGAACGCGCCCGCCGCGTCACACCGATCGAAACCCCGGTGGCGCGCAGCGCTGATGATCCGGCGGCGATCCTCTATACCTCTGGCACGACCGGCCGCTCCAAGGGGGCGGTGCTGACCCATGGCAACCTGGCGTCGAATTGTGCCGCGCTACTCGATGCCTGGCACTTTACCACCGAGGATCGGCTGATCCATGCGCTGCCGATCTTCCACACCCACGGGCTGTTCGTGGCCTGCAACATGGCGCTGGCCGCCGGGGCCACGATGATTTTCCTGACCCGCTTCGATCCTGACGAGATCATTGCGGAAATGGCGGATGCGACGGTGCTGATGGGCGTGCCGACTTTCTACACCCGGTTGCTGAAATCGCCCCGGCTGGACGCCGTGACCACCGCCGGAATGCGGCTCTTTGTGTCCGGCTCTGCGCCGCTACTGGAAGAGGATCACCGCGCCTTTGAGCAACGCACGGGGTTTGCGATCCTCGAACGCTACGGCATGACCGAAACCTGCATGATCGCCTCGAACCCTTATGACGGTGCGCGACGCCCCGGCGCCGTCGGGTTTCCGCTGCCGGGGGTCGAGATCCGTATAACCGAACGCGAGACCGGTGCCGAACTGCCGCAGGGCGACATCGGCGCCATCGAGGTGCGCGGCCCGAACGTGTTCCAGGGTTACTGGCGCATGCCGGAAAAGACCGCGTCCGAGTTTCGCGCCGATGGATTCTTTATCACCGGCGACCTCGGGAGGATCGACGGTGACGGCTATCTGCGCATTGTCGGGCGCGACAAGGATCTGGTGATCACCGGTGGCTACAACGTCTATCCCAAGGAAATCGAGGCGCTGATCGACGACCTTCCGGGAGTTTCGGAATCCGCCGTGATCGGCCTGCCGCACCCCGATTTCGGCGAAGCTGTGACCGCCATCGTTGTCCCGCGCCCCGGCGAAGCGGTCGACGAGGCAGCCCTGCAAAACGGGCTTTCCAGCGTATTGGCACGCTACAAGCAGCCCAAGCGCGTGCTTTGTATCGAGGAACTGCCCCGCAACGTCATGGGCAAGGTGCAAAAGGCCGAGCTGCGCACGCGCTACAAGGATCTCTACCAAACGGCCAACTGACGCGCTTTGCGCGCCGGGCCGACAGATAATTTGAAAACTCAGTCAGGGGGAGGAACCCGCATGAACTCGCAACAAAACGATATTGCCTCGCAAGCGAGCAGCACCAATGAACTGGTCGAGATGACCGCGACCGAGGTGGTTGGCCTCTTGAAAAAGGGCGAGGTCACGCCGCTTGAGCTGGTCGACGCCGCCGCCGCGCGCATCGAGGCCGTCGAGCCGCAGATCAATGCCCTGCCGATCCGTTTCTTCGACGAAGCGCGCGACGCCGCCAAGGCGTTTGCGGCGCAAAAGGACCATCCGGGCGCCGGCCGTCCCGGCTGGCTCGCCGGTCTGCCGGTCGCGGTGAAGGATTACAACGACGTCGCCGGACAGATCACCACCTACGGCTCGCCGATCTTTGCCGAGAACCGGGTGGAAGAGTCCGACTATACCGTGGTCACGCTTGAGGAAAGCGGCGGCATCCCGATGGCGAAATCGAACGTGCCGGAGATCGCCGGTGCCAATACCTTCAACCCGGTCTTCGGCGCCACCCGCAACCCTTGGGATCTGACGCGCACTGTTGGCGGCTCGTCGGGCGGCTCGGCCTGCGCGCTTGCGACGGGCGAGGCCTGGCTTGCCACCGGCAACGACCTCGGCGGCAGCCTGCGCATTCCCGCCAGCTATTGCGGCATCGTCGGGCTGCGCCCCAGTGTGGGCCGGGTGCCGCGTGGCAAGGGGCTTTTGCCGTTCGATCCGCTCTGGGTCGAAGGTCCGATGGCCCGCAATGTGGCCGATTGTGCGCTTATGCTCGACTCGCTGGCCCATGCGCATCCTCGCGATCCGCTGGCCATTCCGCGGCCCGAAAAACCCTTTGTCCAAGCCGTGAAAAACGCAAGTCCTCCCAAGCGCGTGGCCTACAGCCCCGATCTCGGCCTGTCGCTGGTCGATCCCGAGGTGGCCGAGATTTGCCGCAAGGGCGCACAGGGATTTGCCGATATGGGCACGACGGTCGAAGAGACCTGCCCTGATCTCGGCGGCGGCATCGACGCCTTCCAGACGCTTCGGGCGGTGCTCGTGGCCACGCTGCGCGGCGACCTGCTGGAAACCGACCGCGAGCGTGTCGCGCCGGAGATCATCTGGAACATCGAGAAGGGCCAGAACATTACCGCCGACGAGGTGCTGAGCGCCGAGCGGGTCCGCGCCCGCATCTTCCACGAAATGACCCGCTTCTTCGAGACCCACGATCTGCTGGCCTGCCCGACGGTGACCGTGCCGCCCTACAAGGTCGATCAGCGGTTCCCGACCGAGATCGGCGGTCAGACGCTGACATCCTACATCGACTGGATGTTCCTGACCTTCGTCATCACGCTGACCGGCTGCCCGGCGATCTCGATCCCCTGCGGCACGACGAAAGACGGTCTGCCCGTGGGCCTGCAACTGATCGGCAAGCCGCGCGGCGACTTCGATCTCTTGTCCTCGGCACATCTTTTGGAGGATGCGCTCGGTCTGGCCAAACAGATGCCGATCCTGCCGCGCAGCTGAGATCAATCCATCACAACGAGGGAGGAGAAACCTCATGTTCAAGGGTGCAACGCGCGCGTCGGTGCGCATGGTCGAACGATATCTGCCGGACGCATTTGTTCTGGTGCTGATGCTGACACTGGTGGTCTTTGCCGCCGGGATGCTGGTCGAAGGCCAGAGCCCCATCGCAATGATGACCTACTGGGGAGAGGGGTTCTGGAACCTACTGGCGTTTTCAATGCAGATGGTGCTGATCCTCGTGACCGGTTTCGTCGTGGCCAGCACGCCGCCGTTCCGCAAGCTGTTGCGGGCGCTGGCGCGCCTGCCGCGCACGCCGGGGCAGGCCATCATTCTGGTGACACTTGTCTCGCTGGTCGCGGCCTGGATCAACTGGGGTTTCGGACTGGTGATCGGCGCTTTCTTTGCCCGTGAATTGGGCCGTCAGGTGGAAGGGCTTGACTACCGTCTTGCCATCGCCAGCGCCTACAGTGGCTTCATGATCTGGCATGGCGGCCTGTCCGGGTCGATCCCACTGGTGATCGCGACCGAGGGGCATTTTGCGCAGGAGCTGATCGGTATCATCCCGACAAGTGAAACCCTGTTTTCGACCCTGAACCTTGGCATCCTGCTCGGGCTGCTGCTGGCGATCCCGCTGGTCAACCGCCTGATCATGCCCTCGCCGGAAGAGACCGTGACCGTCGATCCCGCGCGGCTGGCCGAGACCGAAGACGACGGCGCGGACAGCACGACCCTGGCGAATGGCATGGATGACAGTCGCCTGATTTCGATCCTCGCGGGGGGGCTTGGGCTGCTCTACGTCGCGCATTATTTCCTTGCGGCGGATGGCGGGCTGAACCTGAACATCATGAACTTCACGTTGCTCTTTGCCGGGATCTTGCTGCACGGACGTCCGACCCTGTTCCTCGCGGCGATGAAAAAGGCCATCGAAGGGGCCGGCGGCATCGTGATCCAGTTTCCCTTCTATGCGGGCATCATGGGCATGATGGTGGGGTCCGGTCTGGCGGTCACGCTGTCGAGCGGTTTCGTGGCGATCTCGACCGAACAGACCTTTCCGCTCTTTACCTTCCTGTCGGCGGGAATCGTCAATATCTTCGTGCCGTCGGGTGGCGGGCAATGGGCGGTGCAGGCCCCGATCGTTCTGGATGCGGCGGCGGCGCTTGGCGTATCTCCGGCCCGCGCAGCACTGGCCGTAGCCTGGGGCGACACCTGGACCAACCTGATCCAGCCGTTCTGGGCGCTGCCGATCCTTGCCATTGCCGGGCTCTCGGCCAAGGACATCATGGGCTTCTGCCTGATCGTCCTTGTCGTGACCGGTGTGATCATCGGCGGCGGGCTGACCTTCCTGCCGTAGCCTGCCTGCCGGACCGCGCGCCACGTGCGGTCCGGATATCATTGAAAAGGGCGGTGCGCATCACCAGTGTCGGCTGCGCCGTACCTTGCCTGCCCGACCACACCCGAAGAGAGCGCCATGACAGACACACGCCCGTCCCTTAACAGCGATGATGTGCCCACTCCCTGCACCTGGGATGCCATGTCCCTGTCGCGCGCCATCCATGCCCGCGACATTTCGTGTTGCGAGGTCATGACCACCTATCTCGGTCATATCGAAGCGGTCAATCCTCGGGTCAACGCCATCGTCTCGTTGCGTGACGGCGACGCCCTGTTGCACGAGGCCGATGCCCGCGACGCCGAGCTTGCGCGCGGAGTTTCGCGTGGCTGGCTGCATGGCATTCCGCAGGCGATCAAGGATCTTGCGATGACGGCAGGGCTGCGCACCACCTTTGGCTCGCCCCTTCTGGCCGACAACGTGCCACAAACCGATTCCATCGTCGTTGAGCGGATGAAGCGCGACGGTGCCATCGTGATCGGCAAGACCAACGTGCCGGAATTCGGCCTCGGCTCTCATTCCTACAACCCTGTGTTCGGGGCCACCGGCAACGCCTATGACCCTGACCTCTGCGCCGGGGGCTCTTCGGGCGGTGCGGCCGTGGCGCTGGCGCTGCGCATGCTGCCGGTGGCCGACGGCAGTGACATGATGGGGTCGCTGCGCAACCCGGCCGCCTTCAACAATGTCTACGGGTTTCGCCCGTCGTTCGGCCGCGTCCCCTTTGGCCCGGCGCCCGAGGTTTTTGGCCAGCAACTGGTGACCGAAGGCCCCATGGCGCGCACCGTGCCCGATCTTGCCCGCCTGCTTGCCACGCAGGCCGGTGCCGATCCCCGCGTGCCCCTGTCGCTCGACGAAGATCCGGCGATGTTCACCGCGCCGCTCGACCGCGATATCAACGGGCTGCGCATTGCCTGGATGGGCGACTGGAATGGTCACTTGCCGATGGAGCCCGGCATCCTGCCGCTCTGCGAACAGGCGCTCGCAACATTCCGGGATCTGGGGGCCGAGGTTGACGCGGCATTGCCCGACTTCGATCCCGACCGGCTCTGGCGCTGCTGGCTGACCCTGCGCCATTGGGGTGTGGCGGGTAGCATCGGCGCGTTTTATGACGACCCCGAGAAGCGCGAGATGCTGAAGCCGGAAGCGCAATGGGAAGTCGAAGGCGCGCTGTCGCTCACCGGGCGCGACATTCACGCCGCCAACGTCAGCCGCACAGCCTGGCAGGCCGCGTTGACCCGCCTGCTCGAGCGCTACGACGTCGTGGCCTTGCCAACCGCGCAGGTCTTTCCCTTTGCGATCGAGCAGAGCTGGCCACAGGAGATCGCAGGGCGCGGGATGGACACCTATCACCGCTGGATGGAAGTGGTGATCCCCGGGTCGCTGTCAGGCCATCCGGTCATTTCGATCCCGGCGGGCTTCAACACATCCGGCTTGCCGATGGGCCTGCAACTGATCGGGCGGCACAGGGGAGACCTCGACTTGCTGCGGATCGCGCGCGCCTATGAACGCGCGGCAGGCCCCGAATTTACGCGCCGGCCCTGGTAAGTCGTCCGACCAGACAGCTCGCCAGTGGCGCGTGATCACCGATTTTCCCGAACCGACTCGTCATCAAGGGAGAACCGGTCAGATTTTCCTTGATAGTAAGGCAATTCGACCGAGGATTCAGGAAAATAAGGCCACAATCGACTTCAGTTTGGGCTTTAATTGTTTAGAACCTTGGATACCCAGCAGCCGCAATCAAGCGGCGCGGTGACACTTGGAAATGGGACGTTCCTGAAATGGCGAGCCAAGGCTTGGCGATTGTATACTTGACAAACCCATTGTCGAATCAACCCACGGTAGTTAGCGTGGCTCCACATTGATTTGTGGAGATTCGAGAATGGCGTTGTTCAGTATCACCTACGACCTTGTTGCAGAGAAAGACTATGATCGCCTGACTGATCGACTAAAGGAACTTGATACGGTCAAGGTGCAACTTTCCCATTGGCTACTGAGCGCCGACAATTCGACCATTGAGGTCAAGGACCACTTGGCGGGGTACATTGATGAAGACGACAAGCTGATGGTTATTGAATTCAGCAAGAAGCCGGCCTTCACCAAGGCGTTCCAAGGCACCAACAACTGGCTCTCTCGGTTCTTCTAGCCGCGATCTAGCTGGCCAACATTACCACGCCGACCATACGGCAGGCCGTCAATGTGAACCAGAACGCCTAGGACTCGGGCCAAGGTATGTATCAGGGCGATTTTCATGGAAGATATGATATAACATTACGAACCGTAGAGCAATATCAGTCGTCCGGCTTGCCCTTCTCCGGCTTCTGCTTCGCCAGCTCCTTCAAGCGCTCGTTGAACCGCTCTTCATCGTCGTCCGTCTCTAGCTGGCGGGCGGCTTCCTTGAAGCGTTCAAGCTGGGATTTATTTCCGGGCTTTTCGGCGCTTCTTCTGGGCTTTTTGGAAGTCAATCGTCACCTTCTTTAGCGCCATGTCGGCTGCCTGCTTGATATTCCAATCGGGTCTATAGCATTCCCGCTGGTTCATTTCGGAGATGGTCTTCTCGATGCACGGCCACCATAGCAGCGTGTGCGCAGCTTGGAGATGCCCCCTAGCATGACCCCACTTGCTGGGCATCTGGATAACCCTTAACCCCGTATCAAACACGGCGTTTACCTGCGGCTCGAGCGTGGTGAAGTCTTTGTCGGCAGTCAGGATAGCGTTGCCACCTTCTTCGGAAAATTTCGTTATCCAGTGCACGTCTGCATCGCCGCAATGTCCAGCCTCCCTTACCGAAGAAATCTCCCAGTTTGGACTCAGCGCAAGCTCACGTACAATCGTGATAATTTGAGGCGATACATGTTCATCACAACGGATCTTCAAGCGGCTCTCAACTCATAGGAAACTGCTGTCTCTACTGCTTCTTCCGGCACGTCAAACCAAGCCGCGACTTTTGCTTTATGGCCTTCCGCTTGCCATTGCCTATACAGTGTCCGGGTTGGTACAGAAGTACCCTTCACATAAGGCCGCCCAAACGCAATTCTTGGGTCGATTAGCACATCTGGAAATTCCCCTGGCCTAGGAGCCCAGAGTTTCGCCAGATACGTATTAGGATCAAACTCTACGCCTTTTTCAATAGACTGCTCGATAGTCACCCACATCTCGTGCTGACCCGTGGCCATGTCCCAAGCGCGTTCATCGCCGGTTTCTTCGGCGGACGTTGCTATCACCTTTTTCCTGTCCGTGACGTATTTAGAACTCGCCAATGCGAGCGGGTGCTGGACACTCCAATCAACCCGTGCGCGATCAGCGGCTTTCCTTAACGTCGGCATGGCAACGCCCTGATTCCGAAAGAATGCGATAAACCGCAACTCCATCAGATCGAGAAAACTGACAGCCCGGCTGCCAGTGAAGTCCCGGTCAATTACCGGGCCTTTTGCGCTATTAGGATAGCCATTAAGCCACCCTCGCAGGCTTTGCTGCGATGCTCCCAGTAGGTGCGCGGCGTCAGCTATACTGAAAAAGCCGGAAAGAAGAGGGTCATGCTTCGTCACGCGCGCACCGTTGATGAGTCCGAGTAGGTCAAACGACGACCATAGGTCGATTCTAGCACCAATCCAGCCCGCTGTGAATCGTCTATGCCGTTCGCAATCCGATTGTTGTAGCGGAAATCGAACTCCGCAGCGTAGCGGTGCAGATGCTGCTTGCCGCAGTGCTGGTACACGCCCTTCATGCCGCGCTTGAAGATGCTGTAGAAGCCTTCGACGGTGTTGGTGTGAACCTGCGGCTTCTCGCGCTTCACGTACTCACCTTTGCTGTGCGTGGTGAAGTCATGGTCAGCAAAATCATCGGACAGCTTGCCGTACTGCTTTGCTTCATCGGTGTAGACCACGGCTTCCTTGGCGATGTTCTCGCGCAGGATCGGCACCAGCGTGTGCTTCCGAATATCGTCAACGACGATGGATTTGGCGCGCTTGGTATCGCGATCCACAAGGGTCAGCATGGCGTTCTTGTGGGCATAGCCACGCGCGCCCTTCTTCTTGGGCTTGTCAGGGTTTTGACCGATAAAGGTTTCGTCAACCTCAACAGCGCCGCCGTTGCCGCCCATCGGGGCAAGCGCGCCATCACGCATACACTCGCGAATGCGGTGGGTCAGGAACCACGCGCTCTTATAGGTGATGCCCAGAACGCGGTGAAGCTGGTGGCTGCTGATGCCCTTCTTGCTGGACACCATCAGGTGAATGGCTTGCAGCCACAGGTGCAGCGGGATGTGGCTTTCTTCGAAGATGGTGCCCTTGCGCACGGTGAACTGTTTGCGGCACTCACGGCATTTCCACAGGCCATGACGTTCTTTGCCTTCCGGGTTCTTCTTGCTCGGCTTGGTGCGGACGCCTTCCAGCTTGCCAGCGTTGCCCACGGTGCCGCAGTGCGGGCAGATCGGTTCGTCGCCCCAGATCATCGCCTCCACATGCTCAAATGCGGCGGCTTCGTCGTGCATGTATTTGGCGGACAGAACAGACATGGAAGGCTTCCTCTAACTCTATGTTAGTTATATCGGAATCCAGTGTGGTTTGTCAAGTATACAATCGCCTAAGAAAGGCACCCATTCGGTCGGTGTCGCGCGGCAATATTCCGGCACGGCGGGGCGGATCGAGAACTGCCAGGTCGGGGTCTTTGCCGCCTATGCCAGCCGCTGGGGCCAGGCGCTGATCGACCGGCAACTCTATCTGCCGAAATCCTGGGCCGGCGATCCGGCGCGCCGCGATAGCGCGCAGGTGCCTGATGAGGTGGCCTTTGCCACCAAGCCTGCGATGGCCTGCGAGATGATCGCGCGCCTGCTGGACGAGGGCACGCCTTGCGCCTTCGTGCTCGCCGACGCGGTCTACGGCTCCGATCACAGCTTCCGGCGCATGCTTGAAGCCCGCGGCCAGGCCTATGTGCTGGCGGTACGCTCCAATCACACGCTGCGGTTCCTGGAAGACTGGTCGCTGGTGCAGACCGACCCTGGGACGATGATCGCCGACCTGCCTGCCGAGACCTGGACGCCGCTCAGCGCCGGCGAAGGCGCCAAGGGGCCTCGGCTCTATCACTGGGCGCGCCTGCCTCTCAAGTATCAGGCCGGACAGGGATTTTCCCTCTGGTTTCTGGCGCGGCGGAGTCTGCGTGATCCCGGCGCCATCGCCTATTATTTCGCCTACGCGCCTTCTGACGCCACGCTGGAAGACCTCGCTGCGGCGGCCGGGCTGCGCTGGGCCATCGAGGAATGTTTTCTCCGTGCCAAGGACGACCTGGGTCTTGACCACTGCGAAGCGCGGTCCTGGCACGGCTGGCATCGGCACATGAGTCTGGTGATGGCCGCCGCCGCGTTTCTCGCCCGGATCGGCGCCGACCAGCGCCGCGCGGCCTATGGGAAACAGAACGAAACGAGTCCGAAACGCCCGGCTGCATGATCGCGCGCCTCCGGCAAACCCTGACCACGCCGGAAATCCGTCGCCTCTGCACGCGACTGCTGCATCGCCCGGTCCACACCGCCACCTTCATCTGGGATTGGTCACGATGGCGAAGGGGGCACCAAGTCGCCGCCGCCATCGCCCACCGAAAAGCCCGATCAAATACGCAACTGTAGTGCTAGGGGCACCTCAAAATGTGCCGGGACGCTGCTCAGTTTGGCGAGGTTGCCCGCGGATGAACAAGACGAAGACGGCGGCGATGCCGGCCGTCCGTCTTGCCTCCGTCCAGCCTGCGATCACAAAGAGTGGGCTGAGCAGGACACCTCCACCGATACCCGAATGTCATGATCGCGATGTATCCCGACGATCGGCCATGACCGGACGGAGGCGCAACGGATAGCCGCCCCTCCCAACATGACGTCAAAGGCTCCTCAGTGAAGCGGACGAGCCAGGTGATGGGCCGGGACAAATCGGCCCATTCCCGACCGCAGCACCTTAATTCCCGAGGGGGCGAGGAAAGTTTGGACGGTCGGTGTTGTAGTGGGCCGCCAGGTAGTCGAGAATCTCGGTCCTGTCGGGCTCTTCGATTTCGGACATACCCTGTTCTTCGACCATCCACTCGAACATCTCGTCCCACTCGTCGCGGGTCAGGCCCTGCTGGGCGACGATCATCTCGGAATGGCAGGCGGTGCAGGCGTAATACGTGGCCTCTACGCCCGGTGCATCGAACAGGATGCCGAATTCGTACTCCTCGGCAGCGCTGTCTGTCGCCGGTGCGGCGGCCTCGGTCGCGCCGAACGCAAGCGGGTTGTCGGAGAAGGTGTTCAGATAGGCAATCAGGTTCGCGCGGTCTTCCTCTTTCTTGAGCCCGGCAAAGCTCATCTTGGTGCCCTTGACCTCGGCCCGGGGCTTGGTGAGGAACGCATCAAGACGTTCAGGAGTCCATTCGTCACCGTATTCGGTCAGGGCGTTTGAATACTTGAAGCCGTCAACCGCGGCGACCGGCCCGTCTACGATACCATAAAGGTTGGGGCCGACTTTGTTCTTGTCGCCTTGTTCGACAGTGTGGCAGGCGGCGCATTTCTTGAAGACGCGTTCTCCCTTGGACGCATCGGCTGCCGCGAGGGCCGCGTCAAGATCCGCCAAGGCGGGCGAGCCAAGGCCGAAGCCGAGCGCAAAAAGAGAGAGATTTCGCAGAGTTGCGAAGCACATGAGGTAACTCCAGTCCGGAAGTGTTGAGGGGCGGCTCCAGGCCGCCCCGGTATTGGTTAGCTTGCGCGAACACCCACGCGATGCATGGTGTTGTTCAGATAACCTTTCGGGTTCCAGTCGATGGCAAAGGGCTGCATGACGCCCGCGCTGTCGGTGGCGCGGGCCCAAACCTCGTAGTAGCCGGCCTGCGGGAAGGTCACGTCGGCCCGCCAGTTCTGCCAAGCACCGTCATTGACCGGTGCGTCCAGTTCGGCGTCCCTCCAGGTTGACCCGAAATCGGTCGAGATCTCGACCTTGTCGATCGACCGGTCGCCGGACCAGGCGTGGCCGCGCACCTGCGTGCCCATACCGGTGTCGGCGCCGTTGGCGGGGAAGGTCACGAGCGACTTGACCGGCATCCGTTCGATGATGACGAAATCCTCGTCCGGCACATCCTGTCCCGGTGCCACGGGATAGGCGGGCACGCGATAAGACGTGCCGGTCATCTTCGGGCCGTCATGCACCTGGTCGCGCAGCTCGATCCGTGTCAGCCACTTTTGCGCGGTCGAGGCCGGCCAACCGGGCACAACAAGGCGCAAGGGGGCGCCGTTCATCGGATGTAGCGCCTCGCCGTTCATTTCGAAGGCGATCAGGATGTTGTCCGTCATCGCCTTTTCGATTGGCACGCCGCGCGAAATCGGCAGCTTGTCGGGATCGCCCGACAGGTGTCCGTCGGCCCCGTAATGCGCCGTGTAGACGACGTTGGACTGCACCCCCGCCTTTTCCAGCACGTCCTTGAGGCGAACGCCCGTCCATTCCGAACAGGCCACCGCGCCATAGGTCCACTGGTTGCCCTTGGCGGGCGGGTTGAAGAAACCGCGCCCATTGCCACCGCATTCCAGCGTGAGCGCCATGGTCACAACCTCGAACTGCTCGCGCAGATCGGCGATGGTCAGTTCCATCGGGTTGTCGACGAACCCGTCGATGGTCAGCGTCCAGGTGGACGGGTCCACGTCTTCAGGCGGGATGCCGTTGTTGCGGATGAAATGCCTGCTGGTCGGCGTGATTGCATCGTCCAGAAGCTCGGGCGGCGTCTCGGCATTGACCGGGCGGTCGTTGAGCAGGGTCAGCCCTTCTTTGCCGAACAGCACGTTTTCCTGCGCCATTGCAGCGGGCACAAAGCCAATCGGCATGTTGCGGTGGAACGGGATCGATGTGCCAACCATCGCGGCCATCGTCGCCAAGCCGGTGCGCTTCAGGAAACCGCGCCGGTCGGGGTTTGCGACCCGTCCGAAAAATTCCTTGTCCGCTTTCTCCGGATCATCTGCGAAAAACTCCTGAACCGAGCGTTTCTTGTCCTCGTCGAGCGCCATAGTCTCCTCCCTTGGCTGCTAGAGCGGTGCACAGTCGCACACCGTCATTCAACAAAGAGACGTGTGGCGCTCCGGAATTATTCCCGGGCGCGCTAAAAATTATCGCTGCCAGCCCTCGGTCGCCGGGATTTCCGGCGCCTCCTCCGTCACGAGGAAGTCGAGGAAGGCTTTCGCTTCGGGGTCGGCATCCGGCGACAGCACCACGTTGATGTCGCGATAGATTACCCGATCCTCGGTCAGTTCGACCATGTCGAGACCGTCTTTGGTGATCGGCCAGTTGGGCCAGGTGATCCATGCGTCCGCATCACCGGTCACGACAACCCGCACGCCGTCGGCCAAAAGATCACCGAAGTCTTCGATGCCCAGCGGGTTGCCGGAAACTGTCGGTTGGCACGACTAACCTTTCCCTCGGGGCAATGAATGCGTGTCATTGCACGATTACCTGGGGTAAGCTACTATTTTCGCATTGGTTTTTTTGACGGGAGGCGAGGATGAAGATCGCGACGGTCGGAAAGGGCGGGTCGGGCAAGACGACCATCGCCGGAACGTTGGCACGAATTTTTGCCGGAGAGGGACGGAAGATTCTCGCCATCGACGGCGATCCCAATCCCAACCTGGCGCTGGTGCTGGGGATGACGCCAGACGAGGCGGATCGCATCGGGTATATTCCCGCCAACGTCATGCGCCGCGGGCCCGAGGTTGACGGCGTCATCATGATGGAGCCGGCGATCCCGCGCGAGGATATCATGGCGCGATACGCCATCCCGGCGGCCAGCAACCTCGATCTGATCGTGATGGGCAAGCCGGCTCATGGCAGCGCCGGCTCGGGCTGCATGTGTGCCTCGCATCGGGCGGTGCGCGGGCTGATCGCCGAACTGACATCGATTGGCGAGCACACGATCACCGACATGGAAGCGGGGCTGGAACATCTCAAGCGCGGTACCGCGCGGCATGTCGACATGATGCTGGTGGTGGCCGAACCCTATTACCGTTCGCTCGAGGCGGCGATGCGGACCTGCGAACTGGCGGTCGAGCTGGGCATTGCGCATGTCAAGGTTGTTGCCAACAAGGTGCGTTCCGACGACGACATGAGCGCGATCCGGGCGTTCTGCGACAAGCATGGGATGGAGATCATCGGCACCGTTCCCTATGAGGAGGCAATGATGGAGGCCGAACGCCAGGGAAGCGCCCCGATTGACCATGCGGCCGGGGCTCCGGGTGTCGCCGCGATCCGCGACATTGCCGGCCGGATCGAGGCCATCGCGCGGATCGCTCACGCAGCGCCGGGGGCCGGGGCCGACGCAACGCGGAACGCTTGAGGCACGGATGCTGATTGGCGAACTGGCCGAGCTTCTGGGGGTGACACCCAAGACGCTTCGCCACTACGAGAAGATCGGGCTGATACACCCGCCCGAGCGCGCGTCGAACGGCTATCGGTTCTTTGGTCCGAGCGCCGCGCGCCGCGCGCAATTGATCGTGAATCTGCGCAAGCTCGGCCTGTCTCTGGATGAGATCGGTGACCTGCTGACCACCGATGACGGGCGCAGCCTGCGCCAGCGGCTGCTCGGACGGCTGGACGAACAGATCCGGGATCGCGAGTTGAGTATCGCGCGATTGCAGGGCGAGCATGACGAATTGCGGGCCCGTTTCGACGCATTGATCGGCACCCCGCGCGAGCGTGACGGCGATTGCATCTGCGCTGCGCTTCTCGCGCCTTGTGATTGTAAGAACAGCAGAAATCGGTAACCGGCGACGGAATCTCCTTGACCTTTCCCTTGGGGCAATCTGCTAGCATGGGCTGAATCGGGAGACCAGATGGATGACCGAGACCGCCGAAACCACACGTCAAGAGGCCTATCGCCCGACCTTCACGCTGGATGAAGGGCCGCTCGATGAAGTTCATGCCTTCTGGCTCGCCGGGATGAGTTGCGATGGCTGCACGATCTCGGCCGCCGGGGCGCAGAATCCTTCGGTCGAACAACTCTTGAACGCGCGCCTGCCGGGATTGCCGCGGATCGTGCTGCATCACCCGGTGCTTTCCGTCACCGCCGGCAAGGATTTCATGCAGGCGCACCATGCCGCCAAGGCCGGCAAGCTGGGCGCGCCCTATGTGGTGCTGTTCGAAGGTTCGGTGCCCGATGAGCGCATTGCCGGCGAATTCGGCGGCTATTGGTCGGCCATGGGCGCCGACGAGCGCGAAGGTGCCGGCAAGCAGCCCATTCCCACGGCGCAATGGCTGCACGATCTCGCTCCCGGCGCGGCGGCGGTGATCGCGGTGGGCACCTGCGCGACCTGGGGCGGCATCCCCGCGGCAATCGGCAACGTCACGGGCGCGATGTCGGTGATGGACTTTCTCGGCGAGGAATATCTCAGCGCGCTGGGTCTGCCGCCGATCAACATTCCCGGATGCGCCCCTGTCGGCGACAATACCACCGAGACCATCGCCGCGGTGCTGATGTTCCTGGCCGGATTCGGGCCGCTGCCCGAATTCGACGAGTTGGGCCGGCCGGCCTGGCTGTTCGGCGAGACGGTGCACCGCCGTTGCGTGCTGGCGGGCAATTACGAAGAGGGAAAGTTCGCCGAAAGCTACGGCGAGCGCAAATGCCTGGTTGAATTGGGCTGCTGGGGGCCGGTGGTGCAATGCAATATCGTGTCGCGTGGTGCCAATGGCCACATGGGGGGCTGCATGAACACCGGCGGCATCTGCATCGGCTGCACCATGCCCGGGTTTCCCGATGCCTTCGCGCCTTTTTACAAACGCCCTCCGGGCTCACTGATGTCGACCACGCTCAGCCGGACGACCGGCAGTTTTGTCGACTACCTGCGCCAGTTCACGCTAAAGAGCCGCAACCGGACCCGCCGGTGGAAACGCGACAACGCGGTGCCCAGTGGCTGGGCCAAAGTGGACGGCGGCCTCAATCCCGCCGAGCGGATGGTGGGCGGCGTCTACGAATTCCTGAAGCGGCGGCGGACGGGGTTTTCGGCCGCGGGCTCGCACCGGCAGCGCGCCTACCAGAACCCCTCCCATGCCTATATCCGCAAGTCCCCGCATGACCACGAGGTGGAGAGGTGACGCGATGAACATCTGGTGGGCTCTCGGTTTCGGCGTGGCGGCAGCGGTTGTCGTCGTGGTGGCGGTGCTGCTGCTGGCCATCCTTTGGCAGGCGCGGCGAATCCGCAGACTTGCATCAACCGCCGCGGAGATTGTCGGCGAGATTGATGCCAACACGCGGTCGGTCTGGCGCGTGGCGAAGATCAACAGGACTGCGGGCGCGCTTCTCGATGGCGCCGCCGCGATCGAGGCCAACGCGCGCGCGATCCGCGAGGCTGTCACGCATGACGCTGAAAATGAAGACGCGGCCTGAGGAGGAAGCAATGGACCACATCACGCTCTGGTGGATCGCGATCGGCGCGGCTCTGGCAGTGACGATTGTCGTGGCGATCCTGCTGGCGCTGGTGGTCGGCACCGCCCGCGACATCCGCGACGGCGCCGCGCTGGTCTGGACCCGTGGCCAGCAGGTGGCCAACAACACCATCCATATCGCGCTGCTCTACCGGACGCTCGAGGCGGTGCAGGCAATCCGGGGCAGGGCAGGTGGTATCCTGCAAGAGGCCGAGGCGCTTCGCGATCATGCCGAAACCTGCCCGGGCTGTCCGCAATGCATCCTCGCCGGGGACAGGGGGGCCACATGACGACCCTGCTCACATCGCTGACCGCGCTTGCCGCGCTGCTGTTTCTGGCGGTTGTCGCCGTTGCTCTGGTGCGCATCAGCGGCCTGCTGGAAGAGATCGGCGGCACCGGCAGCAGCTATCTCGCCAAACTTCGGCTGGGGTTGCGGGCCATCGACCGCGAAACCTCGCATCTGCCGGCCGCCGCCGAGCCCGTCAACAAGGGGCTGGCCGACGTGGCGGCGGGGCTGTCGGCGGTCGACGCGACGCTGGGCGATCTGCACAAAGCGGTCTCGGGACAGGAGGACAAATGATGCCATTGGCAGCAATCGTGATCTGGATCGTGACGCTGCTGATCATCGCCCTGGTCATCGTGCCGGTGGCGGTGACCCTTCTCCGGCGCGCGTTGAACGCCGCCTGGGCGATCGAGGGATACCTCGCCGACATGAGTACGGCGGGCGGCAGGATCGCCACCCATACCGGCGCGATCCCGGCACTGGGCGATACGCTGGAGACCGCGGCGACAATGCATCCCGTGGCCGAGGCCATCGAAGCCAAGACCGGGGCAGTGGCCGGGCTTCTGGTCGCACGGGCAGAGCACAGGAGGTCGCCATGATCGCCGTGCTGACAGGGATTTCGGTCGTACTGGCCTTGGTGATCGTCCTGGTTGTGGCCTATCATCTGATCGGCATCTTCGTGGCGCTGAAACGCGGTGCGGATCACCTCCAGAATCTGGCAGACGGATTGATCAAGGTCCGCGACGACACCGCGCCGCTAAACGGACGGGTGGACGGCATTTCTGCACGGCTGGAGGCGCTGGCGCCACCGCTGCTGGCCGCCAACGGAAACCTTGCCGCCATCGTCGGCGTCGCGCGCGGGATGACCGCCGAGAAGAAGGAATAGCCTGCGATGTGTTTCGAGAACCTGCCGGTCGAGTTCGACGAAAACGGCAACGCCTTCCTGAAGCAAGGGGTGAAGAACCCCTACGACTACCAGACCCGCACCCCAGAGGAACGCGACGCCAAGCTGAAGGAGCTGGCCAACAAGAACGGCCAGCTTGTCGATGTCGATTACGATCCGGTGACGCGGGTGGCCGGCGCGCTGGCCTTCCATTCGACCGTAGATCTGGAGCAGGGCCGGGTGCGCGACACCAATTCGATGGCGACGCTGTTTCGCGGCTACGAGGTGATCCTGCGCGGCCGCGACCCCCGTGATGCGGCCTTCATTTCGTCCCGCGCCTGTGGCGTCTGCGGCGGCGTGCATTCGACCGCCTCTGCGCTGTCGGTGGAAATGGCGCTTGGCATCAAGCCGCCGCCGCTGGGCATCGTGGTGCGCAATCTGCTCTTAAGCTGCGAATATCTCTACGACAACCCGCTGCATCTCTTCGTGCTGGCGGGGCCGGATTTTTCGGAAAGCCTGGTCAAGCAGACCAACCCCGAGATTTGGACAAGGGCCGAGGGCGCACCCGCGAAACACAAGGAGCTGCACGGCTACGCCACCATCGGCGATATCCTGCACGATCTGAACCCGCTGACCGGTAAGCTCTATCTCGAAGCGCTACAAATGACGCGCGTGGCACGCGAGGCCTATGTTCTGCTGGGCGGCAAGTATCCGCATCCCGAAACCATCATTCCCGGCGGCGTGACCACCTTCGTCGACATCTCGGTACTGAACGAATTCTACATGCGCATGATCAAGTTCTTCGACTATTCGAAGAAATGCATCGGCATCTGGGACGACGTGTTCGATTTCTTCCTCGAGGCCGATCCGCGTTATCTCGACTGCGGACGGCTCGATGCCACGATGGTCGATCTGGGCCAGTGGGACCATGAGGACCACTACGACGCGACCTATGCCAACTGCAATGCCTGGGGGCAGGAGCGCTGGTCGACCCCCGGTGTTCTGGTGGGCGGCAAGCTGGTGACCAACCGGTTGACCGACATCAACGTCGGACTCGAGGAGTTCGTCGAACATTCCTACTATGAGACGTGGGACGACTACCCGTTCAAGACCGATCCCGCCGGCAACCCGCTGTCGCCGAACCACCCCTGGAACAAGACGACGATTCCGCGCCCCGGGTCGCAGAACTGGAAGGAGCGCTATTCCTGGGCCACCACGCCGACCTGGGACCGCCGCACCTTCGAGGCCGGCGCCTATGCCCGGGTCTACCTGTCGGCGGTGTCCGGCAAGCTGCCGCAATCGGCGTTCGTGCAATCGACTGGCCACAGTCTGATCCTGCGCGTCCCCAAGGGCGAGGAACGTCCCGAGCGAACTTTCGAATGGAAACCGCCCGAGGTCTGGAACGCTTTCGAGCGCAACCGCGCGCGCGCCTATGCCGTGGCCTTCAACTTGATGGTGACCATGGAAAACCTGACCCGCGCGATGGATCTGGTGAAGGCCGGCGAAACCAAGGTCGCGACGCCGTTCGAGATCCCCCAGAGCGGTCATTCCATTGGCGTCGGCTTCTGGGGCGCGGGCCGCGGCTTCCTTTCTCATCACTGCGAAATCAAGGACGGCCTGCTTGCGAATTATCAGATCGTCACGCCCTCGACCATCAACGCATGCCCGCGCACGCCCTGGGGCGAGCCCGGACCCTATGAGCGCGCGGTGCTGAACACCGCCATCGTCGAAAGCAACTTCAAGGGAGAAAATGACTTTCAGGGCATCGACATATTGCGCGCGATCCGATCCTTCGACCCCTGCATGCCCTGCACCACGCATGTCATGGTCGAAGGATCGGATCGCGTGGTCACGCGCGAGGTAACCACCTGTGCCTGCGGCATCGACTGAGCCCGCCGCCACAACGATCATCGGCGTCGTCGGCTTCACGCCGGTGCTCGACCCCTATCCGCTGGGACCGCGGCTGATGGCCGAGCTGGAGGTTCGCTGCGCCGGAATGCCGGAGGTGTCGCTGCGCAACATGACCTGGAGCCCGATCCACATCGTGCAGCAATTCGAGGACATGGGTGCGGACCTGCCGGACCGCATCGTCCTGGTGGGAGCGGCCTCGGTCTGCGCCTGCCCGGGCCGGGTCAGGGCCTGGCGCTGGTCGGGTGGCTGCTTGCCGGATGCCGCGATGCAGGAACGCATTTATGAAGCGGTCACCGGCGTGGTGGACTTGGAAAACACGCTGATGATCGGTGAAAAATTCGGCATCTGGCCAACGAAGTGCTACACTGTGGAGGCAGAGTTGCCGGCCGAGACCTTTGGCACGATGGTCATGGCGGAAACCCGGAAGCTCTCGTCCGTTTCCCTGGTGCGGGGCCTCGGTTTCGATCCCGCGCTGACGATCGCCCGGCTGGCCGCCACGGCGACATGTCTGGCCAGGGGCGACGACAGAGATTTGGCCGGATTGAAACAGGCGGCGGATCTGGTTCCGGTGACGTCCTTTCATCACGCCACCACCACCGGACCCGCGCCCCGGAGGCAGAGTCAATGACCCGAGACACCGATGCACAAGCGCTCGACCGGCTGATCGAACAGGAGGATGTGCTGCAAATCTGCTACTGGTATCAGGGCGAAGGTTTTGGCGAGAGCTTCACGCCGCTGGCCGTCCTGCCATTTCTGAAAAGCGGCGAGGGCGATGTCGCGAAAACTTTCGAGCGGCTGGCGGAGGCGGGCGATCTCCGGCGTGACGGCGGCGCCTATGTCTTCACCGCCACGGGGCGGCGCAAGGCCGGGCGCATGTTCTTCGAGACTTTCACCGAGTTCCAGCAGGCCAGTCACGGCGAATGCAACGCCGGTTGCTGCGACGGCGACGAGCCTTGCGACGACCCGACGCATGATCACCACAATCATGCGCATGGCTGAGCGATGACGTCCGGCGCCCCCCCGAACGTCAAGGACGACGCCCCGCAAGAACTTGTGGGTTATCGGTCCAATGAAGAATGGGAGGCGCTGGTGGCGGCGACAGGCGATGCGCTGGCCGCGCTCGACGAGGCGGACGAGAAGCCGCGCGAGGACGTCCGGGCGGCGCTTGCGGGGATCGATGCCATCCACCGCGAAGCCCTGCACCGGCTGGTGCGGCTGTTCAAGGAAGGTGTGCTGGAACAGGTGATCACCGATCCCGCCATTCATACGCTGATGGGGATGTACGACTTGTTGCCGCCGGAAACGCCGGGATGCCGGAAGGTCTGGGATTTCCTGCCGCAGGACGACGCGGGTGTCTCTGCCGATCCCGCCGACACCCCGCCGCATTGGTCACCTGCGCCGGTGGACGCCGCGCCCGCCGATGGCGAATTCGCGGTGTGCCGCATGGAGGAGGGGACATATGTGCTGGCCCGTGCCGGGGGTGATCTGTTCGCCTTCGCGGGGGTCTGCGCCGAACACGGTGCCGGGATGCGGGAGGGCACCCTGAACGGGTATGCCTGGGCCTGTCCTGCTGCGCCCGGCTGCCTCTACGACATCCGCAGCGGCGCGCGGATGGGCGGCGGCGCACCGCTCGATTGCCGCCCGGTGCGCCGTGACCATGACCGCGTGCTGATCGGCTTCGGGATGCCGTTCACGCCCTCGCTGGCGGCGATGTAGATGCGGGTACTCGTCGCCGGAGTCGGGAACGAATTGAAGGGCGACGACGGCTTTGGCGTTCTTGCCGCCCGCGCCGCCGGGGCCGATCCTCGTCTGCGCGGCAACGTCACAGTCTTCGAGACCGGCATCGGCGGCATTCATCTGGTACAGGAGTTGATGCGAGGCTACGACGCCGTGCTCTTGTTCGATGCCTGCGATCGGGGGGCGACACCGGGCACGCTCTTCCTGCTGGCGCCGGATTTGCCGGATGTCGCCGGATTCACCGACCGCGAGCGTCGCGATTTCTTTGCTGACATCCACTACGCCACTCCGGTGCGTGCGCTGACGCTGGCGCGCGAGGTCGGCGCCCTGCCGTCTCTGGTGCGCATCGTCGCCGCGCAGATCGCCGAGGCCGACACCTTCGGCACAGAGATGAGCCCGGCGATGCATGACGCGATCATGCCTGCTGTCGACATGGCGTTCGAGGTGATCGTCGCGCTCGAACGGAGGGAGGCCGCCGAATGAGGGACGCTCCCGGTGCAGAACGGATCACGGTGCGCGGCCTGGTACAGGGCGTGGGGTTTCGCCCCTTCGTCTATCTCATCGCCGGCAAAGCCGGCATCACCGGTTCCGTGCGCAACACCGGTGCCGGCGTCGAGATCGACGCTTTCGGGACCGGCGCCGCCTTGACCGACTTCCGCAACAGGCTGACCGGGGACGCGCCTCCGCTTGCCCGGATCGACGCCATCGACGCGGCGCCGCTTGGCGCACCGGCGCCGCGCGACTTTTCCATCGAACTCAGCACCGGCGGCGCGGTCCATGCCGCTGCCACGCCCGACGCCGCGCTGTGCGATGCCTGTCGCGCCGAACTGCTCGATCCGGGCGACCGCCGTCATGGCTATGTGTTCTTGAATTGCACACATTGCGGGCCACGGTTTTCCATCCTGCGGGCGCTGCCTTATGACCGCGCCAACACCACGATGGCGCGGTTCCCCATGTGTCCCGCCTGTCGCGCCGAATATCGCGACGTCGCCGATCGCCGGTTTCACGCCCAGCCCACGGCCTGCCCGGAATGCGGACCCATGCTCTGGGCGGAACACGCGGGCGACGCCACGCAGCGGGAGATCGGCGCCGGGGCCATTGCCCGTGCGGCCGAGTGCCTTTCGCGCGGCGGGATCGTTGCGTTGAAGGGCATCGGCGGCTTCCATCTGGCCTGCGACGCCACCGACCGGTCGGCAATCCACTTGCTGCGCACCCGCAAGCGCCGGCCGGACAAACCCTTCGCGCTGATGATTCGCGACCTCGCGGCAACGCAGGCCTTCGTCCGCGTCAACGACGCCGAAGCGGCGGCATTGGTATCGCCTGCCGCGCCGATCGTCCTGCTCGACATGCTGCCGGGCGGCCCGCTGCCCGAAGGGCTGGCGCCCGGTCTGAACCGGCTGGGAATCATGCTGCCATATTCGCCGCTGCACGCGATGCTGATGGAGGCCGTCGATGTTCCGCTGGTGATGACCTCCGGCAATCCCGGTGGCGATCCGCAGGTGACGACAAATGCCGAGGCCCGCGACCGGCTGGCGGATTTCGCCGACCTGTTCCTGATGCATGATCGCGACATAGCAAACCGGGTGGATGACAGCCTCGTTCAGGTCACCAGCGGCCGCGCCCGGCCGCTGCGGCGGGGCCGGGGCCTGGCACCGCGGCCGCTGCCGTTGCCCGAGGGGTTCGGAGCGTCACACCCACAGGTGATCGCCTTCGGCGGCGACATCAAGAACACCTTCGGGCTTGCCAAGGGCGGCGTGGCGGTGCTGTCGCAGCACATAGGCGATCTCTCCGGACTGGCGACCGAAGCGGATTTCCTGCGCACGCTGGAGCTGTTCGAAACCCTCTACGGCCTGTCACCTGCCGTCATCGCCGCTGATCCGCATCCCGGCTACCGGTCGCGCAGCCTCGCGCGGGACTTGGCCAGCGCACGCGGGCTTCCGCTGGTCGAGGTCGGCCATCACCACGCCCACGCGGCGGCCTGCATGGTCGAACATGGCGTACCGCTCGACACCGCCCCCGTGCTTGCCGTGGTACAGGACGGTATCGGTATCGGCGAGGCGGGGGCGCTTTGGGGCTGCGAAGTGCTGCACTGCGATTATCGCGGTGCCAAGCGGCTGGCCACGCTTCGTACGGCGCCGCTGCCCGGCGGTGACCAGGCGGCCCGACAGCCTTGGCGGAACCTGCTGGCGCGGCTGAGCCAGGCCGGCACGCGCGATAGCTGGCCGGCGTCACTGTGCGAACGGCTGCGCGGCCAGCCCACCGAACCTCTGATTGCGGCGATGGCCAGCGGGCTGAACACGCCGGCAAGCTCCTCTGCGGGACGTCTGTTCGACGCTGTGGCGGCGGCGGCGGGGCTCTGCGTCGCGCGGCAGACATACGAAGGCGAAGCGGCGATGCGCTTGCAAGCGGCGGCGGAAGGCTGGCTTACGAGGAATGTCGCCGATCCCTACCACTTCGAAATCGTGGACAGACCCGACATGATCGAGGTCGACCCCGCGCCGATCTGGCCTCGGATTGCGGCCGATCTCGCGCAGGAGGAGGCTCCCGGCGCGATGGCCGCGCGGTTTCATGCTGGTTGGGCGCGGATATGGGCGGAAGTCGTCACACGCCTTTCGACAGACACCGGCTGCGACACAATCTTTCTTTCCGGCGGCGTGTTCCAGAACCGGCTGTTGAGCGCTATGCTGGCGGAGCGGCTCGACGGCGCCGGGCTGACCGTCCGCCAGCATGCGGAAGTCCCGGCCAATGACGGAGGCCTCGCGCTCGGGCAGATCGCCGTGGCGCTGGCCAGATACCAAACCGAGAACAGGGGAGGATAGATCATGTGCCTTGGCATTCCCGGACGGATCATCGAAATCACCGATGCCGAAAAGTATCTTGCCGTGGTCGATGTCTCCGGCGTCCGCCGCAAGGTGAATGTCGCCTGTATCGCCGAGACAGATGCGCTGGATGAACTGATTGGCGCATGGGTGCTGCTTCACGTCGGTTTTGCCATGAGCGTCATCGACGAGGCCGAAGCCGCGCGCACGCTGGAGGTGCTCGATGAACTGGGCGAGGTGCAGGATGAACTGACCGCGATGCGGGAAAGTGCACAGCCATGAAATACGCCGACGAATTCCGCGACCCCGTTCTGGCCCGAAAGGTGCTGAACCGCATCGAACGAACCCTGGGTCGCATCCCGATGCCCGAAGGGCGTCCGCTGCACATCATGGAGGTCTGCGGCGGCCACACCCATTCGATCTTCCGCTACGGGCTGCAAAAGCTGGTGCCCGACAGCATCGAATTCGTGCACGGCCCCGGCTGTCCGGTCTGTGTCTTGCCGATGGGCCGGGTTGATGATTGCGTGACGCTGGCCGAGCAACCACAGGTCATCTTCACCACCTTCGGCGATGCGATGCGAGTGCCGGGCTCCAAAGGGTCGCTGATCGAGGCCAAGGCGCGCGGCGCCGATGTGCGCATGGTCTATTCGCCGCTGGACGCGCTCGAGCTTGCCCGGCGCCATCCCGAGCGAGAGGTGGTGTTCTTTGCGCTGGGGTTCGAGACGACGATGCCGTCCACGGCGCTGACCCTGTTGCAGGCGGCGGAAGAAGGCGTGGAAAATTTCTCGATGATCTGCCAGCACATCACCATCATTCCGACGCTGAAGGCGCTTCTGTCCGACCCGCAGTGCCTGATCGACGGGTTCATCGGGCCGGGTCATGTCAGCATGGTGATCGGCAACCGGGGCTATGGGTTCATTCCCGACGACTATGGCAAACCATTTGTCGTTGCCGGTTTCGAGCCGCTCGACCTGCTGCAATCGCTGTGGATGGTGCTGGAGCAAATGGCCGAAGGCCGCGCCTCGGTCGAGAACCAGTACGCCCGCGTCGTGCCCGAAGATGGCAACACGGCCGCCCTGCGCGCAATGGCCGAAGTCTACGAGGACCGCGAAAGCTGCGACTGGCGCGGGCTTGGCGCGATCGACCGCTCGGGGGTCCGCATCCGTGCGGCATATGCCGATTTCGACGCCGAGCGGAAATTCGGGCTGGTCCCGGCGGATGTCGCCGATCCGGCGATCTGCCAATGCGGCGAGGTGGTGCGCGGCCAGTTGAAACCGCATATGTGCCGCGCCTTCGGCAAGGAATGCACTCCGGCCACGCCGCTCGGGGCGCTGATGGTCAGTTCCGAAGGCGCCTGCGCGGCCTATCACCAATATGGCGCCACGGATCTGGTCGGCACGCGCGATGGATGACGGTGGCGGCGCCCGACGGTTGCGCGGCGACGCGGTGACGCTGGCCCATGGTGCCGGCGGGCGCGCCATGCGCGACCTGATCGACGAGATTTTCCTGAAAGCCTTCGGCGAGACACGGGTGAGCGGGCTGGAAGATCAGGCGCGGCTGGCGCTGGACGCCTTCGGCGGCGGGACGCTGGCCTTCACCACCGACAGTTTCGTGATCGATCCGATCTTTTTTCCCGGCGGCGACATCGGCAAGCTGGCGGTCTGCGGCACGGTCAACGATCTGGTGGTCGGCGGAGCCAAACCGGTTGCGCTGACTTGCTCGGTCATTATCGAAGAGGGGTTGGCCTTTGCCGATCTGCACCGGATCGCCGAGAGCATGGCCACCGCCGCCGCCGAGGCCGGGTGCCGGATCGTGACCGGTGACACCAAGGTCGTCCCGCGTGGCGCGGCGGATCGGATCTTCGTCAATACCGCCGGCATCGGCGCCATTCCGGCAGACCGGTCGCTGGCGGCGCGGCATATTCGCCCGGGCGACGCGCTGATCGTCAACACCACGCTAGGCGAGCACGGTGCGGCGGTCATGGCGGCGCGCGGCGATCTCGGGCTGACCAGCGCGTTGCAAAGCGATTGCCGCCCGCTGGGCGAGCTGGTCGAGGCGCTGCTCGAGGCCGCGCCGGACACCCGCGCGATCCGTGACGCCACCCGCGGCGGCGTCGCCACGGTCCTGAACGAATTCGCGGCCGCTTCGGGCACTTGCTGCCGGATCGCAGAAGACAAGCTGCCGCTGCGCGAGGAGGTGCGGGGCATATCGGAGATCCTGGGTCTAGACCCGCTCTACATCGCCTGCGAGGGGCTTTTCGTCGCCGCTGTCCCCCAGGCGCAAACAGAGGCCGCGCTCGCAGCCTTGCGCAAGCGATCGGGAGGCGAGGCCGCCTGTCAGATCGGCGAAGTGGTTGCGACGCCGCAGGGCCGTGCGGTGATGACTTCGTTCTTTGGCGGAGACCGGCTGGTGGACATGCTGGAGGGCGAGCAACTTCCGCGGATATGCTGAGCAGGTGGCGGCCGTCCCCACGGCTCCTGGTTATCAAGCACAGGGCGCCGCGGCCCGGTGCACGTCCGCATGTGGAGTAGCTTTGGCCATTTCAGTAAATGAATTCAGGTCTTTGAACCGTAGTGCCTTGCCGCTCCGGATGGACTAACCGCGGAAACGACCGGGTGTTTGACCGTATTTCCGTTTGAACTCGCGGTTGAAATGGCTGCGGCTGCGAAAGCCCGTTGCACGGGCGATTTCACCGACGGAGCCGGGCCCGCCCGAGAGCATCTGTGCGGCGCGGGTAAGCCGCAAATCGTAGATGAACCGCATCGGCGACATGCCGAAGGCTTCCTTGAACTGCTCGAACAGCAGCGTCCGGCTCATGCCTGCGTTTGCCGTGAGCATGTCGATGGTTATGGCGTCGGATGGATGCGTCACGATCAGTTCAAGCGCCCGCGCAAGACGCCGGTCTGCCGCATCGAGCAGATTGACCAGAACCGAACCTCCCAAGTCCGGGTGAATGTCGAGGGCACGGATCAGCAGGCCTTTCAGCAGTGTCTCGAGAAAGGCGACCGACACCTCTCTGCCGTCGCGCAACTCGAAAAAGAGGGTCAGAAGGCCGTGGCTGGACGGGATGAGTTCGGGAACCTCCTCAATAACGGGTTCGTCCAGCCAGGTCAGGAAATCCGCGATCTCGTCGTTGGCCAGGATGATTTCGCCGCAGGCCACGACCAGCGGGTCTTCGTCGCCGTCTCCGGCGCGGTAGAGCTTGAGGCTCTCGTCATTGTCCGGGAAGGCGCGTTCGGCGTCGCATTCCGAAACGATTTCCGGGCCGGCTTCGAAGCCGTACTCCGTGTCGGCCGGAAGAAGCACCAGCGCGCCGGGCCGCATCGGCAAACCAACGCCGGAGGAAAGCCGCATGCGGCCCCGGCCGGACAAGCACATATGCAGCGACGCGGCCTCGCTTGCCTCGAAACGAAGCCGCCAGCCGGAATGCGCTTCGCAAAAGCCGTAGGTCTCGACCTCGACGCGCAATCGACGAAAGAGATTTTCGCGGTCCATTCCGGCCTCCCGTCAGTTCTGCACTCTCGGGCACGCCACCCGGACTCCCAGGCACATTGCACAGGCAACCATCGGCGCGCGCAACAGTTATTTTCAGGCGCATTGCTCGCAAACCTATTGGGAGAAAAACCATGAAGACCGCACATTCAATCCTCGTTGCCTGCTCGATTTCAGCGTTGGCGGCGTCTTCTGCACTGGCACAGATGTCGAACGAGGCAGGAGAGAACAGCTATGAGGTCACGATCACCAACCTGACCGAGGGTCAGCCGTTCTCGCCCGGCGTGATCGTGACCCACAGTCCGGACGTCCATCTGTTCGAGGCCGGTGCCGAACCATCGCAGGGCGTCATCGAGATTGCCGAGAACGGCATGCCGGAGACGGCATCGGAAATGCTTCAGGGCATGATGGACTCGGGCATCACCGACGTCGTGGCGATCGACGCGCCGATCATGCGCATGGGCGCCGACGCGCCGAACGAGGCGAGTTTTTCGATCAGCGCCAACGAGGGTGACGTCCTGTCGATCGTGACCATGCTCATCTGTACCAACGACGGCTTCGTCGGCGTGGATTCCATGCCGCTGTCCGGTGAGATGACCGAGATGGAAGCGACGGCCTATGACGCCGGTTCGGAGGTCAACAACGAGCTGACCAATTCGATTGTCGATCCCTGCGGCGCGGCGGGTCCGGTGATGTTCGAGGAGGACGGAAACATCAACGACATCGCCGATGACGGCAACGTGATCGCGGAACACGCCGGTATTCAGGGCGTTGGGGATCTGACCGATGCCCATGGCTGGTCCGGCCCGGTTGCACGCATTTCCATCGCGCCCGGAAGCTGACTGAAACAGGCGTGCCCGGCCCCGAAGCGGCCGGGCAGTTCCACCATTGAACAAGGAGTGAACAGATGGCCGAAGAAACTGAAGCGCAAACTGGTGTCAACTGGAAGGCGGTCATCCTGGCGGGCCTGATCGCCGGCCTTGTCTTTATCGTCATGGAAATGGTCCTCGTCGCCGTGGTGGGCGGTGGCAGTCCGCTTGGCCCGCCCACGATGATCGGCGCCATCGTTCTGGGTCCGGAGGTTCTTCCGGAACAGGGCACACCGCCTCCGTTCGATATGGGTGTGTTCCTGACCGGTCAGATCGTTCACTTTGTTCTTTCCGTGGTTCTGGCGGTCATCTTCGTGCTGATCGCGCGCCGCATGGCGCTTGGAACCGGTGCACTGGTTGGTTTGGGCGTCGTGTTCGGCCTTCTGGTCTATTTCGTCAACTTCTACGGAATGACCGCCGTGTTCCCCTGGTTCGCGATGGCGCGGAACTTCATCACCATTGCCAGCCACCTCGTCTTTGGCGCCGTGCTGGCCTGGGCCTATGCAGCGTTCCGGTAAGCGGAACTCCTCGGAACGCGCGGGCGATACCGAGGCGCAAGAGATCCGCATCGGGCAAGGTACTTGGAAGGAAGCGATACAATGACAGATCAATCCACGACCTATCCGGCGCGCGATGACTTCGGCGCTCAGGTGAGCAGGGCCGGGATCGTCGGCATCTTCGCCGCCCTCGTTCTGATCTACTTCTGGTTCGGCGGAATGAAGTTCACGCAATACGAGGCCAAGGGCCTGGAGAGTTTCGTGGGGCCCAGTTTCGTCATCGGCTGGATGTATGACGTGTTCTCGCTCCGCGGATTCTCGATCTTTCTGGGCATCCTCGAAATCGCCATCGGCCTGCTGATTGCCGGTCGGCTCGTCTCGCCGAAGTTGTCTGTCGCCGGCGGCCTGCTGTCCTGCGGGCTGTTTCTGACGACGATCAGCTTCATGTTGACGACCGAAGGCGTCTTCGCCCCGGAAGAACTGACATTCCCTGCCATCAGCGTGATGCCCGGACAATTTCTGCTGAAGGATTTCGGCCTGTTGGCGGCGTCGGTCCTGGTGGTGGGCGAATCGCTGTCCGCGATCGCCCGGCAACGAGGGGCGTGACGACATCGGACACCGCGGGGCCCCGGCTGTGAACCACCTAGGCGCCATGCTCCGCCTGCGCGGCGGTGACCGCGATCATATGCAGGATGTCTTCGGACGAGCAGCCGCGCGACAGGTCGTTTGCCGGTTTGGCAAGACCTTGCAGCACAGGGCCGATGGCCACCGCCCCACCGACTCGCTGCGCGATCTTGTAGGCGATGTTGCCACTTTCCAGGTTGGGAAAGATAAAGACATTGGCATTGCCGCCCAAGGCTGAATCCCGCGCCTTGGATGCCGCCACGTCGGGGATGAAGGCGGCATCGAATTGCAACTCGCCGTCGATCAGCAACGCGGGGTCGGCGGCCCTGGCAATCTCGGTGGCGGTCACCACCTTTGAGACCGACGTGTGGGTCGCGCTTCCCTTGGTCGAGAAGGACAACATCGCGACGCGCGGCAAGTCGCCTGTCAGCGCGGCAAAGGACTGTGCCGAGGTGAGCGCGATCTGCGCCATTTCCTCGGCATTCGGGTCGACGACAAGGCCGCTGTCGGCGAAGACAAGGGCGCCTTTCTTGATGTGGTGGCTCTGGCAGAACAGCATGAGAAAGAAGCTCGACACCAGGCTGGCGCCCGGCGCCGGACCGATCACCTGGATGGCGGTGCGCACGATTTCGGCGGTTGTCGCCACCGCTCCGCCCACCGTGCCATCGGCATGGCCGGCGTGGACGAGAAGCGCGGCGAAGACATGCGGCGAACGCGCGGCCGCCAGCGCCTGATCCGGTGTCACGCCCTTGTGCCTGCGCCGCTGGTAAAAGGCCTCGGCCAGTTCGCCGATCAGAGGCGAGTTGGCGGGATCGTGGATTTCGACACCCGCGTCCGGCGCGACACCAAGCGCGGCGAAGCGGGCGCGAATTTCCTCCGCCGGCCCGATCAGCGCCACCCGGGCGATGCCCTGCTTGCGGGCATCGACGGTCGCCTGCACCGCACGCGGATCGCCGCCCTCGCTCAGCACGATCTTTTTCTGTGATCGGGCGGCGTTTTTCAAAAGCATTTCTAGCGGTTTCATCTCTGCTCCAATCAGTGGCCCAGGACGGCGACGCCCAGAAGGACAAAGCCGGCGATAAAGACGGTTTCGGCGACGATCAGCGCGATCGCCTGACCGCCGACATCGAGGATGCGCCTGAGCGAGGTCTTCATGCCGACGGCGGCAATCGAGATCAGCAGCGCCCAGCGGCTGAGCGAGGACAGGAAGGAGACCACCGCATCGGGGATCAGACCGAAGGAGTTGAACGCCGCGAAGACCAGGAAGCCGATGACAAAAACCGGCAGGACCGGCGGGCGCTTGCCGTCCATCTCGCTGGCGAAATTGCGGCGCACCAGCACCGAGATCACCAGCACGACCGGCGCCAGCATCGCCACGCGGATCAGCTTGACCAGTGTCGCCACCTCGCCCGCCTCATCCGAGACCGAGAAGCCGGCGCCGACCACCTGGGCAACATCGTGGATGGTGCCGCCGAGGAAGACGCCCGAGACCTCGTCGTTGAAGGCAAAGGTGTCGGTCAGGATCGGATAGGCGATCATCGCCACCGTCGACAGCACGGTGACCGAGAGCACGGTAAAGATCAGGTTGCGTTCGGAATGTTCGTTCTTGGGCAGCACGGCCGAGATCGCCATGGCGGCCGAAGCGCCGCAGATCGCCACAGAGCCGCCGGTCAGAAGGCCGAAGCGCCAGCCGCGGCCCAGAAGCCGCGCGGCGGCAAGACCGAAGAGAAGGGTCAGGATCACCGCGGCGATCACCACGAAGATGAGTTGCGGCCCGAGCCCCACGATCAGTTCGACCGAAATCCGCGCCCCCAGAAGCGCCACGCCGAACCGCAACACGGTGCGGGCGGTGAAATCGATCCCCGGCTTGCAGGCGCCTTCCTCGGAGAGGAAATGGAATGCGATGCCCAGCAGCAGCGCCATCAGCATCGCCGGCGCGCCGTAATGGTCCGACAGGAATTGCGCCGCCACCGCGACCACCGCGGCGACCAGGAACCCCTGACCATTGGAGGTTACGAGATCGCCGAGACCGGCCATCGTCCGTTTGGATGCGCTTGTCGCCTGCATCGTCATCACCCTTTTTTGAGAAAGCGCCCACCTCGGCGGGAGGAAATGCCCCGGCGGGCGCCGGACACCGGGGCCGCAAATGCCGCCCCGGTGTCCGGTTGCCTTAGCTGGCCATCGGCTGCGGACGCATGTCGTCGCGGCTGATCCCGGCCACCGACACGGGTTTCTTCATCGCGTCGCGGCGGAAGGGCTCGCCCAGCTCCTGGTTCAGCAGCACTTCGATGAAGGTGGTCTTGCCTTCCTTCATCTGCGCCCGGACGGCGGTGTTCAGCGCGTCGGTCAGTTCGTCCATCGACGAAACCTGGACCCCCTCGACACCGCAGGCCTTGGCGATACCGGCATAGTTCACGTCCAGCGCCAGCTCGGTGCCGACGAAATTGTCGTCGAACCAGAGCGTGGTGTTGCGCTTTTCCGCGCCCCATTGGTAGTTGCGGAAGATGACCATGGTGACCGGCGGCCAGTCGTCGCGGCTGACCGAGACCATCTCGTTCATCGAGATGCCGAAGGCGCCGTCACCGGCAAAGCCCACCACCGGCACGTCCGGGCGGCCGATCTTGGCGCCGACAATCGCCGGGAAGCCGTAGCCGCACGGGCCGAAGAGCCCGGGGGCGAGGTATTTGCGCCCTTCCTCGAAAGTCGGATAGGCATTGCCGATGGCGCAGTTGTTGCCGATGTCGGACGAGATGATCGCCTCTTTCGGCAGCGCCTGCTGGATCGCGCGCCAGGCCATGCGGGGCGACATCTTTTCCGGCTCGCGGCTGCGCGCACGCTCGTTCCAGGTGGTGCCGGGATCGTCGTCCTCGTGGTCCATCGAGGTCAGTTCCTGGGCCCACCGCGACTTGGTTTCCGAGATCAGCGTCTTGCGCGCGCTACGGCCGGCGTCGCCGGCGTCATCCGAAAGCTGCGCCAGGATGCCCTTTGCCACCTTCTTCGCATCACCGACGATGCCGACGGTCACCGGCTTGGTCAGGCCGATCCGGTCGGGGTTGATGTCGACCTGGATGATCTTGGCGTCCTTGGGCCAATAGTCGATGCCATAGCCCGGCAAGGTCGAGAACGGGTTGAGCCGGGTGCCGAGCGCCAGCACCACGTCAGCCTTGGAAATCAGCTCCATCGCGGCTTTCGAGCCGTTGTAGCCCAGCGGGCCGACCGACAGCGGGTGGGAGCCGGGGAAGGCGTCATTGTGTTGGTAGCCGCAGCAGACCGGCGCCTCCAACCGTTCGGCCAGCGCCTTCGAATCCTCGATGGCCCCGCCGATCACCACGCCGGCGCCGTTCAGGATGACCGGGAATTTCGCGGATGACAGCAGCTCCGCGGCCCGGGCCACGGCCTCTTCGCCTCCCGAGGGGCGTTCAAACTCGACGATCGCCGGCAGCTCGATGTCGATTACCTGCGTCCAGTAATCGCGGGGGATGTTGATCTGTGCCGGCGCGCTGGCGCGTTTGGCTTGCAGGATCACGCGGTTCAGCACCTCGGCCATCCGGCTCGGGTCGCGCACCTCTTCCTGATAGGCCACCATGTCCTCCAGAAGCGCCATCTGCTCGACTTCCTGGAAACCGCCCTGACCGATGGTCTTGTTCGCCGCCTGCGGCGTCACGATCAGCAGCGGCGTGTGGTTCCAGTAGGCGGTCTTGATCGGGGTCACCAGGCTGGTGATCCCGGGGCCGTTCTGTGCCACCATCATCGACATCTTGCCGGTGGCGCGGGTGTAGCCGTCAGCAATCATCCCCGCGTTGCATTCATGGGCACAATCGAAAAACTGGATTCCGGCCGCCGGGAACAGATCGGAAATCGGCATCATGGCCGAGCCGATGATCCCGAAGGCATTTTCGATCCCGTGCATTTGCAGCACTTTCACGAAGGCTTCTTCTGTCGTCATTTTCATGGCGTTTCTCCTGGGTGAATTGGTGAGGGGTTGAAAGTGTAAGGGCGGGTCAGGCGCGATCCGCGAGGATCATGTCGCTGGCCTTCTCGCCGATCATGATGGCGGGTGCGTTGGTATTGCCGCTGACGATCTCGGGCATGATCGAGCAATCCGCCACGCGCAGGCCGCGGATGCCATGCACCCTGAGACGCGCATCCACCACCGTTCCCGGCCCTTGCCCCATCTTGCAAGTGCCTGTCGGGTGATAGATCGACGAGGAATTGCTGCGTGCCCAGTCCAACGTGCCGTCGTAATCGTCGAGATCGAGTTCCTTGGTGGGGCGGAATTCCTCGGCAATCTTGGCATTCAGCGGGTCCTCGCGCGCAATCCTCCGGGCGATTCTGACACCGTCGACAATGGTGCGGCAGTCCAGTTCGGTGGCCAGGTAATTCGGGTTGATCTTGGGATAGCTGCGCGGGTCGTTGCCGTTCAGCACGATCTCGCCACGGCTTTCGGGGCGGAGCTGACAGACCGACATGGTGAAGGCCGAGAAGGGATGCACCCCTTCGCCGGGGCTGTCCGCCGACCAGGGCTGAACGTGGAACTGGATGTCCGGCGTATCCGCATGCGGCCCGGTCTTCATGAAGCCGACCGCAAGGCTTGCCGCCATGGTCATCGGTCCGGAACGGAACAAGGCGTATTTCGCGGCGATCCGCGCCTGATTGAAGAGCGAGCGAACCTCGTCGTTCAGCGTCGGTTCGTTGCATTTGAAGACTAGCCGGGCCTGCAAGTGGTCCTGCATGTTCTTGCCCACGGCGGGCAGGTCGCGGATCACCTCGATGCCGTTGGCCTTCAACTGCTCACCCTCGCCGATCCCCGAGAGCATCAGGATCTGAGGCGAGCCGATGGCCCCCGAGGACAACACCACCTCGCGCGTGCAGGTGACGGTCCGCTCCTGCCCCGACCCGTCGAAATAGCGGACCCCGGTGGCGCGGCCCTCTTCCACGATGACACGGCTTACCTGGGCCTTGGTGACGATCTCGAGATTGGAGCGCTTGCGCGCCGGGTTGAGGAAGGCCACGGCGGAACTGCACCGCCGGCCCTTGCGGGTGGTCAACTGGAAATAGCCCACCCCTTCCTGCGAGGCGCCATTGTAGTCGGGGTTGAACGGGTAACCCGCGTTCTGCGCCGCGGCGACCCATGCATCGCAGATCGGGCGTTGCAGTCGCATGTTCGAGACCGAAAGCTCGCCGCCGGTGCCATGAAAGTCGTCCGGCCCGCGCTCCTGGTTTTCCGAGCGCTTGAAAAGCGGCAGGACATCGTCCCAGCCCCAACCCTCGTTGCCCATCTGGCGCCAGCGGTCGTAATCCTCGGCCTGGCCGCGCACATAGAGCAGCCCGTTCAGCGAGGACGATCCGCCCAGCACCTTGCCACGCGGCCAGTCGATAGACCGACCGTTCAGCCCCTTGTCCTTCTCGGTACGGTAGCACCAATCCACGCTCGGGTTGTGCATTGTCTTGAAGTAGCCCACCGGCACATGGATCCACGGGTTCCAGTCCCGCGGCCCGGCTTCCAGCAGCACGACGCGATTCGCCGGGTCCCTGCTCAGGCGATTCGCCAGCACGCACCCGGCCGAACCCCCACCTACAACGATGTAATCGGCCTGCTTTGTCTGCATCGAGCGGGTCCTCCAAAAGCCCTGAAATTCGCTGAGCAAGTTTCCCTTGCGCCATCTTGCATAAATGATTAAAAATGATACCACAAGTCTCAATAATGCTGATTTATGAACGAAGGAGGAGAGGTTCATGAAGATTTCGGACAAACTTGGCGGTGTCTCGCGCCGCGATTTTTTCAGGGTTGCAGGCCGTTACGGGCTGTCGTCCACGGTGCTGGGTCTCGGCGGTCTGACCGGTGCGGTCAGCCTGCCGACGCTCGCGGCAGCGGCCGAATCGACCTATGACAAGCGCTTCAAGAAAGAGGCCAGGCACACGCTGAAGTTCGGTGCCTCGGGCTTCAACGCGCGTAATCTGCTGATCGAGCGCGCCGGCGCGCTGGAGTTCGCTCGCGACCTCGAAGAACGCACGGACGGGGAGATCCGTGTCGAGTTCATCGGCGACAACCAGATCTGCGGCCAGCTGAACTGTGTCGAAAAGACCCAGAACGGCATCGTCGACATCTATGCCGCCTCGACCCAGAACTCGGCCGGCGGCGCGCCCTATCTGAACGTGCTGGACTATGCCTATGTCTTTCCGGGCCGGGCCTCGCAGTACCATTTCCTCTACAGCCCCGAATCGAACGCCATCCTGCGCGACCCGCTGGAAAAGCGGCACGGGCTGAAATTCCTGTTCAGCCACTGCGAGCTGCGCGGGCTACAGATGGGCCAGTCCTTCGCGGACAAGCCGACGGTGACCAAGCTCGAGGAACTCTTTGGGACCAAGAACCGCGTCACCGGCACCCAGCTTGGCCGCATCGCGATGCAGTTGCTCAACCTGAACCCGGTTCCGGTGGCCTGGGAAGAAACGCTCGACGGATTGAAGACCGGGCTGATCGACGGCGCGGAAACCTGGGCTTCGGCCGTGGCCTACGCCAACATGTCGCCGGTGGTCTCGCAATCGGTCGATCTGAAGTTCTTCTGCGGCACCGAGCACACCTCGATGTCGGCCAGCGTCTTCGACAGCCTCGAAGGCCACTTGCAGGACGCGGTGATGGAGTCGGCCTACCTGGCACAGGTCCACGTGCAGGCCGCGAACGAGGCGGCGCTGGTCAAGACCGTCGGCTTCTCGGACCCGGTTCTGCCCGGCACGCTGTTTGACGAGCACGACGTGCGCCCGGCCTTCCTTGCGGACGACCAGATCAAGATGGCCGAAGAGATGTGCTCACCCGAGTTCAATCCCGAGCCCTGGGAGCAGTGGCGCGGCCGGTTGAACAACTGGGCCGGTGGCATCGACACCTATGCCGAGCTGCACCGTGTTGCGCGCGAGGTGCCGGCCGACATGAAGCCGGAGAACGTCGAGCCCCGCCGCTGGTGGAAGGGCTGACACCCTCTCGTCGCGGCGCCGGCTTCTGACCTGGCGCCGCGACCTCCCTGCAAGCCACCACATCTGCACGCCCTGACCTGTCCCGAGGAGGAGACGGAATGTCCACTATCGTGAGCGACATCGCTGAGATATTCAGCGCTGTCTTGTCCAACGACGCCTGGATGATCAATGAAGCCCTGAAGACCGAAGCCGCATGGGTCCTGGGCGGGGTGATCACCCTGCTGGGCGGCGCGCTGTTCTTGATCGTCTACCACTATGTCCCGTGGATTGAACGCAAGTTCGAGGCCACCGTCATGGTGTCGACCTACCTGCTGATCGGTGCGATCATTTTTGTCGAGGTGTTCCGACGCTTCGTACTGAACGTGCAGGCACCCTGGTCGACCACGCTGCCGCCCTTCCTGTTCCTGATCATGACCTGGGCGGGCTGCGCCTATAACGTGAAGCTCCGAACGCATCTGGCGTTTGCCGAATTCCGCAGCAACATGCCGCGCGGACTGCAATTCCTGTGCCTGTCGATCGATGCGGTGCTGTGGATCGGCTTTGCCTGGATCGTCATCGTGACCTCGACCCAGGTGACCGCCAACTCGGCGGCGAACTTCCAGATCCTTCTGGGCACCGACAATGTCCTGCAATGGTGGTTTTTGATCTCCGTCCCGCTCAGCTTCATCCTGATCGCGGCGCGGGCGATGGAGAACTGGCTGGAGGACCTGAGAAACTTCCGCCACGGCAACGCAATGATCGCCCCCGTCGCCATCGGCGCGGACTGAGGAGACAGACATGACTGACGGATCCTGGACCATCTTCATCTCAATCGCGGTCACCTTCCTGTTCATGCTGGGGGTGCCGGTCTTTCTGGTGATCGGCTACTGGGTGATCGGCATGAGCCTGGTGCTCGGCCTGCCGCTGATCAACACAGGCGCCGCGCTGGCCGATGTCTTCACCGACGGCTTCGCGCTGCTCGCCATGCCGCTCTTCATCCTCACCGGCGACCTGATCAACCGCTCCGGCATCGCCCGGCGCCTGTCGGACTTCGCATATGCGCTTCTCGGCTGGCTGCGCGGCGGCCTCGCCATGGCATCTCTCGGGGCCTGCGGGCTGTTTGCCGCCATTTCCGGGTCGAACTCGGCGACCACCGCCACCATCGGCTCGATGCTGCATCCGGAAATGGTCAAAGGCGGCTACGACGAACGCTTTTCGGCCGCCACCGCCGCAGCGGGCGGCACCGTCGGCATCATCATCCCGCCCTCGATCATCTTCATCGTCTACGGCTTCCTGCTGAACCTGCCGATCTCCGAGCTCTTCGTGGCCGGCATCATCCCCGGCGCGATGATGGTGGGCGGCATGATGCTGGTGGCCTTCGTCATCTGCACCAAAAACGGCTGGGGTCACCTGATCCGGCTCGAGATCGCCCGCGTCCTCAAGACCGGCATCGGCGCCTGGCTGGGCTTCTTCGCCATCGGGCTGGTGCTCTGGGGCATCTACACCGGCAAGTTCTCTCCGACCGAGGCGGCGGGCGTCACGGTGGGCTTCTGCATCATCGTCGGTTTCCTGAGCCTGCCGGTCCACAGGATGATGGGCCGCCCCTCGGAAGACCGCGATTTCCGCGAACGCAGCGTGTCGGAATACCTCGTCGTGCAGGGCTTCGGCCCGCTGGAGCTGCCGTCGATCACCATGCGCTCGGCCCAGATCACCGGCATCCTGGCGCCGCTGATCGCGGTGTCGGTGGTGATGCAGCAGATCCTCTCGGTGCTGGGCGCGCAGGAGATCATCGGCGAGTTCGTGCGCGGCATGGGTGGCTACTACGCGGTACTCTTTACCTCGATGGCGATTGTCTTTGTCGCCGGAATGGTGCTGGAAAGCCTGCCCGTCACCATCATCCTCGCCCCGATCCTCGCCCCCATCGCACATTCCGTGGGGGTCGAGCCGGTGCAGTTCGGGGTGATCTTCCTGGTGGGCGCCTCGATCGGCTTCATCACCCCGCCCTACGGGCTCAATCTCTATGTCGCCTCGGGGGTGACGGGCGTGCCGTATTTCCGGCTTTTGCGCTACACGGTGCCCTACCTGTTCGCACTGCTGTCGGTCTGGATCATCGTCGCGCTGGTGCCGGCTCTCTCGACAATCCTGATCCCGGGCGGGTAAACCGTTACAAAAGGGATTGGCACCAAGGGACACCATGGCGGACGACGGCGAAAAAGAAGGCGCGATACCGACCAACCTGCGGTTGCTGCTCGTGCTGGAAGCCATGGCCGAAGCCGGGGTGCCGGTCACGCCGACCGAAGTGAACCAGACCCTCGGCCTGCCCAAGCCGACCATCCATCGGCTGTTCACCACGCTGGAGAACGAAGGCTTCATCCAGCGCGAAATCGACGGCCGGGGCTATTCCCCCGGCCGTCGCATGCGCAACATGTCGACCGGCATCCTGTCGTCGCTGCGCATCCGGACGGCCCGTGTCGCCGTTCTGGCCAAGCTGGCCGAGGAGATCGGCGAAACCAGCAATATCGCGATCGCGGATCGCGACGCCATGGTCTATCTCGACCGCGTGGAAACCAAATGGCCGCTGCGCATACAGCTTCCCGTCGGCACCCGGGTGCCGTTCTACTGCACCGCCAGCGGCAAGATGTATCTCTCGAACCTCGACCGGCGTCACCTGCGTAACTACGCGCTGTCGGCGCAGCTGGACCCGCGCACGGGGCGCACGATCACCGATCCCGAGGTGCTGATCGCCGAGGCGACAGAGGTGCGTGAACGCGGCTATGCCACCGACGACGAGGAGTTCATGGAAGGCATGATCGCGGTGGCAGTCCCGATCTTCGACGGCAACGACCGGCTGGTCTCAACCCTGTCGTTCCACGCGCCGCAACAGCGGCTTTCGATGGCCGATGCCATCGGTCACGTCGACAGGTTGAGGGCCTCGGCCACGCGCCTGTCGGACCTGCTGTCGGAGGATGACCCGTCGTCCTGACCTCCCTGGTGCGCAGGGTGTCCGGAGGCATAGATTTCGGCGAGCTTCAGCTTGACGAGGTCGCAGCCCCCAAGGCTTGCTGCCGATGGCGAGGTTGAAGAGCGCGAGGTCGCGATGGTTCTTCGCGATTTCCAGGCGTAAGCAGCTGGCCCAGACGTACTTCGGCATGAGGGGGCGCTTCTGGCCGAGGAAATGGCGCTTGTTTCAGACCCGGCGGCAGGCGCGAATTGCGGGAAACTTGGCGATGGTCATGCTGGTTTCTCCCGTCCGCAATTGGACCATATTCGGAAATGCTGCGATCGCGCGGACCGCAAGGCGCGCTTCGATGCGAGCGGCCCCCGGCCATTGGCTACGCCGTTGACCGCTGCGGTACAGCTTCACCAGATGGAGCGTGCCCCTAATCCGGGTGTTGTGAGTTGTGTGCATCAAAATAATATTTGCTGCACTCCACCCGCTGCGTGTATCAATCTCATATTTGATGCACACAGTCGGCGCACAGGCACAACATGGACCCGATATCACATTCCCGCGCAGCCCAGGTCGCTTATCAAGACTTGCTGCGCATGCATCTCGACGAGGCGGCGTCGGAAGTTGTCGGCAGCATCGAGGCGCGTGAGCGCAACGGGCGGATCTATCTCTACGACCGGTTCCGTATCGGGACCGAGATGAAGAGCCGCTACCTTGGCGAGGATAGCCCCGACTTGCGCGATCGTCTTGCCCGGGCGGCTGAACTGAAGGCAGAGGCGCAGGAGCGAAAGAAACGCATGTCCCGCCTGGCGCGGGTCCTGAGGGCCGAAGGGATGATTGGAACCGACCGGGAGACAGGCTCGCTGCTTCTCGCCTTCGCGCGCGCCGGCGTCTTCCGGCTGGGCGGCACGCTGATCGGAACCGGCGCATATGCCCTCTATCAAGGAGAGCTTGGGGTTCGTTTCGACTCTGACGAGCTTGCCCAGACGGGCGACATCGATTTCGCGAGCTTCGAGCGGCTCTCGGTGGCTCTGGGCGACCGCGTCGAGGAAGAACCGGGAGATATCCTTCGGTCGATGAAATTCGAGGCTGTTCCGGGGGTCTTTGATCGGCAAATCTGGAAGTGGCGTCAAAGTGGTGGCGAGGCAATGGTCGAGTTTCTGACGCCGGCGTTCGGCGAGGAAGGCGTCAAGCCCCTTCCGGCACTGGGTGTAAGCGCACAGGCATTGAACTACCTCAATTTCCTGATCGCGGAGCCGATTCACGCGCTGGCCCTCTACCGCTCGGGTGTCCTTGTGCAGATCCCGCGCCCCGAGCGCTTCGCACTCCACAAGCTGATCGTGGCCAGCAGGCGGCAGGGCGGTCCGGACGAGGCGAAGGCGCGCAAAGACCGGTCCCAGGCGGAATTCCTGATCCGCATCCTCGCGGAAGACCGGCCCGACGATCTCGCCGAGGCCTACGAGCACGCGCTGTCCCAGGGCCCCAGGTGGCGAGACCGGATCGCCTCAAGCCTTGATCGCATGCCGGCGACAAAGGATATCCTTGGCGAACTCTCTTGATCTGGTAGGCCGCCACATTTGGCCCGGCATGTCATTGGTCTCGGCCGCCCTACGGGTGTTGAGATCGATCGACTGTTTCAGGGTGTCCCCGGGCGGGAGCAGAAATTCGCGGCGTCGATACGGCCTGATCAGTGACGGCAGGGCGACGGGAAATGTTTACCGAAACCAGTCCAACATTCTCTCGGCGTTGCCACTACAGCAACAACCATTCAATCAGCAACATATCCGGCAAAACCGCCTGAACCTTGGCGGACCTGTACGACGACAGATTGTCGGCGATCACCATGTCGCCTGGCGGCAATTCGGGGGACAGCTGGGGATCGATACAGGTGTCGAACGCGGCGGGGTTCATGGGGCCGTCCACCACCCGAAGCGCGCTGAATTCGTCGACACGCAGCCCTGCGATGAAGGTCTGCGTCCGCCAGTGTCCGAAGGGCGCGTCAGCAGCATCCCGGTGGTGTAATTCCCGCGCGGGTCGCTTGGCGGCCACGGTCGTTCTTCGGAAAAAGCTCGGTTTGCCGACATAGTTCACCTCGAAATATTTGTGGTGAAAGTAGGGGTGGCGAGATCAATTGGTTGCTGATCGCCTTCAAATTGTTCAATCGTTGAGCGCAAGCATGAACTTGGAGAACTCGTCATCCTCGATGCCGACGCAATGCGCTGCGGCGGGATAAGCTCCTGTTGTCACGTCATTGACGAATTCGCCGAAGGCCGCGACACGTTCGCGCTGCAACCGGTCGAGTTCACTTCGGAAATCGCGGTAGGTCCTGGCGTGGCGCGGCTTGTGACCGCGCGTATAGCCCAGGACGTCCTCGGCAAAGAGATACTGAGCATCGGCGTACGGCCCGGCGCCCATGCCGAGCAGGACAAGACTGGTGCGACAGGCGATCTCGGCGGCGATCCGGTCGGGAACAACTTCGAGCTCGGCGCCGAAACAGCCGATCTCCTCCAGCTTCCTGACGTGCTCGAAGACGCTCAGCGCGCTGTCCGCGGTCTTGCCGACAGCCTTAAACCCACCTGTCCAGGTGGCTTTCGACGGGATCAGCCCGACGTGGCTGACCACCGGGATTCCGTCATCCGCCAGCGCCTTGATCGTGCCAAAGGACGACGCACAGTACACGCAATCGCCGCCGACCTGCATGGCGTGGTGCGCGGCGCGTTGGTAATCCTCCAATGTTACCAACTCACCGTAAAGAAGACCGACCTGCACGAAGCAAGCGCCGGCGGCGTCCCGCATTTCTGACGTCCAGACCGGGTCGATGATCGACAGCATATCTACGCCGGCCTCGGCCGCGGCTGCCGCCTCCTCGGGCGTCTCGACGTAGAGCATGGTCAGGGTGCGCTTGCCCTTCATCGCCCGGATATCGGCAACTGTCGGCCGCTTTGGTGTCTTGCTCATGGAATCCTCCCTCGCTCAGGCCGCCCTGAGCAGCTTCTTCATGTTCTGGTTGGCGTCCGCCAGCAGCGCCGGGTCGAGCGTCGCGCCGGCAAGCCGCTGTGCGATCTTGATGTCCCGGGAAACGGCATTGCTCGGCCCGAGCCCGGCGGCACCGATCAGCTGCCCGGCATCGTTGGAGTAGAAACGCACCTCGGCGCCGTTCCCCAGATCGCGGATGGCGGCCGGGTCGCCCTCTGTTTCGCCGAAGCCCTGCAACCCGAGATCGTATTGATCCGACCAGAACCAGACCGGCCCGGAGAACCTTGCATCGCCACCGGCCAGGTTGGCGCCTGCCACATCCCGCTGGGCCTGAGCATTCTGCCAGGTCTCATAGTGTCGATAGCCGCCGTCCGGCGCCTGCACCGCGGCACAATCGCCTGCCGCAAAGATCCGGGGGTCTTCGGTACGCAAGCCCGCGTCGACGCAGATACCGTTCTGGGTGGTCAGCCCTGCCGCCTCTGCCAGGTCGATATTTGGCGTGACACCGATCGCGGCGACGGCCAGATCGGTGTCGATGGTCTGGCCGTTCTCCAGCACCACCGAGAACGCGGTACAGACGCGCAGGGCGACGCCGCAGCGGATATCAACTCCACGTTGCCGGTGGCGCTCGGCCAGGCGCATCGCGAAAGGTTCCGGGACATTGCGGCCAAGAGGGCGCGGCCCGGCTTCCAGCACGGTGACCTTCGCACACCTCCCGATCAGGACAGCTGCGAGTTCCAGGCCGATGAGCCCGGCGCCGACAATGGTCACGCGGGTCGAAGCCCCGGCGGAGCGGAACACCTCCCGCGCGTCCTCGATCGTGCGGAAAACACGTGCATGCTCGCCGCCCGGACAGGCCAGAGTGCGCGGCCGCGCCCCGGTGGTGAGCAGAAGCTTGTCGTAGCCAAGCGCGCTGCCGACAGAGAGCTGCAACTGCCGGTTTGCTCGGTCGATTTCGGTGACAGTGACGCCGGACCTCAGGGCGATCGCGCACGCAGACAGAGCCTCTTTCGAGGTGATCGGCTTTTCGATAACTCCGGCGGCATCAGGCTTGGACAGCGGCGGCCGCTCGTAGGGCAGTGTGGTCTCGGCGCCGATCACGGTGATCTCGCCCGCATATCCCGCATTTCGGGCTGCAAATGCGGCACGCAGGCCACATTCGCCGGCGCCGACGATGACGATCCCTGCCACCTCAGACCTCGATCAGCACGCGGCCGTTTTCGACCTTGGCGGGATAGGTGGCGAGGTTGACGCAGACCGGCGCGCGTTTCGCCTCTCCGGTGCGGTAATCGAACTGGCCGTTATGCTTGGGGCATTCGATCACGTAATCCATCACCAGCCCGTCCACCAGATGCACCTGTTCGTGGGTGCATAGACCGTCGGTGCAGAAGAACTCGTCGTCCGGGCTGCGATAGATCGCGAAGGTGCGCCCGTCGTGATCGAAGCGGATCAGGTCTTCTTCGTCGATGTCGTCGGTCGCGCAGGCGTCGATCCATTGTGCCATGATACTGTCCTTTCGAGCTTTTTGTTATTCCGCAGGAACGCCGAGTGCCTCGGCATGCAGGTCTTCGCGATAAGGCCGTGCGGTGCCCGGAAGTTCGCGCTTCAAAAAATAATCCTCGTAGCGCAGCTGGCGTTTCAGGGCCGGCCAGATCTCGCGGTAGGCATCGAGGATCGACGTATTGGGCGCCGGCAGGTCGTGCTTGATCTTCTCGTGCAGTTCCGGCAGCCGGTGATAGGGCACCATCGGAAACATGTGGTGTTCGACGTGGTAGTTCATGTTCCAGTAGACGAAGCGGCTGACCGGGTTGATATAGACGGTGCGGCTGTTGAGCCGGTGGTCCAGCACGTTGTCGGCCAGACCCGCGTGCTGCATGATGCCGGTCATTACGTGGTGCCAGGCGCCGTAGAGCCGCGGCAGGCCGATCACCATGAGCGGCAGGATCGACTGCATGGCGACCGCGAGGACAATCGTCGCGGCATAGATCAGCACCCAGATGCGGGCGACGCGGAACACCTTGGGCCGCTCCTGCTCGGGAATGAAATCGGCCTCTTCTGGGCCGAGATGTCCGGCGGCGTTCTGTAGCATGTGTTTCCAGCCGGTCAGCGCGTCCAGAATGCCGAAGAAATTCAGGAAGATGCGGAACAGCGCCGGCGGGCGCATGGCAACAATCTCCGGATCGCGACCGACGATGATCGTGTCGGTGTGGTGCCGCGCATGGCTCCAGCGCCAGACCACCGGGTTGCGGACCATGCAGAAGCTGGCGATCTGATAGACCGCGTTGTTCATCCATGGCGTCTTGAAGGCGGTGCCGTGGCCGCATTCGTGCCAGCGCGAGTCCATCGCCGAGCCGTAGAGGACGCCATAGGCCAGCCAGGCGGGCGCCGACCAGGGCGACGGCCAGAGCGCGATGCCGAGGCCGGCCAGCAGGATCATCGCCCCGAACAACAGGATCGTGTCGCGGACCGCCGGCTGGTCGCTGCGCTGCATTAGCGCCTTCATCTCCTTGCGCGGAACCTCGGTGTGATACCACTGGGCCGTGGCCAGCCCGGTCTTGACGGCCCGCGCCGCATCGGGGCCCAGCAGGGAATAATCGCGCTTTGTCATGATATCCTCCCAGGATAAGCGGTTGATCCAGCGATACACCGACCCCGCGATTCTTCGGAGAGACGGGCTTGCCGTTAACCTCAAAACACATCATCATGAGCGACATCCATGATGCGAATACCTCAAGCCCTATGTCCCGTCGTCCAACCCTGAAAGACCTGGCAGAGGCCGCCGGCGTGGGCCTGGCGACTGTCGACCGCGTATTGAACGGACGCGACAACGTCCGCCAAGCGACAGTCAGGCGCGTGCTGATCGCGGCGCAGGAGATCGGCTATCCGACGGCTCGGCTTGCCGAGATCAATGACCGGACGGAGCGGCCCGTGGTGCGCTTCGGCTTCGTGCTGCACAAACCGTCGCAGGCCTTCTACCGCAGTTTCGCCGCAGCGCTGGAGGCCGCGGTGGCAGAACGTCAGGACGTGCGCGGCCGATGCGAGATCCGCTTTTCAGCCTCGCAATCGCCCGGTGACTTCGCCGCCGAACTGCAAGAGGCCGGCCAGAGCGCGCAGGTGCTGGCCACTTCGGCGATCAACCACCCCGGCCTCTCAAGGGCAATCACCGCGCTGCAGGGCGCGGGCAAACCGGTATTCTCGCTGCTCAACGACGCGGCCTCGGGCATCCAGCAAAGCTACCTCGGCCTCGACAACGTCAAGGTCGGGCGGATTGCAGGCTGGATGATCGCAACGCAGGTCCGTGATCCCGGCAAGGTCGCCGTCTTCATCGGCGGTAACCGCTGGCACGGCCATATCCTGCGCGAGACCGGGCTGCGCAGCTACCTGCGCGATCATGCACCGGGACTGGAACTGCTGGACGCGGTGGTGAACCTTGAGACCCGGCAGGTGACCTACGAGGCGACACTCGACCTGCTTGACCGTCATCCGGACCTGCGCGGCATCTACGTGGCGGGCGGTGGCATGGAAGGCGCGATCGCCGCACTGCGGGAACTCCGCCCGCCCGGCAAAGTGGCGCTGGTGGTCAATGAGTTGACCGACGACAGCCGCGCCGCGCTGGCCGACCGCTACGCCAGCCTGGTCATCGCCACGCCGCTGACCGAGCTGTCCCGACAGCTCGTCGACCTGATGATCGAGGCGACGCGCCAGTCCGCGCCCCCGGTTTCGGCACAGCACTTCCTGACGCCGCAGCTCTACGGGCCGGAGTCGATCTGAGCCTCACCCGTCTTTATCGATGATCCACTTGACGGCGGGGTCGGGCAGGAATCGCCAGTTGCGGCGGGGGCCGGCCATGACGTTGAGGTAGTACATCTCGAAGCCGTAAGGCGCGCCGCAGGGGTGGTGGCCGCGGGGGACCAGGACGACGTCGCCATCGTGCACCGCCATGCATTCGTCGAGCGTGCCATCCTCGGTATAGACCCGCTGCACGCCGAATCCCGAGGCCGGGTTAAGGCGATGGTAATAGGTTTCCTCCAGATAGGTGATGCGCGGGAAGTCGTCCTCGTCGTGACGGTGGCTGGGGTAGGAGGACCAGTGGCCGGCGGGGGTGAAGACCTCGGTGACC
>NZ_FNYY01000001.1 GCF_900109145.1 Marinovum algicola
TGGCATTACATCGCACCGGGAAAGCCAATGCAGAATGGGTTCGTCGAGAGTTTCAACGGGCGGATGCGCGATGAACTGCTCAACGAGACCATGTTCCGCAACCTGGCACACGCGCGCGTCGTGATCGCCGCATGGGTCGAGGACTACAACACCGAACGCCCGCATTCGGCCTTGGATTACCAGACCCCGGTCGACTACGCGCGGACCCTGACCACCGCAATCGCCCGTCCCGCTGCGCGAGATGATAGCTCCGCGCGTCGGGCGATTGCTCAACCTGCGCCAACCGGCGTAAACACCAATTGGGCTCCGGTCGCGGCTGGATGAAAGTTCAGTGGCAGGTCACGACGCCATGTCCCGGGCGATCTGTTCGGAGAGGGTGGTCAGCGCTGTTGCCTGTGCCGCGGCGATGGCGGCGGCGGTCTTGACCGGCAGGGCCACAACGATGTCGAACACCCGTGCCTTGTCGGAAAGCGGGGCCGGGACGATCTTGGGCGGCGCGTCGGGGTCGTCGAAATTCTCGATCGGATCCGGCGTCTCGGAGCCCATGAAATACTGCCCCGACATCCGGAAGGTATCGGATTGGGTGGCGATGAAGGTTTCGATGCGGATATCGATCACGCCCTTGGGCGGTTCGGGCAGGGGCCAGGGCTCGGGCGCCACCCGGGCAGAGGTCATGGTGTTGAGATTGCGCGAGATGATCAGCGTTGTGGCGCGCTCGGGCTCATCCGCCCAGAGTCCGAAATCGCTGGCCAGAACCTCGCCGCCCTCTCCCTGAACCGCGATTTTCTGATCGGCGGCATAGGTCGGCAGAGACACCGTTCGCACCAGCACCGTTCGCACCACCGAGTTCACCCGCAGTTTCGACGGCGCGGGCTCGAGCAGGTATTGCGGTTCGGTGTCGGCACAGGCGGTCAGGGCGGCCAGCGCCAGGGCGGAAAGGAATTTCGCGGCTGTCATGTCATCGACCTATAATCAGGGAATTCGGGTTGCGCTGAATGGTGCGCGCCAGGCTGCGCAGGGCGTCGGCGGCTTCGCTCACGTCGCGCAGGGTGGAGAGCGCACCGTTGATCAGCCTTGAATTGTCGCCGTAGGATTCGATTACCTTCTCGGTGCGGGTGGCAAGCGTCGTCAGCCGTGCGGTCAGCTTGGGCAGTTCGCCGGCGGCGGCCTCGACCGCATCGGCCGCGTTGGCGGCGGAGGCAAAGACGTTGTTGACGTTCTCGGTCGCGCCGCTTTCGCGCAGGCCGGCAACGATCAGGCGGACCTCTTCCAGCGTCGCCGTGGCCTCGTCGAGCGTATCGGTCAGCTCCGGCGTGATGGTGCGGAATTCTTCCAGGGTCGATGTAACCTCGGGCTGAAGCGCGCGCAGGTCGGCAAGCGTGGCATTGATGCCCGGCGCCACGGCGCGGATGTCGTCAGAAGCGACCAGCGCCGAAGCATTGTCGATCAGCCCCTGCACCGAGGCCAGGACCTCTTCGATCGGCAGGTTGTTGATCCGCTGAAACACGCCTTCGGCGGTGGCGTTCAGATCGCTGACCTCGGCCTCGATGGTGGGCAGTTGCGGAATGCCCATCTCGGTCATCACGATCTCGGCTTCCCCCTCTTCGTCGATCGGCAGCTCGATCAGGTCGACCACCAGATCGCTGGACAGCAGGCTGGCGGTGGCCAGCCGCACGCGCAGCCCCTCTTCGACATAGACGCTCAGCAGGTCCAGCGCTTCCTCGACGCCGTCCTCGTTCGACAGGCCGAGGCGGGACGGGATGATCGCCAGCATTGCGCGCATCCGCACGACCTTGCGGCCGTCACGTTCGCCGGCGACCATTGCCACATTGTCGACTTCGCCGACCGGCACGCCGCGAAAGCGCACCGTCGCGCCTTCGGCCAGCCCGCCCACGGTGCCATCGAACACCGCCAGCGCCCGCAGCCGCTCGGCGGTGGGATCGTTGAGCAGGCTCGAGCGCGCGGCGCTTTCGTCGGCATAAAGCGGGAATTCGGTGCCATCGGCCACCGCGTCGCCACCGGGGACGAAAGTGTCGAAACTGATCCCGCCCTGCACCAGCGAGGCCAGCGACGAGAAATTCAGCGAGACGCCGGAGGTGTCGAGCGAGACCGAGACCCCGGAGATATTCCAGAACCGCGTGTCGCTGGTGATGATCTCGTCATAAGGGGCGCGGACAAAGCCGGTGATGATCACCTGCTCGCCGCCTTCGGCCAGGTCGGGCGCTTCGACGGTACCGACCGGGATGCCCTTGTAGAGGATCGGCGCGCCGGCGATGATCGAATTGCTGTCGCGGGCGCTCAGCCGCACGCGGGTGCCGTCTTCGTCGGGATTGTTGATCGGGGCGTTTTCCAGCCCGTCAAATCGGGTGCGGGCGGCGCCGGCGGTGCTGTCCCACTGACCGACGATGTAGACGCCGGACAGGACGGTGTTGAGGCCGGTGATCCCCTGGGCCGAGATCTCGGGGCGCACCACCCAGAACTCCGCGTTCTCGTCGAGATAGGGCGCGAGATTGCGGTCGATCCGCACCGCGGCGATGACTTCGCCCAGATCGTCGGAAAAGCGCACATCCTCGACCAGCCCGACGGTCACGTCGCGATAGCGCAGCTCGGTCTTTTCGGCGGCAATGCCGGAGGCGCTGTCAAAGGCGATCTCGATCAGCACACCACGTTCGGCATAGGTCTGATAGGCGATGCCAAGCGAGACCGCGAGCGCGAGAATCGGCACCAGCCAGACCACCGAAAAGCGCGGGCCACGGGCGCGGCGCACCACCGGGTCGGCTGCTTTTGGCTCGGTCATTGCGGCTCCTCATCGGCATCCCAGATCAGCTTCGGGTCAAAGCTCTGGGCCGCCAGCATTGTAAACGCGACCGACAGCAGAAAGCTCACGGCGGCAATTCCGGGGTTGATGGTAGCGACCGAGCCCAGCTGGACAAGAGCCGAGAGGATCGCCACCACGAAAACGTCGATCATCGACCAGCGGCCGATGAATTCGACCACCTCATATAGCAGGTGGCGCTGATGTACACGGTCCGGCCGCGCCCGGCGCAGGCTGAGCGCGAGATACCCGATGGCGATGAACTTGCCGATCGGAATCACGATGCTGGCGAAGAACACGATAAAGGCCACGCCGTAAGAGCCGTAATGCAACAGCTCGATAGCGCCGCCGATGATGGTGCTTTCGGATTTGTCGAGCAGGGTCGAGGTGCGCAGCATCGGATAGGTATTGGCCGGGATGTAGATGACGATCCCGGCAAAGAGCCAGGCCCAGACCGTCTGAAGCGAGCGGCGGCTTTGATGGGGCAGGGTGTCGCCGCAGCGGGCGCATTCCTCGGCGCCCCGGCGGTCGACCCGCCCGCAGGTGACGCAGGCCACCAGCCCGGCTTGTCGTGCGGTTGTCATTGATCGGTGGCCTCGAGCGAATTCCAGATCGTGTGGCGGCACATGCTGGTGTCTTGCAGAACGGTAACCACCACAAAGCCTGACATGGCCCAGAAGGCGGGGCCGAGGTTGAGCGTCGCAAGCCCGCCGACCTTGACCAGCGCCACCGCGACGCCGACGATGAAGATCTCGGCCATGGACCAGGGTCGCAGCCGTTCGGCCAGTCGAAAGGCCGCCTTGGCATGGGCGTAAGGCTTCCGGTCGCGCATCAGCGGCAGCAGCGTGTAGATGATCGCCAGCAGCCGGAGGAAGGGGATCAGCACGATCAAGAGCGCCACCACCACCGCCAGCGGCACCATCAGCCCCGAGGAAAACACCTGAATCGCATCCAGAATCGAGGTGCGGTTGTGGATGCCGCCGGCCTGAAGATCGATGAAGGGAAAGAAGATCGCGGCGGTCATCAGCACGGCCGAGGTCATCGCCAGCGCCAGCACCCGGGCAAAGGCGTCCGAGCGCGGTGCGGCGATCACATGGCCGCAGCGGTGACAGAGCGCGATGGAGTTTTCGGGCACCTCGGGCTCTTTGTAGAGCGTGTCGCAGACCGGACAGGCATAAAGCGCGTTGCCCGTCGCTTTCTCGGGCCGCTCTTCGGTCTGCACCATGTCGTTTCGTTCCAACTTCCCGCTGCCCCGCGATCTGGCTGTCCATAACCAGTCGCGAACAGCCGAACAGAGAGTAGTGCGCCACCCGCGTGCTGTCCACTCTGCGCCACGGCGGGGCGATCACTTTTGGGCGGGGCGGCGGGTGACCTTGCGGAATTTTGGCGCGGTGATCCGAGGGGTGCAAGACCCTTGCCAAGCGGCTCAGGAACCCCAAGTTCGCGACGGCAAGGGCTCAGTCCGGGCGGCCGCGGTTCGTCCAGTACATGACGCAGCAGGCGGCGAGCCCGAGCACGGCAAAGCCGGCGATCAGCGGGGTCACCGTGCCATTGATGCGGGCGCTGATCGCCGCTGCCAGGGGCAGCGACAGAAAGGTGGCGAGCGAGCCGACAAAGGCCGCGCCGAGGCCCGCCATATGGCCCAGCGGTTCCAGCGCCAGCGCGTTGAGATTGCCGAAGGTAATGCCGACGCAGAAAAACACCGAAAGCTGCCAGAGGATAAACAGTAGCATCGGGGGCTGACCGCCATAAAGCGGCAGAAGCGCCCAGAAGCCAAAGGAGAGGCCGGTCAGCGCCACCAGCGCCAGCCCGGTGAGCCGGCGCATCCCGAGCCGCATCACCAGCGAGGCATTGACGATCGCCGCCGCCCCGAGCGCGGTGGAGGCGAGGGCGAAATAGGCGGCAAAGAGCTCTCCGACGCCGAAGACACCCTGAAAGATCTGCTGCGCGGCGCCGAGGTAGCCGACGAACATGCCGTACATCAGCCCGGCGGTCAGCGTATAGCCCAGCGCCACCCGGGTCCGCAGGATCTCGCGCAGGCCGGCGGCGATATCGCCCAGCCGAAACGCCCGCTTGTCCTCGGGGGCCAGGGTCTCTCTCTGCCGCAGGGCAAACCAGCCCACGACCGCCAGCGCCAGCACCACCAGCCCGGCAAAGGTCGACCGCCAGCCGCCCAGCAGGATCAGGCCCTGGCCCAGCGCCGGGGCGACAACCGGCACGATGATGAAGGCGGCCATGACGATCGACATGATCCGCGCCATCGCCCGGCCTTCGTATTCGTCGCGCACCATGGCGACAGTGACGATGCGCGGCGCGGCGGCGCCGAAGCCCTGAAGCACCCGCCCCGCCAGCATGATCGCCCAGCTCTCGGTGAAGGCCGAGACCAGGCAGCCGAGCACAAAGACGCCGTAGCCGGCATAGATCACCGGCTTGCGCCCGAAACTGTCGGCCAGCGGCCCGACGATGAGCTGGCCACCGGCCATGCCGAGGAAGAAGGCGCTGACGATGTAATGCCCGTCGGTGAGCTTGGGCGCGCCGAGATCGGCGCTGATCGCCTCGAGCGCGGGCAGCATGATGTCGGTGCCGAGCGCGCCGATCGAGATCAGCAGCGCAACCAGCGCGATATATTCGGCAAAGGCCGGTCGGGGCGGTGTCGGTCGGGTCATCGGGGGCTGCGGCCTTTGTCATCTGACGTCCGCCCTCTCCTAGACCCTGCGGCAGGGAAAGGCCAAGGCCTGTTCTCCCGTTCCCCGGGGCCCGCTTGCCGCGCTGTTGCCGGACAGCGGCGGCAGAGGGCGCCGGGGTCAGATCACGGCCATGGCTCCGATGGCGGCAAAGGCGTCCTCGGTGGTTTCCTTGCCGGCGCTCTTGGCACCGACCGCCCCAATCGAGCCCCAGACGGCGCCGCTTACCGCGGTGTTCACCAGCCCCTTGTCGAGCGGGTCGCCGTTGACCGCGTTCCTGGTCACGCTGACCGAGATGCCGATGGCCTCTTTCTTGGCGGTGTTGATCAGCACGCGCTTGCCGAACTCCTTGAACCCCGCCTTGTAGGCCGGCCCCGCCGTGCCGGCGGTTATCGCGGTCGAGACCGCACCCCAGAGCGCGCCGCTGACCACGTCGAACCCCGGCGTGACATTATGCGCCACGTCGTTGAGCGAGGTAGAAACCGCGCCGCTCACGGCGCCGCCAACCGCGCCGAACCCCGCCTTGATGCCATATTCGACGACGGTTTGCGTCGCCTTGCTGGCGGCCTGAACCGTCGCCGTGGCCCCGGCGCTGGTCGCCGCGGCGGTGCCCAGCGCGCCAAAGCCGAAGGAGATTGCCCCGGCCACCGCGCCGACGCCCATCGAGATGCCGTATTCCTTCCAGTCAAAGCTCTGGACGTTGAGCACCGAATAGATGATCGAACTGGCGCCGGCGCCATAGAAGAACCCTGCGGCCGCGGCCAGCGCCACCGCCGCCGGCGTCGCCAGCCCGCCGGTCACCACCTCGAGAACCCCCGCCACCACATCGATTGCCACGCCGATCAGAATCTCGACCGCGCCGATGATCACCCCGGCAATCGCCGAGAACAGGCTGCCGATCGAGAACCGGCCGTCCGGGTCGACATAAAGCACCGGGTTGTTGGCGGCATAGGTGTAGGGCGAATTGAACTGGCTCATCGGATCGGTATCGAGGAACCGGCCGATCTGGGCGCCGTAAAAGCGCGCCGGCGTGTCATAAAGCCCGAGATCGGCATCGAAGCGATGGCCGGTAAAGCGCAGGTTGGTGGCGTTCAGCGCCGGGCCGGAACTGCGCGAGACGGTGCCATAGGGCAGATAGTCGAAATCGGCCACCACCGCGTTCTTGTCATCGAGCAACCGGCGGACCGAGCCGAGATGGTCGCGCAGGATGTAGTAGACCTTGCCGTTGTGGCGCAGCAGGGCAAGTCCCTGCGGTCCGAAACCATAAAGCATCTCGTCGCGCGGCGCCTGTTCATAAAGCGGCACGTTGTCGGCGCCATAGGCATAGACGGTCTGCTCCACCGCGCCATTGTCGCGCGGCACGGTCTTGAGCACCCGCCGCCCGGTCGCGCCATAGCGATAGGTCACGTCATCGCCGCCCGCGACCCGCGCCGCCACCGGCCGCGAAATGCCGGGATCGTGGTCAAAGGCGATCTCGCGGCCGTTCTCGAACGGGGTGCCGACGGTCTTTGACGTCTTGGCCGCGCCGTTCTTTGTGTAGGTATAGCGCGCCACCTCGACGTCGCCGCCCCCGGTCACGTCGCGCAGGGTCTTGAGCCGCTGGGTCTGGGCGACATAGGTGAACGCGATCTCGCGCGTGCCGAGATTGGCGGCGCGCATATTGCCGTTGGCGTCGTAGCGCACCGGGCCGTCGGTGCCGAGGCTCCATTCCGGCTCGGCGGCGCAATCCGCCGTCTCGATCTCGCCCAGGCCATTGTAGGCATAGGCAAAGTCATGCGCCGGGGCGCCGCCCGCCGCCGGATACCCGGCCTTGGCGATGACCCCGTCGTAGTAACCCGCCCCCTTGTAGCCGCCGGCGGTATAGCTCAGCTCTTCGGTGAACAGCGCCGCCGTGGCGGTGCTGTCATGCAGCCGCGTCGGCCAGAGCGGCGGGTTGTAGGCATACTCGCGGTCGCTGGGCGTGCTGCCGTCGCCGGGGCGCTGCTCCGCCTCGGGGCGGCCATCGGCGCGATAGGCATAGCGGATCAGTTCCTCGTTGCCGGTCTCGCCCTGCGAGATCGTGCTGACCCGGCCCAGCGCATCGTACCGATAGCTCAGCCGCCAGCGTGTGCCCTCGATGTCGCGCGGATATTGCACCGCCAGCGGAGATCCCTGGGCGTCAAAGGCATAATCGGTCTGCCGGTCGCCGCTGACCCCGGTCACCGCCTGACGGATCTGCACGGTGTTGCCGAAGAGATCGTAGCGATAGCTGTCGCGGCTCGCCGATGTGCCCTCGTCGCTCTGGCTGGTCTCGACCTGCGTAAGCCGGCCGATGGCATTGGCCGCCGGATCGGTGCCGTCCCAATGCTGGCGCTTGCGCCAGGTGTCGGGCGTGGCGGGCCAGCCAGGGGCCTCGGTGGCCTTGGCGGTCAGGGTCTTGCGATCGAAACTGCCGGTCAGATAACCGTTCTCCAGCGGTCGGCCCAGCCGGTCATAGGTCCAGTAAAGATAGGTGCCACCGGCGGCGCCCTCGGGGTCTTCCATGAAGCGAAGATCACCGGCATCGGAATAGACGAACTGGCTGCTGCCGGTGCGGCCGATGGTCTTGGTCAGCGGCCGGCCGGCGAAATCGAAGCTCTGGGCGATCACCCAATCCTCGGGCAGGCTGTCGGCGGGCGGATCGAAGTAGTTGGGCTGGCGCCGTTCGACCGGATTGCCGGCATCGTCGTAGATCACGAAGCTGGTGATCAGCTGCCCCTTGGTCCGCTCGGCCGATTGCACCACCACCTGGCCCAAGGTGGTCGAGATCGTGGTGGTCACATTGCCGTTGGGGTCGGTCACCGTCTCGCGCAGGTAGCCGGCGATCGGAAGGCCATGGCTGCCATCGTTGGCGCCATAGGCGATGCGACTGTCATGCGCGCCGATGGCAAAATCGGCGCCGGGCAGGCCGGAGGCCACGGTGCGCCCCAGGGGCGAGGCCTCGAAGACCTCGCGGGCATAGGGAAAACCGCCGTCGTCGGGATAGGCCTCGGCGACACGGCCGGTCATCTGGCCGCTGGTCCAGTCGAGCCTGGCCATGTCCGGCGTATAGGCCAGCAGCGGGGTCTTGTCCGAGGCCGCGATCCAGGCCGGCTTGGCCTTGACGGCGAGCCGGCCCTGGCTGTCGGCGAGAAACTGGCTCACGGTCATCCGCTCGTGTTCGAGCCCCTGCTGTTGCAGCGGAATGCCGGTGGTGTCGGTGTAGTTCACGGCCGCTGCCGGCGCATGGCCCAACGCGAGGTCGGAGATCTCGACCTGGCTGTCGAAATGCAGGGTCAGCGCGCCGGTGATGGCGTTGTCGAAGACCTCGCTGAAGATCACCTTGCCGTCGATGCGAAAGACGAGGCTGCGCTTGTGAACCAGCAGCTGCCAGACCCCGCCCACCCGATGCACCGCGACCTTTGCCTCCTCCGCGTCGTCCAGCGGGGTGAGCACATAGCGATAGTCGGCGCCGGGCGGATGGATCTCCTGCACGCCGGTTTCGGGATGCCGGGCCACCCGCGCATCGCGGGGCAGGTGCAGGCCGCGCCGGGCAAAGGCGGTGACGATCTGCGGCGGGACGGTGGCGGGGGCGCCGCTGCGCAGGCTGGCCCGGGCCTCTTCGGGCAGCGCAAGCGTCATCACCCGGTCATGGCCGGTCAGGGGTTCGCCGCTGCGCGCCTTGGCGGTGCCGGGGCCGGTCAGGTTCCAGAGCCCGGTGGCGGGGTTCCAGTCGAGCTTGACGCTGGTTCCGACGCTGATCCCCAGCGCCCCGACCGGCGTCGTCACCGGCCGGAGTTGCGCGCCAAGGGCAAAGCCGCGCGCCGGATCGGCGGTGGCGGCGGTCAGCGTCGCCGGGCCCGTGGCGCCGGCATTGGTCAACATACCGCCGCTCGATTGCCAGTCGCCGGCGGCACCCGGGGCCCAGGTTGCCCGCCAGGCGCCGCCGCGGGTAAAGGTCTCCATCCGCCCGCCCGACGCCGGGCGCAGCACCGCCTGGCTGTTCGGGTCGGCGGGGTCAAAGCTGCCCTCATGGCCGTCGCGCGACTGGTAATGCGTGGCAATCTCCGACAGTTCGTCGCGCGCATTGGTGCGCAGGACCACCCGGCCGAAGGGATCGTAGCGGCTGCGTGAGGTCACGCCATTGGCCTCAAGCTTGGCGTCGGGCAGCCAGAGCCGGGTGTCGAAACCGGTGGCCGACCAGGTGCAATCGCCCGGCGCGATACAGAGATTGTCGACCAGAACCGGGGCCTCGGTATTGGCATTGGTCAGGCTGACGGTGATGTCGGATTTATCCGCCGTCAGGTCGAAACCGGCGGCAAGATAGAGCCAGTCGCCGCAAGGATCGGGGAAGGGGCTGCGCGCCGTCAGCGTGCCGTTGACGACAACGGTCAGCTCGGCCGCGCCGGCGCTGGTGTCGAAGCCCTCGGGCCGCTTGACCCAGGCCGAGACGATCATCCGCCCCTTGCCCCGCGCGATCCAGTTGCGGCGCAGCGCCTCGGTGCCGGTGGCCGCGCCGGGGTTGAGCCGGATGGCACGGGTGCCGGTGTGGGCGTCGATCTCGCCCTGGGCCGATGGCGGCACGATCTCGGCGCCGCGGCCCAGGCTCCAGCCATCGGGCGCCTCATAGGGTTCGGCCCCCCAATAGCTGGCCCAGCCCGCGCTGCGGGCGGCGCCGGGGAAGCTGGCCACCAGATAGCGGCTATCGCTGTCATAGACAAAGGACGAGGCGGCGCCGCGCGCGTCGATCTGCTCTTCGATCAGCAGGCTCTTGGCGCTGCGCGACAGGATCTCGGCTTCGCGCACCCAGCCGGCATTGGCGCCGCCGGAATAGTCGAAATCCGGGGTGCTGCCCTCGGCCTTCCATTGCCAGGACCCGCTTTTGGCCAGCCGTGACGGGGCAGCCCCGGCGGACCAGTCCTTCCAGGTCGTGGCCTTGCTTTCGATCACCGTGACCTTGCCGCTGGCATTGTCGGTGACCGCCCGATCCATCCGCGCGATGGCCGAAAGGTAGTGCCGCGCTTCGAAGGCCACCTTGTACTCCGGCACCTCGTGGGCAAAGACCAGCGACTTGGAGAGCCATTTCCGGTTGCCCCGGCTGTCGTGGTAATCCTGCCGCCGCGACCTTTCGAGCCCGCTTTCGCTGTCGAATTCGGCAAAGCTGGTGACGGTCACCGCATCGCGCGTGGTCCGGGTTTCGACCGGCTTGGCATAAGAGCCGAAAAGCTGCCGGCCGCCGGGGCCCTTGGTGAAAACCTGCCAATAATTGAGCTGCTCGGCCACCAGATCGCCCCGGGCATCGAAATCGCGCCGTGCAAGTTCGACCCCGTTGAGCGTCTGGTCATAGTTCAGGATCCAGCCGGTGGGATATTTCAGGCTGTCCTGTGGCGAAACGCCATTGGAATAATAGTATTCCGAGCGCCCGTCGGGCTGGTTGCGCGGCAGATCGTTGCCTGTGGTCTTGACCCCGGTGACAACCGAGACCTCGGGATATTGCGCCAGCCCGGTGCGGGTGTCGTAAGACACGATGGCGGTCGACGAATTTGCATAGATGAAGCTTTCGACAAAACCCTGATCGGGGTCGAAAGGGTTGGCGATGGCGGTCCAGGCCACCGGCGTGTCACGGGCAAAATCCTCGAGCACGCCATTGTCGAGGTTGATCAGGGTGAGCGATCCGGCCTGGTCGAAGTCCTCGGCCGAGGGGTAGGTCACGAGAAAGCGCAGGCCGGCCAGGTTGCTGCCCGGCCCGGCGGCATCGGCCGGCACCGACACCTTCTGCGGCCCGCCCGGAAGCACCTGCACCGGACCGATATCGCCATTGCGGGTGGCGACGATATAGCTGTGGGCGCTGGCGTCGTCGCTGTCCTGAAAGGCGATGTAATTCGGCGCGCGGTTGGCGACGCTGGCCTCCGGCCCCAGCCCGGTGAGTTGTTGCGACAGGGCCCGCCAACTGCCGTCGGTTCGGTTGAAATAGACCGTTTCGCCAATGGTGAGATAGCTGCCGAAAACCGTCGCCGCGCTGCCCGATTGCACCACGTTGGGCTGTGGCTGCCAGGCGGCCGAGGCTGGCTGATTCGGATCGAAGCGCAGGATTTCCGCCGTCGTGCGCTGGGCGCCGTCGACCGTGACAAAGGCGGTGGCATCGATCTCCGAGGCGAAATTCGGGCGCTCGCCCGCCGCCAGCGTCAATGTCTTTTCGACCCAGTTCACATTGGCGCTGGCGCGCTGGTCGCCGCCTTCGTTGCGCAGGTTGATCAGGTTGTTGTTGAGATAGTTCTGCGAGGCCACGGTCTGAAAGACATTGTAGGCCGCGGTGCCATTGTCGACCGCTGCCGTCTCTTGCATTGTTTTCGGGCTGGCGCCGTTGATTGCGGCGAAGCGCTCGTCAAGCTGATGCACCGCCACCGCATAGTTGATCGCGCTGACCGAGGTGCTGGTGACATAGGTGGTGGCAAGATAGCTTGATTGCGCCACTACCGCCAAGAGCCGCTGGCCGTTCTCTTCGGCAATATCGACATTGGCGGTGTGCCAGCTGCCGCCCGGCTGCCAGCTTCGGTCGGCGGCGCGGTAGAAGGTTTCATAGCCGATGCGTCGGGTCTTGGCGTCCCAGGTGGCGGCGACGTAATAGGTGTCAAAGGCGGCGAGGGCGAAATTGCCATTGGCGGTGGCCTGCGATCCCGAGGGCCGGATCGGCGGCGCCGACCAGGCCTGCCGCTGCCAGTCCCAGGAAAAGCCCTGATAGACCCCGGCCGAGAAATCCAGATTGCCCGCGATCACGTAATCGCGGCCGGCGGCATAGACCGATCTGCCGCTCTTGCCCGCGCGCAGGTCGAGATAGCGAACGCCCTGCACATCTAGCGTCCAGGCGCCGAAAACCGCCGGATCGGGCCGGAACAGGCAAAGGACATCACGGTTGCCCTGGGTATCGCGGCCAGAGACCGCCAGATAGCCTTCCTGCGGGCTGGCCCAGAGGCTTTGCGGATCGATCTGGGCATTGCACAGCGCGGCCGGGGTGATATCGACACTCTGCCACCTGCCATTCCAGGTCGAGACCAGAAGCCGGAAGCCGTTGGCGCCGGTGAAACTGGTCAGCACGTAATCCGGCCCATGCCAGACGCCGGGCGTCGCCTGGCCCAGCGGGTTCTTCAGCGTCGTGCGCCGTGGCGCATCCAGCACCAGTTCCTTGTAGCCGACGCTGGCCTCGGCGCCGCCGGGATAGGTGATCTTGATCAGCGCGCCGGGATTCACCGCCGAGGTATCATTGTCATAGGCAAAGCGCATCGAGGGCAGCACCCGGCCCTCCGGGCTCCACTGGAACACCGAGGTCAGCACCCGTTTCCACATCAGGTCGCGCGCCGGATCGGTGGTCGCGGCGAGATTGATGAAATCATAGGTATAGGTCAGCCCGTGGATCTGCCGGCCCTGGGCGTTGAACACCTCGACCCGTTCCAGATACAACGTTTCGTAGACATCCTGATAGGCGTTTGGCGCGGGTTTGCCAGAGTTGGCGGCGTGATATTCGACGATCTGCTGCGGGCTGGGATTGCCGGCGCCGTATTTCTCGCCATAGACGAATTTCACCACCCGGCCGAGGCTGTCGGTGATCTGACTGACATAAGAGGCCTGGGTATAGGTCTTGCCGCCGCGGTCGCCCACCGCCACCTCGGTGGCGCGATATTCATAGCTGACGGCATCGCCCGCCACGGTCTCGGTCCGGGCCAGATTCCAGGCGCGGGCATAGCGTTCCTGACCGTCGAGGCGGCTGGAGGAGCCGGTGAAATTGCCCCAGCGCACGCCCCATTGCACCGCGTTGGCCGCGCCCCGGCCGCCATAACTGTGCACGGTGCCGTCTTCCTTGACGATGCGCCAGCTTTCGTCGGCCGGATCATAGGTGATCTGCCAGAACTGGAACTGCCTGAGCTGATAGCTCTGCCGCCCGGCGCTGTCGGTGCCGGTGCAGATCATCGGGTTGGCGCTGCCGCCGGCGATCAGGAAATGCCGGTCAGACGCCGGGCTGCCATTGCCCGAGGTCTCCACCACGATGCGCTCGACCGGCATCTGCCAGCCAAGACCGAGAATGCCGGTGGGCGCGTCGAGGTTCCAGGTCTCGACATCGCGGGCGATATTCGAGGAATAGAGCGCCGAGACCTTCACATCGAGGCCCTTGCGCCCCTCGAGTGTCAGGAAATCGATCGGCAGCGAGAGCGTGCCGCGGAACTGGTTGACGCTGGTCTTGATGTCGCCCACCGCCGCGTCGTTGAACTCGAAAGAGCGGATGGCCGGCACATTGGCCTTGTCGGGGCTGGTTTCGGCAGGGGATTGGCGGGTCATGGGCGGCTCCGTCTCACGATGGGATATGGCTCAGGCGTGGGCCGCGACCGGGCGCAGCGCGCGGCGCAGGCGGGCCTCGTCAAGCGGCTCGGGATCGCCGGCGAGGGTCGCCAGGTGGCGGCCCTCGGCCGGGCGCATGCCGATGGTGTGCTGGCGATAGAAATCCTCGGGCACCTGCCAGACCTCGACCTGATCGGGATTTCCGCCATGGTCGCGGTGCACATAGAACAACGGGCTTTCCGCCGGGATCGCCACGCCGGCGGCCACCACGCGCGGCCGATCGGAAAAGTTGGGCGGCGAGCCGTGAAAGGTGCGGCTGTCCATCAACAGCACCTCGCCCGCGCGCATGGGCAGCGCCTGCATGAATTCGCCCTCGATCACCGGGATCAACTCGCGGTAGGGCAGGCCGGAAGGCTCGCGCCAGTTGGAATTGAGCAGATGCGACCCGGGGGCGAGGCTCAGGCAGCCGTTTTCCGGGGTGACGTCCTGCAAGGGCGCCCAGATCGACAGGGCGAGATGGCCGGGGCGGTTTTCGTCGACAAAGCTCAGATCCTGGTGCAGCCCGACGCTGGAGCTGTCGCTGTTGGCCGCCTTGGCGGCGACCGAGCCGACGATGATGCGGAATTCCTCGAGCACCGGCAGCACGCGCGCCCGCCAGATCTCGGCCAGCGCCGAATGCACGCCGGCCCGCATCGCCAGATCGTCATGCAGTACCGAAGCCATGAAGCCATCGTCATGCGCCTGGGCCACGCGGTCATAGACCGCGCGCAGGGCGGCAAGGTCGCCTTCGGTCAGGAGCGGCAGCACGACATAGCCGTCGCGGCGCAGCAGGTCTTCGGAATGCGGGTCCCTGAGGGCGCAGCGCGGACGGGTCATGGCGGTCTCCTTGATTGTCGGTCGGGTCATGTCTGAGGGTGCCGGGCCTTGCCGCGGCTTCGGGTCACAAGCGCGCCGCAGACCGCGCCGGGCAGGGCGCGGATCACCGCCTCGGCGCCGATGCGGCTGCGGCCGTCAGGCAGGCAGAGCACGGGCTGGCCCCGCCACTCCGCCGGCAGCTCGGGCAGGTCTTCGGCGGCGCGCAGTTCGAGCTGGCCCAGCGACAGCGCCCGCGCCAGTCGCGCCAGCCGCAGGCAGGGCCGGCAGCTCCGGCTGTAGATCAGCATCGGCGGGCGGGGGGCGCTCATGCCGCCACCCCGGCACTGGCGGCCGCGCCGGCCCGATCCTGCCAGAGCCGCGCCAGCACGCGCAGCGCCGTGGCGGTGGTGAAACTGCCGGCGATGTCGGTGAAATACTGGCCGTCGGGCGCGTCCCAGGGGGCGGTGCAGGCCTGATCGGTCACCCGCAGATCGGCGCCGCCGGGAAAGCCGCCGTCGGGCAACTGCCGCCGAAGAAGCGCGGCCAGCGCCCCCGCCAGATCCTCGGCCTCGGTGCCGTGCAGATGGGCGACGCCCACCGCGCATGCGAGATCGAGCGTCGTTTCGGCGCCGAGGCTGAGCCGCCGGGGAAGCGCTTCGGGCGGGGGTTCGCCAAGCGCATCGAGCACCTCGCGGGTGAGCAGCGTGCCATAAAGCGGGCTGCGCCACCAATAGGCCCGCCAGGTGCCGTCGGGCTGAAGATTGTCGGCAAGACCCCGGCGAAAGCCGTCTGCGCGCGCGGCCCGGGCGGCGGCCGGCAAGGCGGCATAGGCGTAGGGCGTGACGTCCCAATGCGCCTGGGCCCAGGCGTCGCTGCCGTCATAGGTGCTGATCCCCGACGCGCCCTCGGGCCAGCGCGCCGCGAGAAACCCGGTATCGGCCTCGGCGCAGGGCCGGTCGAGCCGGTGCAGCAGGGTCAGGACCATGGCGGTGCTGTCACTGTCGGGCCCGGTGCTGGCATTGTAGCCCCAGCCCGCCGCATAAGGCCGGTCGCGGCACAGCCAGTCGGCGGCACGTTCGGCGGCGGCGCGCGCCGCGGGCAGATGCAGGCGGTCTGCGGCCTCGGCGAGGCTCATGCCGAGATAGCCGGTGATCCACTGATCGCTGGCGCCCACCGGCAGCTCGTAATCCTGCCAATGGCCATCCTCCTGTTGCAGCGCCAGCAGATAAGCCACCGCATCCTCTGCCGCGGCGCGCAGGCTCTCGGGCGCATTGGGGCGGGCGTCGGGGCTGGGTTGAAGATAGAGGTTGAGCCGCGCCGCGCGCTCGGCGGAGACGCCACAGCCCAGAAAGGCAATCCGCGTCTCGCCGCCATCGAGGAGCGGGGCGACATCCACCGGCGGGATCTCGAGCCGGGCGCAGCAGGCGGTGACGATCCGCTGCCAGTCCTCCGGCGTGTGATCGAGGCAATGACCACAGAGATCGGCCTTGCAATCGACCAGCGCGCCGGTGGCGAGATCGAAGCCCATGCTCATCACCAGCCCGTCGAGATCGACCCCCCGCCCGGCCATGGCGATGGCAAGGACATCCAGCATCTCCGGGCTGGCCAGCGGCGCGAGGCCGAGGGCGTGCACATCCTGCGGCGCGGTCAGGCGGAAATAGATCTTGGCGCGGCCTTTGCCGGCGTCGAGCCCTTCGAGCCCAAAAGAGGCGGGCGCGCAATGCGGCCTGAGCCCGGCGATCGCCTGATGCGCCGGTCCGGCGTCGGGCAGCAGGTCCGCCAGCCAGGCGCCGGCGATGTCCCAGTCTGCCCTCGCGGCCTCGACATAAAGTGCCAGCCCCGGCCGTTCGGCGGCAAGGCCGAGCCAGAGCGCACCGTCGCGAAAGGTGTCCTGCGTGGCGCGGTCTTGCGGCAAGACCCGCGCCAGCAGCGCTTCGGCCGCAGGTCGAAGGCCCTCGGCGCCGGCCGTCCGCATCGCGGCGCCCATCGCCTGGCGCGCGGCATCGATCCGCGCGGCGCCCGAAAGTTGCGCGCAGGGATCGCCGAGATAGCGCAGCGCCTGGCTACCGGGTCTGGCCGTCAGGCAGAGTTGCAAGGGGGTTCCGTCCGAATTCAGCGCCGAGCGCCCGAAGGCGTCTTCGGCGTCAAGCCGCTCCGTGCCGAGCACTGCCGCCAGGCATTCATCCGTGCGGGCGCGCTGCGCGGCAGGGGTCAGCCGCCGCGCCGTCTCGCACAGTCGGAGGGTGCGCCGCCGGACCCTGGCCAGCGGCGCCGCCATTGCGGCTGGCATCAGCTCGGGGGAGGACCGGCGTTGACGGTGATGACGCTGGGCGTGCCGCCGCTGTCGCCGTCGGCGCCGTGATCGCCGGCCTTGCCGGTCGCGCCCGGCGTGCCGTTGCCGCCGCCGCGCGAGCCGCCCTTGCCGCCCTGACCGCCGGCACCGCCGACGCCGCCGCTGCCGCCATTGCCGGGGTTGCTCGGCTCGGTGATCGGCACGATGTTGGCGCCGCTGTCGAGCTTGCCGTAAGACAGGGTCACCCGGCTGCCGTTGCCGCCGTCGCCGCCCTTGCCGCCGCTGCCGCCGTTGCCGCCATTGCCACCGTTGCCGCCGTTATAGCCGTCATGGCTGTAGGCGCCGTCCTTGTCGCCGTTGCCGCCGGTGCCGCCATTGCCGCCGTTGCCACCGTTGCCGCCATTGCCGCCGTTGCCGCCATTGCCACCGCGTCCGGCGACAAAGATCGTGCCGGAAAGCTCGCCGATATAGATCTTGGCGTCGGTGGCATCGCCGCCTTCGCCGCCTTCGATGCCGCCCGATCCGTCGCCGCCATCGGCGCCATTGGTGCCGGAAGAGCCGCTGCTGCATCCGGTCTTCCAGTTGCAATTGGCGTTGCGCCCGTCGACCCCGCCGTTGCCGGTCTGGCCGTTCTGTCCGGCGTTGCCGGTCTGGCCCTGGGCACCGACGATGCTGACATCAGGTGTCGTCTGGCCGCCGGCCATGGCTTCCGCCATGAGATTCATTTCGTCTTTCATTCGTTCGTCCTCCCGCGGGGCGTTATTCCTTGACCAGTTTGTCGATGGTGACCTGGGCTGAAGTCTCGACGAACACCTGGCCGCCCGATTTGATCGTCACCGTGCCGAAATCCCTGTCGGAATTTGTGATACGGAGCGGGTCACCCGGCTCCACCGTTACATCGCGTTTCGCCATGATGGGTCCTCTTTGCTAATGTGGCTTCCTGAAAACGCCCAAGGGAATCCCCCGGGGAACTTATCAACAGTACACTCGGACACGCACCGGAGGGCGCGCGTTAATTCAGACCGTCGGGCCGTTTTATTTGGCCCAACGGAAAATTTTTTTCAGGATCGGAGCATTCCATGCCGCCAGGTTGGCAGCAATGAAACCCACTCGGCGAAAGCCGAAGGTCAAACCTCCAGCAGAAAGAAACCACTCTCTGCCGTATGCACTTAAGGGTTGAATGCACCTATCTACTTCACAACTTTGCTGCGATTCTTCACATCCGTCAACCGCTACGGGTGACGCAGCGTGACGTGCGTCACATCCAATATGAGATGGGCTTTTCGCGTTTTCTTGCGGGTTTCGTGCCGAATTTTTCGGGTTTTTGCGGATCTTTGAGTTCTGTCCTGGGTCGTGGAGCGGTGATGCAGGAAAAAACCTTCAGGTGAGGCGGGCGCGACGAGTATTTTTCGATGTTTCGAGAACTGCGTGACGTTTCAGCTTCAAAGCAAAGCGAAATTGGAGAGGGGTAATTTGCTTATTTGAAGAATTTGAGTAATATTTTTTGTGTGGTGAAGATATTTTTAGTATCCGAGTTGATCAAATTTCGCTCTTTCAGATTTATGGCGCATCAATCCGTTTTCTATCTTGCCCTGCCGCCGCCTTTTGGCGGCAAGCTGCCGGGTACCGGCAGCCGGGCCTCGGCGACCTCTCGCACGGCGGTGTCGAGCAGCAGGGTGAAGGCGGCGTTCTGTTGTAAAAAGCGGCGGAAGATCGGGCCGGAGTTGAATTGCACGTCCGGCAACTCGGTGGTGACGACGGCGAGTCCCTTGCCGCCCGCCCGGGTCAGAAAGCTGCTGGGCAGGAAGGCCAGGTAATCGCCCTGCCGCAACAGCTCGAGCGTGGTCGACATGGAATCGCATTGCGCGGTCACATGCAGCGGCTGGCCGCAGGCCTCGCGCACCACCTCTCGGATGTTGTCGAGATAGGCGACGTCGCTTTGAAACGACAGCCAGCGATAACGCGCCAGCGCCGCCGCGTCGGCGGTGGGCAGCTCAAAGATCGGGTGGCCGGCCCGGGCGATCACCACCAGCCGGGCGACAAAGAGCGGCCGGCGGATCAGGTAGGAGGGCAGGGGCTCCATGATCTGGAAACCGCCGAAAAAGGCATCCAGCGTGCCATCCTGCAACCCGGCGGCGCCTTCGGCATAGTTCATCGAGGACAGCGTGACCTGGAGCAGGGGATAGCTTTCGTGCATCCGGGCGATGACCTTGGGCAAGAGCTCCATCATCCAGATCGAGGCGGCGCCAACCCGAAGGTTGCCATGCTCCCCCTTGCGAAAGGCCAGCAGCTCGGCTTCGGCCAATTGCTGTTCGCGTAGCAGGTGGCGGGCCTGTTCGGCCAGCAGCACCCCCAAGGGCGTCAGGGTAAGCCCGCGTCCGCGCCGTTCGAACAGCGCCTCGCCGACACTCTCTTCGAGCAGCTTGAGGCTGCGGGTCAGGGCCGGCTGGGTGACGCCGATGGCCTCGGCCGCGGCATGCAGGGTGCCGCAATCGACCACGCCAAGGAACCGTTGCAGAAGGTGGGTGTTGCTGAGCACATTGATAACAAAATCTGATCGAAGTTAAAAAGATATCAGCTTTTTTACTGTTTGCTGTCAAGCTAGGCTCGCTGCACTGACGGGCCCGCCACGGGGCCCCCGTGACAGGGAGGAGACCTATCATGACCATTTCGCAGGGGCTGAGCCGCCGCAACTTCATTCTCGGATCAACCGCCGGTGGCGCGCTTCTGGCCAGTGGCGCGGGCGCCCAGACCGTGCCCGCCCCGATCAACGACGTCACCGGCGGCGCCACGTTTCGCTGGATCGACAGCGGCGACCAGAAGGCGGTGTTCTTCAAGAAGCTGTTCGCCGAGTATGCCGCCGCCCGCGACGTGAATATTGTCTATGACCCGCTGCCCTGGAACGAGATCGCCCGCGTGATCCCGCTGGGCGTGCGCAACGAGACAGCGCCGGATGTCTTTGTTCTGCCCCGCAACACCTCGCTTGCCGATGCGGTGGCGCAGGGCTGGTTGCAGCCCTACGACGATTTCATTCCCGACATCGAAACCTGGAAGGCCGGCTTCCCCACAGGTGCCTTCCTGCCCGGCATCAACGTCTTTGACGGCAAGACCTATGGCCTGCCCTTCACCTCGAACAAGCGCTATTCGACCCATCTGCTCTACAACAAGGACTACATGGAGGCCGCGGGCTTTGACCCGGCCGAAACGCCGCTGACCCAGAGCGAATTCCGCGAGGCGGCGCGCAAGATCACCGAGGCCGGCAAGGGCCGCTACTTCGGCTTCATCCTCGGCGGCTCGCAGCTCAACCGGTGGCAGGACGCGGTGCGCAACATGGGCCGGATGGCTGGCGCCAGCGCCGGCGGCGACAGCCCGCTCGACGCCGATATCGATCTGCGCACCGGCGACTATGTGTTTGACAGCGATGAATATATCGCCGCCGTCGAGCTGCTGATCGCGATGAACGACGATGGCAGCTTCTTTCCCGGCCTGATGAATCTCAACGCGCCGCAGGCGCGGGCCTATGTGCCGCAGGGCGCGGCCGGCATGATCCTGCAAGGCCCGTGGAACATCCCCGGATGGGAGGCCGGGCACCCGGAGTTCGATTTCGGTGTCGCCTCCGGCCCGGTGCCCGACCAGGGCCCGACCGGCAAGCTGACGATCAGCCAGGCCGGCGCGGTGCCCAATACCATCAGCCTCTGGGCCGGGTCCGACAACGGCGCCATTGCCGGCGAGATCTTCCACTACCTTGGCACACTTGAAGGGCAGGTGGCGTGGGGCACCGTCGTGGGGGCCGGCGATCCGCCGATCATGCCCGAAGCGATCGAACGGGCCGAGTTCTCGCCCCGGTCGCGTTTCATCCTCAACCACTTCAACGAGGCGATCCGCGTCGGCCCCAATCCGATCGTGCGCAATGCCGATCTGGCCAAGGTCATCAGCTCTTTCACCGCCCCCGACATCGGCTTTGCCCGCACCGTACAGGGGCTGGTCTCAGGCGAGATGACCGGTGTCGCCAAGGAGATGAAAGCGCTGAAGGATCGCTACAACGCCGCGCTCGATGCCGCCTTCGACAAGGCCCGTACCGAGGGCGCGCAGGTCGACCGCGCCGATCTGGTGTTCCCGAACTGGGATCCGGACGTCGATTTCGCCGCCGCCGATTACTGAGACCCGCCGATCTCTCCCCGGGGGCCGCTGCCGATCTGGCGGCCCCCTCCTTTATGCCTGGACCCAGCCCTGACATGCACCTGCTTCACATCCTTCACCGACATCGGTTCGCCTATCTGATGCTCCTGCCCGGGCTGATCCTGTCGGGGATGTTCGTCTTTTACCCGATCTTCGCCGCCGTCTTCTATGCGATGCAGGATTGGTCGGGGTTCAACGCCGATATCAAATTCGTCGGCTTTCAGAATTTCGTCGATCTGTTTCGCGATCCGATCTTCTGGAATGCCTTCGGCCGGTCGATCTACTTCCTGGCTGGCACCGTGCCGGCGCAGCTCGTGCTGTCGCTGATGCTGGCGATGGTGCTCAACAACCAGCTGCTCAAGCTGTCGAACCTGTTCCGCACCATGGTGTTCCTGCCGGTAGTCACGCCGGTGGCGGTGATCGGCATTGTCTGGACCTTTCTGCTCTCGCCCTTCAACGGGCCGATCAACGGGCTGCTGCTTGACATCGGGCTGATCGCGCGGCCGATCGATTTCCTCGGCTCGTCGGATACCGTCATGCCCTCGGTGATCGGGGTCTATGTCTGGAAATGGCTGGGCATCACGCTGATCTATTGGCTGGCCGCGCTCCAGACCGTGCCCGAGGATGTCTATGACGCCGCACGGCTCGACAATTGCAAGGGGCTGCGGCTGGTGGTGCTGGTGGTGCTGCCGATCATCATGCCCTTTGCGGTGGCGATCACCCTGATCACCATGGTCTCGGCGCTCAATGTCTTTCCGCTGATCATGTCGATGACCAATGGCGGGCCGTTCTTCGGCTCGGAGGTGATGGAGATCTTCATCTACCGCACCGCCTTTGCCAGCGACGACGGCACCATTCCGCGGCTGGGCTATGCCGCTGCCGCCGGGGTGCTCTTTGGCCTGATGATCCTCGGGCTGACCATCTTGCAATCGCTGGCCACCCGGATGGCGCGGCGTCGGGCGGAGGGCGTGGCATGAAGCGTCTGATCTTTGGCGACCACCAGCCCACAAGCCGCATCGCGCTGATCTCGCTGGCGATGACCGCGCTCTGCCTGATCTGGATCTATCCCTTTGTCTGGATGCTGGCGACCTCGCTGAAATCCAACACCGAGATCTTCGGCAATCCCGGGCTGATCCCCGAAAGCTGGGCCTGGGAGAACTATGCCCGCGCCTGGACCGAGGCCAACATGGGGCGGTATTTCTTCAACACCCTGTTTGTCACCGTGGGTTCGGTGGTGCTGGTGACCTTCGCCACCTCGCTGATGGGCTATATTCTCGGCCGGTTCGAGTTTCCCGGCCGCACCCTGTTGTTCGTCGCCACCGTCTCGACCGTCTTCGTGCCGCAGGGTTTCACCATCATCCCGGTGTTCGAGCTGCTCTCGGCCATGGGCCTTTCGACCGGCCTGCTCGGGCTGACGCTGGCGACCTCGGGCAACGCCATCGTGATCTTCGTGGTGCTCTTTGCCGGCTATTTCAGCCAGCTGCCGAAAGAGCTGGAAGAGGCCGCCCGGGTCGAAGGCGTCAGCCAGTGGCAGATCTTCTGGTATGTGATGCTGCCGCTGGCCAAGCCGATGGTGGTGACCGTGTTGATCATGCAGGTGCTCAACGCCTGGAACGACTTTCTGCTGCCGCTGGTCATTACCCTGGCCAATCCCGCCATCCGCACGCTCTCGGTCGGTATCTATGCCTTCAAGGGCGAGCAGACCATCGACTGGACCGGCATGGCGGCCGCGGCGACGATTTCGATCATTCCCGTTGTTCTCCTGTTCATCCTGTTGCAGCGCTATTTCATCAATGGCCTGGCAGGCGCGGTAAAAGGCTGACCCATGATCGAGCGCCCCAATATCCTTCTGATCACCACCGACCAGCAGCATTACAGCGCCCTGGGCTGTGTCACGCCGGGGCTGAAGACACCCAATATCGACCGACTCTGCGCCGGGGGCACGCGGTTCGACCGGGCCTATTGCCCGGCGCCCACCTGCACCCCCTCGCGCGCCTCAATCCTGACCGGGCTCTACCCCTCGCAGCACGGCGCCTGGACCATTGGCTGCAAGCTCGACGAAGCGACGCCGACCCTGCCGGGGCTGCTGAGCAGTGCGGGCTACACGACCGGGCTGATCGGCAAGGCGCATTTCCAGCCGCTGGCCGGCGACAGCCTGGAGAAACAGCCGATCCTGCGCGATCTGGAGTTCTGGCGCGGCTTCAACGGGCCATATTACGGCTTCGACCATATCGAGCTGGTGCGCAACCACGCGGACGAGGCGCATGTCGGCCAGCATTACGCCGCCTGGATGGAGGACCGGGGCCTGGCCAACTGGCGCGACTATTTTCAGCCGCTGCCGGGCGAAGAGGCGCCGCTTGCCCCGAAGATGGCCGAGGGCGCGCCCTATTGGGCGCGCGAAACCCGAAGCTGGGCGCTGCCCGAGGACAAGCATTACACTCCCTGGATCGGCGAGCGGTCGCGGGCCTTCATCGACGATGCGGCGGACCGCGGCGAACCCTTCTTCCTCTGGACCAGCTTCCCCGATCCGCATCCGCCTTATACCGTGCCGGAGCCCTGGGCCTCGATGTACGACCCCGAAGAGATGGAGCCCGGCGCCATCACCCCCGGCGAACACGCGTTGAATGCGTCGCATTTCGCCAAGACCCAGCAGGCCGCGCCCGATTTCGCTGATTGGCACCGGCCGCATGAGGCGCATGGCTGCGCCAGCCATCTCTATCCGCGCGCCGCGCTGAAAAAGGACATGGCGGTCTATTTCGGCATGATGAGCTTCATGGACCGCGAGATCGGCAAGATCCTCGACCGGCTGGACGCGCTGGGGCTGACAGAGAACACGCTGATCGTCTTTACCACCGACCACGGCCATTTCCTCGGCCAGCACGGTCTGGTGGCCAAGGGGCCGTTCCACTACGAGGACATGCTGCGCATTCCCTTCGCGGTGCGTTGGCCCGGAAAGGTGCGGGCCGGCGCCGTGAACAGTTCGATCCAGACGCTGCTCGACCTGGCGCCGACGATGCTCGACGCGGCCGGCGTTGCGGCCCCGCCGATGCAGGGACTGTCGCAGCTGGAACACTGGCAGGGCAAGGCGCCGCCGCCGCGCGATCACGCGCTCTGCGAGAACCGGCACAATCCGCTGGCGCCGCATGTCACCAGCTACATCGGCGCGCGGTTCAAGATCTCGGTCTATCGCACCGAAGAACACGGCGAGATCTTCGATCTCGAAACCGATCCCGGCGAGGTCAACAACCTCTGGACCGATCCCGGCAGCACCCGTCTGCGCGCCACGCTGTTGCAGAAGATGGTACAGGCGATCCAGGCGGCCGAACCGCTGAAATCCCCCCGCGTGGCGCAGGCCTGAGACAGGCGCCGGGTGATCCGGCCCCGCCTGGGCGGAAGGGGCCTCAGACCACGCTGCGCGGGGTCTTGGGGACCGGCTTCGGCCCGCCCTGACGGGCCAGTTGCACCGCGAGGATGCCGCCGCCGACAATGGCCACGCCGATCATGTCGAGCGGCCCAAGCTTTTCGCCCAGCAGCAGCGCCGCGACGGCGACGCCAAAGAACGGGTTGAGGAAGTGGAAGGTCGAGGCCTTGACAGCGCCGATCCGGTTGACCAGCGTGAACCACACAAAGGTGGCGGCCAGGCCGGGCACCAGCGTGGTATAGAGAAAGGCCAGCACCAGCGGCCGGGTCACCTGCACCTCGAACGGCCATTCCAGCGCCGCCGAGGCCACCGCCAGAAGCGCCGCGCCCACAAGCATCTGCAAGCCGACGATCATCATCACATTGCCGCCCGACGAGGCGCCGCGCACCGAGAGCGTCGCCACGGTCAGCGCCACGGCGGCGATGATGCAGAGCGAGAGACCGTTGAGATCGACGCCGGCGCCCAGCCGCGCGCCCATGATCAGCGTCACCCCGCCAAAGCCCGCCACCAGCCCGGCCACCGCCAGCCGTGGCAGCCGTTCGCGGAACACCAGCCAGCCGGCCAGCGCCACCATCAGCGGCATGGTCGAGGCGATGATCGAGGCCAGCGAGGCTTCGATGGTCTGCATGGCGATGAAATTCAGCCCGAGGTAGATGGCGTTCTGGCAGACGCCAAAGACCAGCGTGGCGCGCCATTGCGCCCGGGTCAGGCGAAAGCTCTGACCCATGGCCAGCGCGAGGGCGATGCCGATCATGCCCGACAGCAGGAAGCGCAGCGCCAGCGAGCCCATCGGCGGGGCATATTCGACGATGATCCGCGCCGAGGTGAAGGCCGAAGACCACATGGCGGCAAAGGCCAGCCCCATCAAGATCGCGCGAATGTCCATGACCGGTGTCCTGTGTTTGTCGGGAAGTTGCCCGCCGCCGCATGCCCGCGCCCCGGGCCCGATCCGGGGCCTCCTGCGGCGGAGGGGGAGGTCCCGGATCGGGTCCGGGACGCGGTTATTGCACCGCGCGGATGCCGCCGCCGACGGCGATCAGCCGGTCGATCTGCGCCCCGGTCTGTTGCCGCGCCTCGAGGCCGTCGCGCACCCCGGAAGTTCCGAGATCGAAGCCGAGATATGCCATGCCTGCGCCTTTCGCGTTGGTCCCGTCTCGCAGGCATTAGTACCAAGGCGCAGACGCGGGGCAAGGGGGAGATTTCCCAAGTGGTGGCGCGGCTTGACCGGGTGCGTTATGCACAGGCAAATCGCAGCGAAACGGGGCCGGGACAGGTGCGCATCGTCAGCTACAACATTCGCAAGGCCGTGGGCCTTGACTGGCGCCGCGATCCCGAACGGATCGTGGCGGTGCTGGCCGAGATCGATGCCGATGTGATCCTCTTGCAGGAGGCCGACAAGCGGGTGCGCCGGCGCGAGGGCGTGCTGCCGCGCGACATTCTCTGCGGCGAGATGGGCTATGCGCTGGCCGAAGTAGCGATCCGGCCGCACAGCCACGGCTGGCACGGCAACGTGATCCTGGTGCGCCAGAGTTTTCCGATTGCCGAAACCCGGCGCATCGATCTGCCCTCGGCCGAACCGCGGGGCGCGGTCTCGGCCACGCTGGCCGATCCGCGGATCGAGGTGATCGGCGTGCACCTCGGGCTCAACGCGGCGATGCGGCGCCGGCAACTCGCGGTGTTGCAGGCCTATCTGGCGCAGGCCGATCATCCGGTTGTCATCGGCGGCGATTTCAACGAATGGCGCCGCGGCAGCGACCATGTCGAAAACCTGGGCACCGTGATCGAACCCGGTCCCAGCTTTCACAGCCGGGTGCCGGTGGCGCATCTCGACCGGTTCATCCTCAGCGGTGCACTGCGCCATGAAGGGTCGTTCGTGCACCGCTCGGATCTGGCGGCCCGCGCCTCGGACCACCTGCCGGTGGTGATCGACGTTGCGCCGGAGAAGCCGGAATGATCCTGAACACTCTGCTGGTCCTGCACGGGCTGATCGTCCTGTCCTTTACCATCCGCATCCTGGTGCGCGACGACCTGACGCCGCCGGCGCGGCTGGCCTGGTTCATCGCGCTGATCCTGCTGCCGCTGGCCGGCTCGGCGGCCTATTTTCTCTTTGGCGAGGTCGATCTCGGGCACCGCGCGCGCAAGCGCCACCGCGAGATCTTTGCCCTGATCCGCACCCGCGCCGCCCGCTTCATGGGCATGCCGGACGGCGTGGCGCAGTTGATCGAACGCGACTATCAGCCAGCCTTTGCCTATGCCGCCAGCATCAACGGATTTTACCCGGTGCCGGGCAACCGCGCCGCGCTCATGGCCGACAGCAGCGATTATCTCGACCGGTTGATCGCCGATATCGATGCCGCCACCGACACCGTGCATGTGATGTCCTACATCTGGCTCGAGGATTACACCGGCCGTGCCATCGGCCGGGCGCTGATGCGGGCGGCGCGGCGCGGGGTGACCTGCCGGGCGATTGCCGACGGGCTGGGCGCGCGGCTGATGATCAAGGGGCCGCTCTGGCAGGAGATGAAGGAAGCCGGCGTCGAGCTGGCCATCGCCTTTCCCTTCAGCAACGTGCTGCGCACCCTGGCCACCAGCCGCATCGACCTGCGCAATCACCGCAAGATCTCGGTGATCGACGGGCGCATCACCTATTGCGGCAGCCAGAACACCGCCGACCCCGAATTTCGCATCAAGGCGCGTTTTGCGCCCTGGGTCGACATCATGCTGCGGCTGACCGGGCCGGTGGTCGATCAGAACCAGCTGCTATTTGCCTCGGACTGGATGCAGGCCACCGGCGAGGTGCTGGACGAGCTGCAACTGGTGGCCGAGCGTCACGACGACGGCTTTGCCGCGCAGGTGATCGGCGACGGCCCGACCGAGCGTCACGGTGCCACGCCGCAGCTGTTTTCCGGTCTGCTCGGCTGTGCCCGCGAACAGATCGTGCTGACGACACCCTATTTCGTGCCCGACACCACAGTGCTTGAGGCGCTGTTGGCTGCCGCGCTGCGCGGGGTGCGGGTGGTGCTGATCTTTCCGCGCCGCAACGACAGCTGGTTTGTCGCCGCTGCCAGCCGCAGCTACTACCACCGGCTGCTCGATGCCGGCTGCGAGATCTTTGAGTATTGCGACGGGCTGTTGCACGCCAAGACCCTGACGATCGACGGCTGCGTCAGCCTGATCGGCTCGTCCAACCTCGACCTGCGCAGCTTCGACCTGAATTATGAAAACAACATCCTGTTGCAGGACCGCGCGATCACCCGTCAAATCCATGCCCGCCAGCAGAGCTATCTGCCCCGTTCGCGGCCGGTGACGCTCGACGAGGTGCTGCTATGGCCGTACTTGCGGCGGATCTGGAACAATATGGCCGCCACCATCGGGCCGATCCTCTGACCACCGTCGCGGTTGCAAAACGCTGCCGCATCTGAAATGCACACGCAACGCGTTATCAGCCGGGATCGCAGAGTGATCGCCCAGGACATGACACAGATCGGCCGGACACCGGCGGCCCCGGTCCGGCAGGCAAGCCAGCTGCACCTCGAGGCCGCGCGCTTTGCCCATGGCGAAAAAGTGGTGCTCGACGCCCTGACGCTCGATCTCGCCGTGACCCGGCTGGCCGTGGTCGGCCGCAACGGCTCCGGCAAGTCGACGCTGGCGCGGCTTCTGGCCGGGCTGGTCGCGCCGCAGGAGGGCCGGGTGCGGATCAACGGCACCGATGTGGCGCGCGACCGCAAGGCGGCGCTGGGCGAGGTCGGCATCCTGTTTCAGAACCCCGACCACCAGATCATCTTTCCCACCGTGCTCGAGGAACTGGCCTTCGGACTGGCCCAGCAAGGACGCAAGAAAGCCGCCGCCGAGGCGGCGGCGCGCGCGGTGCTGGCGCGCTTTGGCAAGAGCCACTGGGAAGCGGCTTATATCAACACGCTGAGTCACGGGCAGAAACATCTTGTCTGCCTGATGGCGGTCACCGCGATGGCGCCCCGGCTGCTGATCCTCGACGAGCCCTTTGCCGGGCTCGACATTCCCACCCGGGCCCAGCTCTCGCGGTATCTGAGCCATTACACCGGCAACCTGATCCATATCAGCCACGATCCGGCCGACCTGGCGGGATATGACCAGGCGCTCTGGCTGGAGCGCGGGCAGATCGCGGCGCTGGGCGCGCGCGACAGGGTGATCGCGGACTATGTCGCGCGGATGACCGAACTGGGAGAGGCCGATGATATCGCTGACCTCGCCGGTTAGAACCCGCGCCCACGACTGGCCCGCCGGGGCCAAGCTGGCCGCGCTTTGCGGCGCGACGCTGGGGCTGTTCTTCATCGAAAACCTGACGGCGCATCTGGTGATCCTGGCCGGGGTGCTGGCGCTTTATGCGGCACCGGGGCGGGTGTTTCTGCGCAACGGGCTGCGCCAACTCTGGATGCTCTGGCCCTTCGTGCTGGTGGTGGCGCTCTATCATCTGATCGACGGCAGCGTGGGGCAGGGGGCGGTGATCCTTCTGCGGCTGGTCTCGGCGGTGGCGCTGGCCAATCTGGTGACGATGACCACCCGGCTGTCCGACATGATCGCCGTGGTGCACTGGCTCTGCACACCGCTCCGGGCGCTGGGCCTCAGCACGCGGCCGCTCGAGATCGCCATCGCGCTTGTCATCCGCATGACGCCGGTGCTGCTGACCAAGGGCCGCGCGCTGTCCGACGCCTGGCGTGCGCGCTCGCCCCGCCGCGCCAACTGGCGTATCATTCTGCCGTTCACGCTTCTGGCGCTGGACGACGCCGATCACATCTCCGACGCGCTCAGGGCGCGCGGGGGGCTTGTTTCCAAGGAGGACTGAGAAATGGAACGAAACGTCGTCATGATTGCGCTCTTTGCGGCGCTGATCGCGGTGCTGGGGCTGATCCCCAAGATTCAGCTGGGCTTCGGCGTGCCGATCACCGCGCAGACCCTGGGCGTGATGCTGGCGGGAACCGTGCTGGGCGCGCGGCGCGGCGCGCTGTCAGTGCTGCTTTTCCTGCTGCTGGTGGCAATCGGCCTGCCGCTCCTGTCGGGCGGCCGTGGCGGGCTTGGCGTCTTTGCCTCGCCATCGGTGGGCTTCCTGATCGGCTGGCCGGTGGCGGCCTACGTGACCGGCTGGATCGTCGAGCACTGGCGCGGCGCGCCGCTGACGCTGGTCGCCGGCGTGGCCTCGGTGATCGGCGGCATCGTGGCGCTTTATGGCTTCGGCATCGTCGGCATGTCGATCATGTTGGAAAAGTCGCTGCTGGAAGCCACCGCGCTGGTCACCGCCTTCATTCCCGGCGACATGCTGAAAGCGGCGATTGCGGGCATGCTGACCGCAGCGCTGGCCAAGGCGCGGCCGGCCAGCGTGCTGTCGCGCGCGGTCTGAGACCCCGGCGCTCCAATCCACGAAGCGCCCGGCCGGTCCGGGCGTTTCGCATGTCTGCACGGGCTATCTGTGAAAGGCGTAGCCGGCCTTGACCAGAATGTCGCCGACATCCCACTGACCGATCTTGCACGTGCCGTTGAGCCGACCCTTGCCGTCGATATGGGTGATCCGGCACACCGCCGGCTTGCCGCCGATGCTGTTGTCGATGGCCCGCAGGGCACGCCTGGCGTCGCGGTCCGACATCTGGACGTTGTCGATATTGGCCAGCCGCACCCGCTGATCCGCCACCCGCACGCTGTCGAGCGCCTCGGCATAGCCGTCATCGGGATGGACATAGGCCCAGATCTCGCCGCGCAGCGTCTCGGCGGCGGCAACAGGAAGCCCGGCGCAGAGCGTCAGGGCGGTCATCAGGATCGTCTTTCTTGCGTTCAACTTCGTACTCCTTGGTCTTGGGCCGAATCACAGCGGCGCCACCCAGACTAGACCGAATGCGATTTTTCGAATAATGCCGCGTTTCCGCCGCCTTGCCCCGAACGTTTGGCAAAAGCCGGGCCCAGCATGTGCCGCATCCCGCCGCGGCCTTGCCGGCATGGGCCGAAAAGGGTTGCCAACCCGGCGAAGCTGACCTATACGGCGCGCTCATCCATGCACTCCAGCGGACCTAGGGTGACCCTTCTTGGGGGCCCTCCGTTGATGTTGAGAAAGGAAAAAGGCGATGAACGCCAAGGAACTGCGTGACAAGACGCCGGATCAGCTTCGCGAAGATCTGGCCAACCTGAAAAAAGAATCGTTCAACCTGCGCTTCCAGCAGGCCACCGGCTCGATGGAAAACACCGCCCGCATGCGCGCTGTGAAGCGTGACGTGGCGCGTGTGAAAACCGTGCTGAACGAAAAAGCCGCTGCGGCCGCTGAATAAGGAGCCTGAGACATGCCCAAACGTATCCTTTCCGGCACCGTGACCAGCGACGCCAACGAACAGACTGTAACCGTGTCGGTTGAACGCCGCTTCAAGCACCCGGTTCTCAAGAAAACCATCCGTAAGTCCAAGAAGTATCGGGCTCACGATGAAAAGAACGCCTTCAAGGTCGGTGACACTGTCCGCATCATCGAATGCGCGCCGAAATCGAAGACGAAACGCTGGGAGGTTCTGGAGGCGTAAGCCTCTCGAACCTTTTGGTTTGATCGAAACCCTGGGGAACAGGCCAGCATAGCCCCCCAAAGGTCAGGAGAAACCCCATGATCCAGATGCAGACCAATCTGGATGTCGCTGACAACTCCGGCGCGCGCCGGGTGCAGTGCATCAAGGTTCTGGGTGGTTCCAAGCGTAAATACGCCTCCGTCGGCGACATCATTGTCGTCTCGGTGAAGGAAGCCATCCCGCGCGGTCGCGTGAAGAAAGGTGACGTCCGCAAGGCCGTCGTCGTGCGCACCGCCAAGGAAGTTCGCCGTGAAGACGGCACCGCGATCCGCTTCGATCGCAACGCAGCCGTGATCCTCAACAACGCCGGCGAGCCCGTCGGCACCCGTATCTTCGGGCCGGTTGTGCGTGAGCTGCGTGCCAAGAACTTCATGAAAATCATCTCGCTCGCTCCGGAGGTGCTGTAATGGCTGCCAAACTCCGCAAAGGCGACAAGGTCGTCGTGCTTGCCGGCAAGGACAAGGGCAAAGAGGGCACCATCTCCTCGGTTGACCCCAAGTCCGGCAAGGCCATCGTGGACGGTGTCAACATCTCGATCCGCGCCACCCGTCAGACCCAGTCCAGCCAAGGTGGCCGCATCCCGAAAGCGATGCCGATCCAGCTGTCGAACCTGGCGCTGCTTGATGCCAACGGCAAGGCCACCCGCGTCGGCTTCCGCATGGAAGGTGACAAGAAGGTCCGTTTTGCCAAGACCACGGGGGACGTGATCGATGCTTGATGCTGCAACCTATACCCCGCGCCTGCGCACGCTTTATCAGGACACCATCCGTGGCGCTCTGAAAGAAGAATTCGGCTACAAGAACGAGATGCAGATCCCGCGTGTGGACAAGATCGTTCTGAACATCGGCTGTGGCCGTGCCGCCGTGAAAGACAGCAAGAAAGCCAAGTCGGCCCAGGCCGATCTGACGGCGATTGCCGGTCAACACGCGGTCATCACCACCGCCAAGAACTCGATCGCGGGTTTCCGCGTCCGTGAAGGCATGCCGATGGGGGCGAAAGTCACCCTGCGCGGCGCCCGCATGTACGATTTCCTCGATCGTCTGATCAACGTGGCAATGCCCCGTATCCGCGACTTCCGCGGCATTTCGGGCAAGTCGTTCGATGGCCGTGGCAACTATGCCCTGGGCATCAAGGAGCACATCGTGTTCCCCGAGATCGACTTCGACAAGGTGGACGAGCCCTGGGGCCTGGACATCGTGATCGCCACCACCGCGACAAACGACGACGAAGCCAAGGCGCTGTTGAAAGCATTCAACATGCCCTTCAACTCGTAATCGCGGGAAGAGGATTAAGACATGGCTAAAAAAGCAATGATCGAACGCGAGAAGAAGCGCGAGAAGCTGGTGGCGAAATACGCCGCCAAGCGCGCCGAACTCAAGGAAATCGCAACCGACGAGTCGAAGCCGATGGAAGAGCGCTTCAAGGCGCGCCTGAAGCTGGCAAAACTGCCGCGCAACAGCTCGCCCACCCGTCTGCACAACCGCTGCCAGCTGACCGGTCGTCCCCATGCGTACTACCGCAAGCTGAAAATCAGCCGTATCGCGCTGCGGGATCTGGGCTCCAAGGGCCTGCTTCCCGGCATGGTCAAGTCGAGCTGGTAAGGGAGGGTATATAGATGAACGATCCTATCGGCGATATGCTCACCCGTATCCGCAACGCATCGCTGCGTGGCAAGTCGACCGTGTCGACCCCGGCCTCGAAGCTGCGTGCCTGGGTGCTCGATGTTCTCGCGGACGAAGGCTATATCCGCGGCTACGAGAAAACCACCGACGAGCGCGGCCACCCCGCTCTCGAAATCAGCCTGAAATACTACGACGGCACCTCCGTCATCCGCGAACTCAAGCGGGTGTCGACTCCGGGCCGTCGCGTGTATCTGGGTGTGGACGAGATTCCCACGGTCCGTCAGGGTCTTGGCGTTTCCATCGTGTCCACCTCGAAAGGCGTCATGTCGGATGCAAACGCTCGCTCTGCCAACGTTGGCGGCGAAGTGCTTTGCACCGTATTCTAAGGAGGGCTGTGTAATGTCTCGTATCGGCAAACAGCCTGTCGCTCTGCCCGATGGCGTCTCTGCGACGATTTCCGGCCAGACCATCGAAGTCAAAGGCCCGAAAGGCGCTCAGAGCTTCACCGCGACCGACGATGTGACGCTGACCGTCGAAGACGGCGCCGTCTCCGTCGCGCCGCGCGGCAAGTCCAAGCGGGCGCGTCAGCAGTGGGGCATGAGCCGCACTGTGGTGGCCAACATGGTCACCGGCGTCAGCGGCAGCTTCAAGAAAGAGCTTGAAATCCAGGGCGTCGGTTACCGGGCGCAGCTTCAGGGCAAGGTCCTGAAACTGAACCTCGGCCTGTCGCACGACGTGGATTTCGAAGTTCCGGAAGGTATCACGATCACCGTCCCGAAACCGACCGAGATCATTGTCGAAGGCAATGACATCCAGCAGGTCGGCCAAGTGGCGGCGAACATCCGTGACTGGCGCAAGCCCGAGCCCTACAAGGGCAAAGGCATCCGCTACAAGGGTGAGTATATCTTCCAGAAGGAAGGCAAGAAGAAGTAAGGACGCGGACAATGGCAAACAGCAAAAGACAACTGTTCCTCAAGCGCCGTCTGCGCGTCCGGAACAAACTTCGCAAGATGAACCGCGGGCGCGTGCGCCTTTCGGTGCATCGTTCGAACAAGAACATCTCGGTCCAGCTGATCGACGACGTGCAGGGCCGTACCCTGGCCGCGGCGTCCTCGCTCGAAAAGGATCTGGGCATCGTTGGCAAGAACAACGTGGAAGCCGCAACCAAGGTGGGCGCTGCAATCGCAGAACGCGCCAAGGCGGCCGGTGTCGAGGAATGTTACTTCGATCGCGGTGGTTTCCTCTTCCACGGTGGCATCAAGGCTCTGGCCGATGCCGCCCGCGAAGGTGGCCTGAAGTTCTAAGTGCAGGGGCGCGGCGCACGCGCCCCTCGATGATCGGGGGCCCCGGGCAGCACCGGGGCCACTTCGATCGTGCAAGACCCGGCGCAATCGCGCCAGAAACAAAGGAAATGCCACATGGCAGAACGTGAAAACAGAGGCCGGGGCGGCCGTCGTGACCGCGACGAAGCACCGGAATTCGCCGACCGTCTGGTCGCGATCAACCGGGTCTCCAAGACCGTGAAGGGTGGTAAGCGCTTCGGCTTTGCCGCGCTTGTCGTCGTCGGTGACCAGAAAGGTCGTGTCGGCTTTGGCAAGGGCAAGGCGAAAGAGGTCCCCGAGGCCATCCGCAAGGCCACCGAACAGGCCAAGCGCCAGATGATCCGCGTGCCGCTGCGCGAAGGCCGCACGCTGCACCACGACATCGAAGGCCGTCACGGCGCCGGCAAGGTCGTCATGCGCACCGCACCGCAGGGTACCGGTATCATCGCCGGTGGTCCGATGCGGGCCGTCTTCGAGATGCTGGGCGTGCAGGACGTGGTTGCCAAGTCGACCGGTTCGCAGAACCCCTACAACATGATCCGCGCAACGCTGAACGCGCTGACCCTCGAGGCCAGCCCCCGCATGGTGGCTCAGCGTCGCGGCAAGAAAGTGGCCGACATCCTGCCCAAGCGTGAAGACGCGCCGGCGGAATCGACCCAAGTCGCCGAGGAGGCCTGAGACCCATGGCAAAAACCATCGTCGTCAAGCAGATCGGCTCGCCGATCCGCCGCCCGGAAGTTCAGCGCAAGACGCTGATCGGTCTCGGCCTCAACAAGATGCACAAGACCCGCGAGCTGGAAGACACCCCTTCCGTCCGCGGCATGATCAACAAGATCTCGCATCTGGTGGAAATCGTCGAAGAGCGCGGCTAAGCCCGCCTCCCACGACTGGACACGCGCGCCGTCGCCCCGAAAGGGCGGCGGCGTTTCGGTTTGCTGGCCGCCACCTACTGACCGGTATTCGACGTGGAGAAATTTGACTGCGGTTGCTAAAATTGGCGCTCCCGCCGGCCTGTCGCCCGGACAATGACAAGAAACTGCGGCTCGGATCCGAACATGTGGTTTTTCCTCGATCCGTCGAACAAGATTATCGATGTCTCGCCCGATTGGGACAGCCAGGCAGGCACGCTCGGCGGGGCTCTTGTGGCGCGGAGGGGAATCGTCGGCCGCTCGCTGTGGGATTTCGTCAATGGCGCCGAAACCCGGTCGTATCTCAATGCGGTGTTCTTCTGGTGTCGGCAGTCCGGGCGCGGGCTGTCCTTGCCAAATCGCTGCGACGCGCCCAACCTGAGGCGCGAGTGCCGGATGGACATCGCCCCGGATTCCGAAGGCGGTCTCGAGGTGCGCCACCATCTGCTGGCCGAAACCCCTGTCGCGGGGCAGAAGCTCTCCGGGACCGACGCGCCGGGGCAGCAATGTTCGCAATGTCTGCGCTGGGAAGGCCCGGACGGCTGGCGTGATCTGATGATCGCGACGCCGCCGCAGGCGACCTTTGTCACCTATGTGATCTGCCCCGACTGCCGGCGCGCCGCCAACCATGCCCTGGGGCGCGACAGCAACGGGGCAGGGGGGCTCGGCGACTGAGCCCGCCCGCTCCGGTCTATGCCCTCCGGCGCGGGCTGTCTGTGGCATGCCCGGACAGTTTCAACCGATGCTGCATTGCAGAAAATGCATATCCGGTCGACCAAACTGTCGATTGTTAGCGCCACCGCAGAAGCCTAAATAAAGCCCACGGAGGAAATGAAACAGCATCTTCTGGGGAACGTCCCCACCCACGAAAGGACTATGAAAATGGCTTATGCTTCGTCCAATACCGTCTCCGGCTTCAGCTTCTCTGCCCTGGTGCACACTGCTGCCGAGGCGTTCAAGACCGCCCGCGCTCGCCGCGCCGTTTACAACCGGACCTACGATGAGCTTTCGGTGCTCTCGGACCGTGACCTGAACGATATCGGCATCGCGCGCTCGCAGATCCGCGACATCGCCCTGCAAGAGGCAGCGCAGGTTCGCTGACCCCCACGGAATTCCGCTGGCGCGCCAAGGGCGCAGCCGCATCACGCGGGCCAATGAATTGGCCCGCGTTTTATTTTGCGACGGCCGTTATGCCCGAAGGAAGTGACCCGTCGCCAGCCTTGCGCCGCGGACATTTCAAACTGCATGCATTTTGTGCAACGCGGGCATTCCGAATTGGCGTTAGCGGTCGCGCGCGGGCGGGTTTATGCCAAGCGCGAACACTCTACCGCTTTCTGGAGCACCGATATGACCTTTCTCACCACTCTCGCGAAACGCATCGCAACCGCCATCCGGCAGGAGCCCGTGCCCTGCTGGACCGAATACCTGCGCAACACCCGGCCCAATTCCTGAGGCTTCCGGCGTCTGCCGATGACCTGCGATCGCGCCCGGCCCTTGCGCCGGGGCGCGACCATCGGTATACGCCCCCGGTGGCCTCTCGGGCCGCGACTCACATCAATCAAGAAACGCCGTGGTCTGCCAACTCGCTTCGGGGCAGCATCCGGCAAGGAGAAGCGACATGAAACTCAATGAGCTGCGCGACAACGAAGGCGCAAACAAACGCAAGAAACGCGTTGGCCGTGGCCCGGGTTCGGGCATGGGCAAAACCGCAGGCCGCGGTATCAAGGGTCAGAAATCCCGTTCGGGTGTGGCCATCAAAGGCTACGAAGGCGGCCAGATGCCGCTCTATCAACGTCTGCCCAAGCGTGGCTTCAACAAGCCGAACCGCAAGGCATTCGCTGTCGTCAACCTTGGCCTGATCCAAAAATTCATCGAAGCCGGCAAGCTCGACGCTGGCAAGATCGACGAAGAGACCCTGATCGCCTCGGGCGTCGTCCGCCGCAACCTCGACGGTATCCGCGTGCTGGCCAAGGGCGAATTGACCTCGAAAGCCACCATCACCGTGACCGGCGCCTCCAAGGCGGCCGTGGATGCGGTGGAAAAGGCCGGCGGCTCTCTTACGGTCACGGGTGCGCAAGCTTCCGAATAAGCGGGTTGTGAGCGGTGCTCTCGCCGCTTACATAGCTTACAGTTTTCCAAACGCCGCCCGCCGGAAAACGGCTCTGGGCGGCGTTTTCATAGAGCGAGATTAACGAGCCATGGTATCAGCAGTAGAGCAGATGGCGGCCAACACCAGCTGGGCAGCGCTCGGCAAGGCCACCGACCTGCGCAACCGCATCCTCTTCACCCTCGGTCTTCTGATCGTCTACCGTCTGGGCACTTTCATTCCGGTTCCCGGGATCGACGGCGCCGCGCTGCGTGATTTCATGGAGCAGGCCGGGCAGGGCATCGGCGGCATGGTCTCGATGTTCACTGGTGGCGCGCTGGGGCGGATGGGCATCTTTGCCCTTGGTATCATGCCCTATATCTCGGCCTCGATCATCGTGCAGCTGCTGTCTTCGATGGTTCCGGCGCTCGAACAGCTCAAGAAAGAGGGCGAGCAGGGCCGCAAGAAGATCAACCAGTGGACCCGCTACGGCACAGTGGTGCTCGCCACCTTCCAGGCGTATGGCCTCTCGGTCGGGCTATATGCCAACGATTTTGTTTCGGCTGACATCGACCAGAGCTTCTTTATCGCCTCCTGCGTCATCACGCTGGTTGGCGGCACGATGTTCCTGATGTGGCTGGGCGAACAGATCACTGCGCGCGGCATCGGCAACGGTATCTCGCTGATCATCTTTGTCGGCATCATTGCCGAGGTTCCGGCCGCCCTGGCTCAGTTCTTTGCCTCGGGCCGCTCCGGCGCGATCAGCCCGGCGGTGATCGTCGGCGTGATGGTCATGGTGGTCGCGGTGATCATGTTCGTGGTCTTCATGGAACGCTCGCTGCGCAAGATCACCATTCAGTATCCCCGCCGCCAGCAGGGCATGAAGATCTCGGAGGCGCAGCAAAGCCATCTGCCGGTCAAGGTCAACCCGGCCGGCGTGATCCCGGCGATCTTTGCCTCCTCGCTGCTGCTGCTGCCGACCACGATCGCTACCTTCAGCGGCAACCAGACCAGCCCGCTGATGTCGACGATCCTGGCCTATTTCGGCCCCGGACAGCCGCTCTACCTGCTGTTCTTTACGCTGATGATCGTGTTCTTCGCGTATTTCTACACCTTCAACGTCTCGTTCAAACCCGATGACGTGGCCGACAACCTGAAAAACCAGAACGGTTTTGTGCCCGGCATCCGGCCCGGCAAGAAAACGGCGGAATACCTCGAATACGTGGTGAACCGGGTGTTGGTTCTCGGCTCGGCCTATCTTGTGGCGGTGATGCTGCTGCCGGAAATCCTGCGCGGCCAGCTGGCCATTCCGTTCTATTTCGGCGGCACCTCGGTTCTGATTGTCGTGTCGGTGACCATGGACACCATCCAGCAGGCCCAGAGCCATCTTCTGGCCCATCAGTACGAAGGCCTGATCCAGAAATCGCAACTGCGCGGTAAGGGCAAGGCCCGCAAGAAACGCAGCCCCGTTCGGAGATAATCCCGCATGAACATCATTCTTCTTGGGCCCCCGGGGGCAGGAAAAGGCACGCAGGCACGCAAGTTGGTAGACGAGCGCCGGATGATCCAACTGTCGACCGGCGACATGCTGCGCGAGGCCAAGGACAGCGGCACCGAGATGGGCAACCGCGTGGCCGAGGTGATGGCGCGCGGCGAGCTGGTCACCGACGAGATCGTGATCGGGCTGATCGAGGAAAAGCTGGAGAAGGATGCCAATTGCGGGTTCATCTTCGATGGCTTCCCCCGGACTTTGGCGCAAGCCGACGCACTGGATGCGCTGCTGGCCAAACACGGCAAATCGCTGCATGCGGTGATCGAGATGCGGGTGAATGACGATGCGCTGGTGGCGCGGATCACCGCACGTTCGACCTGTGGCGTCTGTGGCGAGGTCTACAACGACCAGACCAAGCCCTGGCCCGAAGGCGGCAAATGCGCCAACTGCGGCTCGACCGATCAGAAGCGGCGCGCCGATGACAACGAGGACAGCCTGCGCACCCGGCTGATGGGGTATTACAAGCAGACCTCGCCGCTGATCGGCTATTACTACGCCAAGGGCAAGCTGCGCCCGATCGATGGCATGGGCACGCCTGACGAGGTCCGCCACGAGCTGGAAATCCAGCTCGGTTAGAAGGCCAGGCGGCCGGGCCGACGCCCGGCCTTTCGCCCCGGCGCCCGACGGGAAAGGCCGCTCTTCCGGCGGCATCCTGCGGGTTCTGCCGAAATCCCTTGACAGGGGCTTGACGATGCCCCCTCAGGCTCATAGTTAGCCCTATCTCGCGTCACGCGAGCGATTCCCGCGAGGGAATCCACCACCTCGAAATCAGCTGCGGCCCGGGTGCTCCATGCCTCGGGCTTACGTTGTGAAAAAAGGTTCTGGCACTACGGAACCGCAACAAAAGGAAAGTGACACTTGGCACGTATCGCCGGCGTTAACATCCCGACCCACAAACGGGTCCCGATCGCCCTGACTTACATCACCGGAATTGGCCACACCTCGGCCAAGCAAATCTGCGAAGCCGTGAACATCGACCCCTCGCGTCGTGTGAACGAGCTGTCCGACGCGGAAGTCCTGGCCGTGCGCGAGCACATCGACGCCAACTTCACCGTCGAAGGCGACCTGCGCCGTGAAGTGCAGATGAACATCAAGCGTCTGATGGATCTGGGCTGCTACCGTGGCCTGCGTCACCGCCGCAACCTCCCCGTCCGCGGTCAGCGGACCCACACCAATGCGCGCACGCGCAAGGGCCCGGCGAAAGCAATCGCTGGCAAGAAAAAGTAAGGGAGGTCTGGAAACATGGCACGTGATACCCGTCGCGGAGGCAAGAAGAAGGTCTCCAAGAACATCGCCACCGGCGTGGCGCATGTGAACTCGTCGTTCAACAACACCAAGATCCTGATCTCGGACGTGCAGGGCAATGCGATCGCATGGTCGTCGGCCGGCACCATGGGCTTCAAGGGCTCGCGGAAATCGACCCCCTATGCCGCCCAGATGGCTGCGGAAGACGCAGGCAAGAAGGCACAGGACCACGGCATGAAGACGCTGGAAGTCGAAGTTCAGGGCCCCGGTTCGGGCCGTGAATCGGCGCTCCGCGCGCTGGCCGCCATCGGCTTCAACATCACCTCGATCCGTGATGTGACCCCGATCGCACACAACGGCTGCCGCCCGCCGAAGCGCCGCCGCGTCTGATCTACAACAATCCAGTTTGGGGCCGGGCATCCGCACGGCCCCATTCCGTCATTTTAACCTCGGGCGCTTTTGCCTTTCGGACATGGGGCAAGAGCAGGAATGGAGGGACGCATGATCCACAAGAATTGGGCCGAGCTGATCAAGCCGACACAGCTGGAGGTCCGCCCCGGCAACGATCCGGCGCGTCAGGCCACCGCCGTGGCCGAGCCTCTGGAACGCGGCTTCGGTCTCACCCTCGGCAACGCGCTGCGCCGCGTGCTGATGTCGTCGCTGCAAGGCGCCGCCATCACCTCCGTCCAGATCGACAACGTGCTGCACGAATTCTCGTCGGTGGCCGGTGTGCGTGAAGACGTGACAGATATCGTTCTGAACCTCAAGGGCGTCGCGCTGCGCATGGAAGTCGAAGGGCCCAAGCGCCTCTCGATCAATGCCAAGGGCCCGGGCGTCGTCACCGCCGGCGACATCTCGGACAGTGCCGGCATCGAGGTGCTGAACAAAGACCACGTGATCTGCCACCTCGACGAGGGCGCGGATGTCTACATGGAACTGACCGTCAACACCGGCAAGGGCTATGTCTCGGCTGACAAGAACAAGCCCGAGGATGCGCCCATCGGCCTGATCCCGATCGATGCGATCTATTCGCCGGTCAAGCGGGTGTCCTATGACGTGCAACCGACCCGTGAGGGCCAGGTTCTCGATTATGACAAGCTGACGCTGAAAATCGACACCGACGGCTCGGTCACCCCCGAGGACGCCGTGGCCTATGCCGCTCGCATCCTGCAAGACCAGCTGTCGATCTTCGTCAACTTCGACGAGCCGGAATCGGCGACTCGTCAGGACGACGACGACGGTCTCGAGTTCAACCCGCTGCTGCTCAAGAAGGTCGACGAGCTCGAGCTTTCGGTGCGCTCGGCCAACTGCCTGAAGAACGACAATATCGTGTATATTGGCGATCTCATCCAGAAGACCGAAGCCGAGATGCTGCGCACGCCGAACTTTGGCCGCAAGTCGCTGAACGAGATCAAGGAAGTGCTGTCGGGCATGGGCCTGCACCTCGGCATGGATGTCGAGGACTGGCCGCCGGACAACATCGAGGATCTGGCGAAAAAGTTCGAAGACGCCTTCTGAGGCTTCCGAACCAGAGATCGAACGAGGGCAGGGCGCAAGCACCTGCCCTTTTTCTTTTGCGGCCATGCGTTCGATATTTCGAGAAATCATGAAATAGACTTGCGGTCGGGCGGCCGGCCGGCTAGATGCGCTCTGCATTCGCCGCCGGAAAGGGAGCCGCACCATGTCAGACAATCCGCATCTCGACGAAACCAAGCTGCTTCAGCCCGATCTGGCGGCGCTTGGCGCGCCGCTGCGCGCGACTCACAAGCCGCGCATCCTGCTGTTGCATGGTTCGCTGCGCAAGACGTCCTATTCCCGGCTGGCCAATGAGGAAGCCGCACGCATCTTGCAGCAACTGGGCTGCGAAACGCGGGTCTTCGATCCCTCCGGCCTGCCATTGCCCGACGATGCCGAGGCCGACCATCCCAAAGTGCAGGAGTTGCGCGATCTGGTGACCTGGTCGGAGGGCATGGTCTGGTGTTCGCCCGAGCGCCACGGCAGCATGACCGGCATCATGAAGGCCCAGATCGACTGGATCCCGCTCTCGCTCGGCGCGGTGCGGCCGACCCAGGGCAAGACGCTGGCGGTGATGCAGGTTTCGGGCGGGTCGCAGAGCTTCAACGCGGTCAACCAGATGCGCGTTCTGGGCCGCTGGATGCGCTGCCTGACGATCCCGAATCAGAGCTCGGTCGCCAAGGCCTTTCTGGAGTTCGACGGCGACGGGCGGATGAAGCCTTCTGCCTATTACAACCGGATCGTCGACGTGATGGAGGAGCTGGTGAAATTCACCCTGCTGACTCGCGATCTCAAGGCGCATCTGACCGATCGCTACAGCGAACGGGTGGAAAGCGCCGAGCGCCTGTCGCAACGGGTGAACCAGAAGGCGATCTAGCACGCCAGGAGGCCCCGGAGCGGAGTCCGGGGCGCGGGGAGGCAGGGCAGGGCCGCAGCGCCAAAACCGGGGCTTGCCCGCCTTGGCCTTTTCGGCTAAAGACCCGCATCCCTCCGGGCCTGTCCCGGGGTGGCTGCGACGGGGCCTTCGGGCCCTTTGCAATTTCCGGGCATCCCGCCCCAAGGAGAGCGGCCCGCCACGCATGGGCCGCCGGACAAAGCAAAACCGCCCGTAGAGGGCACATGAAGGACCAAACACATGCGTCACGCAAAAGGTTACCGCCGCCTGAACCGCACCCACGAGCACCGCAAGGCGCTCCTGTCGAACATGGCCGGCTCGCTCATCGAACATGAGCAGATCAAGACCACCCTGCCCAAGGCAAAAGAACTCAAGCGCGTTGTCGAAAAGCTGATCACCCTCGGCAAGCGCGGCGATATTCACGCCCGCCGTCAGGCCGCGGCCGCGCTGAAAGAAGACAAGGACGTCGCCAAGCTCTTCGAAGTGCTCGGCCCGCGCTATGCCGACCGTCAGGGCGGCTACACCCGCGTTCTGAAAGCCGGCTTCCGCTATGGTGACATGGCGCCGATGGCGATCATCGAACTGGTCGACCGCGACGTCGATGCAAAAGGCGCCGCCGACAAGGCCCGCCTGGCCGAGATGGAAGCGGCGGACGAATAAACCGCCCAGGTTTCACCCATCGCTAACCCCCGTTCTTTCGAGCGGGGGTTTTTCTTTGCCAGGGGGCTGGCAACTGATTGTCTTGCGGCGACGCACCGCTTTCGGAGATCGCAATGAAACTGCCAGTGTCCGTGTTTGATCTCCAGGGGCTGACCTTCGGCATCGTCCTGATCAGCATCGGCGTGGTGTTTCTGAAATCCGCCGGCCTGGTTACCGGGCAGACCGCGGGAATCGCGCTCTTGCTGTCTTACGTGCTGCCGCTGGGTTTCGGCCCGCTGTTCTTTCTGATCGGCATTCCCTTCCTGATCCTCGCCTGGGTCAAGCGCGGCCCGGACTTTGCCCTGCGCACGGTGGTCGTGGTGGCCGGGGTGTCGCTCATGTCCGAGGTCTTCGGCCGCACCATGGGCTTTGACCGCCTCGATCCGCCGATTGCGGCGCTGCTGGGCGGTGCCTGTAGCGGCGTCGGGCTGGTCGCGGCCTTTCGCCACAATGCCTCGGCCGGGGGGATGACCATCGTCGGCATCCTTCTGGAGCAGAAGACCGGGTTCAAGGCCGGCTGGTTCCAGCTTGCGGTGGATGCGCTGGTCTTCCTGGCCTCGGCGCTGGTGCTGACGCCCTCGCAACTGCTGTTTTCGGTGCTGGGCGCGCTGATCACCAATTTTGCCGTGATCTGGAATTTCGATGTCGCCCAAAGCGCAACCGGCCGCCCGGGCTATGGCCGCGCGGCGGCCAGCGCGCCGCGGTCAGACCAGCTTCGGGACGGCAGGCCCCGAGGTTCAAGATCGTGAGCCAAGGTTACGCGATCTTGCCGGCGGCCTTGCGCCGCCTGTGCCGCGCGTAAATCCAACGGGCGATGATATCGGCGTAGACCCGGTCGCAAATCTGGTAAATCCCCGGCAGCCGCCCAATCCGCGCCAGCCAACGATAGCGCGGCATTTGAGCCCAGAGCACCAACATGGCGTCAAACCCCAGATGCAATTCGCCGCGGTGCCGCACATGCAACAGCCGCGTCGCCGCATCCTCGGTGACACCCCAGCGGGCGAGATCGCCGCTGTTGAGGTCGTCAAAGGCAATCGGCAGGCCGCGCGCTTGGGAATAGGCGGCATAGCTGCCCATTTTGCCATCGCAGATCGGACAATCGCCGTTGTAGAGTGCGCGTGTCTCGGGTTGCGGGGACATGAAAACCTCCTGAGGGGCCTGACGTATCTAATCATGAATTCGTTGGTGCCCAGTGACCTGCGGTCGCAGGTAGGCACAATGAAAAGGACCAGCCCCTTCGGACTGGCCCATACTCACTACGTACCCGGTCAACGCGCTCAGCCGGCGTCGAGTTCCTTCTTGACCAGATCTTCGATCTTGCCGACGGGATGGTTGGTCAGCGTCTTGGGGATCTCGGCAACCACCCGGTCGCTCACCTCCTGATGCAGTTCGGCGCGCAAATCGCCCAGCACCTGCGGCGAGGCGACAAGGATCAGCCGCTCGAAATTGCCCTCATGCGCCTCGTGATAGAGCTTTTCGGCCAGATCTGCGGCAAACCGCTCCTTGGCCAGCTCGTGCCAGTCGGTGTCGTCCAGCGCCGAACGCTGCTGTACGCCGGTGTCCTGCATCCGCCCGGGACGGTTGGCGGATTGCTCGATGTCCGAGGGATTTTCCTGTTCGTCCTTGCCGGTCACTTCGAGGTGCGGATCCTCGTGATCGGTCAGATTGCGCAGGAAGAGCGCCTTCTCGCTGTCGGTCACCACGATCCAGGTGCCATTTCTGATCCGCGCCATGTCAGTCCTCTCCCTTTTCCAACTTGTCGCTTTTCCGCACGCGGGTGACGCCAGGCCGGTCCTTTTCGGCTTGTTTGAGCAGGTCGCGGGTGCCGACCTTGCGCTCGAGATTGCCGTCAGCGCGGCCCTGCTGGCTGGGCGTTGCGGCGTCGTCGACATATTTCTCTGTCTCCCGTTCGCCGTCCTGTGACCTCTTGCGGTCTGCCATGGTAGCCTCCTTTTTCCAGCGGTTCAGGCGATCAACGCATCAGCGGCGCCGCGGTTCCGGCTGCGGCTTGAAACAGCCGGGGCAGACGGGCATATCAGCTCCGAACCCCGAGAAGGAGGGAAGATGCGACTGTTCCTGGCCCTTGCCCTAGCCTTGCTGTCCGGCCCGGCCCTGTCCGAGACCCGCGTGCCCGAGAGCCGCGCCGAGATCTCGCTCAGCTTTGCGCCACTGGTCCGCGAGGCCGCTCCCGCTGTGGTCAATATCTATGCCCGCCGGGTGGTCGAGACCCGGCGCAGCCCCTTTGCCGAGGATCCGTTCTTTGGCGAATTTTTCCGCGAGTTCGGCCAGCGCCAGCCACGGGTGCAGAACTCGCTGGGCTCCGGGGTGATCCTGTCGGACGATGGCATCGTGGTGTCGAATTACCACGTCATCGGCCAGGCGACCGACATCAGCGTCGTGCTCAACGACCGTCGCGAATATTCCGCCTCGGTGCTGCTGGCCGACGAACAGAGCGATCTGGCGATCCTGCAACTCGACGGCGCCAGCGACATGCCGCATCTGCCCCTGCGCGACAGTGATACCGTTGAGGTGGGTGAATTGACCCTGGCGATCGGCAACCCCTTCGGCGTGGGGCAGACGGTGTCGTCGGGCATCGTGTCGGGACTGGCGCGATCCGGCGTGGCGACCGGCAATATGCGGGGCTATTTCATCCAGACCGACGCGCCGATCAATCCCGGAAATTCCGGCGGTGCGCTGATCGACACCCGCGGCCGGCTGATCGGCATCAACACCTCGATCCTGACCCGGTCGGGCGGATCGAACGGCATCGGCTTTGCCATTCCCGCCTCGCTGGTGGCGCAATTCGTGGCCCAGGCCCGCGACGGCCAGGATCGCTTCCTGCGGCCCTGGGCGGGGATGAACGGCCAGGCGGTGGATGCCGATCTCTCGGATGGCCTCGGCCTGGCGCTGCCGGGCGGCGTGGTGATCTCGGAACTGCATGCGGCCAGCCCCTTTGCCGTGGCGGGGATCGAGGTTGGGGATGTGATCCTCGCGGTCGATGACCTGCCGGTGAACACGCCGGCCGAGATGATCTATCGAATGTCGGTGCGCGGCATCGGCGCATCGGTGACGGTGGATTACATGCGCGGCGGCCGCCCGGCCGAGGCCCGCGTGACCCTGATCGCACCGCCCGATGACCCGCCGCGCGAAGAGCTGGTGCTGGGCCGCGAGGATCGGTTCGAGGGGCTGCGGCTGGCGCGGCTCAACCCGGCGCTGCGCGACGAGCTCGGGCTGGCGGCGAATGCCAGCGGCGTGATCGTGCTTGAGCCGGGGGCCGTGGGCGCGCGCATCGGGCTGCGCGCCGGCGATATCCTGCTGGCTGTCGGACGGTATGCCATCGAGCGACCGTCCGAGGCGGCGCGACTTCTGGGGCAGGCCTCGGGCCGGGTCGCGGTGCAGGTCCAGCGCGGCAATCGCCGCCTGGCGCTGCGGTTCCGGGTCTGATCGGGTGGCGGATCTCTTCGACAGTTCGCCCGATGCGGTCCCCGACAGCGCCCCGCGTCCGCTGGCCGACCGGCTGCGGCCGGCCAGGCTGGAAGAGGTGATCGGCCAGGAGCAGGTTCTCGGCCCCGAGGCGCCGCTCGGCGTGATGCTGAAATCCGGTGCGCTGTCTTCACTGGTGTTCTGGGGGCCGCCCGGGGTGGGCAAGACCACCATCGCGCGGCTGCTGGCCGATGTCACCGACCTGCATTTCGTCCAGATCAGCGCGATCTTCACCGGCGTGCAGGAGCTGCGCAAGGTCTTCGAGGCCGCCAAGCACCGCCGCGCCAACGGCCAGGGCACGCTGCTCTTTGTCGACGAGATCCACCGTTTCAACAAGGCGCAGCAGGACGGATTCCTTCCGCATATGGAAGACGGCACCATCCTGCTGGTGGGCGCGACCACCGAGAACCCCTCTTTCGAGCTCAACGCCGCGCTTCTGAGCCGGGCGCAGGTGCTGGTGCTGACCCGGCTGGAGCTTGCCGATCTCGAGCGGCTGGCGCAGCGTGCCGAAACCGAACTCGACCGGCCGCTGCCGCTGGACGGGCCGGCGCGCGAGGCGCTGCTCGAGATGGCCGACGGCGATGGCCGGGCACTCCTGAACCTGATCGAGCAGGTGATGGCCTGGGAGGTGTCGGGCAAGCTCGATCCGCAGGCGCTGGCGCAGCGGCTGATGCGGCGGGCGGCGCAATACGACAAATCGGGGGACGCGCATTACAACCTGATCTCGGCGCTGCACAAATCGGTGCGCGGTTCGGACCCGGATGCGGCGCTCTACTGGTTCGCGCGGATGCTGGAGGGCGGCGAAGACCCGCGCTACCTGGCGCGGCGCATCACCCGCATGGCGGTCGAGGATATCGGCCTGGCCGATCCGCAGGCCCAGGCGGTCTGTTTGCAGAGCTGGGAGACCTTCGAACGCCTCGGCAGCCCCGAGGGCGAGCTGGCGATTGCGCAGGCGCTGGTCTATCTGGCACTGGCACCGAAATCCAACGCGGCGTATGTCGCCTACAAGGCGGCCCGCAAGGAGGCCAAACGCACCGGATCGGAGCCGCCGCCGAAACACATCCTGAACGCGCCGACCCGGTTGATGAAAGAGCAGGGCTACGGCGACGGCTATGCCTACGACCATGATGCCGAAGACGGGTTTTCCGGCCAGAACTACTTTCCCGAGACGATGAAACGCCCGGTGATGTACCTGCCGGTGGAACGCGGCTTCGAGCGCGAGCTGAAGAAACGGGTGGATTATTTCGCCAAGCTGAGATCGAAGCGGGACGAGGGCTAGCGGCCCCGCCGGCGTCCCGGCCCGCGCGCCGGAGGCCGCTTGACAAGTGGCACCACCCGCGCGACAGACGCGCCATGACATCAACCCTTCTCCAGGTCGCCGCCGGCGGCGCAATCGGCGCGAGCGCGCGCTATCTCACCGGGATTGCCGCGGTGCGCGTCATCGGGCACGGCTTTCCCTGGGTCACGCTCCTGGTAAACGTTCTGGGATCGTTCCTGATGGGCGCGCTGGTGGTGGTGCTGGCGCATTACCATGCGACCCGCTTCGCGCCGTTTCTGATGACCGGCGTGCTGGGCGGGTTCACCACGTTCTCGGCCTTTTCGCTGGATGCGGTGGCGCTGTTCGAGCGCGGCCAGGTGACGACGGCGGCGCTATATGTTGCGGGCTCGGTCGGGGTGGCGATTGCGGCGCTTTTTGCCGGAATGATGGCGGCGCGGGGGTATTTCGCATGAGTGGCGTACAGAAACAGATCGTGGGCGAGGCCGATGGCGGGCAGCGGATCGACCGCTGGCTGCGGCGGATGTTTCCGCATCTCAGCCAGGGCCGCATCGAGAAGATGTGCCGCAAGGGCGAGCTTCGGGTCGATGGCGGAAGGGTCAAGAGCGCGACCCGGATCGAGGCGGGGCAGGAGGTGCGCATTCCGCCGATCCCCGATGCCGAGCTGACCAAGCCGGCGCCGAAGCGCGACATCGTGTCCGAGGCCGATGCCGAAATGATCCGCGCCTGCGTGATCTGGAAGGACGACCATATCATCGCCTTGAACAAGCCGCCGGGCCTGCCGACCCAGGGTGGCAGCAAGCAGACCCGCCATGTCGACGGGCTCGCCGAGGCGTTGCGCTTCGGCTATGACGAAAAGCCCCGTCTGGTGCATCGGCTCGACAAGGACACCTCGGGCGTGTTGCTGCTGGCGCGCACTCAGGAAATGGCGCGCCTGCTGACCGCCGCGATCCGCCACCGCGAGACCCGCAAGATCTACTGGGCCGTGGTCGCCGGCGTGCCGGTGCCCTATCTCGGCGAAATCAAGTTCGGGCTGGTCAAGGCCGGCGGCCACGGTGCCCATGGCGAAGGCGAAAAGATGCGCGCCGTCCACCCGCGCGAGATCGACAGCACGCCGGGCGCAAAACGCGCGATCACCCAATATGCCACGCTCTATCGCGTTGCCAGTCGCGCCGCCTGGGTGGCGATGGAGCCGATCACCGGCCGCACCCACCAGCTGCGCGCGCATATGGCCGAGATCGGCCATCCGATCGTCGGCGACGGCAAATACGGGGGCTCGGGGCAGGAGAACCTGGGCGACGGCTGGGGCGCCAAGCTTGGCGGGATCATCTCGAACAAGCTGCATCTGCACGCCCGCACCATACGGCTGGAACACCCCAAGACGCGCAAGCCGATTACCATAACGGCACCGCTGCCCGAGCATTTCGCCCATACCTTCGAAACCTTCGGCTGGACCGAGGATCTCGCCGACGACGACCCTTTCGAGGCGCTGCAATGAGCCGTTTGCGGCTGGTGATCTTTGATGTCGACGGTACGCTGGTGGACAGCCAGGGCGATATCGTCGGCGCCATGCACGCGGCTTTTGGCGCGCTGGAGATGGCGCCGCCGGCCCGGGCCGACATTCTCTCGATTGTCGGTCTCTCGCTCGAGGTGGCGATGGCGCGGCTGGCGCCCGGGTTGCCCGGCGAAACCCATCAGGCGCTGGTCGCCCACTACAAGGACGCCTATGTGGGCGCACGCCAGGCCGGCCACAGCGGGCCGTTGTATCCCGGCGTGGCCGAGGTGCTCGATCGGCTGGCCCGGCAGGAGGACTGGCTTCTGGGCATCGCCACCGGCAAATCGCGGCGCGGCCTGACCGCGCTGCTCGAGGCGCAGGGGCTGACCGGGCGTTTTGTCACCCAGCAGGTCTCGGATTTTCACCCCTCCAAGCCGCATCCGGCGATGCTCGAGGCGGCGCTGGCCGAGACCGGGGTGGACAAGGCTGATGCTGTGATGGTGGGCGACACGAGTTTCGACATGGATATGGCGCGCGCGGCGGGGATCTTTGCCATCGGCATGAGCTATGGCTATCACCCGGTCAGCGCGCTGACCTCGGCGGATATCATCCTGAACGAGATGGCGGCGCTGCCGGAGGTGCTCGGGGAAAGATGGGGGCAGGGCGCATGAGCGCGTGGAAAGCGAAACGGTTCTGGAAGACGGCCGAGATCCGGCCAGAGGCCGGCGGCTACGGCGTCTATCTCGACACCCGGCCGGTCAAGACCCCGGCCAAGGCGCCGCTGGTGCTGCCGAGCGAAGGTTTTGCCGAGGCGGTGCGGGCCGAGTGGGAGGCGGTGGACGAGCAAATCGATCCGACCCGAATGCCGTTTACCCGGACCGCCAATGCCGCCATCGACAAGGTCTCGGTCCAGCAGGCGGAAGTGGCGGACATGATCGCCGATTATGGCGGCACCGACCTGTTGTGCTACCGCGCCGAAGCGCCGGAGGCGCTGCGCCAGCGGCAGAACGCCGGGTGGGATCCGCTGCTGGACTGGGCGGACGAGACCTTTGGCGCGCGGCTGGCCGTCACCTCGGGCGTGATGCACCTGTCGCAGGACGCGGCGGCGCTGGTGCCGCTGCGCCGCGCCGTCCATGCCTGCACGCGGTTTCAGCTCGCGGCGCTGCATGATCTGGTGTCGCTCTCGGGCTCGCTGGTGATCGGCCTGGCGGTGGCTCGGGGGCAAAACGAACCACAGGCGCTCTGGGAGCTGTCGCGGATCGATGAGACCTGGCAGGAAGAGCAATGGGGCGAGGACGAAGAGGCACAGAATCAAACCGCTTTGAAGCGGGCCGCTTTTTTGCACGCGGCAGAGGTCTGGCGCTTGTCGGAGGATCAGTGACCCGGCGTCAGTGCCGGAAATGTGCCAGTTCTGCGGGCAATTTGTCACATGCTAGGCTTGACGTTTCTGCGGAAATCCGCCCACACTTGGGCCGTTGGGGAGCGAGGCTTCCTTACAAGAGTGTGGCGTCCCGCGAGGGAGGCCGAGACCGCTCGAGTGACATGGCGGCTCAAAAAACAGGAAGAGGTAATCATGAAAAAATCCGTATTCTTTGGCGCGCTGACGGTCGCCGGTCTTGCTGCTGGCGCATCCGCCGCAGCTACGCTGGATGACGTCAAGGCACGCGGCACGCTCAACTGTGGCGTGACGACGGGCCTGGTGGGCTTTGCCGCCCCCGACGCCAACGGCAACTGGGACGGTTTTGACGTCGGCATCTGCCGCGCCGTCGCCGCCGCCGTGCTGAACGATCCGACGGCCGTCGAATTCGTCCCCACCACCGGCAAGACGCGGTTTACCGCGCTGGCCTCGGGCGAGATCGATCTGCTGGCCCGCAACACCACCTGGACCTTCTCGCGCGATGTCGACCTGAAGTTCGAATTCGTCGGCGTGAACTACTATGACGGTCAGGGCTTCATGATTCCCAAGGACATGGGTGTCAGCTCGGCCAAGGAACTCGATGGCGCGACCGTCTGCATCCAGACCGGCACCACGACCGAGCTGAACCTGGCGGACTTCTTCCGCAAGAACAACATCAGCTACGAGCCGGTTCCGATCGAAACCAACGCCGAAGCCCAGCCGCTCTATCTCGAAGGTGGCTGTGACGTCTACACCACCGACGCCTCGGGCCTCGCCGCCACGCGCGCCGCGTTCGAAAACCCGGGCGATCACGTCGTCCTGCCGGAAATCATCTCCAAAGAGCCGCTCGGCCCGCTTGTCCGCCACGGCGACAACGAATGGGGTGATGTCAATCGCTGGGTGCTGAACGCGCTGATCGCGGCAGAAGAGCTGGGCGTGACCTCGGCCAATATCGACGAAATGATGTCGGGCACCGAGAACCCCGAAATCAACCGTCTGCTGGGCACCGAAGGCAACCTTGGCGAGATGCTGGGCCTCGACGCCGATTGGGCCGCACGTGCGATCAAGGCCGGCGGCAACTACGGTGAGCTGTTCGAGAAGCACATCGGCGAGAACACCCCGGTCGGCCTGTCGCGTGGTCTGAACGCACAATGGACCGATGGCGGCCTGCTCTACGCACCGCCGTTCCGCTAAGTCTGACACGGCAAGGGCGCGGTCACACCGCGCCCTTGTTGCATTGTGCACAATAACCTCCGCACCGGGCCTCAGAGCGGGAAAACCGCCGGCCCCCAAGATCGCGGACACTCAGGGATCATATCATGTCGACCGTCACCGACCCTCCGGTGGAGTCGTTCCGGCTATCGCAGCTGATCAACGACACCCGTTACCGGTCCATCACCTTCCAGTTCATCGCATTGATCCTGTTGATCTTTGCCATGGCCTACCTGGGGTGGAACCTCGTCCAGAACCTCGCCGCCGCCGGGCTCAACATCTCTTACGATTTTCTCGGTGAGCCGGCCGGCTACGACATCAACCAGACCCTGATCGACTACAACAGCCAGTCAACCCATTGGCGCGCCTCGATGGTGGGGGTGCTCAATACCCTTCTGGTGGCGGTCATGGGCTGTATCATGGCGACCATCGTCGGGGTCTTTGTCGGGGTGCTGCGGCTGTCGCCGAACTGGCTGATCCGCAAGCTGATGTCGGTCTACGTCGAGATTTTCCGCAATGTGCCGGTGCTGATCTGGATCCTGATCATCATGGCGGTCTTTGTTGCCGTTCTGCCGCAACCGCGCGACTTCCGCGGCGACGATGCCGAGGCGTCGATGCTGTGGGAGGCCTTCGCCTTTACCGGCCGTGGCTTCTATCTTCCGGCGCCGATCTACGAGCCCGGTTCCTGGCTGGTCGTCACCACCTTCATCGCCTCGCTGGTGGCGATCGTGGTCTATCGCCGCTACACCACCAGGAAGCTCTACAATGAAGGCGTGCTGTTGCCGCGCGCCTGGCCCACGGCGGCGCTGTTCTTTGTGCCGACGCTGCTGATGTTCTTTGTCCTCGGCATGCCGATCTCGCTGGAATATCCTGAGCTTGCCGGTTTCAACTTCCAGGGCGGCATCTACATGCGCAACTCGCTGCTGTCGCTGTGGTTCGCGCTGTCGATCTATACCGCCGCCTTCATCGCCGAGAACGTCCGCGCCGGTATCCTGGCGGTCAGCAAGGGCCAGACCGAGGCCGCGGCCTCGCTCGGGATGCGGCCGAACCGGATCATGAACCTGGTGGTGCTGCCGCAGGCGCTGCGGGTGATCATCCCGCCGCTGATCTCGCAATATCTCAACCTCACCAAGAACTCTTCGCTCGCCATCGCCGTGGGCTACATGGATCTGACCGGCACCCTGGGCGGCATCACGCTGAACCAGACAGGCCGTGCCATTGAATGAGTGCTTTTGCTGATGCTTTTCTACCTGACGATCTCGCTCGCGATCTCGGCGATCATGAACGTCTACAACAACGCCGTTAAGCTGAAGGAGCGCTGAGCCATGAGTGACATGCACGCACATTCCGTCGCTTTCGTGCGCGAGACCATGCTGCCGGAACAGGAGCCGCCGGCCTCCGAGGTGGGCGTCGTCCACTGGATGCGCGAAAACCTGTTCCGCGGCTGGGCCAACACGCTGATGACCGTGATCGCGATCTTCGTGATCTACAAGATCGTCGCCGGCGCCTTTCCGTGGTTTGTCAACGGCATCTGGTCGACCAATTCGCTCGCCGAATGCCGCGAGATCCTGCAAGGCACCACCGGCGGCTGTTTCTCGGTGCTCACCGAACGCTGGAACCAGCTTCTGTTCGGCTTCAAATATCCGCAGGACCAGTATTGGCGGCTTATCCTGGCCTTCGTGCTGCTCGGCCTGGCCGCCGCGCCGGTGCTGTTCAACAAGCTGCCCAAGCAGATGCTGTTCTTTACCGGCCTCTATCCCTTCATTGGCTTCTGGCTGATCTGGGGCGGCACGCTCTTGGCGCCGCTGGTGGCGCTGGCGGGCTTCCTGGTGGGTTTTGCCGCCTTCAAGAAGGTCGAACATCAGAGCTTTGCCATGGGCGCGCTGGCCTTTCTGGTGGCGGCGCTGGTGACCTGGTTCCTCGGCGGTTTCGCCATCCGGTCGGCACCGGGTTTCCTGGCGCTGGAGGCCGTGCCTTCGCGCGACATGGGGGGCTTCATGCTCAACATGATCCTGGGCGTGGTCTGCGTCTCGCTGTCGCTGCCCTTCGGCATTCTGCTGGCGCTGGGGCGGCAGTCGGACATGCCGATCATCAAGTGGATCTGCGTCGTCTTCATCGAGTTCATCCGCGGCGTGCCGCTGATCACCCTGCTGTTCGTGGCGAACGTCGTGCTGGCCTATTTCCTGCCGCCGGGCACCACCTTCGACCTGATCATCCGGGTAATCATCATGATCACCGCCTTTGCCTCGGCCTATATCGCCGAGGTGATCCGGGGCGGGCTGGCGGCGCTGCCGCGCGGGCAGTACGAGGCGGCCGACAGCCTCGGCCTCGACTATGCCCAGGCGACCCGGCTGATCATCATGCCGCAGGCGCTCAAGATCTCGATCCCGGGCATCGTCAACGTGGCGGTGGGCCTGTTCAAGGACACCACCCTGGTCTCGGTGATCTCGATGTTCGACCTTGTCGGCATGATCCGCGGACCGATCCTCGCCTCGACCGAGTGGAACGGCGTCTATTGGGAACTCTGGGGCTTTGCGGTCTTCCTGTTCTTCATCGTCTGCTACTCGATCTCGCAATATTCACAATGGCTGGAGCGTCAGCTTCAGACCGATCACCGTTAAGAGGAGGGATTGTCCATGGCTGAAGCTGCACAAACCCAGATGGAAATCTCCAACGAAGTCGCCATCCAGATCGAGAACATGAACAAGTGGTACGGCACGTTCCACGTGTTGCGTGACATCGATCTTACCGTCTATCGCGGCGAGCGGATCGTCATTGCCGGGCCTTCGGGCTCGGGCAAATCCACCCTGATCCGCTGCATCAACGCGTTGGAAGAACATCAGAAAGGCTCGATCTCGGTCGATGGCACCCGGCTGTCGTCGGACGTCAAGAACATCGACAGGATCCGTTCCGAGGTTGGCATGGTGTTCCAGCACTTCAACCTCTTTCCGCATCTGACCATCCTCGAGAACTGCACCCTGGCGCCGATCTGGGTGCGCAAGACGCCCAAGAAGGAGGCCGAGGAAATCGCCATGCATTTCCTCACCAAGGTCAAGATCCCCGATCAGGCCAAAAAATACCCCGGCCAGCTCTCGGGCGGTCAGCAGCAGCGGGTGGCGATTGCCCGGTCGCTCTGCATGCGGCCGCGGATCATGCTGTTCGACGAACCGACGTCGGCGCTTGACCCCGAGATGATCAAGGAGGTGCTCGACACCATGGTCGAGCTGGCCGAAGAGGGCATGACCATGCTCTGCGTGACCCACGAGATGGGCTTCGCGCGGCAGGTGGCAAACCGGGTGATCTTCATGGACGCCGGCCAGATCGTCGAACAGAACGAGCCGGAAGAGTTCTTCAACAACCCGCAGAACGAGCGCACCAAGCTGTTCCTGAGCCAGATCCTCGGACACTGAGACGCGCCGGGCATCCCCGGGCAGACCCGTCCCGGGCCTGACCCGGGACCTCCCGGCCAAGGGCGAGGCCCCGGATCAGGTCCGGGGCGCGTGCCTCGAAAAACAGAGCTGCGCACGCCCGCCTGGCATGCGTGGCCTCTCGCCAAAGCCTGCCAGGCTTGGCCGAAACCTCTCGTCACGTCGGAATTGGTAGCCCCGGAACCGATCCGTGGCGCGTCACACCAGCTCGCGCGGCACCACGAAATCGAGAACGGATGCCGTGCCATAATCCACCCCGGCCCAGCTCTCGGCCGCGAACTCCGCCACCAGGGTCGCGCCGGTCGGGTAGGGATCAAACTTCGGATGGTCCGGCGCCGTTGCCACCAGCCGCCCGGCAAACGCGCCGATCCCCGGGTTATGCCCGATCAGCAGCACCGACCGGGACTCGGCCTGCCGCAATCGCTCCAGCATCGTCCCGGTATCGGCCAGATACAGCGCCGGTGTGAAGCGCACCGGACAGGCCAGCGCCAGCCCGGCAAAGGTCTCTTGCGTGCGCACCGCATCCGAGCTGAGCGCCACATCCGGCAGATGGCCCTTGGCCCGCAGCCAATTTCCCAGCGCCTCGGCCGACCGCCGGCCGCGGCCGTTCAGCCGCCTTGCGTGATCGCCCTGCCACGGGTCGTCCCAGCTCGATTTCGTGTGGCGCATCAAAATCAGTCGCAGGGTCATGCCGGGTGAAAGCTCCTCATGTGAAAGGCCGATTGCGCCTCCGCCCGCCCGTAGCTCTGCGAAAGGGGACAGGACCGGCGTACAGCGCATCCCCGCGTCATGCAATCCTTGCCCGCAGGGGTGTCCAGATAGCCCTTGCAGCGCGGCACGTCATATGCGCGATCCGGGCCCATCGCCCCCACCGGACAGGCGCTCAGGCAGGGCTTGGCGCAGCGCTCGCAGGGGCAGGGTGGGGCAGGTGGCAGGGCGATCCGCTCGGCCAGCGCCAGCGCACCGCGAAACGACACCATCAGCCCGGCCCGGTCGTGCACCAGGATGCCGGCGGGCGAATTCCAGACCCGCCCCGTGGCCTTGGCCCAGGCGATGAAGGGCGCATAAGGCGGGCCATCCGAGGGGAACACCGCGCGCGCGTCCAGTTCCCGGGCCCAGCCGCCGAGCATCCGTTTCGACCAACGGTCGAGCGGATCGGGCGCGCCGTCGGAAAACTCCGGGCTGGCCTGGAACGCCGGCCAGAAGCCGGGTTCCGCCGGGCCGATCATCAGCAGGGTGGCACAGCCCTCGGGGGCGCCATCCCGTGGCCCTGGATGAAACCCGCCCAGCACCCGCAGGTGCCGCGCCTCGGCCTGCGTCTCTAGCGCTTCGAGAAGGGCAGCCACAGGCTCCACCCCAGTCGCGTCGGCCGTGTGTCCTGCCACTCCAGCCCGATTGTCATGCCGTCGTGCCCGGCCTCGGGCTGGGCCCGGTAGGTGCGGAACAGGCGATCCCAGAGAGAGAGGGAAAAGCCGTAGTTGCTGTCATGTTCGTGACGGTGCACCGAATGGTGCACCCGGTGCATGTCGGGGGTCACCAGCACCTTGCGCAACGCCGCGTCCAAACCCAGCGGCAGGCGCAGGTTGGCGTGGTTGAACATCGCCGTGCCATTGAGCAGCACCTCGAAGATCACCACCGCCCAGGCCGCCGGACCCAGGAGATAGACCAGCCCGATCTTGAGCAGCATCGACAGCGCGATCTCGACCGGGTGAAAACGGATCGCGGTGGTCACGTCGAAATCGACATCGGCATGATGCACCCGGTGCAGCCGCCAGAGCAGCGGCACCTTGTGGGTGATCAGATGTTGCAGCCAGATCGCAAAGTCGAAGATCAGTACCGCCAGCGCCATTTCGAGCCAGAGCGGCCAGCCCAGTTGGTTGAACAGACCCCAGCCCTGCGCCTCGGCATCAAGCGCCGCGCCCACCGCCAGCAGCGGCAGGCCCAGCGCCAGCGCCCGCAGTGCCAGCACATTGGCGATGGAAATCCCCCAGTTGGTCAGCCATCGGCCGCGGCGCGGATGTTTGCGCACGCGGCGCGGTGCCACCGTTTCGAGCGCCGCGAAGAGCAGGAAAAGCCCGCCGAACGCGCCCAGTCTGACAAGTGCTTCATTCTCCATGGCGGCGAATATATGCCATGGGCGGAATGTGACAACTCACGTCTTGGGCACTTCGCGGATCAGCGATCCGGCACCGTGTTCGGTATAGAGCTCGAGCAGGCAGGCATTGGGCGCGCGTCCGTCGAGGATCACCACCGCCCGCACGCCGCGCCCGATGGCGTCGAGCGCGGTTTCGGTCTTGGGGATCATGCCGCCGGCGATCACGCCCTCGGCGGTCATCTCGCGGATCTGCGCCGCCGTCAGTTCGGTCACCACCTCGCCCGCGGCATTCTTGACGCCGGCCACATCGGTCAGGAGCAGCAACCGGTCGGCCTTGAGCGCGCCGGCGATGGCGCCGGCGGCGGTGTCGCCGTTGATGTTGAATGTCTCGCCCTTGCGCCCCGCGCCGAGCGGCGCGATCACCGGAATGGTGTTTGACCGGAACATGTCGTGCAGCACCGCGGTGTTGATCCTATCGGGCGTGCCGACAAAGCCCAGGTCGGCATGGGTCTGTTCGCAGACGATCAGATTGGCATCCTTGCCCGAGAGGCCCACGGCCTTGCCACCCTGGGCGTTGATCGCCTGCACGATGCGCTTGTTGACGAGGCCCGAGAGCACCATCTCGACGACTTCCACCGTCGGTTTGTCGGTCACCCGCTTGCCGCCTACGAAGGTGCTTTCGATGCCCAGCTTGTCGAGCATCGCGTTGATCATCGGGCCGCCACCATGGACGACCACCGGGTTCACCCCGACCTGCTGCATCAACACGACGTCGCGGGCAAATTCCTCCATCGCCTCGTCCGAGCCCATGGCGTGCCCGCCAAGCTTGATGACGACGATGGCGTCGGTGTAGCGCTGAAGATACGGCAGTGCCTGGCTCAGCGTGCGAGCCGTGGCGATCCAATCACGGTTCATGTCCTGGGTTCTCATTTTCGGCCCTCTTGAAAGGCTGTTATCACAAGCTGGGGAAACGGGTGCAAGCGGTTTGCGGGAGGCGTGTCCCCGCCCCGGACCCGGCTCCGGGGCCGATTGGCAAGGGCGGGGGAGGCGGCCGCGGGCCGCTGCGCCCTGCGTCGGGCCGGCGGGGCCTGTGGGGCGCGCGGTCCCGGCGCGGGGGCCGGGACGGGGTGGGCGTCAGATCAGCGTCGCGATGATCGCCCGCAATGTCTCGATCCCGTCGCCCTTCTCGGACGAGGTGACCACGATCTCGGGGAAGGCCGCCGGATGCGCCGAGAGCCGCTTGCGCACCTGCGCCATCACCTTGTCGCGTTCTGCCGCCTTGACCTTGTCGGCCTTGGTCAGCACCGCCTGAAAGGTCACCGCGCTCTTGTCGAGCAGGGTCAGGATCTCTTCATCGACCTTTTTCACCCCGTGCCGCGCGTCGATCAGCACGAAGGCCCGGCGCAGCGATTGCCGCCCCGACAGATATTGCTTGAGCAGGCGCTGCCATTTCTCGACCACTGCCAGCGGCGCATTGGCATAGCCATAGCCCGGCAGGTCGACGAGGTAATGGCTCTCGGCCAGGGTAAAGAAGTTGATTTCCTGCGTCCGCCCCGGGGTGTTCGACGCCCGGGCAATGCCCTTGCGCCCGGTCAGGGCATTGATCAGAGACGATTTTCCCACGTTCGACCGGCCGGCGAAACAAACCTCGATCCGGTCGTCGGGCGGCAGGCCGGACATGGCCACCACGCCCTTGAGGAAATCTTTCTCGCCGGCAAAGAGCTTGCGGCCCGCCTCGCGGGCAAACGCGTCGGGCTCTTCGGCTATGGGGAAGGGCAGTTGCATCATGCGCGTCCGATCTCGTCACCTACGGCGATCTCGCCGCTTTTCACCACTTCGGCCATCACGCTGAAATCGCGATGCCCCCAGGCCTCGAGCGTGCCCAGAATATCCGCGTCCCGGGCCCCGGTCTCGGGGTTGGCATGGGTCATAAGACAGCGCCCGGTGCGCTCGCGCGGGATCACCACGGCGCTGCCGATCCGGACCTCGCGGTCGATCCAGTCGAATTCCTCCCAGGGCGCCAAGCCGTCAAACCAGAGGTTTCCGCGCCAGCGATGGATCGACAGTTCCCGGCCCAGCTTCTGCGATACTGCCCGGTGCGACGAGTGGTTGCAGAGCGTCACCGAGGCGAAATCGCTGTCGGTCATCGCCCGCGCCTCGGCCCGTACCACCCGGTCCGACGCGGCCCGGCCCTCGGGCATCAGCGGTCGCGTCCAGTCGATCAATCGCGCGCCTTCGTCATCGGGGCGAAATCTCAACTGGCCCAGCTCGGGGTGGGCCAGCGTCACCCGGGCGTCGGCTTCGTCGAGCGCGGCGGTCATTGCCTGCAAGCCGGGCACCTTGGCGCCGCGGGTGAAATTGCGGCAGGGCACCCAATCCGAGCCATCGGCATCCGAGGCTTCGTGCGCCACTGCCCAATGCCGGTCCCAGGGCAGGGATTGGCCTTCGGTCAAAGTGACGCGAGCCACGGCCTCCCGGCCGTGGCTCTTGATCGGATACCGCAGGATATCGGTGATCCTGCCGGTCATTTCTTGGCGGCTTCCGCGGCCTTCTTCTTGTTGCGGCCGGTGATATTGCCGAACAGGTCCGGCTTGTACCCATGGCTGCGCATGATCAGATACTGCTGGATGAAGGTGATCGTGTTGTTGGCGATCCAGTAGACCACGAGTCCGCTGGCAAAACTGCCCAGCATGAACATGAAGACCCAGGGCATCCAGGCAAAGATCATCTGCTGCGTCGGATCGGTGGGCGCCGGGTTCAGCTTTTGTTGCAGCCACATCGAGACGCCCAGAAGCAGCGGCAGGATACCGATGAAGATCAGCGCGAGGATGGTGCCCGGCTCGGGCGCGGCCCAGGGCAGCAGGCCCCAGAGGTTGTAGAGCGACGACGGGTCGGGCGCCGACAGGTCGTCGATCCAGCCGATCCAGGGCGCGTGGCGCAGCTCGAGCGTGACGAAGATCACCTTGTAGAGCGAGAAGAAGATCGGGATCTGCAACAGCAGCGGCAGACAGCCCGAGGCCGGATTGACCTTTTCCTTCTTGTAAAGGCCCATCATCTCCTGCTGGAGCTTTTGGCGGTCGTCGCCGGCGCGCTCCTTGATCTTCTCCATCTCCGGCTGAAGCTCGCGCATCTTGGCCATCGAGGCATAGGATTTGTAGGCCAGCGGAAAGAGCACGGCCTTGATGATCAGGGTGAGCGCGATGATCGCCCAGCCCATGTTGCCGATCAGCTGGTTGAGCCAGTGCAACAGGGCAAAGATCGGCTTGGTCAGGAAGAAGAACCAGCCCCAGTCGATCGAGTCGATAAAGCCCTCGACGCCCTCGGCCTCGTATTCGCGGATGGTTTCCCATTCCTTGGCGCCGGCAAAGAGCTGGGTGGTGACCTCGGCGCTGGCGCCGGGCGCCAGGCTCTGGGTCGGCAGGACGGCCTCGGTCTGGTAGATGTTGCGGCGCGGGTCGTATTTCGCGGCGGCGCGAAACGCCTCGCCGGGCGCGGGCACCAGGGTCGCCATCCAGTAATGGTCGGTAAAGCCGATCCAGCCGTTCTCGGTGACCTGCATGACCTCGGCCGGCACACCTTCGCGGGCATCGACGTCGAAATCGGTCATGTCGTCATAGTCGATCTCGGCCAACTCGCCATCGGCCATGGCGACAACGCCCTCGTGCAGGACAAAGAAGTTTTTCAGGTCCACCGGCTCGCCATGCCGCGCCAGAATGCCGTAGGGGGCCAGCGAAACGGTGCCTTCGGTGGTGTTTTCCACGCTCTGGGTGATGGTGAACATATAGTCCGCATCCACCGCGATCTGGCGGGTAAACCGCAGGCCGGCGTCATTGTCCCAGGTCAGGGTGACCGGGGTGTCCTGAGTCAGGGTCGCATCGCCGGCGATCTGCCATTCGGTGTTGGGGCCGGGCACATCCTCGATGGCGAGCCCCTGGCCGGGAGCCCAGCCGTGCAGTGCATAATAGGCGCCGGCGGTGCCCACCGGCCGCAGCAAAGAGACGATCGGCGCATCGGGCTCGGTGGATTCGCGGTAGTCCTTGAGCGCCAGGGTGTCGATCCGCCCGCCTTGGGTCGAGATGCTGCCCGACAGGCGCGGGGTCTCGATCGCGATGCGCGGCGCGTCGGCGGGGCCGGCGGCGGTCTCTTCGGTCGCCGGCGTGCCGCCGGGGGTGTCAGCCACGCCGGGGGTGGCGGCGACATCGCCGGGGGCCGCCGTTTCCTCGGTCACCGCCGGGGCCGGCTCGATCGCCTCCGGCTCTGGCGGTGGGAACAGCACGAACCAGATCAGGATCACGACGAAGCTGAGCGCAGTTGCGAGGATGAGGTTCTTGTTCTGATCGTCCATAGGGGACCGCCACCTGTCACTAGGGTATCGTGCCGGGTTCAACCCTTGCGCGGCCCAAAGGTCAAGGGCAGAGTGGCACATTCCCTTGCGGTGCGGCCATTCGGGGCACCCCCGAAGGGACGACGGGCGCCGGGCGGGAGGCGTGTCAAAGGCCTTTGACGGCCGGTTCAGGGGCTCTTGCGCCGGGCCGGTCCGCGCAGGGGGGTGATCTCGGGCGGCGGGGCGATCCGCGCATTGTGATCGGTGATCCAGGCCGCCAGGTTCTCGGCCGGCATCGGCACGGCGATGCCGAAGCCCTGCACATGACCGCAGCCCATCTGCGACAGCAGGGCGTTCTCGCCCAGCGTCTCGACGCCTTCGGCCAGGGTGTCGAGGCCCAGTTTCTCGGCCATAGACAGGATCATCGTCACCATCCGCCGCTGCTCGGGGTCGGTGTCACATCTGACGATGAAGGAGCGATCGATCTTGAGCCGGTCGATGGCGAATCGCCGCAGGCTGGTGATCGAGGCATGGCCGGTGCCGAAATCGTCGAGGTCGATGGCGCAGCCCAGGGCCGCCAGATCGGCGATATTGCGCGCGACGATGTCATCCGGGGTGCCGGCCACCACATGTTCGAGGATCTCGATCGTCAGCCGGTCGGGGGCCAAGTTGAAACGGTCGATCTCCCACCGCAAGCGCTGGCCGAGCTTGGGGTTGCGCAGCTCGGTCTCGGTAAAGTTCACCCCCACTTGCGGAATGTCGAAGCCGTCGCGATCAAGATCGCGCAGCGTGGAGAGGGCATGAAACAGGATCACCTCGCCCAGCCGCTCCATCAGGCCGGCGGCCTCGAGCGCGGGCAGGAAATCGGCCGGCGGGATCAGCCCGCGCGCCGGGTGGCGCCAGCGGGCCAGCGCCTCGATACCGGAAATCCGGCCGGTCTCGGTACTGATCTGCGGCTGATACCAGGCGCAGATCTGGCCGTCGTCCAGCGCCCGCGCCACCTCGTCCCGCAGTGCCACGCGCTGAATGCGGTTGCGCTGAAGGTCGGGGGAAAAGGCGCGGATCGCCCCGGGCCCGTGGCGCCGGGCCTCATCCAGCGCGGCCACCGTGGCCTCGATCAGCCCGGCGCCGCTCTGGTCCGGCGCGCGGGCGGCGAGGCAGAAGCCGAGGCAGGCCGAGATATAGACCGGCGCGCGGTCGATCCTGACAGGCTCTTCGAGTTCGGCCTGCAAGCGCGCCGCCATCTGAACCGCGGTTTCGATGTCGATCCGCCGCAGCGGCGACAGCACGACGCCGATCCGCCAGTCGCCCAGCCGTACGAAGCTGTCGGAACCGCGCATCGCCGTGCGCAGCCGCGCCGCCAGCGTATCGGCCACCCGGTCGCAGGCCTCGCCGCCGAATCGCTCGGTCAGTTCGGCGCTGTCATCGACCTCGATCATGAAACAGACGGTGGTGTGGCCGGTGCTGCGGCAGTCGGCCAGAAGCGCCTCGAGCCTTTCGGCAAACCCCTCCTTGAGGCGCAGCCCGGTAACCGGATCGGTGCGCGCGGCGGGCCGCCCGGCGCGGCCGATCAGCACCGCCAGCCAGACCAGGGGCACGCCGATCGCCAGAAGGGCCAGAACCGGTTCGCCGCCAAGCCAGAACCCGCCCAGGGCCAGCGCCGGAAACATCGCCGGCAACAGCGGGCTGGCCGTCACATCATTCAGAACGCGCTGCGTGGCGCGCGCCATTCGCGGCTTGGAAACCGACATGGGCAATCCGTCCGAGCTTGTCTTGTCCGAGCTTCAGACTTAGCCGCGAGGGTTCACTCATGCGTTAACGCAAGTCAGGAACATTCCCGGAACTTGTTTCGAATTGTTCCGAATTTCGCATCAACCCGGCAAAATCGAACAACCCCGAATCAAGCAGATGCGAGGGCCGCGCGTTCATCAGCGCGCGAAACATCACCTGCCGCCGGCCCGGGCTGTTGCGTTCCCATCCGTCGAGGATCTGCTTGACCTGCTGGCGCTGCAACCCGTCCTGCGAGCCGCAGAGGTCGCAGGGAATGATGGGATAATTCAACGCCTTGGCAAATTTCTCGCAATCGGCCTCGGCAACAAAGGACAGCGGACGATAGACAAAGAGATCGCCCTCTTCGTTGACCAGCTTCGGCGGCATGGTCGCCAGGCGGCCGCCGTGAAACAAGTTCATGAAGAAGGTTTCGAGGATGTCGTCGCGATGATGGCCGAGCACCACGGCAGAACAGCCCTCTTCCCGCGCGATCCGGTAAAGATTGCCGCGCCGAAGCCGCGAGCAGAGCGCGCAATAGGTCCGCCCGGCCGGCACCTTGTCCTTTACGATGGAATAGGTGTCCTGATATTCGATCCGATGCGGAACCCCCATCTTTTCAAGGAATTCCGGCAGCACGGTCGCCGGGAAATTCGGCTGGCCCTGATCGAGGTTGCAGGCCAGAAGCTCGACCGGAAGAAGCCCGCGCCACTTCAGCTCGTGCAGCACCGCCAGCAGGGTATAACTGTCCTTGCCGCCGGAGAGGCAGACCAGCCATTTTGCGCCGCGCTCGACCATGCCGAATTGCTCGACCGCTTCGCGGGTCTGGCGCACGATTCGCTTGCGCAGCTTCTTGAACTCCGTCGAAGACGGGGCATCGGCAAAGAGCGGGTGAATGTCATCGGTGTTGTCGAACATGGGGCGGGTTTAGGCCTGCTGTCGCGGCGTGGCAAGCACCATGCTCAGGCCTTGAGCCTGGTGCCCCTGCGCAACATGTTCCAGGCCACCGCGGCCACCGCCACAACCGAAACCAGCGAGATCACCAGCCCCAGCGCCGGGGCGCTGTCCGACACGCCGATCATGCCGAACCGCACGCCGTCGATCAGATAGAACATCGGATTGAAGCGGGTGATCTCGTGCAGCACCGGCGGCAGCGCCTCGACCGAGTAGAAGGTGCCCGACAGAAAGGCCAGCGGGGTGACGATGAAATTGGTGATCGCCGCCATCTGGTCGAACTTCTGCGCATAGATCCCGGCGATGATCCCGAGGCCCGACAGGAAGGCTGCGCCCAGCACCCCGAAACACAAGGCCCAGAGCGGATGCGCCACGCCCAGCCCGAGCACCAGCCAGAGCCCGGCGGCGATCACCAGCGCCACCACCATGCCGCGCGCCACGCCGCCGGCGAAATAGCCCAGCACCAGTTCCATCGGCGACAGCGGTGGCATCAGCGTATCGACGATATTGCCCTGCACCTTGGAAATCATGATCGAGGAGGAGGTATTGGCAAAGGCGTTCTGGATCACCGTCATCATCAGGATCCCCGGCGCGATGAAATGGGTAAAGGGCACGCCCATCACATCGCCGCGCCGGGGGCCGATGGCGATCGAGAAAATCAGCAGGAACAGCCCCGCCGTCACCAGCGGCGCCAGAAGCGTCTGGGTCCAGACCGCCAGAAAGCGCTGGATCTCGCGCTGGCAGAGCGTCGCCAGCCCCAGCCAGTTCACCCGGCCAAAGCGGCGCATGCCCATCTCGGGGGTGGTTCCGGCCTGCATCGTCTCGCTCATGGCTGCCTCCTGCTTGCGATTCGCGGCCTTGTAACTCAGCCACCAGTGATTAAAATAGGCGCCACACAGAAATTCCCAGAGCGGCCCGCTGTCGAGGCCGCTTTTTCTCGTAAGGATGATCCATGGCCTGGACCGATGAACGCGTCGAATTGCTCAAGAAAATGTGGGGCGAAGGGCAGTCCGCAAGCCAGATCGCCAAGGAGCTGGGCGGCGTGACGCGCAATGCGGTGATAGGCAAGGTGCATCGCCTCGGCCTGTCCAACCGCGCCGGCGCCGGCACGGGCGCCGCGGCCAAGCCCGAGCCCGCCAAGGCACCGAAACCCGAAGCCAAGCCCAAGCCCGCCCCCAAGGCCGACACCCGGCCCAAGTCCGAACCGGTCCCCGCCACCGAAGAGCCCGCGGTGGCCAAGTCCGCCACCCCGGCGCGCCGTCAGATCATTCCGGCCGGCCAGCCGCTGCCGCCGCAGCCCTCGGCCAACGAGATCAGCCCCGAGGCGCTTGCCAAGGTCAGCGAGATCGAGAAGAAGGCCAAGCGGCTGTCGCTGATGGAGCTGACCGAACGCACCTGCAAATGGCCGGTGGGCGATCCCGCGACCGAGGATTTCTGGTTCTGCGGCCTGCCGGTGCAGCAGGGCAAACCCTATTGCGAGGCGCATGTCGGCGTGGCCTTTCAGCCGATGTCCTCGCGCCGCGACCGTCGGCGCTAGCGCGTGACTGCCCCGGGTGAGGTTGCAGGACGGCGCCGGGCGTTTGGCCCTTCGCGTCCCGGACCTGATCCGGGACCTCCCGGCCCGAAGCCCCGCACCCGGCCTGCCAGCGCCGCGCGCCCGATCCCGTCGCAGGGGCCCCTGATCAGGTCCGGGGCGTGCGCCGCCCCGATCCCGGCACCGGCTCTGCCCAACATCGGCTGGACCTCCGCGCCGGCAGGCAATAGCCTGACGGCCGACTTCTGCTCAGGACAGGAAAGACCGCGATCATGAGCGATCCGCAGCAGCCCGCCTATCAGGTTCTGGCCCGCAAGTACCGGCCCGAGACCTTTGCCGATCTGGTCGGGCAGGGCGCCATGGTGCGCACCCTCAAGAACGCCTTCGAGACCGGCCGCATCGCCCAGGCCTTCATGATGACCGGCATCCGCGGCACCGGCAAGACGACGACGGCGCGGATCATTGCCAAGGGAATGAACTGCATCGGCCTCGACGGCCACGGTGCGCCCACCACCGAGCCCTGCGGCCAGTGCGAACATTGCCTGGCGATTTCCGAGGGCCGGCACGTCGATGTGCTGGAAATGGACGCCGCCTCGAACACCGGCGTCGATGACATCCGTTCCACGGTGATCGACTCGGTGGCCTATGCGCCCTCGGCCGCGCGCTACAAGGTCTACATCATCGACGAAGTGCACATGCTGTCGAAATCGGCCTTCAACGCATTGCTGAAGACGCTTGAGGAACCGCCCGCGCATGTAAAGTTCATCTTTGCCACCACCGAGATCCGCAAGGTGCCGGTGACGGTGCTGTCGCGCTGCCAGCGCTTCGACCTGCGCCGGATCGAGCCCGAGGACATGATCGGCCTGCTGCGCCGCATCGCCACCGCCGAGACCGCCGAGATCGCCGAGGATGCGCTGGCGCTGATCACCCGCGCCGCCGAGGGCTCGGCCCGCGACGCGACCTCGCTGCTCGACCAGGCGATCAGCCACGGGGCAGGCGAGACAACCGCCGAACAGGTGCGCGCCATGCTGGGCCTGGCCGACCGCGGCCGGGTGATGGATCTCTTCGATCTGGTGATGAAAGGCGACGCCGCCGGCGCGCTGGCCGAGCTCTCGGCGCAATATGCCGATGGCGCCGATCCGATGGCGGTGCTGCGCGACCTGGCCGAGGTGACCCATTGGATCTCGGTGGTCAAGATCACGCCGGATGCCGCCGAAGATCCGACCATCGCCCCCGACGAACGCGCCCGTGGCCAGCAGATGGCGACCGACCTGCCGATGCGCGCGCTCAGCCGCATGTGGCAGATGTTGCTCAAGGCGATCGAGGAGGTGGCGCTGGCGCCCAATGCGATGATGGCGGCCGAGATGGCGCTGATTCGGCTGACCCATGTCGCCGACCTGCCCAGCCCCGAGGAGCTTGTGCGCAAGCTGGGCGAGGCCCCGGTGCCCTCGCCGCCCTCGGGCGGAGGCGGCGTGCCGACCGCCGGCAACGCCCGGACCGGTGCGCAGGGCCAGGCCATGTCCCGCGCCACCCATCCCGGCCCGTCCGGCCCCTCGGCCGCCGGCGGCAGCGCCGTCGTGGCCCTGGCCGCCGACCAGGCACTGGCGCGCTATCCGAGCTTCGAACATGTGATCGAGCTGATCCGCTCCAACCGCGACGTCAAGCTGCTGGTCGAGGTCGAGGCCGGCGTGCGCCTTGCCGCCTATCAGCCCGGCCGGATCGAGTTCACCCCGGCCGAGGGCGCCGCCCCCGACCTCGCCCAGCGTCTCGGCACCGCGCTGCAACGCTGGACCGGCAATCGCTGGGCGGTGACCCTGGTCAATGGCGCCAAGACGCCCACCATCGTCGAGACCCGCGACGCCGACCGCCTCGCGCTCGAGGCCAAGGCCGGCGAACACCCGCTGGTGCAGGCCGCGCTAGCCACCTTTCCCAAGGCCCGGATCACGGCGATCCACACCGCCCAGGCGGCCGAGGCCGAAGCCCAGGCCGAGGCCTTGCAGGAGGTCGAGGACGAATGGGATCCCTTCGAGGAAGACTGACCCCCGCCGCCGGGGACCGATCCTGGAATTCTTTTGTTTGAAACTACCGCGGGGGAGGCCGCAGGCCGGGGGCAGAGCCCGCCAGCTCTGCCGCAAACCCCTGGACGCCGCGGCCCGGCCCCTTGTCGCCGCCGGTTGCGCCCCGTATCTAACCCCCAAGCACACAGATGAGGAGCTCCCGATGTTCAAAGGTCTTGGCAATCTCGGCGACATGGCCGGGATGATGAAGAAGGCGCAGCAGATGCAGACCCGCATGGCCGAACTGCAAGACAACCTGCATTCGATGACGGTCACCGGCGAAAGCGGCGCAGGTCTGGTCAAGGCCACGGCCTCGGCCAAGGGCGAACTCAAGGGGCTCGACATCGATCCGTCGATCTTCAACGGCGATGACAAGGAAGTGGTCGAAGACCTGATCCTCGCCGCCATCAAGGACGCCCAGCAGCGCGCCACCCAGAAGGCCGAGGACGAGATGTCCAAGCTGACCGAGGAAATGGGCCTGCCCAAAGACATGAAACTGCCGTTCTGAGGCGATGACGGGCCGGGGCGTCATTCTGGGGCTGGCGGCGGCGCCGCTGCTGGGCGGCGGCGCGGCGCAAGCGCAGGACTGGGCCGATCACGCGCTCTGTAGCCCGGTCGAACCGGCGCTGCATGCCGGGGCGTTCGCGCCGGCCGATCTGGCCGGGCTCCGGGCGGCCGCGGCGGCGATCCCGCATGGCACCGGGCGGTTCTGGCGGGTGGTGGCCCCCTCGGGCGCGGTGTCGCATCTCTGGGGCACGATGCATTCCGCCGATCCCAGCATCCTCGCGCTGCCCGACCTGGTCGAGCAGCGCATTGCCGAGGCCCGGATCGTGGCCCTCGAGATCGATCCGGTCCTGCCCTCGCGCGCCGCCTTTGACGCCCGGCGGGTCAGGCGCGACTGGTACCGTCAGGACCGGCTCGACGGGCCGCCGGCGGGGCTGCATCCCGCGGTGCTGGACTGGATCCGTCAGCGCACAGAAGGGCTGGGCTGGGGGCGTGGCGCGCCCGAACGGCTGACCCCCGGCGCTCTGGCCGAGGTGCTCCTCTCCGATCCCTGCGACGATTTTTCCGCCGGCGTGCTGCCGGTTCAGGACGGCCGTATCCAGATGCTGGGGCTGATCGGCGGCGCCACGATCACTCCGCTGGAGCCGCGGGAGCGCATCCGCCAGTACCTCGACAGCCCCGGCAACGCGGATTTCGCGGTGGATTTCCTCAATGTCTACGGCGCCTATCTCGACCCCGCCACCAGCCGCGCGGAACGGGCCACCCGCATGGCGCTGTATCTCGCCGGCGAACTCGGCTTGATGCTGGCCTGGGACAAGGCCGTCGTGAGTGCGGTTCTGGAGGATGGTGGCGCCACCCTCGCGCGGGTCAACCGCGTGTTGCTCGACGCCCGCAATCAGGCCTTCATCGATACCGCACGCGCCAACCTGGCCGAGGGCGGGGTTTTTCTGGCGGTCGGCAGCTTTCACCTGCCGGGGCAGGCCGGGCTGATCGCGCGCCTGCGGCGCCAGGGGTTCACCGTCACCCGCATTCCGCTGCCCGGCGAGGCCTCCCCATGACCGCCACCCGCGACATCGATGCGCTGATCGAGCTGATGGCCAAGCTGCCCGGTCTCGGCCCGCGCTCGGCGCGCCGCGCGGTGCTGCACCTGATCCGCAAGCGCGGCCTGTTGATGACGCCGCTGGCCGACCTGATGAGCGAGGTTGCCGCCTCGGCCCGGGAATGCCTGAACTGCGGCAATATCGGCACCACCGACATCTGCGACATCTGCGAAAGCGAGAAACGCGGCAACGGCATGATCTGCGTGGTCGAGGACGTGGCCGATCTCTGGGCGATGGAGCGCTCGGGCGTATTCCGCGGCCGCTACCACGTGCTGGGTGGTACGCTCTCGGCGCTTGATGGCGTCGGCCCCGAGGACCTCTCGATCCCGCGGCTGGTGGACCGGATCTCGGCCGAAAGCGTCACCGAGGTGATCCTTGCGCTCAATGCCACCATCGACGGCCAGACCACCGCGCATTACATCGCCGACCAGCTCGAGGGCCGGGTGACGCTGACCTCGCTCGCCCAGGGCGTGCCGATCGGCGGCGAGCTCGATTACCTCGACGACGGCACCATCACCGCGGCGCTGAACGCCCGCAAGAGCCTGTAACCCGCCCCGGCCGCCGCGCCGGGGCCTCTTGTCGAATCGCGCCGGCGCTTGCGTTGTGAGCGCGGGATCCCGGGTCAGGCCCGGGACGCGAAGCGCCGGAAACCTCAGCTCTTCTTGCCGATGCGCGGCTCTTCGCCCTTCAGGATGCGGCGGATGTTGGCGTGGTGGCGCCCCCAGACGATCGCCGCCAGAACCAGACAGAGCATCACCATCGACGGGTAGCCCAGCCCCCAGGCCCAGGCCGGCGCCAGCGCCGCCGCCAGCAGCGCCGAGGCCGAGGAGATCCGGGTCAGCGCCGCGCCCGCCGCCCAGGTGGCGCAGGCCGCCAGCCCCAGCGGAAAGGCCAGACCGAGCAGCAACCCGAGGAATGTGGCGACGCCCTTGCCGCCCTTGAACCCCAGCCAGATGGGGAAACAATGGCCGAGAAAGGCCATGAGACCGGCCAGTTGCGCCGCATCTTCCGCCGCCAGCCAGCGGGCGATCAGCACCGCGATCGCCCCCTTGAAACTGTCGAGGATCAGCGTCGCCAGCGCCGCCGGCCTGTTGCCGGTGCGCAGCACATTGGTCGCGCCGATGTTGCCCGAGCCGATCTTGCGCAGATCGCCCAGACCCAGCAGGCGGGCGATCACCAGGCCAAAGGGCACCGAGCCCAGCAGATAGCCGATCAGCGCCCAGAGCAGCAGCCCGGCAAGGGTGGTTTCCAGGACCGGCATCAGGGCTCTCCGTAGACGCGGGCGCCGGCCACGAAGGTGGCCAGCACGCGGCCCTGCATGCGGGCGCCGTCAAAGGGGGTGTTCTTGGATTTCGAGTGCAGCTTGAAGCGGTCGAGCACAAAGGGCGCATGGGCATCGAACAGCACCAGGTCGGCCGGTGCCCCGGCGGCAAGCCGGCCGGCAGCGAGGCCCAGGCGCCGCGCCGGGGCGAGGCTGAGTGCCCGGAACAGCTGCGGCAGGGTCAGCGCCTCGGCGTGATAGAGCCGGAGCGCCGCCGGCAACAGGGTTTCCAGCGCCACCGCGCCGGCGGCCGCCTCTTCGAAGGGCAGGCGCTTGCTTTCCTCGTCCTGCGGCGTGTGCATCGAACAGATCACGTCGATCAGCCCGTCGCGCAGCGCTTCGATCATCGCCTGACGGTCGTCCTCGGCCCTAAGCGGCGGCTTGACCTTGAAGAAGGTGCGGTAATCGGCGACGTCCATCTCGTTCAGTGTCAGGTGATGGATCGAGATGCCGGCGGTGACGTCGAGCCCGTTGCGCTTGGCGCGTTGCAGCGCGGGCAGGGCGCGGGCGGTGGTGATCTGGTCGAAATGCGCCCGCACGCCGGTCATCTCGATCAGCGCGATGTCGCGGTCGAGGCCCATGCGCTCGGCCATCGCCGAGACCGCCGGCAACCCGCGCAAAGAGGCGAATTTTCCCGAGGTGGCCACCGCGCCGTCCGAGAGCACCGGTTCCTGCGGATGCAGCATGACCAGCGCGTCGAGCGAGCGGGCATACGTGAGCGCCCGGCTCAGCACCTTGGTGTTGCGGGTGACGGCATCGCAATCGGAGAACGCCACCGCGCCCGCGTCGAGCAGAAAGCCGATCTCGGCCATCTCGCGGCCCTGCCGGCCCTTGGTCAGCGCCGCCATGTGGCGGACATGCACCGATGCATCGGCCTGGGCGCGGCGAGCAACGAATTCGAGGCTCTCGGGGCTGTCGATGGCCTGCGTGGTGTCGGGGCGGGTGATCATCGTGGTCACGCCGCCGGCCGCCGCGGCCCGGCCAGCAGAGGCATAGCTCTCCTTGTGGCGCTCGCCCGGCTCGCAGACCTTGACGCCGATGTCGACGATCCCCGGTGCCAGGCATTTGCCCCGACAGTCCAGCACCTGCTCGATGCCCTGCGGCGCCGCGCCGTTGCCGCTGGCCGCGATCACCCCGTCACGGATGTGCAGCCAGCCGGGGGCATCACTGTCGGCTTCGGGGTCGATCAGCCGGGCGTGTGTCAGCAACAGGTCGGTCATCGCCTCACCCCGCGATCCAGATCATCACGCCGACCAGCGCAAACATCACCAGAAGCGCCACCGTGGCGACGCGGCCCGACATCTTGGGGTCCTTGGGTTCCTGCATCAGGCATCCTTTGCATGCGTGTCATTTGCTGCGCCGCCAAGCGGCTGTCAGGCCAGCGCCCAGAGCACCACGCCCAGCACCGCCATCGTCACCACGAGGCCGATGATCAGGCCGGGCCGCATCATCCGCGCCGCGGCGGCGGGCGGCGGCGGAGCGGCCGGCGGGGCCTCCGGTTCCGGCGGCCTGGCGCTCTCGGCGCGGGGTTTTTCCAGCGGTACCGGGTCGCGCGCCTCGCCGAAGGTGGCGATCCAGCGCAGCGGATGGGTGACGCGCAACTGCTGGCCGATCCGTTCGAAGGCGGCCGAGCGCATCACCATCACCCGCCCCTTGACCCGTTCGAGCTGGGCGCGGATCGGCGCCAGTTCCTCGTCGGGGATGCCATGGCCCTCGGCCAGGTAATCGGCCAGCGGCAGGCCGGAGAGGTCGTTCATGTCGAACAGATCGATATGGTCGGGATCGAGCGCGATGGCGCCGGTCTTCTGCTGGAGCGCGCGGGCCTCGTCATCAAGCAGGATCTGCGCCTCGTCGAGCGGCAGATCGACGGTAAAGACCCGCACCAGACCGTGTTCGTCCGAGGGTATTTCGAGGACGTCGCTCATGCCATGATCCCTTCTGTCGTGGTGGTGGCCGTCCTGTTGCGGACCAGCAGGTCCATCGCCGCCATGCGCACGGCCACGCCCATCTCGACCTGTTCCTGAATGACCGAGCGGTTGATGTCATCGGCGATCTCGCCGTCGATCTCGACGCCGCGGTTCATCGGGCCGGGGTGCATGACGATGGCGTCGGGTTTCGCATGGCTCAGCTTTTCGGCATCGAGCCCGTATCGGTGGTAATATTCCCGCTCGGAAGGGATGAAACCGCCGTCCATCCGCTCTTTCTGAAGCCGCAGCATCATCACCACATCGACATCCCTGAGACCTTCGCGCATGTCGTCATGGACCTCGACGCCGAAGTCGGCGATGCCGGCGGGCAGCAGGGTCGGCGGCCCCACCAGACGCACGCGGTTTTCCATCTTGCCGAGCAGCAGGATGTTGGAGCGCGCGACGCGGGAATGCGCGATGTCGCCGCAGATCGCGATATTGAGCCGGTGCAGCCGGCCCTTGGCCCGGCGGATGGTCAGCGCGTCCAGGAGCGCCTGCGTCGGGTGTTCGTGCCGCCCGTCGCCGGCGTTGAGCACCGCGCAATTGACCTTCTGCGCCAGCAGGTCCACCGCGCCGGAATGCGGATGGCGCACCACCAGAAGGTCGGGATGCATGGCGTTCAGCGTCAGCGCGGTGTCGATCAGCGTCTCGCCCTTCTTGATCGACGAGGCCTGCATCGCCATGTTCATCACATCGGCGCCAAGCCTCTGACCGGCCAGTTCGAAAGAGGCCTGGGTGCGGGTGGAATTCTCGAAGAACATGTTGATCTGGCTGCGCCCGGCCAGGGCGTCGCCGTGCCGTTTGCCGCGATTGAGCCGGACATAATCGTCGGCCAGATCGAGGAGCGTGGTGATCTCGGACGGGTGGAGCGGCTCGATGCCGAGAAGATGGCGCTGGGTAAAGGTCATGACCTGCTCCGGTTCGGGTTGGCTGCGGTTATAGGAGCGGGGGCGGATGCGTTCAATGGGGGCGCCTTGGGCTGGCGTCGGAATTGCGTATTTGTCAAAGAGAAGAAGCAGGGGCGGGTTTATTCGGACGTTTTCATTCGGGGGCCGGGCGGGATAGGATCGCGGTGATGGATTATTTCGAACACAAGAGCCTGCGGGCGGCGCTGGACTGGCAGATCGAGGCCGGGGTGCTCGACACCATCGGCGAGGAGCCAGTCGACCGCTATGCCGTGCCCGCCGCGCCCGCACAGCCCAAGCGGGCCGCAGTCGCCGGCGCCGCGCCGGCACAGTCCGCGGCGCCGGCCTGGGCCGATCCGGTGGCCGAGGCGCAGCGGATGGCGGCGGCCGCGCAGGATCTGGCCGGGCTTCAGGCGGCGATGGCGGCCTTTGACCATTGCGATCTCAAACGCGGCGCGCGCAATCTGGTGTTTTCCGACGGTGTGCCGGGGGCGCGGGTGATGATCGTGGGCGAGGCGCCGGGCCGCGACGAGGACCGGCAGGGCAAGCCATTTGTCGGCCGCGCCGGGCAGTTTCTCGACCGGATGCTGGCCGCCATCGGGCTGAGCCGCGACAGTTCGGTCTATATCACCAATGTATTGCCCTGGCGGCCGCCGCAGAACCGCGATCCCCTGCCTGCCGAGATAGCCATGATGCGGCCCTTCGTGGCGCGGCACGTGGCGCTGGCGCAGCCCGAATTTCTGGTGCTGATGGGCAATATCTCCTGTGACGCGGGCCTGGGCAAACGCGGCATCACCCGGCTGCGCGGCAGCTGGGCCGAAGCCTATGACACGCCCGCCCTGCCGATGTTCCACCCGGCCTATCTGCTGCGCCAGCCGCATCTCAAGCGCGAGGCCTGGGCCGATCTTCTGTCCCTCAAGGCCCGCCTCGGCTGAGCCAAAGACCTGCGAGACCCCATGCGCCCCATCGACGACAGCCGAGACTTCATTCCCGTCCGCATCGCCGTCCTGACGGTGAGCGACAGCCGCTCGCTGGCCGAGGACCGCTCCGGCGATGTCCTCGCCGCCCGGATCGAGGCGGCGGGGCATGTGGTGGCCTGTCGCAGGATCCTGCCGGATGAACGGGCTGAGATCGCGGCGCTGCTGCGCGACTGGAGCCGAGATGCAGAGGTCGATGTGGTGATCACCACCGGCGGCACCGGGCTGACCGGGCGCGACGTGACGGTCGAGGCACACCGCGATGTCTATGAAAAGGAGATCGAGGCTTTCGGCACGGTCTTCACCCATGTCTCGATGGCCAAGATCGGCACCTCCGCCGTGCAGAGCCGCGCCACCGGCGGGGTGGCGAACGGAACCTACATGTTTGCGCTGCCCGGCTCTCCGGGGGCCTGCAAGGACGCCTGGGATGAAATTCTGGCCTATCAGCTCGATTACCGGCACCGTCCCTGTAACTTTGTCGAGATTTTGCCGCGATTGACCGAGCATCAGCGACGGAAATAGCGGATAAGTCCGTATCACTGCCGAAGCGGTGCGTCCGGCGGCGCCGGAACGCCGCTGGCGACTTGTGTTCAACGATCAGGGGATGTCGCGCATGCGGTTCCTACGCCAGAGCCTGACCGGTCTGTTTCTGCTGTCGCTGACGCTGGGCCTTCTGGTCTATGCCGGCCTGCTGGTGCGCGAGGCCGTCGAGGCGCGGATGAGCCAGGAGCGGCGGGTGCCGGAGGCGCGCGAACGGGTGTTTGCCGTCAATGTGGTCGAGGCCGCACCGCAGACCGTGACCCCGGTGCTCACCGCCTTTGGCGAGGTGCAGAGCCGCCGTGCGCTCGAGGTGCGTGCCGCCAGCGCCGGCAAGATCGTCGATCTGGCCGAGACCTTCGAGGAAGGCGGCCAGGTGCGCGCGGGCGAATTGCTGGTGCAGATCGATCCCGGCGACGCCGAACTGGCGCTGAGCCGGGTGCAATCCGACATTCTCGATGCCCGGGCCGAACAGGCCGAGGCCGAGGCTGCGCTGCTGCTGGCGCGGGACGAGCTGCATTCGGCCGAGGAACAGGCGGCGTTGCGCGAAAAGGCCTATGATCGGCAGCGCGACCTGCTGAGCCGTGGCGTCGGCACCGCGGCCAGCGTCGAGACCGCCGAATTGGCGGCCTCGTCGGCGCGGCAATCGGTGCTCACCCGGCGCCAGGCGGTGGCCCAGGCCGAAAGCCGTGTCAGCCAGGCCGCCACTGCGCTGCAACGCGCCGAGATCGCTCTGGCCGAGGCGCAGCGGCGGCTGGACGACACCCGGATCGTGGCGCGTTTCGCCGGCACGCTGGCCGATGTGAACGCCACGCTGGGCCGGTTGGTGTCGAACAACGAGCAACTGGCGCGGCTGGTCGATCCGGCGGCGCTCGAGGTGTCGTTCCGGGTCTCGACCGCGCAATATGCCCGGTTGCTGGACGGCAGCGGCGCCCTGGCGCGCGCCCCGGTCCGGGTGACGCTGGATGTGCTGGGCACCGGGCTGGTCAGCGAGGGCGTGCTGGTGCGCGACAGCGCCGCCGTCGGCGAAGGCCAGACCGGCCGGCTGCTGTTTGCCCGGCTGGAGGCGGCGCGCGCGCTGAAGCCCGGCGATTTCGTCACCGTCGAGATCGAGGAACCGCCATTGGAGCGGGTGGTGCGGCTGCCGTCTTCGGCGCTGGATGCCGGTGGCCGGGTGCTGGTGCTGGACGCCGAGCAGCGGCTGGAAGAGCGGCCGGTCACCCTTCTGCGGCGCCAGGGGGATGACGTTCTGGTGCGTGCGCCCGATCTGGCGGGCCGCAGCGTGGTGGCGGAGCGCACGCCGCTGCTCGGTGCCGGAATCAAGGTGCGGGCCCTGCGGCCGGGCGCGGCGGCCGGGCCCGAGGAGCCCGAGATGCTGGAGCTGAGCGCTGAGCGGCGGGCGAAGATCCGCGCCTTTGTCGAGGCCAATGCGCGGATGCCGGACGAAGCCAAGGCGCGCATCCTCGCACAGCTCGAGCAGGAGAAGGTGCCGGCGCAGGTGGTGCGACGGATCGAGGAGCGGATGGGGGGCTGAGGCAATGATACGGGATACCAGCCGCCGCACCAGCGCCATGCAACGCCCCGCCGAGCCAAATCGCCGCCCCGGGGGGCGGGTCATGCCGAAGGCCTGCCTCTGGCATGACGATCGTGCGGTGGCCTGCGGCCGCGATTTCGCGCGGAGGATACCAGCATGACCCGCGATCTTCCGCCGGGCCCGGGCGGCATTCTCAGCTATTTCACCCGCCACCGCACGCTGGCCAACCTGCTGCTTGTCCTTCTGGTTGCCGCCGGTCTCATGGCGGCGCCCAACATGCGGGCGCAATTCTTTCCCGATGTCATCATCGACGAGGTTTCGGTCTCGGTGAACTGGGACGGGGCGGGGGCCGAGGATGTCGATGCCGCCATCGTGCAGATCCTCGAGCCGGCGCTGCTGGCCGTCGAAGGTGTCGAGAGCGCGCAATCCACCTCGCGCGAGGGCCGCGCCGCGATCGATCTCGAATTCGAACCGGGCTGGGACATGGCCCGCGCCGGCGACGATGTGCAGGCGGCGGTCGATGCGGTCTCGAACCTGCCGGAGGAGGCCGATGATCCCAGCGTCCGGCGGGGTGGCTGGCGGGACCGGGTGACCGACGTGGTGATCACCGGCCCGGTGGGTGTCGATCAGCTGGCCCGCTTCGCAGATGAAATGGTGGTGCGGCTTTTTGCCGAGGGCGTCACCCGCGCGACCATCCGGGGCCTCGCCGCGCCGCAGACCATTGTCGAGGTGCCTTCGGTGGCGCTGATCCGGCATGACGTCACCATGCGCCAGATCGCCGATGCCATCGCCGCCGAGGTCGATGCCGATCCGGCCGGCGATGTCACCAGCGCCAATACTCGGGTGCGCACCGGCGTCGAGAAACGGTCGGCCGATCAGATCGAGGCCATTGCCCTGCGCTCGAACGATGACGGCTCCAAGCTTACCATCGGGGATGTCGCCAGGGTCCGGGTTGAGGGCATCGACCGCGATCGGAGCTATTTCGTCGGCGAGAACCCGGCCATTTCGGTGCGCGTCGACCGCTCCAATCAAGGCGACGCCATCGAGATTCAGGACACCGTGGAAGCGGTGGCCGAAGCGCTCGAGGCGACGCTGCCCGCAGGCACCCGGATCGACCTGATCCGCACCCGCGCCGAGGCGATCACCGGGCGGCTCGACATCCTGCTCGACAACGGGTCGATGGGGCTGGCGCTGGTGCTGGCGCTGTTGTTTCTCTTTCTGAATGCCCGCATCGCCTTTTGGGTGGCGGCGGGCATTCCGGTGGCGATGGCGGCGACCATCGCCCTGATGTTCCTGGCCGGGCTGACGCTCAACATGATCTCGCTCTTTGCGCTGATCATCACGCTGGGCATCGTGGTCGACGATGCCATTGTCGTTGGCGAACATGCCGATTTCCGCTATCGCCGGCTGGGCGAAAGCCCGGTCGAGGCGGCAGAGAATGCCGCCCGGCGCATGGCGATGCCGGTCTTTGCCTCGACGCTGACCACGGTGATCGCCTTTTTCGGGCTCACCGCCATCTCAGGCCGCTTCGGCGACCTGATCTCCGACATTCCCTTTACCGTGATCGTGGTGCTGCTGGCCTCGTTGGTGGAATGTTTCCTGATCCTGCCCAACCACATGGCACATGCGCTGGTGCACCAGTCGAAAGAGCATTGGTACGACTGGCCGTCGCGCCAGGTCAATCGCGGCTTTCGCTGGGTGCGCGACGTGATCTTCCGCCGGATCATGGCCGTCGTCGTCTGGGCGCGCTACGCGGTTCTCGCCGGTGCGGTGGTGCTCCTGGCCAGCCAGGTGGCGCTCTTCATCCGGGGCGAGGTGCAATGGCGCTTCTTCAACGCGCCCGAGCGAAGCTCGGTCACCGGCAATTTCGCCATGGCGCCGGGCGCCACCCGCGAAGACACGCTGGAAATGATGCGCGAGATGCAGCGCGCCACCGAGGCGCTGGGCGCGGAATACGAGGCCGAACATGGCCGCAACCCGATCGATTATGTCATCGCCGAGATCGGCGGCAACGCCGGCCGCGGCCTGGCCGGCACCGACACCAAGGAGAGCTATCAGCTCGGCGCGATCTCGATCGAGCTGATCGATCCCGACCTCAGGCCCTATTCCAGCTTTCAGTTCGTGGCCGCGCTGCAAGACGCCGTGGGCCGCCATCCGATGCTGGAAACCGTAAGTTTTCGCGGCTGGCGCTCGGGCCCCGGTGGCGACGCGCTCGACTTGCAGTTCTATGGTGCCTCCGCCGAGGTGCTCAAGGGCGCCTCGGAAGACCTGAAGGCGGCGCTGGCGCGCTTCCCCGAGGTTTCGGCGGTCGAGGACAACCTGGCTTACGACAAGGAAGAGCTGATCCTCGAGCTGACCGCCCAGGGCCAGGCGCTGGGCTTTACCATCGACGGGCTGGGCACGGTGCTGCGGCACCGGCTGGGCGGCATCGAGGCGGCGACCTATCCCGACGGGCCGCGCTCGGCCGCGATCCGGGTGGAGCTGCCCGAAGGCGAACTGACCGCCGATTTCCTTGAACGCACCCAGCTCCGTGCGGCCTCGGGCGCCTATGTGCCGCTGGCCGATATCGTCAGCGTCGCGCGGCGCACCGGCTTTTCCACCGTGCGGCGCGAGAACGGCATCAGGCTGATTTCGGTCACCGGCGACATCTCCGAGGATGATCCGGCGCGGGCACAGGAGATCCAGGAGGTGCTCGAGGCCGAGATCCTGCCGAAGATCGCCGAAGAGCGGCAGGTGGATTACCGGCTCTCCGGCCTATCCGAGCAGGAGAACGACTTTCTCAACGATGCCCGCACCGGGCTGATCCTCGTGCTGCTGGGCATCTATCTCGTGTTGTCCTGGGTCTTTGCCAGCTGGACCCGGCCGCTGGTGGTGATGTCGATCATTCCCTTCGGTCTGGTCGGCACGATCTATGGCCACAATTACTGGGACGTGCCGCTGAGCATGTTCACCGTGGTCGGAATGCTGGGGATGACCGGGATCATCATCAACGATTCGATCGTTCTGGTCTCGACCATCGATGACTACGCCAGGGACCGGGGCCTCGTGCCCTCGATCATCGAAGGCGCCGCCGACCGGCTGCGGCCGGTGATGCTGACCACGCTGACCACGGTGCTGGGGCTGGCGCCGCTGTTGTTCGAGAAATCCTCGCAGGCGCAATTCCTCAAGCCGACGGTGATCACCCTGGTCTATGGCCTGGGCTTCGGCATGGGACTTGTGTTGCTGGTGGTGCCGGCGCTGATTGCCATCCAGCAGGACCTTGGGCGGATCCATGCCACCCTGCGGCGCGGCTGGCGGTTCCGCGCGGCGCCGATCCGGGCGCTGCTCGTGCTGGCGACGCTGGCGGTCCTCGGCTGGCTGGCGGCGACCATGGGCGCGGTGGTGGTCACCGGCGCGCTGCCCGAGGCGCTGGCGACGCTCGTGCCGGAGGCGCTTGGGCAGGGGCTGGGCGCGGCATTCGTGCTCTATCTGGCGGGGGCGGCGTTGCTGGCGCTTGTCGCCTATGCGCTGGCCGCGCTCTCGCTGACGCTGGCCCGGAGGCGGCGCGGCGCGGCCTGATCACGGCGCCCGGGGGATGTTACAGCGGCTTGGCAAATATCCGCCAGCCGGCACGACATTCCCATGACAATGCCCCTCTGCTGACGCCTTCGTGTTGGCTTTCCCCCTTTCTTTCCGCTACGCTCGCGCTCAATTGGGCCGCAGAGAAACGGCCATAACAAAGAGCAGGCTGATGGAAACAGAGACCCTCGCGCTCGCACAGGAGATCGATTTCTCCATGTGGGGCCTTTTCGCCCGTGCGACCCTGACCGTGAAGCTGGTGATGATCGCGCTGATCGTGGCAAGCTTCTGGTCGTGGGCGATTATCGTCTACAATCTGGCCACCTATCGCCGCGCCAAGCGCGAGGCGCGCCGCTTTGACCGCGCCTTCTGGTCCGGCGAGCCGCTCGACGAGCTGTTCGAGCAGATGGGGCCGGGGCCCAAGGGGCGCGCCCAGCGGGTGTTTGCCGCCGGCATGCTGGAATGGCGCCGCTCGCACCGCGAGGACGGCGGGCTGATCCCCGGCGCCCAGGCCCGCATCGACCGCTCGATGAATGTCGCCATCGCCCAGGTCAGCGACGAGTTGCAGAACGGCCTTTCGGTGCTGGCCACCGTCGGCTCGACCGCGCCTTTCGTCGGCCTCTTCGGCACCGTCTGGGGCATCATGAACGCCTTTGTCGAGATCGCCGAGCAGCAGAATACCTCGCTCGCCGTCGTGGCCCCCGGCATCGCCGAGGCGCTGCTGGCCACCGGGCTGGGGCTTCTGGCGGCGATCCCGGCGGTGATCTTCTACAACAAGCTGAGCGCGGATGCGGACCGGATCCTGTCGGGCTACGAAAGCTTTGCCGACGAATTCGCCACCATCCTCAGCCGCCAGTTGGACAGCTAGGCCATGGGCGCGCATATCGTCAAACCGGGCGGTGGCGGCTCGGGCCGCAGACGGCGCAGGGGCGGGGCCAAGCCGATGTCCGAAATCAACGTCACGCCCTTTGTCGACGTGATGCTGGTGCTGCTGATCATCTTCATGGTCTCGGCGCCGCTGTTGACCGTGGGCGTGCCGGTCGAGCTGCCCAAGAGCGCGGCGAGCGCCCTGGCGGCGGATTCGGAAGAGCCGCTGACCGTGACACTGACCGCCGAGGGCGGCATCATGATCCAGACCACCGAGACGCCCTCGGACGAGCTGGTCGGCAAGCTGCGCGCCATCGCCCAGGAACGGACCAGCGACCGGGTGTTCCTGCGCGCCGACGGGGCGGTGCCCTATGCCCAGGTGATGGAGGTCATGGGGGCGCTCAATGCCGGCGGCTTTTCCAACATCGGGCTGGTGACCGATACCGGCGGGCCACGGCTCGACGGGCAGGACGAAGGCTAGGCCGGGTTCGCCGTGAGCGCTGATCAGGATATCCCCGAAGCGGGCCGCCGCAGGCTTCACTTCGGCTATTACGTGTCGGGTGCGGCGCATGTCGGGCTGATCGGCTGGCTGCTGATCGGGCCGTTGTTCGAGGTCGAGCCGCTGCCCTTCGACGTGACCAGCGTGACCACCATCAGCGAAGCGGACTACGCCGCGCTGACCGGGCAGGACACGCCGGAAGACGCCACGCCTGAGGTTGCCCCCGCGGTGCCCGACGCGCCGGAAGAACCCGCGCCGCCCGCCGCCGAGGATACGCCGCCGCCGGCCCCGGTCGAGGAACCGCCGGCCCCGGTGACGCCGCCGGAGCCGGTCGAAGAGCCGCCGGCCCCCGCGCCGGAGACCCTGCCTGACGTGCCCGAGCCGCCGGCGCCGGTGCTGAGCGAACCAGACGACATTCCGCCGCCCGAACCGGCGCCGCCGGCCGACGAGGATGTGGCCGTGGTGCTGCCCGAGGTCTCGCAACGGCCGCAGCCCCGGCCGGCGCCGCGCGTCGCGCCGGAACCGGTGGCGCCGCCGGAGCCCGAGGTCGCGATCGAGGACACCACCCGGGATGCGGTGGTGGCCGAAGAGGACAGCCCGACGCCGGAGCCGCAGGAAGAGCAGGAGGCCACCGCCGAGGAGGAGGCCACCAGCGAGATCGTCACCGAGGCCGCCGAGACGCCTTCGGGCGCGCCCGAACGCTCGGTGCGTCCGCGGGGCCGCCCGCCGGCGCCGCCGGCCGTGGCCGAAGCGCCGCAGGAAAGCCCGGAAACGCCGCGGCAGGCCCCGGCACCGGCCGACGATCCGGCGCCCGCCGCCGACGGCACCGCCGATGCGGTGGCCGATGCTCTGGCCGAGGCGCTGGGCGGCGGCGACACGCCGGCACCGGCGCCCACGGCCGCCAGCGGCCCGCCGCTCACCGCCGGCGAGCGCGAGAACCTGCGCCTGGCGGTGCAGGATTGCTGGGTCGTGGATGTCGGCTCTGCCGCCGCCCGGGTGACGGTGGTGGTCTCGATGGAGATGGAGCAATCCGGCCGCGTCATCACCAGCTCGATCCGGCTGACCGGCAGCGAAGGCGGAGACGCACGGGCCACTGAAGTGGCCTTTCAGGCCGCCAGACGCGCGATTATCCGCTGTCAGAAGGACGGCTATGAACTGCCGGTCGACAAATACGACCAATGGCGGCAAATCGAGATGACCTTTAATCCCGAGAAGGTAAGCAGATGAGTGTAAACCACCGAGTGACCCAGGTTTTGACCGCCTTGACCGCCGCGCTGGCCCTGCTGTTGGCCCTGCCCGCCCAGGCCGCGCCGCTGCGGATCGAGATCACCGAGGGGGTTGTCGAACCCTTGCCCTTTGCCGTGCCCGATTTCATCCCCGAAACCGCCGCCGCCGGCGAATGGGGCGGCAAGCTGGCGCAGGTGGTGGCCGACGACCTCAACGGCACCGGGCTGTTCATCCAGACACCGCAGGATGCCTTCATCTCGCGGCCCACCAGCTTTGCCGCACCGGTGCAATACAACGACTGGAAGGCGATCAATGTCCAGGCGCTGATCATGGGGGCGGTCTCGGTCGCCGACAATGGCCAGCTGACGGTGAAATTCCGAGTCTATGACGTGTTTTCCGGCCAGGAGCTGGGCAAGGGCCTGCAATTCCAGGGCACCACAGAAGGCTGGCGGCGCATGGCGCACAAGGTGGCCGATGCGGTCTACAGCCGGATCACCGGCGAGAGCGGCTATTTCGACAGCCGCGTGGTCTATGTCAGCGAAACCGGCCCCAAGGACGACCGCAAGAAGCGGCTGGCGATCATGGATTACGACGGGGCCAACGTGCAGTACCTGACCGACAGTTCGTCGATCGTGCTGGCGCCACGGTTCTCTCCCACCGGCGACCGGGTGCTCTATACCTCCTACGCCACCGGCTTTCCGCGCATCCATGTGCTCGATGTCGGCAACACCCAGAGCCGCATCCTCGAGAGCCAGACCGGGGTGATGTCCTTTGCGCCGCGCTTTGCGCCGAACGGGCAGACGGCGGTGTTTTCAATCTCGGAAGGCTCGAACACCGATATTTTCACCATGGACCTGGCCTCGGGCGCGACCACGCGGCTGACCAACACTCCGGCGATCGAGACCGCGCCATCCTATAGCCCCGACGGCAGCCGAATCGTCTTCGAAAGCGACCGTTCGGGCAGCCAGCAGCTCTACATCATGCCGGCCGGCGGCGGCGAGGCCGAGCGCATCTCCTTCGGGCCCGGCCGCTATGGCACGCCGGTCTGGTCGCCGCGCGGCGACCTGATCGCCTTTACCAAACAGCACAAGGGCCGGTTCCATATCGGCGTGATGCGCACCGACGGCAGCGAAGAGCGGCTGCTCACCGCCTCGTTTCTTGACGAGGGCCCGACCTGGGCGCCCAATGGCCGGGTGATCATGTTCACCCGCGAAACCCAGGGCGCCAGCGGGCAGGCCAGCCTCTATTCGGTCGATGTCTCGGGGCGCAGCCTGCGGCGGGTGCGCACCCCCGATGCGGCCTCGGACCCGAGCTGGGGGCCGTTGCAATAGGCCGGTCGCGGGATCGGCAATTAGGATGTCAAGGCGGGCAGGCATATGTTAGGCTCGCAGGCAACAATGGCGAAATGCCACGGAGCAGGACAGGAATCATGACACATCTCACCAAGATCGCGCTTCTCTTGGGCGCTTTGGCCGTTTCGGCCTGTACCAATGCCGGCCGCTTCGGTCAGGACGATCCGCGGCTCGACGGCAGCGCCGGTGCGGGCGCCGGAGCGGGTTTTGTGCCCGGTGGCGCCGGCGATCCCTCGAGCCCGGCCTATTTCCAGCAGGCGATCGGCGACCGGGTGCTGTTTCTCGTCGATCAGTCGTCGCTGACCGCCGAGGCGCAGGCGACGCTGGACCAGCAGGCCGAATGGCTGCTGACCAACAGCGATTATCAGGCGGTGATCGAGGGTCATGCCGACGAGCAGGGCACCCGCGAATACAACCTCGCGCTCGGCGGCCGCCGGGCCAATGCGGTGCGCGAGTACCTGATCTCCCGGGGTGTGCCGGCCAGCCGTCTGCGGTTTGTCAGCTATGGCAAGGAACGCCCGATCGAGATCTGTTCGGATGAAAGCTGTTATGCCAAGAACCGCCGCGCGGTGACGGTGATTGCCGGCAGCGCGGTCAGCTGAGGCCGGCACGCTGGGACAAGGCCCCCCGGGGCAGGAGAGGATGATGCGACTTCTGGTGCGATTTGTTGTGATCTTCGGGCTGGGCCTGTCGCTGACGCTGTCGGCGGCGGCGCAGGACAGGGCCGAGACGCTGGCCGATATCCGGCAGGATCTGACGCTTCTGAACATCGAGGTGAAACGCCTGCGGCGCGAGCTGTCGACCACTGGCGGCTCGGATGTCTCGGCCGGCAGCGGCACGCTGCTCGACCGGGTGCAGGTGATCGAGGCCGAACTGTCGCGGCTCACCGGCAAGACCGAGGAGCTGGAATATCGCATCGACCGGATCGTGACCGACGGCACCAACCGGATCGGCGATCTCGAGTTCCGGCTGGTCGAGCTGGAAGGCGGCGACGTGGGCGCCCTGGGCGAGACCTCGACCCTGGGCGGCGAGGAGGTGGCGACACCGGCCGCGCCGCAGCCGATCGCGCCGCCCGAAGGCGAGGGCCCGGCGCTGGCGATGAGCGAGGAAGAGGATTTCCGCCGCGCCGAAGAGGCGCTGGCCGCCGGCGATTATCAGCGCGCCGCCGAGCTTTTCGGCACCTTCAACGAGACTTATCCCGGCGGGCCGCTGGGCCCCGGCGCCTTGCTCGGACGCGGCGAGGCGCTGGAGAAGATGGGCAATACCAAGGAGGCGGCCCGGGCCTATCTCGACGCCTATTCGCTGGCCCGCGACGCTCAGGCCACGGCGGCGCCGGCGCTGCTGAACCTGGGCCGGGCGCTGGCCTCGCTGGGCCAGAACGACGCCGCCTGTCAGATGCTGGCCGAGATCGCGCCGCGGTTTCCTTCGGCGACCGAGCTGACCGAGGCGCAGACCGAGATGGGCCGGCTGGGCTGTTCCTGACCGGGGCGGCCCGGGCCGAAGGGAGAGGGGGCTCTGCCCCCGTCGCCTCCGGCGACTCCCCCGGGAATATTTTGGGCCAGAAGAAGCAGGGGGCGCGGCGCGCCGGATGACCTCTTTCAGTCTCGACAGCCATTTTGCCGGGGTGATGGGCGATCTTCTGGGGCCGGAGTTCCCGGATGAGATCGGGCTGGCGGTGTCCGGCGGCGGCGACAGCATGGCGCTGCTGACCCTGGCGCACAACTGGACGCGGCACATGGGTGTCGGCCTGCGGGTGGTGACCGTGGACCACGGGCTGCGGCCGGAGAGCGGCGCCGAGGCCGCGCTGGTGGCGGCGGAATGCGCGGCGCTGGGACATCGCCATGACGTGCTGCGCTGGCAGGGCTGGGACGGCAGCGGCAATCTTCAGGAGGCGGCCCGGACGGCGCGGCTGCGGCTGATCGGCCGGTGGCGCGGCGGGCTGCGGCATGTGCTGATGGCGCATACGCTGGACGATCAGGCCGAGACCGTGCTGATGCGGCTGGCGCGCGGCTCCGGGGTCGACGGGCTGGCGGGCATGGCGGATCGCCGCTTCGTGCCGCAGGCGACCGAGGATGGCGGCTTTTGGCTGATGCGGCCCTTGCTGACGGTGCGGCGGGCGGAGTTGCGGCATTATCTGACGGTGCTCAAGGGGGCCTGGGTCGAGGATCCGTCGAATGCCGACCGGCGGTTCGACCGGGTGCGCATGCGCCAGGCGCTGGAGGTTCTGGCGCCGCTCGGGCTCGACGCAGCGGCCCTGGCGGAGACCGCGGGCCGGATGGCACGGGCGCAGGCGGCGCTGCGGGCACGGGCGGCCGAGGCCGCGACGCGCGCGGTGCGCGTGCAGCATGGCGATCTGCTGATGGATCGCGACGCCCTGGCGGCGCTGGAGGCGGAGACCCGGCTGCGGCTCCTGGCGGGCGGGCTGCAATATGTCTCGGGGCAGGTTTACCGGCCGCGCGCAAGGGCATTGGCGGCGGCCGCCGACCGGGTGCTGTCGGGCGGCAGCGCCAGCCTGCACGGCTGCCTGATGCGGGCCGAGCGGGCCGAGATTCGCCTCTGTCGCGAATATGCCGCGGTGGCCGAAACCCGGGCGCCGGTGGGGGCGCCCTGGGACGGACGGCTCCGGCTGGGCGGCGCGGCGATTGCCGGGCTGACGGTGCGCGCCCTGGGCGAGGCCGGCGCCGCGCAGCTGCCGGCGCGGCCCGAGGGCCTGCCTTATCAGAGCCTGATCGCGCACCCTGCGGTCTTTGATGGCGACCGGCTGGTGGCCTTTCTCCCGGCCGGCTTTGGCCCCGAATACGACATCTGCCGCCTGACCGGGCAGCATGGCTTTGCCGCTTTCCTCACGACGCATTGAATGTGCCGCACAAACCCCTATTTTTCACCACAAGGGCACGCTATAGAGCGGGCCACACCCAATCTTCGGGAGAACTTTCTTGGGCAACCTGCGTAACATCGCCTTCTGGGTCGTACTCTTCGTATTGATCCTGACGCTCTTCAATCTCTTTTCCGGCGGTGGCAGCACGCTGCAAAGCCAGAGCACGCCGTATTCGGACTTTGTGCAACTGGTGGAGGAGGACAAGGTCTCCTCGGCTGTGATCGATGGCGAGACGATCCGCTATCGGGGCAAGGACGGGCGCGATTACGTGACCATCAAGCCCGAGGATGCCGAAGTCACCCAGGTTCTGATCGACAACGGCGTGGCGGTGAATGCCGAATCGCAGGAGCAATCGGGCTTTCAGTCCTTCATCCTGAGCCTGCTGCCCTTCCTGCTGCTGATCGGGGTCTGGATCTATTTCATGAACCGGATGCAGGGCGGCGGCAAAGGCGGCGCCATGGGCTTTGGTAAATCCAAGGCCAAGATGCTGACCGAGAAACATGGCCGCGTCACCTTTGACGATGTGGCCGGGATCGACGAGGCCAAGGAAGAGCTGGAAGAGATCGTCGAATTCCTGCGCAACCCGCAAAAATTCTCGCGCCTTGGCGGCAAGATCCCGAAAGGCGCGCTGCTGGTGGGCCCTCCGGGCACCGGTAAGACGCTCCTGGCGCGCGCGATCGCGGGCGAGGCCGGCGTGCCGTTCTTTACAATTTCCGGTTCGGATTTCGTCGAGATGTTCGTCGGTGTCGGCGCTTCTCGCGTCCGTGACATGTTCGAACAGGCCAAGAAGAACGCGCCCTGCATCGTCTTCATCGACGAGATCGACGCTGTCGGCCGTCATCGTGGTGCGGGCTATGGCGGCGGCAACGACGAGCGCGAGCAGACGCTCAACCAGCTGCTGGTCGAGATGGACGGCTTCGAGGCCAATGAAGGCGTGATCATCATTGCCGCCACCAACCGCAAGGACGTGCTGGACCCGGCGCTGCTGCGCCCCGGCCGCTTTGACCGGCAGGTGACGGTGCCCAACCCCGACATCAAGGGCCGCGAGAAGATCCTCAATGTCCACGCTCGCAAGATTCCGCTGGGCCCCGACGCCGACATGCGCATCATCGCGCGCGGCACGCCGGGATTTTCCGGTGCGGACCTCGCCAACCTGGTGAACGAGGCGGCGCTGATGGCGGCGCGCGTCGGCCGGCGTTTCGTGACGATGGAAGACTTCGAGAACGCCAAGGACAAGGTGATGATGGGCGCCGAGCGCCGTTCGATGGTGCTGACCGACGATCAGAAGGAAAAGACCGCCTATCACGAGGCCGGCCACGCGGTGGTGGGCTTGTCGCTGCCGCAATGCGACCCGGTCTACAAGGCGACGATCATTCCGCGCGGCGGTGCGCTGGGCATGGTGGTGTCGCTGCCCGAGATCGACCGGCTGAACTGGCACAAGTCGGAATGCGAGGAAAAGCTCGCGATGACCATGGCCGGCAAGGCGGCCGAGATCATCAAATATGGCGAGTCCAATGTCTCGAACGGGCCGGCGGGCGACATTCAGCAGGCGTCGGCGCTGGCGCGGGCCATGGTGCTGCGCTGGGGCATGTCGGAAAAGGTGGGCAATATCGACTACTCTGAGGCGCATGAGGGCTACAGCGGCAATACCGCCGGCCTGTCGGTCTCGGCCCATACCAAGGAGATGATCGAGGACGAGGTGAAGCGCTTTATCCAGGACGCCTATGACCGTGCCTTCGAGATTCTGACCGAGAAGAAAGAGGAATGGGAGCGGCTGGCGCAGGGTCTGCTGGAATACGAGACGCTGACCGGCGAGGAAATCCGCCGCGTGATGAAGGGCGAGCCGCCGCAACTGGGCGAGGATGAGGACGACACGCCGGATCAGGGCAATGCGCCTTCGGTCACGGCGATCCCCAAGACCAAGCCCAAGGCCAAGCCGTCCGGGGACATGGAGCCGGAACCGACGGCCTGAGCCCGGCAGATCAGTCAAGGAAACCCCCGCAGCCGATGCTGCGGGGGTTTTGTTTTGCCGAAGGGGTCTGGCGTTTCGGTTGCCAGGGCAGGGGGAGGCCCCGGAGCGGGGTCCGGGGCGGGTCATCTGGACGTCGGGCGGTGGCGCGTTTGATGAGCTGTCGGGGATCGGGGCACGATCTAGGATGCAGGCCGCAGCCCACGCCGGGCCCGCACCCGCCCCGGCCCTGCGCCGGGGCCCCGCGGTCCGGTCGACGGCCGGGAGAGCGGGCAGGGCAGAGGCCGGAGCCGCTCCGCGGCGGAGGCACGCCGAGACCCGGAGCGGCGGGTTTTCGAACTGCCGTGTCTTCGGGCAAAGCCGCCGCAAGCTGCGGTCAAAATGTCGGATTCACCTCGGGCTGCGGCGGGATGCCGCGTTATGCAGGGCCAAAGCCAACTGGAGTGCACCCATGTCCCATAAATCCGACATCGAAATCGCCCGCGACGCCAACAAGAAGCCGATCCAGGAAATCGGCGCAAGGCTCGGGATCGGCTCGGAACATCTGCTGCCCTTCGGCCATGACAAGGCCAAGGTCAGCCAGGATTTCATCACCTCGGTGCAGGGCAACAAGACCGGCAAGCTGATCCTCGTCACCGCGATCAACCCGACGCCGGCGGGCGAGGGCAAGACCACCACCACCGTGGGCCTGGGCGACGGGCTCAACCGGATCGGCAAGAAAGCGGCGATCTGCATCCGCGAGGCCTCGCTCGGGCCGAACTTCGGCATGAAGGGCGGCGCCGCAGGCGGCGGCTATGCCCAGGTGGTGCCGATGGAGGACATGAACCTGCATTTCACCGGTGATTTCCATGCCATCACCGCGGCGCACAACCTGCTCAGCGCCATGATCGACAACCATATCTACTGGGGCAATGCGCTCGACATCGACCCCCGCCGGGTGGTCTGGCGCCGGGTGATGGACATGAACGACCGGGCGCTGCGCGATGTGGTGACCTCGCTCGGCGGCGTGGCCAACGGCTTTCCGCGCCAGACCGGCTTTGACATCACCGTGGCGTCGGAAGTCATGGCGATTCTCTGCCTTGCGACGTCGCTGGCGGATCTCGAGCGGCGGCTGGGCGACATCATCGTCGCCTATACCCGCGACCGCAAACCGGTGACCTGCCGCGACATCAAGGCCGATGGCGCGATGACGGTTCTGCTCAAGGACGCGATGCAGCCCAACCTGGTGCAGACCCTGGAGAACAATCCGGCCTTCGTGCATGGCGGGCCGTTCGCCAATATCGCGCATGGCTGCAACTCGGTGATGGCGACCTCGACGGCGCTCAAGGTGGCCGATTACGTAGTGACCGAGGCCGGTTTTGGCGCCGATCTGGGCGCCGAGAAGTTCATGAACATCAAATGCCGCAAGGCCGGCCTCGCGCCCGATTGCGTGGTGCTGGTGGCGACCTGCCGGGCGATGAAGATGAACGGCGGCGTGCCCAAGGGCGATCTCGGTGCCGAGAATGTCGAGGCGATCCGCAAGGGCTGCCCCAACCTCGGGCGGCATATCCAGAACGTGAAGAGCTTTGGCGTGCCGGTGGTGGTGGCGATCAACCATTTCGTCACCGACACCGAGGCCGAGGTCCAGGCGGTCAAGGACTACGTCGAGAGCCAGGGCTCCGAGGCGATCCTCTGCCAACACTGGGCCAAGGGCTCCGAGGGCACCGAGGCACTGGCCACCCGCGTGGCGCAGATTGCCGACGCCGGCGTGTCGCAATTCGCCCCGCTCTATCGTGACGAGATGCCGCTCTTCGAGAAGATCGAGACCATCGCCAAGTCGATCTACCGCGCCGATGAGGTGCTGGCAGATGCCAAGATCCGCAACCAGCTGCACGACTGGGAAGAGGCGGGATATGGCGATCTGCCGGTCTGCATGGCCAAGACGCAATACAGCTTCTCGACCGATCCCCACCTGCGCGGCGCGCCTACCGGCCACTCGGTGCCGGTGCGCGAGGTGCGGCTTTCTGCGGGGGCCGGCTTCGTGGTGGTGATCTGCGGCGAGATCATGACCATGCCGGGCCTGCCGTCGGTTCCGGCGTCGGAAAATATCCGGCTGAACGAGGGTGGCCAGGTCGAAGGATTGTTCTAAAAGGGGGCGGGCCGCGGGGGGCATCTTGCCTCCTCCGGTCCGGTCGCCGCTGGGGCGGCGCCTGCCTCTGGCGGGGATATAGGACAATCGAAAAAGGACAGGCATGCGCAAGACCCCCGACGAGATCGAGACCATGGCCGAGCTGCGCGACACGATCGATGACATCGACCGCGCATTGATCGCGCTGCATGTGGAAAGGGTGGGGTACATCGACCGCGCGCCGGTGCTCAAGGCGCCGGACGGCATCGCGGCACGCGCCCCCTCGCGGGTGGCGGATGTGCTGGCCAAGGTGCGTGCTGAGGCGGACCGAACGGGGTTTGACGCGGATCTGGCCGAGGCCATGTGGGCGCTGTTGATCGATGCCATGATCGCCCGCGAAGAGCAGGTGATGGGCAAGGAAGGAAAAGACGGATGACGGCGAGTATTATCGACGGCAAGGGGTTTGCCGCCAAGGTGCGGGGCGAAGTGGGGCGCCATGTGAAAAGGCTCAAGGACGAGCATGGCATCACCCCGGGGCTGGCGGTGGTGCTGGTCGGCGAAGATCCGGCGAGCCAGGTCTATGTACGCTCCAAGGGCAAACAGACGGTCGAGGCCGGCATGAATTCCTACGAGCACAAGCGTGACGCCTCGATCTCGCAGGAGGAGCTGCTGGCGCTGGTCGAGCAGCTCAATGGTGATCCGGCGGTGCATGGCATTCTGGTGCAATTGCCGCTGCCCGATCACATTGACGAGGATTTGGTGATCAATGCCATCGATCCGGCCAAGGATGTCGATGGATTTCACATCTCCAACGTCGGGCTTCTGGGCACCGGGCAGGAGAGCATGGTGCCCTGCACGCCGCTGGGATGCCTGATGATGCTGCGCGATTTTCACGGCAGCCTGTCGGGGATGAACGCGGTGGTTGTCGGCCGGTCGAACATCGTCGGCAAGCCGATGGCGCAGCTTCTGCTGGGCGACAGCTGCACCGTGACCATCGCGCATTCGCGCACCAAGGACATTAAGGAGGTCACCCGCCGCGCCGATATCGTGGTCGCCGCCGTCGGCCGGCCCGAAATGGTCACCGGCGACTGGATCAAGCCCGGTGCCACGGTGATCGACGTCGGCATCAACCGCATCGACGCGCCGGAAAAGGGCGAAGGCAAGACCCGCCTGGTGGGTGATTGCCACTTTGACAGCTGCGCCGAGGTCGCGGGCGCGATCACCCCGGTGCCCGGCGGAGTGGGGCCGATGACCATCGCCTGCCTGCTGGCCAATACGCTGACCGCCTGTTGCCGGGCCAATGGCATCGCGGCACCCGAGGGGCTGACCGCCTAAGCCTCGGCCAGGACGGGCACCATGGTGCCCTGAAGGGCGGCGATCTCGGTTTCCCGGTCGCCGTCGCGCGCCCAGACCGCGGCCCGCACCACGATCAGCCGCCGCCCGGGCTTGAGCACCTCGCCCACCGCCCGCAGGCTCTGGCCGCGGGCCGGGGCCAGCAGATTGATCTTGATTTCCGCCGTCAGCACCTCGGCCCCCTCGGGCATCAGCGTGAGGGCGGCATAGCCGGCCGCTGTATCGCCGAGGGCAAAGGTCAGCCCGGCATGGCCAAAGCCGTGTTGCTGGCGCGCTCCGGGCCCGATGGGCGCACCGATCACCACATGCCCCGGGGCGATCTCGGCCAGTTCCGCCTCGAAGGTGGTCATCAGGCTTTGCCGGGCAAAGCTTGCCCTTAGGTCAATCCTTTTTTGGGGGGACAATTCCATGGTTTTCCCTTAGCCCGATGGTATTAAACACTCACTGTAGAAATCACGATGCCAAAGCGGCAAGTTTTTTGCAAAGAGCAGACATGACGCATTATTCAACGATGTTGAAAGAAGAAACCGACATTTCCCATACCGACACAGACCTCCCCCCTCTGACGGCCATAATCAACCGGGTTCAGAGCCTGCGCCACTCGCGCATTGCGCTGGCGGTGTTCTTCGGCCTGACGGCCGTCGCCGTGATCGCGGAACCCTTTGGCACAGATGGGCAATTGAGCGTTGGCCTGCGGATTTTCTTCTGGTCCTTCCTGATCGGCGTGTCGATCGTTTGCGGCGCGGTCTTCGACGAGATTTCCTATCGTCTGGTGCGCCCGCTGGTGGCCTGGCGCGCGGCGCTGGTGGCCTCGGTTCTGATGACGCTGATCTTTGCGCCTTTCGTCTATCTGTGGTCGCGCGCGATGGCGGTTCTGGGCGGCACGCTTGACCCGCAGATGCCGTCGATCGCGCTCAATGTCCTGGTGCCCACGCTCACCGTCTATTCTGTGATCCACGTGGTGCGCCCGCATCTGCGCGCGCCCGAAGCGGCCGCCGCCGCGCCCGAAGAGGAACCGCTGCCACGGCTGTTCGATCGGCTGGAAGTGTCGCAGGCGACGGTCTATCGCCTGTCGGCCAACGATCACCTCACCGATGTCGCCACCGACCGCGGGCTGGAGCAGATCCGCATGCGGTTTGCCGATGCGGTGGGCGAGATGGCGCCAATGCCGGGCTGCCACGTGCATCGCTCGCACTGGGTGCCGCTGGATGCGGTCGACGCGGTGCAGCGCCGGGGCGGCAAGCTCCTGGTCAAGCTGGTGAACGGCGATGAGCTGCCGGTCAGCCGCACCTATCGCCCGCGTCTGGAAGAGGCCCGGCCCGATCTGTTCTGACGCATCGGCACCGCCAGCGCCCGGGCTCCGGTGAGGATTGCCAGAGCGCCCGGCGCCATCAACCGGTCGAGCGCCGGATCGTCGCTGCGCAGCCCGCCGGTGTAGGTGCCGAAAGCCGGCAGAATCAGCCGCGCCTCATCGACGAGAAAACAGGCGCGCGACCCGGCCCGCAGCCGCAGCTTGGGGTGGTAATGGCCCGAAATCTCGCCCCGGTCTTCGTCACTGGCGAAATGGCGGAAGGTCAGCCCGAGGTGGCGAAACTGCGCCAGATGATCGCCGGCCAGCGCCACCGGACCGGGATCGTGATTGCCCTCGATCCAGATCCAGCGCCGGCCGGCCTGCAACCGGGTGATCCAGTCAAGCGCCGTCAGGGGCAGGGCGTCAAAGGCCTGCAAATCGTCGAAGCTGTCACCGAGACAGATCACCGTCGCCGCCGCGGTCGCCTCCACCTCGGCCTCGAGCCGGGCCAGCGTGTCCTCGACGTCATAAGGCGGCAGCTGCACGCCATTGCGCCGCGCCTGCCGGGCCGATTTGCCCAGATGCAGGTCAGACACGCAGAGCAGCCCGGCCGCGGGCCAGTGCAAGGCGCCCGAGGGCCGCGCCACCAGACGCTGGCCGGCAAAGGTGAAATCGTAGGTGTTCATGCTCTGTCCCTTGCCGCAAGCCGCGCCCGGGCGCAAGCGGTCACAGCCGGTCGATTCCCGCCTCGGCCATCAGCGCCGCCGCCTCTTCCTCCAGCAGCCGCTCGCGCGCGGCGCCCGTCACCGGCACCCGGCCGACCTCGAGCAGCATCGGCGCGGCCAACGGCGTCACCCGGTCGAGCCGGTGCAGATCGATTCGCCCCTGCACCCGTTCGGCCATCTCGCGGATGCGGGCGAAATCCACCAACCCGCGCATCGCCTCGGCCCGGGTGATCCGCATCAACAGGTGATCGGGATCGTATTTCAGCAGCGTGTCATAGAGGATGTCGCTGGAAAACGTCGCCTGCCGCCCGCTTTTCCTGGTCCCGGGCATGTTGCGGTTGATCAGCATGGCGATGGTGGCGCTGGCGCGAAAGGTGCGTTTCATCACCGCGTTGCCGGCCAGCCAGCCATCCAGCCCCGCCTCCAGCGCTTCAATGTCGAACAGCGGCGCCGGATCGGTCAGCGGCGTCAGCCCCCAGATCAGCGTGGCATAATCGGTGGCGACAAAGCCCAGCGGATCGAGCCCCAGCTCCTCCATCCGTTTGGTGACCAGCAGGCCGAGGGTCTGCTGCGCATTGCGTCCGGCAAAGCCGTAGATGCAGGCATGGGCACGGCCGTCATGCGGAAAGCTCTCGATCAGCAGCCGCCCGGGCTCCGGCAACCGGCTGACCTGTCGGTGCAGGTGCAGCCAGTCGCGGGTGTGATCGGGCAGGTACGGCCAGTCGCGCGCCTGCAACATGTCGAGGATGCGCTGGCTGAGCTGCGTCGAGGTGGCGAACTTGGTGCCGCCGAAGGTGGCGATCTTGGGCTTTTTCGCCGCATCCCGCGTCACCTCCACCACGGTCTCGCGCAGCCCGGCATAGCGCACGATCTGGCCGCCGATCAGAAAGGTGTCGCCCGGCGTCAGGGTGGCGGCAAAGCCTTCCTCGATCTCGCCCAGGGGCTTGCCGCCGCGGCCCTTGAACCGCACCTTCAGCAGGTCGCTGTCCTGGATGGTGCCGATGTTCATGCGGATGATCCGCGCCGACCGCGGATCGCGCAGTTGCCATTGCCCGTCCGCGCGCCGCTGGAGCCGCTGCCACTGGTCATAGGCGCGCAGCGCATAGCCGCCGGTGGCGCAGAATTCCAGACAATCGTCGAACTGCGCCCGCGTCAGCCCGGCATATGGCCCCGCCGTCGTCATCTCGGCATAAAGCGCCCCGGCCTCGAACGGCCCGGAACAGGCGGCGATCAGGATATGCTGGCACAGCACGTCGAGCGGGCCGGGGCCGCGCGGATCGCCATCGAGCGCATGGGCGCGGGCGGCCTGAAGCGCGGCATGGCATTCCACCACCTCGAAACGGTTGGCCGGCACCAGCCGCGCCTTCGACGGCGCATTGTAGCGGTGATTGGCGCGGCCGATGCGCTGGATCAGCCGCTTGACGTTCTTCGGCGCGCCGATCTGGATCACCAGGTCGACATCGCCCCAGTCGATGCCGAGGTCGAGCGACCCGGTACAGACGATGGCGCGCAGGTCGCCGCGCACCATGGCCGCCTCCACCTTCTCGCGCTGCGCCCGATCCAGGCTGCCGTGGTGGATGCCGATCGGCAGGCTGTCATCATTGGCCAGCCACAGGTTCTGAAAGAAGATCTCGGCCTGTGCCCGGGTGTTGTGAAAGATCAGCGTGGTGCGATGCGCCTTCACCGCCGCCATCACCTGCGGAATGGCATAGGCGGCGCCGCCCCCGGCCCAGGGCGGCGCCGCCGGCAGCGCGAGCATGGCAATGTCCGGGTCGGGGCCGGGATCGGCGGCGACGATGGCGCAGGGATCGGGATGGCGCGCCAGCATCCGCGCGATCGCGTCGGGATCTTCCACCGTGGCCGAAAGCCCGACCCGGCGCAGCCCGGGGCAGAGCCCCTGCAACCGCGCCAGCGCCAGCATCAGCTGATCACCGCGCTTGCTCTCGGCCAGGGCATGGATCTCGTCGACGATGACTCGCTGCAAGCCTTTGAAAATCCGCGGTGCATCCTCGTAAGAGGTCAGAAGTGCCAGGCTCTCGGGCGTGGTCAGCAGAATATGCGGCGGATCGGCGCGCTGCCGCCGCTTCCGGGTGTAAGAGGTATCGCCCGTGCGGTCCTCGATCCGGATCGGCAGGCCCATCTCCGTCACCGGCCCGGTCAGGTTGCGCTTGATATCCGCCGCCAGCGCCTTCAGTGGCGAAACATAAAGCGTATGCAGCCCCTCATGCCGCCCCGCCGCCAGTTCGGCCAGGGTGGGCAGGAAACCGGCCATGGTCTTGCCGCCACCGGTGGGCGCGATCAGTAGAACCGCCGGCTCCGCCCGCCGGTCGACCATCGCCTGCTGGTGCGGGTGCACCTGCCAGCCGCGGGTGGCAAACCAATCGGTGATGACGGCGGGCAGCGACTTCATCGGAAAAATCCAGGGCGCCCCCGCCGGATGCAAGACCGCCCCGGTCTTCTTCTCTTCGAAAATACCGCCGGGGGAGTCCCGCAGGGACGGGGGCAGCGCCCCCAGACCCCGCCTGCCAAGCCTCTCGCGGGGGGATCTTCCTGGCGCGGGGGTGCCCCGGCTGCGGTCGGTCTCACTTCACGATCTTCTCGTCCTTGACGAACATATTCGCCCAGGCGCGATCGACATAGTCCGGCGTCATCCGCGGCGCGACCCCTTCGAAGGCGCAGATCGACAGAATCTGATCGATCAGGAAGACCGGCTGGTAATTGGCATAGACATTGTCGATGGTCGGATATTTCACCTGCAACAGATGGATCAGGCTGGCCTCGTCCAGCGGCAGCCCCTTCTTCTTCGCCACTAGGGCAAAGATCTTGAGGAAATCCTTCTGCCCCGGCCCGTCGATCTTGATCTTGAAGAAGATCCGCCGCAGCGCCGCCTGGTCGAAAATCTCGTTCGGGTGGAAGTTGGTCGAAAATACCACCAGCGTGTCAAACGGCACCTCGAACTTCTCGCCCGATTGCAGCGCCAGGATGTCGCGGCTTTCCTCCAGCGGCACGATCCAGCGGTTGACCAGCGCCTGCGGCGGCTCTTCCTGCCGGCCCAGGTCGTCGACGATAAAGATGCCGCCCGAGGACTTGAGCTGCAACGGCGCCTGATAGGTCCGCGCGGTCGGGTTGTAGACCAGGTCGAGCATCTTCAGCGACAGCTCGCCGCCGGTCACCACCGTGGGGCGTTCGCAGCGCACGTAGCGGGTGTCATAGCGGTTCGACGAGCGCCGCAGCCGGGTCGGGTCGTCCTCCTGCTCCTCGGCGGCGGAATGCACGATCGGGTCATAGACGGTGATCACCTGACCGGCATATTCGATCGCCCGCGGCACATAGATCTTGTCGCCCATCGCCTTGCGGATGCCGTTCGAGATCGAGGACTTGCCGTTGCCGGGCGGGCCATACATCAGGATCGAGCGGCCGGCCGAGACCGCCGGGCCGAGCTGATCCATCAGCGTGTCGGGCAGGATCAGCTCGCCCATGGCGGCAGTCAGCTGGCTGCGGGTGATCTGGATGTTGCGGATCGACTGGCGCTTGACCTGCTCCTGATAGACATGCAGCGGCACCGGCATGGCGCCGTAGTATTCCGATTGCGCCAGCGCATCCAGCGCCCGCGCCTTGCCGGCATCGGTCAGCTCGTAACCCATCTCGTTGCCGGAATTGGCGTTCAGCGTGCCGGTGGCCTGCAACAGCTTCTGGCCGCGCGCCAGATCGACCAGCTCCTGTGTCACCGGGATCGGCAGGCAGATGCCGCGGGCGATCTCGGTCACCACGTCGAGGTTCGAACGGAACATGGTCTTGAGCAGGATATCCCGCATCATCACGATCGGCAGGGCCATCTCCTCCAGTCGCCTGGGGGCGGGCGGGGCTGTGACGTTTCCGACGGCCATGTTCATTGCAGATACCTCTCTCAATGCGGGGCCATGGTTGCGGGCAGGGGTTCAGAAATCATGAAGCGCATGGCGCTCAGCTCCCGTAAACCGCGCCAAGCGCGAGATAGAGCGCCAGCGTGCCGCCAAGCGCAAGGCCCATGGGAAAATCGCTGCCGGTCTCCCAGCTCTGCCAGCCGGGCGCCATGCGGCGCAGCGGGCTGTATTTCGCCAGCCGGTGGGCGGCAAAGGCGCCCAGCAGTGTCGCCGCCAGAAGCATCATCAGAAAGATGAAATCGCCGGGATGGATGAATGGCGCGGCAGCGGCGGCAAACTTGGCGTCGCCCGCACCGACCAGCCCGGTGGCATTCATCACGATGCCCAGCAAGAGCACGACCCCCAGCTGCAAGAGCCGCCAGGAATAATCGGCCAGCGGCAGGGCGATCAGCCCGACCACGACAAACACCGCCGTCAACGCCAGAACCGCATTGTTGGGGATCTTCATCATCCGCATGTCCGACCAGCAGACATAAACGCAGACCGGCGCCGCGAAGGGCAGGAACCACAGGGCCGACCAGGCGGTGACATGCAGGCCCATCGGTCAGTTCGCCGTGTTGTTTTCCAGGGCGCTCAGGGAGCGGACGGCGGCCTCGAAATACTGCGGATGGGTCTCGATCGCGTCGCGGAACAGGCCCTTTCCGGTCTCGACATCGCCGCGTTTGATCGCCGAGAGCCCCAGGGTATAGAGCAGCTCGGCGCGCTCCTGCTGGCTCATCGGCACCACCGGCAGGGTGTAATTGCCCTGGGCACCGCGGGCCAGAACGAGGTTGTTCTTGGCGGTAAAAAGCGAGGTGTCCTGGCGGATCGCCTGCACGAACATCCGCTCGGCACCCGGGTAATCGCCCCGGCTCAGCTTGGAATAGCCCCAGTTGTTCATCACGCTCGACGGCGTCGTGGTGAGGCCGATGGCGGTTTCGTAGAAACTGTCGGCCTTTTTCCATTCCTTGTTGCTGTCGGCGATCATCGCTTCGAGCCGGTAGCGCTTGAAGGTCTCATGCGTCGGCGGCACGCTGTCGAGCACCTCTTCGGCCTCTTGCCACTGGTTGTTGCGGATATAGGCATCGGCGAGCTGCACCTTGTCATCGGCTTCGCTGTCTTCGAGCTGGACGATCTTCTTCCAGGCCGAGACCGCCTCGGTCGGGCGTTTGGCCCGGATCAGCGAGGCCGCGAGGCCGCGTTGCAGATCGATCCGTTTCGGTTGGCTGGCGGCGGCGCGCTGGAAATAGCTCACCGCCTCGTTCGGGTCGGAATTTGTCAGCATCACCTCGTTGAGGTTGCTTTCGTCGATCACGTTGATGTCTTGCAGCTTGCGGTCGACGGCGTCCCTGTCGATCTCTTTCTCACAGGCGGCCAGGGCCAGCACGGCGGCCAGACCGGCGAACACAAAGATAGGGTGGCGCATTCTTGCGTCCTTTTCTGCTCGTGCCTCTAGAGTGCGGTTCGGATCAGGTAGTCGGAACTGCCCCGCCGCACCAATTTATAGTCTTGTTGTTGCTCGATACCGTACTGGATATTGTCCAGTTTTGCGAGGGCTAACCGCAGGTTGTCCCGGATCGAGTCGCTCTGCCCATCGTCGAGCGCATAGGCTCGGCGGAACACCTGGGCGGCCTCGGCATGTTTGCCGCGCTCCATCAGAACGACGCCCAGATTGTTCCAGACCTCGGGCCAGCTTTCCTCTTTCTTGACCGCGCGGCGCAGCAGGGTCTCGGATTGCCCGAGCCGCCCGAGTGCCAGATTTGCGGTGCCCAGCGCCGAGAGCACCTCGGCATCGCCGATCCCGCGTTCCAGCGCGGCGCGGTTGAAGGCCGAGATCGCCAGTTCGTATTCCTTGGCAGCGAGCAGCCTGTGGCCCACAAGGAGCTGATCCACCGGCTCCGCGCGGCGATTGACCTGCGGAGCATAGGGCGAATTGCGGTCACGCTCAAAGCCGCCCTGGGAACAGGCGGCGGACACCAGGATCACGGCCAGAAGGCCGGCTGTTCTGGAAAGGGACACCTTCTTTCCTGCTCGTTGACTGCCTCGGTTCATGCCGGTGTCTCGCCTCGCGGCGGCCCGGCTTGGCCCGAGCCTAGCGCAAGCCGGCGCAGAAACGGGACCGGTTTGTTGATCCCGGCCGCAAAAACCCCGTCCACGTTGCGGATTTGCCGATGGCGCCAGCCCAGCCACCGTCGCAGGACAAAGGGGGGTACGCCCCGTGCCTGACTGTAGGGTGGGTTTCCAACCCACCGCTTTGCGCCCGAGTGGCGGGTGGGTGTTCAACCCACCGCCACCTCACCCCGCCAGAGAGCCGAGCTTCATGATGCCCATCGCCGAGGGGCCGACCAGGATGATCAGCAGCGGCGGCACAGTCAGACCCATGGTCACCAGCGTCATCTTGGTGGGCAGCTTGTTGGCCTTTTCCTCGGCCCGCATCACCCGCTTGTCGCGCATCTCGCCGGCATAGACCCGCAGCGCCTCGGCGATCGAAGTGCCGAAAACCTGGGCCTGAATCAGCACGGTGACAAAAGACGAAATATCCTGCACGCCGCAGCGTTCGCCCATGTCGTTGAGCACGGTGGATTTGTCCTTGCCGGCCTTGATTTCGTGGCTGACGACCTGAAATTCATAGGCAAGCTCTCGATAAGACGACTGGATTTCCTTGCTCACGCGCAGGATCGACTGGTCGAGCGACTGCCCGGCCTCGACGCAGACCAGCATCATGTCAAGCGCGTCTGGGAACCCGTCCTCGATCTCTTCGTGACGTTTTCCGGCGCGGCGCGAGACCCAGTATTTGGGTAGGAAATAACCCGCCGCACCGGGGCCGAGGATATACATCACCATTTGCTGCGTGGTGGCATTCTCCGGGCCGAGCACAAGGTAATAATAGGCCAGGCCCAGCCCGAGGGCGAGCACGCCCAGGATCACCTGCGCCGCGTGGAACATCCGCACCGCGTCGCGGCCGCGATAGCCGGCCTGCATCAGCTTCTTCTGGATCTCGGAATAGCTTTCCTGGTCCTGCGGCTCGAGGAAGGCACCGTATTTCTCCAGCTTTTCGTTGCGGGTGCCGCCGGAACGCAGGGTCTCGTTCTTGCTGACCTTTTGCTGGCGGGTCTGCGCCGCCAGCTTTTCCATCGGGTCGGGGCGCTGTTTGAACAGCATCGACACCGCCAGCAACAGAAGCAGCACCGCCATGGCACCGACGATCAGCACCGGCGCCATCGGACCAAACAATTCGTAGAACACTCCGCCGGGTTCGAACATGACGGGCTCCTTTACACTTTGATGTTCACAAGCATCCGCATGACGACAAGGTTCGCCGCGAGGAAGCCGAAGACCACGAAACAGGCAATGATGAAGAGCGGGTGATCGATCACTTCGTCATAATAGTTCGGGTCGGTAAGCTGGATGAAGATCAGGCACATGATCGGAAAGCCCGAGAGGAACTTGCCCGACCACTTGGCCTCGGCGGTGATCGCCTTGACCCGGCGAAACAGCCGAAAGCGCGCCCGGATCACCTTTGACAGTCCCGCCAGCACCTCGGCCAGGTTGCCGCCGGATTGCTGCTGGATGGTCACCGCCACTGCCAGAAAACGCAGATCCTGCATGTCGAGCCGGTCCGACATCTCGCGCAGCGCCTCGCCGACGTCGCGGCCATAAGCGGCCTCGTCGGCGATGATGCCCAGCTCCGAGGCCAGCGGATCCTTGACCTCTTTCGACACGATGGTCAGCGCCGAGGAAAACGGGTGGCCGACGCGCAGCGAGCGCACGATCAGTTCGATGGCGTCAGGCAGCTGCTCTTCGAGCATCGCCATCCGCTTGCCGGCCTTGTGATTGATCCAGGTATAGACCCCGCCGACCCCCATGGCGATGGCGCCGGCCACGCGCACGGCCAGGCCGGCCTCGGTGCCCAGCGTCAGCCCGACAAAGGCGAGGAAGCTCACCACCACCATGATCAGGATGAGCTGGCCGGGCGTAAAGGCGATGGCCGCCTTCTGCGCCTTGGTGGCCAGCAGCGAATAGAGCGGGATCTTGCGCGATTTGACGTGCTGGGTCATCTCCTTGCGGAGCTTTTCCAGCACCTCGTCGCGGCGCGCGCCCTTGTCCATCATCTCCAGCCGGCGGTTGACCCGGCTGTTGAGGCTGATCGATTTGCCAAAAACGGTCAGGTAGACCCCTTCGACCAGCGCCAGGACGCCGACAAAGATCAACCCGTAGATAATCGGTTCTGCTGAGAGCTCCATGCGATCTACTCCGCGGCAAAGGGTTCAAAGATGGCGGGCGGCAGGTCGTAGCCCCAGAGCTTGAAGCGCTCGGAGAAATGGCTGCGGACGCCGGTGGCGGTGAAATGGCCGATGATCTTGTTGTCGGGCGTCAGGCCGACGCGCTGATAGCGGAACACCTCCTGCATCGAGATCACCTCGCCCTCCATGCCGGTCACCTCGGTGATCGAGACCATGCGGCGCGAGCCGTCCTGAAGGCGCGAGGCCTGGACGATCAGGTTGACCGCCGAAGAGATCTGCGAGCGCACCGCCTTGATCGGCATCTCGATCCCGGCCATGGCAATCATGTTCTCCAGCCGGCTCACCCCGTCGCGGGCGCTGTTGGCGTGGATCGTGGTCATCGAGCCGTCGTGGCCGGTGTTCATCGCCTGCAACATGTCGATCACTTCCTCGCCGCGGGTCTCGCCGACGATGATCCGGTCGGGGCGCATCCGCAGAGCGTTGCGCAGACAGTCGCGCTGGGACACCGCGCCCTTGCCCTCGACGTTGGCGGGGCGGCTTTCCATCCGGCCGACATGGGTCTGTTGCAGTTGCAGTTCCGCGGTGTCTTCGATGGTCAGGATGCGTTCACTGTCATCGATGAAGGACGACAGCGCGTTGAGCGTCGTGGTCTTGCCCGAGCCGGTCCCGCCCGAGACGATGACGTTCAGCCGGCAGGCGACGGCGGCTTGAAGATAGGCGGCCATCTCTTCGGTGAAGGCGCCGAAATTCACCAGATCGTCGACCGCCAGTTTTTCCTTCTTGAACTTACGAATGGAAACCAGGCTGCCATCGACGGCGATCGGCGGCACCATGGCGTTGAAACGCGAGCCATCGGCGAGACGGGCGTCGACGTAGGGGTTGCTCTCGTCGACCCGCCGGCCCACGGCCGAGACGATCTTGTCGATGATCCTGAGCAGGTGCTTTTCGTCCTTGAAGGTCACGTCGGACAGGGTCAGCTTGCCATTGCGTTCGACAAAGACCTGCTGCGGGCCATTGACCAGGATGTCGTTGACCGTGTCATCCTGAAGCAGCGGTTCCAGCGGGCCGAGGCCCTTGACCTCGTTGTAGAGCTCCTGGATCAGCGTCGTGCGGTCGTCGCGGTTGAGCACCACGCCCTTTTCGTTGAGAAGCTCCTGCCCGATGTCGCTGATCTCGGCCTTGAGGTCGGCCTCGGAGGCATGTTCCAGCGCGCTGAGGTTGAGATTGTCGAGCAGCGCGCGGTGAAGTTCGAGCTTGAGATCGCCCATCTTTTCCTTGCGCTTCTGCTCCTTGTCGGTGGCCACCGGACGCGCGGCCATGGTCTTGACGACCGGCCGGCGCATCGAGACCGGCTTGGCCGGGGCCTCTTCCTGGACCGGCATCTTGGCGACATTGTCGGGCTTGGGCGCCGGTTTGGCGGCGTCGGGCTTGCGGTATCTGGAAAACATCGGGCTTTGTCCTCAGGCTGCTTCTGCCGCATCTGCACCGATTTCGTGCAGAGATTTGGCAAGCTTGGCGATTTCACGGCGCAGCGGGTTCTTGGCAGCGGCGGTGGCCAGCGGCAGGCCGTGGTCGCAGGCCTGCACCACCGGCTTGCCGCCGTCGGGGAATTGCACGTCGATCGAGATGCCGAGGCTCTCGGCCATGCGCTTGACCCGGCTCTTGCCGGTCAGATCGGTGAATTTCGGCGCGCGGTTGAGCAGGAACCGCAGCTTTTCGAAGGGCAGATCCTCCGATTGCAGCGCACGTTTGAGCCGCAGGGCGTTTTGCGCCGAACGCATGTCGATCTCGAGCATCGAGAAATAGACATGCGCCATGTTGAGCACCGTCTCGGACCATTGCACCAGGGTCTTGGGCATGTCGACGATGACATAGTCGAAATGCGCGCAGGCGGTGGCCAGCAGCTTTTCCACATCCTGCGGCGGCAGCAGGTCGAGCGGCAGCATGTCGGCCGGCGCGGTCAGCACCTGCATCTTTTCTTCGTAATCCATCAGCGCCTGGCTGAAGCTGTCTTCGTCCATGTTCTCGATGTCCGAGAGCAACTCGTAGACGGATTCGCGGCGCGGCAGATCCAGGTAGGTGGCCACCGATCCGAATTGCAGATCGAGGTCGATCAGACAGACCTTGGGCGCATCGGTCTTGGCGATGGTGGCCAGTTCCCAGGCGAGGTTGGTGGCAAAGGTCGTGGCACCGGTGCCGCCGACAAGCCCCTGCACCGCGATCAGCACGCCGTTGCGCGCCGCGCCCTTTTCGAGCTTGACCTTCTTCTCGTTCGTCTCGTCGGACGCGGGCTCTTCGGCCACCGGAGCGTCGCTCACATCGGCCAGCGCCACGGCGGCGGCGGTCTCGGCCGGGGCAGGGGGGGTGGCCCGGACCCGGTCGATGGCGAATTGCAGCTCGGTCTCGGGCAGCGGGTACGGCACGAATTCGTCGGCGCCCTTGCGCATCAGGTGGTGCAGCGCGGCGGGCGAGACATCCTCGGTGATCAGAATCACCTTGATGCCACGCGCCTTGGCGGCCTCGATGATTTCGGCCAGCACCGGCAGATCGGCCTCGTCCTCGGCATCCATGGCGATGGCGATGAATTCGAGCGAGCCGGCGTCTTCCTGGGCAAAGAAGGGCACCGCCTCTTCAAAGCCCAGATCGCCCCATTGCTCGCCCAGGGCGTTTTCCATGTCTTCGATCAGGAGCTCGAATTCCTGCACATTCCGGCTGATGGTGCAGGCAATGATGGGGGGGATGTCCATCTCAAGCGCTGTTTCGTCGGTCATGGCCTTGTTATCCTTTACCAAGCTCTACTCGCCCTCTGTCTTCGCCGTCTGCCGCTACATGAAGCGCCTGTTGCAGCAGCGAGGATCCGGGACCGTCCCGCAGGTTCATCGTCCCGCGTGGCACATTTCACTGGATCGAAGGTGATGGAAAATTCGGGCGAATTTGCGGCCAAAAGATCGTCATTTCGCGAATTCGGTTCAATCGCGGGCCTGACCAGGCATTGTTCACCGGCTCCGAAAACCAAAAAGGAGGCGGAACATCCGCCTCCTTCTGCCTGCCGCCGGACGAGGTAGTCTAGTTGGCAGAACTGTCGGAGGTGTCCGCCTGCGTGCCGGTCGACACGCCGGTGGTAAAGGTCGAGGCCGGTTCGCCGGACACCAGGTATTCGCGATAGACGACGGCGGCATAATTGCCGTCGAGCAGCATCGGATGCCCCGCCACGAAGCCGGAAACCTCGGTCACGGTGCGGCGGTTGCGGCGTTCGCGGCCCTGGGTCACGATCAGCGGCTGGGTCTCGCCAAAGCTCACCACCGCCTCGAGCCGGGCACGCGAAATGCCCTGACCGATCAGGAAATTGACCACCGCATCGGCGCGGCGCTGGCCCAGCCGGCGGTTGTAGGCATTCGAGCCGACCTTGTCGGTATGGCCATAAACCCGGAAGCGCACTTCGGGGAAGCGGCGGATGAACGCTGCCTGCTGACGCAGGATGGCGCGTGCGCCGGCCTCGAGCTGCGACGAGTTGAAGGCAAAGTTCACCGTGGTCGGCACCTCGTCGGCAAACCGCTGGGCCATGTTGTAGACCCATTGCTTTTCGCCGGTCTGATAGGCCTGGTTGTTCAGCGTCGCGGTGCCGAAATGGCCGGTGTCGATCAGCGCGCCGGATTCGCGAAAGAACGAGCTTTGAACCGGCCCCCGATCGGGCGAGCATCCGGCCAGGACGCCGAGAGCGGCGACCGAAGCCACAAGATATGTCAAGCGCGGCTGCTGCATCCGATCAATCCATCACATAGCCATAGGACCCGGAGAAATCCTGCTTGGCAACCTCGGCAACGGGGCCCTTTTTATATGCCGTGTCGCTGGCCACGCGGCCATGCAGGAAGAGGTCTTTCTCGGAGGGCGGGCGCACCTTGTCGGTGGGCAGGGCCAGCGCCTCGCCGCGGGTGGGGGTTACCAGATGCGGCGTCACGATGATCACCAGTTCCGATTGTTCGCGGCTGTATTCTGCCGACCGGAACAGCGCGCCCAGCACCGGCACATCGCCCAGCCAGGGCACCTGGCCGTTGAGATCGCGGAAATCGTCCTTCAGCAGGCCGGCGATGGCAAAGCTCTCGCCGTCGCGCATCTCGACCGTGGTGGTCGCTTCGCGGCGGGTGAAGGCATCGATCTGGAAGTCGTTGTTGACAAATCCGTTTGTCGGGTCGATGGCCGACACCGCTGTCTTCAGTTCAAGGTTGATGACGTCATTGTCGACCACCCGCGGGATAAAGCTCAGCTCGATCCCGAAAGGTTTGAACTCGATGCGGATCAGGTCGCTTTCGGCCGAGACCGGCACCGGATATTCGCCACCGGCCAGAAAGGTCGCCTCCTGGCCCGACAGCGCGGTCAGGTTGGGCTCGGCCAGCATCCGCACCATGCCCTTGCTTTCCAGCGCCTCGAGCAGGACCGCCACTTCCACCGCGCCCATGTTGAAGCCAATCGAGGAGGAGAGCTCGTTCGAGGTCGAACCGGGGATCGTGCCGTTGAGAATGCCCTGAAGCGCCGAGTTGCGCGCCGCCTGGCCCGAGCCGAGCCGCACGCCGACATCGCCGCCGAAGATGTCGCCGCCAAGCGCCAGCGAGGACGACAACGATTTCGACACGTTGCGCGACATCTCGGCAAAGCGGACCTTGAGCATCACCTGCTGCACGCCGCCGACGCTCATCAGGTTGGACACCCGGTCGGGGGCGTAGCGTTCGGCAAGATCGAGCGCGCGCGTCATCTTTTGCGTGGAGGAGGCGACGCCAGACAGGACGATGCCGTCATCGGCGCTGCGCACCTCGATCTTTTCGCCCGGCATGATCTGGCGCAGGCGTTCCTTGAATTCGGTCAGGTCGAAGGTCACATGCACGTCGACATTGGTGATCAGCCGGCCCGAGGCGTCGAGCAGGGTCAGCGTGGTGGTGCCGGTGCCCTTGCCCAACACATAGATGGTGCGGTCGGACAGCGAAGAGATATCGGCAATCGCGGGGTTGGCAATCGAAAGTTCCGCGAAGGGCACGTCGCTTTCGACCACGACGGCGCGGTTGATCGGCACCGAGAGCTTGGACGAGGTGCCTTGCCGCACCACGCGAAGGGTTTCGGCCTCCGCGCTTGGCGCAAACGGCCCGGTGGCCAGAGCGGCGCCCATGAGGGCGGCCCCGAGGAACATCTTCACTGTCATCTGTGACCTGCCTTTCCGATCACGCCTCACACGCGCAGGTCTTGTTGCCTGCATTTGGCGCCACCTTGCGGGAACTTTGGATTTTTTGCAATATTCAATGGCTTCCGACCCTGTGTTTATGTGGGTATCTCGCAACAGGCGCAGAAAAAAGAAAACGCCACATTACAGGATGCGGCGTTTTTCATTTGCTGTCCTACCGGATATGGGGTGAGTCGCTCAGTTTGTGCAGGGGATCGGGATTTCGATCATTTCGCCGCCCTTGCGGGTGCGGATGGTGCAGACTTCTTCCTTTTCCACCTCGACGATCTTTTCCTCTTCCGGCGCCTCGAGCCCCAGAAGGCTCATCTGGTCGACCTCGACCGGGCCCACTTCGCTGGTGTCGCCCGAGCCGACCAGGGCCAACGACAGCCGGCCGGTCGATTGTGCCTGGGCCAGCGCCGCCACCTGCTGCGGCTTGGCCGAAACAGTCACCGTGCGGGCGATGGTGGTCGCGGTCTTGTCGCCATAGGCCGATTGATCGACGGCGATCAGCTTGACGCCGGTCTCGATCAGCTTGGTCACATCGGTCGAGCTGCGGCCGCTTTCGTCGGCAAAGGACGCGACACGGCCGGTCCAGTAGACGTCGACCCGGTCGCCGGGACGCAGGAAGCCGGAAACGCCGGAAGCCACGTCGACCTTGATCGCAAAGGCGCGCATGCCCGGGCTCAGCCGCGAGGTGATGCCGGCATCCTGGCCGGGCAGGGTGACCTTGCTGGCCAGAACCGCCTCGCCCCGCTCGATGGTGCGCATCACAAACCGTTCCTCGCCGGTTTCGGGGAAGAGATCGGCGATCTCGGTGATCTTCATGCCGTCGCGGCGCGGGTGCACGCCGGGCTGAGGGTTTTCGCGCAGCCGGTCCTGGGTCTCTTCGTCGAGCTCGTCCCAGGGCTTGTGATAGGGCACGGCGCCACCGCGTTGCAGAAAGGTGCCTTCCGGCACCGAGGCACGGGGAAACTTGACCACGCGCACCGCGTCCTTGTCCAGCTTGTCGCCGTAGTTCATCCGCTTGGTCGCGACAAAGACCTCGACCGTGGCGATGCCTTCGGCGCCCTTGGCCTTGGCCAGCGCGACACGATAGGAATTCACATAGCCGTTTGCCAGATAAACCGCGAATCCGGCCAATGCGATGCCGAGAATCAGCACAAATCCGAATACCACCCGCATATCCTGCCCTCTCCTTTGAAGCGTCCCGGTCTTATGCCGGGAGAATGTGGTGAAACTAAGCCCGGCAGCGGGCGTCCTGGGGGCGCGCCGGCCTTTCCCGGCCGCGGCAGCCGGCGCAGATCACGCCCGGCACGTACATGCGAAAGCCGGCCCAGGGATCGGGCCGGCCGTCGAAACTTGGTCCTGCGTTCTGTCAGGTGTCAGAAATCGTTCTGGCCGCCGATCGCGCCGCCAATTGCGGTGGACAGGGTATTGGTGTTGCCCTCGATCGTCACATAGGCCACCGAGGCCAGCCCGACGATCGCGGCGGTCAGAATGACCCAATCCACGGTCACGGCACCATCTTCGGATTTGTAAAATTGTTTGAGAAGCCTTTGCATAGCTCTCTCTCCTAACTCTTGATACCCCCGGGAGGCGCCGCCAGGGGTTGGCCTGACGTCCGCGCCGAGCTGAAACTGCCCCGAAACACCGGGGCGCAGCGGACCTGGCGCTTGCGCCCGGTCCGATCATCCGATCCGCCCTGTCCCGACATGCAACGGCCGCCACACGGGCGGCCGGCGCCATACGGCGAAGCGGATCCGACAGGTGCCCAAGCGTGAAATCGGGGCACCTGTCGATGTTCAGGCACTAAGCGATCAGAAGTCGTTCTGGCCGCCGATGGCGCCGGCAGTGGCGTTGAACAGCGTGGTGGCGTTGGTCTCGATCGCGCCATAAGCGGCGATGGCCAGGCCGACGATGGCTGCGGTCAGGACGACCCAGTCAACAGTCACGGCGCCGTCTTCGTCTTTGCGGAAGTTTTTGATGAACTTGATCATGGTTTTTCTCCGGGTAGGGCTCGCGGGCCCGATGTTTGTGGCGGGGTCTTGCCGCGGCAAGACCCTCATGTCAGATGCTCAGGCGGTCGATCAGAAGTCGTTCTGGCCGCCGATGGCGCCGGCAGTGGCGTTGAACAGCGTGGTGGCGTTGGTCTCGATCGCGCCATAAGCGGCGATGGCCAGGCCGACGATGGCTGCGGTCAGGACGACCCAGTCAACAGTCACGGCGCCGTCTTCGTCTTTGCGGAAGTTTTTGATGAACTTGATCATGGTTTTGGTCTCCGTAGGTCGATTTGCGTTTCGTTAACCTTGCCGGGGTGCTCAGAACTGCCTCTCACCTCAGGTCTGTCCGACTTGGTATGACGCTAATAAGCCAGCGGATTGGGGCGGCAGTTGGGCAGCAATCGCGCGATTTCCGGGTCTCGGGCCACTTTTGTGATTTAATCGTGAAGTACTTGATTCTGCTGGGAAACAAGTTTTTAGGAAAGTTTTCCGCGCCGTCGGATCGGGAAAATTGCTGGCAAATATGGCGCGCGTGCCGCTTTTGCGGCCGACAAAACTGGCCCCGAGGCGGGTTTTTTGCGAGGGTCGAGACAATCACATAGCCCAACGAGGCAGAGCAGGTAGACCGATGAGACATCTCGCAAGAGGCCTTGTGCTGTGCGCCCTGATGGCGGCCGTGGGGCCGGCCCGGGCCGAGCCGCCGGCCTTTCCCGATTTCGAGGCCCGCCGGGTCAAGCCGCCGAAGCCCGGCGCCAAGAAACGCATCCTGGTGCAGATCACCGCGCCGGTGCCGCGCAAGCCCGTGGCCCCCGCGCCCGATCCCGCCGTTCGCGATGACGGCGACGGCGCGGCCTATGGCTGGTTCTGGAACCGGGTCTCGACCAGATACGAGGCCAGGAACCCCGGCCGGTTGGAAGAGGCGCTGGCGGCGCTGGACGCCGCCCCCGCCGGCCAGGCGGTGCGCGCGCCGCGCCTGTCAGAGTTGCAGGCGATCGCCACGGCGCAGGGCATCGAGATCCTCAAGGCCACGGTCGGCACCCGGGTCTCGCCCGCCTTTGCGCTGGCGGTGATGTCGGTCGAGAGCGGCGGGCGGGTCGATGCGGTGTCTTCAGCCGGGGCGCAGGGGCTGATGCAGCTGATGCCGGCCACCGCCGCCCGGTTCGGAGTGAGCAATGCCTCGGTTGCGGCAGACAATATCCGGGGCGGGGTGAAATTCCTCGATTTCCTGGTCGAGAAGTTCGAGGGCGACCCGATCCTTGTCCTGGCCGGCTACAACGCGGGCGAGAATTCCATCGGCCAGCACGGTGGCGTGCCGCCATTTGCCGAAACCCGCGATTATATTCCCAAGGTGCTGGCGGCCTGGAAGGTGGCGCAGGGCCTGTGCAAGACCCCGCCGATGTTCATCTCTGACGGCTGCGTCTTTGTCACCATGAACTGAGCCGCCTCAATATGGCATGGAGGCCCCTCTGGGGCGGCCTGCTCAGCACCTGCGGGGCCGGATGGGGGCTCTACCGCCGGCCTGCGGCCTCCCCGCGGTATTTTCGAACAGAAGAAGGATCGGGGCGGCGCGGGGCCGCCCCGGTCGGGTGTCAGACGACCGTCGCCTCGGTGGCGGCGCGGATCTCGTCTTCGGTCACGCCGTCGGCGCATTCGACGATCTTCAGCCCGCCGTCGACCACGTCGAGCACGCCGAGATTGGTAATGATCCGGTCGACCACGCCGGTGCCAGTCAGCGGCAGGGTGCATTGCTTGAGCAACTTGCTGTCGCCGTGCTTGTTCTGGTGGTCCATCACCACCACCACGCGGCCGACGCCGGCCACCAGATCCATCGCGCCGCCCATGCCCTTGACGAGCTTGCCGGGGATCATCCAGTTTGCCAGATCACCGTTCTCGGCCACTTCCATCGCGCCGAGGATCGCGGCCGCGATCTTGCCGCCACGGATCATGCCGAAGGAGGTCGCGCTGTCGAAATAGGAGGTGCGCGCCAGTTCGGTGATGGTCTGCTTGCCGGCGTTGATCAGGTCCGGATCCTCTTCACCTTCGATCGGGAAGGGGCCCATGCCGAGCATGCCGTTTTCCGATTGCAGGGTGATGTCCTTGTCGCCGACGTAGTTCGCCACCAGCGTCGGGATGCCGATGCCGAGGTTGACATACATGCCGTCTTCGAGTTCCTGCGCGGCCCGTTCGGCCATCTGGTTGCGGTCCCAGGGCATCAGGCTTCCTCCCGCTTGCGCACGGTGCGCTGTTCGATGCGCTTCTCGTGCTGGCCTTGAATGATCCGGTGCACGTAGATGCCCGGCAAATGGATGTGATCGGGGTCGAGCGCGCCGCGTTCGACGATCTCTTCGACCTCGACGATGCAGACCTTGCCGCACATCGCCGCCGGCGGATTGAAGTTGCGCGCGGTCTTGCGGAACACCAGGTTGCCGGTGTCATCGGCCTTCCAGGCCTTGACGATGCTGATGTCGGCGAAGATGCCCTCTTCGAGGATGTAATCCTCGCCGCGGAACTGCTTCACTTCCTTGCCTTCGGCAATCTGGGTGCCGACGCCGGTCTTGGTGTAGAAACCCGGAATGCCGGCGCCGCCGGCGCGCATGCGCTCGGCCAGGGTGCCTTGGGGATTGAATTCGAGCTCGAGCTCGCCCGAGAGATACTGGCGCATGAATTCGGCGTTCTCGCCCACATAGGACGACATCATCTTCCTGATCTGACGGGTTTCGAGCAGCTTGCCCAGGCCGAAACCATCGACGCCGGCATTGTTCGACGCCACGGTCAGATCCTTGACGCCGCTTTCGACCAGCGCATCGATCAGCAGCTCGGGAATGCCGCAGAGACCGAAGCCCCCGGCGGCAATCAGCATGCCATCGTGCAACAGGCCATCCAGCGCCTCCGACGCCGAGCCATAGACCTTCTTCATCGAAAATCTCCCATGAAAGTGATGATTGGGCAGTTTGTGGGCGTTGGACGACGGAGAGTCAAATGGATTGCCGCAGTGCAGAGAGAGTTAGCGTTAGCAGCGGAATGCCCTTTCATTCATCCAAAAGGTTGACTGACGGGCGGCGAATCTGTTATTCAACCGTATGGCTAAGCGACCCGAGACTCATGATCTGAACGCAATTCTCAAGGCCGCCAGCGATCCCACGCGGCGGGATATCCTGACGCTTCTGGCGCAGGAGGGACCGCTGAAGGTGGGGGATATACACGCGCGGTTCGACATCAGCCTCAATGCCGTTTCCAAGCATATCAAGGTGTTGGAACGGGCCGGGCTGGTGCGGCGGCGCTGCGAATGGCGCGAGCATCTGATTGACGTCCAACTGGTGCCGCTGGCGGAGGTCGATCGCTGGTTCCGCGACTTGCGGTCGATCTGGGAAATGCGGCTGGACGCCCTGGACCGGGTGATAACGGAAGGAAAGAGAGATGACCGAACTGACGATGCAAGTTGAACGCTCGATTGCCGCCCCGCGCGAGGCGGTGTTCCGGGCCTGGCTCGATCCCGAGATGCTGCGCCGCTTCATGCTGCCGGGGCAGGACATGACGGTGCCGCGCGCCGATGTCGATGCCCGCGAGGGCGGGCGCTTCGAGATCGTGATGCGGGCGGGGGACAAGGACATGCCCCATGCCGGCACCTACCGCGAGATCTCGCCGCATGAGCGGATCGTCTTTACCTGGGAAAGCCCCTATTCCACCGAGACCGACAGCGAGGTGACGCTGGAATTTGCGCCCGAAGGCGACGGCACGCGGGTGACGCTGACCCATGTGCGGTTTCCCGATGCCGAGATGCGCGACAATCACAAGGCCGGCTGGAGCGCGATCCTGGCGGCGCTCGATACGGCGCTGGCCTGAGCGCCGGGCTGGCGGGACGGGCCGGGGCCGTCTGGCCCCCGCCCGCATCCTGCCTCAGATCAGGCGGACCTGGGTGCCGATCCGGGTGATCTCGAAAAGCTCGGCGACCTTTTCATTGTAGAGCCCGATGCAGCCATCCGAAGACCGGCGGCCGATCTTTCGGGTGTCATGGGTGCCATGGATCAGATAGGCCGGCCAGTCGAAATAGAGCGCATGGCTGCCCAGCGGATTGTCGGGCGCGCCGCCGGCCACCGGCCGCCAATCGGGAAAGCGCTCCATCTGGCTGGGGGTCGGCGTCCAGGAGGGGCCGACCTTCTTGCGCACGATCTTGGTATAGCCGCGCTTGGTCAGCTCGTCGGTCTTGGGCACCGAGGTCGGATAGACCCGGTAGTCGCTGCCGTCGCCGGCCCAGAAATGCAGGGCGCGCGAGAGGGTGTCGCAGACAATGGCGCCCTGGCCCAGCTCGCTGAAATGGTCGCGCCAGTCCTGTTGGGCAAAGCCCGAGACATTGTGTCGGACCGGCTCGGCGGCCCGCGCCACGGCGGGCAAAAGCAGCGTCGCGCCGGAGACGGCCAGCAGGCGGCGGCGACTGAAACTCTTGTGCATGTCAGGACCCTTCGATTGTCGTTCCGTGCAGCGCGACATGAACCCGAAAGCGCCGGACATGGCCACTCACGTATTCGCGAGCGTGAATGTGAGTGCGGAAAGGGCACATCGCGGGGGGGTGGAGAGCCGCGCGCGTCCCCGCGCCCCGGACTTGATCCGGGGCCGCTCGCGTTTTGTGCGCGAGGGTTTTTGCGGTGTCGAGGTCCCGGCGCGGGGCCGGGACGGGTGGGGTGTGCGGAGGGGCTTGCGCGTCCCCGCGCCCTGGACTTGATCCGGGGCCTCTTGCGTTTTGTGCGTGAGGGTTTTTGCGGCGGCGGGGTCCCGGCGCGGGGGCCGGGACGGGTGGGGTGTGCGGAGGGCATGCGCGTCCTCGCGCCCCGGACTTGTTCCGGGGCCTCCGGCCGCTCTGCGCCGTTCTGGGCCTGCGTAAGCGGGCGTTATTCTTCCTTGGCGGCGGCCTTTTTCGGCGCGGCTTTCTTGGCGGGCGCCTTTTTTGCCGCGGGCTTCTTGGCGGCTTTCTTCGCCGGGGCCTTCTTCTTGCTCTTGCCGGCCTTTTCCTCGATCAGCTTGACCGCCATCTCCATGGTCACGTCCTTGGGCTCGGTGTCCTTGGGCAGGGTCGCATTGACCTTTTCCCATTTCACATACGGCCCGTAACGCCCCTCCATCACGTTGACCGGACCGCCGTCGGGGTGATCGCCCAGCTCTTTCAGCGGCTTGACGGCGGTGCGCCCGCGGCCGCGACCGGGGTTGGCGCGCTTGTGCTCGAGCAGTTCCACGGCGTGGTTCATGCCGATCTCGAAGACCTCGATCGGGTCTTTCAGATTGACGTAGACCGGTTTTTCCTCGTCCGGCTTCTGATGCATGACATAGGGCCCGAAACGGCCGAAGTTCGACTTGATCATGCCACCTTCGGAATGTTCGCCGATCTCGCGCGGCAGGCTGAGCAGGGTCACGGCCTTCTCCAGCGTCAGGTCATCGGGCCCCCAGCCGGGCACATATTGGCCTTTCTGCTTGGGCAGCGAGGCGCGCGGCGGCTTCTTGTTCTCGGGCGTCGGTTCGCCGCGCTGCACATAGGGGCCGAAGCGGCCGGCTTTCAGCCAGATCTCGTCGCCCTGATCCTCGCCCAGCAGCTTTTCCTCGCCATCCGCGCCTTCGCCGGCAATCGGCCGTGTGTAGGTGCATTCGGGATAATTGCCGCAGCCGACAAAACCGCCGGTCTGCGAGGTCTTGAGGTGCAACTGACCGGTGCCGCATTTCGGACAAATCCGCGGATCGGTGCCATCCTCGCGCGGCGGGTAGAGCTGATCGGAGAGCGCCTCGTCGAGCACGTCGAGCACCTGGGCGATGCGCAGATCGGAGGTTTCGGCAATCGCGGCCGAGAAATCCTGCCAGAAGCGCTTGAGCAGTTCCTTGTAGTCGCCTTCGCCGGCCGAAACCTTGTCGAGATCCTCCTCGAGGTCGGCGGTGAATTCATACCCCACGTATTTGCGAAAGAAATTCAGCAGGAAGATGGTGACGATCCGGCCCTTGTCCTCGGGGATCAGCCGGTTCTTTTCCTTGAGTACATAGCCGCGCTCCTGGATCGTGGTGACGATGCTGGCATAGGTCGAGGGCCGGCCGATGCCGAGCTCTTCCATCTTTTTCACCAGCGTGGCCTCGGTATAACGCGGCGGCGGCTGGGTGTGGTGCTGCAAGGCCAGAACGGCGGTGTTTTCGCTGAGCAGCGCCTTGCCGTTGCGCTGGATGCCCGAGGTCTCGACCACCGCGGGGGCGCTGTCGCCGGCCTTGGTGTAGTCGCCCTCCAGCCCGGATTTGGCGAACTTTGCCGGTTCGCCCTCCATGATCTGCGGCAGGATACGGTCGTCATCGCTCTCGGCCACGTCGTCGCGGCCTTCCTCGTAGACCTTGAGAAAGCCTTCGAAGGCGATGCGCTGGCCATTGGCGCGCAGCCCGACCTGGCCGTCCTGGCTGGCGATTTCCACCACCGTGCGCTCGAGCCGGGCGCTTTCCATCTGGCAGGCCATGGTCCGCTTCCAGATCAGGTCATAGAGCCTGGCCTGGTCGCTCTCGCGCAGTTTCAGCGCCTCCATGTCCTTGGTCATGTCCGTGGGGCGGATGCATTCGTGGGCTTCCTGGGCGTTCTTGGCCTTGTTCTTGTAGATCCGCGCCTTGTCGGGCACGAACTCGGCGCCGTAGCGATCCTTGATCGCCGCGCGGGTGGCGTCGACCGCCTCGGGCGCCATGTCGATGCCATCGGTCCGCATATAGGTGATATGGCCGGCCTCGTAGAGCCGCTGCGCCGCGTTCATCGCCTGCCGCGCGCCCATGCCGAACTTGCGGCTGGCCTCCTGTTGCAGGGTCGAGGTCATGAAGGGCGGCGAGGGGTTGCGGGTGGCCGGCTTGGCCTCGACCGATTTCACGAAGAGATCACGCGAGGTGACAGCCTGCACCGCGAGCTCGGCGGCGGTCTCGTTTTCTAGGTCGTATTTGTCGAGCTTCTTGCCGGCATGCACCGTCAGCCGGGCCTCGTAGTCCTGGCCGCGCGGCGTGGTGAGCAGCGCCTTGACCGACCAGTATTCGCGCGGCCGGAACGCCTCGATCTCCATCTCGCGCTCGACGATCAGTCGCAGGCAGACCGATTGCACCCGGCCGGCGCTGCGCGCGCCGGGCAACTTGCGCCAGAGCACGGGGCTGAGATTGAAGCCCACCAGGTAATCCAGCGCCCGGCGGGCGAGGTAGGCCTCGACCAGCGGCGCATCGACCTGGCGGGGATTCTGCATCGCCTCGGTGACGGCGGTCTTGGTGATCGCGTTGAACACCACGCGGCTGACCGGCGTGTCCTTCTTGATCGCCCGGCGCTTGCGCAGCGCCTCTTCCAGATGCCAGGAAATCGCCTCGCCCTCGCGGTCGGGGTCGGTGGCGAGGATCAGCGCATTGTCGTCCTTGAGCGCGTCGGCGATCGCCTTGACGTGCTTGCGGCTGTCGGCGCCGATCTCCCATTTCATCTCGAAATCCGCCTCGGGATCGACCGATCCGTTCTTGGCGGGCAGGTCACGCACATGGCCATAAGACGCCAGAACGGTGTAATCCGAGCCGAGATATTTGTTGATTGTCTTGGCCTTGGCCGGAGATTCGACAACAACAACTGGCATGAAATTTCCTTTCGACTCAAACCGCCTGCTCTGGCGGCGGAACATGTGGGTGGAGTGGTGCAAAAGTCAATGCAGGCAAATCAGAGTTGTGAAACGCCCGCGCCTGCCGCTAGTCTGCTGCATCCGGGGAGAGAGGTCATGCCGCGCCATCTGACATGTTGCGCCGTTCTGGTTCTGGGTTGCGGCCTCGGGGCCGGGGCGGTCCCGGCCCAGGAATGGTCCGAGCCGGCCCGCGGCAGCGCCACCCGCAGCGCCCTGATGGACGCGCTGCGGCCGCATGCCGAATGGGAGCTGGGCGCGCCGGTGGAATTTGTCGTCGGCGAGCTGCGCGTGGCGGGGGATCTGGCCTTTGCCGCGTTGGCCGCTCAGCGCGCCGGCGGCGCGGCGATCGATCTGCGGGACACGCCGGGCTTTCTGCGCGGCACGCTCGACCCGGGGATGATGGATGGCACCAACATTCAGGCGCTCTATCGCAAGAGTGGCGCGACCTGGGTGGCGGTGCATCACGCCATCGGCGCCACGGATGTCTGGTTCGCCTGGGATCCGCTCTGCGAGGAATACGGGCCGGTGATTTCGGATTATTGTTTCTGACGGGCCGGGCCCGGGGATTTGCGTGCCCGGCCGGGGGCGGCGCGGCCGGCCGGGAGGCCCCGGATCAGGTCCGGGGCGGGGGGCTGCGGGGGGCAGCGCTTGCGTCTCAGGAGGCCAGCGAGACCAGCCCGCCGGGATGCCGCTTGATCCGGCCGCTGAGCTCCAGATCGGTCAATTGTGCCGCCACTTCGCGCGAGCGGCCGTCGAGGTCGCGGATCAGCTGATCCTCGGCCAGCGGCGAGGGGCCGAGCCGCGCCAGGATCTCGCCATGCAGCGCCGCGGTGTCGCGCAGGCTGCGTTTCTGCGGCGCGGCCTCGGGCACCAGCGGCAGCTCCGGTTGCGGCGCGGCGGCGGCGCAGATCGGGCCCAGCGCCTCGATCACGTCGCCGGCGTTGCGCACCAGGCGGGCGCCATCGCGGATCAGCAGATTGCAGCCGCTGGCGCGCGCGTCGAACGGATGGCCGGGCACCGCCAGCACGTCGCGGCCCTGGTCGAGCGCATTGCGCGCGGTGATCAGGCTGCCGGATTTCGCCGCCGCCTCGACGATCACCACGCCACGCGACAGGCCCGAGATGATCCGGTTGCGCTGGGGAAAGTGGCGGGCCTGCGGCGCCAGCCCCGGCCGCTGTTCCGAGAGCACCAGCCCGCGGGCCAGGATATCCTCGGCCAGCCGGGTGTTTTCCAACGGGTAGATCACGTCGACGCCGCCGCCAAAGACCGCAATGGTTCCACTGTCGAGCGCGGCGAGATGGGCGGCGGTGTCGACGCCGCGGGCCAGGCCCGAGACCACGACAAATCCGGCCTCTCCCAGCTCGGCCGCCAGCGCCCGGGCCATCCGCGTGCCCAGCGACGAGGCATTGCGTGCGCCGACCAGGGCGATCAGCGGTTTGTCCAGAAGGTCGATCCGGCCGCGGGCCCAGAGAAACGGTGGCGCATCGGCCAGTTGCGCCAGCGCGGCGGGGTATTCCGCCTCGCCCCGGCAGATCAGCCGGGCGCCAACGGCCTTGCCGCGCCGGTATTCACCTTCGGCATCGGCTGTCGAACAGGGGGTGTATCTGTCGATCTCGGCGGCCCGCGCCACATCGGGCAGCGCGGCAAGCGCAGCTTCGGCCGTGCCATGTTCGGCCATCAGCCGGTAAAAGGTCGAGACACCGACACGATGAGAGCGCAAGAGGCGGAGCCAGCCCAGCCGGTCATCTTCCGAGGTGGGTGGGAGTAGGGGGTGAGAGGAAGAAGAAACTGTGTCGGCCATCCTGATCCCGCCTGCTTGCAGAATCATGTCTACAATGTGGCTGGTTAACGGACGGTAAACCGTAATCGCTTGACCGGGACGGGGAGGCCTCTTCGTCCCGGCGCCCCGGATCGGAGGTCTGCGGCCCGCCGGCAACATGCCGGCAGGCCGCCCCGTGTCACGTTGGCCGGCTCAGGCGGCCGCGCCGCCGACGGTCAGCCCGCCGATGCGCACCGTCGGCTGGCCGACGCCCACCGGCACCCATTGCCCGGCCTTGCCGCAATTGCCCATGCCGGGATCGAGCGCCATGTCGTTGCCCAGCGCCTGAATGCGCATCAGTGCCGAAGGCCCGTCGCCGATCAGCGTCGCGCCCTTGACCGGCGCGCCGACCTTGCCGTTCCTCACCCGGTAGGCCTCGGTGCAGGAAAACACGAACTTGCCGTTGGTGATGTCCACCTGGCCGCCGCCGAAGCCCACCGCCCAGATGCCATCCTCCAGGCCCGCCACGATCTCTGACGGATCGGTGTCGCCGCCCAACATGTAGGTGTTGGTCATCCGCGGCATGGGAATGTGCTGAAAGCTCTCGCGCCGGCCGTTGCCGCTGGGCTCGACCCCCATCAAACGCGCGTTCTGACGGTCCTGCATGAAACCGGTCAGGATGCCGTCCTCGATCAGCACGTTGCGCCCCGAGGGCGTGCCCTCGTCATCGACCGAGAGCGAGCCGCGCCGGTCGGGCAGGGTGCCGTCATCCAGAACGGTCACGCCTTTCGCCGCGACCTGCCGGCCCATCAGCCCGGCAAAGGCCGAGCTGCCCTTGCGGTTGAAATCCCCCTCCAGCCCGTGGCCGATGGCCTCATGCAGGAGAATACCGGGCCAGCCGGGGCCAAGCACGATGTCCATTACGCCGGCCGGCGCCGGCTCGGCGTCGAGGTTGACCAGCGCGATGCGCAGCGCCTCGCGCGCCTTGGCCTGCCAGTCCGCGGGATCGAGCAGCCCGTCAAGGCCCAGCCGGCCGCCACCGCCGGCCACGCCGCTTTCGCGCCGGCCGTTCTGTTCGACGATCACCGAGACATTGACCCGCGTCATCGGCCGCACGTCGGTGACATGCAGCCCGTCAGGGCGCAGGATCTCGACCTCCTGATGCGAGGCCATGATCGTGGCCGAGACCTGCACCACCCGCGGATCGAGATCGCGCGCGAACGCATCGATCTCGCGCAGCGTCTCGATCTTGACCGGAAACTCCGCCCCGGCGATCGGGTCGGCATCGGTGTAGAGCCTGCGATTGGTGGGCTTGGGGCCGGGCGCCATGACGCCGCCGCCATCGCCCACCGCCAGCCGCGCGGTCTCGACCGCGCGTTTCAGCGCCGGTTCGGAGATCTCGGTGGCATGGGCATAGCCCGCCACCTCGCCCTTGACGGCGCGCAGGCCGAAGCCTTCGGAGGCGTCGTAACTGGCTGTTTTCACGCGGCCATCGTCGAAATGCAGCACTTCGGAGCGGCGCCGCTCCAGAAACAGCTCGCCATCCTCGGCGCCGTCCGTGGCCGCGCGCACAAGCGCCAGCGCCCGGTCCGGGTCGAGCGATGTCTGAAAGGGGCGAAACGCGGTCTCTGCCATGGGATATGCCTCGGGAAGTTTGATCCAAATCAAAAAAGCGGCCCTTTGACGCGGGCGTGGTGCTTTATCTCGTATCAAGAATATGATTTTAAACGCCTGCGTTACAATGGGCGGCGCGGCAATGGATTCGTATGCGCGAATTTCCCGCGCCCGCCCCCCGAACAGACGAACAGCATGAACCGACCAGGGTGTATATGATGCAACTTAAATCTCTGCTCACCGGCCTTGCGGCCTCGCTCGCCGCGGCGCCTGCCCTTGCGCAGGATCTCGAGATCGTGGGCAAGCCGGTCCCGAACGGGGTCGGCTTTCAGCCCGCGGCCACCGAATTGGCGCGCGATCTGCAATGGCTCGACGGCATGCTGCTGGTGGTCATCACCATCATTTGCATCTTCGTCGCCGGCCTGATGGTGTATTGCTTTGCGCGCTTCAACCGCAAGGCCAACCCGACGCCCAAGGCCTTTACCCACAACACCCCGATCGAGGTCGCCTGGACTGTGGGGCCGATCGCCATCCTGGTGCTGATCGGCTCGTTCTCGCTGCCGGTGCTGTTCAAGCAGCAGGAAATTCCCGAAGGCGACATCGTGATCAAGGCCACCGGCTATCAGTGGTACTGGGGGTATGAATATGTCGATCCCGGCGTCGAGGGTGTCGAGCCCAGCGTCATCGCGTTCGACAGCTTCATGCTGGGCCGCGAAGGTCTGGCGGATGCCGGCTATTCCGACGATCTCTACCTGCTGGCCACCGACACCGCCGTTGTCGTGCCGGTCGGCAAGACCGTGGTGATGCAGGTCACCGGCGCCGACGTGATCCACTCCTGGACCATCCCGGCCTTTGGCGTGAAGCAGGACGGCGTGCCCGGCCGGATCGCCGAGCTGTGGTTCGAGGCCGAGCGCGAAGGCGTCTACTTCGGCCAGTGCTCCGAGCTCTGCGGCAAGGACCACGCCTACATGCCGATCACCGTCAAGGTGGTGAGCGAAGAGGCCTACGAAGAATGGCTCGCCGGCGCGGTCGAGGAATATGCCGGCCTGCCGCTGCCCTACGATTTGGCTTCGGCCAAGTAAGTGACCGGGCCGGGCAGCCGCCCGGCCTACCCATCCGCCGTAGGCCGGGCGTCCGCCCGGCGCCCCGGAGACCAAGATGACCGACGCCAGCCTTCATAGTGCCAGCCGCGACAGCGAAGCCCAGTTCGGGGATTATTTCGCCCTGCTGAAACCGCGGGTGATGACGCTTGTCGTGTTCACCGCCTTTGTCGGCCTGCTGGCCGCGCCGGTTCCGGTGCATCCCTTCATCGCCTTCTGCGCGGTGCTCTTCATTGCGGTCGGCGGCGGGGCCTCCGGCGCGCTCAACATGTGGTGGGACGCCGATATCGACGCGGTGATGAAACGCACCGCCGGCCGGCCGATCCCCGCCGGCAAGGTCGCGCCCGAAGAGGCGCTGGCGCTCGGCATCGGCCTGTCCGGTTTCGCCGTGCTGCTGCTCGGGCTGGCGACAAACTGGGTGGCGGCGGGGCTGCTGGCCTTCACCATCTTCTTCTACGTGGTGATCTACACCATGTGGCTCAAGCGCTGGACGCCGCAGAATATCGTCATCGGCGGCGCCGCCGGCGCCTTCCCCCCGATGATCGGCTGGGCCGCGGCCACTGGCGGCATCGCGGTGGAATCGGTGCTGATGTTCTGCCTGACCTTCATGTGGACACCGCCGCATTTCTGGGCGCTGGCGCTGTTCATGCGCGGCGACTATGACAACGCCGGCGTGCCGATGCTGACCGTGACCCACGGCCGCAAGGCGACACGGGCGCATATCCTCGTCTACACCCTGCTGCTGGCGGCGCTGGCCGTGGCCATCGCCTTTACCGGGGCGGGCGGGCCGGTCTACCTCGTGGTTGCGGTGGTGCTCAACGCGCTGTTCATCAAGGGCGCGCTCCGCATCTGGCGCCGCACCGAAGAGGATGCCGAGGCCGACAATTTCGCCGCCGAGCGCGGTTTCTTCAAGCTGTCGCTGCTCTATCTCTTTGCCCATTTCGGTGCGATCCTCGTCGAGGCCGGGCTGGACCGGGCCGGCGTGGCGCTGTCGCTTGGAGGCCTGCTGTGAACTTTCCCCCCGAACATGAGCTGCACCAGCGCCGCAAGGGCCGCAACCTTGGCGTCGGCCTGGTGCTGGCGGCGCTGATCGTGATCGTCTTTGGACTGACCTACGTCAAGGTCACCAGCCAGGGCTTCCGCGACTCCGCGACCAGTGAAGGAGCTGAATGATGGCATTGAGCGGACCTGCGAAAACCGTGGCCCAGACTGTATCGGTGGTTGTGCTGATGGGCGGGCTGGCCTGGGCCTCGGTGCCGTTTTACGACTGGTTCTGCCGGGTGACCGGCTTTGGCGGCGTGACCAATGTCTCCGAGACCGGCAGCGACGTGATCCTCGACAAGACCATCAAGATCCGCTTCGACGCCTCGCTCGAGCGTGAGATGTCGTGGGAGTTCAAGGCGCTGCAACCCGAGATGACAATCCGTCTCGGCGAGACCGGCCTGGCCTTCTACGAGGCCTACAACCCCACCGACCGGCCGATCGCCGGGCAGGCGAGCTACAATGTGGCGCCGTATGACGCCGGGGCCTTTTTCACCAAGATCGAATGTTTCTGCTTCACCGAACAGGTGCTGATGCCGGGCGAGCGGGTCGAGATGCCGGTGACCTTCTACGTCGATCCCGAGATTGTCGAAGACCGCGATGCGAAGTACACCAAGCATATCACGCTGTCCTATACCTTCTACGAAATCGACATGCCCGAGACTGCCGCGCTTGACGCGGCGACGGAAACAACACAAACGAACTGAGCCTTTTGCACGAGGGAAGACACGACAATGGCCCATGTAAAAAACCACGATTATCACATTCTGAACCCCTCGATCTGGCCGCTGCTCGGGTCGGTCTCGGGCTTCGTGATGCTGTTCGGCGCGGTGCTCTGGTTCCACGACAATGGTCCGTGGATGTTCCTGATCGGCTTTGTCGGCGTGCTGTATGTCATGTTCGGCTGGTGGTCCGAGGTGATCGCCGAGAGCCGGGTCGGAGACCACACGCCGGTGGTGCGGATCGGCCTGAAATACGGCTTCATCCTGTTCATCATGTCGGAAGTGATGTTCTTTGCCGCCTGGTTCTGGAGCTTCTTCAAGCATGCGCTCTATCCGATGGACCCGGGCGGCATGAGCCCGGCCGTCGATGGCGTCTGGCCGCCGGTGGGCATCGAGACCTTCGATCCCTTCCACCTGCCGCTGATCAACACGCTGATCCTGCTCTGCTCGGGCGCCGCTGCCACCTGGGCGCACCACGCGCTGGTGCACGAGAACAATCGCGAAGACATGAAATGGGGTCTGATCATCGCCATCGTCCTGGGTGTGATCTTCACCATCTTCCAGGCCTATGAATACAGCCACGCGGCCTTCGGCTTCTCCGGCAATATCTACGGCGCCAACTTCTTCATGGCGACCGGCTTCCACGGCGCGCATGTGATCATCGGCACGATCTTCCTCTTCGTCTGCCTGCTCAGGCTGCTGAAGGGGCATTTCACCCCCGAAAAGCACATCGGCTTCGAGGCCGCCGCCTGGTACTGGCACTTCGTCGATGTGGTCTGGCTCTTCCTCTTTGCCGCAGTCTACATCTGGGGCGGCTGAGCCGAGCCGGAATTGAATGTCTAGACGCCCGCCGCATCGGCGGGCGTTTTCCTTTCCAGGGGCTGGCCGTGACACACCCGGCCCGGAACAAGGCGAGGCCAGCGCCGGCCCGGCTCGCCGGCCGCCTTTGCGGTTGCATAACCTGCCGGAACCATGGAAAACACGGGGCGCGCCATTTCCGTGCGACACCGGGACGTCATGACACGCATTCTCTTTGCCCTGATCATCGGAGTGGCCGGCACCGCGCTGCTGGTCTGGCTGGGCACGTGGCAACTCCAGCGCCTCGCCTGGAAAGAAGACATCCTCGCCGCGATCGATGCCCGCATCGCCGCCGATCCGATCCCGCTGCCCGAGGTGCCCGACATTGCCGCCGATACCTATGCCCCGGTCGCCCTCAGCGGGCAGATCGGCAGCGCCGAGCTTTTTGTGCTGGTCTCGCAAAAACACAAGGGCGCCGGCTACCGCGTCATCGCCCCGTTCCTGACCAATACCGGCCGCCACATCCTGATTGATCGCGGCTTTATCCCGGTTGCCGCCCGCGACGCCGCCCGGCGCACCGGCCCGACCGAGATCACCGGCAATATCCACTGGCCCGACGACCGCACCTCCGCGACCCCCGAGAACGATCGGCAAGCCAACATCTGGTATGCCCGCGACGTCGGCGACATGGCCAAGGCCCTGAAGACCGAGCCGCTGCTTGTCATCCTGCGCAGCGAGACGCCCCCGGCGCCGGGGATCGCGCCGTTGCCGGTCGACAGCTCGGCCATCCCGAACGATCACCTGCAATATGCCGTCACATGGTTCTCCCTCGCCGCGATCTGGCTCGGGATGACCGGCTATTACATCTTCCGCGCACGCCAGACCAAGGACGCTTGAGCGATGAAATACATCTCGACCAGGGGCCGCGCCCCGGAACTTTCCTTCGAAGAGGCAATGCTCAGCGGCCTCGCCCGTGACGGCGGTCTCTATGTGCCGGCCGAAATTCCGCAGATGTCACGCGCCGATATCGCGGCGCTGGCCGGTCTCAGCTACGAGGAATCCGCCTTTCGCGTGATGCGCCCCTTTGTCGGCGACAGCTTCACCGACGAAAGCTTCGGCGATATCATCGCCCGCGCCTATGCCGGATTTGGCCATGGCGCCCGCGCGCCGCTGGTGCAGCTGGCGCCCAACCACTTCCTGCTCGAGCTGTTCCACGGGCCGACGCTGGCGTTCAAGGATTTCGCCATGCAGTTGATCGGCCAGCTGTTCGAGGATGCGCTGAAACGCCGGGGCGAGCGGGTCACCATCGTCGGCGCCACCAGTGGTGACACCGGCTCGGCCGCGATCGAGGCCTTTCGCGGGCTTGATGCCGTCGATGTCTTCATCCTGTTCCCGTATGGTCGGGTTTCCGAGGTGCAGCGCCGGCAGATGACCACGCCCGCCGAGGCCAATGTCCACGCCCTCGCGGTGGATGGCAATTTCGATGATTGCCAGGCCCGGCTCAAGGACATGTTCAACCATTTCGACTTCCGCGACGCAGTCCGCCTCGCCGGGGTCAATTCGATCAACTGGGCGCGGGTGCTGGCGCAGGTGGTCTATTACTTCTCGTCCGCCGTCTCGCTTGGTGCGCCGGACCGCAAGGTCAGCTTCACCGTGCCCACCGGCAACTTCGGCGACATCTTTGCCGGCTACATCGCCAAGCGCATGGGGCTGCCGATCGATCGGCTGGTGATCGCGACCAACCAGAACGACATTCTGCACCGCTGCCTGTCGTCGGGCGACTACCGCAAGGGCGACGTCCATGCCTCGATCTCGCCCTCGATGGATATCGAGGTCAGTTCGAATTTCGAACGTGCGCTGTTTGACGCCTATGACCGCGACGGCAATGCCATCGGCCAGTTGATGGACGAGCTGGGGCAGGGCGGTTTCAACGTCAGCCAGGGCGCGCTGCAACGCCTGCGCGAGCATTTCGACAGCGGCCGCGCCAGCGAAGCGGAAACCCTGGCCACCATCGCGGCGGCGCGCAAGACCATGGGCGAACTGCTCTGCCCGCATTCCGCCGTCGGCGTGAAGGTGGCCGAAGAGCACCGCGATCCGGCCACTCCGATGATCACCCTGGCCACGGCCCACCCGGCGAAATTCCCCGATGCGGTGGAAAAAGCATCGGGCCAGCGGCCGGGGCTTCCCCAACGCATGGCAGATCTGTATGAGCGTGCGGAACGGGTGACCCGAGTGCCAAACGACCTCGCCGCCCTCGAAACCCACATCCGGGAGAAGATCGCCTCTTGACGGTAGAATTGCACACGCTCGCCAACGGTTTCCGCATCGTCACCGAACATATGCCGGGGCTTGAATCGGCCTCGGTCGGCATCTGGGTCGGCGCCGGCGGCCGCGCCGAACGCGAAGACCAGAACGGTATCGCGCATTTCCTCGAGCATATGGCCTTCAAGGGCACAGAGACCCGGTCGGCGTTGCAGATCGCCGAGGCGATCGAGGACGTCGGCGGTTATATCAACGCCTATACCTCGCGTGAGGTGACCGCCTATTACGCCCGCGTGCTGAAAAACGACGTGCCGCTGGCGGTGGACGTGGTGGCCGACATCCTGCTCAACCCGGTGTTCGATCCGCGCGAAATCGAGGTCGAGCGCGGGGTGATCCTGCAAGAGATCGGCCAGGCCAACGATACGCCCGACGACGTGATCTTCGATTGGCTGCAAGAGGCCTCTTATCCCGATCAGGCGCTGGGCCGCACCATCCTCGGCCCGCCCGAGCGGGTTCAGGCATTCACCCGCGAAGACCTCGCGCGTTTTGTCACCGAGCATTACGGCCCCGACCAGATGATCCTCTCGGCGGCCGGCGCCGTCGATCACGCGGCGCTGGTGAAACAGGCCGAGGCGCTCTTTGGCCACCTCGCCCCGCGCCACGCCGAGCTCGACAGCCCGGCCCGCTTTGGCGGCGGCGAAAGCCGGACGGTGAAATCGCTGGAGCAGGCGCATTTCGCCCTGGCGCTGGAAAGCCCCGGCTACCGCGACGAAAGCATCTATACCGCGCAGATCCATTCCGTCGCGCTTGGCGGCGGCATGTCCTCACGGCTGTTTCAGGAGATCCGCGAGAACCGTGGCCTCTGCTACACGATCTTTGCCCAGGCCGGCGCCTATGCCGATACCGGCATGATGACGATCTATGCTGGCACCTCGGCCGAGCAGTTGCCCGATCTGGTCGGGCTCACCATCGACGAGCTGAAACGCGCCGCCGATGACATGACCGAGGCCGAGGTCGCCCGCGCCCGCGCGCAGATGAAGGCCGGCTTGCTGATGGGGCTGGAAAGCCCGTCGAGCCGGGCCGAACGGCTGGCCCGCATGGTGCAGATCTGGGGCCGGGTGCCGCCGCTCACCGAAACCATCGCGCGGATCGATGCGGTCACTGTTCAGGGCGTGCGCGACTTCGGCGGGCATCTTGCCGCCAGCGCGCCGGTGGCCATGGCGCTTTACGGCCCGGTCGAGGCCGCCCCGGATCTCGCGGGGCTGAACGCGCGGCGCGCCGCCTGATGCTTCTGGCCCGACGCAGGATACGGCTCGAGACCGACCGTCTCACCCTGCGCGCGCCCCTGCATTCGGACTACCGCGACTGGTCGTCCCTGCGCGACAGCTCGCGCGGGTTTCTCACCCGGTGGGAGCCGACCTGGTCGAACGACCACCTGAGCCGCAAGAGCTTTACCAACCGGGTCTACTGGTCGCAGCGCGCCATCACCAATGGCACCGCCATGCCGCTGTTCCTGGTGCGCCGCGAGGATCAGGCGCTCTTGGGCGCGATCACCCTCGACAACATCCGCCGGGGCCCGGCCCAGGCCGGCACGCTCGGCTATTGGGTCGGCGCGCCGCATGCCCGCCAGGGCTACATGCGCGAGGCCATCCTCGCGCTGGTGCATCACGCCTTTACCAAGATGGACCTGAGCCGCATCGAGGCCGCCTGCCTGCCGGAAAACCACGCCTCGCGCGGGCTCCTGGAAAGCGCCGGCTTCAAATATGAAGGCGTGGCCCAGAGCTATCTGCAAATCAACGGCCGCTGGCGTACCCATGTGCTCTATGCCGCGCTGCGCATCGACCGCCGGGGCAAAACCGACGCCGGTCTTTGAGGCACGAGGGGCGTCTGCCCGGGCAAATGGGGCCCGGCGCCATCAACAGCCCGTGACCGATCGGCGAATCACGCTATCCTCGCGCCAGAGAGGTATGCCCCATGTTCCGATTTCTTTTGACGTTTCTGGTCTTCGCCACCGCCGCCACCGTCACTTCGGCCCAGCAGGACCGCCGGCCCTCGCATTGCATCGCCATCGCCGATGCCGCACCGGGGATCAGCTTTGTCCACAAGGCCGCCTGGACCGATCCGCTGCCCGATTACACGGTCGGCATTCAGTACATTCAGCATGCCTCCTTTTTGATCCGCACCCGCGGCGGGCTCAATGCCGTGACCGATTTCACCGGCTTCATCGGCACCACCACGATGATCCCCGATGTGGTCACCATGAACCACGCCCATTCCTCGCATTTCACCCGCGCGCCCGATCCGGCGATCCCGCATGCCCTGCGCGGGTGGGGCGAGCCGTTCGGCAGCGGCATCGAACATTATCTCGATCTCGGCGAAATGGTGGTGCGCAATGTCTCGACCGACATCCGCTCGGGCGCCGGCATCGAGCCGAAGGGCAATTCGATCTTCGTCTTCGAGGTCGAAGGGCTCTGCATCGGCCATCTCGGCCACCTGCACCATGAACCCGACGACCTGCAATATGCCGCGCTGGGCCGGCTGGATGTGGTGATGGCGCCGGTCGACGGCGGCATGACCCTCGCGCTGCCGGTGATGATCCGCGTCCTCAAACGGCTGAAATCCTCGATCGTCCTGCCGATGCACTGGTTCTCCGATTACGGCGTCGAACGCTTTGTCGCCGGCATGGCCGACGAATTCGACATCCAGCGGCCCGGCACTTCGGAAATCGAGGTCAGCCTCGCCACCCTGCCGGATCGCCCCACCGTGGTGATCCTGCGCCCCTCCTGGCTGCGCGACGAATAGCCATTGCCGCGCCGACGCGCTAGAACGCGGCCAAGGAGACCCCGATGACCGATCTATTGCCGGCCGATGCCGGATTCGCCGACCGTCTTGCGGCCGCGCTGCCCGAGGGCACGCTCCGCCCCGCCGAGCCGCGCTATCTCGAGGAACCGCGCGGCCGCTGGCAGGGGCAGGCGGGCCTCGTGGCGCTGCCGCGCACGGCCGCGCAGGTGGCGCAGATCGTTGCCGCCTGCCATGCCGCCCGCGTCGGCGTGCTGCCGTATGGCGGCGGCACCGGGCTGGTGGGCGGGCAAATCCAGCCCGAAGGTCCGCCGGCGCTGATCCTCTCGCTCGAACGGATGACCGCCATCCGCGCGCTGTATCCCGAGGAAAACGTGCTGGTGGCCGAGGCCGGCGCCATCCTCGCCGATATCCAGACCGCCGCAGCCGAGGCCGGCCGGCTGTTCCCTCTGTCGCTCGCCTCCGAAGGCAGCGCCCGGATCGGCGGCTGCCTGTCGACCAATGCCGGCGGCGTCAACGTGCTGCGCTATGGCAATGCCCGCGCGCTCTGTCTCGGGCTCGAGGCCGTGCTGCCCGACGGCAGCCTGTGGAACGGGCTGCGGCGGCTGCACAAGGACAACACCGGCTATGATCTCAAGCACCTGCTAATGGGCGCCGAGGGCACGCTGGGCGTGATCACCGCCGCCAGCCTCAAGCTCTCGCCGCGCCCCGCCGCCACCGGCACCGCGATGATCGTCGTCGAAAGCCCGGCCGCCGCCCTGCGCCTGCTGGCCCTGGCCCGCGACATCGCCGGCGAAGGCGTTTCGGCCTTCGAACTGATCCACCGCACCGGGCTCGATTTCCTCGCCGAGATGCTGCCGCAGGTGCGCCAGCCCTTTGCCGAACGGCCCGAATGGACGGTGCTGATCGAGCTTGGCCTGAGCGCCGGACAGGCGCCTGAAGCTGCGCTCGAGACGATCTTTGCCGAAGCGCTGGAGCAGGGGCTGGCCAGCGATGGCGTCATCGCCCAGAGCGAGGGCCAGCGCGCCGGGCTCTGGGCGGTGCGCGAGGAGATCCCCACCGCCAACCGGATGATCGGTGCCATTGCCTCGCATGACATCGCCCTGCCGCTGAGCCTGGTGCCCGACTTCATCGCCAGGGCGCCGGAGGCGCTGGCGGAATTTGCCGATATTCGCGTCAACTGCTTTGGTCACCTGGGCGACGGCAACCTGCATTACAACGTCTTTCCGGCCCCGGGCCGCAGCAAATCCGACTATGCGGCGCAGCGTGACGCCATCAGCCGGGCGGTGCATGATCTCTGCGTCGAGATGGGCGGCTCGTTCAGCGCCGAACACGGGCTTGGCCGGCTCAAGGTGGCGGATCTCGAACGCTATGGCGATCCGGCCAAGCTGGCGACGATGCGCGCGATCAAGGCGGCGCTCGATCCCCACGGCATCATGAACCCGGGCGCGGTGCTGCGCGGCTGAGACCGTTGCGCTTTTGCCGAAGCTGCACTAGATCACCGGCATGAAACGGCCCATTCTCATCCACCCCGACCCGCGGCTCAAGAAGCTCTGCACGCCTGTCGCCGATCTCTCGGACGATCTGCGCGCGCTGGCCGACGACATGCTCGAAACCATGTATGCCGCGCCCGGCATCGGCCTCGCCGCGCCGCAGGTGGGCGTGATGGACCGGCTGATCGTGATGGATTGCGAAAAGGACGAGACCCAGCCGCCGAAACCGATGGTGATGTTCAACCCCGAGATCATCGATACCTCCGAAGACCTCAATGTCTATGAGGAAGGCTGCCTGTCGATCCCCGACCAATACGCCGAGGTCACCCGCCCGGCCGAGGTCCGCGTGCGCTGGCTCGACCGCGACGGCAAGGTGCAGGAACAGGACATGGACGGGCTCTGGGCGACCTGTGTGCAGCACGAGATCGACCACCTCGACGGCAAGCTCTTTATCGACTACCTCAAACCGCTCAAGCGCCAGATGATCACTCGCAAGATGGTCAAGCTCAAGCGCGAGATGGCGCGGACGGGGTGAGACCGTCGGGCCGGGTCGGGATACGCCGATCCATTGACGGATCGGCGGAGATTTGTTGACAAATCGCCTTGCCCGGCGCCCAACGCTGGCTTACCCCGGCGTGCATGACCCGCAAAGTGATCCCCTGGCCCGACAAGCGCCTGCGCAGCCCCGCCGAACCGGTGAGTGACCTCACCGAGGCTCACCGCATCCTTTGGGAGCAGATGATCGAGGTGATGGAGGCGATGCCCGGCGTCGGCCTCGCCGCGCCGCAGCTGGGCGAGATGGTGCGGCTGGCGGTGGTCGATGCTTCGGAGACGCGCGGCCAGGTGGTGCGCATGGCCAACCCCGAGGTGCTGCATGCCTCGGTGCAGCTGCGCGAACACGAGGAGGCCAGCCCCAACCTTCCCGGCGTCTCGGCTAAGGTCAAACGCCCGCGCGCGGTGACCGTGCGCTTCCTGAACGAACATGGCGAGATCGAAGAACGTGATTTCGTCAGCCTCTGGGCGACCTCGGTGCAGCACCAGATCGATCACCTCAATGGCCGGATGTATTTCGACCGGCTGAGCAAGGTCAAACGCGACATGCTGATCCGAAAGGCGAGGAAACTGGCATGAGAGTGGTTTTCATGGGCACGCCGGATTTCTCGGTGCCGGTGCTCGACGCGCTGGTCGCCGCCGGCCACGAGATCGCCGCCGTCTACTGCCAGCCGCCACGCCCGGCCGGCCGTGGCAAGAAGGACCGGCCGACGCCGGTCCATGCCCGCGCCGTGGCGCTGGGCCTCGCGGTGCGCCATCCGGTGTCGCTGAAGGGCGCGGAGGAACAGGCGGAGTTTGCCGCTTTGAACGCCGATGTCGCGGTGGTGGTGGCCTATGGGCTGATCCTGCCGCAAGCGGTGCTCGATGCGCCGCGCCGGGGCTGCCTGAATATCCACGCCTCGCTCTTGCCGCGCTGGCGCGGGGCGGCGCCGATCCACCGCGCGATCATGGCCGGCGACGCCGAGACCGGCGTCTGCATCATGCAGATGGAGGCCGGGCTCGACACCGGCCCGGTGCTGTTGCGCGAGGCCACCGACATCACCCCGCAGGACACCACCGTACGGCTGCACGACCGGCTGAGCGCCATGGGCGCGCGGCTGATCGTGCAGGCGCTGGACCGGCTCGACACCCTGACGCCGGAGCCGCAGCCCGACGCTGGCGTGACCTATGCCCGCAAGATCGACAAAGCCGAGGCCGCCATCGACTGGACCCGCCCGGCGCAAGAGATCGACCGCCAGATCCGCGGCCTTTCGCCCTTTCCCGGCGCCTGGACCGCGGCGGGAGACACCCGCATCAAGCTCCTGATGTCGGAGCTGACGGAGGGGCAGGGCGCCCCCGGCACGCTGCTCGACGACGACATCACCGTCGCCTGCGGAACCGGCGCGCTGCGGCTGCATACCCTGCAACGGGCGGGCAAGGCGGCGCAGGACGCCGAAACCTTTCTGCGCGGCATGGCACTGCCGCGCGGGACCGTCCTGGGGGAAAGCTGATGTTTCCGGTTCTGATCGGCACCGTGGTGATTGCAGGGATCGTGGGCTATGTTTCTGAAAAGTCGGGGTTTACCCACAACGGCTATCTTCAGAGCATCATCATCTGCGTCGGTGGCGCCTTTCTGTTCTATTTCGTCCGTATCATGTTCGGCCTGGGCTTTGCCTCGCCCGGGCTCAACGCCATCGCTTCGTCGATCGGCGCGCTGATCATCGTGCCGACGCATTGGCGCCGCTAGAATCTTACCGGGCGTTCAGGGAAAATTAACTTATTATTCATACACTTATCCGCGGATAAGCTTGGGGCGGATCAGCTCAGCGCCGTGACCGCCTTTGCCACCAGTGCGATGCCTTCGGCAATCCGCGCCACCGGGATCGAGGAATAGCCCAGCCGGTAAAAATTGCGTGGCACCGAGGGGCCGGCAAAGAAATTGTGCCCCGGCTCGATCAGCACCGATTGTTCCTGCAAACGCTCGAACAGGCGGATGGTGTCCATCCGCTCGGGCGCGCGCAGCCAGAAGGACGAGCCGCCGACCCCCGGCAGCCCGGCCACCTCCAGCCTCTGGGCGGTGATCGCCGCCTCCATCGCCTCGCGCCGCTGGTGCAGGGCGCGGGCCTGGCGCCGCATCAACGCGTCGTAATGGCCCAGCGCCAGGAAATGCGCGGTGGTGCGCTGCACATGGCCCGGCGGATGGCGCAACACGCTGGCGCGCAGGCTGCGGACCTCGCGGATAAAGGTCTCGTCGCCCACCAGATAGCCCAGCCGCAGGCCGGGAAAGAGCGATTTCGAAAACGAGCCGACGTAGATCACCCGGCCGTCGCGGTCGAGCGATTTCAGCGCCGGTTGCGGGGCCGTCGGATAGGCCATCTCGAATTCGTAGTCGTCCTCGACGATCAGCGCATCAAGCGCCCGGGCCCTTTCGAGCAGCGCCCGCCGCCGGGCCATCGGCATGGTGGCCGAGGTCGGCGCCTGATGGCTGGGGGTGACAAAGATCACGTCGGTCTCTTCGGGCAGCGCCGCGGGCGGCAGCCCGTCGGCATCGACCTCGACCGGCGCCAGTCGGCAGCGTGCCTGAAGCAACATGTCGCGCAGCGCCGGATAGCCGGGGTTTTCCATCGCCGCCACCCGGTCGCGGGTCAGCAGCACCTGGGTCGCCAGCCAGAGCGCGTTCTGCGCGCCCAGGGTGACGAGGATCTCCTGCGGCCGGGCCTGGATGCCGCGCCGGGGCAGGGTGTGGCGGGCGATGAAGGCGATCAGTTCGGGATCGTCCTGATCGTAGTAATCCGAGGTCAGCGCATGGAAATCCGCCCCGCCAAGCGCGCGCAGGGCGCAGAGCCGCCAGTTGGCGTGATCGAACAGCCCCGGATCGGCCTGCCCGTAGACAAAGGGATATTTGTAGTGGTTCCAGTCGAGCGGCTTGGTCACCTCGGAGGTCTGGGCAAAGCGCTGGCCCAGCGCACGCGCCCAATCGACCCGGTCGGCGCTGGGCGCGGGACCGGCAAAGGCGGGCGGCGGCGTGGGGGCGTTTTCCGAGACGAAATAGCCCGACCGGCCGCGCGCCGCGAGGTAGTCATTGGCGACCAGCTCGGTATAGGCCAGCGTCACGGTGATCCGGCTGACCCCAAGGTGCTGGGCCAGCTTGCGGGTCGAGGGCAGCTTTTCGCCGTGTCTGATCCGGCCCGACAGGATGCCCTGGGCGATCATCTGCTGGATGCGCACCTGAAGCGTGCCCTGGGCATGCGGATCGAGAAAGAAGGCTTCGACTGGGACGGCCATGTCCCAGGGTAGACTGGCTTTATGGTGGGTGCAATCTGGACTGATGACGACCTGCGACCTTGGGGTTTGACAAGGCGGGCTTTGCCCGCAGTTTTTTGGGAGGGGGGCTTTGCCCGCAGTTTTTTTGAGGAGGGGGGCTTTGCCCCCCGGGCCTGCGGCCTCCCCCCAGGAATATTTACGGGCCAAGAGAAGCCAGGACGGGGATCGTGCCGAACCGTCCCGGCCGGGGAGCAGGAGACCGGAGAGGGACTTCCCCGGGGCGCCGGATCAGCCGGCGAAGACGCGGGTCAGGGCCTGGTCGACGGCGCTGACGATCTCGTCGATGTTGTCCTTGCTGGCGATCAGCGCGGGGCTGAAACACAGGGTGTTGTTGTAGCCCGGCACCGACCGGTTGGTGGCGCCGATGATCACGCCCTGACGGCCGCAATCGGCCACCACGGCCCCGACCTGCGCCTCCGGTACCGGTTGCCGGCTGTCGCGGTCGGCGACCAGTTCGGCGCCGAGGAACAGCCCCTTGCCGCGGACCTGGCCGATCACCGGGTGACGGTCGGCAAGCTCACTCAGCGCCTCGAACATATGCGTGCCCATGGCGGTGGTATTGGCCAGCAGGCCTTCCTCTTCGATGATCGCCATGTTTTCCAGCGCCGCCGCCGGCCCGGCGGTGCAGCCGCCAAAGGTCGAGATATCGCGGAAATAGTCGAGCGGATCGGCGGCGTTCGACTTGAAGGGGGAAAAGACATCCTCGGTGGTGACAAGGCAGGCGATGGCGGCATAGCCCGAGGCCACGCCCTTGGCCATGGTGACCATGTCGGGCTGGATGCCGTAGTGCTGATAGCCGAACCATTCGCCGGTCCGGCCCAGGCCGCAGACCACCTCGTCGATGTGCAGCAGGATGTCGTATTTGCGGCAGATTTCCTGAACCTTCTGCCAGTAGCCCTCGGGCGGGGTGATGACGCCGCCACCGGCGGTCACCGGCTCGAGGCAGAGGCCGCCGACGGTGTCGGGGCCTTCGCGCAGGATCACCTGTTCGATCTGGTCGGCGGCCCATTCGCCATAGTTCTCGACCGGCGCGCCGTCCTGTTCGTGGCGGCGGTATTCGAGACAATGCGGCACCCGGACAAAGCCGGGGGTATAAGGCCCGTATTGCGCGCCACGCTCGTCCTGGCCACCGGCCGACAGGCAGGAGATCGTGGTGCCGTGATAATCGCGGTCGCGATAGAGGATCTTGTGCTTCTTGCCGCCGTGGCGCTTGTGGGCGATCTGGCGGATCATCTTGAAGGCCTTTTCATTGGCCTCGGAGCCGGAGTTGCAGTAATAGACCCGGCTCATGCCCGGCATCTTGTCAAGCAGCGCCTCGGCGAAGTGCGAGCCCGGCACGGACCCGGCGGAGCCGGCGAAATAGTTCAGCTTGACCAGCTGGTCGCGCACCGCATTGGCAATGCGCTCGCGGCCGTAGCCGACGTTGACCGTCCAGACGCCGCCCGAAACCGCGTCGAGCAGGCGGGTGCCGTGCTGATCCCAGACGTGGATGCCCTTGCCCTCGATGATGATCCGCGGATCGGAGGTCTCGAAGGGTTTGTGCTGGGTCAGATGATGCCAGATGTGGGCCTTGTCGGCCTCGACAACACGGCTGATATCATTTGCGCTCAGAGTGCCATCCATGGCGTCACCTTTTGTTTTCGAGGTCAAGAAACAACGGCCGACGGGCCCGGTGAAGCCGGGCCGTCGTCCCTGTCAAGGAAGCCGCGAAAGACGGCGAATGATAGGGCCACATCCGGCCAGTCCTTGAGTCCAGTTGAAAGTTCGCCAACGGCTGAATTCAGAGCCATTCCGGCAAGGCGCTGAATTCGCGCCAGAAATTTTTCAAACCGGTTTTCGCAAGCCCTTTGGCACCTTTCGGCGCGCAAAGTTTTTCGTTGATCGCTGACAGGATTTCCGCTCGGATTGTGCCCACGTCCGGGCCACCCGCGACGTGGCCGGGCCAACCGGCAGATCACATGCCCGCAAAAGGGCAGGACCAACACGGGAGCTGAAGACATGACAATCACACGACGGGTTATGGGGACAGTCGCCGCCGCGGCGCTGATGGCCTCGGCGCAGGCCGGTTTTGCCGGCAGCCACAGCGAGGGCATCACGGTCGGCTATTTCCTCGAATGGCCGATGCCGTTCCAATACGCCAAGCAGGAAGGCATGTATGACGAGGCGCTGGGCATGCCGGTCAACTGGGTGAGCTTCGACACCGGCACCGCGATGTCGGCGGCGATGGCCTCGGGCGATGTGCAGATGTCGGTCAGCCAGGGCGTGCCGCCCTTCGTGGTGGCAACCTCGGCCGGGCAGGATCTTCAGATCCTCGACGTGGCGGTGAGCTATTCCGAGAACGACAACTGCGTGGTGCGCGAAGACCTTGAAATCGACAAGATGAGCGCGGCGGAACTCGAGGGCAAGAAGGTCGCAGTGCCGCTGGGCACCGCGGCGCATTACGGTTTCCTCAAGCAGATGAGCCATTTCGGCGTCGACGTCGGCTCGCTCGATGTGGTCGACATGGCGCCGCCGGATGGCGCCGCGGCAATCGCCCAGGGCTCGGTCGACATGGCGTGCGGCTGGGGCGGATCGCTGCGCCGCATGCTCGAGCACGGAAATTCCCTGCTCACCGGGGCGGAAAAGGAAGAGCTCGGCATCCTGGTCTTCGACGTGACCTCGGGCCCGGCCTCCTGGGTGGCCGAGAACTCCGACACCGTGGCGGCCTTTCTTCAGGTGACGGCCGAGGCCAATGCGATGTGGGCCGACGAGGCCAACCGCGACAAGATGCTGCCGGTGATCGCCAAGGATGCCGGTATGGACGAGGAGGCGACGATGTCGACGATCTCGACCTTCATCTTCCCGCCGGTCGACGAACAGCTCGGCGAGAAATGGTTGGGCGGCGGCGCGCAGGAGTTCATGAAAGGCGTGGCGGATGTCTTTGTCGAGGCCGGCTCGATCGACAGCGCGCTCGACAGTTATGAAGATGCGGTGAACACCGGACCGCTGCAATCCGCCAGCGGCATGTAAGCCTGACGGCAACGAGACCGGGCCGCTCCGCGTGCCCCTGCGGCTTGCTTCGAAAGAGGCCCGCAGGGCGCCGGGAGCGGCCCCACCAATAAGGGGCAGTAGGGCCGGCCATGTCGGGACTGATGATCGAAAAACTGTCGATGCGCTTCGACCTGCCGAACGGCAGTCACGTGCAGGCGCTCAAGGACGTGTCGCTGGACCTGGCCGAAGGCGAGCTGATGTCGGTGCTGGGGCCTTCGGGCTGTGGCAAGACGACGTTGCTCAACATCGTCGCGGGCTTTCTGGCGCCGACCTCGGGCGAGATACAACTCAACGGCCATGACGTCACCGGCCCCGATGCCGAACGGGGCATGGTGTTCCAGCAGGGCGCGCTCTTCGAATGGATGTCGGTGCGCGAAAACGTGAGCTTCGGGCCGCGGATGAAAGGCCAGGGCGAAAAGGAATACGGCGCCGAGGTTGATCACCTGCTGGATATCGTCGGGCTTCAGGATTTCAAGGAAAAGGCGATCTACGAGCTGTCGGGCGGCATGCAGCAGCGGGTGGCGCTGGCGCGCTGCCTGGCCAATGACCCGGATGTCATCCTGATGGACGAGCCGCTGGGGGCGCTGGATGCGCTGACCCGCGAAAAGATGCAATCGCTGGTGCTCAAGCTCTGGAAGGAGACCGGCAAGACCATCATCCTGATCACCCATTCGGTCGAAGAGGCGCTGTTGCTGGGCGAGCGCCTGCTTGTCATGGCGCCGCGCCCGGGCCGTATCCACCGCGAATACCGGTTGCCTTTCGCCGATCTCGGCGTCGGCCAGGATCTGCGCGAGGTGAAGAAACACCCTGAATTCGCCGAAAGACGCGAGGAGATCCTTGGCATGATCTGGGACATGGAAGAGGAAATCATGGGCCGGTCGGAGGACGAGAAATGATCATCTTCCTGATCTATATCGCGATTTTCGTGGGCTCCTTCTTTCTGGTGCGGCTGATCGTCGATCAGACCGCCAAGGGCTACAGCGCCCGCAAGACGGTGACCTTCGGCGACGAAAGCGCCGTGACCTCGAACCGGACCGCCAGCGTGGTCTCGATCCTGACGATCTTTCTGCTCTGGGGCGCCTTCACCGGCTCGTCGCTGCTGCCCCGGTTCCTGCATGCGCCGGGGCCGTTCGAAGGCGTGGCGACGATGACCTATACCGCCGAGGCCGACGACGGCAGCCGCGACGAGGCCACGATCACCGTGCTGGTGCATCCGGTGGGCGAAGACGCCGAGGTGCCCGAGGTCGATCCGGGCGACGGCTGGGCCAAGAACGACGCCTATACCATCGGCGCCTGGCGGTCCGGGCTGATGCGGGTCGACCGAAACGATGAAAAGGGCCGTGACCAAGGCCATCAGGTGGTGGCGGTCAATGGCGAGCCCATCGTGCCCGGCGGCGAGGTGCTGACCGAGTTCGGCCGGGTCGGCATGTCGCAGAAAGGCACGCTGAATTTCGAACCTGCCAAGGGCTGGCAGATGGAGCCGATCTGGCTGCCGCCGCCCGAGGCGGTGGTGCAGCGCCTGGGCGAAATCGCCAGCGACGGCTACCGCGACAGCACGCTCTGGGAACATCTGGGCTATTCGCTGTTCCGCGTGGTGGTGGGCTTTGTCGCCGGCGCGCTGGTCGGCATCCCGCTGGGCTATGCCATGGGGCTTTCGGCCTGGTTCCGCGGCTGGTTCGACCCGATCGTCGAATTCATGCGGCCGGTGCCGCCGCTGGCGCTGATCCCGCTGGTGATCATCTGGGCCGGCATCGGCGAGACCGGCAAGATCATCCTGCTGTTCCTCGCCGCGCTCTGGATCATGGCCATCGCGGCGCGGTCGGGGGTCTCTGGCGTGAACATCACCAAGGTGCATGCCGCCTATTCTCTGGGCGCTTCGAAATGGCAGATCATGCGACATGTGATCGTGCCCAACTCGCTGCCCGAGATCTTCACCGGCGCGCGGGTGGCGATGGGGGTCTGCTGGGGGACGGTAGTCGCCGCCGAGCTGGTCGCCGCCGAACAGGGCGCCGGCATGATGATCATGGTGGCCTCGAAGTTCCAGCTCACCGACATCGTGCTGATGGGGATCATCCTGATCGGGGTGATCGGCTTCGGCATCGACATGCTGATGCGCAAGGCCGAGCGGGTGCTGGTGCCCTGGAAGGGGCGGTCGTGACCGCCTGATCCCGGGGCCGCCGGCCCCCTGCTTCTTCTGGCCGGAAATATCCCGGGGGGTCTGGGGGGCTGGCCCCCCAGGTCGGGCCGGGCGCCCGGCCTCAGCCAAGCTCCTTGTAGCTGATTTCGCGCGCATCGGCGCCGGGGCCGAGCTTTTCACGCCGCACCAGAAGCCGGTTCAGGGCCTGCACATAGGCCTTGACCGAGGCCACCACCGTATCGGTATCGGCCGACTGGCCGGTGGCGATCATGCCATCCTCTTCCAGCCGGACCGAAACCGTGGCCTGGGCATCGGTGCCCTCGGTGACCGCATGCACCTGGTAAAGCTGAAGCCGCGCGGTGTTGGGGTGCAGGTCGCGCACCGCCTTGAAGGCGGCATCGACCGGGCCGTCGCCCTGGCAGGTCGCGGAGTGTTCCGTGCCGCCGATCTCCATCTCGATCGTCGCTTCCGCCGGGCCGCCGGTGCCGCAGACGACCTTGAGGTTGACCAGTTGCAACTGATCGGCATTGCCTTCGGTGGTGGCCGAGACCAGCGCCAGGATATCGTCGTCAAAGACCTCTTTCTTGCGGTCGGCGAGCTCCTTGAACCGCACAAAGATGTCCTTGAGCTGGTTGTCGCCCACGTCGACCCCCAGTTCCTTGAGCTTGGCGCGCAAGGCGGCGCGGCCCGAGTGCTTGCCAAGCGGCAGCGAGGTGCCCGAAAGGCCCACATCCTCTGGGCGCATGATCTCGAAGGTCTCGGCGTTCTTGAGCATGCCGTCCTGGTGGATGCCGCTCTCATGGGCAAAGGCGTTCTTGCCCACGATGGCCTTGTTGAACTGGACGTTGAAGCCCGAGACGGTGGCGACACGGCGCGAGATATGCATGATCTTGCGGCTGTCGATGCCGGTCTGGAACGGCATGATGTCATTCCTGACCTTCATCGCCATGACAACTTCTTCCAGCGCGGTATTGCCGGCGCGTTCGCCCAGCCCGTTGATCGTGCATTCGATCTGACGCGCCCCGGCCTCGACCGCGGCCAGCGAATTGGCCGTCGCCATGCCAAGATCGTTGTGGCAATGCGTGGCAAAGACCACCTCGTCGGCGCCGGGCACCGTCTCGATCAGCCGGCGGATCAGCTCGGCGCTTTCGCGCGGCGCGGTATAGCCCACGGTGTCGGGGATGTTGATCGTGGTGGCGCCGGCCTTGATGGCGATCTCGATCACACGGCAGAGGTAATCCCACTCGGTGCGCGTCGCATCCATCGGCGACCACTGCACATTGTCGGTCAGGTTGCGGGCATGGCTCACCGTCTGCTCGATGCGCTCGGCCATTTCATCCATCGACAGGTTGGGAATGGCGCGGTGCAGCGGCGAGGTGCCGATAAAGGTGTGGATACGCGGCCGGGCGGCCTGTTTCACCGCTTCGAAACAGCGGTCGATGTCGGGCAGCTGCGCCCGGGCGAGGCCGCAGATCACCGCGTTTTTCGAGCGCTGGGCGATCTCCGAAACAGCGGCGAAATCGCCTTCGGAGGCGATCGGAAAGCCGGCCTCGATGATGTCGACGCCCATATCGTCGAGCAGTTCGGCAATCTCGAGCTTTTCCGAATGGGTCATCGTCGCGCCGGGGCTCTGCTCGCCATCGCGAAGGGTCGTGTCGAAGATCAACACGCGGTTTCTGTCTGTCTGGGTCATGGTCACGTCTCTTGAAAATCTTCTCCGGGGTTCGGGCGCGAACGGGCCTCCTCTGAGCGGTCGCGCCTGACGGCACGCTCAGAGGCGGATTAGGAGAAGCAGGCCGCGCGACAGCGCCGCGCCGGGGGCGCGGGACAGGGTCGGGATATGGCCTCGGGTCAACATGAGGCGACTATACGCGGGTGTTTCCGAATGAAAAGTGTCTTTTTGCCGGGTTTGGCGGGCCGGGCGGCCTATTTTGCCCGCCGAGGACGGACAAAATGCGCTCACGCGTGCCGTTGATCGGCGCGACCGCGGGAATTGGCGGCGCTCCGGAGTTCGAGCAGACGGCCCCGGAGGCGCAGCGGATCACTCTGCGGTGGGCGCGTCCGGTGTGTCCTCGGCGCTCTCTTCTGCCGCAGGCTCCGGCTCGTCCGCCTGCATCAAGGCGCCGTTCTTCCATTCGCCGCTGGCCTCCTGACCGGCGGCATACCGCATGGTGCCCTCGCCCTGGCGCTTGCCGGCCACGAAGGTGCCCTCGTAGACATCGCCATTGGCATAGGTCGCCACGCCCTCGCCGGAGATCTCGCCGTTCTTCCAGTCGCCGATGTATTTGAAGCCGTCGGGCATCGAGATCTCGCCTTCACCGTGGCGCTGGCCGTCTTCGAACTGGCCGATATAGACCGTGCCGTCGGGATAGGTTGCGGTGCCCTTGCCATGCCGCCGGCCGCGTTCCCATTCGCCTTCGTAGCGGTAGCCGTCGGCATAGGTCATCACGCCGTAGCCATGGTTGCGCGCGTTCTGGAAGCCGCCTTCATAGACCAGGCCGTTGGGATAGGTGGCCCGGCCCTCGCCCTCGATCACGCCATCGACCCACTGGCCCTCGTAGGTGGAACCGTCGGGATAGGTGATATTGCCCTGGCCATGCGCCAGATCGTTGCGGAACTGGCCGACATAGATCGAGCCGTCGGGATAGGTCACGGTGCCCACGCCCTGGATCTTGCCGTCCTGCCAGTCGCCTTCGTAGCGATAGCCGTCCTCACCGGTGAACACGCCCTTGCCGTTGCGCTGGTCGTCGCGGAAGCTGCCTTCGTAGACGTCGCCATTGGCATAGGTCACCCGGCCCTGGCCCTCGCGGCGGCCGGCCACCAGCTCGCCTTCGTAGATATCGCCGTTGGGCTGGATCAGCTTGCCTTCGCCCGAGATCTGGCCTTCGCGCCAGAGCCCCTCGTAGATCAGCCCGTCGATCATCACCAGTTTGCCCTGGCCGTCGCGCTGCCCGTCCGAGACCCGGCCCTCGTAGGTCGAGCCGTCGGGATAGGAGATTGTGGCATTGCCTTCCTTGACGCCATTGACCCAGTCGCCGTCGTAGACATAGCCGCCGGGGCTGGTCATCACGCCGCGCCCGTGGTGCATGGCGTTGCGGAAACTGCCCTCGTAGCGCACGCCATTGGCATAGATCGCCACGCCCTGGCCGGTGATCTCGCCATCGGCCCATGTGCCTTCATAGGTGCCGCCGTCGGTAAAGGTGATCTTGCCCACCCCATGCGGCTTGCCCTTGGCAAACTCACCTTCATAGATCGACCCGTTGGGAAAGCGCGCCACGCCTTTGCCCTTGATCTCGCCCGCCACCCATTCGCCTCGGTATTCATAGCCGTTGGGCAGCCGGTAGCTGCCTTCGCCATGCTGAAGCCCGTCGCGGAAGGTGCCTTCGTAGACGCCGCCGTCGTCATATTGCTTGGTCAGCACCTCGCCATCCTGTGACAGGGCCGGCAAGGCGGCCAGAAGTGCCAGTGTCACGCCTGCGATGCGGATGGATTGCTTCATGTGGCCCCACTTGCCCCCGGTCTGTCCTTTCCGAGGACGGTAATGGAGCAGGCCAGTGCAGACAATGCCTTTTGATCGCAGGCGGTTGATCTGACGGGTTTGTTCACGAAGTGGTGGCCGACGTGCCAGCGGGCCGCCACCGCAGCGGCGCCCGAAGTTTGCGCGTTCGCGCCGGTGGCAGAGCGCTGCGGGCGGTTTTGCTGGGGTCCGGCGGTAGCAGGTCTTTTCCCTGCCGGTCGATCTGGTAAGGGAAGGCATGACACCGAAGGGGCAGGACATGGCCGACACATTCCGCATCACGCTGGCACAGCTCAACCCGACCGTGGGCGATATCGCCGGCAATGCCGCGCTGGCGCGCGATGCCTGGGCGGCGGGCAAATCCGCGGGCGCCGATCTGGTGGCCTTCCCCGAGATGTTCATCACCGGCTACAATGCGCAGGATCTGGTGATGAAGCCGGCCTTTCACACCGCCGCCATCGAGGCCGTGAGGGCGCTGGCGCGGGATTGCGCCGATGGGCCGGCCATCGCCATGGGCGCGCCCTGGGTCGAGGGCGCTGAGCTCTTCAACGCCTATCTGATTTGCAAGGGCGGCGAGATCGTCGCCACCCAGCTCAAGCATCATCTGCCCAACGAGACGGTGTTCGACGAAAAGCGGATCTTTGACACCGGGCCCATGGGCGGGCCTTATGCGCTGGGGCCGATCCGCATCGGCAGCCCGATCTGCGAGGACGCCTGGTATCCGGATGTGGCCGAGACCCATGCCGAGACCGGTGCCGAGTTTCTGCTGGTGCCCAATGGCTCGCCCTATTACCGCGGCAAATTCGATGTGCGGCTGAGCCATGCGGTGGGCCGGGTGGTCGAGACCGGGCTGCCGCTGATCTATCTCAACTGTGTCGGCGGGCAGGACGATCAGGTCTTCGACGGTGGCACCTTCGGGATCAACCCGCATGGCGAGATTGCGTTTCAGATGCCGGTATTCGAGGCCGGTCTGGCACATGTCGATCTTGCGCGTGGGGCGGACGGCTGGCGCATCGTGCCGGCCGAGGTGGCGCAGCATCCGGGCGAATGGGAGCAGGATTACTATTGCATGGTGCTGGCGCTGCGCGACTATCTGCGCAAGACCGGCTTCAAGAAGGTGCTGCTGGGGCTGTCGGGCGGCATCGACTCGGCGCTGGTGGCGACCATCGCGGCGGATGCCCTGGGGCCGGAGAACGTGCGCTGCGTGATGCTGCCGTCGGAATATACCTCGCAGGCCTCGCTCGACGATGCCAAGGCGCTGGCCGAACGGCTGGGCTGCCGCTACGATTTCGTGCCGATCACCGAGGGGCGGACGGCGATCACCAACACGCTGGCGCCGCTCTTCGAAGGCACGGAAGCGGGGCTGACCGAGGAAAACATCCAGTCGCGGCTGCGCGGGCTGCTGCTGATGGCCCTTTCGAACAAGTTCGGCGAGATGCTGCTGACGACCGGCAACAAATCCGAGGTCGCGGTGGGCTATGCCACGATCTATGGCGACATGGCGGGCGGCTACAACCCGATCAAGGATCTCTACAAGACCCGGGTGTTCGAGCAATGCCGCTGGCGCAACGCCAACCACCGCGACTGGATGAAGGGGCCCGGGGCCGCGGTCATCCCGGTGTCGATCATCGACAAGCCGCCCTCGGCCGAGCTGCGCGCGGACCAGAAGGACAGCGATTCGCTGCCCGATTACCCCGAGCTCGACGCGCTGCTGACGATCCTTGTCGATCAGGACGGTTCGATCGAGGATTGCGTCGCGGCGGGGTTTGACCGGGCCACGGCCAAGAAGGTGGAGCACCTGCTCTATATCAGTGAATACAAGCGGTTCCAGGCGGCGCCGGGCACGCGGCTGAGCAAACGTGCCTTCTGGCTCGATCGGCGCTATCCGGTGGTCAACGGCTGGCGCGACCCGTCGTAATCCCGCTCGGGCGCGGCCTCAGCGAGCCAGCGCCCGGGCGATCAGCCCGGCGATGCGCGCGCCGCCTCTGGGTGTCGGATGCACCAGATCACGCGAATACAGCGACAGATCGCGCGGGTCATAGACATCGCCGGCGTCGACAAAGGTCACCCAGGGCCGGCGCCCGGCGGCGCGAGACAGCCGCGTCTGATATTCCGCCAGTTCGTCGGTACAGGCGGCAAACGGCCCGCCGCGCACCGATCCGGGGTAATAATCCATCCACACCACGCGCTGTGCCCGCGACCGCAGCCGGTCGAGAAAGGCCGGCACCTCGCCGCGCGCCCCGTCGGCGCTGACCATGCGGTCGAGCGTCGTGGCGCATCTGTTGCAGTCGCATTCCCGCGCCAGATCATTGGCCCCGCCATTGAGCAGGATCACATCCCATTGGCCGCGTGGCAATTGCGCCCGGATCTCGCGCTGGAGCATGCTGCGCAGGTTGCCGGAATGCGAAAAGGCCGCCCCCGGAAAGGCGCGGCTGGTCACCTGATACTGCGGCATCCGGTCGAGGATCTGCGGGATGGAATTGCCGTTGAGCCGGTTCCAGGCGAGGATGGAATCGCCGATCACCAGCATCCGCTCCTGGGCCTGCGCCACGACCGGCAGCAGCAGAAACATCATAAAAACCAGCACGCGCGTCATCCTTCACCTCACGATCTTTCGGAAGTGCCGCTCACTCCCACCATCTGTCAATTAAGGCGATATCGTCGTCTGACCAGCCGAAATGATGTGCCAGTTCGTGCACCAGAACGTGACGCACCAGATCGCCAAGCTCCTCGTTGCCCCGGTCACGCCATTCGGCGAGGATCGGTTCGCGGAACAGCCAGATCATGTCGGGTGTCAGCGGCTGGTCGAAGCTCGACTTCTCGGTGAGCGGGATGCCCTCGTAGAGCCCGGTCAGCTCGAGCGGGTCGTGCATGCCCATGGCGCGCAGCATCTCGTCGGGGGGCCAGTCGACGACCTGCACGATGACCGCCTGCGCCGCCCTGTCGAAAGGCGCCGGCAGGGCGTCGAGCGCCTCTGCCGCTAGCCGCTCAAAGGTTTCTGCGTCAGGGCTCACAGCCGGGTCAGCACCGCGTCCGGCAAAAGCGCGTCGACGGTGGCCTTTTCACAGAGCCGCGTGCCCAGCGTCGTGCAGGCCGCCCCGGCCGCCACGACGCCGACCTTGAGGCAATCGGCCACCGGTTCGCCCCGCGCCAGCGCCAGCGCGAAGGCGCCGACAAAGCTGTCGCCGGCGCCGACCTTGCTCACCACCTCGATCCTGGGGCCCACCGCGTGCCAGGCGCCGTCGGCGCTGGACAACACCGAGCCATCGGCGCCGCGCGCCACGATGACGTTCTTGGCCACGCCGCGCTCGACCAGGGTGCGGGCGAATTCGGCGCTGTCTTCTCGGGTCGGCAGCGAACGGCCGGCCAGTTCCTCAGCCTCCGGCCCGTCCATGCGCAGGGCAAAGATCGTCTCATGCGGTTCGCGGGCGAGCTGAAACAGCGCCGGGCCCGAGGTGTCGACGATGATCTGCGCATTGCGGCCCTTGATATGGGCGGCGAGGATCGAGGGGAATTCCTTGGCCACGCCGGGCGGCTGCGAGCCCGACAGCACCACCAGCGTATTGTCCGCCGCCGCCTGGTCGATGCTGCGAAGACCCCGCGCGACGTCTTCCTCGCCCCAGGGGTCGCCGGGCAGGACAAAGCGGTATTGCTGGTTGTCCGCTTGGTCGGTGACCGAAAAGCTCAGCCGTGTCTCGCCCGGGCCCTGAAAGGCCACGGTCGGCACGCCCTCGAGCGCCAGCAATTGCAGGAGCTGCGCGCCGGTGGCGCCGCCAATGGCGATCAGCGCGGTGGCATGGCCACCCAGCATCTGCACCGCGCGGGCGACGTTGATGCCGCCGCCGCCGGGATCGATGCTGGGGTCGGTGCAGCGCAGCTTGTGCTCGGGATAGACCCGCGGCGCCGAGGTGGCGAAATCGACGGCGGGGTTGAGGGTGATGGTGAGGATATTGGTCTGCATCTCGGTTCCGAAGGGCGCGCGGCATGCCGCAGTTAGCGCTCACAGTCTCATTCTCCGGCGGCGTTTTCCAGCCCTTGGCGGGCAAATTTCTGTCGTTTTCCGCCCGACGCGTCGCAATTTGCGGCGCAGGCCGGGAAAATTCCGGGCAAGGCGAGCGCTGATCCGCAAACGGAAGGCCGACATGATCGCAGTCCATCAGGTGGCGGGCGCCTTTTCGCCCGCCGAATGCAATGAAATCGTGGCCCTCGCGGCTTCGGCCGACGCGCGCGATGCGCGGCTCGTGGGGCAGACCCGCGATCACAATCTGCGGCGCGCCGATTTGGTCTGGCTCGATGAGGTGGCGGGCGCCGAATGGGTGATGGACCGCATCATCGATGTGGTGCGCAGCGCCAACCGCGATGTCTTTGGCTTCGATCTCCAGGATTTCGCCGAAAGCGCGCAGGTGGCGCGCTATGGCGCCGAGCGCGAAGGCCATTTCGACTGGCATGCGGATATCGGCGACGGCCCGGTCGCGGCGCGGCGCAAGCTGACCATGGTGGTGCAACTGGCCGGGGCCGAGGTCTACGATGGCGGCACGCTCGAGGTGATGCCATCGGCCAATGTGGTGGCGGCCAACCGGGCCTGCGGGACAGCGACGCTTTTTCCCGCCTTCCTGCTGCACCGGGTGACGCCGGTGACCCGCGGCGCGCGGCAGTCGCTGACCATCTGGGCGCACGGGCCGGCCTTTCGCTAGGCGGGCCCAGGGCAATGCAGGCCGGCCTTTCGTCAGGCCGGCCCATGACGTCGCAAGGCAGGCTCAGAGCATCAGCTGATAGCTCATCGGCGTGTAGTGATAGCCGCTGTCGCGCATGTCGACATAGCCGATGGCCGGGAAGGGCATGTGGTAGCCGATGAAGGGCAGCTTGTCGGCGGCCATCATCCCGAGCAGCTCCTTGCGGGACGCGGCGGCGGCGGATTTGTCCATGTCGAAACGCACTTCCCAGTCGGGATAGGCCAGCGACCAGACGTAGTGGTTGGCGAAATCGGCGGCGACGATCAGGTTCTGCCCGCCGCTTTCCAGACGATAGACCATATGCCCGGGGGTATGGCCGAAGGCCTCGATCGCCTCGATGCCGGAGGCCACGCTGTCGCCGCCCGAGATCATCTCCATCCGCTCGGCCAGCGGCCGCACCTTGGCCTCGAAGCCCTCGTTGCCGGCATTCGACCAATGGTCGAATTCGGTGGCGCCGGTGACGTAACGCGCATTGCCAAAGGTGGCGGCGCCGCTGTCATCGGCCAGCCCGCCGATGTGGTCGCCATGCATGTGGGTGATGACAACCACGTCGACGTCCCCGGGCGCATGTCCGGCGGCCTCGAGCGCGGCGGTGATGCCGGCGGGGTTCAGCCCGGTGTCGAAGAGCACCAGTTCGCTGCCGGTGTTGACCAGCGTCGGCGTAAAGAAGAACTGCGCCTGATCTGTGGGGATATGGGCGGCCTCGGAGGCGGCGGCAAACTCCTCTTCGCTGGCGTTGAGGCCAAAGATGGTCTGCGGATCGGGGACGGCGCGGGTGCCTGCAAGCAGCGTCGTCACCTCGAAATCGCCCAGCTTCACGCGGCGGAAATCAACCGTGTTGATGCCCTGCTGCGCGGTCTGCGCCCGGGCACCTGTGGCGGCAAGCCCGGCCAGAGGGGTCGCGGCGGCCGAAGCCAGCAGGCCGCGTCGGGTCAGTTTCGGTGTCATGCAATATCTCCCTGTAATATGCGGACAGATGTAACACGTTGTGCAAAACTTATTCCGTCGCTCACGGCTTCGTGACGGGGAGGGAGGCGGAATGGCCAAGGCCGAGAACAAGACGCAACCGACCGGCGCCTCGGTGCGCGAATTTCTGGCAGAGGTGCACCCGGAGCGCCGGCGCGCCGATGCCCGGGCGCTGGATGCGCTGTTTCGCGAGGTGACCGGTTTTCAGCCGCAGATGTGGGGCGCGAGCATCATCGGCTATGGCCGCTACCACTATGTCTACGACAGCGGCCGCGCGGGCGATTTCCTGGCCACCGGCTTTGCCCCGCGCAAGACCGCCCTGTCGATCTACATCATGCCGGGTTATGCCGATTTCGGCGACATCCTGGCGCGGCTGGGCAAGCACAGGACCGGGGTTTCCTGCCTCTATGTCAACAAGCTGGCGGATATCGACTTGGCGGTCCTGGGCGAACTGATCGGCGCCGGGCTGCGGGATCTACAGGGGCATTGGCCGGTGGAGCCGAGCTGAGACAACCTGAGGCGGGATGGCTGCGCGGCTGACCTGTTCCTCCCGGGGGCGGTGTGGCGCGGGCGGGAAAGCTGGACAAGCGCGGCGGATCATGGGAAAGGCTCAGCCAACAGGAGACCCCCATGACCACCACCCGTTTCGCCCCGTCGCCCACCGGCTATATCCACATCGGCAACCTGCGCACCGCGCTGTTCAACTGGCTGATCGCGCGCAAGGCTGGCGGCACCTTCATCCTGCGCATCGACGACACCGATCCCGAGCGCTCGAAAGAGGAATATGTCGACGCCATCAAGCAGGATCTGGAATGGCTGGGCCTGACCTGGGACCGGGTGGAACGGCAATCCGAACGGCTTGACCGCTACGAGGCCGCCGCCGAGACGCTGCGCCAGAAAGGCCGGTTCTACGAGGCGTTCGAGACGCCCACCGAACTCGACCTCAAGCGCAAGAAACAGCTCAACATGGGCAAGCCGCCGGTCTATGACCGCGCGGCGCTGGCGCTGTCGGAGACCGACAGGGACCGGCTGAGGGAAGAGCGCGGCCAGGGGGTCTGGCGCTTCAAGCTCGATCAGGAACGGATCGAATGGACCGACGGCATTCTCGGGCCGATCTCGATCGATGCCGCCTCGGTCTCGGACCCGGTGCTGATCCGGCAGGACGGGCAGATGCTCTATACCCTGGCGTCGGTGGTGGATGACACCGAGATGGGGGTGACCCATGTGGTGCGCGGTTCGGACCATGTGACCAATACCGCGACGCAGATCCAGATCATCGAGGCGCTGGGCGGCACGCCGCCGGAGTTCGCCCACCATTCGCTTCTGACCGGGCCGCAGGGCGAGGCGCTGTCGAAACGTCTCGGCACGCTGAGCCTGCGTGACCTGCGCGCGCGCGGGGTGGAGCCGATGGCGCTGCTGTCGCTGATGGCGCGGCTGGGCTCCTCCGACCCGGTGGAGCTTCGCACCGAGATGGCCGAGCTGATCGAGGGCTTCGACCTGTCGAAATTCGGCTCGGCGCCGACCAAGTTCGACGAGCAGGACCTCTATCCGCTGACCGGCCGGTTCCTTCAGACGCTGGCCTATGCCGATGTCGCCGAAGACATCCGGGCGCTGGGCGTGCCCGATGCCCTGGCCGAGCGCTTCTGGACGGTGACGCGGGAGAATATCTCGACCAAGGGCGAGCTGAAAGCCTGGTGGGAGATGTTCCGCGACGGCGCCGAGCCGGTGATCGCCGAGGAAGACGCGGCCTTTGTGGCCGAGGCCATGGCGCTGCTGCCCGAGGGCCCGTTCGACGGCGAGACCTGGGGCGACTGGACCGGCGCGGTGAAAGCCGCCACCGGGCGCAAGGGCCGGGGGCTCTTCATGCCGCTCCGCAAGGCGCTGACCGGCATGGAGCGCGGGCCGGACATGTCGGACGTGATGCCGCTGTTGCAGGTGGTCAAGGCGCGCTGAGACGCCGCCCTACGCTGCTTCCCGCCCCGGACCTGATCCGGGGCCTCATCCCTCATCCGCCTTCCGGGCCGCCGCCGTGAGGCCCCGGCGCCAAGGCCGGGGCGGTGGCGCCTCTGAGCTCAGTGCATCCGCTGGCCGTTGGCGACCGGTTGGTCGGGGGCGAGCAGGATGATGCCGCCGGTGTCGTCGCTGAGACCGAGGGTCAGCACCTCGGACATGAAAGGCCCGATCTGGCGCGGCGGGAAGTTGACCACCGCCATGACCTGCCGCCCGACGAGGGCGTCCGGCGCGTAATGATCGGTGATCTGCGCCGAGGTCTTCTTTTCGCCGATCTCGGGGCCGAAATCGATCCAGAGCTTGAACGCCGGCTTGCGCGCCTCGGGAAAGGGTTCGGCGCGCAGCACGGTGCCGGCGCGGATGTCGACCTTGAGGAAATCGTCGAAACTGATTTCAGCCATCGCTCAACTCCTTCGAACGGGTGGTTGCTGCCGCGACGGCGCGCGCGAGCAAGGGCGGAAAACCGGTCTCTGCGTCCATCAGCACCTCGAGCGCGGCCTGGGTGGTACCATTGGGCGAGGTCACGTTCTTGCGCAGCTGTGCCGGGCTTTCCTCGGCCGCTTCGGCCAGCACGCCGGCACCGCCGACCGTGGCGCGCGCCAGTTTCATCGCCAGCTCGGCCGGCAGGCCCTGGGCCTCGCCGGCGGCGGCCAGAGTCTCGATCAGGTGAAAGACATAGGCCGGACCGGAGCCGGAGACGCCGGTCACCGCGTCCATCTGGCCTTCGTCGTCGAGCCGCACGGTCTGACCCACCGCCTGCAACAGGCTTTCGGCCAGGACCATCTGCGCTTCGGAGACCTTGCGGTTGCCGATCAGCGCGGTGATGCCGCGACCGACGGCGGCAGGGGTGTTGGGCATGGCGCGGATGATCGGATTGTCGGCGCCCAGCATCTCTTCATAGGTCGCCAGGGTGACGCCTGCGGCGACCGAGACAAACAGCGTCTTGCCGGTGGCCATGGCCTTGATCGCGGGCAGGGCGTCGCCCATCATCTGCGGCTTGACGGCGATCAGCACGATGGCGGGTGCGGCGGGCAGCTCGGCGTTGATATGGACGCCCTGGGCCTGCAACCAGTCGGACGCATAGGGATCGATCACATGCACCGACGTGGCGGGCAGGCCATCGGTCAGCCACCCTTGCAGCATCGCCGATCCCATCTTGCCGCAGCCCAACAACACCAGGCCGCGTTCGGCCAGATCCTCTGAGGTCATTGCCCCCTCCTGTCCTTGCATTCGGGGGCGAGTGTTACGCGCGGCCGTAGGCCTCTGCAATGGCAACCTGAAGCGCCTCTTTCGGGCTGCGATCACCCCAGACCACCAGTTGCAGGGCAGGGTAATAGCGCTCGGCGCTCATCACCGCGGCGCTGATCATCGTGTCGATCTGTTCCGGGCTGGCGACCTGTCCGCCGGCCAGTACCAAGCCGTAGCGATAGACCATCAGCTGGTTCTCGCCCCACCAGGTGAAGGCGCCGGCCCAGCATTGGTCGTTGATCGCGTTGATCGCCTCGCAAAGCTGCGGGGTCTTGTCCTTGGGCGGCTCCATCTCGAAGCTGCAAATCAGCCGCAGCGTCTCGTCATAGGCCGACCAGGCCAGGGTGATGGAATAGGTCCGCCACTGGCCTTCAACCGCCATGGCGATCTGGTCATCGTGGATGCGGTCGAAATCCCAATCGTTGTGGTCGGCGATATGTTCGACGATGTCGATCGGGTGGAGATCGTCCTCCAGGTATTGCTCGGAAAGTGCCATGCGCCACCTCTTTGTTTTGGTAGCGCGAGGGGGTGGCAGCGCCCCAAGCGCTAGGTGCCTGCTCTAGGGGCGGTGGGCTTTTCCGCTGCCCCTACTTGATATGGTGACGGGAGGCCTGTCTCAAGTAAAGCGATATTTCGGTGACACCCGCAATAAGTTGTGGATGGAATGCCATTGGGTACTAAAAGAATGCACAGACTGACCTGTCGGTGTTGATAACCCCGGCCTGCGCGGTGTGTCGCGGATTTCGACCCGGAAACAAGAACGCCCCCGCAGGTTCCTGCGGGGGCGCATCGGCCCCGGTCACGCCGGGGCCTGCAACAGGCAACGATCAGCCGCGCGGTTCGGCTCTCAGGCCCTTGATGATGGCCACGCAGATCAGCAGCAGGATCACCGTGAAGGGCAACCCGGTCGAGATCACCATCGCCTGAAGCGCGCCGAGCCCGCCGCCGATCAGCAGCGCAATCGCCACCAGCCCTTCGAAGGTGCACCAGAACACCCGTTGCGGCATCGGCGCATCGACCTTGCCGCCGGCGGTGATCGTATCGATCACCAGCGAGCCGCTGTCGGACGAGGTGACGAAGAAGACGATCACCAGAATGATGCCGATGGTCGAGGTGATGGCGGCAAAGGGCAGGCCTTCGAGCATCGCAAACAGCGACAGGGGCGGGTTGTAGCTGTCGATCACCTGCGCCTTGACGGCGCTGCCCGCGGGGTCGGCGATGACCTGTTCGATGGCCGCGCCGCCGAACACCGCCATCCACAGAAGGCAGACGAAAGACGGGATGATCAGCACACAGGTGACGAATTCGCGCACCGTGCGGCCACGGCTGACCCGGGCGATGAACATGCCGACGAAGGGGGACCAGGAAATCCACCAGGCCCAGTAGAAGGCGGTCCAGCCCTGCATGTAGCCGGTGTCTTCACGGCCATGCGGGTTGGACAGCGGAATGACCTCCTGGAAATAGGCGAGGATGCCACGGCCGAATTCCGACAGGATGGTGCCGGCGCCGGCTGCGACAAGCACAAAGACCAGCAGCAGCAGGGCAATCACCATGTTGATCTCGGAGAGCACCTTGACGCCGCCGTCAAGCCCGCGCAGCACCGAGATCAGCGCCACCGCGGTGATCGCGATGATCAGGATCACCTGCACGGTGATGCTGTTGGGCAGGCCGTAGACATATTCCAGCCCGGCGTTCGCCTGCTGCGCGCCAAAGCCCAGCGAGGTGGCGAGGCCGAAGAGCGTGGCAAAGACGGCCAGGGTGTCGATGATATGGCCGGTCCAGCCCCAGACCCGTTCGCCAAAGATCGGGTAGAAGGCCGAGCGGATGGTGAGCGGCAGGCCCTTGTTGTAGGTAAAGAGCGCCAGGGCCAGCGCCACCACGGCATAGATTGCCCAGGGGTGCAGTGCCCAGTGATAGGAGGTGGCGGCCAGGGCCATGCGGCGCGCTTCGGCGACGTTTTCCTCGATCAGGGCGCCGTCCTCGGTAAAGGGCCGCACCACGCCCAGCGGCTCGTCGCCCCAAGGGGTGCCGAAGTAATAGACCGGCTCGAGCACGCCAAAGAACATAAGGCCGATGCCCATGCCGGCGGCAAAGAGCATGGCGAACCATCCCGGATAGCCATAGTCGGGCGTGGCGTCCCGGCCGCCGAGCCGCACCGAGCCCCAGGGCGAGACGATCAGGAACAGGCAGAAGAGCACGAAGATATTGGCCGACCAGAGGAAGAACCAGTCGAAGTTGGAGGTCAGCGCCGGGCGCAGCCAGCCAAAGAATTCACCGGCCTGACCCGGCGCCACCAGGGCGTAGGCCACAAAGGCGACGATGGAGAGGCCCGAGATCAGAAAGACAGGATTGTGGATATCGAGGCCGATCGGGCCCATTTTGGTCTCGATATTGTCCTGCCCGATCTCGTAATCGGTTTCGATGATATCCGCCGCGCCCTCTGGCGCGGGGATACCCTGATCGGTGTTTATGTCTGTCATTGGACAGTCCCCTTGTAGTGTCGGTTCCGGGCCGGGGCCGGGCTGAGCGGATCAGCCGCGCACCAGCAGGACCGAGCATTTCGCGTGTTCGGCGACCTTGCCGCCGTTCGAAGGCCAGACGTATTCCATCAGTCCGGGCACATGGCTTTGCATCACGATGAGGTCGGCGCCGATCTCTTCGGCGGCCTCGAGCAGCGCGTCGTCGATCTCGGTCGCCGGGTCATGCGCCATTTTTGTGTGTGCCTCGGAAGAGATTCCAAGCGATGCCGCCTTGTCTTTGGCAAAGTCGGCGAGTTTTTCTTGGTATTCCGCCGGGTTGTGCGCCACCGAGGACGGTACGCCGGAGGTTACCCCGACATAAACCAGGCTGGCCTCGTAGAGCTTGGCGAGATCGGCCGCACATTGAAGCGAATGCGTCAGCTTTTCGCGGTGCGTCAGGTCGACGGGCACCATGATTTTCTTGAACATTTTCTTCCCTCCGTGTTGCGCGGTGTTTGTCTTGGATCACCGGGAACCTGGTTGGCGCCTTCGGCCAGCACGGGCCAAGTGGCCCTGCGCTGCGCCGCAGAGCCTATTTGTTGTGCAGCCGTGATGCAAACAGACAGCCGGCTCTGTTCGAAAGCTAGCGCGCCGGTTGCAAAGAAAAAGGCCGGGCAATTGGCCCGGCCTCCGCACTCCGATTGTCTGACAGGACGTCGTCAGCCGTCCTTGCGCTCGAGCTTGTCGAGCCGCGCCTTGAGCAGCTCGTTTTCCTCGCGGGCCTTCTGGGCCATGCCGCGCACCGCATCGAACTCTTCGCGGGTCACAAAATCGCGATCCGCCAGCCAGCGGTCCATCATCGATTTCATCGCGGTTTCCGCCTCGGTCCTGGCGCCCTGAGCCACGCCCATTGCGTTAGTCATCAGTTGCGACAGGTCGTCGAATACCTTGTTCCGGCTCTGCATGGGGTCTCTCCGTTACATTTGGTTACTATATGGCGGCCCCGGAGGCGGGCGACAAGGTTGACCTTGGCAAAAGCGAAAGGCAAAGGAGCGTCATGTCATCGGTCATCCCATTCCCCCCGCTCAGCCCCGAGATCTTCTCGGTCGATCTCTTTGGCATGAGCTTTGCTCTGCGCTGGTATGCGCTGGCCTATATCGCCGGGATCGTGCTTGGCTGGGTGCTGGCAGTGCGGCTGCTGAAACGCCCGACGCTGTGGCGCAACGACAGCCCGCCGATGACGCCGGCGCAGCTCGAGGACCTGATGACCTGGATCATCCTCGGCATCATCCTGGGCGGGCGGCTGGGCTTTGTGCTGTTCTATCAGCCGGGCTACTACCTCGCCAATCCGGGCGAGATCCTGATGATCTGGCAGGGCGGCATGTCCTTTCATGGCGGGCTTCTCGGGGTCATCCTCGCGGCCTGGATCTGGAGCGCCCGCAACAATGTCGAACGCCTGCCGATGGCCGACATGATGGCGCTGGGCACCTGGCCGGGGCTGCTCTTCGGCCGGTTGGCGAATTTCGTGAACGCCGAGCTTTGGGGCCGTCCGACCGATCTGCCCTGGGCGGTGGCCTTCCCCGGCACGGCGGCGCAGAATTGCGGCCAGCCGGCGGGCGAACTGTGCGGCCGGCACCCGAGCCAGCTTTATGAAGCCGGGCTCGAGGGCGTGCTGCTTGGCGTGCTGCTGCTCTGGCTGGCGCTGGCGCGCGGCTGGCTCAAGACGCCGGGGCGGATTGCCGCGATGTTCTTTGCCGGTTACGGCGCGGCGCGTTTCTTTGTCGAATTCTTTCGCCAGCCGGATGAACAATTCGTCAGCCCGGGCAACCCGCTGGGGCTGGCCTGGCACGTCGGCGGCTGGGGGCTGACCATGGGGCAGCTTCTGTCGCTGCCGATGATCGTCGTGGGGCTCTGGTTGGTGCTGCGGAAACGCCCGGCATGAGTGCACTTGCGCCGATCCTTCTGGAGCGCATCGCGGCCGAGGGGCCGATTTCACTGGCCGATTACATGGCCACCTGCCTAATGCACCCCGATCACGGGGTCTATACCGCGCGCGATCCGCTGGGGGCGGCGGGCGATTTCACCACCGCGCCCGAGATCAGCCAGATGTTCGGCGAACTCATCGGCCTGGCGCTGGCGCAGGCCTGGATCGATCAGGGGCGGCCGGCGTTCGCCCTGGCCGAGCTGGGGCCGGGGCGGGGCACGTTGATGGCGGATATCCTGCGGGCTGGACGCCGCGTGCCGGGCTTTCTCGAGGCCGCGCAGGTCATGCTGGTCGAGGCATCGCCGCTGCTGCGCGACCGGCAGAAGGCGGCGTTGCAAGGCCATGCGGTGGCCTGGGCCGACCATGTCGATGCGCTACCGCAGGCACCGCTCTGGCTGGTCGCGAACGAATTCTTCGACGCGCTGCCGGTGCGGCAGTTCGAACGCCAAGGTGCGGGCTGGTGCGAGCATCGGGTCGGCGCCCGCGACGGCGCGCTGGTGCTGGGGCGGACCGAACCGACGGCGGTTCCGGCGCTGGCCCATCGGCTGGCAGATACCGGCGAGGGCGATGTCGTCGAGCTGGCGCCGGGTCTGCCGGTGATCGCGCAGGCCATCGGCCAGCGGATCGCCGATCACGGCGGTGCGGCGCTGATCGTGGATTACGGCGATTGGCGGTCGCTGGGTGATACCTTGCAGGCGCTGAAGGCGCACCGGCGCGTCGATCCGCTGGCCAGCCCGGGCGAGGCCGATCTCACCACCCATGTGGATTTCGAGGCCATCGCCGCCGCCGCCGGCTGTGCCCATACCCGCCTGACCCCGCAGGGGGTGTTTCTCGAACGGCTGGGCATCACGCCGCGCGCGCAGCAATTGGCCGGTGCCCTGCAAGGTGCCGCGCTCGAGAGCCATGTTGCCGCACATCGCCGGTTGACGCACCCCGAGGAAATGGGGACGCTCTTCAAAATTCTGGGGCTGCTGCCCGAAGGCGCCCCGCCGATACCCGGATTGGACCTATGACGCTGGAAATCCTCACATCCGATCTTTTGGCCCCGGTCAGGCACGGGTTCTTTACCCGCCGCGGTGGCGCCTCTTCGGGTGTGTTTCACGGGCTGAACTGCGGCCAGGGCTCCTCGGATCAATCCGAGATCGTGGCGATCAATCGCAGCCGGGTCGCCGCCAGCCTCGGACTGGCGGCGCAAAGCCTGGTGACAGTGCATCAGGTGCATTCCGCCACCGCCGTGCCGGTCGAGACGCCGTTTGACACGCCGCCGCGCGCCGATGCGATGGTGACGGCGACGCCGGGCCTGGCGCTGGGCGTGCTGAGCGCGGATTGCCAGCCGGTGCTGTTTGCCGATGTCCGGGCCGGCGTGATCGGCGCCGCCCATGCCGGCTGGCGCGGTGCGCTCGACGGCGTGCTCGAGGCGACGCTGGACGCGATGGAGGCCCTGGGCGCCGCGCGCGAGGACGTGCATGCGGTGATCGGGCCCACGATCTCGCAAAGCGCCTATGAGGTCGGGCCCGAGTTCGTCGAGGATTTCATGGCCGAAGACCCGCAAAGCGCACGCTTTTTCGGCCAGGGCAAGGGCGACCGCTATCTGTTCGATCTGCCGGGGTTCGGCCTTTATCGGCTGCGCATGGCCGGGGTGGGCGAGGCCGAATGGTTGCGCCGCTGCACCTATGGCGATGCCGACCGGTTCTATTCCTACCGCCGCTCGGTGCATGCCGGCGAGGCCGATTACGGCCGGCTGATTTCGGCGATCCGACTGTGATTGCGGCACGGGCGGGGCAGGGGGCTGCCTTGTCCTTGCCACATTGCCCGGGCGCGGGATGCGGAGTGTCCGGTTAAGTTTTTGAAAAAATTTAATAAAATGCAGATTGACGCACCGCCGTTTTTCCAGCCTGCGGCCGGGCGGAATTAACCAGAAATCATTCGTCCTGCCGCACGCCTGCCGAAAACCGCGTGCATACTGTCGGGGACAGCGCGGCTCTTTCTGCCGCGGATCAGATCGAGGAATGCAATATGAAAACCCGGTTTATCCAATCCGCCGTTCAGCGTGCGCAACAGTCCAAGGCCGAGCTGCCCTTTGCCCGCGGCACCCGCCGCGCCGCAGCGATCGCGCGCCGCAAGCAAGCGGCCCCGCTGCGCAAGAGCGCCTGATAGCCACGCCAAGTCCCCCACGTGACAAGCCGTGCCCCTTGCCGAGGGCGCGGCTTTTGGCTGATGTCCGCTCCGATTCGCCAGCGTGCAGAATTGTGGCAGGCCGGTTTTCGCAGCCACGACAATCCAGCCGCATTCGCCGGGATTGGCCTGCCAGGGCCGCCCAATCGATGCAAGATTTTGACGGATCAACGGAATTCTGCTTCTTTGATCTCGTTGACTAGACGCAATCAGTCCGTCTGTCGTTGTCGGTGGGGGCCGGCGCGGATGTGACCCACACTCTGGGAGCATATCATGACGAGTCCCCTTTTGCCGCATCAGCGGCGCCTCTCCGCCACAGAGCGCATGCCGGTTACGGCGGTCCAACGCTTTGCCCGCGCCGGAGACCGGCCCCGACGCGACCTGCCGATGATGCGGCGCATGGAAGTGGCCGCGCTCAACGCCGATTTCTCCATCCAGGAACAGAGCTTTGCCGTGCCGCAGACCGAAGTCTTCGAGCGCGCGGTGTCGGGTTTTGCCCGCGGCACCGTGCTGGCCACGCCGAACGGGCCGGTGGCGATCGAGGATCTGCTGCCCGGCGACATGGTGCAGTCTTCCCAGGGGCCGCAGCGGGTGCGCTGGATCGGTTCGGCGGCGATCATGCCCGATCAGGCGCTGCCGGGCAGCATGCTTGATGGGTTGATCCGCGTCACCGCCGAGGCCTTTGGCGTCGGCCGGCCCGGCAGCGACGTCGTGCTGGGGCCGGGTGCCGCGATCCTGCACAACCCGCCGCAGTTCCGCGCCGCCACCGGCGAGGGCCATGTGCTGACGCCGGTGCAGGATTTCATCGACGGGGTGAGCGTCTTCAAGGTGACGCCGCCGAGTGCGGTCAAGATCTATCACCTGATGCTCGACCGGCATGCGGCGGTCCAGGCCGGGGGGCTCGAGGTCGAGAGCTATCACCCCGGCAGCGGCGCCGTGGGACGCATGGGCGAGAATGCGCAGCGGCTTTTCATGTCGCTCTTTCCCTTCCTGACGCATCCGCGCGACTTCGGAGCCCTCGGGTTTCCGCGGGTCGAACTGGAAATGCTCGAAGGCCTCCGGGTCGGTTAACGCAGGGTGAGCGTGGTGGCGCGGGTTTCCAGCGGGTCCGCGCCGCGCCGCAGCGTCACCGTCAGCCGGTAGTCGCCGGCCGGCCAGCCGCCGGCCTGCGCCTTGCGACCGGCGGCGCGAAACAGCGTCGCCTGCGGCTTCTCGATTGGCGCGTCATGGGCGATCACCCGGCCTTCGGGCCCGTCGATGACGATCCGCAGGACATCGCCGGCGCGCGCCCCGAAGGCATGGCCATAGCCCACCAGCGCGGTGTCGCGGCGTGGCGGTGTGTCGTCGGCGCTGCCCTCGGTCACCGCCGCCAGATCGGGCACCTGCGCCGCAAAGCCGAGCGACAGGAGGCCGCCGGGGCGATAGGCGGGCGGATCCTGCCAGAGCGTGGCGCCGCTGCCGCAACTGTCGGCGTTCTCGGGTGCAAAGGGATCGATCACCGTGCCGTTCCGGCGCAGGGTCATGTGCAGATGCGGAAACTGGGTGCGGCCGCTGAGCCCGATCTCGCCCAGCACCGTGCCGGCCGCGATCTCTTGGCCCTCGGTGACCGCGATGGTGCCCTGGCGCATGTGGCAATATTGGGTTTCCCAGCCATCGGCATGCCGGATGGCAACCCCGTTGCCGCAGTCCTTGCCCGCCAGATCACGGCCGTCGTGCAGCCGGTCGGCCACCCCGTCGCGGCGTGCGCGCACCACGCCCGGCGCGGCGGCGCGCACGCGCACGCCCTGGGCCATGGCCGCAAGCGTGGGCAGGGCGATGTCGGTGCCCTTGTGGCCGTCGTAACTCATCCCCTGACAGGTGAAATCCCGCGCGCCGGGGCCGGGATCGTGATCGACATATTGCTGGATGTAGCAGGTCTCGCCCAGGGTGCAGTCCACCGGGAAGTCCAAAGAAAAGGGCTCAGCCGCCGCGAGGGAGGCCGAGCCCAGAAGGCAGGCGCAGAGCCTGCGGATCATTCCGCCGTCAAAAGCGGCGGTTTTTTCCCGGCGAGGCGCGGATTGTCCGGCCCGCTCATTTGCAGGTCGATCTTGCCGTCCTTGATCGCCACGCGGACGACGCCGCCCTTGGCCAGCTTGCCGAACAGAAGCTCTTCGGCCAGCGGCTTCTTGATGTGTTCCTGGATGACGCGGGCCAGCGGGCGGGCACCCATCTTGTCGTCATAGCCTTTCTCACCCAGCCATTCGGCCGCCGGCTTGGTCAGCTCGATGGTGACATTGCGGTCCATCAACTGCGCCTCGAGCTGCAACACGAACTTCTCGACCACCTGGGCGATGACCGATTTCGGCAGCGGCTTGAAGCTGATGACAGCGTCCAGCCGGTTGCGGAACTCGGGCGTGAAGGTGCGTTCGATCGCCGCCGTGTCCTCGCCCTCGCGCCGGTCGCGGCCAAAGCCGATGGCGGCCTTGGCCTGTTCAGAAGCGCCGGCATTCGAGGTCATGATCAGGATCACGTTGCGGAAATCCACTGTCCGGCCGTTGTGGTCGGTCAATGTGCCGTGGTCCATCACCTGGAGCAGGATGTTGTAGACATCCGGGTGCGCCTTTTCCATCTCGTCCAGCAGCAGCACGCAATGCGGGTGCTGATCGACGCCATCGGTCAACTGGCCGCCCTGGTCAAAGCCGACATAGCCCGGAGGCGCGCCGATCAGACGCGAGACCGCATGTTTCTCCATGTATTCCGACATGTCGAAACGCAGCAGTTCGACGCCCAGCGTATCGGCGAGCTGTTTGGCCACCTCGGTCTTGCCGACGCCGGTGGGGCCGGCAAACAGGTAGTTGCCGATCGGCTTCTCCGGTTCGCGCAGGCCGGCGCGGGCCAGCTTGATCGCCGAAGAGAGCGCCACGATGGCATCATCCTGACCAAAGACCACGCGCTTCAGGCTGGTTTCCAGATCCTTGAGCACCTCGGCATCGTCCTTGGAGACGTTTTTCGGCGGGATGCGCGCGATCTTGGCCACGACATCCTCGATCTCCTTGGTACCGATGGTCTTGCGACGGCGGCTCTCGACGATCAGATGCTGCGCCGCGCCGGCCTCATCGATTACGTCGATGGCCTTGTCGGGCAGTTTCCGGTCGGTGATGTAGCGCGCCGAGAGCTCCACCGCGGTCTTGATTGCGTCAGCGGTGTACTTGATGTGGTGGTGGTCCTCGAAATAGGGTTTCAACCCCTTGAGGATCTTGACCGAATCCTCGACCGAAGGTTCCACCACGTCGATCTTCTGGAACCGGCGGGCCAGCGCGCGGTCCTTCTCGAAGTGCTGGCGGAACTCCTTGTAGGTGGTCGAGCCCATGGTGCGCAGCTTGCCGCCTTGAAGCGCGGGCTTCAGCAGGTTGGAGGCATCCATCGCCCCGCCAGAGGTGGCGCCGGCGCCGATCACGGTGTGGATTTCGTCGATGAAGAGCACCGCGTTGGGATGTTCCTCAAGCTCGTTGACCACCGCCTTGAGCCGTTCCTCGAAATCGCCGCGATAGCGGGTGCCGGCCAGGAGCGCGCCCATGTCGAGCGAATAGATCGTGGTGCCGGCAAGCACCTCGGGGGTTTCGCCGGCCTCGATCTTGCGCGCCAGACCTTCCGCGATGGCGGTCTTGCCGACGCCCGGATCGCCCACCAGAAGCGGGTTGTTCTTGCGCCGGCGGCAGAGCACCTGGATGCAGCGCTCGACCTCGCTCTCGCGGCCGATCAGCGGATCGACATCGCCAAGGCGGGCCTTTTCGTTCAGGTCGACGCAGTATTTGCCAAGCGCGCTTTCCTTCTGGTCGGCCTCGGGGGTGCTGTCGGTGGTTTGCTGGTCGTCGTCCATGTCCTGGGCGCCGGTCACCGGCCGGGCCTCGCCATAGGCGGGATCCTTGGCGACACCATGGGCGATGAAATTCACCGCGTCATAGCGCGTCATGTCCTGCTCTTGCAGGAAATAGGCGGCGTTGGACTCGCGTTCCGCAAAGATCGCCACCAGCACGTTGGCGCCGGTCACCTCGGTGCGGCCCGAGCTCTGGACATGGATCGCGGCGCGCTGGATCACCCGCTGGAAGGCCGCCGTCGGAACCGCCTCGGATCCTTCGATGTCGGTCACCAGGTTCGACAGGTCGGTGTCGACATATTCCACCAGCTTGGTGCGCAGCTCCTCGGTGTCGACCGAGCAGGCTTTCATCACCCGCGTCGCGTCGGGTTCGTCGATCAGCGCCAGAAGCAGATGCTCCAGCGTTGCGAATTCATGCGAGCGGCTGTTGGCCAGGGCCAGGGCCGCGTGGATCGCCTGTTCAAGCGTATTTGAGAATGAAGGCACTTTATTCGTGCTCCTTCTAATCTGTGTCGGCGGCGAAAGACGCCAAGCCAACCGTGGCCTCATAAGGTTAAAGTTTGGTCGATCTCAGGCCCGCTTCAAGTTTTTTCTTTGCGAACCCGCTCACATTTCCAAACACTGTGTGCACAGCGCCGTGATATGCGGCAGCGCGGCGAGGGCTAGGAAAAGCTGTCGCGACGCTTGCGTACCTCGGCAAAAACGGCCAGGGGATCACCGTCTGCCAGACCGACCGAGGCCTGAACCGCCGGGATATGGCAGCGCAGGAACGGGTTGGTGTCCAGCTCGAGTGCAAGGGTTGTGGGGACAGTGGCGCGCCCCGCTGCGCGCGCCGCCGCAATCTCGTCTCTGCGAGAGATAAGGCGGGAATTCTCCGGTTCAATGGTCAGGGCAAAGCGGACGTTGGTTTCGGCGTATTCATGGCCCGAACAGACGATTGTTTCCGGCGGCAGGACGGCCATCCGGCCCAGGCTGTCGAACATCTGCGCCGCGGTGCCCTCGAACAGCCGGCCACAGCCCAGGTGCATCAGGCTGTCCATCGTCACCAGGATGGCCGAGGTCGGCAGGTGATAGGCGACATGGCCGGTGGTATGACCCGGCACCTCGATCACCTCGACGCTTTCGCCGCCAAGCGGCACCACATCGCCCTGGCCGACCTGCTGGTCGAGCGAGGGCAGGCGGTGGGCATCGGCGGCGGCGCCGATCACCCGGGCCGGCGCCTTGGCCAGAAGATCGGCGGTGCCCTGCACGTGGTCGGGGTGGTGGTGGGTCAGGAAGACATGGCTGAGGCGCCAGCCGCGCGCCTCCAGCGTCTCCAGGATCGGCCCGGCTTCGGGCACGTCGAACACCGCCGTTTCGCCGCTTTTGTCGTCGTGCACGAGATAGGCGTAATTGTCCGACAGACAGGGGATGGTCACAAGCTCAAGGGGCATGGCAATTCGCGGCTCCGTTGCTAGAGTGGCCCTCAAGTCTGACCCAAGCCGACGCGGATCGCAATGCACCTGGATGTACAGGACCTGAGGAATTTCTATTACCGCAGCGCGCTTGGCCGTGCGGCGCAGCGGGCGGTGAGTACCCGGATGCTGCGGCTCTGGCCCGAGGCCAAGGGCCAGACGGTGGCGGGCTTTGGATTTGCCGTGCCGCTGCTGCGGCCCTATCTGGCCGAGGCGCGCCGGGTCATGGCGCTGATGCCGGGGCCGCAGGGGGTGATGCGCTGGCCGGCCGGGATGCCCAATGTCTCGGTGCTGACCGAAGAAACCTCCTGGCCGGTCGAGACCGGGCGGATCGACAAGCTGGTGGTGATGCACGGGCTGGAAACCTCGGAGCGGCCCTCGGTGCTGCTCGAGGAATGCCATCGGGTGCTGGGGCCGGGGGGCAAGATCCTCTTTGTCGTGCCCAACCGCGCCGGGCTCTGGTCGCGCAGCGATGCCACGCCTTTCGGTTATGGCCGGCCCTACACGCAGAGCCAGCTCGAGACCCAGTTGCGCAGCCATGGCTTCATGCCGGAAAAACATGCCTCGGCGCTGTACCAGCCGCCGTCGCCACGGCGGTTCTGGATGAAGACCGGGCGGCTCTGGGAAAGTTCGGGCCAGCGCTTTGGCCTGCCGCTGCCCGCGGGGGTGCTGATGGTCGAGGCCTCCAAGCGCGTGCAGGCGCCGCATGACCCCGGTCTGCGGGTCCGGGTGCCCAGCCCGCTCGACGTCCTCAGCCCGAAGCCCGCAAAAGAGGCAAAGCCCGTTTAGGCGCTAACAGCGGAAAATCCACCCCGGGAATCGTCGCAGTTCACGAAAATGAAAGATTTTTGAGACGCTTGCAGGTGCGCATTCGGTCGCACATGCGGCAAGCTGCTGATAACACTTATTTATCCACGCGGCTTAAAAACCCTCAAGTATGTTGCGGGGTTGAGAAGGCTCTGCTACATCCGGCGTGATTTAGCGCCTTGAGAGATGTCAGGGCCGGGAAACGTCCCCGGACGCCACAGGAATGCGGCAAACCGGGGCCAGACAGTCGGAAGGGTGGACGTGTCCGAACCAGCTTCGATTTCCTCGGGTATTGCCGATCGCTATGCGTCGGCCGTGTTCGAGATTGCCAACGAGAACGGCACTATCGCCGAACTTGAAACCAGCCTCGACGATCTGGCTGCCGCACTCGACAGCAGCGAGGAACTGCGCGACCTGATCGGCAACCCGCTGTATTCCCGCGACGATCAGCAGAACGCCATCATCGCAATCGGTCAGAAGATGAAGCTCCTCCCGGTGCTCGTCAATACCATGGGCCTGATGGCGGCCAAGCGCCGCCTGTTCGTCCTGCCTCACCTGGTCGCCCGGCTGCGCGCCAAGATTGCCGCCCACAAGGGCGAAGTGACCGCGGATGTGACCAGCGCCACGGCCCTGAGCCCGGCGCAGGCCGATGCCCTGGCGGCATCGCTGAAGAAATCCGTGGGCAAGGATGTCAAAGTAAATGCGACCGTCGATGAGAGCCTCATCGGCGGTCTTGTTGTCAAGGTGGGCTCGAAGATGATCGATACCTCGATCCGCTCGAAGCTCAATTCCCTCCAGAATGCAATGAAAGAGGTCGGATAAATGGGTATCCAAGCAGCCGAGATTTCTGCGATCCTAAAGGAGCAGATCCAAAACTTCGGGCAAGAAGCCGAAGTCGCCGAAGTGGGCCGCGTGCTCTCTGTCGGTGACGGTATCGCGCGGGTCTATGGCCTCGACAGCATCCAGGCGGGTGAAATGGTCGAGTTCCCCGGCGGCATCATGGGCATGGCGCTGAACCTCGAGACCGACAACGTCGGTGTGGTGATCTTCGGTTCCGACCGGGACATCAAGGAAGGCGACACCGTCAAGCGCACCAATTCGATCGTGGACGTCCCCGCAGGCCCCGAGTTGCTCGGCCGCGTGGTCGACGGCCTCGGCAATCCGCTGGACGGCAAGGGCCCGATCAAGGCGTCCGAGCGTCGCATCGCCGACGTCAAGGCGCCGGGCATCATCCCGCGTAAATCCGTGCATGAACCGATGGCGACCGGCCTCAAGGCCGTCGACTCGATGATCCCGATCGGCCGTGGCCAGCGCGAGCTGATCATTGGCGACCGTCAGACCGGCAAGACCGCCGTCGCGCTCGACGCGGTTCTGAACCAGAAATCGTACAACGACGCCGCCGGCGATGACGACAGCAAGAAGCTGTACTGCGTCTATGTCGCGATCGGCCAGAAGCGGTCCACCGTGGCGCAGCTGGTTAAGCGTCTCGAGGAATCTGGCGCCATCGACTATTCGATCGTCGTCGCCGCGACCGCCTCCGACCCTGCGCCGATGCAGTTCCTGGCGCCCTATGCCGCAACCGCAATGGCCGAGTACTTCCGTGACAACGGCAAGCACGCGCTGATCATCTACGATGACCTCTCCAAACAAGCCGTGTCCTACCGCCAGATGTCGCTGCTGCTGCGTCGTCCGCCGGGCCGTGAAGCCTATCCGGGTGACGTTTTCTACCTCCACTCGCGCCTGCTCGAGCGTTCGGCCAAGCTGAACGAGGACAACGGCGCCGGCTCGCTGACCGCGCTGCCGATCATCGAAACCCAGGGTGGTGACGTTTCGGCCTTTATTCCGACCAACGTGATCTCGATCACCGACGGCCAGATCTTCCTTGAGACCGAGCTGTTCTATCAGGGCATCCGCCCCGCCGTGAACACCGGTCTGTCGGTCTCGCGCGTGGGCTCCTCGGCTCAGACCAACGCGATGAAATCGGTCGCCGGTCCGGTGAAACTGGAACTCGCTCAGTACCGCGAAATGGCGGCCTTTGCGCAGTTCGGTTCCGACCTCGACGCCGCGACCCAGCAGCTGCTGAACCGTGGTGCGCGTCTGACCGAGCTGATGAAGCAGCCGCAGTATTCGCCGCTGACCAACGCCGAAATCGTCTGCGTGATCTTCGCCGGCACCAAAGGCTACCTCGACAAGATCAAGGTGTCCGAAGTGGGCCGCTTCGAGAAGGGCCTGCTGCAACACCTGCGTTCCAAGCACGCCGATCTTCTGGATTACATCACCGAAGAAGACCCGAAGATCAAAGGTGAAGCCGAGGACAAGATCCGCGCCGCACTGGACGAATTCGCCGCCGACTTCGCATAAGGAGATAAGGCTATGCCAAATCTCAAGGACTTGAAAAACAGGATCGAGTCGGTCAAGTCGACCCGCAAGATCACCAAGGCCATGCAGATGGTGGCCGCCGCGAAACTGCGGCGGGCACAGGAAGCGGCCGAGATGGCGCGCCCCTATGCCGAACGGTTCAATGCCGTGATGGCCGGGCTCGCCCAATCGGTGGGTGACAGCGACAGCGCGCCCAAGCTTCTGTCGGGCACCGGCAGTGACGACGTGCATCTGCTCGTCGTCATGACCGCCGAGCGCGGCCTCTGCGGTGGCTTCAACGGCAATATCGCCAAGCTGGCCAAGACCCGCGCCCGGGAGCTTCTCGACAAGGGCAAGACGGTCAAGATCCTGACCGTCGGCAAGAAGGGCCGCGACGTGCTCAAACGCGACTTCGGCGACCATCTGGTCGGCCATGTCGATCTGAGCGAGGTCAAACGCGTCGGCTATGTCAACGCGCAGGAGATCGCCAAGGACGTTCTCGGCCGCTTCGATGCGGGCGAGTTCGATGTGGCGACGCTGTTCTATTCGAAGTTCCAGAACGTGGTGACCCAGATTCCCACGGCGCAACAGATCATCCCCGCCAGCTTCGAGGCTGACGAGGACGGTGAAGAGACGGGCACCAGCACGCTCTACGATTACGAGCCCAGCGAAGAGGCCATCCTGGCCGATTTGCTGCCGCGCGGGGTGGCCACCCAGATCTTTGCCGGTCTGCTGGAAAACGCCGCGTCGGAGCAGGGCGCGCGGATGTCCGCCATGGACAACGCGACGCGCAATGCCGGCGACATGATCGACAAGCTGACCATCGAGTACAACCGCTCGCGTCAGGCCGTCATCACCAATGAACTGATCGAAATTATCTCGGGCGCGGAAGCGCTCTAAGAACCGGAGACGAAACATGGCAAACGCAACTGGCAAAGTGACTCAGGTCATCGGCGCCGTGGTCGACGTGCAGTTCGACGACCATCTGCCGGCGATTCTGAACGCGCTGACCACCGACAACAACGGCAACCGTCTGGTTCTGGAAGTGGCACAGCACCTGGGCGAAAACACCGTCCGCACCATCGCGATGGACGCGACCGAAGGTCTGGTCCGGGGTCAGGAAGTGGTTGACACCGACGGCCCGATCTCGGTGCCGGTGGGCAACGCCACCCTGGGCCGCATCCTCAACGTCGTGGGCGAGCCCGTGGACGAAGGCGGCCCGGTCTCGGCCTCCGAGACCCGCGCCATCCACCAGCCGGCGCCGGAGTTCTCCGAGCAGTCGACCGAGTCGGAAATCCTCGTCACCGGCATCAAGGTCGTCGACCTGCTGGCCCCCTACGCAAAAGGCGGCAAGATCGGCCTCTTCGGCGGCGCCGGCGTGGGAAAGACCGTTCTCATCATGGAACTGATCAACAACATCGCCAAGGTGCACTCGGGCTACTCCGTGTTCGCCGGTGTTGGTGAACGGACCCGTGAGGGCAACGACCTCTACCACGAGATGATCGAATCCAACGTCATCAAGCCCGACAATCTGGAAGAGAGCCAGGTGGCACTGGTCTACGGCCAGATGAACGAGCCTCCGGGGGCGCGTGCCCGTGTTGCGCTGACCGGCCTGACCCTGGCCGAGCAGTTCCGCGACCAGTCCGGGACCGACGTTCTGTTCTTCGTCGACAACATCTTCCGCTTCACCCAGGCGGGCTCCGAGGTGTCGGCGCTTCTGGGCCGTATTCCTTCGGCGGTGGGCTACCAGCCGACGCTGGCCACCGACATGGGCGCGATGCAGGAACGCATCACCTCGACCAAGCAGGGCTCGATCACATCGATCCAGGCCGTCTACGTTCCCGCGGACGACCTGACCGACCCGGCACCGGCAACCACCTTTGCCCACCTCGACGCCACGACCGTTCTGTCGCGCGCCATTTCCGAGCTGGGCATCTACCCGGCGGTGGATCCGCTGGACAGCTCGTCGCGCCTGATGGACCCGGCGATCGTGGGTGAAGAGCACTACAAGGTGGCCTCGGATGTGCAGAACATCCTCCAGCGCTACAAGTCGCTTCAGGACATCATCGCCATCCTCGGCATGGACGAACTGTCGGAAGAGGACAAGCTGACCGTGGCCCGCGCCCGGAAGATCCAGCGGTTCCTGTCGCAGCCGTTCGACGTGGCGAAGGTCTTCACCGGCTCCGACGGTGTGCAGGTGCCGCTCGAGGAAACGATCTCGTCCTTCAAGGCGGTTGTCGCCGGCGAATACGATCACCTGCCCGAAGGCGCCTTCTACATGGTTGGCGGCATCGAAGAGGTGAAAGCCAAAGCCGAGAAGATGGCTGCCGACGCGGCCTGAGGAAACGGCCGGTCGCCCCGATGAGGGCCCGCAGGGGCCCGCAAAGGGGCGACCTCTCCAAAGGAGAAGAACATGGCAGACGAAATGCAATTCGACCTGGTCAGCCCCGAGCGGAGCCTCGCTTCGCAAAAGGTGACCGCGGTCCAGATCCCCGGTGCCGACGGTGACATGACGGCAATGGCCGATCACGCGCCGACCATCACCACGCTGCGCCCCGGCGTTCTGCGGATCGAGGGGGCCGAGACGGCGGAATATGTCGTCACCGGCGGCTTCGCCCAGATCAAGGCCGACGGCGTGACCGTGCTGGCCGAACGCGCGATCCCGCGTGCCGACATGACGCAGGAGCTGCTCGACGAGATGATCGCCGAAGCCGCCTCCGTGCACAAATCGGCCAAAGAGGCGAAAGAGCCCGACAGCAACGCCGTCGACGACGCGGTCAAGCTGGTGGCGGACATGGTCGCCATGGGCGGCGAGATCGGCCTGTCCTCGCAACAGCCGAGCCTCTGAGCCGCACCGGCCCGAGAGTTTGAAACGGCGCGCCTCCGGGCGCGCCGTTTGGGTTTCCGGCGCCCCGCGCGCGGGACCTGATCCGGGGCCCCCGGCGTGCGGCAGGAGGTCCCGGGGCGGGCCCGGGACGGGCGGGGCATGTGGGCAAAGGGCGCCGCACAAAGGCTTTCCTTCCGGGCGTCGCGGCTATATTCAGGGCGGCGAAACCGACACGGGGTGCAGCATGTCCAACGATCTTTTCAATTCCTTCATGACCGGCCCCGACGAAAAGGGCCGCTTCGGCAATTACGGCGGCCGCTTCGTCTCGGAAACGCTGATGCCGCTGATCCTGTCGCTGGAAGAGGAATACGAAAAGGCCAAGACCGACCAGAGTTTCTGGGACGAGATGGACCACCTGTGGAAACACTACGTCGGCCGGCCGAGCCCGCTCTATTTCGCCGAGGGTCTGACCGAGCGCCTGGGCGGTGCCAAGGTCTATCTCAAGCGGGACGAGCTGAACCACACCGGCGCGCACAAGATCAACAACGTGCTGGGTCAGATCCTGCTGGCGCGGCGCATGGGCAAGACCCGGATCATCGCCGAGACCGGCGCCGGCCAGCATGGGGTGGCAACGGCGACGGTCTGTGCCAAGTTCGGGCTGAAATGCGTGGTCTACATGGGTGCGCATGACGTCGAGCGGCAGAAGCCCAACGTCTTCCGCATGCGGCTCCTGGGCGCCGAGGTGGTGCCGGTGACCTCCGGCCGCGGCACGCTGAAGGATGCAATGAACGACGCACTGCGCGACTGGGTCACCAATGTGCGCGACACCTTCTACTGCATCGGCACCGTCGCCGGGCCGCACCCGTACCCGGCGATGGTGCGTGATTTCCAGGCGATCATCGGCAAGGAAGCCAAGGAGCAGATCCTCGAGGCCGAGGGCCGTCTGCCCGACACGATCATCGCCGCCATCGGCGGCGGGTCGAACGCCATGGGACTGTTCTATCCCTTCCTCGACGACAAGGATGTGCGCATCATTGGCGTCGAGGCCGGCGGCAAGGGGGTGACCGAGAAGATGGAGCATTGCGCCTCGCTCACCGGCGGCCGGCCCGGCGTGCTGCATGGCAACCGCACCTATCTGTTGCAGGATGACGACGGGCAGATCCTCGAGGGCTATTCCATTTCCGCCGGGCTCGACTATCCCGGCATCGGGCCGGAGCATTCCTGGCTGCATGACACCAAGCGCGCCGAATATGTGGCGATCACCGACAAGGAGGCGCTGGCGGCTTTCCAGCTCTGCTGCGCCGCCGAAGGCATCATCCCGGCGCTCGAGCCCAGCCATGCGCTGGCGCATGTGATGAAGATCGCGCCGGAGCTGCCCCGGGACCACCTGATCGTCATGAACATGTGCGGCCGCGGCGACAAGGACATCTTCGCGGTGGCCAAGCATCTGGGTTTCGACATGGAAGAGGCCGACTGAGGCCTGCGGGCCGGCGGCGACCGCCTCGGCCGGTTTCGCGGCCGGGCTTGACGGAGGGTGTCGGGGGCTTCGCCCCCCGGCCTGCGGCCGCCCCCCAGGATATTTCCGGCCAGAAGACCGCCAGAGCGCGGTGGTGCTGGCTCTGGCCCCTTGTGCCGGCCTGCGTTAAAGGGAGCGAAACGGTTTTTCGGGGACGCTCATGACACGCCACCTCATCACATCTGCCATTCCCTATATCAACGGGATCAAGCATCTGGGCAATCTCATCGGCTCCCAGCTGCCGGCCGATCTCTTTGCCCGCTACCAGCGTGCCCGCGGGCAGGAGGTGATGTTTCTCTGCGCCACCGACGAACACGGCACCCCGGCCGAACTCGCCGCGGCCAAGGCGGGCCAGCCGGTAGCGGACTATTGCGCCGAGATGCATGGCGTGCAGGCCGAGATCGCCCGCGGTTTCCGCCTCAGCTTCGATCACTTCGGCCGCTCCTCGAGCCCGCAGAACCATCGGCTGACCCAGCATTTCGCCGGCCGGCTGGCCGAGGCCGGGCTGATCCGCGAGGTCAGCGAGAAACAGGTCTATTCGAATGCCGACGGCCGGTTCCTGCCCGACCGCTACATCGAGGGCACCTGTCCGAACTGCGGCTACGACCGTGCCCGGGGCGACCAATGCGAGAATTGCACCAAGCAGCTCGACCCGACCGATCTTGTCGAGCCGCGCAGCGCGATTTCCGGCTCCACCGATCTCGAGGTGCGCGAGACCAAGCACCTCTACCTGTGCCAATCCGACATGCGCGACCAGCTGAACGACTGGATCGACAGCAAGGCGGATTGGCCGATCCTGACCACCTCGATCGCCAGGAAATGGCTGAACGACGGCGACGGTTTGCAGGATCGCGGTATCACCCGCGATCTGGATTGGGGCATTCCGGTGAAAAAAGGCGATGCCGACTGGCCCGGCATGGAAGGCAAGGTCTTTTACGTCTGGTTCGACGCGCCGATCGAATATATCGCCTGCGCCGGCGAATGGGCCGAGGCCAACGGCAAATCCGAGGCCGACTGGGAGCGCTGGTGGCGCACCGACAAGGGCGCCGCGGATGTGCGCTATACCCAGTTCATGGGCAAGGATAATGTGCCGTTCCACACCCTGAGCTTTCCGGCAACGATCCTGGGCTCGGGCGAGGACTGGAAGCTGGTCGATTACATCAAGTCGTTCAACTACCTCAATTACGACGGCGGCCAGTTCTCGACCTCGCAGGGCCGGGGGGTCTTCATGGATCAGGCGCTGGCAATCCTGCCCTCGGACTACTGGCGCTGGTGGTTGCTGAGCCATGCGCCGGAAAGCTCCGATGCCGAGTTCACCTGGGAGAACTTTCAGGCCTCGGTCAACAAGGACCTCGCCGATGTGCTGGGCAACTTCGTCAGCCGGGTGACGAAATTCTGCCGCTCGAAGTTCGGCGAAGCGGTGCCGGAGGGGGGCGTCTGGGGGCCGCGCGAAGACGCGCTGATCGGCGATCTGACCCGCCGCCTGCGCGCCTATGAGGCGCATATGGAGGCCATCGAGGTGCGCAAGGCGGCGCAGGAGCTGCGCGCTATCTGGGTTGCGGGGAACGAATACCTTCAGGATGCGGCGCCCTGGTCGACCTTCAAGCAGGACCCGGAGGCGGCGGCGGCGCAGATTCGGCTGGCGCTGAATCTGATCCGGTTTTACGCGGTGATTTCGAGCCCGTTCATTCCCGATGCCTGCGACCAGCTGATGCGGGCGATGCAGAGCGACGACACTGCCTGGCCCGAAGACGTCAAAGCCGCGCTCGAGGGGCTTGCGCCCGGCCACGGCTTCAGCGTGCCGGATGTGACCTTCCGCAAGATCACCGACGACGAGCGCGCGGCGTGGCAGGAGAAATTCGCCGGCACCCGCGACTGACGGCAGCTGTCGCGGGTGCCCGGCAAACGATCGTCAAGATCGGCCGCGCGATCAACGCGGCGCAGGAAAAAGGCCCGCCGGTGCGCACCGGCGGGCCTTTTCCGTCGCATATGCGGGCGCGCTCAGGCGGCCTTGATCTCGACCAACTCGATGGCGAACGTCAGATCCTTGCCGGCCAGCGGGTGATTGGCGTCCAGTGTCACCTGTTCGTCGGTCACCTCGATCACGGTCACGGGCATTGCCTGGCCGGTGGGCGTCTGCACTTGCAACTGGGTGCCGATGTCGAGCGGGATGTCGGCCGGAATATCGGCGCGCGGCACCGCCTGGCGGGCGTTGGGATCGGCCTGGCCATAGGCTTCGTCGGCGGGCACGTCGACAACCTTCTTGTCGCCCACTTCCATGCCCGGGATGGCCTTGTCGAGACCCGGAATGATCTGGCCGGAGCCGACGGTGAATTCCAGCGGATCGCGTCCTTGCGAGCTGTCGAAGGTGGCACCGTCGGCAAGGGTTCCGGTATAGTGAATGGCAACGGTGTCGCCCGATTTGACCTGGGTCATGAAAGCTCCGAGATATGGGGAAATGAGAAGGGGAGGCCGCCGCTCTGACGGGTGCTCCGGGTTTATGACGCGACACCCTAGCGTTTTGCGCCCGGATTGGCAAACAGACGGCTGGCCCCCGGTTTGAGCGAGCTGCGGCGGCCCAGTCCAAACCTCGGGCGCATCGTCGAAGTTGACGGTGCAGGGGGATACGATTTTCGTGGTCCGCCGAGCATTTCAGCCTGCCGGCCTGAAACCGGCGCCGCAGGGCTGGCAATTGCCGGCCCTATCGGCATGATGGCCGCATTCACGCACGACGGAAGGCGCCACCATGACCATCACAACCTGCATCTTCGACGCCTATGGCACCTTGTTCGACGTGGCCGCCGCCGCGCGGCTTGCCGCCGAAGAGCCCGGACAGGACGATTGGGCCGCGAAATGGCCGGCGCTGGCCGCCGACTGGCGGGCGAAACAGCTGCAATACACCTGGCTGCGCGCGATCACCGGCGAGCATTGCGATTTCTGGCAGGTCACCCGCGACGGGCTCGACTGGGCGCTGGAACGGCAGGAGCTTGACGGCAATCCCGAGCTGCGTGAGCGGCTTCTGGCGCTGTACTGGGAGCTTCAGGCCTATCCCGAGGTGCCCGAGATGCTGGCGGCGCTGAAATCCGCCGGGCTGAACACCGCGATCCTGTCGAACGGATCGCCCGACATGCTGAACGGCGCGGTGGGCAGCGCCGGGCTGGAGGCGCTGCTCGACGATGTGCTCTCGGTCGAGAGCGTCGGCATCTTCAAGCCGGCCCGCCAGGTCTATGATCTCGTCGGCCAGCGGTTCGGCTGCACGCCGGAGCAGGTGCTGTTTGTCTCGTCGAACGGCTGGGACGCGGCCGGGGCCTCGGGCTATGGCTTCCGCACCGTCTGGGTCAACCGTGCGAGCGAGCCGGTGGACCGGCTGCCGGCCCGCCCCGGCGAGGTGCTGAGCGATCTGACCCGCATCCCCGATCTCGCAGGCGCCTGAAATGGCGACTTTCACCACCTCCGACGGGCTGTCGCTCTATTACGACGACCGGGGCGAGGGCCTGCCGCTGCTCTGCCTTTCGGGGCTGACCCGCGACAGCCGCGACTTTGAATATGTCATGCCGCATCTGACCGGCTGTCGGGTCATCCGGCTGGATTATCGCGGCCGCGGCAAGTCCGATTTTGCCGAAGATGCGCTGAGCTACACGATCCCGCGCGAGGCGCTGGATGTGCTGGAGCTGCTGGCGCATCTCGGGCTGGCGCGCGTGGCGGTGCTGGGCACCTCGCGCGGCGGTCTGGTGGCAATGGCGCTGGCGATGGGCGCGCCGGATGCGCTCATCGGAGTGGCGCTGAATGACATCGGGCCGGCGATCGCGCCCGCGGGGCTCGAGGTGATCATGGGCTATCTCGGCCGGCAGCCGGTGTGGAAAACCTATGACGAAGCCGCCGCCGCCCGGCCCGGGGTGATGGCCGGCTTTGCCAATGTGCCCGAGCGCCGCTGGCGCGCCGAGGTCGAGAAGTTCTATGACCAGACCGACGATGGCCTCAGGATCACCTATGACCCGAAGCTGCGCGACGCGGTGATTGCCGCCGGGGCGCAGCCGGTGCCCGACCTCTGGCCGATGTTCGATGCGCTGGAGAGCAAGCCGCTGGCACTCATCCGTGGCGCCAATTCCGATCTGCTGTCACCCGAGACCCTGGCCGAGATGCAGGCCCGCCGGCCCGATGCGCATGTCGCGGTGGTGCCCGACCGCGGCCATGTGCCGTTTCTCGATGAGCCCGAGGCGCTGACCGCGCTGGGCGCCTGGCTGAAGGACATGGCATGAATATCGACCGGATCAACGCCGCCCACGCCCGCATTTCCGGGGCGATCCGCCGCACGCCGCTGCTCTCGGCGCCGCTGCTGGACGAGATCGCCGGCCGCCGGGTGCTGGTCAAGCCGGAGTGTCTGCAACTCACCGGAAGCTTCAAGTTTCGCGGCGGCATGTCGGCGGTTTCGGCACTGCCGCAAGAGCTGCGCGCCCGCGGCGTCATTGCCTTCTCTTCGGGCAATCATGCCCAGGGCGTGGCGCTGGCCGCGCGGCGGTTCGGCGTGCCGGCGGTGATCATCATGCCGTCCGACGCGCCGCAGATGAAGATCGCCAACACCCGGGCCTATGGCGCCGAGGTGGTGCTCTACGACCGCGGTCGCGAAGACCGCGACGAACTCGGTGCGCGGCTTTCGTCCGAGCGCGGGCTGATCCTGATCCGCCCCTTCGACGAACCCGAGGTGATTGCCGGGCAGGGCACCTGCGGGCTGGAGATCGCCGAACAGGCGGCCGAACTGGGCATTGCCGAGGCCGAGGTGCTGGTCTGTTGCGGCGGCGGCGGGCTGACTTCGGGCATCGCCCTTGCGCTCGAGGCGAAGGCCCCCGGCCTGCGCGCCCGCCCGGTCGAGCCGGAGGGCTATGACGACACCGCCCGGTCGCTGCGCTCGGGCACGCGCGAGCGCAACCGGTCCGAGGCCGGCGGGCTTTGCGATGCCATCCTGACGCCAAGCCCCGGCCAGCTCACCTTTCCGATCATGAATCGGCTCTGCGGCCCCGGCCTGGTGGTGAGCGAGGATGACGCACTGCGGGCCATGGCGCTGACCTTTGCCCATCTCAAGCTGGTGGCCGAACCCGGCGGCGCGGTGGCGCTGGCGGCGGCGCTCTTTCATGGCACGGAGCTCGCGGGCGACACGGTGATCTGCACCATCTCGGGCGGCAATGTCGATCCGCAGGTCTTTGCGCGGGCGCTGGAGCGGGGGCCGGGCTGAAGCCGGGCCTACGGCCGCAAACGGGGCTTGCGCGCCGCGGCGGCGGGTGCTTCCCTCGGCCTGGAGCCATGGGAGCGCGCGATGAGAGACTTCACGATTGCCTCGTTCAACGTCAAGAACCTGATCGGGCCGGACCGGGAATACTATCGCTTTCAAAGTTACACCCCCGAGGAATTCGCCTGGAAGAAGGACTGGCTGGCCGATCAGCTGCTGACCATGGATGCCGATATCGTGGGCTTCCAGGAGATCTTCGAGGAAGAGGCGCTGACCGAGGTGATCGAAGAGGCCGATGCCCGCGGCGCGGCGCTGAACGCCGCCGCCATCCCCGATGCCTCGCGGCGCTACCACAAGAAGGCGATCTTTCGGAAGCTGGCCTATCGCGCCTATGAGGATGCGTCGCTGGCCTTCGCGCCCAATGCCGCCGACGCGGGCATTGCCGGCCAGCGCCGGCCCGGCGTGGCGATCCTGTCGCGCACGGGTTTTGCCGAAGAGCCGGAGGTGATCCAGGATCTCGACACCCCGCTCACCATCCCCTTTCACCCGCTGCGCGGGCTCGAGGGCGGTGAAAGCGGCGCCTTCACCCTGCACCGCTTGTCCCGCCCGATCCTCAAGGCGCGCATTCCGGTCGGCGATCAGGTGATCACCGTCTTCAACTGTCACCTCAAGTCGAAGCTGGGCGAATATGTCACCCCCGAGGGCGCCGGTTTCGCGCCGGAACAGGACCTCACCCGGTATGACCCGCTGGGCCGGGTGATGGGCAGTCTGCGCGCTGCCACCCGCCGCATGGCCGAGGCCTGGGTGCTGCGCCGCGAAATCCTCATCGAGCTTGACGCCGGGCACCCGGTAATGGCGCTGGGCGATTTCAACGACGGCGAACATGCGGTCAGCTCCGAGATCGTCACCGGCGAGGTGCCGTTCCGCAATTATGCCTGGATGTTGCGCCACGATGCCCGCCACCATTCCGACCGTTACAGCGCCGAGGAAGCCCGACGGATCACCGAGGATGTCGAACGTGTCCGCCTGCATTCGGCGGAAAAGCTGTTTGTCCGCAAGAGTCTGCGCGACATGGTCTATACCGCGGCCTTTGGCGGCAATTTCGAGTCGATCGATCAGATTTTCCTGTCGCGGCATTTTCACCCCGATCACCCGGGGCGCATCGGAGAGATGGACTATTTCAGCGTGCTCAACGATCATCTGACCGACGGCAGCCACCCCGAAGCCCCCTACAACAAGCTCGCGTCCGACCATGGCCAGATCATCGCCCATATGCGGCTGAACGACGGCTGAGAAGGCGCGGCCATCCCGCCGCCCGCGAAGGAGACCCAAATGCGCCATTTCATCGAGGCCAATGGCATCGGCCTGCACATTGCCGACACGGGGCCGAAAGACGCCCCGGCCGTCGTCTTCGGCAATTCTCTGGGCTGCGACATGCGGATCTGGGACGGGGTGCTGCCGCATCTGCCCCGGGGGCTGCGGCTGATCCGCTATGACAGCCGCGGTCACGGGCTTTCCGACTGTCCCGCGGGCCCCTACGCCATGGGCACCTTGGTGCGCGATGCCGAGGCGCTGCTCGATGCACTCGAGGTAAGTGATGCGGTCTTTGTCGGGCTGTCGTTGGGTGGCATGGTGGCGCAGGGCCTGGCGGTCAAGCGGCTCGATCTGCTGCGCGGCATCGTGCTGTCGCATACCGCCGCCAAGATCGGCACGCCGGAGCAATGGCAAGAGCGGATCGATACGGTCAGGGCGAGCGGGCCGGAGGCGCTGACCGAGGCGCTGATGCCGCGCTGGTTCACCCGCGCTTTCCGCGATGGCCCGGAGGCGCGGATGATCCGCAACATGGTGGCGCGCCAGCCGGCCGAAGGCTATGCCGGCGCCTGCGCCGCCATTTCCGGCACCGATTTCTACACCCCGACCTCCGGCCTGCGTCTGCCCTGCCTCGGGATCGCCGGCAGCGACGATGGCTCGACCCCGCCGGACCTGGTGCGCGAGACGGTGGACCTGATCCCCGGCGCCCGCTTCGAGCTGATGCGCCGTGCCGCGCATCTGGCACCGGTGGAACAGCCCGAGGCCTATGCGGCGCTGCTCTCGGGCTTCCTCAAAGACATCGGCCATGTCTGACATCCTGCTGATCCATGGCTCCTGTCATGGTGCCTGGTGCTACGAGGGGCTGATCACCGAGCTGACGGGTCTGGGCCACAACGCGCGTGCCATCGACCTGCCGGGTGCGGGCCAGGACACCACGCCGTACCCCGCGGTCACGCTCGACAGCTATGCCGAGGCGATCTGCGACGCGCTTGGCCCCCGCACCCTGCTGCTGGGCCATTCCGCTGCCGGTTTCGCGATCACCGCCGCCGCCGAACGGCGGCCCGAGCGGATTGCGCGGCTGGTCTATCTCTGTGCCTATGTGCCGGCGCCGGGCCGCACCATGCTCGATCTGCGTCGGGCCCAGGCGCGCCAGCCGCTCAGCGGCGCGCTGGTCAAGCGGGACGACGGGCTGAGTTACACGCTTCGCCCAGAGGTGGCCGCGCGGGTGTTCTATCAGGATTGCAGCGAGGAACAGCGGCGTTTCGCCCTTGCGCGCCTCGGGCCGCAGCCCATCGCGCCACAGTCCGCCGTGGTGCGCGTGAGCGACGCCTCGCAATCGTTGCCACGCAGCTACATCCTCTGCCGCGACGATCAGACCATCCCGCCGGAGTTCCAGGCGCAGATGACCGCCGACTGGCCGCGCGAGGATGTGCATGTTTTCGACGCCGGCCATTCGCCATTTCTTGCAGCCCCCGCAGCGCTGGCCGCACTGATCGACCGGCTGGCCGAAACATGACCTGACGTCACGGCCCGGCACAGGCGTTTTTCCGGCTTTTCACATCCCGCCCGGTTTGATTGGGTGAAGCCTTCAACGAGGAGGTGGGACATGCCGCAAATCAAAGCCGCCGTGCTCAGGGCCTTTGGCGCGCCCCTGGCGATCGAAGAGGTGACGCTGCGCGACCCCGAGGCCGGCGAGATCGAGGTCACGCTCGACGCCGTGGCGATCTGTCATTCCGACATTTCCTTTGCCGAAGGTGGCTGGGGCGGGGCGCTGCCGGCGGTCTATGGCCACGAGGCAGCCGGGCGGGTGAGTCGCCTCGGGGCCGGAGTGACCGGGTTGGCCGAAGGCGATTTCGTCGTCGTCACCCTGATCAAGCCCTGCGGCACCTGTCCCAGCTGTGGTTCCGGCAAGCCCACGATCTGCGAAACCCCGACGATCGAGCCGCCCAAGCTGACCGACGCCGAAGGCACCAGCATTGGTGCGGCGATGAACTGCGGTGCCTTTGCGGAACGTGTGGTTGTCAGCGCCAGTCAGGTGGTGGCGCTGCCCGATGACCTGCCGGCCGACAGCGCGGCGCTGCTGGCCTGCGGCGTCATCACCGGCGTCGGCGCGGTGGTCAATGCCGGCCGGCTGCACGCCGGCGAGGATGTGGTGGTGATCGGTGCCGGCGGTGTCGGGCTCAATGCCATCCAGGGCGCGCGCATCGCCGGCGCGCGCCGCATCGTCGCCGTCGACATGAGCGAGCAAAAGCTCGCAATGGCGCGCGACTTCGGCGCCACCCATGGCGTTCTGGCGACCGGCGAAGCACCATGGAAAGACGCGATGGCGGCGCTGGGCGGGCGCGGGGCGGATGTGGTGGCGGTGACCGTCGGCGCGACCCGGGCCTATGACGAGGCGCAGCGCTATCTCGGCTGGGGCGGGCGGATGATCATGGTCGGCATGCCGCACACCGGAGCGATGGCGCAATATGAACCGGCGGTGAATGCCTATATGGGCTCGTCCATGGTGGGCTCGAAGATGGGTGACGTGGTGATCGGCCGCGATATTCCCTGGATGGCCGATCTCTACCGGCAGGGGCGGCTCAAACTTGACGAGCTGGTGTCGGGTCGCTGGCGGCTCGATCAGATCAACGAGGCGATCGCCGACACCAAATCCGGCGCCGCGCGGCGCAATGTCATCCTTTTCGACCGCGAGAGCTGAGGACTAATCGAGATCGAAGGCGCCATCCCAGCCGAAGCCCGCTATGACCTGTTCCGCGCCGCCGAGCGCGCGGTAGAGCGCCAGCGCGGGGACATTGTCGGGCTCGGTTCCGAGCCAGATGCCGTTGCAACCCATCGCGCGGACATGGGCGAAGAGCGCCTCGGTCACCGCCCGGGCCAGTCCCCGGCGCCGGTGGCTCTCGCGGGTGCCGACCTCGTTGACGAAGACCCCCGGCGGCTTGTCGGGATGCAGGAGCACGGTGCCGGATGCAAAGGACACCAGATCGCCGCCCGCGATTGCCGCGGCCATCACATGCAGCGGGCTGCCAAGGAAGGCGCGCGCCTGATCGGGCCGGACCGGGTGATCGAAAAGCCCCGGGGTGACATTCTGCAACAGCGCGATATCTTGCGCGCCAAGGACACGAACCTCCATCGCCAATCCCCCAACTGAGAACATGCCATGAAACTCGCCGATCTCGACGTGATTGTCACTGCGCCCCCTGCGCCGGGCTGGGGCGGCCGCTACTGGATTCTGGTCAAGCTGACCACGGCCTGCGGCATCACCGGCTGGGGCGAATGTTACGCCGCCTCGGTCGGGCCCCGGGCGATGGAAGCGGTGATCCGCGACGTCTTCGAGCGCCACATGGCCGGCGACAGCCCCGAGAATGTCGAGCGGATGTTCCGGCGCGCCTATTCCTCGGGCTTCACCCAGCGCCCGGACCTGACCGTCATGGGGGCTTTCTCGGGCCTGGAAATCGCCTGCTGGGACATTCTCGGCAAATCGCGCGACCGGCCGGTCTGGGCGCTGATGGGCGGCATGATGAACGAGCGGTTGCGCGCCTATTCCTACCTCTACCCGCTCGAGCGCCACGCGCTGCCGGAGTTCTGGGTCTCGCCCGAGATGGCGGCGGAAAGCGCGCTCGACTTGGTGGCGCGGGGTTATACGGCGGTCAAGTTCGACCCGGCCGGCCCCTATACCATGCGCGGCGGCCATCAGCCGGCGCTCTCCGACATTTCGATGTCGATGAGCTTTTGCGAGGCGATCCGCGAGGCGGTGGGCGACCGCGCCGACCTGCTGTTCGGCACCCACGGCCAGTTCAACACCGGCGGCGCAATCCGACTGGGGCAGGCGATCGAGGAATACCAGCCGCTGTGGTACGAAGAGCCGATCCCGCCGGACAACCTGCTCGAGTTCCGCAAGGTGGCCGAGGCGGTGCGCATTCCGTTGGCCACCGGTGAACGGCTGACCACCCGGGCCGAGTTCGGCACCCTGTTGCAATCCGGCGGGGCGAGCATCCTGCAACCGGCGCTGGGTCGCGCCGGCGGGCTCTGGGAGACCCGGAAGATCGCCGCCCTGGCCGAGCATTTCAATGCCCAGGTGGCGCCGCATCTCTATGCCGGGCCGGTGGAATGGGCCGCCAACATCCATCTGGCCGCGACGATTCCCAACCTGCTGATGATCGAGACCATCGAGACGCCGTTCCATGACGCGCTGATCTCCGGCGCGCTGACGGTCGAAGAGGGCTTCGTCACCCCGCCCACCGCGCCCGGCCTCGGCATCGAGGTCGACGAGGCGCTGGCGCGGGCGCATCCCTACGAGGGCGACGGGCTGCATCTCGAGATGCGGGAAGCGCCCTGCGATTATGTTTCGGGCAATGTCTTTGCCGGCGGCGCACCGGTTCGGGAAAGCTGATTGCCGCTGGGTAAGGCGCCATGGTAGGCGTGAACCGATTTCACCTTTCAGATACGAGTTGTGCCTCGTGAGCGACACATCCCCCGACCCGAGCCCCCGCGACATGGCCGAAAGCGCCAAGGCCGCCGCGGGCTATCTCAAGACCCTGGCGCATGAAGGGCGGCTGATGATTCTGTGCCATCTGGGGCAGGGCGAGATGTCGGTCGGCGCGTTGGAAGAGACGTTGGGCATACGGCAGGCGGCTGTCAGCCAGATGCTGGCGCGTCTGCGCGACGAGGGGCTGGTGGTCACCCGGCGCGAGGGCAAGACGATCTATTATTCCCTGGCCGATGAACGGACCCAGCGGATGATCGGCCTGCTGTACGAGTATTATTGCAGCTAGGTTTCGGTCCAGAGTCCGAAGACGGGCCTGAAATCGCCCTCGGCCAGCGCCCGGAGCGGCAGGCAGATCTCGAGCGCATCGGCGCCCCAATCCCATCCCGCATGCGGCAGGGACGGCAGGCGCAGCAGCACCGCGACCGGACCGTCGCCGGTGCTGCGGACATCGCCCATGCTCACCGGTTCGGCCGCGTCGCGGGATTGCACCTGCGCCGCCCAGAAGGCGCGGGCGGCGGGGGCCATTGTTTCGGGCGCGGCATGCACCAGGGCGCAGGCGCGCGCGGCCAGCTCGGCCTGCCAGTCCTCGGCCCAGGGGCTGCTTGGCGCGCCTTCGGGACCCCGCGCCGAGCGGCTGGCGGGGACATTGCGCTGATAGATGCGCAGCGGCGCAGGCGCGCCGTCCGTGGCCGGAACATCGGGCGCGGCTTCGGCCAGGAAGAACGGCAGCTCGACATGGGCCAGGGCGGCGGCGATCAGAGCCGGTGCCTCGGGCGGCAGGGCGCTGTGCAACCGGTCCAGCGTCTCGAACAGCCGGTCGAGCACGGCCTGGGCGGCGGCAATGTCCTTGCGGCCTGTGACAAGGATGCCGGGATTGGCGATGACGCGCGGTGCCGGGCGCGGCGCGGGCCGGCTGCGCAGCATGCGGCCCCAGATGCCGTTTGATCCGGCCGGGTCCGGCGTGGCGGGCCGGGCTTCGGCCTCCAGCCTGTCGAGCACCGCCGCCGACGCGGCCAGCTCATTGCAGAGCCGTCCCAGCAGATCGAGCGCCGTCGACAGATCGACCGGCTGAGAGCGGGGGTGGCCGAGATCATAGCCGAGATCGGTCGGGGCCACCGGGGCGGCCTGTCGCGGCGTCGGCGTCAGCCGCCAGAGCGGCACGCGCGAGCGCACCGGCCCGCGGGCCGCGGCGCTGTAGAACACCACCGGCTCGCCCAGGGCGTCGAGGGACAGACGCAGCCAGCCGCGGCGGGGGCCATAGCCGCGCCAGAGCGTCTCGGGCAGGGCGCCGAGATCGATCTCGGCGGCCAGGCGCGGCGGGCTGTCGGAGGAGGGGGCGGCCTCGGCCCGGACCCAGCCGACGCTGTCGGCGGGCACTCCGGAACCCGGGTGCAACCAGATGATGGCTTCCTCGAATGCGCGCGCCTGCTGTTCCATTGCCCTCTCCCTTTGGGAGACCGGTTAACCATCCGATTGCGGAGGAATTGCGGCAATGCCGTGGCAATCAGCCGGTGGCCCCGGCCAGTTCCGGCCCGGCCGCGCCCTGCCGCACCTGCCAGTCACGAACGGGCGCGGTGCGCGCCCGGAGCCGGGTCAGCCGCCAGCCCGCCGCTTCCGGCCGATGTGCCGGATCGAGCCGCCAGCGGCTCTCCACCCCCGGGGCGCCGCCCGTCTGGCCCGGCGTCAGCAAGAGCCCCAGCGGCCGGCCGCCCGAGGCCGCGGCCCCGGTCTCGGCCGCCAGATGCAGGCGCCGCACCTGGGTCAGCCCGGGCAGGCCCGGCAGATCGCCCACCACCAGCGGTGCCGCGCCCGACCGCAGCACCTCTTCCAGCGTCCAGAGCACATCCTCGGGGCGCGTGGGATGGACAAAGACAAAGCGTTCGGACGCACAGAGCCCGGCCAGCCCCGGCGCAAAGAGCGCATCCTTTTCCCAGGCCGGCGCGACCCAGATCACCGGGCCGGGCGCGGCCGCCTGCACCGCGCCCGCCACCCAGGCCGCCAGGGTGCGCCGCGCCCGGCCGCAGAGCTCATGCACCCGCATCTGGGCAAAGGACAGCTCGCCCATCACCGACAGGGCCGGGCGCGCCTGATGCGGCGCACGGGTCAGAAGGGCATGGGGACGACTCATGCCTCCATTGTAAATGTTCGCTCTATGTTCTCAAGAGCGGCGGGGTGGCCGGCGCCAGATTTGCAGTTTTTCCAGGAAAGGCGCGAACCCGGCCGCCGCCGCGATCCAGGGTTTAACTTTCCGGCGCGGGCGTTAGGTTCCGGCGCAACTGAACAGGGAAAATGATCGATGAAGATGACCACGCTGGGCCGCACCGGGCTCTCGGTTTCGCAGCTGTGCCTTGGCACGATGACCTTTGGCACCCAGACCGCGCCCGAGGTGGCCCATGCCCAGATCGACCGGGCGCTGGCGCGCGGGGTCAATTTCATCGACACCGCCGAGATGTATCCGGTCAATCCCAAGTCGCCCGAAACCGTGGGCCGCACCGAGGCGATCCTCGGCGACTGGATCGCCGCCAGCGGCCGGCGGCAGGAGGTGGTGCTGGCCACCAAGCACCTGGGCAATGGCTCCGACCAGTCGCCCGACGGCGGGCCGATCACCGCAAAGACCATCCCGCGGTCGATCGAAGGCTCGCTCAAGCGGCTGAAGACCGATGTGATCGATCTCTACCAGTTCCACTGGCCCAACCGCGGCTCCTACATGTTCCGCGAGAACTGGCACTTCGATCCCACCGGCCAGGACCGCGCGGCGGTGATCGCCGACATCGAGGAGTGCCTCGGTGCCTTGCAGCGCGAGGTCGAGCGCGGCACGATCCGCGCCTTCGGTCTCTCGAACGAGAGCGCCTGGGGCACGGTGCAATGGATCGAAGCGGCAAAACGGCTCGGCGGGCCGCGCGTCGCCACGTTGCAGAACGAATATTCGCTGATGTGCCGGCTGGCCGATACCGATGTGGCCGAAATGTGTTGGAACGAGGATGTCGGGCTCTTGCCGTTCTCGCCTTTGGCCTGCGGTTATCTGACCGGCAAATACAGCGGGGGCGCGGTGCCCGAGGCCTCGCGCATGACGCTCAACCCCGACATGGGCGGACGGCAGGGCGACCGGGCGCTGGCGGTGGCGGATGCCTATGTGGCGCTGGCGTGCAAACACGGCATCGACCCGGTGCACATGGCGCTGGCCTGGACGGTGCAGCGGCCCTTCGTGGCCGCCGCGATCTTTGGCGCGACGACGCTGGCACAGCTCGACCATGCGCTCGACGCCGCCGATGTCACCCTGTCTGACGATCTGCTGGCCGAAATCGACGCGCTGCACCGCGCCAACCCGATGCCCTACTGAGGGGGCGGACCTTTCTGGACAAACCGGCTTGTGCGGCCCGGGTTTCCGCCGCACATTCGCCGCATGTTAAGATTTTGTTTACCTTTTGCGCTCCTGGCGGCGGCGCTTTTGCCGTCGCCGCCCTCGGAAGCCGCCCAGGCCGAGATCACCGGCATCGCGCGGGTGATCGATGGCGACACGCTCGACCTCGGCGACACCCGCATCAGGCTGTTCGGCATCGACGCGGTCGAACGCGACCAGACCTGCCGCCATCCCACCCGCGGCGACTGGCCCTGCGGTGCCGAGGTGGCCCAGGAGGTGGCCTTCTGGCTCAACGGCGAACGCCTCGCCTGCACGCCCGAAGACCGCGACCGCTACGGCCGCGTGGTGGCCACCTGCTACCTGCGCGACGCGGATGTCGGGGCGGTGCTGGTCGAGGCCGGGCTGGCCTTTGCCTACAGCAAGTATTCCCCCCGGTACGAGGCGCTCCAGGCCCGCGCCCTGGCGGCCGGACGCGGGCTCTGGACCTCGGTGGTGGTGCGACCCGAGCGCCATCGGCGGGGCGAGGACCCGGTGGTGCCGGCCCAGGCCGGCTGCCGGATCAAGGGCAATATCTCGTCGAAGGGCGTGCGCATCTATCACCTGCCGGGACAGGCGTGGTACGACAAGACCAGGATCTCCCCCGAGAATGGCGAGCGCTGGTTCTGCTCCGAGGCCGAGGCCCGCCGCGCCGGCTGGCGCAAGGCACGCCGCTAGGCCACTTCAATCCCGACGGGGCTCTCCTCGCCACCCCCCCTGCTTCCTCTTGCTCAAAATACCCTCGGGGGGCGGCCGCAGGCCGGGGGGCAGAGCCCCCAAGCCCCGCCCCGCCGCCCGGCGCCTCAGCCCCGGGCATCGCGGATCAGCCGCAGGATATCCTGGGCCGCCGTGGGAATATTCGTCCCCGGCCCGAAGATCGCCTTGACCCCGGCGGATTTGAGGAATTCGTAATCCTGCTGCGGGATCACCCCGCCGCAGATCACGATGATATCGCCGGCATCATTGGCCTTGAGCGCCTCGATCAGCTGCGGCGCCAGAGTCTTGTGGCCAGCCGCCTGGGACGAGATGCCCACCACATGCACATCATTGTCGACCGCGTCCTGTGCCGCTTCTTCCGGGGTCTGGAACAGCGGCCCGACATCGACGTCGAAGCCGATGTCGGCAAAGGCGGTGGCGATCACCTTGGCGCCCCGGTCATGCCCGTCCTGGCCCATCTTGACCACAAGCATGCGCGGCCGCCGGCCTTCTTCCGCGGCGAAATCCTCGACCGATTTCTGGATCGCGGCAAAGCCTTCGTCGCCCTCGTAAGCCGCGCCATAGACGCCGGCGAGGGTTTTCACCTCGGCGCGGTGCCGTCCGAATACCTTTTCCATCGCCATGCTGATTTCTCCCACGCTGGCCCGGGCCCGGGCGGCTTCGACCGCCGCTTCCAGAAGGTTGCCGCCCTCGCCGGCGCGGCGGCTGAGTTCCGCCAGCGCGGCATCGCAGGCGGCCTGATCGCGCGTGCCGCGGATGCGTTCGAGCCGGGCGATCTGGCTGTCGCGCACCTTGACATTGTCGACATCCAGAATGTCGATCGGGTCTTCGCGGTCCTTGCGGTATTTGTTGACGCCGACGATCACCTCGTCGCCCCGGTCGATCATCGCCTGCCGCGTGGCGGCGGTTTCTTCGATGCGCAGCTTGGGCATGCCCGAGGCCACGGCCTTGGTCATGCCACCCATCTCCTCAACCTCCTCGATCAGCGCCCAGGCCTTGTCGGCCAGCTCCGCCGTCAGGCTCTCGACATAGTAGGAGCCGGCCAGCGGATCGACGACATTGGTCACGCCGGTCTCTTCCTGAAGGATCAGCTGGGTATTGCGCGCGATCCGGGCCGAGAAATCCGTGGGCAGGGCAATCGCCTCGTCCAGCGCATTGGTGTGCAGCGACTGGGTGCCGCCCAAGACCGCCGACATCGCCTCATAGGCGGTGCGGATGACGTTGTTGTAGGGGTCTTGCTCTTGCAGGCTGACGCCCGAGGTCTGGCAGTGGGTGCGCAGCATCTTGGAGCGGTCGTTCTTGGCCCCGAATTCACTCATGATCCGGTGCCAGAGCAGGCGGGCGGCGCGCAGTTTCGCGGCCTCCATGAAGAAGTTCATGCCGATGGCAAAGAAGAACGACAGCCGCCCGGCAAACTTGTCGACGTCCATCCCGGCCTCGATGGCGGCGCGCACGTATTCGCGGCCGTCGGCCAGCGTATAGGCCAGCTCCTGCACCAGGTTCGCGCCGGCCTCCTGCATGTGATAGCCGGAGATCGAGATCGAGTTGAACCTGGGCATCTCGGTCGAGGTGAACTCGATGATGTCCGAGATGATCCGCATCGAGGGTTCGGGCGGATAGATATAGGTGTTGCGGACCATGAACTCCTTGAGGATGTCGTTCTGGATGGTGCCCGACAGCAGCGCCTTGTCATGACCCTGTTCCTCGCCCGCGACGATGAAGCTGGCCAGGATCGGGATCACCGCGCCGTTCATCGTCATCGACACCGAGACCTGATCCAGCGGGATGCCGTCGAAGAGGATCTTCATGTCCTCGACCGAATCGATGGCCACGCCCGCCTTGCCGACATCGCCCACCACGCGCGGGTGATCGCTGTCATAGCCGCGGTGGGTGGCCAGATCGAAGGCGACCGAGACGCCCTGTTGCCCGGCGGCCAGGTTGCGGCGATAGAAGGCGTTCGATTCCTCGGCGGTGGAAAAACCCGCGTATTGCCGGATCGTCCAGGGCCGGCCGGCGTACATCGTCGCCTTGGGGCCGCGGGTGAAAGGCGCAAAACCCGGCAGCGACCCCATGTGCGGCAGATCGGCGGTATCCGCTTCGGTATAAAGCGGGCTGACGTCGATCCCTTCCAGCGTTTTCCAGGTCAGGTCGTCGAGCGGGCGGCCGCGCAATTCCTTTTCCGCCAGGGCCTTCCAGTCGTCCTTCGTCTGGCTCATCACGTTGTCCTTTCCTCTGCGGCAGGGCGGCGGGCGCGCCTGCGAAATCCGTTGCATTGGCGCGGGCTCACGCCATTCTCAGTCGTAATCGGGTGGCAATTGCCTATATGCTGGGTACGAGGAGGACCCATGGCCCAGATGTACCGCGTTCTGACGATGATCTTTGCCGCCGCCGCCAGCACGGGCGCGGCACAGGAAGTGGCCGTCGCCCAGGGCGAGCCGGTGGCCGAAGAGGCGCCCGGGGCGGCCGAAGAGCCACCAGAGGTCGCCGTCGAGGCGCCGGAAACGGCGGTCGAGCAGGAAGTCGCGGCGGAGCCGGTGATCCAGCCGGCCGGGGTGCATGAGCTCGAGGAATACCTCTGGCTCAAGCGGCCGGTGGTGGTCTTTGCCGACAGCCCCAACGATCCGAGGTTTCGCCAGCAGATGGACCTGATCGAGGACCGGCTGGACGACCTGGCCGACCGCGATGTGGTGGTGCTGACCGATACCGATGCCTCCGTGCTCACCCCGATGCGCGAAAAGCTGCGGCCGCGCGGCTTCATGCTGGTGCTGATCGGCAAGGACGGCTCGGTGTACCTGCGCAAGCCCTTTCCCTGGTCGGTGCGCGAAATCGGCCGCTCGATCGACAAGATGCCGCTGCGCCAACAGGAGATCCGCGACCGGCGCACCGGGAACTGAGCGCTGTCTTCATTGATTTTCCGGCGATATATGCCTATATATGCGGTGTATCCCGCGCGTGTCGCGGGCCAACCAGATGAGGTGCGCGGATGCTGAAAGCGCGGTATCAGCCGAAACAGCCCGAAAAGACGCCCGGCGGCCCCGGTGGCGGCGGCGATTTCTGATCGCGCGGTCATAGCGTCACATCCTCGTTCTTGCCCGACCGCGGAATCGCTTCCGGATTCGGCACGCCGATCTTCAGATTGATGTCCTCCAGCGCCCGCAGCCCCCAATAGAGGGTCGCGCGTCTTTGCTGTGTCAGCTCCTTGTGCAGGGTGATGCGCCGCCGGGCTTCTAGCCGGGGGAATTCGGCGCGGTGGGTGTCGGCGACCATGGTGCCCAGTTCCGAAAAGGCCGCATAGAACCGCAGGACCGGTTCCAGCGTCGCGGCATTGATCACATGCAACTGGCCCGACACGGCGTCATAGACCGTGGCCGGGCTTTCCGAGGCGGAAAATGGAAAATAGGCCCCGGTCGGATCATCGCCGCCCATGGCGATATTGCGCTCCACCTCTTCCGCCTGCCGGGTGATCGGGTGCTTGTCGAGCTTTTCGACGATGGTAAAGACCTCGCTGCGCAGCGCCATCAACAGGTCAAGCTCCTGCTCGCTGCGGTCGCGCTGGCGGCGTTCCTCCTGAAAGATGAAGGTGGCCAGCCAGCCGGTGACGATGATCAACCCGGCCAGCGCCGCCTGCCGTAACCGCACGTCCAGCCCGTCGCCGGAGAACACCAGAACGATTGGCACCAGTGCCGCCAGCAGGATCGGCAGGAGCACCATCCCGCCGCGCCGCAACATGCGCAACAGGTCGACCTCGCCGCGCCACCGGTAGACCGCCAGCAACGCAACCAGCAAGAGCAGAACGGCCGCCAGCAGCGCCATGGGGTCGGGCAGCGCGATGCCGGTGGTGGTGGCGCTCAGCGCCAGCCAGACCGCCAGAAAGATCGCTATCCACCCCAAAGCAGACATGGCCGGGTTACTCGAATTCCATGATCACGTCGTCCACCGCCAGGCTGTCGCCGGCGCCGGCATTGATCTTGGACACCACGCCGCTGCGTTCGGCGCGCAGGATGTTCTCCATCTTCATCGCCTCGACGGTGCAGAGTGCCTGACCCTCCTGGACGTCCTGCCCGACCTCGACATCGACCTTCACGATCAGCCCGGGCATCGGGCAGAGCAGCATCTTCGAGGTGTCCGGCGGCAGTTTCTCGGGCATCAGCGCGGCCAGCTCGGCCTGACGGCGCGAGCGCACATGCACCTTCATGTCGGCGCCACGCGAGCGGATGCGGAAGCCATGTGTGATCTTGTCGACCTTGAGCACCAGCGGCTTGCCGTCCACGGTCATTTCGGCCAGCGTCCTGCCCGGGGTCCAGTCACCTTCGACCCGCAGCGAACCGCCGTCTTCAAAGCTGACATCGGCACCGCCGGAGTAGGGGGCGATGGTCACGTTGTAGGTCTGGCCCTGAAGCGTGACCGTGGCCTGATTGTCGACCCGGCGCTCGTGGTTGTCGAGCCGGCCGGACACGCGGGTGCGGCGGATTTCGGCAACCCGGTTCATCGCCGCGGTGCAAGCCGCGATCTGGCGCAGGGCGGCGTCCTCCAGCGTCACACCGGCGAAGCCGTCGGGATATTCCTCGGCAATGAAGGCGGTGGTCATCTCGCCCGAGACGAACTTGGGGTGATCCATCACCGCGCTGAGGAAAGGGATGTTGTGGCCGATGCCCTCAACCTCGAAGCTGTCGAGCGCCACCCGCATCGCCTCGATCGCCTCGGCCCGGGTCGGCGCCCAGGTGCAGAGCTTGGCGATCATCGGGTCGTAATACATGGAGATCTCGCCGCCCTCGAAAACGCCGGTGTCATTGCGCACCGCATTGGGCCCCGAAGGCGCCTCGCCCTGCCATGTGTCATTGGCCAACAGCGGGCCGGCGGCCACCTCGGCCGGCGGGCGGTAGCGGGTCAGGCGGCCGATCGAGGGCAGGAAATTGCGGTAGGGGTCTTCGGCATAAAGCCGGCTTTCCACCGCCCAGCCGGTCAGCTTCACGTCCTCCTGGGTGATCGACAGCTTCTCGCCGGCGGCGACGCGGATCATCTGTTCCACAAGATCGACGCCGGTGATCAGCTCGGTCACCGGGTGTTCGACCTGAAGCCGGGTGTTCATCTCGAGAAAGTAGAAGTTCTTGTTGCCGTCGACGATGAATTCCACGGTGCCGGCGCTGGCGTAGCCCACCGCCTTGGCCAGGGCGACGGCCTGTTCGCCCATCGCCTTGCGCGTGGCTTCGTCGAGAAAGGGCGAGGGCGCCTCTTCGATGACCTTCTGGTTGCGGCGCTGGATCGAGCATTCCCGCTCGCCCAGATAGACCGCGTTGCCATGGCCGTCGGCCAGCACCTGGATTTCGATATGGCGCGGCTGGGTGACGAATTTCTCGATGAAGATGCGGTCATCGCCAAAGCTCGAGGCGGCTTCGTTCTTGGATGACTGGAAGCCCTCGCGCGCCTCGTCGTCGTTCCAGGCGATGCGCATGCCCTTGCCGCCGCCGCCGGCGGAGGCCTTGATCATCACCGGATAGCCGATCTCGTTCGAGATCTTCACCGCCTCCTCGGCGTCCTCGATCAGCCCCATATAGCCCGGCACGGTCGAGACATCGGCCTCCTGGGCGATCTTCTTCGAGGTGATCTTGTCGCCCATCGCTTCGATCGCGCCCTTGGGCGGGCCGACAAAGGCCATCCCGGCGGCGTCGAGCGCCTCGGCGAATTTCGGGTTCTCGGACAGGAAGCCATAGCCCGGGTGCACCGCCTGGGCGCCGGTCGCCTTGATCGCGGCCATGATCTTGTCGATCACGATATAGGACTGGTTGGCCTGCGGCGGGCCGATGTGCACGGCCTCGTCGGCCATTTTCACATGCAGCGCGTGCTTGTCGGCATCGGAATAGACGGCCACGGTCTGGATGCCCATCTTGCGGGCCGATTTGATGACACGGCAGGCAATCTCGCCACGGTTGGCGATCAGGATCTTGTTGAACATGGGTGGTCCTTCTTGGTCTGGCTGAACACGGCAAAACGGCCTCGCGGCGCATCAGACGCCGGAGGCCGTGCAAAGGTGGTGAGAGGAGACGGAATTAACGGTGCAGCGACCCGGTCATCGCATGGCTGCACGCCGATGGCATGGCCACTGCGGACACCAATACCACAATCAACTGACTCTGTCTGACCGCTCTCATGTCTTGCCTCTTTTGCCAGAAGCTTCTGACACGGGAGAGTAACGAGATTACTGCGCCACGTAACCCTTTGCGTGTGCAAAGCGCGCCGAAGTGATGCTGATTGGCGACAGGCAGGGCGGGGCCCTGTGCCTGGGGTCGCGGCAAATCGGGCCGGGGCAAAAGACGCGGGCGGTTGCGAAGGGGACACGCAAGACCGCCCGCAGGTCAAAGGGTAACGGTGATCTGCCGGGAACGATTGGACACCCGACCACACAGTTATCCCGGCGACACTGCGGCGGGCCCGCGCCGGTGCCAAGGGCCGGGGCGCCGGTCGGCGGTGATCGGCAAGGCTCCGCGCGTTTGCGGCCGGGGTGCGCGTAAAGGCGCTCATCACCAGGTGCCGCCGTCTTCGAAGGCGTCGGGAAAGGCGCGTCGGGCGGCCTCTTCGTCGATGATCAGGCGGGCCTCGTAGTCCTCGGGGTCGAACGGATCGTCATAGGGCAGCACCTCGCGGCCGAAGAGCCAGCTCAGCCGGCCGGCGTCGAGGTTGCCGCGTTCGAAAGGTTCGGCGCCGAATTGCTGCCAGAGCGCGGCAAGAAACCACAGATCGGCGCGCCGGTCGGGGGCGCGGCGGTCGCGGTAGCGTTCGCGCCGGATGATCGGCGTTGCGCCCTTGGGATTGGGGCGGCGGACGGTAAACTGAAAATCGGTGCCGGGAAGGCGGCCGGGGAAACCGCGATGCTTGATCATGCCGCGCCCTCCCGGAAAGAGGCGGGCAGAAGCGGAACAGGCCCGGGGGCCTGTTCCGATCGTGTCTTACTTGTATTTGCCGGTATAAACGGGCTCGACCGAAATCGGCTCCGGATCGACAACGATGAATTCCTCTTCCTGCTGCTGGGCGCATGCCGCGACAACGGTGAAGAGGCCAAGTGCTGCGATGAGCTTGAGGCTCTTGGACATAAATTTCTCCTGTCAGTCACAACGGCAGGGATCCGCGCACACGGCGAGGCCCCATACCGACACAAAGGTAAGGTCACTTGGGTGTAACCCGTCTTAACTTTAGTAGATAACATCCCGGAAATATACGGGTTTTCGACGGGTCCACACTCATGTGGCGAGAAAGCCGCAATATCGGGGAACTTCTGCGAGGACTCCGCAAGATATAGTAGGCGCATCAGAACAACTCCCAGATGCAGGTGGCATCCTCGATGGAGTAGCTCTCGAAGAACTGTGCCACATCGGGTGCGATTGTGCCGAATTCGAGCGGCTCGGAACTAAGTGATACGACGACGCGTTGGGCGGGGAGGCCGCGGGTTGCGAGCTCGGGCAGGGCGACCGTATTGCAGAGGTATTCCATGTCGGAAAACACCGCTTCCATGGTCTCGGCGGCCTGCTCGAGATCGGGGGCGACGAATCGGGCGCGGAAGATGGCGAGCGGTGTATCGGTCTCGTCGCGGTAGTCCTGAAGCACGACCCGAAGCCCTGACGGCGCCTCGATCTGCGTCGGATCGGTAGCGGCGGCCGGGGCGGTGGTGGCCCAGAGCATTGCAATCGCGGGTAAAATCAAGTGGCAGCCCCGCCCTCGTTTCCGAGCTCCTCCCGGCGGGGCTGCGCGGCGTGTGGTTCCCCCTCGCGCCGCAGTAAACTTGACGTGAATAAAGGTCATATCAGAACTTTCCCCCCGGTCAACAGGGCACATCGTTGCCAGCGCGCCCGCAGTTCGGGGTCGTGCAGCAAGTCTCCGATCTGTGCTTCGGTCCGCGCCTTGGGAAAGGCCGCGGTGACGCTGCCGCCGGCGGTGACGGTGAGGCCGGCACCGGTTCGTGTGACCTGCACCGCCGGTGCGAATCCGCGCAGGCGGCGCAGCCGGCGCCACATGTCCTGACGGATCATATGCGCCAGGGGCAGCATCCGCAGCGGCGGAAACTCGGCCCGGGCCGCAACGTCGAACCGCGCCTCCGGCCGGCGGGACAGGGTCAGCCCACAGGCGTCGCGCCGGATGTGCCAGGTCTTGCTCACGCGAGCGTCTCCTCGGGCCGTCGCAGGCCCTTCTCGGGTCGGGTGGGCCGGCCGTTAAGGCCGGTTACAGCGGAATATTGTCGTGTTTCTTCCATGGGTTGGTGAGCTTCTTGCTGCGCAGGGCGGCAAAGGCCCGGCTCACCCGCTTGCGGGTGGAATGCGGCATGATCACCTCGTCGATAAAGCCCCGCTCGGCCGCCACGAAGGGGTTGGCGAAACGGTCCTCGTAATCCTTGGTGCGCTTGGCGATCTTGTCCGGGTCGCCCAGTTCCGAGCGATAGAGGATCTCGGTCGCCCCTTTGGCGCCCATCACCGCGATCTCGGCGGTGGGCCAGGCATAGTTCATGTCGCCGCGCAGGTGCTTGGACGCCATCACGTCGTAGGCGCCGCCATAGGCCTTGCGGGTGATCACGGTCACCTTGGGCACCGTCGCCTCGCCATAGGCGAACAGCAGCTTGGCGCCGTGCTTGATGACGCCGCCATATTCCTGGCTGGTACCGGGCAGGAAGCCGGGCACGTCGACGAAGGTGAGAATCGGCACCTCGAACGCATCGCAGAATCGCACGAACCGGGCCGCCTTGCGCGACGAATCGATGTCGAGACAGCCGGCCAGCACCATCGGCTGGTTGGCAACGACGCCGACGGTCTGGCCTTCGAGGCGGATGAAACCGGTGATGATGTTCTTGGCGAAATCCTCCTGGATCTCGTAGAAATCGCCTTCGTCCGCCGTTTTGTGGATCAGCTCTTTCATGTCGTAGGGCGTGTTGGCGTTTTCCGGCACCAGCGTGTCGAGACTGTTTTCCAGCCGGTTCACATCGTCGAAGAACGGCCGTACCGGCGGCTTTTCGCGGTTGTTGAGCGGCAGGAAATCGACCAGCCGGCGCACCTCGGCCAGCGCTTCGACGTCATTTTCGAAGGCGCCGTCGGCGACGCTGGATTTGCGGGTGTGGGTCGAGGCGCCGCCCAGCTCTTCGGCGGTGACCTGTTCGTTGGTCACGGTCTTCACCACGTCGGGGCCGGTGACGAACATGTAAGAGCTGTCTTTCACCATGAAGATGAAATCGGTCATCGCCGGAGAATAGACCGCGCCGCCGGCACAGGGCCCCATGATGACCGAGATCTGCGGCACCACACCCGAGGCCATGATGTTGCGCTGGAAGATCTCGGCATAGCCCGCCAGCGCGTCGACGCCTTCCTGGATGCGGGCGCCGCCGCTGTCGTTGAGGCCGATCACCGGGGCGCCGTTCTGCACCGCCATATCCATGATCTTGCAGATCTTCTGGGCGTGGGTGGCGCTGACCGAGCCGCCGAGGACGGTGAAATCCTGGCTGTAGACATAGACCATGCGGCCGTTGACCGTGCCCCAGCCGGTCACCACGCCGTCCCCGGCGGGGGCATTGTCCTCCATGCCGAAATCGGTGCAGCGGTGGGTGACGAACGTGTCGTATTCCTCGAAACTGTCCTCGTCGAGCAAGAGCTCGATCCGCTCGCGTGCGGTCAGCTTGCCCTTGGCATGCTGCGCGTCGATGCGTTTCTGTCCGCCCCCCATCCGGGCGTCCTGGCGGCGGTCTTCGAGTTCCTGAAGAATGTCGGTCATCATCGGCCCCTTGCATGTTTCCGCGAGACCATACTGCGATGCAGCGACGACACAAGGTAAAGGTGGAATATTTGCAAATAAGCTCGCGGCTGATTTGGAATATTTGCAAAATACACGTTTGACGCGAGTCGGCCTTTGCAAAAATGCACAGGTCATTGTGCGGATCGGGCCTACAGTTTGCAGGGGCGAGATAATGGACATGCCTGCAAAGCGGGCGTAAGCCTTTTTCATGGCTGTTTCCCCCGTGGTCAGATTTCTTGACCGAACCACCCCGCCGCATATCCTGACGCTGATCCTGCTTGCTGGCATGGCGGCTCTGGCGATGAACATCTTCCTGCCGTCGCTGCCGGGGATGACCGCCTATTTCGACACCGACTACCGGCTGATGCAGCTCTCGGTCGCGATCTACCTTGGGGTGAATGCCTGTCTTCAGCTTGTCGTCGGGCCGATGTCGGATCAGATGGGCCGCCGGCCGGTGATCCTGGGCGGGCTGGTGATCTTTGTGCTTGCGACGCTAGGCTGCATCTTTGCCCCCAATGTCACGATTTTCCTGATCTGCCGCATGGCCCAGGCCGCCGTGGTGGTGGCCATGGTGCTGAGCCGGGCGGTGGTGCGCGACATGGTGCCCCAGGATCAGGCGGCCTCGATGATCGGCTATGTCACCATGGGCATGGCGGTGGTGCCGATGATCGGCCCAATGATCGGCGGGGTTCTCGACGAGCTCTGGGGCTGGAAGGCCTCGTTCTGGCTGCTCTTTGTCACCGGGCTGGCGACCCTCTGGCTGGCCTGGCGCGATCTGGGCGAGACCAAGATGCGGTCGGGTCAGACTCTGCTGCGGCAGTTCCGGGATTACCCGGAGCTGATCCGCGCGCCGCGCTTCTGGGGGTATGCCCTTGCGGCGGCTTTTTCGTCGGGCTCGTTCTTTGCCTATCTCGGCGGCGCGCCCTTTGTCGGATCGGTGGTTTTTTCGCTCGACCCCGCGCTGCTCGGCCTGCTGTTCGGCGCGCCGGCGGTGGGCTACATGATCGGCAACGGTATCTCGGGCAAGTTCTCGGTTCGGGTCGGGATCAACCGCATGATCCTCTGGGGCTGCTGGGCCAACACCGTCGGATTGCTGCTGTCGATGGCGGTCTTTGCCGCCGGCCACGGCTCGGCGCTGAGCTTCTTCGGCTTCATGACATTCGTCGGCTTCGGCAACGGGCTGTGCATTCCCAATGCCACCGCCGGCACGCTTTCGGTCCGGCCGCATCTGGCGGGCACCGCCAGCGGGCTTGGCGGGGCGATCATGATCGGCGGCGGCGCCGGGCTCTCGGCGCTGGCGGGCGTTCTGCTGCAACCCGGCACCGGGCCGTGGCCGCTGCTGTGGCTGATGTTGCTCACAGGACTGCTGGGTATGGCGGCGATCACCCTGGTCATCCGGCGCGAACGGCGGCTGGGGATGGTCTGATCCGGCGGGGCAGGGGATCTGCGGCCGCGTGGCACCTTGCCCGGTTGGATTTGCAAAGCTAGCCTGCGCGCGACGCAAATTCGCAAAGGCACGCTCATGGCCACACAGAAACTCTATGCCGGCGCCAAGCTGCGGGAAACCCGCACGCGGCTGGGCCTGACCCAGAAGGATTTCGCTGGCAAGCTTGGCGTCTCGCTGCCCTATCTCAACCAGATGGAGAACAACAACCGCCCCGTCAGCACCACCGTGGTGCTGGCGCTGGCGCAGGAGTTCGGCTTCGATGTCACCGAGCTCAGTTCCGGCGATGCCGAGCGGCTGGTCTCGGACATGCGCGAGGCGCTGGCCGATCCGGTGTTCAACCAGGACGAGGCCGGTGCGCCGCCGCTGGCCGATCTGCGGCTCACCGCGTCGAACGCCCCGGCACTGGCGCGCGCCTTTCTCGAGCTGCACCGCGCCTATCGCCAGACCCATGAGCGGCTGGCCTCGCTCGATGCGGCGCTGGGGCACGAGGGCGGCGGCTTGCAGCTCAGCCCCTGGGAGGAGGTGCGCGACTTCTTTCACTATTGCGACAATTACATAGATGCGGTCGACCGGGCGGCCGAGAATTTCGCCGCCACTGCCCGGCGCGGTGATGTGCCCGCCGCCGCCGAGGCCTGGCTGAAAGGGCAGGGGATCACGCTGTGCATTGCCGCCACCGACACCCTGCGCCAGTTTGACCGCGCGACCGGCACGGTCACGCTTTCGGACCGGGCCGCGCCCGAGACCCGCAACTTTCAGCTCCTGCTGCAAATGGCGCTCTTGCAGCAGGACAAGCTGTTGCAGGCGACGCTCGACCTGGCCCGCTTTCAGTCCGACACCGCCCGCGCCATCGCCCATATCGGGCTGGCGAACTATTTTGCCGGTGCCGCGCTCATGCCTTATGGCCCCTTCCTCGCCGCCGCCCGCGAGACCCGGCATGATCTCGAACGCCTCGCCACCCGTTTCGGCGCCTCGATCGAACAGGTGGCGCATCGGCTTTCGACTTTGCAGCGGCCGGGCGCCAAGGGCGTGCCCTTCTTCTTTGTCAGGGTCGATCAGGCCGGCACGATCACCAAGCGCCACTCGGCCACCCGGCTGCAATTCGCCCGCTTTGGTGGCGCCTGTCCGCTGTGGAACGTGCACCGCGCCTTTGAAACCCCGGGCCGGTTCCTGCGGCAGCTGGCCGAGACACCGGACGGGGTGCGGTACATCTCCATCGCCCGCGATATCTCCAAGAGCGGCGGCCGGTACGGCGCACCGGTGCGGCGCTATGCCATGTCGCTGGGCTGCGAGGTCGAACACGCTGGCCAGCTTGTCTACGCCGACGGGCTCGACCTCGGGCCGGAGGCGGTTTTTGAACCGATCGGCATTTCCTGCCGGATCTGCGAGCGCACCCATTGCCACCAGCGCGCCATCCCGCCCCTCGAGCAGAAGCTGCACATCCAGCCCGACAGCCGCAAGGTGCTGCCTTACGAGATCGAGTGACGGGCGCGGCGACTGGGCTGGCTCAAGCCACCTCGGCCGCCTCCGGTTCGGCCTCTTCGCGCGCATCCGAGGCGAGCATCAGTGCGCCATAGCCGATCAGACCGGAAACCAGCGATCCCGAGAGCACGCCAAGCCGCACCTGGTTCATCAGGAGCGCGTCGTCAAAGCTGAGCGAGCCGATGAAGAGCGACATGGTAAAGCCCACCCCGGCCAGACAGCTCAGCCCGTAGATGTGCAGCCAGTTGGCGCCATGCGGCATGCGGGTCAGCCCGCTCCTGACCAGGACAAAGGTGACCCCGAAGACTCCGAGCTGCTTGCCGAGGATCAGACCGAGCGCGATGCCCAGCGGCAGGGGGGCGAGCAGGGCGGACAGGCTCATGCCCTGAAGCACCACGCCGGCATTGGCGAAGGCAAAGACCGGGACGATGAAATAGAGCACGTAAGGCGCCAGCCCATGTTCCAGCGAATGCAGCGGGCTCTTGCCCCATTTGTCGGTCATCGGAATGCAGAAGGCGGTGATCACCCCGGCCAGCGTGGCATGGACGCCGGATTTCAGCACGAAATACCACATCACCGCGCCGAGCAGGATCATCGGGGCTACCCGGTGCACCCGCTTGTAGTTGAGAAACAGCAGCAGCGCCAAAGGGATGAGGGCAGAGAACAGGTAGTCCACCTTGAGGTCGGCGGTGTAGAACAGGGCAATGATGACGATGGCCCCCAGGTCGTCGAGAATGGCCAGGGTGAGCAGAAAGACTTTGAGCGAAGAGGGCGCGCGGCTGCCCACCAAGGCGAGAATGCCGAGCGCGAAGGCGATGTCGGTGGCCGCCGGAATGGCCCAGCCGGCCAGCGTTGCCGGATTGCCCCAGTTGATCGCCACATAGACCAGGGCCGGCAGCGCCATGCCGCCGATGGCGGCGGCACCGGGCAGGATGACGTCACGCGGGTTCTTGAGCTTGCCTTCGAGGATCTCGCGCTTCAGCTCGAGCCCGATGAGAAAGAAGAAGACCGCCATCAGCCCGTCGTTGATCCAGAGGATGGCCGGTTTCTCGAGCCCCTCACCATTGACCATCAGCCCGAGGCGGGCGTCGAGAAAGCTGTCGTAGATCCCGGCAAGGCCGGAATTGGCCACAACAAGCGCCGCGACCGCCGAGAGCATCAAGAGAATGCCTCCCGATGCTTCGTGGCTGAAAAAACGGTCGATGGCGCGCAACAGCATCGAAATCCTCCCGAATTAATAATGATTTCGCATGGATATGCGTCGGCGTGGCGAATTTTCAACCGGCCAAGCCGTCGCAGGGGGAGACCAGGTGCGGCGGCGGGCGGAAAAACCGTCTTTTGGGCGCCGCGCGTGGTTTTTGCGCAGATCTGCGCGGCGGGGGCGATCAAGGCCGCGCTTGCGGCGAGATCGCGGGATGGCATAGTGCGCGGGGAGAGGCCGGAGGCGGGGATGCGGATCGCGACCTACAATGTGGAATGGTTCGACGCGCTGTTCGATGACGCGGGCCGGTTGCTGGCCGATGACGCATGGTCGGCGCGCCATGAGGTCACCCGACGCGAACAGATCGAGGCGCTGGCGAGCGTCCTGACCGCGCTCGATGCCGATGCGGTGATGGTGATCGAGGCGCCCGACAGTCACCGGGCCCGCGACGGGGTGCGGGCGCTCGAGACCTTTGCCGCGACGTTCGGGCTGCGGGCGCGCCGGGCGGTGATCGGATTTACCAACACCACGCAGCAGGAGATCGCGCTGCTTTATGACCCGGACGCGCTTCGGGTGCGTCACGATCCGCGGGACAGCGCCGGGGCGCCGCGGTTTGACGGCACCTTCGAGATCGATCTCGATTTCGACGCCCGCCGCGACCGGGTGCGGTTCTCCAAGCCGCCACTGGAACTGGCGGTGGAGACCGCGGGCGGGCAGCGGCTTCGGATGATCGGGGCGCATCTGAAATCCAAGGCGCCGCATGGTGCCAAGACCCGCGATCAGATCATGCGGCTGTCGATCGCCAACCGGCGCAAGCAATTGGCGCAGGCGATCTGGCTGCGCCAGCGGGTCGAGGAGCATCTGGCGGCGGGCGAGAGCCTGATCGTGCTGGGCGATCTGAACGACGGGCCGGGGCTTGATGAATATGAGGCGCTGTTCGGCCGTTCGTCGGTCGAGATCATCCGCGGCGAGGGCCGCGACGGGCCGCGGCTCTACGACCCCAATGCCAGCATCGCGCTGCAACGCCGGCTGGGCGCGCAGCCGACGACGGCGCGGTTTTACATTGCCGGGCAGGACAGCTATTTGCAGGCGCTGCTGGATTATATCTTTGTCTCGCCCGATTTGTGTGCCAGGCGGCCGGACTGGCGGATCTGGCATCCGTTCAACGACCCGGCCTGCTGGCGCACACGGGAGCTGCGCGAGGCGCTGGTGACGGCCTCGGATCATTATCCGGTGACACTGGATATCGCGATCTGAGGTCGGGGGCTCTGCCCCCGTCGCCCGGGGCGACTCCCCCGGGATATTTTTGACCAGAAGAAGGTGCGATTATGGTGAAACTTGCGACGGCGGCCTATCCGATGGGCGTGCTGGAGAGCTGGGCGGATTATGAGGCGAAGATCTCTGGCTGGGTGGCCGAGGCGGCCGGGCAGGGGGCGGAGCTGCTGCTGTTCCCGGAATATGGCGCGATGGAACTGGCGACGCTGGACGGGCCGGAGGTGGCGGGGGATCTGGAGCGCTCTCTGCATGCGGTGTCGGACCGGGTGGCGGCGGCGGATGCGTTGCACGCCCGGCTGGCGGCAGCGCATGACGTGTATATCTGCGCCGCCTCGGCGCCGATCTTTGCCGGCGGCGCGCGACCGGTGAACCGGGCGCGGCTGTTCGCGCCCTCGGGGGAGATGGCACATCAGGACAAGCAGATCATGACCCGCTTCGAGCGCGCGCCCTGGGGGGTGGCGGCGGGCGATCCGCTCTGCCTGATCGAGACGGATCTGGGGCGGATCGGCATTTTGATCTGTTATGACAGCGAGTTTCCACTGCTCGGGCGGGCGCTGTCCGAGGCCGACATCCTGCTGGTGCCCTCCTGCACCGAGGCGCTGGCCGGCTATTGGCGGGTGCGCATCGGGGCGATGGCCCGGGCGTTGGAGAGCCAATGCGTGGTGGCGATGGCGAGCACGGTGGGCGCATGCCCCTGGTCCGAGGCGGTGGACACCAACACCGGGGCGGGCGGCGTCTTTGGCCCGCCGGACCTCGGATTCCCGCCGACCGGGGTGCTGGCGGAAGGGGCGCTGAATGTGCCGGGCTGGACCTATGCCGAAGTGCCGGAGGGGGCGGTGGAGACCGTGCGGCGCGCCGGCGTCGTGGCCAATCGCGCGCATTGGGTGGAGCAGCCGCAGGGCGCGGGAGCTGTCACAAAGCGTGATCTTCGCACACATAGCCCTTGAAAATCGTGCCGCAAGCGCTCATTTAGAGCGCGCCCGGCCTGTGTGCCGGGGTGTGTAACAAAGGAGAGACCATGGCCAAGGAAGAGATGCTCGAATTTCCCGGTGTCGTGAAGGAACTCCTGCCGAATGCGACGTTTCGGGTCGAGCTGGAAAACGGCCATGAGATCATCGCGCATACGGCAGGCAAGATGCGCAAGAATCGCATCCGCGTTCTGGCCGGCGACAAGGTTCAGGTGGAAATGACCCCCTATGATCTGACCAAGGGTCGGATCAACTATCGATTCAAGTAACCGGCGTTCCCGTGAGGTTCATCCTGGGATCGGGGAGCCCCAGACGGCGCGAGCTGCTGGGGCTTTTGGGCGTCGTGCCGGACGAGATCCGGGCGCCGGAGATCGACGAGACGCCCCTGAAAGGCGAGCTGCCCCGGGCCTATTGCGCCCGTATCGCGCGGCAGAAGGCCGAGGCGCTGGCGGTGGCCGGGGGCGAGGTGCTGCTCTGTGCCGATACCACGGTGGCGCTGGGCCGGCGCATTCTCGGCAAGCCGGCCGATATCGGCGAGGCCGCGGAATTCCTGACCAAGCTTGGCGGGCGGCGCCACCAGGTGATCACCGCCGTGGCGGTGAAGACCGCCGAAGGTCTCTGGGAGCGCGAGGTTGTCAGCGCGGTCAAGATGAAACGGCTGAGCGATTTGGAGCTGAACGCCTATCTTCAGTCCGGCGACTGGCGCGGCAAGGCCGGCGGCTATGGCATTCAGGGCATGGCCGGCGCCTTTATCCCGTGGATCCAGGGGTCTTACCCGGCGATCATGGGGCTGCCGCTGGCCGAGACCGCCGGAATTTTGCAAGCGGCGGGCTATCCGCTTTATCGGGAGTGTGCCGCATGAAGGGCCGCCAGATCGTTCTCGACCATTACGCCGGCCGCGAGGCGGCGGCGCTGCTGGTCGATGGCCGGCTCGAAGACCTGCTTATCGACGGCGAGGGCGTGCGTGTGGGCGCGATCTATCGCGCCCGGGCCGACCGGCCGATGAAGGGTCAGGGGGGAATGTTCCTCTCGACGCCCGACGGGCCGGTCTTTCTGCGCCAGGTCAAGGGGCTGAAACCCGGCGAACCGCTGCTGGTGCAGGTCACCGGCAGCGCCGAGCCGGGCAAGGCGGTGCCGGTGACGCAGAAGCTGTTGTTCAAGAGCCGCCATGCCATCGTCACGCCCGGCGCGCCGGGGCTGAACATCTCGCGGCAGATCCGCGACGAGGCGCTGCGCGACGCGCTGCTCGAGATCGCGCATGAGGCGATGCCGGAGCGTGACATGGGGCTGATCCTGCGGTCGTCCTGCGCCGAGGCGGATGCCGAGGAGATCGCCGAGGACATCCTCGCCATGCTGACGCTGGCGCGGCAGGTTCTGGCGGATGCGACGGGCGCGCCGGAAAAGCTGACCGAAGGCGACGGGCCGCATGTGCTGGCCTGGCGCGACTGGGTCGAGCCGGCGCAGGTCGAGACCGCCGAGGGCAGCTTCGAGGCCCTGGGCGTGCTGGACCTGATCGAAGGCCTGCACAGCCCGATGGTGCCACTCAAGGGCGCCGGTCACATGTATATCGAGCCGACCCGCGCGCTGGTGGCGGTGGATGTGAACACCGGCGGCGATACGTCGCCCGCGGCCGGGCTCAAGGCCAATATGGCGGCGCTGCGCGATCTGCCGCGCCAGTTGCGTCTGCGGGGCCTGGGCGGGCAGGTCGTTGTCGATCTGGCGCCGATGGCCAAGAAGGACCGGCGCGCGGTCGAGACCGAGCTGCGCCGCGCGCTCAAGGCCGATGCGGTCGAGACCACGATGGTGGGCTGGACCAACCTCGGCCATTACGAGCTGCACCGCGCACGAGTGCGCATGCCCTTGCCGGAGGCGTCATGAGCTGTCCGATCTGCGCCAAGCCGTCCGATCCGAAATACCGGCCGTTCTGTTCGAAGCGCTGCGCCGATCTCGACCTGGCGAAATGGCTGAGTGGCGCCTATGCCGTGCCGCTCGAGGAGGAAGACGAGTTCAGCGACTCGCAAGATCCGGTCGACACCCCCCAGCGCCAGACCCATTGAGAGAAACCTGACATTTATCAGGCGGTTGCACAGGCTTTCGTTGACTCGCAGCGGGAAGGGGGTAGCTTTGGGGCAATTCTATTGCGCGATTGCATCCTGACACGGGGGATCCCATGACTTTGACCAAAGCGACATTGATTGCCGGTTTGCTGGCGCTCGGGCCCGCGCCGGCGCTGGCCTGGAATGACATCTACACCGGTGACGGCACCACCAGGGCGGGCAAGACCCTGGTCTATCCCTATCCGGGCGTGGCCAATTTCTGCCCGGCCGGGCTTCAGCCGGTGCTGGCCAATGGCGAGATCTGCTGTGGCACGCCCAATACCACCGCACGTTTCCACAATGCGCCGGGCGGGCGCAAGCATCTGGCCAAGCGCCGGGCCCATGCCCCCAGGGCCTATGCGCCCGAAGGCTACAAGGGTGTGATCTACAAGTAATCCCGCTGCGCAATCGGCCGATCCGGCCTTGGCAAGCCCGGCCGGGCCGCGTATACGCGCGGCCTGATGCTTTTCGCCCGGGCCAGGGCGACCCCCGAAGGAGCCGGATATGCAGGGCAGCGCCAATCTCAACATCATGATGAAAACCGCGCGCAAGGCGGGGCGGTCTCTGGTCAAGGATTTCCGCGAGGTCGAGAACCTGCAAAGCTCGTCCAAGGCGGCGGGCGACTTCGTGACCCGCGCCGATATCGCCGCTGAAAAGATCATCCGCGACGAGCTGATGGAGGCGCGTCCGACCTATGGCTTCCTCGGCGAAGAGGGCGGCGAGACGGCAGGGCAGGACCCGACCCGTCGCTGGATCGTCGATCCGCTCGACGGCACCTCGAACTTCATGCACGGCCTGCCGCATTGGGCGGTGTCGATCGCACTCGAGCACAAGGGCCAGATTGTCTCGGCGGTGGTCTACGATCCGGCCAAGGACGAGATGTTCTTTGCCGAGAAGGGCGGCGGCGCCTGGATGAACGACACCCGCGTGCGGGTCTCTGACCGGCGGGGCATGACCGAAGCGCTGTTTGCCACCGGCGTGCCCTTTGGCACCCGCCGCGGCTTGCCCGAAACGCTCAAGGATCTGGGCCGGCTGATGCCGGTCTGCGCCGGTGTGCGCCGCTGGGGCGCCGCGGCGCTTGACCTGGCCTATGTCGCCGCCGGCCGTTTCGACGGCTATTGGGAGCGTGAAGTGCAGGTCTGGGATGTGGCCGGCGGGCTGTTGATTGCCCGCGAGGCCGGGGCGCTGGTCGAAGCGATCACCCCGGACGAAGACCCGCTCGAAGACCGCACGGTGGTCTGTGCCAACGAGCGGCTCTTCAACCAGTTTGCCAAGGTGATCCGCGGCTGATGTGCCTCAGCCTTTGAGGCAGCCCGCCATGTCTTCCGCCATCGTGGTGATCAGCGCCGGATAGAAGCCGGCGCCGGTCTCGATCCCGCTGCCCAGCGGGTCGAGCGTGGCAATGCGGGCCGTGGTGCCTTCGGCCAGGGTCTCGATCAGCCCGCGATCGAACTGTGGTTCGGCGAAGAGGCAGGCAATGCCTTCCTTGGCGACGCGGTCCTGCAATGCGCGCACCCGCGCCGGTCCGGGCGCCGAGGCGTCGCCCAGCGAGACCGAGCCGGCCGCATGAATGTCGAAGCGTGTTTCGAAATAGTGATAGGCGTCGTGGAAGACGAGGAACGGCGTGTCGCGATGCGGCGCCAAGAGCGCCTCTGCGGCCTCGGTGGCGGCGGCGATTTCCTCGACCGCGGCGGCGGCATTCGCCTGGTAGGTGGCGGCATTGTCGGGATCGGCGGCTGCGAGCGCTTCGGCAATCAGCAAGCTCCAGGCCTGGGCGTTCTCGGGATCGAGCCAGCTGTGCGGGTCGGTGTCGCCGTGATCATGGTCGTCGTGATCGTCATGATCGTCGTGCCCGTGTTCCTCATGTTCCGCGTGACCTTCCTCGTCGTGGGCCTCATGCGCATCCTTGTCGTGTTCGTCGTCGTCATGCGCGGGATGGCCGTCTTCATGTTCGTCGTCAAAGCTGGCGCGCCAGTCCAGAATCTCGGTTTCGGGCCGGGTGTTGAGGTTGATCACCGCGCCCAGCGAGAGGCTGTCGAGCGTCCGGTCGAGCCAGGGAGCGAGCGCCGGGCCCATCCAGACCACCAGGTCGGCGTTCTGCAAGGCGCGGGCCTGTGACGGGCGCAGCGCGAAATCATGCGGCGTGGCGCCGGCCGGCACGATCAGCTCGGGCGTGCCGACGCCCTGCATCACCCGGGACACGAGGCCGTGCACCGGCGCGATATCGGTCGCGACCTGTGGCACATCGGCCAGGGCGGTGGATGCGGCGAGGAAAAACGGGAGGGAAAGCAGTTTCTGCATGGGAGTATGTTACCTTATAACGTTTCCCGCTTGATACAGAGCATGTTATTACGTATCAAGTCGAAACACGCAGAAAGGCAAAATATGGACCCGGTGGGCTTTCACCAGCACGATCACGAGACTTGCAAGACCGGTGGCGTTGCCGCCGCCGACGCCTATTGTGTCGCCAGGGGGCTGCAATTCACCCCGGTGCGGCGCCGCACGCTCGAGGTGCTGCTCTCGGAGCATCGTGCAATGGGGGCCTATGACCTGCTCGAGGTGCTGGGCGCCGAGGGGTTCGGTTCGCAGCCGCCGGTGGTGTATCGGGCGCTGGATTTCCTGGTGAAGAACGGCTTTGCCCACAAGATCGAGCGGCTCAATGCCTTTGTCGGCTGCGTCCACCCCGGCGCCGATCATACGCCGGCCTTCCTGATCTGTCGCGCCTGCGACACCGTGGCCGAGACCCGCGCCCGCCCCGCCATGACGCTTTTGCGCGATCTTGCCGACGAGGCGGGCTTTGCCGTCGAACGCGCGGTGATCGAAGCTGAGGGCCTGTGTCCCAACTGCCGGGAGGCGGCACCGGAATGAGCCTAATGTCGATGCAGGGCGTGAGCATCCGTCATGGCAGCTTTCCCGCCCTGAGCAATGTGGATTTTGCCATTGAACAGGGCGAAATCGTCACCGTCGTCGGCCCCAACGGCTCGGGCAAATCGACGCTCTTGCGGGCGTTGATCGGCGCGGTGAAACCCTATGAGGGGCGGATCACCCGGCAAGACGCCATGCGAATCGGCTATGTGCCGCAAAAGCTGCACATCGATCCGACCCTGCCGATGCAGGTGGCGCGCTTTCTCGCGCTGCCCGGCCGGGTCTCTTCTGAGGCCCGCGCCACGGCGCTGCACCGGGCCGGTGCGGCCGATCTCGGCGCGCGGCCGATGGCCGGGCTCTCCGGGGGACAGCTGCAACGGGTGCTGCTGGCCCGGGCGATCCTGCACGAGCCGCAGCTGCTGCTGCTCGACGAGCCGACCCAGGGCCTGGATCAGCCCGGTGCGGCTGCTTTCTATCGCCGGATCGAGGACCTGCGCGCCGAGATCGGCTGTGCGGTGCTGATGGTGAGCCACGATCTGCACGTGGTGATGAGCGCCTCTGACCGGGTGATCTGCCTCAATGGCCATGTCTGCTGTGAGGGCCACCCCGAGAGCGTCGCCTCGGCCCCAGCCTATCGCGCGCTCTTCGGCTCCGGCACCGGCGGGGCATTGGCCCTTTATCGCCACGAACACGACCACGAGCATGACGCCGGCTGCGACCACGACCATGCCCATAATCCCGAGGCAGCCGAATGACCCTGCTTGATGATTTCATTGTCCGCGCGGTGCTGGCGGGCCTTGGTGTGGCCCTGGCGGCGGCGCCGCTGGGCTGTTTCGTGGTCTGGCGGCGGATGGCCTATTTCGGCGATGCCACGGCGCATGCCTCGATCCTCGGGGTGGCGCTGGCGCTGGCGTTTTCGGTCTCGCCCTTTCTGGGTGCGCTGATCGTGGCGCTGGCGATGGCGACCACGGTTTCGGTGCTGTCGGGGCGCGGCTTTGCCATCGACACCATGTTGGGGGTGCTGGCGCATTCCTCGCTCGCCTTCGGCCTGGTGGCGGTCTCGATGCTCGACGGCGTGCGGATCGACCTGATGTCGTATCTGTTCGGCGATATCCTCGCGGTGGGCCGCGCCGATCTTCTGGTGATCTGGGGCGGGGCGGCGGCGGTGATCGGGCTGATGCTCTGGCGCTGGCAGGCGCTGCTGACCGCGACGCTCAGCGACGAACTGGCCTGGGCGGCCGGCATCGATCCCCGGCGCGAGCAGATGGTACTGACCCTGGCACTGGCGTTGGTGGTGGCGGTGGCGATCAAGGTGGTGGGCGTGTTGCTGATCGCCGCCATGCTGATCATCCCTGCGGCGGCGGCGCGGCCCCTGTCCTCGACGCCGGAGACCATGGCCGCCATTGCCGCGATGGTGGGCGGCGGCGCGGTGCTGGGCGGGGTGCAGCTGGCACTTGTGCTCGATTCGCCGACCGGCCCGACCATCGTCTGCGCCGCCGCGCTGCTCTTTGCCGCCAGCGTCATCGTCTCGCTGCTGCGGGGCCGGGCGGCTGATCCGCGCTAGCCTGCCTCGCGCAGATCGGCGGGGACCGGGTAGTCGGGGTGTTCGACCGGCTGATGGCAGTAATGCGCCGGCAACGGCGACTCGTGCAGCGCGGCGATGGCCGCCACCTCGGCCGCGACCGGGCCGGCCTCGGGCAGTGCGGCGCGCCACTCTGCCGGCCAGTCCAGAGGATCGGCCCGCGCCGCCACCAGCGCCATCCAGCGGCGCCGCAGCTCGGCCCAGTCCTGCGATTTCAAGTCGTCGGCGACAATCGCTGTCGAGGGCCGTATCTCGATATAGATCGTGCGGCGCACGCCGGGGCGGCGCTTGGGCAGCGAGGAATGCAGCACCATCATGTCCTGCACCAGGATGTCGCCGGCCTTCGTCGGCACATCGACCGAGCCGGGGATGTCCCATCCGTGTTCGCCGGAGAGGGCGCAGATATCGACCTTGTCACCCTGGGTTCCGGGCACATAGCGCAGGCAGCCATCGTCGATCGGGGCGTCGTCGAGGTAGACGCCGATGTTGAGGTAGGGCCAGCGCCGCGAATGCTGGGCGCCCTGATGCCAGATCACATAGCCGTTCGGATGCTGGCGCTTGTACAGCAGGTCCATCTCCATCGGCACCGCGGTCTCGCCGCAGAACTCGCGGGCGATGGCCATCATCGCGGGGGTGGCCAGCAGGTCCAGCACCTCCTCCGGGCTCCATTCCAGCAGCTTGTCGATCCGTTCCAGCACCGGCCCGGTCGCGGTGTCGAAGACCGCCGCCTTGCCGGTCCGGCGGGCCTCGGCATGTTCCTCGAGCGCGCGGGCCTCGAGCCGGTCGGCCATGTCGCGCAGCCGGGCCAGAAGTTCCGGCGGCACGGCGCCGGGAAAGGCGACATAACCCGGGCCGTCCAATTCCGCCTTCTGCCGGGGTGAGATCATAAAGTTTGCCATGCCGCGGATCCCCTGATGAAAATTCGAGAGTGGCGACTGCGTCCGGCGGCGTCAACCCGTGCGCGCGATGCGGCTAATCCGTTGGGCTTGCTGGCAATACCGTCAGCCACTATGGCGGCGTGGACACATCGGCGCCGCGGCACGGGGCCCATCCGCCTTTCGCGCCATCAAGGTTGCATCCGGCTGTTCCGGGCCCCAGATGGAAAGCGTGTCGCACAGGCCGGCGCCGCCCGGCTTTCCCGGCGCATTTTTTTCCCGCTCCACTTGTTGACAGAGCTTCGTGAACTGCCTAGCTATGCGCCGTTAGCACTCAAACAGGGTGAGTGCTAACGCCTCTCCAAGGGGAGGCGAGACTGGAACAGAACTTTGAGCCAAGGAGCTGCAAAGATGGCATTTACACCGCTGCATGACCGCGTGCTGGTGCGTCGCACTGAGAGCGAAGAGAAAACCAAAGGCGGGCTGATCATTCCTGACAGCGCTAAGGAAAAGCCGCAGGAAGGTGAAATTGTGGCCGTGGGCGCAGGCGCGCGCGACGACGACGGCGACCGGATCGCCCTGGACGTCAAGGCCGGCGACAAGATCCTGTTCGGCAAATGGTCGGGCACCGAGATCACGCTGGACGGCGAAGAGCTGCTGATCATGAAGGAAAGCGACATCATGGGCGTCATCGCCTGAGTGTCGCCGGGTGGTGCGCCACCTGAATCCCAACGAAATTCAAGTCAAGGAGAGACATAAATGTCTGCCAAGGACGTCAAATTCGATACCGATGCCCGCAACAAGATGCTCAAAGGCGTCAACATCCTCGCCGATGCGGTGAAGGTGACCCTCGGCCCCAAAGGCCGCAACGTCGTGCTCGACAAATCCTTCGGCGCGCCGCGCATCACCAAGGACGGTGTGTCGGTTGCCAAGGAAATCGAACTGGAAGACAAGTTCGAGAACATGGGCGCGCAGATGGTGAAGGAAGTCGCTTCCCGCACCAACGACGAAGCCGGTGACGGCACCACCACCGCGACCGTTCTGGCTCAGGCCATCGTGCGCGAAGGCATGAAGTCGGTCGCAGCGGGCATGAACCCGATGGACCTCAAGCGCGGCATCGACCTGGCGACCGCGAAAGTCGTCGAGGCGATCAAGGCGGCCGCACGTGACGTGTCGGACAGCCACGAAGTCGCGCAGGTTGGCACCATCTCCGCCAACGGCGAGAAGGAAATCGGCCAGCAGATCGCTGACGCGATGCAGAAAGTCGGCAACGAAGGCGTGATCACCGTCGAAGAGAACAAAGGCCTCGAGACCGAGACCGATGTCGTCGAAGGCATGCAGTTCGACCGCGGCTACCTGTCGCCCTATTTCGTCACCAACTCGGACAAGATGATTGCCGAGCTGGAAGACTGCATGGTGCTGCTGCACGAGAAGAAACTGTCGTCGCTCCAGCCGATGGTTCCGCTGCTCGAGCAGGTGATCCAGTCGCAGAAACCGCTGCTGATCATTGCCGAAGACGTCGAAGGCGAAGCGCTGGCGACCCTGGTGGTCAACAAGCTGCGCGGCGGCCTGAAAATCGCGGCCGTCAAGGCACCGGGCTTCGGCGATCGCCGCAAGGCCATGCTCCAGGACATCGCGATCCTGACCGGCGGCCAGGTGATCTCGGAAGACCTCGGCATGAAGCTCGAGTCGGTCACCATGGACATGCTCGGCACCGCCAAGAAAATCTCGATCACCAAGGACGAGACCACCATCGTCGACGGTGCTGGCGAAAAAGCGGAAATCGAAGCGCGCGTCGCCCAGATCCGCAACCAGATCGAAGAGACCACCTCGGACTACGACCGTGAGAAGCTGCAAGAGCGCGTTGCCAAACTGGCAGGCGGTGTTGCCGTGATCCGCGTTGGCGGCATGACCGAAGTCGAAGTGAAAGAGCGCAAGGACCGTGTCGACGACGCTCTGAACGCGACCCGCGCAGCCGTCCAGGAAGGCATCGTCGTCGGCGGCGGTGTGGCCCTGGTTCAAGGCGCGAAGACCCTCGAAGGTCTGACCGGCGAGAACAACGACCAGAACGTCGGCATCTCGATCGTCCGCAAGGCGCTGGAAGCGCCGCTGCGTCAGATCGCAGAGAACGCCGGTGTTGACGGTTCGGTCGTGGCCGGCAAGGTCCGCGAAAGCGATGACGTCAAGTTCGGCTTCAACGCCCAGACCGAAGAATATGGCGACATGTTCTCCTACGGCGTGATCGACCCGGCGAAAGTGGTGCGCACCGCACTGCAAGACGCTGCCTCGATCGCCGGCCTGCTGATCACCACCGAAGCGATGGTGGCCGACAAGCCAGAGAAGCCGGGTGCCGGCGGCGGCGCAGGCATGCCCGACATGGGCGGCATGGGCGGCATGGGCGGCATGATGTAAGTCACGCCATCCTGTCGGATGATTTGGGGGTCGCCTTCGGGCGGCCCCCTTTTCGTATCAGGGGTGTGTCAGCCGATCCGCACCAGATGATTGTCCCAGGCGCGGTCGGCCCGGGTCAGCGGCGAGAGCCGCGCCGCGTCGCCCTGCAAGACGCCACCCAGCCCGTCGGTGGCCAGAAAGCCCCGCGCGCCGGCGGCCAATCCGCAGATGTCGGCCCGGTGGTGAACGGCAAGGAATTGGCCCTGTGTGTCAAAGACATGCAGTCGGCCGCCGCGCGGCGAGGTTATGCCCACCTGCGCGCCCTCGGCGGAAAAGGCGATGCTGCCGGCATAACCCTGCATTGCCATCTGCTCGGCCAGGCCGGCCTCTGCCAGCACCGGCGCCGCGCCGCGGCGGTGCAGCCCCAAGAGCGGCACGCCATCCTCGGGCGCGCCCTGCCACTGCATGGCAAAGGCGACCTGCCCGTCGGGGGCCACCGCCAGATGGCGGATCGAATTGCGCCAAAGCTCGGGTGGCAACTCGACCTGCTCCAGCATCTCGCCCCGGGCCGAGAGATAACTGAGGTTTGGCCGCATGGTGGCGAGGTTGAGCTTGTCGCGGCCCTGGTCGGGGTGGGTGCGGATGCCGCCATTGGCGATCGCCAGCACATTGCCGGGCAGGGCCTTGATCTCATGCGGGCCGATCCCGCCGGAGCGATATTCGCCGATCCGCGCATAGCCATCGGCACGCGACCAGAGGCCGATCATGCCGGCGCCGGTCTCGATCTCGTTTTCGCTGGTGGCCAGGATGTCGCCACCGGCCAGAAAGGCGCCATGGCCGTAGAAATGCCGGCCCTCGGGCGCGTCGAGCCGCCGGATCTCGCGCCCAACAAGGCAGTCGATCACCAGCGCAAAGCGGCCGGGCCGGCGGGCAAAGGCAACCGCTTCCGGCGCAGTAGGGTGGGCGGCGGCAGCATGGCCGCGGTCGGGCAGGGGGATGCGAAAGATATCCTGCCCCTCGGCGCCCAACCCAAAGAGCGCATGGCCGCCCGAGGGCGCGCGCGCGGCGGCGAGATAGGCGGGATCTCCGGCGTCGGCCCAGCTCAGCCGCGGCGTACCGGTGGCGGCGACCAGCCCGGCGAGGAAGGCCCGGCGCGAGGGCATCAATCGCCGTCCGTCGCGTTGAAGCCGACGCTGACGCCAAGCGCGGTGCCGATTTCCCGCGCCGCGGCCGCACGGGTCTCCTCGATGCGGTTCTTCAGCACCTCGACGCGCAGCCGCCCCGACGGATCGGCGACCCCGGCCAGCAGCGGATCGTCGAGCGCCCGCGCGGTTTGCAGCGCCGTGGCAAAGGCGGCCTCGGTCTCGGGGATCGGCTGGTCGGCGAGCGCAAGCGCCAGATCGCGGAGTGCCTCGAGCGACAGGATGACATTGCGCAGCGGCCGTCCCGAGCGGCGCGCCTCTGCCACCTGCGGCCTGGGGGCGTCAAAGCGGCCCATGGGGCGGCCAAGCCGCTGGTCAGCGGTAAACTCGAGACCGGTGACCAGTGCCGTATACAGGGCCTGCGAGGCCTCGCGCGCGGTCAGAAAGCGGCTGTTGCCTTCGGCGCCGGCATTCAGCAGCTGATCCGCGAAATCCGTCCGCCAGGCGGTCTCGATCTCTTGCGCCAGCCGCGACAGATCGCCGGCGATGGCCTGCGCCAAGCGGCAGGTGTACTCCCCGTTGCCGTCGTTGTCTGGTTCGTAGAGCAGCCGCTCCAGCGCAAACAGCCCGCGGCCGGCGATCGAGACTTCGGCAAAGCGCTCGGGCCGGTCGACGGCGGCATCCTCTTCGGCCCGCAGCCGCTGCACCGTGCGGCCCACCAGCCCGCGGCTGTCCGGCCAGAAGGCGATGGTCAGCGCGCGGCCGTCCTCTTCCAGCGGGCCGAGGCCGAGATGCGACAGGCCCATCCAGGCATCAAAGGTCGCCTGATAGGCCGGGCGCAGGGTGTCGGCCCGGCAGTCTTGCGCAGCGGCGGCGTCGAGCGCCTGCGCCGCCTGGGCAAAGCCTGCGACACGGGGTAGGGCGTGATCCTGCACCACCGCGCGGGTGCCGGCGGTGGCGGGCAGGGTGAGCAGGCAAAGGGCAGCGGTCAGAAGGTGGCGCATCAGAGGCTCTCCAGATATCGGATCAGGGCGTCACGGTCGGCTTTCGGCATCGTCGCCACGGCATCGCGGGCGGCCTGCGCCTCGCCGCCGTGCCAGAGCACGGCTTCCAGCAGCGACCGAGCGCGGCCATCGTGCAGGAACTGGCTGTGGCCATTGACCTGCTCGGTCAGGCCGATGCCCCAGAGCGGCGCGGTCCGCCATTCCCGCCCCGTGGCGCGGCCTTCGGGGCGGTTGTCGGCCAACCCCTCGCCCATGTCGTGCAGCAGGAGGTCGGTCATCGGCCAGATTAGCTGAAAGCTCTGCTCGGGCTGGCCCTGAAGCCGGTGAGTGACAAATTTCGGTGTGTGGCAGGCGGCGCAGCCGCTTTCGTGAAACATCCGCTTGCCGCGCAGCACCTGGTTGTCACCGACATCGCGGCGCGCCGGCACGGCGAGGTTGCGGCTGTAGAAGGTCACGAGGTCAAGGCCGGCGGCGTCGATCTCGAATTGGCGCGCGTCGCCGTCGCCATGCGGAGCCCGCTGGCAGGCCGGCTGGCCGGCGGCGCAATCGCCCCAGGGGGCTGGAAACAGCGGCGAGGAAATCCCGATGTCGCCGGCAAAGGCGCTGGCCGATTGCTCGCGCACCGTGGGCGCCCCGGCCTTCCAGCCGAAACGGCCCAGCATCGGCCGATCATGTTCAAACGACCAGACGATCTGGGCCCGGCCGGAAATGCCGTCGCCATCGGCGTCTTCGGGGTCTTCCAGCGCCAGAATGTCTGCGGCCGGGATCGCTTCGAGCAGGCCCAGCCCGATCATCGGCGGCGCGACACGGGGGCTCAGCATGGCGCCCTCGGCCAGCGGGCCATATCCCAGATCCTCGGCGCTGTAGCTGGGCTGACGCAGCCAGGCGGTTTCGCCATCGGAGAGCGCGACCTCGATCTCGTCGTACCGCAGGCCAAGCCGGTATTCGGCCCGGTGCCCGGCAACGGCGAAATCCTGCAATTGCCCGCCATAGGTCGGATCGGGTCGGGTGCGCGGCGCCGCGTCGCCCAGCGACAGCAGGAAGGCCTCGATCCGGCTGATCTCCGCCTCCGGCGCCGCCGGCACCGAGATCCGCAGGAACATCGAGATCGCGTCGTCCTCGGGCCCGTCCGGCGGATGGCCGCGCCCGTCCTTGAGATGGCACCGCTGGCAGGAGCGGGCGTTGAACACCGGGCCAAGCCCGTCCGAGGCCAGGGTGGAGGAGGGCGAGGAGACCCAGAGCTTCTTGAACAGCCCGTTGCCGACCTTGAAATCCAGCTCGCGCTCGAAGGCGATATTGCCCGAGGGCTGCGAAAAGGCATCGGGCGTGGTGCGGGCGCGCACCGTGGCGGCGCCGGCCGGGTTGGTCTCGAAGGCTTCCGGCTGCGTGAAATCCCCGGGCGGCGCGGTAACACCGGCGATGCGCGCGCGCTCGGCCTCGGTGCGGGGCAGGACGCTGAGATGCGGCTCGGCCAGCTCGGGGGTGGCGGCAAAGCTCGCCAGTCCGGCGCCGGTCAGGGCCAGTGTCAGTAGGGGAAATCGCATGTGAAGGGCCTTGGCCAAAGGCGCGCCCCGTCAGGCGGGACGCGCGACGGGATTACTCGGCCTCGTCGGTCGCCTTGGCCTGAAGCTGGCCATAGACCGCGTCGCCCAATTCGGCCTGCAACGACAGCTGGGTCTCGAGAAAGTCGATATGGCCTTCCTCATCGGCAATCAGCTCTTCGAACAGATTCTTGGACACGAAGTCGCCGACCTGATCGCAATGGTTGCGGGCCTCGATGTAAAGCGTGCGCGCCTCGTGTTCGGCGGCGAGATCGGCCTCCAGACATTCCTTGACGGTCTCGCCGATGCGCAGCGGGTCGAGCTTTTGCAGGTTGGGGTGGCCTTCGAGAAAGATGATCCGCTCGATCAGCTTGTCGGCGTGGTTCATCTCTTCGATGCTTTCCTCGCGCGATTTCGAGGCGAGCCGGCCGTATCCCCAATCTTCCTGAAGCCGGTAATGCAGCCAATATTGGCTGACCGCCGTCAGCTCCGAGCGCAGGGCTGCGTTCAGGTATTCGATGACTTTCTTATCGCCCTTCATTGACGGGTCTCCTTGTCTTGCGGTCCCGCAGGTTTTGCAGGTTGGCTGGAACTTCGTAACTCTCGGTGGTTGCCATGGTATCCAGAAACAGCGGCAGACATCCACCGCAGTCCGCGCGTTTGCCCAGGGCGCGATAGATCTTGCCCGGGGTGATGATCGTGTCGGGGTCGGCGGCGCGCATCCAGTCCATCGCGGCGCGGATCTCGGTGTCGCGGATGTTCATGCACTGGCAGACGATCATGGCTGCGGTCCTTTGCTCGGGCAGACGGGCGGCCGTCCGGTCGGGCCGCCCTGAGGGGTTAGTGGAAAACGGCGTCGGGATCGTCGAGGCTGTCGGAGCCTTCGAAGGCGATCTGATCGACACCAAGCACGCTGACCGCGCGTTCGATGCTGCGGGTCTGATCGACCAGCGCTTCGACCGCGCCCATGATCAGCGCCTCGCCTTCGGCATTGCCGCGCGCCAGCATCATGTCATAGCTGAAGCCCGCCTCGGCGGCGGATTTGATCTGGCCCAGCTCGACCATGGTGGCGTTCAGCCGGGCGCGCAGCGCTTCGTCGACGCCGGCATCGGCCGCCGCCACCAGATCAGAGAGCGCCGGGCCGGAGACCAGCGAACCATCGATTCGCAGATATTCGCCCAGATAGACATTCCGCACGCCCAGACCGTCATAGTAATGGCTGTTGTGGGTGTTGTCGGAGAAACAGTCGTGCTCTTCCTCGGGGTCGTTCAGCATGACGCCGAGCTTCATCCGCTCACCCGCCTGTTCGCCATAGGATAGCGAGCCCATGCCGGTGAGAATCGCGTTGATGCCGGCATCCTCATCCTCGAGCACCGCGGCGCGGGCGTCGCCGCCTTCGGCCCATTGACCGGCCATCCAGTCCAGGTCCGAGACCAGCAGATCGGTGGCGGCCTTGAGGTACTGGCCGCGGCGGTCGCAATTGCCGCCCGAGCAGGCCGCGTCGGTGGCGTAATCGGTCCAGGGGCGGTTGCCGGCGCCATAGTCGGTGCCGTTGAGATCCTGCCCCCAGAGCAGGAATTCGATGGCGTGATAGCCGGTGGCGACATTGGCCTCGACCGCGCCCGCCTCGTGCAACTGGCCTTGCAACAGGGCGGGGGTGATCTCGGTGGCATCGACCTCTTGGCCGCCGAGGGTGAAGACCGGATTGGCCACCACGTTCAGCGCCGCAAGCTGGTTTTCGTCGGTCGCGCCGCCATAGGAGGCATCGACATAATCGATCAGGCCTTCGTCCAGCGGCCAGGCGTTCACCCTGCCTTCCCAATCATCGACGATGGCATTGCCGAAGCGGAAGACCTCGGTCTGCTGATAGGGCACCCGCGCCTCGAGCCAGGTTGCCCTGGCCGCCTGCAAGGCCTCGGCCGAAGGCGCGCCGAGCAAGGTTTCGACCGCCGCCTGCAAGCCGCGCGCCTTGATCAGGCTGTCCTCGTAACCCGCCTGGGCGATGTCGGCATAGGTGTCGAGAACCTCGGCCTTGCTCTGGGCAAGAGCAGGCGTGGCGACACAGGCCGCAAGGGCGAGGGCAGTGGTGGAGCGGAGGCGCATGGAAAGTCCTTTCAACTAAGCAACAAGACCCGGCGACGCGAAGCAGGATCGCCCGACGAATGGGTTCTGCGTATTGCTGACTTATTTTGTCGGATTAGTCAATGGGGCCAAAACCCGATCGTTCCACTGCGATCAGGACAGCGGAAATCACCCCGGTCAAAGCCGGCGCGGCGCGGATTTTGCGATCTGGTGGGGGCGGGCGCAGGCCGCGCCCGGGGGTCAGTTTGTCTTGCGACCGACCTTGAATGGCAGGGGGGCGATCGGCACGCCGTCCTCGACCAGTTTGCGGGCCTCTTCGGGCCGGGCCTCACCGCGGATCGCGCGGCTCGGGGCATCACCGAGATGAATGGCGCGGGCCTCTCGGGCAAAGTCGCGGCCGACATCCTCCGAGGTTTTCTCGATATGCGCTTTCAGCTCGGCCAGCGCCTTGTCGGCGGGTGAGGCCGGGGTCGAGAGCGGCTTGGCCGGCGCCTGCGGTTTCGGCCTGGCGGTGCCATGCGACACGCGCGGCGCCATCAGGTCGCGGTCAACTTTGCTGGTGCCGCAGACGGCGCAGGCCACCATGCCCGCGGCCTGAAGCTTGTCGAAGGCGGCGGCGGATTGGAACCAGCTTTCGAACCTGTGGTCTTCGCTGCATTTCAGCGCGTAGTGAATCATCGTCCTGACCGATCCTTGATTGACAAAGACATAGCCATTTGCGGGGCAAGTTCAACTCGCTGCGCGGTCACACCGGATCACGAGCGCAGCTTGCGGGGATCGAAGTGCAGCAGAATCTGGCGCAGCTCCGGCTCGCTGACCAGTTCGGCGGCGCGGGCCGGGCGCATCCACTTCATCCGCCGCTGGCCGGCCTCTGGAAAGGCCTCGGCCAACCGCTTGACGCGAATCGGGTAGACCATCGCGACACAGGGCAGGTCACCGGTGCGGGCATTGATCTTCATGTAGGAAAAGACCCCGATGCATTGGCCGTGTGGCCGGCCGATCACGCCGGCCTCTTCCCAGGCCTCGATCGCCGCGCCCTGAGCCGGGGTGACGCCATGGCTGGGCCAGCCCTTGGGAATGATCCAGCGCTTGCGCCCGCGCGAGGTGATCAGCAGCACCTGGGTCTTGTCGTTGACGACGCGATAACACAGCGCGGCGAATTGCGCGCGCATCTCGCCCTTTTGCCGGGCGCGAATGGCCAGCGGCAATTGCGTCTTGTCATGAAACGACATCACCGGCCCTCCTTGCCCTGGAACAAAGGTAGAAGAATTCCCCTACATTGCCACCCGGGAAATCGCGGCGGGTCGGCAAAACCGCCCGACTGCCGCGCGGCAGCGCTCAACCCGGCAGCGCCGCGAGAATCCGGGTCACGACCTCGGCCAGATCGGTCGGCTGATCGAGCTGTTCATGTGCCTTGCGGCGCATCGCGTCGCGGCGGTCGGCATGGCGCACCTGGATCAGTGCGCGCGCCAATTCTTCGGCGGTGCTCACCTGGATAGCGGCGCCGGCGACATCGAGCATACGGTAGATGCGGGTAAAGTTGCTGGTATCGGGCCCATGCAGCAGGGTGCTGTCGAACACCGCCGGTTCAAACGGCGTGTGCCCCCCTTTCTCGACCAGCGAGCCACCGATGAAGGTGGTGCCGGCGAGCTGATACCACAGCGGCATTTCGCCAATCGTGTCAACGATATAGACCGCATGCTCGCGGGGTGCATCGCCCCGCGAGCGCAGGGCCGCCGGCAGATCGGCGGCGCGCACCATGGCGGCGATCTCGGCGCCGCGCCGGGGGTGGCGGGGGGCGATGATCAGCCGGGCCTCGGGGCGCTGCGTCAGCAGGGCGGCATGGGCCGCGATGACGATCTCGTCCTCGCCCTCGTGGGTCGAGGCGGCCAGCCAGGTCGCGTCACGGTCAAAGGCGCGGCGCAGATCGGGATCGAGTGTCAGCCCGGCCGGTGGCACGTAAAACGCCTTGAGGTCGAGCACGGCGGTCATCTGCCCCGGTGTCAGCCCCAGTTCGGCCAAGCGGCGGCGCGACCCCTCGTCCTGCGGAGACACGAAGGTGAGCCGCGCCAGCATGTGCCGCGCCAGCGGTCCGAGCCTGCGCCAGGTCTGCGCGGTGCGCATGGACAGCCGCGCGCCGACGGCGATGACCGGCAGGCCACGGCGCGCCACGGCAGCAATCCGGTTGGGCCAGAACTCGGCTTCGAGCAGCAGGTGGCCGACGACGCCGTAGCGCCGGCAGAGCAGCACGGCCGCCCAGCGGGTGTCAAAGGGCGCCAGCCGCGCGCTCAGCCCCGGCAGACCCCAGCCCAGCGCCAGATCCCGGCCGGTGAGCGAATTGCAGGTGATCAGGAATTTCAGCTCGGGCCGCGCCGCGTGTAGCGCCAGCAGCGCCGGGCGGGCCGAAGTCAGCTCTCCGTTCGAGGCGGCATGCAGCCAGAGATGCGGACCGCTGCCCCGGCCCGGCGCCAGTCCCGTGCGCTGGCCCCAGTCGGCCAGCCGCTCGCGCCGCGCGATCACACGCGTCAGGAGCGACAGCGCCACGATGGGCCACGCCAGGCAGACGACGAGACGATAAAGCGGCATGGCCGGGAAAGTCATGAAGGATCAAATGTCCTTGGCAATGGTGCGCAGTTCGAATTTCTGAATCTTGCCGGTCGAGGTTTTCGGCAGCTCACGGAATACGACCTTTTTCGGCGTCTTGAAACCCGCAAGTCGGGCACGGGCAAAGGCGATGAGCTCGGCCTCGGTTGCGGCATGCCCGGCCTTCAGCTCGACAAAGGCGCAAGGCACCTCGCCCCATCGCTCGTCCGGCTTGGCCACCACTGCGGCCAGCGATACCGCCTCATGCGCCAGCAGCGTGCCTTCGATCTCGACCGAAGAGATGTTCTCGCCGCCGCTGATGATGATGTCCTTGGCGCGGTCGGCGATCTGGACGTAGCTGTCGGGATGCTGGACCGCGATGTCGCCGGAGTGAAAATAGCCGTGCTTGAAGGCCTCGGCGGTGGCCTGCGGGTTCTTGTAATAGCCTTTCATCACCGCATTGCCGCGAAACATGATTTCGCCCTGCTGCGCGCCATCCATCGGCACCTGGTCCATGGTCTCCGGCGCCATCACCGTGATGTCGTCCATCATCGGCATCGCGACGCCCTGCCGTGCCTTGACGGCCGCGCGGTCCTCGGGGGCGAGCGCCGCCCAATCCTCATCGCGCCAGGTGCATTCGGTGGCGGGGCCATAGGTCTCGGTCAAGCCGTAGACCTGGGTAATGTTGAAGCCCATCGGCTCGATCTTGGCGAGGGTCGCCGGGGCCGGGGGCGCGCCGGCGGTAAAGACCTCGACGGTCTGGTCGAAGGCGCGGCGATCTGCGTCCGGCGCATTGACCAGCATGTTGAGCACGATGGGCGCGCCGCCGAAATGGGTCACGCCCTCGTCGGCGATGGCGTCAAAGATCGCCTTCGCGGTGATGTCGCGGCAGCAGACCAGCGTGCCGCCCAGAAGCGGCATCATCCAGGTGTGGCACCAGCCGTTGCAGTGAAACAGCGGCACGATAGTCAAGTAACGCGGATAAAGCACCATGCGCCAGGAGATCGGCTGCGCCATGGCGCTTAGATAGGCGCCGCGATGGTGTGTCACCACGCCCTTGGGCCGGCCGGTGGTGCCGGAGGTATAGCTGAGCGCGATGCTCTCCCATTCATCGTCCGGCATCACCCAGTCGAACGCCGGGTCGCCCGTGGCAAGGAAATCCTCGTAGAGCTGATGCGCGCCGCTGGCGCGCACCCCGGCCTGCGGATCGGGCACTTCGATGATGCGCGGGGCGGGGCCCGTCATCAGCGCCAGTGCGTCGCGCAGCACCGGCAGCGCCTGGCTATCGACCAGCACCAGCCGTGCCTCGCCGTGATCGAGGATATAGGCGATTGTTCCGGCCTCCAGCCGGGTGTTGATGGTGTTGAGCACCGCACCGCAGGCCGGCACGCCGAAATGGGCCTCGGCCTGGGCCGGGATATTGGGCAGCACGGTCGCCACCACGTCGCCGGGCGCGATACCGGCCTGCGCCAGCGCTGAGGCAAGGCGGCTGCACCGGGCATGGTATTCGGCATAACTCTTGCGATGCGTTCCATAGGCCACGGCCAGCCGCTCGGAAAAGATTCTCCGCGCCCGCAACAGCATCGAAAGCGGCGTCAGGGGCACGTAATTCGCGGGGTTTCTGTCCAACCCGGTCTCATCCGCCAGCCAACCCATCGCATCCTCCCTTTTTAAGCCGGATCATATCGTTATAAGGCAAGACAGACCTCCCGCAAGCTGGCCCGTTGCCCCCCATGAGCAGACCCATCCCCCAAACCCGGCCGCTGGTGGCCGCCGCCTCGATGCTGGGGGCTATGGCGGTGATCGGTGTGATCGACAATGCCGTGCCCGTCCTCGCCGGTGAAATCGGCCTCTGGCAGTTCTACGCCTGGCGGGTGGTGATGGCGGTGCCGGTGATCCTTCTGGCGGCGCGGCTGGGCTTTGGCACGGTGAAGCCGGGGCGGCTCTGGGCGGTGCTCTTGCGCGGGGCGATGCTGTCGATCTCGATGATGTTCTACTTTGGCGCGCTCTCGGTCATGCCGATTGCCCAGGCCCTTTCGGGCCTTTTCACCTCGCCTGTCTTTGTCCTGGTGATCACCGCGCTGGCCCTGCGCCAGCCGATCGGGCCGTGGCGCGTTCTGGCCGTGAGCATGGGGTTCACCGGCATTCTCGTGGTGCTCAGCCCCGATCCGGCCAGCCTCAGCCTCGCCACCTTTCTGCCGGTGTTCGGCGGGCTGTTCTATGCGCTGGGCGCGATTGCAACGCGCACGGTCTGCGCCGGCGAGGACGTGCTGGCGATGCTGCTGGCGATGTTTCTGGTTCAGGGGCTGATCGGCCTTGCGGGTCTGGGCACGGTGGCGGTGCTGGCGCCCGAAGTCGGCGCCGGGGCTTCGGGCTTTGTCTCTCGCGGCTGGGTCTGGCCGATGTCGCCGCTGGTCCATCTGCTGATGGTGATTCAGGCGGTGTTTTCGGTGCTGGGTGTCGGGCTGATCACCCGGGCCTATGCGCTGGGCGATGCCTCTTATGTGGCGGTCTTCGAGTATTCGGTGTTCATCTTCGGCCCGCTCGCGGCCTTCGTGATCTTTGGCCAGCGGGTGGGCTGGAACGAGGTGGCGGGCATCGCACTGATCGCCGGGGCCGGGCTGGTGATCGTCTGGCGCCTGCGCGACGGGTGAAGGGCGCGGGGGCCGGGGCGTGGGGCCGAAAACGCCCGCCTTCGGCCTGCCGGAGAATTGCCGTTGGCGGCGCGACCGGCTAGCGTCGCCGCCATGATCATCTCTCGCGGGCGGCGCTATATCTTTGTCCATATCCCCAAGACTGGGGGCACCGCCATGGCGCTGGCGCTGGAGGCGCGCGCCAAGGCCGATGACATCCTGATCGGCGACACGCCGAAAGCCCTTCGGCGGCGTGGGCGGCTCCGGGCGCTTACGCCGCGCGGCCGGCTGTGGAAGCATTCGACGCTGGCCGACATCGACGGGGTGATCGCTGCCGGTGAGCTTGACAGGCTGCTGATCTTCACGCTGGTGCGCAATCCCTGGGACCGGGTGGTGAGTTATTACCACTGGCTGCAAGGCCAGAGCTTCGACCATCCCGCGGTGACCTTGTCGAAACGTCTGAGCTTTGCCGCCTTTCTGCAAGCGCCACAGATTCAAGCCAGCCTGCACAACACACCGGCCGCAAGCTATGTCACCGATGCGGCCGGGCGCGAGCGGCCGGCGCGCTTTCTGCGGCTCGAGCATCTGGCGGAGGATATGCCGCCACTCGAGGCACATCTCGGCTTCCGGCTGACGATGCCCCATGCCAATCGCTCCGCCCGCGCGGCCGATTACCGCAGCTATTACGACGATGCGGGCGCCGGCATCATCGCCCGCGTCTGCGCCGCCGATATCGCCCGCTTCGGCTATGCCTTCTGATCAGCCGCGGCTGCGCCAGATCGGGTGCCCGTCATGCTTGCTCGGAAAGCGCAGGGCATAGAATTTTCGGGTCAGCCACGCGGCATGCGGGCGGTTCCAATCCATCCGGTCCTGCATCAGCAGACATCTGGCTATGCTTGTCGGCAACATATTCACTCTTTCCTTTTGACCTGTGGCGACATAGCATCGCGCAGCGCCGCCTATGCAATGTATATACACTGCCGTGGCGGAAAAATCAAGGGCCGGGCCGAACGACGTGAGCGAGAAACCGCAAAAGAAGAAAACCGCGAACAAGGACGCGCAATTGATCCTGCGGCTCGACAAGGACGAGCGCGACGATTTTGTCGCGCTGTGCCGCGAGCTTGACACCACGGCGGCACGCGAGATCCGGCATTTCATCCGCAAGTTCATGAAGAAGAACGCCGGCAAGAGCTGAGCTAGCTGGCCCGCCGCATCGTCGCTGTCAACACGCCCATGGCAATCAGCGCGCCCCCGCCGGCGCGGGTGATCCAGGTGATCACCTGCGGCCGCGAGATCATCCGCCGGAGCCGGTCCGCCAAAATCGCATAGGCCAGCGCATTCAGCGTCGCCAGGCTTACGAAGGTGGCAATCAGCACGGCGAATTGCCCGCCAAGCGGCGCGGCAGGGTCGAGGAACTGCGGCACGAAGGCGATGAAAAAGGCGATGGATTTCGGGTTCAGCGCCGTCACCGCCGCATTATGGGCAAACACTCCCCGCGCGGTGACTTCGGCCCGGATGCGATCGGCGGCCAGGCCCTCGGAGGGGGCCGAACGGATCAGCTTGACGCCGAGCCAGATCAGATAGGCCGCGCCGGCCCATTTCAGCACCGTGAACAGCGTCGCCGAGGCCAGCACCAGCGCCCCCAGCCCGGCCAGCGAAGCGGTCATGGCGATGAAATCGCCGGTTGCCACACCGGCCGCCGAGGCCACCGCCACGCTGCGCCCCTTGGACAGCGCATAACTCAGCACCAGAAGCACCGTCGGCCCCGGGATCAGCAAGAGCGCCGTCGACGCCGCCACGAAGGTCAGCCAGAGTTCGAATGTCATCCCATCACACCTTTCACCCGCCGGGCGTCAGCCCGTCGCCTTTTCCAGAACACGGCCCGCCACCGCATCGAGCTTGGCCATCAGCCCGGCATCGCGTTTGTCCGGCGCGGTCAGGATCGCATATTCCAGCGCCCGGTCGCAGCCATGCGGGCAGGGCGCCCGACCAGCGCCCAGAAGCGCCGGCAGCCGGCTGACCAGATCGCGCCCCTTTTCGGCATTGCCCATCAGCGTGGCGATGATCTGCGTCACATCCACCTCGCCATGGTCGGGGTGCCAGCTGTCGTAATCGGTGATCATCGCCACACTGGCGTAGCAGAGCTCGGCCTCGCGGGCGAGTTTGGCCTCGGGCATGTTGGTCATGCCGATCACATCCGCACCCCAGGCCTCGCGATACATTCGCGATTCAGCCAGCGTCGAGAACTGCGGCCCCTCCATCGCCAGATAGGTGCCGCCGCGATGCACGTTGATCCCGCCGTCGCGCGCGGCGGTTTCGCAGGCGTCCGACAGGCGCGGGCAGGTCGGATGCGCCACGCTCACATGCGCCACGCATCCTGTGCCGAAGAAGGATTTTTCGCGCGCGATCGTGCGGTCGATGAACTGGTCGACGACGACGAAATCGCCCGGCGCCATTTCGTCGCGGAACGATCCGCAGGCCGAGACAGAGACCACGTCGGTCACCCCGAGCCGTTTGAGCGCATCGATGTTGGCGCGATAGGGCACGGTGGCGGGTGCATGCACATGGCCACGGCCGTGGCGCGGCAGAAAGGCCATCTTCACCCCGTCGAGCGTGCCGGTCAGAAGCTGATCCGACGGCGCGCCCCAGGGCGTGGCGACCGAGACCCATTCCGCCCCGCTCAGCCCGGCGATCTCGTAAATCCCCGATCCGCCGATCACCCCGATCATCGTGTCCGTCATGCCTGTGCTCCGTCTGTTGTCGACGCCACCTTAGGGCGCGCGGTTGCGAGCGCAAGCCACGGCTACGCGACCCGGCCCGCGACCGCGCCGGCCGGGCCTGGCGGGGTGGCGTTTCGCGCCGCGGCGGACTATAGCGCTAGCGGAAACACACCAAATATCAGGATCCGCCGATGAAACGCGCCTTGCTGGCCTCATTCGCCAAGGGCTTTGCCATGCCCGACCTCCGCTGGATGCCCGACGAGGGCTTTACCATGGGGCGGCTGCGGATCGAATTGCTGTCCGGTCTCACCGTGGCGCTGGCGCTGGTGCCCGAGGCGGTGGCCTTTGCCTTTGTCGCCGGCGTGCATCCGCTGGTCGGCCTCTATGCCGCCTTTCTCGTCGGATTGATCACCGCGCTGATCGGCGGCCGGCCCGGCATGATCTCAGGCGCGACCGGCGCGCTGGCCGTCGTCATGGTGGCGCTGGTGGCGCAGCATGGTGTCGAATACCTCTTTGCGACGGTGGTCCTGATGGGGCTGTTGCAGATCTTTGCCGGTGTCATGCAATGGGGCAAGTTCATCCGGTTGGTGCCGCATCCGGTGATGCTGGGCTTTGTCAACGGCCTGGCGATCGTGATCTTCCTGGCGCAGCTGACCCAGTTCAAGGTGCCCGGAACAGCCGAAAGCAACGGCCACGGCATGGGCGGCGGCGAATGGCTGACCGGCTGGCCGCTGGTCGTGATGCTGGGACTGGTGGCGCTGACCATGGCGATCATCTGGGTGATGCCCAGGATCACCAAGGTGATCCCGGCGCCGCTGGCCGGCATCGGCGTGGTCGCGGCGCTGGTCATCGCCTTCGGCATCGATGTGCCGCGGGTGGGCGACATGGCCTCGATCCAGGGCGGGCTGCCGCCGTTTCACATTCCGATGGTGCCGTTGAACTGGGAGACCCTGCAAATCATCCTGCCCTATGCGGTGATCCTCGCGGCCATCGGGCTGATCGAATCTCTGCTGACGCTTAATCTGGTGGGCGAGATCACCGGCAAGCGCGGCGGCGCCAGCCAGGAATGCGTCGCCCAGGGCGTGGCCAATACCGTCACCGGTTTCTTTGGCGGCATGGGCGGCTGTGCCATGATCGGCCAGTCGATGATCAACGTGAAAAGCGGTGGCCGCACCCGCATCGCCGGCATTGCGGCGGCGCTCTTCCTGCTGATCTTCATCCTCTTCGCCGCGCCGGTGATCGAGCTCATTCCGCTGGCGGCGCTGGTCGGCGTGATGTTCATGGTGGTGATCGGCACCTTCGCCTGGAACTCGCTGACCATCCTGCGCAAGGTGCCCAAGATGGATGCCTTCGTCATCCTGCTGGTCACCGCGGTCACCGTCTACGAAGACCTGGCGGTTGCCGTGGTGGTGGGTGTGATCGTCTCGGCGCTGGCCTATTCCTGGAACAACGCGCGGCGCATCCATGCCCGCACCCGGGAATCGATCACCGACAAGGGCGCCAAGGTCTACGAGATCCAGGGGCCGCTGTTCTTCGGCTCGTCGGATGGTTTCATCGAGCTCTTTGACATCGCCGGCGACCCCGACACGGTGATCATCGACTTTGCCGAAAGCCGCGTGGTCGATCAATCGGCGCTTCAGGCGATCGAGGCCGTCGCCGCGAAATACGAGGCTGCGGGCAAGATCATCAAGCTGCGGCACCTGAGCCGGGACTGCCACAGCCTGCTGACCAAGGCCGGTCACCTGATGGTCGACAGCGACGATGACCCCGATTACGAGCTGGCGGTGGATTATCACGTCCGCACCGGCATTCTCGGCGGTCACTGACGCCGCGGGGGACAGGGCTCAGGCCCGCGCCAGCCATGTCCCCCCGAGCGCCCGGCAACGGGCGCCCGATCCAAGCTTGAACCGCGCCAGCCCCGGCGCGGTGACCGTATCGACCATTCCCAGATCGAGCCGCGTGATGCCGCGCGCCGCCAGATCGATCATCGCCCGCCAGAGCAGCAGATGATGCGCCGCGCGCGCCCGGCCTTCGGGGCCGGACCAGCCGATGTGATAGGTTGCCACCGCGCCGTGGCAGAGAAACAGCAGCGCCGCCACCGGCGCGCCCTGATGCCGGGCCTCGAAAATCCGCGCCTGGCCGCGGTTGGCGGCGGCAAAGGCGGCGGTAAAGAGCGGTGGATAGCCGCGATAGCGTTTCACCACCTGTTGCGCCTGATCCACCCGCAAGAGCCAGTGCCCGGGATCGGCCGGCAGCCCGACCGAGGCCACCCGCAGCCCGGCGTCCGAGGCGCGATTCAGCCGATTGCGCCATTTCTGCGCCATCCGTGCACGCAGATCCGCCGCCGTGCCGTCAAGCGACAACTCGGCCACATGCGCCGCCGTCCTGAGCCGCAGGCCGGGGGCGGTTCCCGGCGTCTCGGCATTGATCAGGAACAGCCGGCAGTCGCAGGCCGCGCGCAATCGGCGCAGGTCGCTCCGGCTGACATCCGCCCGCGACACCAGCGCCACCTTGGCAAAGGGCCCGAAGCGGCGGCGCAGCACCTGCACCTCGCCGCCGGACGGGCCGAGAAAGATGCGCAGCGGCGGGCGACCCAGATGCGTGAGCGTGGCGCCATAGGCCGGATGCTGCTGGAACGGCGCGGTCTGCACTGCCGCGAAACGAGAAGCGTGAAACGTCATGGCGGCATTAACATCTGATTCAGGTAAATCAGGGATTAATGGCTGCCATGAAAAACCACATTGTCCTCGGCGTCCACGCCCCGCCGCCGCGCCTCGCCCCTGCGGGCCTCGCACTGTTCTCCGCCGCTCTGGCGCTGCCGGCCGGGCTGCTGCTCTGGCTCACGGAGTGGCTGTTGCTCTAGGCGCGGCGAGGGATCGCCGCGCCCTGGCGCTCAGCCGAGCTGCACCAGCGCGTGTCGCTTCTTGCCGGCCGAGAGCTTGACCGGCGAGGCCAGCGCGCCGGCATCCAGCATCAGCCCGGCGTCGGTCAGCGGCGCGTCGTCGAGGCGCGCGCCGTTTTCGGCGATCAGCCGCTTGGCCTCCTTGCCGGATTTCGCCAGCCCGGCCCGCACGATCACCTGCACGATGGAAATGCCGTCGCCCAGTTCTTCGGCCGAAAGCGTCAGGGTCGGCAGGTCGTCGCCCACGCCACCCTTTTCGAACACCTCGCGCGCGGTGGCTTCTGCTGCCGCCGCCGCCTCGGCCCCGTGACAGAGCGTGGTGACCGCATTGGCCAGCACGATCTTTGCCTCGTTGATCTCCGATCCGGCCAGCGCGCCCAGCCGCTCGCATTCGGCGACGTCGATTTCGGTATAAAGCTTGAGGAAGCGGCCGACATCGGCATCGGTGGAATTGCGCCAGAACTGCCAGAACTCGTAGGGCGAGAGCATGTCGGCATTGAGCCACATGGCGCCGCCCTGAGATTTGCCCATCTTGCGGCCGTCCGAGGTGGTCAGCAGCGGCGAGGTCAGGCCAAAGATCTCATGGTCGAGCACCCGGCGCGTCAGGTCGATGCCATTGACGATATTGCCCCATTGATCCGATCCGCCCATCTGCAACACACAGTCGTAGCGGCGGTTCAGCTCAAGGAAATCATAGGCTTGCAGGATCATGTAGTTGAACTCGAGGAACGACAGCGATTGCTCGCGATCAAGCCGCGACTTCACGCTTTCGAAGCTCAGCATCCGGTTGACCGAGAAATGCCGGCCGATGTCGCGCAGGAACTCGAGATAGTTCAACCCGTCGAGCCATTCGGCATTGTTCAGCATCAAGGCCGCATTGTGCAGGCCGTCGGCGTCCCCGTAGTCGAGGTATTTGGCAAAGACCTGCTGCATGCCGGCGATATTGGCGTCGATCTGCTCCGGCCCCAGCAGCGGGCGTTCGTCCGACCGGAACGAGGGATCGCCCACCTTGGTGGTGCCGCCGCCCATCAGGGTGATCGGCTTGTGCCCGGTCTTTTGCAGCCAGCGCAGCATCATGATGTTGAGGAGATGCCCCACATGCAGCGACTGCGCCGTGGCATCATAACCGATATAGGCGGTCACCATGCCACTGGACAGGGCCTCGTCCAGCCCCTGATAATCGGTGCAATCGGCCAGATAGCCGCGCTCCATCATGACATGCATGAAGTCCGATTTGGGATGGTAGGTCATGAGGTCTCTCCGATATGGTCGGGGCAAGGCTATAAAGGCCACAGGCCACGAGGAAAAGAGCATGTTGCAGGCAGGCATGGTCAATGCGCTGGGCGCGATGTCGGGAACGTCGCTCGACGGGGTCGATGCGGCGCTGATCCGCACCGACGGGGTGACGATCGAAGGTTTCGGCGCACATCGCTACCGCGCCTATTCCGACAGCGAACGCGCGGTGCTGCGGGCGGCACTGGGGCGCTGGCCGGGCGAGGATCTGGGCGCGGCGCTGGCGGTGGTGCAACGTGCCCACGCCGAGGCGATGGCCGGTTTCGACGGTGTCGATATCGCCGGCTTTCACGGCCAGACCCTGGCGCATGAGCCGGGCGGGCGCGGCACCCATCAGCTGGGCGATGGCGCGGCGCTGGCCGAGGCTCTGCGGCTGCCGGTGGTCTGGGATTTCCGCTCGTCCGACGTGCGGCTGGGCGGGCAGGGGGCGCCGCTGGCGCCGTTCTTTCATTTTGCCTGCGCCCGCTGGATCGGGGCAGACCAGCCCGTGGCGTTCCTCAACCTCGGCGGTGTCGGCAACCTTACCTGGGTCGATCCGCGTCACCCAGGCCCCGAGGCGGCCGGCGCGCTTCTGGCTTTTGACACCGGCCCTGCCAATGCGCCGCTCAACGACCTGATGCAGGAACGGCGTGGGCTGCCCTATGACGCCGATGGCGCGCTGTCGTTGCGGGGCGAGGTGGTGGAGGGCGCGCTGGAGCTGTTCCTCGACGAGGGGTATTTCCTCAAGATGCCGCCCAAATCCTTGGACCGGAACGATTTCTCGCTGATGCTCGATCTGGTGCGCGAGCTTGGGGACGCCGATGCGGCGGCCACGATGTGTGCCATGGCGGCAAGCGCGGTGATGCGGGGAATGGAGCATTGCCCGGCGCCGCCCGCAGCGCTTTATGTCACCGGTGGCGGGCGCCACAACCCGGTGATGATGCAGATGCTGGGGGTGTCGCTCGACTGCCCGGTGGCGCCGGTCGAGGCGGTGGGCCTCGATGGCGACATGCTGGAAGCGCAGGCCTTTGCCTATCTCGCGGTGCGGGTGGCCCGCGGTCTGCCGACCTCGGCCCCGGGAACCACCGGCGTGCGCGCGCTGGTCGGCGGCGGCGAAATCTCGCATCCCGCCGGCTGACCCGTCCCGGACCGGCTCCGGGACTTCTTCGCTTCTGGCCAGGGGCCCCGGATCGGGGTCCGGGGCGCGCGGGGGTCCGGGGGCGCGCCTATTCGCCCGGCCGCTTGAGCGAAAACACCTCGCGCACCACCGCGTAATCGCGATAGCCCAGCCGGCTCAGCGGCGCATAGCGGGTCACGTCGACGCGGCCGTCATCGAGGCAATCGTCGCGGATATGCACGCCGACGACTTCGCCCAGCACCATGAAATTCGACCGGCCCGCCAGCTCGATGATCTGCGTCATCCGGCATTCCAGCGCCGCCGGGCTGTCGGCCACCCGGGCGCAGGCGATCTCGTGGCAGGCGTCGCGCGCGATGCCGGCCTTGCCGAATTCATCCACCTCGCGCGGCCAGGGGCCCGAGCTCACGTTCATCACGTCGCGCTGGGCCGAGGCCACGATATTGACGCAGAACACCCCGGTTTCGCGGATATTGCCGACGCTGTCCTTGGTATCGCCGCGATCTTCCTTGGCCGAGGTCGAGCAAAACATTACCTGCGGCGGCGTATAGGCGACGGCGTTGAAAAACGAATAGGGCGCCAGATTGTCCTGGCCGTCCGCGCCGCGGCTGGAAATCCAGCCGATCGGGCGCGGGCTGACAATTGCGCTGAACGGGTTGTGCGGCAGCCCGTGGCCATCCTCGGGGCGATAGAACATGCGGAAATCCTTTGGCTTTACCCTTGACCTAACCGCATGTTAACCGGCTTTCCACCACAACCAGCCGAGGACGGTCGCCTTTGATCCAGCTGCGCAAAGAAACTCCGGCCGACCTCTGGGCGGTCGAGGCGCTCTTTGATCTCTGTTTCGCGCCAGGCCGCACCGCGCTCAGCTCGTACCGGCTGCGCGAGGATGTGCCGCCGGTGGCCGCGCTCTCGACCGTGGCCGAGGACGAAACCGGCACCATCGGTGGCGCGATCCGTTATTGGCCGGTCCGGGTCGGGGCGCACCCGGCGCTGCTGCTCGGGCCGATCGCGGTGCACCCGACGCGGCAGGGCGAGGGGCTCGGCGCCGCGTTGATGCGTGATTCGCTGGCGCGGGCGGCCGAACTGGGCTGGCACCGGGTGATGCTGGTGGGCGATGCACCGTATTATGCGCGCTTCGGCTTTGACAAGCTGACCGGCGTCGAGATGCCGCCGCCGACCAATCCCGAGCGGGTGCTGGGCCACAATCTGACCGAAGGCGCCTGGCGGGGCATCCGCGGCGAAGTCACCCGTTGGGGTGACACGCCGGGCCACGAGGCTTGACTTCCGCCCCGCAGGCCCAATGTAAATAGCTGTAACATCGGGGGCCGCCATGACCGCAGAGCATACAACCGGAACAGATCTGATCTCGCCGACGGCCGCGTTGCGGCTCGATGCCCTGGCGCTGCGCTATCGCAAGGCCGGGGGCGTCGGGCTTCAGGTGCTCAACCTTGTCGGCACCCAGGCCGAGAACCTGCTTGAGCGGCTGCCCGACGGCGTCAAGCACCGGCTTGAATCCGCAACGGAACGCGCCCTCGGCATCGCGCTCGAAGCGGCCGGGCAAAGCCGGACGCGAGTGGGCGATGCGCCGGGCTGGCTCAATCGCGCGGCGACCACGGCGATGGGCGCGGCGGGGGGCTTTGGCGGGCTGCCCTCGGCGCTGGCAGAATTGCCGGTGACCACCACGGTGCTGCTGCGCGCCATCCAGGGCATTGCCGCCGAACATGGGTTTGACCCGGACGATCCCGAAATTCGCGCCGAATGCCTGCAAGTCTTTGCCGCCGCCGGCCCGCTCGAGCATGACGACGGCGCCAACATGGCCTTTCTTTCGGCGCGGGTCACCCTGACCGGGGCGACGGTGCATGGGGTCATTGCCCGCGTGGCACCGCGGCTGGCCACGGTTCTGGGCCAGAAACTGGCGGCGCAGGCGGTGCCGGTGGTGGGGGCGGTGGCCGGCGCGGCGACGAATTTCGCCTATACCAGCTATTACCAGGAAATGGCGCATGTGCATTTCGGCCTGCGTCGCCTGGCCATCGACGAGGGGCTGCCGCGCGAGGCGCTGCTTGCCGATCTTCGGCGCCGGCTTGCCATTCCCGCCGGAAAGCGCCGGGAGTGACGCTGCCGTGAATTGAATTTTTCGCCAAAATGGCGCACACTGCCCCAAAACAAAGGCGGCGCACCCGAGCCAATTCGCGCCGCACCATGAGAGGGCAGTTGATGAAACAGGTGATCTATACCCTGGCCATTGCGGCTATTCTGACTCCGGTCTTTGCAAGCCTTGCCTCCGCCGGGCCGATCAGCCGTGCGTGTCTGACATCCGGGCGCAAGGCGGCGAATTCGAGCCTGTGCGGCTGTATCCAGGCGGTGGCCGATGTGGCCCTGTCGCGCCGCGACCAGCGGATGGCCGCCAAATTCTTTCGCGACCCGCACCGGGCACAGGAAATCCGCCAGTCCGACCGCGCCAGCGACGAGGCCTTCTGGCTGCGCTACAAGGCGTTCGGTACCCAGGCCGAATCCAGCTGTCGCGGCTACTGAGGCGCGGCGCCGTCCCGACGTGAACCGGGCGGGACGTGGCTTTGGCCCTGCGCTGGCACGGCCAGCCTGGCCCACAGGTTGAACAAAGCGGGAGATACCTTCACAAAAGGCAAAACTGTGTGGAGGGCGGCCGATGCTGGCCAAGGGGGTGACATTGCGCGGGCTCGAGGTCTTCGAGGCGCTTGCGCACAGCGGATCGGTGGCCCAGGCGGCGCGCACCACCGGGCTGAGCCAGCCCGCCGTCAGCCAGCAGATGAAGAACCTCGAAGCCGCGCTGGGCACCGCGCTCGTCGATCACGCCCGAAGGCCGATGCAGCTGACACCGGCCGGGCGGTCTTTCCTGGCCCGGACCGAGACGGTGCTGGGCCAGCTCAGGCTGGCGCAGAGCGAGCTGACGGTGATGGATCTGGCGCATCTGTCGACGCTCAATCTGGGCATGATCGACGATTTCGACACCGACCTGACGCCGCGACTGGCGACGATCCTCGGCGAGAGCCTGTCGCGCTGCCGCTTCAAACTGATCTCGGCGCCCAGCCATGAAATCAGCGCCGCCCTGCGCGACAAGCGACTGCATGTGGCGGTGGCGGCTTCGACCGGCGAAGTGGTCGACCATGTCGCCGAATATCCGCTTGTCTGCGATCCCTTCATTCTGGTCACGCCACGCGGCTTCAGCGGCGGGGCCGAGGCGGCGATGGAGCAATTGCCGCTGCTGCGGTATGACCGCGACCAGATGATCGGGCGGCAGATCGAGGCGCAGTTGACACGGCTCCGGCTCGATTGCCCCGGGCGGTTCGAGATCGGCTCGCATCTTGCATTGATGACGCTGGTGGCGCGGGGCATGGGCTGGGCGCTGACGACGCCGCTGGGATATATGCGGGCGGTGCGCATCCATGGCGAGATCGAGGCCCACCCGCTGCCCTTCGCGCCGTTTTCGCGGACCATCTCCCTGTTTGCCAGCCCTGACTGGACCGACCAGGTGCCGCGCGACATCGCCGCCACCATGCGCCGGCTGGTGAGCGAGCTGGTGATCGCGCCTGCGCTGGTGCAATTGCCCTGGCTGAAGGATCAGCTTCGGCTGCTTGCGGCGTGACACCGGCGGGGCGTTGCACTGGCAGTACGCGCGGATTTGGGAAATCCGAAACTGCGGCGGTCGGGGTCAGGCGTCGAGGAAGGCCCGCAGCGAGGCCTCGAATTCGCGCGGTTTTTCCGCGTGCAGCCAGTGGCCGGCCTGCGCCAGTCTGGCAAATCTCGCCTTGGGGAAATGCGCGCGGATCACGGGCCGATGCTCGGGCAGGACATAATCCGAGAGCGCTCCGGACAGGAACAGGGTGGGGCCCTCGAACCGGCCCGAGACCTCGGGGAAGCCGACGATCTTGTCCATCTCGCGCTTGAGCACCTCGAGGTTGAGCTTCCAGCGCTTGGCCGCGATGTCGAGCGACTGGGTAAAGAAGCTTTGCAGCACCTTGTCCTCGACCTGTCGGGCGAGTTGTTCGGAGGCATCGGCGCGCTTGGTGACGGCACCGAGATCGACCGATTGCATGGCGTCGATATATTGCGTCTGATCGTGGCTGTACCCCACCGGGGCGATATCGGCGACCACCAGCCTGGCCACCTTTTCGGGATGCGCCAGCGCCAGCACCATCGCCGCTTTGCCGCCCATGGAATGGCCGACCACATCGGCGCGCCCGCCATTGGCGTCGATCACCGCGGCCAGATCGGCGGCCATGTCGGGATAGGAATGGCTGTCGTGCCAGGGGCTGTCGCCGTGATTGCGCTGATCGACGGCGATGACGTGGCGGTTTTCCGACAGGCGTTTTCCGATCACGCCCCAGTTGCGCGCCGAGCCATAGAGGCCGTGGACGATGATCAGTGGCGTGCCACCGGGGGCGCCGTGGTGGATTTGGTTCAACATGGGGCAGAATTAGCCTGCCGGCGCCCGGGGGGAAACCGGGAAATGCGTATTTGCAAAGAGAAGAAGTTGCCGGCCGCGAGGCAGGGTCTTATGCAGGGGGCCGGAGGTGGCCCGGGTGATCGACGCAAAAGAGATGGAGCGCCGCAATGCGCAACTGGCCGAGCAGATCGGCACACGGCTGCTGGTTGGCGGGGTGACGCTGGAGCAGCGGCTGCGGCGGGCCGGACGGCTGTTGCCGCGCTGGGCCCGGCGCGACGCGTCCCGGTTTGTCGAGGCCGGGCGGCTGGCGGCACACCCCAAGCTGGCGCGTCAGATCGACGAGGCGGCGCTCGACAAGGCCGAGGCGCGGCTGACGCGCTATCTCGGCAGCATCGATCCCGACGAACGCCGCACCACGGCGCGGCTGCATCTGGCCGGGGGGATCGTTCTCAAGCTTCTGATTGTCGGTGGGCTCCTGCTGGCGGTGCTGCGCTGGCGTGGCCTGATATGAGCGGGCTCAGCGGGTGCAATTTGCCCGATCGGCCTCGACCGGCATGGCACAGGCCGCCGGAGCGTCACGGGCGCCTGTGCCTTGGGGGCTGCCGGTGGCACTGGCCAGCATGCCCAGAGCGATGAGCGCGGCAGTCAGGATAGGCGGGATGTAATAGGGACGTTTCATCGGCGGTCCTTCTGCGGCGGCTGTCTCCGGTGATACGGGTGACCACGGCCGTTCCGTCGGTATCGCTGGTGCAAATACAGAAAAGGCCCGGAAAATCCGGGCCTTTGTCATCTCTGGCGGGCTGAAGGATCAGAGCTCGGGGTAGATCGGGAAGCGTTTGCAGAGCGCTTCGACTTCCGCTTTTACCTTGGCTTCGATCTCGGCATTGCCGTCTTCGCCATTGGCGGCCAGCCCGTCGACCACTTCGATGATCCAGTCGGCGATCTGGCGGAACTCGTCCTCGCCGAAGCCGCGGGTGGTGCCGGCGGGCGAGCCGAGGCGGATGCCCGAGGTCACCGTGGGCTTTTCCGGGTCGAACGGCACGCCGTTCTTGTTGCAGGTGATATGTGCCCGGCCCAGGGCCTTTTCGGTGGCGTTGCCCTTGACGTTCTTGGGCCGCAGATCGACCAGCACCACATGGGTGTCGGTGCCATGGGTCACGGTGTCCAGTCCGCCCTTGATCAGCTGATCCGACAGCGCCTGGGCGTTCTTGATCACCTGTTTGGCATAGGTCTTGAACTCGGGCTTGAGCGCCTCGCCGAAGGCCACGGCCTTGCCGGCGATGACATGCATCAGCGGGCCGCCCTGGATGCCGGGGAAGATGGCCGAATTGACCTTCTTGGCGATGGCCTCGTCATTGGTGAGGATCATGCCGCCGCGCGGGCCGCGCAGGGTCTTGTGCGTGGTGGTGGTGGCCACATGCGCATGCGGGAAGGGCGAGGGGTGTTCGCCGGCCGCCACCAGACCGGCGAAATGCGCCATGTCCACATGCAGCAGTGCGCCCACCATATCGGCGATCTCGCGCATGCGCTTGAAGTCGATCTGGCGCGGGATGGCCGAGCCACCGGCGATGATCAGCTTGGGCTGGTGCTCCTTGGCCAGCGCCTCGACCTGATCGTAATCGAGCATGTTGTCCTGCTTGCGGACACCGTATTGCACCGCGTTGAACCATTTGCCCGACTGGTTGGGGCGGGCGCCGTGGGTCAGATGGCCGCCGGCGTCGAGCGACATGCCGAGGATGGTGTCGCCGGGCTGGATCAGCGCCTGGAACACACCCTGGTTGGCCTGGCTGCCGGAGTTGGGCTGGACGTTGACGTATTCGCAGCCGAACAGCTCCTTGGCGCGGTCGATGGCGAGGTTCTCGGCCACGTCGACCCAGTCGCAGCCGCCGTAGTAGCGCCGGCCCGGGTAACCTTCGGCGTATTTGTTGGTCAGGACAGAGCCCTGCGCCTCCATCACCGCGCGGGAGACGATGTTCTCGCTGGCGATCAGCTCGATCTCGTCACGCTGGCGGCCCAGCTCGCCGGTGATCGCGCCGAACAGCTCGGGGTCGCGCTCGGCGAGAGGTTGGGTGAAGAATCCTTGGTCCTTGACAGACGCATCCATGGGCTGGCTCCTTGGGCAAGCAATGTCTTGGCGCGTTTCCTAATGCAAAGCGGACGCGACGAAAAGCCGGGAAAGCGACGCATGTCCCGGCGCGTGCGGCACCGCTGGCCTTGCCGGAGAACTTGTGGTTGTTTCGGAAACGACGCGGCCGGCAAGGAAACCCGACATGACGCTCAGAATCGCCTTTTGCGCCTCGAATGCGCCGATTGCCCAATCGGCCAAGGCGGCGCTCAGCGCGCGCTATGGCGACCACGCCGAACAGGGTGCCGATGTGATCGTGGCGCTGGGCGGCGACGGCTTCATGCTTCAGACCCTGCACCGGACCGAGGCCAACCCGGCGCCGGTCTATGGCATGAATCGCGGCACCGTCGGTTTTCTGATGAACGAATACGGCGAACAGGGCCTGATCGAACGGCTGAGCGCGGCCGAGGAAGAGGTGATCAATCCGCTGAGGATGCAGGCCACCTGTCTCACCGGCACGCTGCATCACGCGCTGGCGATCAACGAGGTCTCGCTGCTCAGGGCCGGGCCGCAGGCGGCGCGGTTGCGGATCTCGGTCGATGGCCGGGTGCGGATGCCGGAGCTTGTCTGCGACGGGGCCTTGCTGGCGACGCCGGCCGGATCGACCGCCTACAATTTTTCCGCACATGGCCCGATTCTGCCGATCGGCGCGGATGTGCTGGCGCTTACCGCCATGGCGGCCTTTCGTCCGCGGCGCTGGCGCGGGGCGCTGCTGCCCAAGACGGCCGAGGTCTGTTTCGAAGTGCTCGATCCGGCCAAGCGCCCGGTGATGGCCGAGGCCGATGCCCGCGCGGTGCAGGATGTGGTCAAGGTCGAGATCCGGTCCGACCCGTCGATTGCACACCGCATCCTGTTCGATCCCGGGCACGGGCTGGAAGAGCGGCTGATCCGCGAGCAATTCGTCTGACCCCGTCCCGGGCTTGACCCGGGACCTCTTGCGAGCCGCCGGAGGGGAGGCCCCGGATCGGGTCCGGGGCGCGTGGGGCTTTGCGGCTGGCGCCTGTCCTACTGGGCTTTCTCGGCCAGCAGGTCGGGATCGGTCAGGATCAGCTCACGGCCATCGCGGCGCAGCAGCCCGTCGGATTCCCAGGTGCGGATCTGCCGGTTGACGGTCTCGCGCGTCAGCCCCGCCATGTCGCCGAGATCGGATTGCGAGACCGAGGGGGTCAGGCGGTAGCCGCCCGGCTCTTCCACCCCCCAGCGATCGAACAGCCCGATCAACACCTTGGCCAGCCGGGTGCCACCATCCGCGGTCGAAAGGTCGGCCAGCGCCGCGGTGGTGGCCTGAAGCTTGCGGCAGAGATCGGCGATCAGCCCGAGAGTGGTGCGCGGGTGCTGGGTGAGAAAGGACATCAGCACCGTGCGGTGCAGCATCCGGCCGGTCACGTCATTGGTGGCCACCGCATCCGCCGTCCGGTCGCCGCCCAGCAGCACCGCCATCTCGCCGACGGAATCGCCGGGGCCAAGATGCGCCACGATCGAACGGTTGCCCGCCGCCGAGGTCAGGCTGATCTCGACCCGGCCGGTTTCGATCAGCATCATCGTCTCGCCGGGGCTGTCCTTGGAAAAGATCACCTTGCCGCCGTGGTAGTGGCACGGTTTCGACAGGCCAAGCAGCGTCGCACGCTCCTTGGCCGAAAGGGCGCCGAGAATCAGGCTTTCCCTGCTGGCGATATCGCGAAACTTCAACGTCATAAAATCTGAACCGGAACCTGCCCGAACCGCAGGGATCGGGCCTCAAAATCATTCTACACCCATATGCTGCGACAGCAAACAGCGTCTGAAAATCAATAACTTTCCACAACTGTGACTTGGCTCACAGATTTTGGTGCATAAAAAGTGAATCTTCTGGGAGCGTTCGTCGGGGTCGGTGTCTCACCATAGTTCCCAAACCCTTTTTCCCGAGTCTGGCGGGTGCGCACCCCTATCTTCGTGGCATTTCCGCGGAGGTTCGATCGTGCGGAGGGCGGACGAGTGAGTGACGTTCGTCCTTTCGCCGATCACCCGTGTTGCTGAGGCCCGGCACCGACAGGGTGCAGTTCCTGCTGCCGAGGTGGCGCGGTTTGAAGGATCCTGAAGTGATCCAGGCCGTCCGGTGTTCCCCCGGGCGGCCTGCTCTGCGTTTTGGCCGGGCGTCTATTTCGCGTAGCCAAGGGTTTGCAGGGCCGATCTGATCTCGTCGAGAATGGCGGGATCGTCGATCGTGGCCGGCATCTTGTATTCCTGGCCGTCGGCGATCTTGACCATGATGGCGCGCAGGATCTTGCCCGAGCGGGTCTTGGGCAGGCGATCCACCACCACCGCCAGCTTGAATGCCGCCACCGGGCCGATCTTGTCGCGCACCAGTTTGACGACTTCGCCGGTGATTTCGTCCTGCGTCCGGGAGCAGCCCGCGTTCAGGCAGAGGAAGCCCACCGGCAACTGGCCCTTGAGCGGATCGCTGACGCCGATCACCGCGCATTCGGCCACATCCGGGTGGCTGGCCAGCACCTCTTCCATTCCTCCGGTCGAAAGCCGGTGCCCCGCGACATTGATCACGTCATCGGTGCGGGCCATGATATAGAGGTATCCGTCCTCGTCGATCATCCCGGCATCGCCGGTTTCGTAGAAGCCGGGAAAGGTGGTGAGGTAGCTCTTGCGATAGCGGTCCTCGGCGTTCCACAGCGTCGGCAGCGTGCCCGGCGGCAGCGGCAGCTTGACGGCGATGGCGCCCAGTTCGCCGCGCGGCATTTCGTGGCCGGCGTCGTCGAGGATCTGCACGTCATAGCCCGGCATGGCGACCGAGGGCGACCCGATCTTGACCGGCAGCGGCTCGATCCCCATCGGGTTGGCGGCGATGGCAAAGCCGGTTTCGGTCTGCCACCAGTGATCGATCACCGGCACGCCCAGCTTGTCCTGGGCCCAGAGGATAGTGTCGGGGTCGGCGCGCTCGCCGGCAAGGTAGACGGTCTTGAGCGAGGACAGGTCATACTCCTTGATCAGCGCCCCCTGCGGATCCTCGCGTTTCACGGCGCGAAAGGCGGTGGGGGCGGTGAAGAAGCTCTTGACCCGATGTTCCGAAATCACCCGCCAGAAGGTACCGGCATCGGGGGTACCGACCGGCTTGCCCTCGAACACGATGGTGGTGTTGCCGTGGATCAGCGGGCCGTAGCAGATATAGCTGTGACCGACGACCCAGCCGACATCCGAGGCGGCCCAGAACACATCGCCGGGGTCGACATCATAGATGTTCTTCATCGTCCAGTTCAGCGCCACCAGATGGCCGCCGGTGTGCCGCACCACGCCCTTGGGGGCGCCGGTGGTGCCCGAGGTATAGAGGATATAGGCCGGGTGGTTGCCCGCGACCGGCACGCAATCGGCCGGCGCCACGCCCATCTGGAAACTGTGCCAATCGTGGTCGCGGCCTTCGGTGAGCCTTGCGATCTCCTGCTCACGCTGGAGGATCACGCAGAAGTCGGGTTTGTGGCTGGCCTGATCGATGGCGCCGTCGAGCAGCGGCTTGTATTTCACCACCCGCCCCGGTTCGAGGCCGCAGGAGGCGGCGATGATCGCCTTGGGCGTGGCGTCGTCGATCCTGACCGCCAGTTCGTTCGCGGCAAAGCCGCCGAACACCACCGAATGCACCGCCCCCAACCGGGCGCAGGCCAGCATGGCCTCCAGCGCTTCGGGCACCATCGGCATATAGATGATCACGCGGTCGCCCTGTTCTACGCCCTTGGCCCGCAACGCCCCGGCCAGGGTCGCGACACGGGTCTGCAATTCGGCAAAGGTGATCTTTTGCTGGCTGCCGGTGATCGGGCTGTCGTGGATGATCGCCACCTGATCGCCGCGTCCGGCGGCAACATGGCGGTCGACGGCGTTCCAGCAGGTGTTCACCTTGCCATCGGCATACCATTCGAAAAGGTCGTCGCCCCTGTCGAACAGCGCCTGTGACGGCGCCTCGTCCCAGTCGATGGCCTGCGCGGCCTCCATCCAGAAGGCCTCGGGGTCGGCCTGCCAGCGCGCGTAAACATCCTTGTATGCCATTGTATCCTCCTCCGGCGATTGCCTTCGGGATACGAGAGCCGCCGCCCATCGGGCAAGCCGCTTGGCGCTACCAGCGTCAGATTAACGCAATTTGTTTGCAGAATTTCCGACGGAAACCTGCAAATTTTTGCAAACTTGGCAATATTTGCGGGCGAACTTGGCGCTTTATGCGGGTTTGCAAAGTTTGGCAGATTTTCGACACTGCCGATGTCGATTCCTGTCGCGCGGGCCGGGCGACTCGCTGGCATAGAGGAGATATGGCGCGGCACAGGGCTGCGCCTTTTCAGAAAAGGTCATGTTGCCATGGGCGACAAGAAGCAAAAGCCGGTCAAGACTGGCGACAAGACGGTCAAGAAGTAATTTTCAACAAAGGAAGTCCGTGCCGCCCGCTTGGGCGGCACGGCATTCGGATCAGCCGTACTGCGCCACCGGCGTGCCGGCGATGGCCGCCATGTTGAGCAGCCCGCGGGCGGTGATGCCGGGGGTCACCACATGCGCCCGGTTGCCCATGCCCATCAGGATCGGCCCCACTTCCAGCCCGTCGGCCTTCATCTTGAGGATGTTGCGCACCCCCGACGCGGCATCGGCATGGCCGAAGATCAGCACATTCGCCGCGCCTTCCAGCCGCCCGCCGGGCAGCAGCCGCTCGCGCAGGTCGGGGTCGAGCGCGGCATCGACATTCATCTCGCCTTCGTACTGGAAATCGGTCTCCATCTCGTCGAGAATGGCGATCGCCTCGCGCAGGCGCTTGCCCGAGCCCTCGGCCTGATTGCCGAATTGGGACTGCGAGCAGAAGGCGATACGCGGCTCCACCCCGAAGCGGCGGGCATGGCGCGCCGCGCCCAGGGCCACCTCGGCCAGCTCCTGCGGCGAGGGCAGGGACCAGACATGGGTGTCGGCCAGAAACAGCGGCCCGTCCTCGAGGATCATCATGCTGAGCGCGCCATGCGGGCGAAAGGTCTGGTTGCCCAGCACCTGGGTGACATAGTTCAGATGCCAGCGAAACTCGCCGATGCTGCCGCAGATCAGGCTGTCGGCCTCGCCCCGGTGCACCATGACGGCGCCGATGGCGGTAGAATTGGTGCGCATCACCGCCCGGGCCACATCGGGCGTGACGCCGCGCCGCGCCATGATCTGGTGATAGGTACCCCAGTAGTCGCGGTAACGCGGGTCATTCTCGGGGTTCACGATCTCGAATTCGCGGCCGGGGCGAATGTTCAGCCCGTGGCGTTCGCAGCGCTGTTCGATCACCTCGGGGCGACCGATCAGGATCGGCTTTTCCGTGGTGTCTTCGAGGATCGCCTGCGCGGCGCGCAGCACGCGCTCATCCTCGCCCTCGGCAAAGACGATGCGGCGGCTGGCGGTGGCGGCGGCATGGAAGATCGGACGCATCAACAGCGCCGATTTGAAGACCGACGCGTTCAGCTTGTGCTTGTAGGCCTGCATGTCCTCGATCGGGCGGGTGGCGACGCCGGTCTCCATCGCCGCCTTGGCCACGGCGCTCGAGACCACGGCCGACAGCCGCGGATCGAAGGGCTTGGGGATGAGGTATTCGGGGCCGAAGGTCAGGTCTTCGCCCTGATAGGCCGCCGCCGCCTCGGCGCTGGTGGTGGCGCGGGCCAGGGCGGCGATGCCTTCGATACAGGCGATCTTCATCTCGTCGTTGATCTCGGTCGCGCCGACATCCAGCGCCCCGCGAAAGATAAAGGGGAAGCAGAGGACGTTGTTGACCTGGTTGGGAAAATCGCTGCGGCCGGTGGCGATGATCGCCCCGGGTTTTACCGCACGGGCATCGTCGGGCATGATTTCCGGCGTCGGGTTGGCGAGGGCAAAGATGATCGGTCGATCCGCCATTTTTGCCGCCATTTCCGGCTTGAGCACGCCGGGCCCGGACAGCCCGAGGAACAGGTCGGCGCCTTCGATCACCTCGTCCAGCGTGCGCTTGTCGGTCTTCTGGGCGTATTCCGCCTTCTGGTCGGTCATCTCTTCGGTGCGGCCCTCGTAGACCACGCCCTTGATGTCGCAGAGCCAGACGTTTTCGCGTTTCACCCCCAGTTTCAGCAGCATGTTGAGACAGGCGATGCCGGCCGCGCCGCCGCCGGTCGAGACGATCTTGATGTCCTCAAATTTTTTGCCCGCCACGCGCAGCGCATTGGTCGCCGCCGCGCCGACGACGATGGCAGTGCCGTGCTGATCGTCGTGGAACACCGGAATGTTCATCCGCTCGCGGCAGAGCTTTTCGACGATGAAGCACTCCGGCGCCTTGATGTCCTCGAGGTTGATCGCGCCGAAGGTCGGCTCGAGCGCGCAGACGATATCGGCGAGCTTCTCGGGGTCGGTCTCGTTCACCTCGATGTCGAAACAATCGATGCCGGCGAATTTCTTGAAGAGCACCGCCTTGCCCTCCATCACCGGCTTCGAGGCGAGCGCGCCGATATTGCCCAGCCCGAGAACGGCCGAGCCATTCGACACCACCGCCACCAGGTTGCCGCGCGCGGTGTAGCGGGCGGCATTGGTCTCGGCCTTGGTGATCTCGACACAGGCCTCGGCCACGCCGGGCGAATAGGCCCGCGCCAGATCGCGGCCATTGGCCAGCGGCTTGGTTGCCCGCACCTCGAGTTTGCCCGGCTTGGGGTACTCGTGATAGAACAGGGCCGCCTCGCGCAGTGTTTCCTGTGCCTTGCTGTCGGTCATCTCGAAGTCCCTCTGCGTGTTTGGTTTAGTGTTAAACTATCTCGGCCCGGAGTATTATACCCGGCGCGGCGATAACAGCTATTTGCTAATCCTGTAAATCAGCTTAGCGATAACAGTGCGGTTCTGTCGTGTCTTTCGTCGCTTTTCCCGGCAGGGCCGGGCCACGTCATGCTTGCATCGCGTGGCGCGCGGCCCGATCATGACGGCCAGTTTGAACGATGGGGGTTTTTGATGGAACTGGCCGAAACCGCGCGTGCCGTGCGCGACAATGCCTATGCGCCGTATTCCGGTTTCAAGGTGGGCGCCGCCCTGCGCGCCGGCGATGGCACGGTCTATGCCGGCTGCAACGTCGAGAACGTGGCCTATCCCGAGGGCACCTGTGCCGAGGCCGGCGCCATCGCCGCCATGGTGGCCGGCGGGCAGACCCGGTTCGACGCAGCTTATGTGGTGGCCGACAGCCCGACGCCGGTGACCCCCTGTGGCGGCTGCCGGCAGAAGCTGGCGGAATTCGCCAGCGGCCCCGATGTGGTGGTGACCATGGCGACGCTGGGCGGTGAGGAAATGGCCCTGACCATCGCCGAGCTGCTGCCGGGCGCCTTTGCCACCGCCCATATGGACACCGCCGCGACATGAGCGATGCGCGGGCGATTCTTGCCGCCTTGCGCCGGGGCGATCCCCCGACCGAGGCCGATCTGACGTGGTTCGTCCAGGGGCTGGCCGATGGCGGCGTGACCGATGCCCAGGCCGGGGCCTTTGCCATGGCGGTCTGCCTGCACGGGCTGCCCGAGGCCGGCCGCGTGGCGCTGACCCGCGCGATGCGCGACAGCGGCGATATCCTGCGCTGGGATCTGCCGGGGCCGGTGCTCGACAAACATTCCACCGGCGGGGTGGGCGATTGTGTCAGCCTGGTGCTGGCGCCGGCGTTGGCGGCCTGTGGCGCCTTTGTGCCGATGATTTCGGGCCGTGGCCTCGGCCATACCGGCGGCACGCTCGACAAGATGGAAAGCATTCCCGGGCTCGCCACGACGCTCGACGAGGCGCGATTTTCCGAGGTGGTGCGCCATGCAGGCTGCGCCATCGTTTCCGCCAGCGCCGAGATCGCGCCGGCCGACAAGCGGCTTTATGCGGTGCGCGACGTCACCGCTACGGTCGATAGCCTCGACCTGATCACTGCCTCGATCCTGTCCAAGAAGCTGGCAGCGGGGCTCGAGGGGCTGGTGCTCGACGTCAAGCTCGGCTCGGGCGCCTTCATGAAACGGCACGCCGATGCGCAGGCACTGGCACAGGCGCTGGTCTCGACCGCCAATGCCGCCGGCTGCCCGACCCAGGCCTTGATCACCGACATGTCGCAGCCGTTGGCCCCCGCGCTGGGCAATGCGCTCGAGGTCGATGTCTCGATGCGGGTGCTGACCGGCGCCGCCGAGGGGCGGCTGCACGCGATCACCTGCGGCCTCGGCGGGGCGCTGCTGGCCTCGGGCGGGCTGGCGCGCGACGCCATGGCGGGCGAGGCAGCGATTGCCGAGGCGATCCGCTCCGGCAAGGCCGCCGAACATTTCGGCCGCATGGTGCAGGCGATGGGCGGCCCGGTGCATTTTGTCGAGGACTGGCAGCGCTTTCTGCCCGAGGCGCCGGTGATCCGCGAGATCCCGGCGCCGGAAGCGGGCGTCGTGGCGTCGATGGATGGCGAGGCGCTGGGCCTCGCGGTGGTACATCTGGGCGGCGGCCGTCTGGTCGAAAGCGACCTGGTCGACCCGGCGGTCGGCCTGTCGGACGTGGTGTCGCTGGGCGAGCAAGTGGCACAGGGCCAGCCGCTGGCGCGGGTCCATGCCGCGCGCGAAAGTCAGGCGGATGCGGCGGTGCAGGCCGTGCGGGCGGCGATCCGCATCGGCGATGCCGCGCCGGAACCGCCGCTGATACACGAAAGGATCAGCTGATGGCGCGTGCCTTCCTTGTGGTGATGGATTCCCTGGGCATCGGCGGGGCGCCGGATGCCGCGGCCTATTTCAATGGTGACATCCCCGACACCGGCGCCAACACCTTGGCCCATATCGCCCAGGCCTGCGCAGCGGGCGAGGCGGAAGAAGGACGCTCCGGCCCGCTGCACCTGCCGCATCTCGATGGGCTGGGGCTGGGCGCGGCCTGCCGGCTGGCCTCGGGCGATGTGGTGCCGGGGCTCGAGGCTACGCCAAAGGGCCTCTGGGGCGCAGCGTCAGAGCATTCGCGCGGCAAGGACACGCCGTCGGGGCATTGGGAGCTGGCCGGGCTTCCCGTGCCCTGGGACTGGACGGTCTTTCCCAAGACTGTTCCGGCCTTTCCCAAGGATATCAGCCAATTGGCTGCCGAACTTGCGGGAACAGACGGGATTTTGGGCAATTGCCATGCCTCGGGCACGGAAATCCTCAAGCAGCTTGGCGAAGAGCACCTGCGCACCGGCTGGCCGATCTGTTACACCTCGGCCGACAGCGTTTTTCAGATTGCCGCGCATGAAGAGCATTTCGGCCTCGCGCGCCTGCTCAGGCTCTGCGAGGAGCTTGCGCCGCATCTGCATGCGATGCGCGTCGGGCGGGTGATTGCGCGGCCTTTCGTCGGCACGCCCGGCGCGTTCGCGCGCACCGGCAACCGCCGCGACTATGCGCTGACGCCGCCAGGCAAGGTGCTGACAAACTGGGTGCAGGACGCGGGCCGTGCGGTGCATGCGATTGGAAAGATTGGCGATATCTTCTCGATGCAGGGGATTGACGCGGTGTCCAAGGGCACAGATGCCGCGCTGATGCAGGCGCTGGCGCATCAGGTCGATCACGCCCCCGACGGCGGGTTGGTCTTTGCCAATTTTGTCGAGTTCGACAGCCTCTGGGGGCACCGCCGAGACGTGTCGGGATATGCCCGTGCTCTGGAGTGGTTCGACGCCGAACTTGGGCCGATCCTGGCGCGGCTGCGGCCGGACGACCTGATGATCCTCACCGCCGATCACGGCAACGATCCGACCTGGACTGGCACTGATCACACCCGCGAACGGGTGCCGGTTCTGGGCGCCGGCCGGGACGCCCAAGGCATCGGAATCGTCGATTTCACCGCCGTGGCGGCTGCCATATCCGAACGCCTTGACGTCGAATACCCCCCTGACCTGCGGAGCTTTCTGTGACTTTTCGAACATTTCCCAAGGCGGAGCTGCATCTCCACATCGAAGGCGCGGCGCCGCCGAAACTGATTGCCGGGCTGGCCCGGGAAAAGTCTGTGGATATCGCCGGTGTCTTCGACGAGCGGGGCAATTACGCCTATCGCGATTTTCTGCAATTTCTCAAGGTCTACGAGGCCGCAACTCAGGTGCTTCAGACGCCCGAGGACTACCGCCGCCTGACATTGGCGGTGCTTGAGGAAAGCGCCGCGCATGGGGTTGTCTATTCCGAAGCCTTTCTGAGCCCGGATTTCTGCGGCGGCGGCGATCTGGCGGCCTGGCGCGAATATCTGCATGCGATCCGCGAGGCCGCCGATCAGGCCGAGCGCGAAATGGGCATCACCCTGCGCGGTGTGGTGACCTGCGTGCGGCACTTCGGGCCGGAGCAGGCCAAGAAGACGGCGCTCTGCGCTGCCGAAACCGCAGATGACTGGCTCTGCGGCTTTGGCATGGGCGGCGACGAGAACGCCGGCGAACAGGGCGATTTCGCCTATTCCTTCGACATGGCGCGCGAGGCCGGTCTGCGGCTGACCACCCATGCCGGCGAATGGCGCGGCCCCGAGGAAGTGCGGGCGGCGGTTCGCGATCTCCGGGTCGAGCGCGTCGGGCACGGGGTGCGGGTGATCGAGGATCTGGCGCTGGTTGACGAACTGATTGAAAAGGATGTGGTGCTCGAGGTTTGCCCCGGGTCCAATGTCATGCTGGGGGTCTACCCCAAGCTTGCCGCGCATCCGATCGAAAAACTGCGCGAGCGGGGCATCAAGGTCACGGTTTCGACCGATGATCCGCCGTTTTTTCACACCGACATGACCAAGGAATACGAAGGGCTTGCACGCGTCTTCGAATGGAACGAAGACGACTTCAAGGCCCTCAACCAGACCGCCCTCGCGGCGGCCTTCTGTGATGACGCGACCCGCGACCGGATCGCGAAGAAACTGGAAACCGCATGACCGAACATCTGACCGTCGTCGAACACCCCCTGGTGCAGCACAAGCTCAGCCTGATGCGCGACAAGGCGACCTCGACCGCCGAATTCCGTCGCCTGCTGCGCGAAATCAGCCAGTTGCTGGCTTATGAGATCACCCGCGAGCTGCCGATGACGACGCAGCAGGTGGAAACTCCGATGGAGATGATGGATGCGCCGGTGCTCGACGGCAAGAAGCTGGCGCTGATCTCGATCCTGCGGGCCGGCAACGGACTGCTGGACGGGGTGCTCGAACTGGTGCCATCGGCGCGGGTCGGATTTGTCGGGCTGTACCGCGATGAAGAGACGCTTCTGCCGGTGCAATACTACTTCAAGGTGCCCGACGGCCTCGATGACCGGCTGGTGATCGCCGTCGATCCGATGTTGGCAACTGGCAATTCCTCGGCCGCCGCGATCGACCTGCTCAAGCAGGCCGGGGCGACCAATATCCGGTTTCTCTGCCTGCTTGCCGCGCCCGAAGGCGTCGCCCGGATGCAGGAGGCGCATCCCGATGTGCCGATCATCACCGCCTCGCTTGATCGCTGCCTGAATGATCAGGGATATATCATCCCGGGCCTAGGTGATGCGGGTGACAGGATGTTCGGCACAAAATAGGCCCGAGACCGCTTTACTAAATAGCAACCTTTTGTCATGCTGAGCCCCAAACCTGTGGGGACTGGTGATGAATAAATCGAGCATCTGTGCGGCGTTGGCGGTCGCAATTGGACTTTCGGCAAGTGCAACCTCGGGGGTGGCCCAGATCCGCGACGATCTGGCCGCACCGGCCGAGTTGCCGCCGGCTTCCTTTACCGGCCGGCAATATGTCGACAGCCGGGGCTGCATGTACATCCGTGCCGGGATCGACGGCAATGTCACCTGGGTTCCGCGGGTCGACCGCAACCGGCAGGTGATCTGCGGCCAGACCGCCTCTGCGCCCGCCGCCGCGCCCGCTCCGGTTGCCTCGGCCCCGGCGCCGGTAGCAGAGCCCGAACCCGCGCCGGCCGCCCCCGCCGAACCCGCGCCCCGGCCGGTTGTCACCGAGCGCCCGGCGCCCGCAGCGGCCCCCGCCGCGCCGCGCCGGGTGGTGCAGGCGCCGGCCCCGCGCAGGGTGGCGCAGCCCCCGGCGCCGCGTCAGGTCACACAAGCCCCGGCACAGGTCGCCCCCAAGCGGCGCGTGCGTCGCGATGCCTCGGGCAAAACGGTGATCCGGCATTCGACGCCGATCGTGCGCAACGCGCCGGCGCCGGCGAACAAGGTCATCGTCCGCCGCGCCGGGCAGCTGCCGCCGAATACTGTGCTGCGTACCCCGGCCGGGCTGAGCAAAGGCCCGACAGTCGTGGTCCGCGAGACGGGCAAGGCGGTGCGTCTGGCCGATCAGGGCGTCAAGGTCTTTACCGGCACCAGCGGCATCCAGCGTGTCACCGGCCAGACGCGCATCGCGCCCAAGGAAGCCTATGTCCGTGGTGCTTCTGTCGATGTGCCGGTGCCGAAAGGGTATCAGCGTGCCTTCGACGACGGCCGGCTGAGCACCACCCGCGCGCATCAGACCCTTGATGGCCGTCGCAAGATGCTACTGACCTGGACAAATACGGTGCCGCGCCGGCTGATCGACAAGAGTACCGGGGAAGAGGTCAGTCATTATTTCCCCCAGCTTGTCTATCCCGATCGCTCGATGAAGGAACAGCAGGCCGCCGGTTTTGTCAGCTCACGCGGGGCAGTGCCCGAGGCGGCGCCGGAGCAACAGCGCCGGAGCGCGCCCGAGGCGGTGCGCAAGGACACGCCGAAACCGATCCGCAAGAGCGCCGTGGCTCCGGCCAGCCACCGGTATGTTCAGCTCGGCACCTTCAGCACGCCGGCCAAGGCGCAGGCGGCGATCCGTCGGGTGCAGGCGGCGGGATTGCCTGTACGGATCAATGAATTCAGCCGCGCCGGCGTGCCGCACCGGATGGTTCTGGTCGGGCCTTTCGCGCGGCAGGATCGGCTCAGGGCCGCGCTGGACACGGTGCGCAACCGGATCGGCTATCGCTCGGCCACGCTGCGCAAGTGACGACACGACAGGTTTGACAGCAGGGCGGGCTTCGGGCCCGCCCCATTCGCTTTCCGAAAGTTGCGTTATTCGCCGCAGATCGCCTGCAAGCGCAGCCAGTCGTTGTCCGACATCACCGGCGCGGCATCGGCGTCTTCCAGCGGATCGGCCTCGATCAGGGGGAGCGTGGTTTCCCCGGTGAAGTCAACCGCATAGGCATAAGGCGCAGTGTGCAGCCGGGCCGCGTGAAACGCCTCGATCACGCGCCGGTCGGGCAGGGGCTCGGGCGATCCGGCCATCAGGGTGACGGCAAAGCGCTCAAGCGCCTCGTCGGGCAGTTGCCCGGTGGTCAGCAGGCGCGCGGTGGCCATCATCCCGGCCTGCCGCAGCAGTGCTTCGAGCGGATCCTCGGCCTGGGCGCGCAGATTCTCGACTAGCACATAGCCGGCGGCGGCCTCGGGGTCTTCGGTGTCCTCGAGCACGCGCCGGTCAAGCAGGATGAAGCCGCCCGGCAGATGCGCCGTCGCGCGGGACGAGGCGCGCAGTACCACCAGATCGCCGGCGCGCTCGGGGCCGAGAACCCGGCGGCTCAGCATGCGCAGTTGCGCGACGGCGGTGTCCGAGCGGCAGGCGGGGCCGGAGACGCGCGAAATCTCGGTCAGCAGGGCACGGCCGATGGCATCGCGTTTCACATCCGGCACCACTCGCATGGTATGGGCGACCAATGCGTCCGGCAGCCAGAACACCGCCAGGCCGAGAAAGGCCGCCATCGCCGTGGCGCCCAACCCCCAGCGCAGCCGGCCCTGGCGCGGCCGGCGGCGGATGATCTCGCGCCGCAGCCGCTCGATGGCGTCGATCATGTCATTGGCGTCGTCGTCAAGCTCGAGCTCTTCGCCGGGATCGCCGTTGGGAAAGTAGCGGGCAGGGCGTTGGCCGGGGTTGGCGCGTTCCACCGCCGCCAGCGACCAATGCGCCAGGGCCTGGTCGTTCATGTCGCTCAGAACCAGCGTCGCTTCGCCCAGAGAGACCACCACATGTCGGCGCTGCGCGCCCTCGGTGGCGCGCCAGAGACCCTGTGCCTCCAACCTCTGGAATTCCTTCAACGCTGTCATCTGCCGGGCCTGCTCCGCCTCATCGGCGCGGACCGTAACATGAAGCGCGGGGCGGCGTCCATCAGCGGCGATCAGGGTTTGGGCCGGTCGTCCCATTGGTCGCAGAGGATACGCTGCGCATTGCCCGCGGGATCGTCGTATTGCCGTGCCCGGACGGTAAAGACAAAGCCGGCGAGGCCAATGCCGCCGAGGAGCAGCGCGATCGGGATCAGGTAGATCAGGACGTTCATGGCGACCTCAGGCGCAGGGCGTTGAGCGAGACGGTGATCGACGAGGTCGACATCGCCAGCGCGGCGATCAGCGGCGTAGCCAGCCCGGCAACGGCCAGCGGCACGGCGAGGATGTTGTAGAGCGTGGCAATGCGAAAGTTCTCGCGGATGCGCCGGGTCGCCGCGCGCGCGGTGGTCAGCGCCAGGGGCAGGGGAGCAAGATCGCGGCCGAGCAGCACGATATCGCTGGCCACCCGCGCCGCATCCAGCGCGCTGGCAGGCGAGATCGAGACATCGGCCATGGCCAGTGCGGCGGTGTCATTCAGCCCGTCGCCGACCATGAGCACATTTGCGCCCTGGGCCTTCAGCGCCCGGATGCGCGCCGCCTTGTCCTCCGGGCGGGCTTCGGCCGTCCAGTCCTCGATGCCGAGGCGCGCGGCCATGGCCGCCACCGGGCCGGGGGAATCGCCCGACATCAGGAGCACCCGATGGCCCGCCGCCTGCAAGGCCGCGACCGCCGCTTCGGCGCCGGGGCGCAGGGCGTCGCGAAAGGCGAAGCGGTGGGTTGTGCCATCCGGCAGGGTCAGCCAGGCGGCGGTCTCGCGGCCCTGGTCGCCGGCGCCGGCCCAGGCGGCGCGGCCGAGGCGGACCATGTGGCCCTCGAACTGCCCTTCGGTGCCGAACCCGGGCACCTCGTGGAGCCGGGTGACCCGGTCCGGTTGCAGCCCGCGATCGCGCGCGGCGCGGGCCAGTGCCTGGCTCAGCGGATGAGCCGAGCATTCGGCCAGCGCCAGAGCCAGGCGCAGCACCGCGTCTGAATGGCTGTCGGGGTGCGAGAGCACAGGTTGGCCCTCGGTCAGCGTGCCGGTCTTGTCGAACACCACGGTGTCGACCCGGGCCAGCCGCTCGAGCGCGGTTTCATGTTTGATCAGCATGCCGTGTTTGAACAGCCGGCCGGAGGCGGCGGTGGTCACCGCCGGCACCGCGAGGCCCAGCGCGCAGGGGCAGGTGATGATCAGCACGGCGGCCGCGATGTTGAGCGCGATCCGCAGGTCGCCCGACCAGGCAAACCAGCCGATAAAGGCCAGCGCCGAAAGGATGTGCACGCCCGGCGCGTAGAGCCGGGCGGCCCTGTCGGCCAGCGAGGTATAGCGCGCGCGGCCGGATTCCGCCACGGCCACCAGATCGGCCAGCCGGTGCAGCGCACTGTCGCTGCCAATGGCGCTGGCGCGAACCTGCAATGGCCCGGTGAGGTTCACCTCGCCGGCGCTGACGGCCATGCCCGGCGCGGCAAAGACCGGCAGGGTCTCGCCCGTCAGCAGTGACCGGTCGAGTTCGGAGTTGCCGGCCAGGATCTCGCCATCGACCGGCATCCGGCCGCCGGGCCGCACCAGGACGATGTCGCCAACCGAAAGCGCGCCCAGCGGCACCTGGGTCTCTTCGCCGTCGCGCAGGCGGGTGGCGCGGGGCACCTCCAGCGCCGCCAGCTCCTCGGCGGCCGACCGGGCGATGGCGCGGGTGCGGTGATCGAGATAGCGGCCGGCCAGCAGAAAGAAGGTCAGCGCGATGGCGGCGTCGAAATAGGCGTGGTGGCCCGAGAGCCATGTCTCCCAGAGCGAGGTTGCGAGCGCCAGCGCAATGGCCAGCGAAATCGGCACATCCATGTTGAGCCGCCGGGCGCGGAGTGCACGCCAGGCGCTGACAAAGAACGGCTGGGCGGCAAAGCCGATGGTGGGCAGGGTGATCACCGCCGAAATCCAGTGAAACATGTCGCGTGTCGCACCCTCGGCCCCGGCCCAGACAGCGACCGAGAGCAGCATCACGTTCATCGCCGCAAAGCCCGCCACCGCCAGCCGCATCAGCAGGTCGCGCCCGACCTTGTCGGTTGCGGTGGCGCCGAGCAGCCCGGCGTCGAGCTCATGCGCCTCAAAGCCCGCATCCGCCAGCACCCGGATCAGCGCGTCGGGGGTGACTTCGGGCCCGGCCGCAACGGTCACCCGTTTCAGCGTCAGGTTCACCCGTGCCTCGCGAACCCCCGCCTGGGCATTCAACACCCGTTCGACCGTGGCGATGCAGGCGGCGCAATGGATCGTGGGTAGCGACAGGGCCAGCGGTCCGGATGCCTCGGCGGCGCCGAGGGCCTGGGCCGCCGGGGCCGCGGCGCAGGCCGGGCAGGCCGAAGGCGAGGGGCGAAGCGCGACCGTCATGGCCTATTCCCCGCGCAGAAGGACGCGCTGCGAAAATGCGGTGCCGTCCGGCGCCTCGGCGGTCATCCGCAGGTTCCAGTTGCCCGGTGCAATCTCGGCATCGGCGACATATGCGCGACCGTTGAAACTGAAGTCGAGCGCGATGTCGTCCTTGACATGGGTGGCCCGGCCCAGCACCGCATGCAGGTCGGCCACCTGCACCGGCCGGCCCTCGGCATCCTCGATCGCCAGCACCACCCTGCCGTCATCTGCGGTGGCGGTGACGGTCCAGCCCAGCGCCTGCTGCGCGTCGCGTCTGGCATCGAAGCTTTGGCTGGCGACATAGGAATTGCCGGTCTCGAGCCCCGGAAAGGTCGCGACCGCGTTGAAGGCCAGGGTCAGGTTGACGCCGATGATCACGCCAAAGGCGGCGGTGAAGATCGCCAATACGTGCCAGCCGGTGAGTTTCCGTGTCGCGGATGTCATCTCAGTTCTCCTTGCCGTTGAAGACGGTGTCTTCGAAGCTGCGTTCGCCGCTCTCGGTGTCTTCGGCCCAGAGCCGGATATCGCTGCGTGCCCGCCGGGCCGGGGCCGCGGCGGCGGGCGCGATCACATGGACCTTGTGCAATTGCGTGCTGTCGGCGGGAACGGTGACGGTCGTGTGTGTGGCGCCTTCGACCTCGAGCCGCAGCGCCGGGTCGCCGGCCACCGAGAGCCGGAAGGGCTGCGCCATGCCATGTTTGTTGCGCAGCCGCACCTCGTAGGTGTTGCGGATCGCTCCGTCCGACAGGGTAACAAAGGTGGGGTTGCGCACCGGGGCGACCGTCATGTCGATCTCGGGCCGGATGAAGAGCGCAAAGAGCAGCAGCAGCCCGACCCCGCCCCAGAGCGTGGTATAAAGCACGGTGCGTGGCCGGAAGACATGGCGCCAGACCGGCCGGGGCGTGCCGCCGGCGCGTTCCGCGGCTTCGTCGGTCAGTGCCATGTAGTCGATCAGCCCGCGGGGCTTGCCGATCCTGGCCATCACGTCGTCGCAGGCATCGATGCAGAGCGCACAGGTGATGCATTCCATCTGCTGGCCGTTGCGGATGTCGATCCCCATCGGGCAGACGTTGACGCAGGCCATGCAGTCGATGCAATCGCCGGGCGGCTGATCGGCCAGCGGCTGCGGCAGGATCGGTGCGGCATAGGGCATCGGTGTCGAGGGATAGGCCGGCGCGGTGCGCCCGGTGGCGGCCTCTTCGGCGGCGATTTTCAGCGACAGCGCCTTGTTCTTCTTCTGACGGCGGGTGTTGCCCTTGCCGCGCGGCTCACCGCGCCAGGCGCGGTAGCCGACGGTCAGCGTGTCCTCGTCCATCATCGCCGCCTGGATGCGCGGCCAGGGGCAGGCGTAGATGCAGATCTGTTCGCGGGCAAAGCCGCCAAAGACAAAGGTGGTCAGCGTCAGGATCGCCATGGTGGTATAGGCCACCGGATGGGCCTGGCCGGTCACCAGATCGCGCAGGAGCGTCGGCGCATCGGCGAAATAGAACACCCAGGCGCCGCCGGTGCCCAACCCGATCAGCAGCCAGATCGCCCATTTCGTCAGCCGCAGCCGGGCCTTGCGCAGGCTCATGGCCTGACGGTGCAGGCGCAACTGGGCGTTTCGGTCGCCCTCGATCCAACGTTCGACCAGCATGAAAAGATCGGTCCAGACGGTCTGCGGGCAGGCATAGCCGCACCAGACCCGGCCCAGCGCCGAGGTAAAGAGGAAGAGGCCGAGACCGGCCATGATCAGCAGCCCGGCGACGAAATAGAATTCATGCGGCCAGATCTCGATCCAGAAGAAATAGAACCGCCGGCCGGCCAGGTCGATCAGCACCGCCTGATCGGGCAGGCTGGGGCCGCGGTCCCAGCGAATCCAGGGCACCAGATAATAGATGCCCAGGGTGACCGCCATGATCGCCCATTTCAGATTGCGGAACCGGCCCGAGACGCGCTTGGGAAAAATCGGTTCGCGCGACTTGTAGAGGCTTTGCTCTGTCGTATCGGTCAAGAGGGGGCTCCGGGTGCTGCGTTTGCGTCCTTTTGGACGTTGCGCCGCGCCACGGCTTTGACCTGAGTCAAACTGCGCCGCCCGGTCCCCCTTTATGTTCAGCCCGCCGCCATGCCCTGTGCCTTGCCCTGCTGGCGCAGCCAGGCCACGAAACGCCGCAGCGGCGGGCGCTGGACACCGGGGCGGGTGACGATGAAATAGCCTTTCTTGCGCACATCCTCGAACAGCACCCGCAGCCGGCCGGCGGCGACATCCTCCTCGACAAAGACCCGCGCGGTGATGGCGATGCCCTGGCCCTGCCGCGCCGCCTCGATCATCAGGTTGCCGGGCAGGGAAGAGATGCCCATGGCGCGGTTGCGGCCGACGCCCAGCCGGGCGAACCATTCGGTCGCCTCGTTGGTGCCCAGCTCCTGGAGCCAGTGAAAGGCGCGCAGATCGTTCAGATCGTCGAAGTCTCGCATGCCCACCAGCGAGGTCGCCGCCACCACCGCGATCGGTGATTGCACCAGCAGTTCGGCTTCGAGCCCGGGCCATTCGCCCGAGCCGTACCGCAGCGCCACGTCGATGCCGCCGGGTTCGATCGGCTTCACCTCGGCGGTGGGGTCGATCATCAGGCTGATCGCGGGGTTCGCCGCCCGGAAATCCGCCAGCCGCGGCATCAGCCAGGACGAGGCAAAGCTCGGTGTCGCGGATACTGTCAGGGGCCGGTCGGCATCGCGCCCGGTAAGCTCGTCACAGACCCGGGCGACGCCGCCAAGCCCGTCGAGCAGGGCATCGGCCAGCCGCTGGCCCTCGGGCGTCAGCACCATGCGGCGGCCCGACCGGTCGAGCAGGGTAAGGCCGAGATGCGCCTCGAGATTGCGGATCTGCTGGCTGATCGCCGCGTGGCTGACATTGAGCGCGGCGCCCGCGGGCTGCACCGCGCCGGCATCGGCAAAGGCGGCAAAGGCGCGCAGGGCGGCCAGCGGGGGCAGGGCAGTCCAATCCATCATGTAATCCTGTCTTACATGATCGAATTATTCCTGCCTCGCCTGAGCGCCGTCAATAGCGCATATTATCTGCATATCCCCAAGGCCTCAGGAGGCTGACATGTTCGGAATTTTTGCAGATGTCTTCAAGCGCGCAACCTATCTCGAGGATCGTGATGCGGGCTATCGCAAGGAAGAGCCGCCGCGCCGCGACATCCAGCAGCGCGCGCCCTTCCACTGGTCTTTCGAGACCCGCCGCCGGTTGTTCGGCGACGACAATGGATGAGCCCCGCGCCAAGCCCGGTGCGCTTCGCTGGCCCTGGCGGACCGGGCGCTGGCGGCGGCATCAGGTGCCGTTCGGCCGGCGTTATCTCTGACGCGGAAAGGCCGCCGGTTCCGGCGGCCTTTGGCTTTGAACACAGGGGCCCTGTGCGGGTTTCGGGCGTCACGGTTCCCCGACAGGGCCCCCACGCCAGCCCGAGACGGCAGGGCTGTCCTGGCTGTTCCGGGGCTATTCGGCCGGTGGCGCCTCGCCGCCGCCCAACCCGTGCACATAGGCCGAGACCGCGCGGATCTGCGCCTCGGTCAACCGTCCCTGCCACGCCGGCATGACGCCGTAGCGGGCATTGTGCACCGTCTCAACCAGCCGCGCGTAATCGCCGCCATACAGCCAGATCGCATCGGTCAGATCGGGGGCGCCCTGCATCCGGTCGCCGGAGCCGTCCGCTCCGTGGCAGGACGCGCATTGATCGGCAAAGACCTGGGCCCCCGCCGCCACTTCGCCGGCATCCTGCGGCGGGCTGGAAAGCGACATCACGTAGTTGACCACCTGGCTGATCTCTTTGCCTTCGATAAGTTCATCGCGGCCAAAGGCCGGCATCATCGAAAACCGCGCATCGGGGTTTTCCTCATTGCGGATGCCGTAAGAGATCGTCTCGTGGATGGCCGTGATATCGCCGCCCCAGAGCCAGTCATCGTCGAGCAGATTGGGATAGCCACCGGCCTGCGCGCCGGCCGCACCCGAGCCGTGGCATTGCGCGCACCAGGTGCGAAACACCGCAGCGCCGGCATTGGTGGCATAGCTCAGAAGCGCGGGATCGGCGGCGATGGCGGTCAGATCGGTGGTTTCGAGCCTTGCGTTGATCGCGGCGTTGGCGGCGTCGACGGCGGCGATCTCGCTGGCCACTTCGGCGCGGGTGGAATAGCCCAGCACGCCGGCGGTGGCCTTGGAAATCCCCGGCCAGGCCGGATAGGCGATGGTGTATCCCACGCCCCAGACAATCGTGGCGTAGAAGGCCCAGAGCCACCAGCGCGGCAGCGGATTGTTGAACTCCTCGATCCCGTCCCAGCTGTGGCCGGTGGTTTCGGGATCGCCCGTCTGTTTCGGCGGTGTCCGGCTCATGTCCGTGCCTCCTTGTCCTCTGCGGCGGCAGGTCTGTCATCGTGGCGCAGCGGGATGGCGGCGCAGTCGCGATGGGCGGCGCGGCTACCGGGGCGCAGCACCCAGAGCACCATGCCGACAAAGAAGGTGAAGAGCACCAGAAGGCCCCAACTGTCGGCCAGTTCGCGCAGAAAGGAATAATTCTCCATGTCAGTGCCTCCTTAGCGGCTTGCAGCGGGCGTGAAGGTCGAGAAATCGACCAGCGTGCCCAGCATCTGAAGATAGGCGATCAGCGCGTCGGCCTCGGAAACCCCCGGCGCCCCGTCGAAATTTCGCAGGTTGACACCTTTGCCGTAGCGGTCGAGCAGCCCGTCGTAATCGCTGTCGGGATCGGCCTGCGCCCGAAAATCGGCCTCTGCCGCCTCGATCATTTCGCTGCTGTAGGGCACGCCGACGAAGCGGTGGGTCGCCATCAGCTCATCGACATGGCGCCCGTCGATCAGCGTCCGTTCGAGCTGGTCGTATTTCGGCATCACCGATTCCGGCACCACCGATTGCGGATCGCGGAAGTGATCGACATGCCAGTCGTCGGAATAGCGCCCGCCGACGCGGGCCAGGTCCGGCCCGGTCCGTTTGGAGCCCCATTGGAACGGGTGATCATACATCGATTCCGCCGCCAGCGAGTAATGGCCATACCGCTCGACCTCGTCGCGCATCGGCCGGATCATCTGGCTGTGGCAGGTATAACAGCCCTCGCGCACATAGATGTCGCGCCCGACCAGCTCCAGCGGGGTATAGGGGCGCATGCCCTCGACCTTTTCGATGGTGTTGTCGAGGTAGAACAGCGGCACGATCTGCACCAGCCCGCCGATGGTCACCACCAGGAAGCTGAAGATCAGCAGCAGGGTGGCGTTTTTCTCGAGGATCTTGTGCCGATCCAGGAGTGAGCGGCGGCGCGGTCGTTCGCCAATCGCCGTGGCGGATGCGGGCATTGCGGGTTTGTCAGTAGCCATCTCCGGTCCTCCTCATTCGGCCGGCGTGGCATGGGCTGCGGCGGCAGGGGCCTCGGCGGCCGGGCTGCGTTTCACAGTCATCCACAGGTTGAAACACATGATCAGCGCACCGGCGAGGAACAGGACCCCGCCCAGACCACGCACCACGTACATCGGAAGCTTCGCGGCCACGGTGTCGGCGAAGGAGTTCACCAGGAAGCCATTGGCATCCACCTCGCGCCACATCAGCCCTTCCATGATGCCGGTCACCCACATCGAGGCGGCGTAGAGCACGATGCCGATGGTGGCGAGCCAGAAGTGCCAGTTGACCAGGCTCAGCGAATAGAGCCGCTCGCGGTTCCACAGTTTCGGCACCAGGTAATAGAGCGCGCCAAAGGTGATCATGCCGTTCCAGCCCAAGGCGCCGGAATGCACGTGGCCGATGGTCCAGTCGGTGTAATGGCTCAGCGAGTTGACTGCGCGGATCGACATCATCGGCCCTTCGAAGGTCGACATGCCGTAGAAGCCAACCGAGATCACCATCATGCGGATCACCGGATCGGTGCGCAGCTTGTCCCAGGCCCCCGACAGCGTCATCAGCCCGTTGATCATGCCGCCCCAGGACGGCATCCAGAGCACGATCGAGAACACCATGCCCAGCGTCGAGGCCCAGTCGGGCAGGGCGGTGTAATGCAGGTGGTGCGGACCGGCCCAGATATAGAGAAAGATCAGCGCCCAGAAGTGGATGATGCTGAGCTTGTAGCTGAACACCGGGCGTTCGGCCTGTTTCGGGATGAAGTAGTACATCATGCCCAGGAAGCCCGCGGTCAGAAGGAAGCCCACGGCGTTGTGGCCGTACCACCATTGCACCATGGCATCCTGCACGCCCGAGAAGACCTGCACCGATTTCGAGCCCCAGATCGACACCGGGATCGAGAGGTTGTTGACCACATGCAGCATCGCCACGGTGACGATGAAGGCGAGGTAGAACCAGTTGGCCACGTAGATATGCGGCTCGCGGCGGCGGATGATCGTGCCGAGAAAGACCGCGAGATAAACCAGCCAGACCACGGTCAGCCAGAGGTCGATGTACCATTCCGGCTCGGCGTATTCCTTGGATTGTGTGGCGCCGAGCAGATAGCCGGTGGCGGCCAGGACGATAAAGAGTTGATAGCCCCAGAAGACGAACCAAGCGGCATTGCCGCCCCAGAGCCGCGCCGCGCTGGTGCGCTGGACCACGTAGAACGATGTGGCGATAAGCGCGTTGCCGCCAAAGGCGAAGATCACCGCCGAGGTGTGCAGCGGCCGCAGCCGGCCAAAGTTGGTATAACCCTCCGACCAGTCGAAGTTCAGCCCCGGAAAGGCCAGCTGAAAGGCGATGAAGGTGCCCACGAGAAAGCCCACCACGCCCCAGACAGCGGTGGCGATCACCCCGTAGCGCACGACGCCGTCCATATAGGCGGTTTCGATCGCGGGCTCGGGTGGGTCCTCGTCGGTGTTGCGCAGAACCCAGAGAAACAGCCCGCCGCTGATCACGAGGATCAGGACGGCGTGCACCTGATAGGCCAGGTCGCGCGCGAAATTGGCCGCCAGCGCCGAAAAAAGCACCAGCAGACCAAGCGCCGCCAGCTTGATATAATTAGACATTGTTCGTCCCTTCGTCTGGCCCCGCGCGATTCGTTGTCCGGCGGGGCAAATACGGATGGGGGCGTTTCTGCGCCTGCCGGGCGAAAGCTGCCTTGATCTGGGTCAATACTTTCGCCGTCCCGGTTTGACGTGGCTCAAGGCGAGGCTGCGATGCAGGCGGCTAACGTGCAGCGACAACGGGAAGGAGACACCCATGACCTACAAATCCGTGTTCACGGTTCTCACCAATCCGAAGCTGGACAGTTCTGTTCTGCCCCAGGCCGCCGATGTGGCGCGGCTGTTCGAGGCGCATCTCGAGGTGCTCTGCCTGGGCATCGACACCAGCCAGGGCGGATATTACTTTGCCGGCGCCAATGCGGTGATCCTGCAAGAGACGCTGAGCCGAGCCTCGGCCGAGGCCAAGGCGGTGGACGAGGCGGTGCGGGGCTGGCTGGACCGGACCGATCTGCACTGGAGCAGCGATGCCGCCATGGCGCAATCCGGCGATCTGGGCCGGTTCGTTGCCGGCCACGGCCGGTTCTCGGACCTGGCGATCCTGCCGCAACCCTACGGTGAGGATGGCGGTTTCGATCAGGAGGCGGTGATCGAGGGCGCCTTGTTCGGGGCGCAGGTGCCGGTTCTGGTGATGCCCGAGGGCGCAGAGCTGCGGAGCATGCCGAAACGCATAGCGGTTGCCTGGAACGAAAGCGCCGAGGCGCTGCGCACGGTGCGCGCGGCCTTGCCGTTGCTGATGGCGGCCGAGCGGGTGGCGGTGGTCGTCGTCGATCCGCCGGTGCACGGGCCCAACCGGTCGGATCCCGGCGGGCTGTTGTCGCAATATCTGGCGCGCCACGGGGTCAAGGTCGAGATCGACATCCTGTCACGGTCGCTGCCACGGGTGTCTGACGTGCTGAGCCGTTATTGCACCGACATGGGGGCCGACCTGCTGGTGATGGGGGCCTACGGCCATTCGCGGTTCCGCGAAGCGATCTTTGGCGGGGCGACGCGCGAAATGCTTGAAAGCGCGCAGCTGCCGGTCTTCATGGCGCATTGAGCGGCGGCGCTCAGGCCTGTTGCGTGATCCAGACGCCGATGCCCATGACGCCGATGCCCAGCGCGCGGGTGAAGGTGAGGGGCGAGACCTGCGCTGTAAAGAGGCCGAAATGATCGATCGCGGCGGCGCTGACCAATTGCCCCAGAAGGACAAAGAACACCGCGTTTCCGACCCCGAATTTTGGCGCCACCCAGGTAACAGTGAGCACGTAGAAGGCAACGAAAAGCCCGGCCAGGAACAGGTGCCGCGGCGCGCCCGCCGCCCGCGCCAGCGCCGCCGGGCCGGTGACCGCCAAAACGGCGATCGTCGCCGTCAGCGCCACGCAGAACAGGATCGTCGCGGCCGCCGCGGGCGAGCTCATGCGCTGGCCCAGCGCGGCGTTCAGCGCGGCGAGCAGCGGAATGCCGAACCCGGCGGCAAGCATGGTCAGGGCATAGATCGGCATCGGCCATCTCCTCGAATTGCTGCGGCACACTATCGCGGGATCTGCGCGGGACGCCAGCCTCTTTGCCATTGCGGTCCGCAATGCGGTTTGCGACTCTCAACTCAATCGAGCAACAGGATAAAAAATGACCCCGATTCAACGTCTCGGCCTTGGCCTTGCCGCCTTGGCCGCCCTTGCGGCCTGCAAACCGAACGAAATGCCGGAACCGGATGATGGCCGCAGGCTGTTTGTCGAAAATTGTGCCCTGTGCCATGGCCGGCAGGGCTTGGGGGACGGTCCTGCGGGGGCGGGGTTGAAGCCCGGACCGGCCGATCTCACGCGGATCAGCGCCCGCAATGGCGGCCGCTTTCCCCGGGCCGAGGTGCTCTCGACCCTCGATGGCTATTCCCGGGTCGATTTTCCCGGCGCCGGCATGCCGGAATTCGGCGAGCTGTTGCGCGGCGATCTGATCCCGGTGGATGTCGGCGATGGCAGGCCGACACCGACGCCGCGCAAACTGGTGGCGCTGATGGAATATCTCGAAAGCATCCAGCGCTGAGCCGCCGGCCCGCGCAAGCCCTGTTCAGTAGATGTAGCGGATCTGGTCGGTCCAGTAGCGTTCGACCCGGCGCAGCGATGTGGTGATCTCGGTGATCCCTTCGGGGCCGAGCACGCCGCGCGCCTGGAGCCCCTCGGCATGGCGGGCAAAGAGCTGCGACACCACATCGCGGATGTCGCGGCCCTTGGGCGTCAGCCGCACACGCACCGAGCGCCGGTCGATCTCGCAGCGCTGATGGTGCATGTATCCGGCTTCGACAAGTTTCTTGAGATTGTAGCTGACATTGGAGCCCTGGTAATAGCCACGGCTCTTCAACTCGCCGGCGGTCACCTCGTGGTCGCCGATATTGAACAGCAACAGCGCCTGGACCGCGTTGATTTCAAGCACGCCAACCCGCTCGAACTCGTCCTTGATCACATCCAGCAGCAGCCGGTGCAACCGTTCGACGAGCGCGAGCGCTTCGAGATAATTGGCCATGAAGCCCGCATTGCCGGGTGCGGGCAGGGAGGAATGCAAGCTCATAAGGATCTCCGCCATGCGTCTTCTTTCGGGCAAGTTGCAGGAAAATCCCGAAAAAAGCGTTAAAGGCGGAAGGAATTACCCGACCCGGCCGGTCTGTCCCACGCCGCCCGCCGCCGACAGGGCCACATCGCGGATGTCGGCGATCAATGCGGCATGGGCGGGTGGCGGTGTCATCTGGCCCGAGACCCATTGATAGAGATCCTGGTCGTTTTCCGACAACAGCGCATCGTAGCGGTCGAGCGCGGGCGCATCCATTGCCACCAGCCGCGCCTCGGCATAGGCCACCAGGATCAGGTCCATCTCCTTGATGCCGCGCCGCATCGACCGCATGCGCAGCCGCTTGATCCGCGCCTCGCGAGCTTCGCCGCTGCTCATGTCACCGCCTCGGAGAGCTTCAGGCGCAGTTTCTTCTCGAGCCGGCCGAGCTTTTCCGCATTGGCCTTCATCGTCGCCTTCATCTCGCGCAGCTCGATCAGCAGGTCATTGATGTCGGGGGTCATCAGGTCGGTGTCGTCGGGGTCCGACACGCCTTCGCCTTCGCCGGTCAGCAGCCACACCAGCGAGACATTGAGCACGCCCGCCATGATCGAGAGCCGGTTGGCCCGCGGTTCGAGCAGGTCGTCCTCCCATTTCTTCAGGGTGCTCAGCTTGACTCCCAGGCGCTTGGCCAGATCGGTCTGTGTCATCCCGGCCTGGTCGCGCGCGGCGGCCAGCCGGTCGCCGAAGGTTGCCGCTTCGGGGCCATACCAGTCGGTGGTGTCGTCCTGCATCTCATGCTCCTCGCTGCCGATCCCGCTTGAACGGCCTTCCCGCGCAATCTAAGACGGATGTCGTTGAGTTACAAACCACAGGCCCGACCCGATGTCCCTGCTTTCCGACACGCTTGCCCGTGTCAAACCCTCGCCCACCATCGCCGTCACCACCAAGGCCGCCGAATTGCGCGCCGCGGGCCGCGATGTGATCGGCCTTGGCGCCGGCGAGCCGGATTTCGACACGCCGGACAACATCAAGCAGGCCGGCATTGCCGCCATCGAGGCCGGCAAGACGAAATACACCGCGCCCGACGGCATCCCCGAGCTGAAAGCGGCGATCTGCGAGAAATTCGCCCGCGAGAACGGGCTGAGCTATACGCACGATCAGGTCAGCGTTGCCTCGGGCGGCAAGCAGATCCTCTATAATGCGCTGATGGCCACGTTGAACCCCGGCGACGAGGTGGTGATCCCCGCGCCTTACTGGGTGAGCTATCCCGACATGGTGCTGCTGGCCGGCGGCACGCCGGTGATTGCCGAAACCGCGCTCGAGAACGGCTTCAAGCTGACAGCGGATCAGCTCGAGGCGGCGATCACCGACAAGACCAAGTGGCTGATTTTCAACTCTCCGTCGAACCCCACCGGGGCGGGCTATGACCGCGCGGCGCTCAAGGCGCTGACCGATGTGCTGATGCGGCATCCGCATGTGCATGTGATGACCGACGACATGTACGAGCATCTGGCCTACGACGATTTCGAATTCTGCACGCCGGCGCAGGTCGAGCCGGGGCTTTATGACCGCACGCTGACCTGCAACGGCGTGTCCAAGGCCTATGCGATGACCGGCTGGCGGATCGGCTATGCCGCCGGGCCGAAACCGCTGATCGCCGCGATGCGCAAGATCCAGTCGCAATCGACGTCGAACCCCTGCACCATCTCCCAATGGGCGGCGGTCGAGGCGCTGACCGGGCCGCAGGATTTCCTGGCCGAGAATGTCACGCTGTTTTCCGGTCGCCGCGATCTGGTGGTGCGGATGCTGAATGCCGCCGAGGGCGTGACCTGCCCGAACCCGGAAGGCGCCTTTTACGTCTATCCCTCGATCGCCGGTCTGATCGGCAAGACCAGCGCCGGCGGCACGGTGATCGCCGATGACGAGGCCTTTGCCACGGCGCTGCTGGAAGAGACCGGCGTCGCGGTGGTCTTTGGCGCGGCCTTCGGGCTCAGCCCGAACTTCCGGGTAAGCTACGCCACTTCGGAGGCGCAGCTGGAGGAGGCCTGCCGCCGCATTCAGAGCTTCTGCGCGGGGATGACGTGAGCCGATGACCTCCGGTCTGCCAGAATATTACTTTCGCGTGCGCGAGAACGGCGCCCTGGTGTTCCGTATCGACACCGGCAACCGGCACCGGCGGATCGAGATGGACCAGATCGCGGTGGTCAATATCCGCAACGGCGAGGTCAAGCCGCATGGCGGGCGCGAGCTGAGCGCGGCGGACCGGGCCGAGATCGACCGCTGGATCGCCGAGCGGCAGGCCCTGCTCGAAGCGCGCGACCTCGACGACATCCTGCGTGCGGTCGATCACATGAATCTGACCACGCAATGGGCGCAGTCGCGGGCGACACCGGAGCAGCTCGATCAGGTGACCGATGCGCTGTTGCTGGCGATGCATGATCTGCGCAGCGTGCTGGTGCGCAAGAAAGCCGATCGCCTGCTGAAAGACTAGGGCCGCCTTTCTGGAGCGGTTACGAGACAGAGGCCGGGCCGGAAGTGGCGAGGCGGTCGGCACGAAGCCAGAAGCGCGACATCATCATCACCCCGGCGGCGGCCAGGCCGATGACCAGCCCGGCCCAGACCCCGATGCCGCCGAACCCCCAGGTGAATCCCAGCAGATAGGCGGTGGTCAGCCCGAGGCCCCAATAGCTGATGCCGGCGATGATCATCGGCACCGTCGTGTCCTGGACCCCGCGCAACAGGCCCAGGGCCAGCACCTGCATGCCGTCGGCCAGCTGAAACAGGGCCGCCATGACCAGAAGGCCGGTGCCGATGGTGATGATCGCGGCGCGGTCGGGGTCGTTGTCCGACAGGAAGAGCGAGATCAGCGCCTCGGGCCAGATCAGGAAGATCGCGCAGGTGATCGCGGCGAAAAAGGCCGACAGGGCAATGACGCTCTGGGCGCCGCGGCGCAGCGCGAGCCGGTCTTTCTGGCCAAAGGCATTGCCCGCGCGCACCGTGGCGGCATTGGACAGGCCGAGGTGGATCATGAAGGCGGCGGTGCCGATCTGAAGCACAATGCCATGCGCGGCGAGCGGCACGGTGCCCAGCCAGCCCATCATGATCGAGGAGGCGGCAAAGAGCCCGACCTCGGCGAAATTGGTCAGGCCGATCGGCACGCCCATGCGCAGAACCCGGGCCAGCACGTCGAAATCCGGGCGCCAGAGCCGGGCAAAGAGGTTGTGCGCGGGCAGGGTGGCGCGGGCATAGATCACCACCCCCACCAGAGAGACCAGATGCACAATCAGCGAGGCACAGGCGGCGCCGGCGACGCCCAGCTCGGGGGCGCCCCAGTTGCCGAAGATCAGCATGTAATTGGCCAGCGCATTGGCCGCCGCCGCCAGCACGGTGATCCAGAACACCACCGCCGTGCGTTCCAGCGCCGCGAGGTAGCTCTTGATCACCATCACCAGCAGCGCCGGGATCAGCGCCACACCGGTGATGCGCAGATAGACCTGGGCCTCGGCGGCCAGCTCGGGCGCCTGCCCCAGCGCCTCGAGCAGCGGCGCCGAAAACCAGAACATCGGCAGGAAGAGCGCGCCGTAGATCACCGAGAGCCAGAGCCCCATGCGGGTGATGCGGCGCAGCCCGATCTCGTCGCCCTCGGCTGCGGCAGAGGCCACCAGCGGCATCACCGCAAAGGCAAAGCCCGAGCCCAGCAGGAAGGTGACAAAGAACACCGTGGTGCCCAGCACCAGCGCCGCCAGCGCCTCGACCCCGTACCAGCCCATCATCACCGTGTCGGTCAGACCGATCAGGAATTGCGCCAGGTGCCCGCCCACCAGCGGCAGGCCGATGCGGGTGATGGCACGGATGTGCTGGCTGTGGGTCAGGGGCGTCTGCATGGCTCCGCTCTACCACTCTGGCGGGGTCCGGCAAGCCTTTTCAGCGCTGCGGTGTGACGCCCAGAACCAGCTCGCGGGTTTCGCGGTAGAGCTTGCGGGTCATCGCCGCCTCGAAGCCTTCGAAGCCCTGCGCCTCTTCGAGAAAGGCGCGCCGGCCACGCAACACCTCCTGGCGGTAATACGGCACGACGCGGGTGTCGTCGCCGGTGACCACAAGGCCGTTCACCGTCACCCCGTCAAAGGGAAAGTGGCGATAGGCGAGCTGCGGCCGGAAACCTTCGTTGGTGATGCCGTCGCCAGAGACGTCCACCACCTGCCGCAAACAAACCGGGGCCCGTTGCAGCAGACCGGCGGCAAATCCCAGGGCATAGCCCATGGCGGTGGGAAATTCGGAATAGGAGCGCGGCAGGCGGCGCACGCGGTCGGCGACCGCCGCCAGGTCTTCAGCGCTGTCGAGCAGGAGCCAGTCTTGCAGGACCTGTTGTTGCTGCCGGCCGCTCCATTCAAAGATTGCCAGCGCCACCGGGCCGGAGCCTTCGAGGATGGCCTCGGCCACGGCGTCATCGGTGAGCGCGGCCGCGAGGCCCTGGCGTTGCAGCTGATGCTCGGAGGCGTTGACCGAGGCCGAGACATCCACCGCCAGCACCAGCGCCAGCCGGCAGCTGGCCGCCGCCGCCCCGGCCCAGAGGGCCAGAAGACAGGTTGTCAGAAGACGGGTCGTCCAAAGACGGGCGGCCAGCCGGGGCATCACCAGTGACCGGTGTTTTCCATGCTGGCCCAGGGCTCTTGCGATGGCAGGTTGTCGCCCTCTTGCAGCAGTTCGATCGAGATGTTGTCGGGCGAGCGGACAAAGGCCATGTGGCCGTCCCGCGGCGGGCGGTTGATGGTGACGCCCGCGTCCATCAGTTTCTGGCACAGCGCATAGATGTCTTCGGTGCGATAGGCGAGATGGCCGAAATGGCGGCTGTCGGAGGGCAGGCCCTCGTCGCCGTCCCAGTTGTAGGTCAGCTCGATCGGGCAGTCCTCCTGCCCCTCGGGCGCCATGAAGACCAGGGTAAAGCGGCCTTTCTCGCTCTCGTTGCGGCGGGTCTCTCTGAGGCCCAGAAGCTGGTAGAAATTCATCGAGGTTTCGAGGTCCTTGACCCGGACCATGGTGTGCAGATAGCGCAAGCCCATGCCTGTCTCCTTTGTTTGCTGGGGCGGAGCCTCGGGCACGGGGGCGGCGATGTCCAGTGGTCTGGCGTTCAGAATGCCGTGCGCAGCCCGAGCGAGACCGAGAGTTCGTCGGTCTCGAAGCGGCTGACGTTGGACAGCGTGCGCTCGGACGAGAGCTTGAGGGTGGGGGTGAAGCCCATGTAGCCCAACCGGTCGAAGCTGACATTGACTTCGGCGCTGCTGCGGGTGTCCTCGCGCCCGCCGGGGACGGACCAGAACAGGATGCGGTAATCGGGATAGGTGGTCTCGGACACTCCGATCGCGGCCGAGAGCGAAACCGGCCCGATCGGCTTGGCGCGGTGATAGGAGAGCCGGGCCGAGCGCTCGGTAGAGCGCGACTGGCCATTGTCGGAGGCGGCCCAGGTGGTGCCCACGGTCAGCGCCAGCCGGTCCTTGTTGGCCATGGTGTGGATGGCGCCAAAGCTGACGCCGGTGGTCTCGACATCGGCCAGACCGTTGGCGTCGTTGTGGCGCATCTGGTAGTTGGCCCCGGCGGTCAGTCGCAGTTCGGGGCCGAGGTCGAAACCGTAAGACAGCCCGCCGCTGGCCAGATCGTAGGACCGGTCGCCGCCGTTCCAGACCTGGCCGAAGCTGAGCCGGGCCGAGGCCAGCCCGCCGGCGGCCCCCAGGGCGCGATGATGCGACAGGCCGAGGGCGACATAGGTCGAGCCATAATCGGCGTCCTCGGCCTGCGGTGCCTTTTTCCGCGCCTCGTCGCTTAGCCTGACGCGGCGCAGCTGGCCGCCCCCGGTCAACCGGGTTTCCGATGCCGCGCCCTGATGCAGCCGGTAGCTGAAGCTGCCGCCGACCTCGGCGATTGTGCCTGACAGCGCCTGGCTCGCGGCGGGCAGGATGCCCACCACTGGAATGCCGTCGATCACGTTGATCCGGTCGGCCGAGCCATTGTTGACGTTCGAGGAGGGCGCGATCTGGCCCGCGATCTGGAACTTGAGCCGGGCGACGCTGCGCAGGGCGCGGTATTCGTGGATCGACCGGTTGCGCGTCGGCGCGGTGGGGGCGGCCTGAAGCGCCCGGCGCATCCAGAGCTGACCCAGTACAAACCGCTCGTCGCGGGCCTCGGTCGCGGCCACCACGCGGGCGGCCTCGTGGCGCTGGCGCCTGGTGTCGGCGTGGCGATAGGCCAGCTTGGCGGCGCGGCGCGCCTCTTCGAGATTGCCGGCCCGCATCAGCACGGTCGACATCACCATATGGCCAAAGGGATCCTCGGGGTCGGCTCGCAACAGGCCCAGCGCCAGCTTGCCGGCGATGTCATGCCGGTCGGCAGAGAGCGCGCGCAGGATCAGCGCGCGGCTGTCCTCGGGGGTCAGCAACTCCGAAGCCGGGGCAGCGGGCGGCGCACTGTCGGACCATGCCGGGCCGATCAGGCCCAGGCACAGCCCGAGGATTGCGACACGGCGCAACATGGGATCAGTTCGGAGCGACGATATCGCAGACCGCCGCATCGTTCGGCTGGCCGCATTGCGTCAGCACGAAGACACCGTATTCCTGTTCGTTCTCGACATCGTCGATGTGATCGCTGACGGAAACGATCCCGGCCACGCTGGTGGCGCCGTTGCCGCCAAAGATACCGCCGTAGTCGCCGACGTCGGAGCCGACTTCGCCGCTCATCTCGACATCGCCAAAGAACTCGCCGTTTTCGTCGATGTCGCTGACCACCAGCGTCAGATCGTCGAGCACGAGGGTGGTGGTGTTGTCGATCGGGCTGATCAGCACGCGGTTGTAGATCTCGCCATTCACCGCATTGTCGGCAAAATTTGCGTTGAGGAAGATCGTGCCCTCGATGCGCGACGGCTGGCCCGGCAGATCGGGAAGATCGTCCGGGTCGACGCCCGGCGGGATCGGCAACAGATCGGCGCCCTCGGAGCTGCTGATATTGGTCACGGCGGCATAGTTGCCGGCATAAGAGACCTGACCTTCGCCGGGGCCGTTGCCGATCGACGGCGCATTGAAGCCGCCGTCACGCTGGTAATAGCCGCCGCCGTGGAAATAGTTGAACTGGCCGCCATCGATGGCCACCCCGGCATGCACGCTGCCGTCAAGGCTCTCGGCCGCCAGCGCAATGAACATCCGGTCCAGCGGATCTTCCTGCGCGGTATAGGCCATGTAGCCGGCGGTATCGAGCGCGGCATTGCGGGTGAAGGAATTGGTCAGCGGCGTGCCGTCGAGCGCAAAGATCTCGACGGTGATCGTGTCGGCGCCGGGCTTGGACACGTTGGACACATTCGACGCCAGCGCCTCGTTGATCGTGCTGGCCTCGGCCTGCTCTTCGGTGTCTTCCGGATCTTCCTGGAAGGGATTGTCTTTGCCTGTGCTGCCTTCGCAGGCACTGATGGCCACCGCTGCAATCAGCGGTAATACAAAACGATTCATGAAACTGCCCCGGTCTTTGCCCGTTTGTTTTGTCCACACGCTGATTTTCGGGGCCTTGAAAGTCAATGTAAAAAGCCGCGCGGGCGCCCGACACCCGGCAACTGCGGCAAATCGGGCATACCAAGTCTCCGCTTTTTTCTTGGGCGCCACACCAGATATAGTGGAGCCCTGATTCATCTTGTAGAAAGGATTCGCCCCATGTCCGTCACGCCCGAACAGGCCGCCGAAATCGAAGCTCTGCGGGCCGAGACGCGACCGACCCTGCGCGCCACCTCGGCCGGGATGGAGGCGCATCTCTATACCGCCTATCCGGTGCTCGATCACGGCTTCGTGCGGGTTGTCGATTACATGGGCGACGATGCCGCCATCTGTCAGGCCGCCCGGGTGAGCTATGGTCGCGGCACCAAGTCGGTGCAGAACGACGAAGGGCTGATCCGCTATCTGATGCGGCACTGGCACTCGACGCCGTTCGAGATGTGCGAGATCAAGCTGCACGTCAAACTGCCGGTGTTCGTGGCGCGGCAGTGGATCCGCCACCGCACCGCCAACGTGAACGAATATTCCGCCCGCTATTCGATCCTCGACCGCGAGTTCTACATCCCCGAGCGCGATGCGCTGGCGGCGCAATCCGTGGTCAACAACCAGGGTCGGGGCGAGGCGCTGACCGGGGAAGAGGCCGACCGCGTGCTGCGCTATCTGCGCGACGATGCGATGCGGGCCTACGACCATTACGAGGAAATGATTTCGTCGGACGGTCAGCAGGGGCTGGCGCGAGAGCTGGCGCGGATGAACCTGCCGGCCAACATCTACACGCAATGGTACTGGAAGGTCGATCTGCACAATCTGCTGCATTTCCTGCGCCTGCGTGCCGACGCCCATGCGCAATACGAGATCCGGGTCTATGCGGATGAAATCTGTAAGGTTGTCGCCGACTGGGTGCCCTTCGCCTTTCGCGCCTTCGAAGATTACCGGATGGGCGGGGCGACCCTGTCGTCGACCGCACTCGACTGTGTGCGCCGGATGCTGAAAGGCGAAGAGGTGACGCAGGAAACCTCCGGCATGTCCAAAGGCGAGTGGCGGGAGTTTCAGGCCGTCTTGGGTTGAAACCCCGTGGAATTGGCGGTCGGCTGAATCCCAAAGTGCTTTGAAGTTGATAAATCAATTGCGTATCAATTTTAATTCCCAGCCGCGGGATAGAACGTTGAATGCGAATTTGGAATGGTTCCAATTGGTGGTTCGCGTTCAACGCTTGACGTGTTCAATAGCCAGGTAACCTTTGCCTGAAATGAAACAGGGTGGGTTTTAGCCCGCTTGCGCGCAGGGGTGGGTTGAAAATCCACCCCACGGCGGACTTCGCCGACCGTCCCGATGCAGGGTGCCGTGCCACTGCTGGCCTCGCTTGCCCGCAGGGTGGGTTTCAACCCACTGGCGTGAAATTGCAGAAGAAAATCACTCCAAAGCGGCCGTCGCGAATCGCGTCAGACCGGCCCCGATGCCGCATTTTTCACCCTCTGAGGTGCCTTGTTACCCAGTTTCCGCAAAAATCGCAGAAGACATGCATGTTTTACGTGAATTTTCAGCGAAATATCGCACACGCCAAGATTGTCTCTGGACCAGTGCGCACAATTTGGTCCAACATGGATACAACCTGAAATGGAGTATAGTCATGCTAGCATGTGTCATATTCGGAGCGCTGGCCGGCGTTTTTGCCGCGATCTATGCACTGGCGCAGGGGCTTTCGTTCGGCGATGCCTTCGGCATCTATCTCGGCATTTCGCTCTTTTCGATGGTGGGTGTGCCGGTGATGTGCATGGCTGCTCGGCGCCTGCGACAGTTCGTCAAGCAAGCGCAGACTGGTCACCTGGTCACCCGGTGGTCGAACGGCTGAGAGATTTGCCGCCAGGGCCACGCGGTTTCTCTTCTGATCTCACACAAGGCAGCGGGTGGCACTTTCGCGCCGCCTCGGCCTGCCAACAAAGTCCTCGCCTCGTGCGGGGACTTTTGAGTCTATGGGGTGTGTTGGTCATCGCAGCAAAGCGATCTTGAGACGGTGACGCTGGAGCGGTTGGTGCCTGGCGATGGTCCTTTGCGCAAGATCGGCGCGGGCATCGACTTGGGGCTCGTCGGGGAGATGACCGAAGGCCTCTGTGCCCGGACCAAGGCCGCCCGCCGCGCCCTTCCGTCAGAACCGGCGTCGCAGAGTTGACGGGACGGATGTCGGCCAGGGCCTCCTCGCCGCCAGCGCCCAGAACATCAAGAAACTCGTATTGGCACCATGGGCTGCCATGTCCCGCAGGCCTGGAACCAGCTCCGAACCTCACACGTCAAAACAAAACCCCGCCAAAATGACGGGGTTTGCCAGTGGTCCGAGAAGGCCCGGATTATCCGGGCCTTCTTTTGCTGATCTCCGCCAGCGATTACATGATGCGACGCCGCTGTCTCAGGCCGATCAGGGCGAGCAGTGCCGCGAACATCACGCCCCAGGGGCCGATGCCGCCGCCGGAACCGCCGCCGCCGCCATTGCCGCCGCCGCCGCCGCCGTTGCCGCCGCCATCAGGCACTTTCACCGGCTCATCCGAGGCCAGTTTTGCCCCGATCGAGACCGCATAGTTGCCCATGGCCGCCGTGGCATCGGCGTGTTCCACCGTGACCACGTGACCCGCGGCATCCAGCGAAGAGGCCGGAACCGTGGCCACAGCCCCCGAAGCCGCATTGGCGCTGGTCGACAGGTCGACCATCAGCAGCTCGGTTCCACCGGTCGCGTCGTAGACCCGCACCACAGGTTGCATGTCCAGCGCCAGCGAAGTCACGCGGGCGATCAGATCATTGGCGGTGGAGGTCGGCGTGAAGAAGAAGCAGTCCACGTCGCCGGCCGCGTCGATCCGCCCGGCGGTATCGACGTTGTTGTCGGTGATTGCGGTACAGGCTCCGGGCACCGACGGATCATTGCTGTGATCGTCGGGTGCGACACCCGTCACCGCCGCGTTGGTCACCGCAACGCGGGTGAACATCTCGGTGATGTTGGTGGGTGTCGGGGTCACGCCATTGCCGTTTTCATCCACCGAGATCGCAGTCGCGGTGAAGGTGGTCTGCGCATTGCCTGACGTGTTCTCGGCGGTGACCACCGCGGTATAGGTGCCGTCCATGTCGTAGGGCACATCCGCGGTGTAGGTGCCGTCGTCGGCCAGCCGGTCGGAGTTCTTGCCGTCGTCGAGCAAGGGCAGATTGACCGTCGAACTGTCCGGCTTGGTCACCGTCGCCGTCACGTCGAGACCGGTGATTGCCGGGCCGTCGGTGACGGTGGCTTCGATCGCGAAGCTCTGGGGATAGTTCACGTTGTTGAACTCGACGGCGATGTCATAGCTCTCGAAGTCCGAGGGTGTCCCCGATACCAGAACCGAAACATCGATGTCGCTCGAGGTGTTGTTCACCACCTCGACCCCGTATTGCCCTGCGCCCAGGGTCGTAACGTCGACCTCGGCGTCACAGGAGACCTCGGCCCCAGCGTTGCAGGTAAAGGCCGCGCCGGTGTCCGCGCCGGTGCCGTCGAGCAGCCGCAGCGAGACATCGGTCACCGCCCCCGCGAAGGAGACGTTGATCGCCGCTGTCGCCAGCGAGCTGTCAAGCGTGACATTGCGCACGTCGGTGGTGCTGGCGGTGGCCGCCGCAGTGGTCGATTGCACAACCACACTCGACGAGAAGGCGGCATTGGCAGCGACAAAGGCCTGCTGGATCTGCGCCAGCGTGGTGGGCGAGAAGAAGTACTGCCCGCCGGTGCCATTGGCCAGGCTCTGCAACAGGCCGGCGTTCACGCCCGAGCCGAAGCCGAAGGTCACCAGAGGCACCTTGGCGGCGGTATAGGCGTTGATCACGGTCGTCTGATTGACCGAACTCTGACCATCGGTCAGCAGATAGACCACCGAGGGACGGGTGCCGCCCTGGAAGCCCTGCACCTGTGCCAGCGCGGTCAAGGCCGCGTCCTCGATATCGGTGCCCCCGCCAGCGCTGAAGGCGGCGATGGCCGTCTGGGCGCCGCTGCGCACGCCGGTATCCGGATCAGGAATATCGGTGATCGCAAAGACCTGGGTGGCGCTGCTGGTGAACCGGCCGACGCCGACGGCGTTTTCGCCCGGGGTCAGTTGGCCGACCAGAAGGCTGGCCGCGGTCTTGGCATTGGAAATCGGCGTGCCTGACATCGACCCCGAGGTGTCGATCATCAGTTCCGCCACCTGATTGCCGGCCCAGATGATGTCAAGCTCGCTGCGGGCGGTGCTTTCGTCATCGTTGACGATCAGGTTCGGCGCGGTGGGTGCCACCAGGTTGGTGTATTGCGTCCGCGTCGGCAGGAAGCTGTGCCGCGGGTCAGTCGCCGGATCACGCGTGAGCGTGGCCCATCCGTTTTCGCCGAACACCCTGGCCTGACCGTTCTTGTCGTCGCCATCGGCCTGTGTGGCATAGGGTTCGACGCCGAGGGTCGAAACCTCGAGCCAGTCCTGGCTGCCGCTGACCGCGGTCCATTGGCCGTTCATGATGGACGGCGACGAGGCGGTATCGGTCGAGCGCGGGAAGAAGATCACGCAGTTGGTTTCCGGCGTCTGGCCGCAGTTGGCGACATATTCGTCATAGATGCCGTAGGTGTAATGTCCCCATTCATGCGCCAGGGTGAACCCTGCGCCTTTGGGGGTGTCCATCAGCGTCGGCGCGCCTTCCCAGTTGGTGCAGAAATAGATCCGGGCGCCCGCCACGCCAAAGCCGCTCGGATTGGCCCGCGGCCCGGGGGCCGTAGTGGTCGGATCGCTGTCGGTGCAGTTTTCCTTCCATTGCACGTCGGTGTTGTTGGCCTGATCGCCATCGCGGAAGATCGTGACCTTGCCGATCTTGTGTTTGCCGTTGGTCATCTGGAAGACGGCGTCGGCGAATTCTTCGATTTTCTTCTCGAATTTGTTCTGGTCGTCGTCATCCGTGGCCGGTGTCGGTTCTTCCGGATACTCGTCGTCGCCCTGCGGGTTTTCCTCGAGCGAGATGCTGAGATCGAAGACCGCGGTGGTGCTGGTGGCCCTTGGCAGCGGTCGGCTGCTCAGTTCCCCGGCACTGTAGGTCGTGCGCGCGCCATTCTCGATGGTTGTCACCGTCGACAACCAACTTGAGGCGGCATAGGCCGGCTGGGCCGCCAAACAGGCCACCCCGGCGGTCGCCAATAATTTGGCTATAGTGTGTCGTACATGCTTCATCAGACGAACTCCCCCTGGATCAATGGTTTTTCGAACAAACATCCATCGGGCGCATGAGTGCCGCTAAGCGGTCACCTGCCCGAAAGAATACCAAAATACGCGTGGCCGTCCGGCAGGTCCGCTATGAATCGGGACCGGCCCGGGTTGGTTTCGACGAACCCCCGGAACGCACTGTCGGTACGGGTTACAATGTGACTTCCGCCAAGTGCCTCAGCCAAATTCTTTTCAATGTCCCCGCCACAGCCGTCCGCGGAAAGCGCGAGATCGGCACGACCGGGGTTGTTTGGCGCCAGAATGGACCAGATGTAGTTTCCGCTGGGCGGCGCACTCACTGGCGCCGCGCCGCGCCAGGCCTCGATCAACCCGCTCAGCGCCGGCGTGGCGGCAATGCGGAAGACAAAGCGGGTTTTGCCGCCGGGTTCGAGATAGGCGATCTCGACGGTAAATGTCGGAGGCGAAGGGATCGTGCCATCGTTGGGCACCATGGCGTGACGCGGCTGCGTGCGGGAAATATCCGCCAGGGCGCTTTGATATGCCTCTACCCCAAGGTCGACAAGTTGGGACCGGCCGAGCAAATTGTTTCCGTCGTTCCAGAGCGCACGGCTCAATGTGCCGTCCGGGCTGATCCTGAATCCTTCGCGAAGATAAGAGCCGGCATCAAGCTGCCCGATGACCACGTCGATGCTGCGGGTGTCGCGAGTCTCGCATGCGGCCAGCGCTGCACCCGGAATGACCAGGCTGAAAATTAAAAAGAATAGCGGCAGTATATTCCGCACGACCGGACTCCCGGTTAAACGATAAAATCTATGAGAAGAGGATAAACGCCGTATTGTCCCTGCGTCAACTCTTGCTGTAACGCTTTGTTAACGTGAAGTTTATTATGGCGATGATCGGCATTTCGACTCAGTTGGAACAAGCGGAGCGCGATTGCGGGTGCAGATTTGGCAATCCACGGACATTGTTGCGATACTTGACGGAGTGTCCAAAGATTGCATCCATAGAGTGTCCGTACCCCGGGCGCTGGCCTCACCAAGGCGCGCGCGGACTGCGGTCGCGGTGAAAAAGGATGCCGGTGATGCCGGCCGCGCAAATTATTGTCACACTTACCAAGTAATTCGGTGACTTGAATTTTATCAACCCGGAGCCTTGCGAATTCATGCGGATTTGTTTTTCCAAGCGACGTCCCCGCCTTTTCCCGGCGCAGCGGGCAATCTATATCCTGACGTGTCTTTTCCTTGTCATCGCCGGTGCGGCGCAGGCGCATTTCAGCCTCGGCACCAAGATCCGCCATATGTTTCTGAGCGAGGCGGAGGGCCTGACCGAGGTTCTTGTCTTTTCGCCGATCCCGCTGGTTTTTGCCGATGTGCTGAGCGGCGAAAAGGACACCGAGGGGTTTCTTGCCACCGTCGGCCCCGCCGATGCGCCCGGCGTCATTCTTTTGCCCGAGGCCGCCAATGCCGCGTCAGAGGCTTTTGCCGCGCGACTGGCACAAAGTCTTCGCTGGCGGGTCGGCCCACGCGAGATCACGCCCGAGATCGAGGCGTTCCGTATCCTGCCGGGGCCGCCGCCCGAGGGGCTGGCCTCGGTCGAGGCGGCGGCCGCGCTGCTGGCCACGCCGTCGCCCGAAGGGCCGGTGAGCATCGGTTCGGGTTATGTCGCCATGCGGCTGCGGCTGGACGCGCAGGCCCTGCTGCTGCCCCTGACGGTAGAGGCCGGATTGCCGGCGCTGACCCTGGCCGAAGGTGTCAGGATCGACAATCATGTGGTCGATGCCCGCAGCGACACGCCGCGCAGCTTCACCCGCCCGGGCCAGCTCGAACGGCCGCTGACGCTGCCCGAGGGCTGGATCGGCTGGGCGGCGGAATATGTCTATCAGGGCATCGTTCATATCCTCGAAGGGATCGATCATGTCTTCCTTGTGGTGGCCATGTCGCTTGCCGCGACGACCGCGCTGAGCCTGCTGCGCAACATCACCGCCTTCACCCTGGGCCATGCGGTCACGCTGGCCGCCGGGTTCCTTGGGTATGCCCCGAGAAGCGCGTGGTTCATCCCCGCCGTCGAGGCGGCGATTGCCGCGACGATCATCATGGCGGCGATCACCAGCTACCTGCGGATGCGCGCCTCTGCCACGATTTACGTGCTGATCGGCCTGCTGCACGGCTTCGGGTTTTCCTTTGTTCTCGCCCGGTTGCTGGGGCCCGGCTCGCCCGATCTGGTGCCGGCTCTGGCGGCTTTCACGGTCGGGATCGAGATCGGCCAGTTGGCTATCGTGGCGATGGTGCTGGCGTTGTTCTGGGGGCTGCGCCAGGCCACCGCACCGGGGGCCGAACTGGCCCGCAAGAGCGTTCTGGTGATCCTCGGTCTGGTGGCAACCTACATGGTGGTCGAGCGGATTCCGGCGCTCCTGGGCGCCTGAGTCGTCACCGCCACAGCAGGACAAGCCCCGCCGCCGCGCAAAGAAAGACGCCGAAGGGCAGGGGCGTGTCGCGGTTGGCGCGGCCGAAGACCCCCAGCGCCGCCGCCGCCAGCCCGGCCAGCGAGGCCAGCAGGCCCACCCAAGGCAACGCCAGCGCGCCCAGCCCGGCGCCGATGCCGGCGGCCAGTTTCACGTCGCCCAGCCCCAGGCCCTCACGGCCCCGGAGGCCCTGATAACCCCAGCGCAACGCCAACAGCGTCACGGCGCCGATTGCCCCGCCGACAAGCGCATTGCCCGGGCCCCGGCCGTCCAGCCAGGCCAGCCCCAGCCCGAGGGCAAACAGCAGCCCGGTCATCACATCCGGCAGCCGTAGGCAGATCAGGTCGGTCAATCCCAGCGCCAGCAACAGCCAGAGGTATCCGAGGGTCAGCGCCAGCCCCGGCAAAGTCTCTGTCACCACGATGGCCGCCAGCGCCGCGGCGATCGCCAGAACCTCTGCCGCCAGCAAGCGCCAGGGCAGGGCGGCGCCGCAGTACCGGCAACGCCGCCTGCGCAGAAGGAAGGATACCACGGGGATCAGGTCGCGCGCCGCCAATCGCCTGCCGCAACCGGTGCAGGCCGAGGGCGCCGAGAGCGAGCGCCCGTCACAGCTGCGCTCGGCCCAGACCGCCAGGAACGAGCCCACCGGCCCGGCCAGCAACACGGCAAGCCAGAGCCAGAGATCATCCATCGGCGGTGACCGCCGCCGGCAGCGCCGCCGCTTCGCGCTCGGCATGGATCAGCGACAGCATCAGGCAGACCAGCCCGACACCGAGCCGCGGCCAGAACGGCCCCTCGCGCGCGGCCAGCGCTCCGCCCAGGGTGCCCAGCGTATGCGACACGAAGCTGACCCGCCCGCCAATCGCCGCATCGGCGCCCGGCACCGCGCCATTGAAGAATTCCTGCCCCAGCTTGGCCGCGACGCAGGCCAGGATTAGCCCGCCGAACCAGCGTGGCCCGGTCCGCAGCATCACCAGCCCGCCAAAGGTCATCACGCCATGGGTGATGCCGGAAAATCCCACATAGGTGACCCCGGCAGGCATCAGCGCCAGCCAGCCCAGGCTGATCGCCGCGCCGGAGAGCAGGATCGCGCGCGCCAGCATCCGGGGTGTCAGGATCGACCACAGGCTCACCAGGATCAGCCCCAGCCCGAGGATGTTGAGATGGGTGTGCACACGGCTGAGATTGACCAGATGCGCGGTCACCAGCCGCCAGAGCTCGCCCCGCAGCACGGTGCCATTTTCCAGCAGGAAAAGCCGCCGCAGCGCCGCGCCCCCCAGATCGGTCACCAGCATGCCAAGCGCGATTGCAACCGCGATGCCGACCAGCCGCAACAACATTGAGCGCTGCTCAATCATCGGATAGGCTCGATGCATGTTCTCCTCGCGGCATTGATAATTCCATGATTGAAAACAACCACATTCCCTCGAAAACGCAAGGCCGGGACGCGGGCTTCTCGCTGTTGGAGCTTATGGTCGTCGTGGTCATCATGTCGATCCTCGCCCTGGTCATCGTGCCCCGGGTGATCGACCGGCCCGATCAGGCGCGCGCGGCGCGGGTGCAGACCGATCTTTCGGTGCTCAAGAGCGCGGTCGAGCTCTACCGGCTCGACAATTTCCGCTATCCCACCACCGAACAGGGGCTTGCCGCGCTTGTCGAACGGCCAAGCCAGCCGCCGGTGCCCGAGAATTATGCCAGCAAGGGCTATATCGACCGGGTGCCGCGCGATCCCTGGGGGCGCGCGTACCAATATCTTCAGCCCGGTATCCATGACAGTTTCGACATCTTTTCGCTTGGCGCCGACGGGCGCGAAGGCGGCAGCGGAAGTGACGCGGATTTGGGGACATGGCAGGTCGAATAACGCCTCAAAGCGGGTTTTCGCTGGTGGAACTGATGATCGTCGTCGCGGTCCTTTCGATCCTGAGCCTCGGCGCGGTGCTGGCCATCGACCTGCGCGATCCGCGCGGCAGCCGCGACGTGGCCTGGCTGGAACAGACTTTCGCGACCGCGCGGCGCGAGGCAATTCTGACCCGGAGGGAGGCGCGCTTTGCGATCAGCCCGACCGGAGTGACGCGGATGGCGCCGGGAGAGGGCGGATGGCAGCCCGAGGGGGCCGAGTCCGCGCTTGACGGTCTGGTCACCGCCACCGCCGGCTATGGCGCGCTGCGGGATGATCTGGGCCGTGTGATCATTGCGCTGCTGCCCGACGGCCGCACCAGCGCCTTCGACCTGCGGCTCGAAGCCGGACGACAGGTCTGGACCTGCGCCGCCGATGGCTGGGGGGCGCTGGCATGCGACGGCGAAAGCTGAGACAGGCAGGTGCGAAACGGGCGCGCGAGCGCGGCTTGACGCTGATCGAGGTGACGGTGGCGGTGCTGGTGCTGTCGATCGGCACCGTGGCGGCGCTGCGGGCCTTCGATGCCGCCCGGCTTCAGATCGGCGGCGCGCCGGAGCGGCTGTTTGCACAGCAGGTGGCGCTCAATCGTGCGGCGGAGTTCCGGGCGCTGGGCGCCGAGGCCGCGCGCGGCCTGCCCGAGACCGTCACCTATGCCGGCCGCGACTGGCAACTCGCGGTGACCGAGACCGAAACCCTCGGCGGCTACACCGAGCTCAGGATCCAGGCGGTGGGGCCCGGGGGCGAAGGTGCGCTGGTGGTGGGCTTTGTTGGCGAAGAGGAGGCGGCAGGATGACATCCGAACGCGGGCTGACCCTGCTGGAACTCACCGCCGCGCTGGCGATCTTTTCGCTGATCGCGGTGATGGGGTTGCAGGCGTTGAGCGCGACGGTGCTGTTGCAGGACCGTCTTGGCGCCCGCCATTCAGCAACCTGGGAGCTGGGCGAAGCGCTGACCCGCCTGCGCGCGGATTTCGACGCGCTTGCGCCCTTTGCCTTTGTACCGCCGGACGGGCAGGACGACCGCCAGCCGGCTTTTGTCGCCGATGCCGCCAACGGCCGCTTCAGCCTCTCGCTTGCCGGTGTCGGGCGGCTGCCCGGCACGCAGGAGACCGGGCTGGGCCGGGCCGAATGGCGGCTTGACGCGGCCAGCGGCACCCTGCGCCGCCGTTACTGGCGCGACCTGGCGCCGTTCAATGCCAGCGTCGCCGGGCCAGACCAGGTGATCCTGCGCGACGTCAGCGCGCTTCAGGTCCGGGCGCTGACCGAGACCGGCTGGGTCAGCGATTTCGGGCTGGAGGAGGCCGCCTCGCGCACCCGGTTGCCCCGGGCGGTGGAAGTCACGCTGAGAACCGGCGATCACGGCGATCTCCGGATCGTGGCGGCGCGATGATCCGGTGGCGGGATAGCGGCCGTGATCGGGGCGTGGTGCTGCTCAACGCGCTGCTTCTGGTGGTGGCGATGACCGCTGCGGCCAATACCGTGCTGTCGCTCGCGGTGGGCGATACCACGCGCCTGGCCGCCATCCACGGTGGCGATCAGATGGCGCTCTATCTCGATGCGGGCACGCCGCTGGTGGCCCAGGTGCTGACGGCCGATTGGGAAGCCGGCGCCGAGATCGACCATGACGGCGAGATCTGGGCCACCGAGGGCTATTCGGTGCCGATCGACCGGGGTGTGCTCGCCGGTCGCATCTCGGACCTGCAAGGCCGGTTCAACCTCAACTGGCTGGCCAGTGACAACGCCGGCCCGGCGCAGGCGGCCTTCGAGCGGCTGATCCGCGTGCTCGGGCTGGATATCCGGCTCGGTCGCGCGGTGACCGAGCATCTGCGCCCCGGCGGCCCGGCCAATCCGGCGCCCTATTACAACCGCGCCCTGCCGGTGACCGCGCCCGGCGGCACAATCGCCGCCATTGCCGAACTGCGCCGGGTGCCGGGGATGACCGAGGCGGCCTTTGACACGCTTGCGCCGCATGTGGCGGCCTTGCCGTTGGGCACCGGGCTCAACGTCAATACCGCCAGCGCGCCGGTGCTGGCCGCTGTGTTGCCGGGCGCCGCGCTGCGCGATGCCGAGAAGCTCTTAAGCGAGCGGGCGGCCGCGCCCTTTGTCTCTGCCGGCGATTTCGCCAGCCGCGCCGGCACGATCCTGCGCCGCGAGGTCGCCGCCGGTCCGGCCCCGCGGGATTTTCGCGTCGTGAGCGAATATTTCGCCGCCGCACTCGATGTCGCACTGGACGATCAGCGCCAAAGCAGGATGATCTGGCTGCATCGCAGTCTCAGCAGCGGCACGGTAACGGAAACCTATAGAATGACATTGCCATGACGGGCCGCAAGACGAGGACCATGCCGGATATCTGGCGGATGGACAGCGGCGATGCGCCGCCCCCAAGCGGCGCCTTCATCGCCGTGGTGCCGGGCGAGGCGGCGCCGCTCTTTCCGCTCGATCTGCCCGCGCGTCTGCGCGACGGCATCCGCAATCAGGTCGCCCGCCAGCAGGTGGAAAACCTGCTTCAGGACAGTCTCGACGCGGTCGAGCTTCGGGTGAACCGGCCCGGCCGCGACGGCGCGGCGGCGGCGCTTGTGGTCACGGCAGAGCGCGCGCGCGACTGGCGTGACCGGCTGAGCGAGCAGGGGCGGCGGGTCGCCGCGCTCTTGCCCGACTATCTGGTCCTGCCGGTGGTGGCCGAGGGCTGGGCGCTGCGCTGTTTGCCCGAGGGCGAACGGGTGCTGGCGCGGCTCGGCCCGGCCGATGGCTTTGCCGCCGGCCTGCCGGTGGCGCTGGCGCAGCTCCGCGCGGTCCTGGCGCGATCCGGGGCGCCACAGCGTGTCTACCTTTGTGACAGCCCGGTGTCCGAGACCCTGCGCCGCGTCCTCGAGGCGACCTCGGCCGAGATCCACGCCGGCTGGCCGGACGAAGCCGCGCTGCTGGGCCATGGCGAGGCCGATTTCAACCTGTTCCGCGATCCTGCTGCCGACCGGATGGCGGTGCGGCGGCAGGTACGGCGCTGGCGCGGGCCGATGGCGGCGATGGCAGCCGGGCTGGCGGCGCTGGCGGCGGCGCTCTGGATCGACGGCGCGCGGATCGAGGCCGCGGCCCAGCGCCAGCGCGACGCCGCCACCGAGGTGGCGCGCGCGGCGTTCCTGCCCAGCGGGCCGATCCTCAACCTGCGGCTTCAGGTGGGCCGTGTCGTGGCCGAACGGCAGGCGGCCGAGGCCACCCCTGCGCAGGGGGTGGGCTCGATGGATGTGCTGCACGCCGCGGCGCAGGTGCTGGCGCAGAGCCCGGTCACCCTGCGCCGCGTCACGCGCACCGCCGGCACGCCGCTGCGGGTCGAGCTCGAGGTCGGCGATTTTGCCGCGCTCGAGCAGGTGGTCGCGCGGCTGAACGGGGGCGCAATCCGGGCGCGCGTGGTCAATTCCTCGGCTGAGGCCGATGCGCGGGTAGCGGCGCTGGTGGAAATCGTGGCGGCGCCGGGTGCGGCGGAAAGGGGGCTGCGATGATCCCGGTCTCGGACAGCCTTTCCGCGCTCAGCCGCCGTGAACGCAGGCTGGTCGGCCTGTTGGTGGCGGGCGCCCTGCCGCTGGCGGTGGTGTTTTTGGTGCTCCTGCCGCTGGTCGAGGCCCGTCAGGCCGCGAGCCAGAGGCTGGCCGAGGCGCGCGAGCTGCACCTCTGGGTCAGCACCCAGGCGCGGCTGTATCCGCCAGTGGAGGATCCGGCCGGCGAGGCCGGTCCGCCACCCGCTGCGGGCATGTCGGGGCTGGAACAGAGCCTTGTTGACGCCGGTCTGCGCGCGGCGGTCTCGTCGCTGTCGAACCAGGGCGCGGACCGGGTGGCATTGCGTTTCGACCGCGTGGCCTTTGGCCGGTTCATGCCGTGGTTTGCAGGGCTGGCGGACACCGCGGGCTACACCCCCGAGAGCTTTTCGATCGAGAGCCTCGGCGCGCCGGGCTATGTCGCGGTGGCGCTGGTTCTGGAGCCGGGAGCATGAGGGTGCTGCTGGGCATTTTCGGCCTGCTGGTCGGACTGCTGTCGGCGGTGGCGCTGTTTGGCGCGGTCGGCCATCTGCGCCAGGCCGCGCCGGAGAGCCTGCCGCCCTGGACGGCCGGGCTGGACGACGCCGCGGGGCTGGTCAGCGGCCGCGCCGAGGTGGCGGCCGGAATGCCATGGCCCGAGGATATCGCGCTCACCTGGGCCTGGGCCGGCCTCGAGGCGGGCGCGCCGCGCTGGCGGGTGACGGCCGGCACGACCGGCGCGCAGGCTTCGGCACATCTGCTGCTGCCCGCCCCGTTCAGTCACGCCCGGCTGCAAGACGGCAGCGGCAGTCTCGACCTGGCGGCGCTGCCGGCTCTGGGTGCCCGCGGCGAGGTGCGGCTGGACCGGCTCGAGGCCAGTGTCGTCACCGCCGCCCGGCGGTTGGAGCGGCTGACCGGGGCGGGGCGCATCCTCGGCGCGTATTATGATGGCACGCTGCTCGGCAACGGCAGTTTCAACATCGCCACCGACGCCGGCGGGGCCTGGCGGCTCAGGTTCGAGCTGGCGGGGCCCGCGGTTGCGCTCGAGGGCCGGTTGTCGGGCCTGATCGGCGGTGCCGAGGCCACGCTGGATGCGCGGATCACCCCGCGCGAGGCGATGCCGGAGGCCTGGCGGCAATCGCTCGACCTACTGGCCGACCGGCTCGAGGCCGGCGGCTGGCAAGTGCGGACACGTCTGCCGCTGCGCTGAGGCGCTTAGCCCAGCGCGGCGAGTTCACTGGTGATCAGCGCCCGGCGCCGGGCCATCGCCTTGCCGATGTCGAGCCCGGGATATTCCGCCAGCAGCTCATCGAGCGCCGAGGCCGCCGCTTGCAGGCGCTGGCGGGTGGCGGCGCCCCGGTCGCCGGCGGCAATCGCGCTCCGGGCGATCTCGTGGTCGGCCGAGGCCGCCACCGCCAGCGCCATGCCGCGCACCGGCCCGGTCTGCGACGCGGCCAGGCTGCGCGCCGCGCGCGAGGCGGCTTCGTAGTCGCCGCCACGCAGCTGGGCGTGACTCAATTCCAGCATCAGCCGGGCCTCGACCGCGCCGGCGGGGTAGTTTTTCAACAGTTTCTGATAGCTGCGGGCGGCCGCATCATAACGCCCGGTTTCCAGGGCATCGCGCGCGGCGAAATATTGCTGCTGAAAGCCGCCACCGGACGGGGCGGCGAGATCCGTACAGCCCGAAAAGCCCAGCAGGGCCAGTCCGACCACGGCCGGAACGCGGAGTCGTGCCATGCTCATACCCATTGAATTGATTTGAAATTCTGCCTCTTTTTTTCTAAACTATATCAAAAGTTCGCGTTGGTTCAATCTGCTGGAAATTGTCTTTCATTCACAGGGGACCGGGCGCAACACTATAATATACTCGCCGATGAGGCTGGCGGCACCCATGGAGGAGCGAAGCGCAACTCGTGTTTCGGGCAGATCACATTCTATCGCTTGTCGGATCCGCCGTGTTGGGGCTGGGCGGGGGCGCCTTGGCGCTGATCCTGACCGCGAGCCCGGAAATCCCGCTGAGCCGTGTCACCTTTGATCCGACTGCCCGCGCCGAGGCCGCCGAGAGCCGCGCCGAGTGGCTCTGGCCGGCGCTTTTCGGCGAGATCCCGCCGGAGCCGGTGGCCGCCACCGAAACCGCCGCGCCCGAGCCTTCACCGGATTTCAGCCTCAAGGGGCTGGTGGCGGGCGGCGAGGGGGGCTGGGCCATCGTTTCGGCCGACAGCGGCGATCACCTGGTCAGTGTCGGCTCGGTGCTGCCGGGCGGAGCCGAGGTGATCGAGATTCAGCCGGATGGCGTGCGCATCTCTCTGGATGACAAGGAATTTCTGATCGGGTTCGACGAAGAGGCCGAGGCGCCGATGGTTGCGGCAGAACTCGCGCCAGCGCCGGCGGTGCAAAGTGCCAGCCTGTCGCTCTCGGCGCTGCGCGACGACGGGTTCCAGCGATCGCTTGGGCTGGCCGGGGGCTCGAAGATCGTCGATCAGGGCAACGGCAATCTGGCGCAGCAGATTATGTGGGTGCGCAACGGGCGGCTCTATGACAAGGTCGGGTTGCGCAAGGGCGACATCATCCTGACGCTGAACGGCGTACCGGCGGGCGATATCGACGCGCTGCGCCAGGCCGCGCCGGAGCTGTTGCGGCAACGTGATTTCGAGCTTGAGCTTCTGCGGGCCGGGGCGCGCATGACATTGAAAGTGCAAATTGATGAAGACAGTTGAGCGTCTCTTTCTTGCCGGGTTGATCTGGCTCGCGGTGGCCACGACCGGCGCGGCGCAGGTCAAGCTCGACATGCGCCAGGCCAACCTGCGGGATTTCGTCTCGATCGTCGCCGACAGCACCGGGCGCAATTTCATCCTCGATCCGCGGGTGCAGGGCACGGTCACCGTGCTGGCCCCGCGCGAGGTGACGCCGGCGGCGCTCTACGAGATCTTTCTCAATGTGCTCGAACTCAACCGGCTGACCATTGTCGAGGGCACCGAGGCCGACCGCATCGTGCCGCTTGATGTCGCGCGCGAGCTGGCGCCGCCGCGGGTGGTGGGCAGCGGCGGCTATCAGACGCGGGTGATCCCGGTCAACAACGTGCCGGTGACCGACATCGTCGACGTGATCCGCCCGCTGGTCGCTGGCGAGGCGGTGCTGACGGCGGTGCCGGATGCCAACCTGCTGGTGCTCTCCGACCGGCTCGAGAGCTATCAGCGGATCTCGGCGCTGGTGGCCCGGCTCGACACCCCGCGGAGCGACGCGATCGAGACCATCCGACTGCAAAACGCCAATGCGGTGGAGCTGCTGGCGGTGGTGCAATCGCTCGATCTCGGGCCCGAAGGTAGCAATGTCTCGGCCGATTCCCGCGCCAATGCGCTGGTGGTCTCGGGCGACAAGGCCTATCGGCAGCGGGTGCGCCGGCTGGTCGGCCAGCTCGACACGCCGCAGCGCAGCTTTGCCACCGTCGTCGTGCGACTGAACTATGCCGATGCCAAGGAGCTGGAGCCGGTGATCCAGCGCTCTTTCGGCGCCGCGACGGGCGAAGACGGCAGCTCGGGCGGGGAGATCAATATCGTCGCCGAGCCGCAGCAGAATTCTCTGATCATCACCGGCCCGACCGAGCGCATCCAGACCGTGGCGCAATCCATCGCGGCGCTCGATCAGAAGCCCAGCCAGGTGTTGATCGAGGCGGTGGTCTTCGAGCTGTCGGTCGAGAATTTCTCGGATCTCTCGGTGCAGTTCGGCGCGCTGCTCAACGATGCGCTGGTCGGCGGGGTGGAGTTCTCGCTCGACGGTCGCCCGACGCTGACCGGGTTGGTCAGCTCAGTGCTTCAGGGCAATATCTCGGCGCCCGGCAGCGGCGGATTCCTGGGTGGCCGGCAGGTCAGGGGCGAGTCCGGCATCGGCGGCTTTCTTGCCGCGCTGGCCAGCCAGAGCTCGACCCGGCTGCTGTCGACCCCCTCGATCCTGACGCTGAACAACGAAGAGGCAAGGATCGTCGTGGCGCAGAACGTGCCCTTTGTCACCGGCAGCTATTCCACCGTCGGCGACAGCGCCATCCCGAATGATCCCTTTCAGACCATCCAGCGCGAGGATGTCGGCCTGACGCTCGAGGTGACGCCGCAGATCACCGCCGATCACAACGTGCGGCTCAAGATCAATCAGGAGGTCTCGAACCTGACCAATTCCGCCTCTGCCGCCGGCGGCGAGATCACCTCGAAACGGACACTGTCGACCAATGCCATCGTACGCGACGATCATGTGATCATCCTCGGCGGGCTGGTCGAGGACGGCTCGGGCGTCAACGATCAGCGGGTGCCGGGGCTGAGCCGGGCGCCGATCATCGGCAATCTTTTTCGCGGCCGCAATGTCGCGTCGGGGCAGCGGGTGCTGCTGATCATGCTGCGGCCCCGCATCCTAGACAGCGCCGAGGAGGCGACGCGTTACACCCGAAAGATCGCCCGCGAGGCCCGGCTTGTGACCGAGCGGATCGCGCCGCGCGACGATGGCCGTTATCCGACGATCCCCGAGGGCCGGCTGCCCTTCGACGGTGCCGATCTGAACCAGCCGTTCGAGGCCGGCGCCTCGGACAACATGGTGATCGAGCGGCTGATGCCGGCCCTGCCGAAAAGGCTCGAATTCAGCAGGTGAGGGCATGAGCACAAGGGCACAGCTTCCGTTCGCCTTCGCCCGCGACCATCAGGTTGTGCTGTCCGAAGGCGCCCTGGTGGCCGGGCCGGAAGCCACGCCCACCGGGCTGCGCGAGGCCCTGCGCCGCGCCTTTGATGCCCCGGTCGATTTCACCCAGCTCGACGCCGACGCTTTTCAGGACAGGCTGATGGCCGCCTATCAGGGCAATGGCCAGGACGCGCCCGAAGAGGTCGAGGCGCAGGACAGCGTGGTGCTGGACGACAGCTCGCTCGAGGCGCCGCCGACCGATTTGCTCGACACCGGAAGCGACGCACCGGTGATCCGGCTGGTCAACCATTTCCTGCGCCGCGCGGTCGAGGCCCAGGCCTCGGACCTGCATGTCGAGCCGCATGAAGGCGGGCTGCGCGCGCGCATCCGGGTCGATGGCACCTTGCAGACGATCTATGACCGCGCCGGCGCCCCGGCACGGCGGGTGATCTCGCGGCTCAAGGTGATGGCCGGGCTCGACATCGCCGAGACCCGGCTGCCGCAGGACGGCCATATCGCGTTGCGCTATGGCGGGCGCTCGATCGATGTGCGGGTCTCGACGCTGCCGGGCAACTACGGCGAACGGGTGGTGATGCGGGTGCTCGACAAGACCGCCGGGCTGATGCCGCTGGCCGATCTCGGGCTGCGCCCGGCGCAGGTGGCCGAACTCGAGGCGCTGAGCGCCGCGCCGCATGGCATCGTGCTGGCCGCCGGGCCGACCGGCGCGGGCAAGACCACCACGCTCTATTCCCTCCTCAAGCTCGCCAATCAGGCCGAGCGCAACATCCTCACCGTCGAGGACCCGATCGAATACGATCTGCCGGGCATCAACCAGAGCCAGATCCACGCCGAGATCGGGCTGACTTTTGCCGCCGGGCTGCGCGCCGCGCTGCGCCAGGACCCCGACATCATCCTGGTCGGCGAAATCCGCGATCAGGAGACCTCGAGCGTCGCCGCGCAGGCGGCGCTGACCGGCCATCTGGTGTTCTCGTCGGTGCACGCCAATTCCTCGGTTGCGGCGATCATCCGGCTGCGCGACCTCGGGCTCGAGGATTACCTGATCGCCGCCACCGTCCGCGCGATTATCGCGCAGCGGCTGTTGCGTCAGCTCTGCCCCGCCTGCCGCCGCGCGGCACCGCCCGATGCGGTGGCTCGCGCGGCTTTTGACGCGGTGGAGATGAGCCCCCCGGCCGAGGTCTTCCATGCCGAGGGCTGCCCGGAGTGCAATGGCAGCGGCTATGCCGGACGGGCCGGGATATACGAGATCGCCACGGTGACAGACGCGCTGCGCGCCGCGATTGACGAGGGCGCGCCGGAACAGCGGCTCAAGGCGCTGGCGCTCACCCCGCAACAGACACTTCTGGGCGAGGCGCTGCGCCTGGTCAGCGCCGGCACCACCGATTTCCGCGAGGTGGCGCGGGTCGTGGGCACCAGCCCGTGACCGCCTTTCGCTACACCGCCTATACCGCTTCGGGCCAGCGCCGCCGCGGTACATTGGTGGCCGAGACCCGGACCCAGGCCAATGACCAGCTGCGCGCCAAGGGGTTGTTTCCGGCCGAGATCGAAGCCCGCGCCGCCGGGCGCCGCATCGCCTTTCTGCGACCGCGCACCGTGCTCAGCGCCGATGAACGCGCGGTTTTCACCCGTCAGCTCGAGGTGCTGCTCTCGGCCGATATCGCGGTCGACATGGCGCTCGAGACGGTGAGCAGCTCGGGCGGATCGCAGCGCATAGAAGCGGTGGCCAATGCCGCTCGCGCCGCACTTCAGGAAGGCGAGAGCCTGAGCCGGGCGCTGGGTGACAGCGATGCCGGGTTTCCGCCGTATTTTTTGGCCGCCATTGCCGCCGGCGAGACATCGGGCGAGCTGGCACGGGTGGTCAACGAGCTGGCCCACCACCTGGAAACCGCCGGACAGGACCAGTCGCGCCTGGCCACGGCGCTGATCTATCCGGCCTTCGTTGCCGCCGTCTCGCTGGTGGTCTGCGCCATCCTCGTCACCAGCGTCGCGCCGCAGCTGGTCACGATGTTCGAGGCGACCGGCCAGCCGCTGCCGGGGATCACCCTGCGTCTGCTGGCGGTTTCGGACTGGCTGCAAGCCAACTGGCTGGCCTGCCTGGTTGCGGTAATCGTGGCCGGGACCGCCGCGCGGCTGGCGCTGCGCGTGCCGCGCCTGCGCGACCGTTGGGACGGGTTCCGCCTGTCATTGCCGATTGCCGGCCGGCTGATCCGCAACGCCGCCGCACTGCAATATCTCCGGACCCTGGCGCTGGTGATCTCGAGCCGGCAGACCGCGCTTGATGCGGTGCGCAGCGCCGAGCGTGTCCTGACCATCCGCCGGTTTCAGCGCGAGGCCGCCGAGGTCTCGGTGGCGCTGCAACGGGGCGAAAGCCTCAGCCGCGCCCTGGCGCAGCTGACGGTGATTCCGCCGGTCTGCTGCCAGCTGATCGGCGCTGGCGAGCAAAGCGCGCGGGTGGCGCCCATGGCCGACCGCGCCGCGCGGCTGGTGGCAAGCTGGCTGGAGAACGACCGCAAGCGCATCGCCGCGCTGATGGACCCGCTGCTGATGATGATCGTCGGCAGCTTCGTTCTGGTCGTGGTGCTGGCGATTCTGTTGCCGATCTTCGATCTGCAAGCGATGGTGGCGGCGCCGGGCTGACATCGGCGCGCCTCGGGGATGCGCGGCGGAGCCGGTGACACCGCTGTCGAGCCGTATCTGGGCGATCACCAGTTCGAAATGCGTGTGATCGCCTTGCGTTGCATCGCTGAGCACCTCGGAGAGCGGCAGGGTGAACAATTCGGCGGTGACGGCTTCGATCCTGGGCATATATTATCCTCCTGCCCTTATTTGGTCTTGCCAAAATACTTGTTAATGCGTCAATATTTGAAGGTCTTGCTCGCGTTTCCGATATTTGGTAAGTCCATTGTCGCAGCTTGTTCTGCCTGGATTCACATGGGATAAATCCGCATGAGCGACATTCAGCCAGCCTCTTCCGAATCTCAGGTCGCGCCGCGCGAAAGCGCGGTAGAGCGGGTGGTCGCCGCCATCGAGGCGCAGATCATCTCGGGTGAGTTGAGAGACGGGGAATCGCTTCCGGCCGAGCGCAGCATTGTCGAGGCCATGGGCGTCAGCCGCCCGGTGGCACGCGAGGCGATCAAGATCCTCGGCAGCAAGGGCCTGCTGGACATTCAGCCGCGTCACCGGCCGATCGTGCGCAAACCCGATGCCCATACGGTGATGGATGTGCTGGGCGGGCTGGTTGGCCATCTGACCGGTCAGGCGGGCGGGGTGCGCCAGATTTTCGATGTCCGCATCTTTGTCGAGGCCGGGCTGGTGCGCCAGGCCGCGACCCGGGCCGACAAGGCCGATATCGCCAGGCTGCGCCAGGCGCTGGAGGCCAATCACACCAGCATCGATGACTCGCTGGCCTTTTACGAGACCGACACCGCCTTTCATGGTGTGCTCTATTCGATCCCAGGAAACCCGATCTTTCCGGCGATCCACAACGCCTTTCGCGACTGGCTTGATCTGCGCTGGCGTCAGATGCCACGGCTGCCGGAGCGCAACCAGCAGAACTACGAGGCGCATGCGCGGATCCTGGAGGCGATCCTCGACCGCGATCCCGACCGCGCCGAAGCGGCGCTGCGCGATCACCTCGAATCGGCGTGGAAACAGGTCCGCGATACTTTCGACGATCTCTAGGTCTCGGGCGCTCCGGTAATTTGGCTGTGCGGTGGCGTCCTTGGGCGGACGGCCTGCGCTCCCCTTTGCTGTTTTAAGTTCTCAGAATTTTGGTAATACCATGCGTGGCAGATAGGTGGCATTTCGCGCAAAAATCGTGAGGAGTTGACATGCATCCTCATTTTTGGTCATACCATAAATCAAGATTGGCCGCCGGTGAATGGCGGGCGCGAACCAGAGGAGACTTTCCGGATGACCGACACCCAGATCCATGCCGCCTTTTACCGGGGCGACCGGCGCTTTGACGTCGCCCAGAAGCCTGCCCCGGCGCCTGGGCCGGGCCAGGTTGCCCTGCGCATCGCCTTTTGCGGCATCTGCGGCACTGACATGCATGTCTTTCACGGCAACATGGACGCCCGCGTCGGATTTGAACGCATCATCGGCCATGAGATGTCGGGCACGGTCGAGGCGCTTGGCGCGGGTGTCGAAGGCTTCACGAAGGGGCAAAAGGTCGTCGTGCGGCCGTTGGATCATTGCGGCGACTGCCCGGCCTGTGACGCCGGCCACACCCATATCTGCCACAATCTGAAATTTCTCGGCCTCGACACCGATGGCGCGATGCAGGAGGTCTGGAACGTGCCGGCCCATACCCTGCATGCCCTTCCCGATGACATGCGGCTCGACCATGCGGCGCTGATCGAGCCGGTGGCGGTGGCCTGTCATGATGTCCGCATGGCCGATCTGACGGCGGGCGAGGACGTGGTTGTCATCGGCGGTGGCCCGATCGGCGTACTGGTGGCGATGGTCGCGCGCGAGGCGGGCGGCAAGGTAGTAATCTCCGAGGTCAATGAAAACCGTCTGGCGATTGCCGCCGACATGGGCTTTGACGTGGTGAACCCGGCCAAATCCGACCTGGTTGCCGAAATCGGCAATCGCACCGGCGGCAAGGGTGCCGACGTGGTGTTTGAAGTGTCGGGCAGCCAGCCCGGCGTCGATGCGATGACCGATGTGGCCGCCACCCGCGGGCGCATCTGCATGGTGGCGATCCACGCCAAGAAACCGCAGGTCGACATGTTCCGCTTTTTCTGGCGCGAGTTGCAGCTGATCGGTGCGCGGGTCTACGAGGCGGCGGATTACGACAAGGCGATCGCGCTGGTGGCCTCGGGCGCGATTGCTGCCGACAAGGTGATCACCGATGTCAGCCCTTTGGCCGAGATCCAGCGGGCCTTCGAACAGCTCGATGCCTCGCCGACCGCGCTGAAGAGCCTGATCAAGGTGGGGGCCTGAGCCATGGATGTTCTGAAATCCTTTGACCTGTCCGGCAAGACTGCGCTGGTGACCGGCTGCAAACGCGGCATCGGCCGCGGCATGGCCGAGGCGCTGGCGCAGGCCGGGGCGGATATCGTCGGTGTTTCGGCCTCGCTCGAGGTTTCCGGCTCCGAGGTGGAGCAGGCGGTCACGGCGCTGGGCCGCCGCTTCACCGGCTACCAATGCGATTTTTCCGACCGCGCGGCGGTGACGGCCTTCGCCGCGCAGCTGGATAGCGATGGCGTGGCACCGGACATCCTCGTGAACAATGCCGGCACCATCAAGCGCAAGCCGGCCGCCGAACACCCCGACGCCTGGTGGGATGAGGTGATCGAGGTCAACCTCTCGGCGCAGTTCATCCTGTCGCGCGAGATCGGCCGGGGCATGGTGGCGCGCGGGTCCGGCAAGATCATCTTCACCGCCTCGCTGTTGACCTTTCAGGGCGGTATCACCGTGCCGGGCTATGCGGCGTCCAAGGGCGGGGTCGGCCAGCTCACCAAGGCCTTGGCCAATGAGTGGGCGGGCAGGGGTGTCAACGTCAATGCCATCGCGCCGGGCTATATCGCGACCGACAACACCCAGGCGCTGCAAGACGATCCCGCGCGATCGAAATCGATCCTCGAACGTATCCCCGCCGGACGCTGGGGCCGGCCCGAGGATTTCGCGGGACCGGCGGTGTTCCTGGCCTCGGCCGCATCGGATTACGTCAATGGCGAGATCCTTACCGTCGATGGCGGCTGGATGGGGCGGTAGGCCGACCTGCGTCAGAGCGCCGGTCCCGCCGGCCCCGGCCTTTTGGAAAGCCGCCCCACTTCGGGGCGGCTTTTACGTTTGTCGAGGGTTTTGAAATTTAGAGAGATGAACGAAATAAAATCGTCGACTATCTGGAAATCTTCATATAACTATTAACCCGGGGGAACACCGAATCCCGGGAGGAAGAGATGAACGGCGTTGCACCGGCCTTGGCCGAACAGAGAGAGTGTGTCTGCTTGGGGGTCGCCCTGTGAGCCGCACGCCCGACATCCTCTTGATCACAACCGATCAGCAGCGCGGCGACTGCATCAGCGGCGCCGGCCGCCAGGTGCGCACCCCGAACATCGACCGGATCGCCGGTCGCGGCGCACGGTTCGATACCTGTATCACGCCGCATCCGATGTGCCAGCCAGCCCGCGCCTCGATCCTGACCGGCAAGCTGCCCTACAGCCACGGCGTGCGCGACAATGGCCGCAACCTCGATCCGGCGCTTGCCGAAGAGGGGCTGGGCGGACTGTTCGCCGGCGCCGGCTATGACACCCGCTTCATCGGCAAGGCGCATCTCTCGACACATGAGACCTTTGCGCCGACCGGCGCCGCGGAATGCTACAGCTCGGTCGCGGATTACGACGACGATTGGGCCGGGCCGTACATGGGCTTCGAACGGGTCGATCTCACGCTCAGGCCGCACCATCACTGCGGCTGGAAGGACCGGCCGTATACGCTGCACTACGAAAATTTCCTCGACCAGGACGGCAGGGGCGGCGACCGCTGGGCGCAGGCCAAGGACCGGGTGCCGCCGCTGACCGAGCACAAGCAGGTCTGGCGCTCGGCGCTGTCGGAGGAGTGGTTCTCCACCGCCTGGGTCGGCGACCGGGCCATCGATATGCTCGAGGAAGACCGCGACCGGCCGCTGATGTCCTGGATCTCCTTTCCCGATCCGCATCCGCCTTTCCTGGCGGCGGCGCCCTGGGCCACGATGTACGACCCGGCCGAGGTCGATCTGCCGCCGCACCGGGCGCTCGATCTCGACCGGCGGCCCTGGTGGCACCGCGCCTTTCTCGAAAGCCCGGCGCGGCGCAACCAGAAGCGGCCGCATGCCGGCGACCAGCCGTATTGGGGCAACGACGATGCCTTGCAGGACAAGGATCTGCGCGACGTGATCGCGGTCTACTACGGCATGATCGCCGCCATCGACATGCAGGTCGGGCGCATCCTCGATCATCTCGAGGCCTCGGGGCGGCTCGAGAACACCATCGTGATCTTCACTTCGGATCACGGCGAATGGCTGGGCGATCACGGCCTGCTCCTGAAGGGGCCGATGCTCTATGACGGTCTGCTGCGGGTGCCGCTGGTGATGGCCGGTCCGGGGGTCACGCGGGGGCGCTTTGATGCGCCGGTCTCGACCCTCGACCTGCGCGCCACGCTGGCCGAGCTTTGCGGGCTGAGCGCCTCCGCCGATGACGGAACATCACTCACCGATGTGATGCAGGGCGGCGCGCGCGAAGTGGCGCACAACGAATGGGAGGTGGATGCCACCCGCAGCGGCGTCGATCTCGATCTGCGCACGGTGCGGTCTCGCAGCCACCGCCTCTCGGTCGACCTCAATAGCGGGGCGGGCGAACTTTATGATCTCGCCGCCGATCCCCACGAAATGACCAACCTCTGGGACGATGCCGGAGCCGGCGCCATGCGCGACCGGCTCTGCGCGACAATCGCGACTGACCGCCCCGCAATGATCCCCGCCGCGCCCCGCGTCGGCTGGCACTGAAAAGGACCAAGATGACCAAGATCGCCTCGATAGAACCGCTTCACGCCCGTGTCGGCATCCGTAACCAGCTTCTGGTGAAGGTGACGACCGAGGATGGCCTGTACGGCTGGGGGGAATCCGGCCTGTCCTGCCGCGAGGGCGCGGTGGCCGCCGCCATTGCCCATTTCGCCGATTTCCTGGTGGGCAAGGATTCCCGCCAGATCGGGCGGATCTGGCAAGAAACCTACCGCAGCCAGTATTTCGAAGGCGGGCGGGTGTTCACTGCGGCCATGTCGGCCATCGACATCGCGCTTTACGACATCCTCGGCAAGCGGCTGGGCGTGCCGGTCTATCAGCTTCTCGGCGGCAAGCAGCGCGACGAGATCCCGACCTTTCCGAGCTGTCAGTCACCGGACATGGACGAGCTTCTGTCAAAGGCGCGGGTGCTGGTCGATGCCGGCTGGGACTGCCTGCGAATCTATACCGGCGATTTCGACGGCGACGCGGTGTTCGACCCGCGCCAGAACCTGAACCGCGCCGCCAAGGAACTGATCGCCTTGCGCGAGGAATTCGGCACCGACCTCTGCCTCGGGATCGATTTGCACCATCGTCTGTCGATCGCCGAGACCGCGGATTTCTGCAACCGCCTGCCGGCCGGCACGCTGGATTTTCTCGAAGAGCCGATCCGCTGCCAGACGCCGCAGGCCTATCGCACCCTGCGCGGCATGACCAACATCCCCTTTGCCGTGGGTGAGGAGTTCGCCTCGAAATGGGAGGCCGCGCCTTACATCGAAGAGGGGCTGACCCAGTACATGCGGCTCGATATCTGCAACATCGGCGGCTTTACCGAGGCGATGAAGGTCGCCGGCTGGTGCGAGCAGCATTACATCGACCTGATGCCCCACAACCCGCTTGGCCCGGTCTGCACCGCGGCCACGGTCCACATGGCCGCGGCGGTCCCGAACTTCAGCTGGGCAGAGACCCGGCAGGGCCCGACCGAAAGTCTCGGCTTCCACGATCCCGAATTGTTCCCGGTTCAGATCCCGCTCGACGGCATCACCTACAAGGTGCCCGACAGACCGGGGCTGGGGGTCGAGGTCGATGAAGAGAAGATCCGGGCATCCCGGCCCACCCATGTCGAACCGCCGCATCTGACGCGGCCGGACGGCTCTGTCACCAACTGGTGATACACTTCAACGGAGGAGGAGAAAGACCAATGAAAAACAGATGGAAATGGACCACGCTCGCCAGCGCGCTTGCAATGGCCGTCGCCAGCCACGCCGCGGCCTATGAGCAGGCGCCGGTGCTGGACGAAAAGGTTTCTGCCGGCGAACTGCCGCCGGTGGACGAACGCCTGCCGGCGGAACCGCTGGTGATGGACACCATCGAAGGCCCCGGCGAATACGGCGGCACCCTGCGTCGCGCCATCCTCGGCGGAGGCGATCAGCACAACATGGTGCGCACCATCGGCAGCGACAACATGGTGCGCTGGTCCCCCGACTGGTCCGAGGTGCGGCCCAATATCGCCAAGTCCTGGGATGTCTCCGACGACGCCTCGAAATTCACCTTCCACCTGCGCGACGGGATGAAATGGTCGGATGGCGCGCCCTTTACCGCCGATGACATCATGTTCTGGTACGAGGATGTCTTTACCAATACCGATCTGACGCCGAACAAGGACAGCACCTTCATCGGCCCGGCCGGCCCGGTCACCGTGCGCAAGATCGACGACGTCACCGTCGAGTTCGATTTCGGCGCGCCCAACGGGCTGTTCCTGCAAGCGCTGGCCTATGGTTTCGGTTATCACCCGACCGCCTATCCGAAACACTACCTCAGCCAGTTCCATGCAAAATACAATGACGACCTGCAAGCGCTGGTCGATGCCGAGCCGGCGGCGGCGGACTGGAAACAGCTGTTCAACCTCAAGGCCGGGCCGATGGACACGCCGCTTTTCTGGCAGAACCCGGATCGCCCGACGCTGCATGCCTGGCATTTGACCAATGCCTATGGCGCCACCGACCGCGTGGTCGCCGAGCGCAACCCCTATTACTACAAGGTCGACAGCGAAGGGCAGCAACTGCCCTACATGGACCGGATCACCTATGATCAGGTCGAGGATGTGGAAACCATCCTGCTCAAGGCCTTCAATGGCGAGATCGACTATATGCTGCGCCACCTCGGCCGGCCGTCGAACAAGGCTTCGCTGACCGACAACATGGAACGCGGCAAATACGGGTTCTTCGACGTCGGCGATCTTCCGGCCAACATCATGATCCTGATGATGAACCTCAACCACACCGATCCGGTGAAACGCGAGGTGATCAACAACAAGGATTTCCGCATCGGCGTCAGCCACGCGATGAACCGGCAGGAGGTGATCGATCTGCTCTACTTCGGGGCGGGCGAGGCGGCCCAGACCGCGCCGCGTGAAGGCACCGAGCTCTACAAGGAGGAATACGTCAAGCAGTACACCGAATATGACGTCGAGAAAGCCAATGAATATCTCGACAAGGTGCTGCCCGAGAAGGATGCCGAAGGCTTCCGCCTTGGCCCGGATGGCGAGCGTTTCTCGCTGATCTTCCTGGTCGCCGATGTCTTTGGCCTGCAATATCCCGACGCGATGGAGCTGATCGCCGGCTATGCGCGGGATGTGGGGCTCGACTTCCAGATCCGCGCCACCGACCGGTCACGGCTGATCGAATTGCACACCTCGAACGATTTCGACGCCTATCTGTGGAATTGTTCGGGCGGCCAGGCGGATGCCTATACCTCGCCGATCTGCTACGTGCCGACGATCTCGAACTCGGTGAGCTGGGCCCGGGAATGGGCGGCCTGGGGTGTCGATCCGACCACCGGTGAAGAACCGCCGCAGGCGGTCAAGGACATCTTCGAGACCTATCGGCAGGTCCGCGCCGCGGCCACGCCGGAAGAGCAGAAGGCGCTGATGCAGCAGGTGCTCGACATGGCTGCGGATCAGTTCTTTACCATCGGCATGGTGCAGAACGACCCGGTCTTCGGCATCGCCCGCAACAATGTGCGCAACGTGCCCGATCCGCTGCCGATCGCCGGTCAGCTCTGGTTCCCGGCACCCTATACCGCGCAGATGTACTTCGAAGGTGGCACCAACCTGCCCTGATCCGAAGTACAGTGACGGGGCGTCCGGTATCCTCCCTTCCGGGCGCCCCACTTGAACTCAAACGCAAGGAGCGGACATGGGTGGCTTCATCCTCCGAAGGGTTCTCTACATGATCCCGACGGTCTTCCTGGTCTCCATCGTGACCTTTATCATCATCCAGCTTCCGCCGGGCGACTACCTCGACAGCCTCGCCGCCGAGATGGGCGAAGCGGGCGTCGACAATACCGCCGTCGTCGAACAGCTGCGCGCGCAATACGGCCTCGGCCAGCCGATGTATCTGCAATACTGGAAATGGATGACCGGCATCCTGCTGGAAGGCGATTTCGGCATTTCCTTTGAAAAGAACCTGCCGGTGACGGATGTGATCTGGGACCGGCTCGGCTGGACCTTCGGCATCTCGCTGCTGACGCTCGGGTTCATCTGGGCGGTGGCGCTGCCGATCGGCATCTATTCGGCGGTGTGCAAGTATTCGGTGGGCGACTACATCGCCACCTTCTTCGGCTTTGTCGGCCTCGCGATCCCGAATTTCCTGCTGGCGCTGGTGATGATGTATGTCGCCTTCAAGTATTTCGGCCAGTCGGTCGGCGGTCTGGTCAGCCCGGAATACCTGGGCGAGCCCTGGAGCTGGGCCAAGTTCGTCGATCTGCTGAAACACATCTGGATGCCGGTCTTTGTCGTCGGCACCTCCGGCGCGGCGGCGCTGATCCGCATCATGCGCGCCAACCTGCTGGACGAGCTCTATCGGCCTTATGTCGTGACCGCCCGCGCCAAGGGCATGTCGGAATTCCAGCTTCTGATGCGCTACCCGGTGCGCGTCGCGCTCAACCCGTTCATCTCGACCATCGGATGGATCCTGCCCACGCTTGTCTCGGGCGAAATCATCGTCGCCGTGGTGATGAACCTGCCCACCACCGGCCCGCTCTTGCTGCGCGCGCTTCTGGTGCAGGACATGTACCTGGCCGGATCGCTGATCCTGATCGTCAGCCTGCTGACGGTGATCGGCACCCTTCTGTCCGATGTACTTCTTGCCTGGGTCGACCCGAGGATACGCTACCAATGACAGCCATCGATACCGCAGCCGAAGTTCAGGCGGCCGAATCCGTGAAATCCCCGGCGCTCCTGGGGCCCTGGGCCCTGATGTGGCGCCAGTTCCGCCGGCACAAGGTCGCCTGGGTCAGCCTCTATATCGTGGGGTTCATCTATTTCGTCGCGCTCTTCGGCGAGTTCCTGGCCCCCTCCAATTACCTCGACACCAACACCCGCGCGCCCTTTGCGCCGCCGCAGGGCATCCATTTCTTCACCGAGGGCGAGGACGGCGGCCGCGACTTTCAACTGCATGCCCGCGGGCTGAAGATGGAGATCGACCGCGAGGCGATGCGCCGGCATTTCGTCGAAGATCCGTCCAAGGTGATCCCGCTGGGGTTCTTTGTCGAAGGGTACGAGTACAAGCTGCTCTGGTTGATCCCGACGAACCGGCATTTCTTTGGCCCGACGGACCCCGGGCAAAGGGTCTATTTCTTCGGCGCCGACCGGCTGGGTCGCGATATCCTGAGCCGGATCATCATGGGCACGCGGATTTCCATGTCGATCGGTCTGGTCGGCGTGGCGGTCTCGCTGGTCGTCGGCGTCAGCCTGGGCGGCATCTCGGGCTACTACGGTGGCTGGATCGACAATGCCATCCAACGGCTGATCGAGTTCCTGCGTTCGATCCCGACGATCCCGCTCTGGATGGGGCTGGCGGCGGCCATCCCGCTCGACTGGCCGCCCTTGCGCACCTATTTCGTGGTGACGCTGATCGTGTCGATGATCGGCTGGACAACGCTGGCGCGCGAGGTGCGCGGCAAGTTCCTGTCGCTCAGACACGAGGATTTCGTCATCGCGGCGCGGCTTGACGGGCTGTCGGACTGGGAGGTGATCCGCAAGCATCTGGTGCCCAGTTTCGCCAGCCATATCATCGCCTCGCTCACCCTTGCGGTGCCGCTGATGATCCTGGCGGAAACCTCGCTGTCGTTCCTCGGCATCGGGCTGCAACCGCCCATCGTGTCCTGGGGCACTCTGCTGAAAGAGGCACAGAACATCCGCACCATCATTGAGGCGCCCTGGCTTCTGATCGCGCCCGGTTCGGTGATCGTGATCACCGTGCTTGCCCTCAACTTTCTAGGAGACGGCCTTCGCGATGCCGCAGATCCCTATGCACACTGACACCTCCGCAAAACCCCTGGTCGAGATCAAGGGCCTGAAAACCCACTTCTTCACCGATGACGGGTTGGTCAAGGCGGTCGAGGGCGGCGATCTCGACATCCTGCCCAACCGCACCCTCTGCCTTCTGGGCGAGAGCGGTTGCGGCAAGTCGATCATGGCGCGATCGATCCTGCGCATCGTCGACGCGCCGGGCCGGATCACCGGCGGCAGCATCCTTTATCATTCCGCCGATGGCCGCACGGTCGATCTGGCGCGCGCCCGGGCGGGATCAAAGGAGCTGCGCTCGATCCGGGGCAGCGACATCGCGATGATCTTTCAGGAGCCGATGTCCTCGCTTGGCCCGATCCAGAAGATCGGCAAGCAGATCACCGAGACCATCCGCCTGCACCGCGACGTTTCAAAGGCCGAGGCCCGCGAAGAGGCGATCGACATGTTGGCCCGCGTCGGCATCCCGCGTCCGGCCGAGCGGTTCGAGGCCTATCCCTTCGAGCTCTCCGGTGGCATGCGGCAAAGGGCGATGATCGCCATGGCGCTGAGCTGCCAGCCGCGCCTGTTGATCGCGGACGAGCCGACCACGGCGCTCGACGTGACGACGCAGGCGCAGATCCTCGACCTGATCGCCGAGCTGAAAGAGGAATTCCAGATGGCGGTGATGCTGATCACCCATGATCTGGGCGTGGTGGCCGAAGTGGCCGATGACGTGGCGGTGATGTACATGGGCAAGATCGTCGAGAAATCGGATGTCTACGGGCTGTTCGAGACGCCGCAGCATCCCTATACGCGGGCGCTGCTCGATTCCGTGCCGCGTATCGGGGTGACGGCACGGGCCCGCCTGCCGGCCATTCGCGGCATGGTTCCGCATCCGCTGGCGCGGCCCTCGGGCTGCACCTTCCGCACCCGCTGCGATCATTTCATGCAGGGTCTCTGCGACCTGCGCGAACCGCTGCTGAAACCGCATGGGCCGGGGCAGGTGGCCTGTTTCCTGCACGAAGAGGAGGCGCATGCCAATGTCTGAGGCCATTCTCGAGGTCAAGGACCTTACGATGTCATTCGGCGGCAGCAAGGGCGGCTGGTTCTCGGACCCGGTGCAGGGCTTTGTCGCGGTGGATTCCGTCTCCTTCGAGGTGCGGCGCGGCGAGACCTTCGGCATCGTCGGCGAGTCGGGCAGCGGCAAGACGACGCTCGGCCGCTGCATCCTGCGGGTTCTGGACCCGAGCTCCGGCAGCATCCGCTTCCTGCCGAAAGAGGGTGGCGAGGTCGAGCTGGCCAATGCGCCGCTGGAGCAGATGCGGCAGGTCTGGCGCAAGGTGCGGATGATCTTTCAGGATCCGCAGGCCTCGCTCAACCCGCGCCTGCGGGTGATCGACGTGGTGGGCCAGGCGCTGCAAAAAACCGAAGGGCTGAAAGGCAAGGCGCTGAACGCGCGCGTGGCCGAGCTTCTGGAGAACGTCGGGCTGCGCAAGGAATTCATGCACCGCTATCCCAACGCGTTTTCCGGCGGCCAGCGCCAGCGACTGGGCATTGCCCGGGCGCTGTCGACGCACCCCGAGCTGGTGGTCGCCGACGAGGCGGTTTCGGCGCTGGACGTGTCGATCCAGGCGCAGACGCTGAACTTGTTGCAGGATTTGCAGGAGGAATTCGCGCTGACCTTTCTGTTCATCGCCCATGACCTGGCCGTGGTGGAACATATCTGCGACCGGGTGGCGGTGATGTATCGCGGCCAGTTCGTCGAGGTGGCCGACACAAGAACCCTGTTCGAAAACCCCCAGCACCCCTATACCCGCGCGCTGCTTCAAGCGGTGCCGGTGGCCGATCCGCGCCAGCGCGGCCGTCGCTCCGGCAAACCCGAGCCGGTCGATGTCGGCGTGCCGCCAAAGGGCTGCCGCTTCAGCCCGCGCTGCCCGCACGCCACCGATCTCTGCCGCGAGACTCGGCCGCCGGCAAAGTCCAGCGCCGGCGCCGATGTGCTGTGCCACTATGCGGGAGAGATCTGACAGCAAGGGCCCCGCCCCACTGGAACAGGGCGGGGCAGACCGTTATGATGGCGCTTGATCCAAAGAGTATGACATTATCATGAAAACCGGCGACGATACCGCGGAACTCCCGCTCTACGATGCGATCCTCGATGACATCTATGATGGCCGTCTGGCCGGTGGCCAGCGGCTGAAGGTCTCCGAGATCGCCGAGCGCTATGGCACCAGCACCAGCCCGGTGCGCGAGGTTCTGCGCCGGATGCAGGGTGAAGGGTTTGTCGAGATCCATCCCAACCGCGGCGCCACGATCCGGCCCACCGATGCCGGATCGATCCAGAACATCTTCGAGGTCCTGCAAATGCTCGAGCCGTATTTCGTCAATTGGTTCGCCGATTACGCGCCGCCCGATCTGCTGGACGAGCTGGAGGGCATCCAGGCCAGGATCCACGAGCTGCCGCATTCCGAGCAGCGGACCTTTCGCAAGCTCGACTTTCAGTTCCACGAGATTTTCTGCCGGGGGCATTACAACCAGACAGCGGCCGAGATCTGGCGCAACCTGCGCACCACGCTCAACGTCCAGGCGGCCCGGCTGCGGATTTCACCGGCGCGGTTCGAGGCGATCAAGAAGGAACATGACGAATTGATCGTCGCCCTGCGCGCCAATGATCCGGCCCGCGCGGATACCGTGATCCGCAAGCACGTCGACGGCTCCTTCGTGCAGATGTCACAGCAGATCCGGGCGCTCGGGATGAAGAACGTTGCGGCGCATTAGCCTGTCGCGGCCGCAGCGCTGAACCCGAACTCCGCGGCCAGTTTTTGCCCGTGTTCGTTCAGTGCCGGGCCGCGCCGGGCAGGCTCCGGACGCTGACCGTCGAGCCGGAACGGCGCCGCAACGCGGGCCAGTTCCGCTCCGGGCCGCAGCATTCCGGTCACCGCCGGGCCGCCCTCGGCGATCATGTCCTCCCAGGTGCGGACCCGGGCGCACCAGATGCCCTTGGCCGCAAGCTCCGCTTCCCAGTCCGCCGCCCGGCCGGTGGCGAAAACCGCCTGCACCGCGGCGCGGATCGCCTCGCGGTCGGCGAAGCCGTCCATCCCGTCCAGCTCTGCCGTCAGCGCCGGCCGGCCCAGCGCCTCGGTCAGCACCGGCAGCGGGGTCATGGCCAGCGCCAGCCAGCCCTCCGCGGTGTCGTAGACCCCGTAAGGCGCGGCGAGATAGCCATGCGCCGACCCCTGGCGCATCCGGCGCGGCGGGGTCTGGCCGTTGCTCATCCAGGTGGTCAGGAATTCGAATTGCAGGTCGATCAGCGCTTCCAGCAGGCTGGTCTGCACATGGGCGCCCACGCCGCTGCGGGCCTGCCGGAAAAGCGCGGCGAGCAGCCCCTGCGCCAGACAGGCACCGGCGGCGATATCGGCAACCGGCAGCCCCACCGGCACCGGACCCTGGCCCCGGTCGCCGCTCAGCCACATCAGCCCGCTGCGCGCCTGCGCCAGCAGATCCTGCCCCGGCAGCCCGGCCCAATCGCCGGTCTCGCCGTAGCCGGAAATCGAGCCGTAGACGAGCCCCGGCCGCAGGGCCTGCGCCGCCTCATAGCCGAGGCCCAGCCGGTCGATCACGCCGGGGCGAAAGTTCTGGATCACCACATCGGCCCCGGCGACAAGCCTTTGCGCCGCCTGCTGTCCGTCGATGCTCTTGAGGTCGAGGGTCAGGCTTTCCTTGCCACGGTTGATGGCGTGAAACAGCGTGCTGTCGCCTTCGACGCGGGTCGCGGACACATAGTGATGACGACAGAGATCGCCACGGTCGGGGTTTTCCACCTTGATCACCCGCGCGCCCAGATCGAGCAGCCGCAGCGCGGCATAGGGACCGGCCAGGAACTGGCTGAAATCCACCACTGTCACGCCATCGAGCGGCCTCATGCCCGGGCTGCGGCAACAAGGCTGCCGAACACCGCGTCGGTGTCGGCGCCCAGCGCCGGCGCGGCCACGGGGTTGCGCAGCATCCGGCCGTCGATGCGGATCGGGCAGCGGGTGGTCTTGGCGTCGGCACCGCCTTCGGTTCTGATCACCTGCACCGGATCGAGCGCCGCGAAACCCGGGGTCGCGGCAAAGGCGGGCCAGTCGAGAACCGGCGCACACCACAGCCCGGCCGGTTCGAGAATGTCGAGCCAATGCTTCGTCGGTTGCGTCGCGAGAACGCCGGCCACCACCGACTTGATCTCGTTGAGCCGAGCAAAGGCCTGCGCCTGTCCGAAGGCCGCGATCTCGGGGCAGGCGAGCAGCTCCGCCAATCTGGCCAGAGGTGCCATGGCCAGCGCCATGTGGCCATCGGCGGTCCGGTACACACCGTAAGGCGCGGGCTGATAGGGGTTGGCGTTGCCCTGCGCGTGGCGGCGCGGCTGGCCGCTGTCGTCATTGAGGAAACAGGTGAACTGCTCGAAGGTCATGTCGATCGCCGCCGACATCAGATCGACTTCGACCAGCCCGCCTCTGCCGCTGACCCCGCGCCGCACCAGACAGGCAAGGATGCCCTGCACCAACTGCCCCGCCGTCGCCACGTCGAGCATGGCAAAGCCGGTCGGCACCGGCCCGTCACCGTCATTGCCGTTTAGCCAGGCAATCCCGGACAGCGCCTGCACCAGCAGGTCCTGTCCCGGCTTGTCCTTCCACGGACCCTCGGCGCCATAGCCCGAGACCGCGCCATAGACCAGTCGCGGGTTGAGAGCCTTGACCGCGTCATAGCCCAGCCCGATCCGCTCCATCACGCCGGGACGGAAGTTGTGGATCATCACGTCGGCGGTTTCGATCAGCCTGCGCACGTCGGCCAGATCCTCGGGCCTCTTGAGGTCGGCGGTGACGCTTTTCTTGCCGCGGTTGAAGGTGTGAAACACCAGGCTGTCGCCGTCCAGCCGTTGATCGTTGACCACCATCGACCGACACAGATCGCCGCCCTGGGGCCGTTCGATCTTGATCACCTCCGCCCCCAGGTCGGCCAGCCGCAGCGCCGCCACCGGGCCGGCAAGGAATTGCGCGAAATCCAGCACGCGCAGGCCGGAGAGCGGAAGATCGGTCATGGGTCAGGTCCTTTGTGTCATGAGGTAAGTGCGGCGCCGAATGGGCTGGCGTCGGGCAGAAAGCCCAGCGAGCGCGACAGTTCGAGCGCGGTGAGGCGAATTGTGGCGAGGGCGTCTTCGGCGCTGGGCGCGTCGCCCACCTGGCCGATGAACCCCGAGGTAATGGCGGCGGTGACGCCGCGCGTGTCAAAGACCGGCACGCAGAGGTTGCGCACGCCGGTGATCATCGTGCTGGGCGTATCCTCGAAGCCGTTATGGCGGATGCGGGCGAGGCGCCGGGCCAGCGCCGCTCGCTGGTCTTCGGGCTGGCGGGCGATGTGGCGGTCCTGCACATCCTCGGGCGAGAAGGCGAGGATCACATGGCCGGAGCTGGTCTGGCTGACCGGAAACAGGGCGCCGGTGCGCACCGCATAGCCGGCGGGCAGGGGGCTTTGCACCGAGGTGAGCACAAGGACGTTGTCGCGGTTGAGAACACCGAGATGACAGGATTGGCTGGTGCGCGCGGCAATCCTTTCCAGCAGCGGCAGGGCGGCATGGATCAGCCGTTCGGTCGGGTCGTGTCGGTGCGACAGCTCGAACAGTTTCAGCGTCAGCGCATAACGGCTGGTGCGCGGATCCTGATGCAGGTAGCCGCGTTCGGTGAGATAGACCACGACGCGATAGATTTCGCCCATGGTCCGGCCCAGCGCATCGACGATCTCGTTCATCGTCAGGCCGCCCGACCGGTCGGTCAGCAGTTCCAGCACGTCGAGCGCCTTTTCCACCGCCGGAACCGAGGATTTGGCTTTCTTGGTCGCGTCATTTGCCGCAGGTTTGTTCATCTGGTGTCCCCTGATTGCCTGGCGCGCATCTTGGCCTGTTCCGCCTTGGCGAAACAGAGGGACATCAGTTCATTTTCGTTGCGCAGCCCCTGTTCCAGACTCAGATCCATCGCCCCGCGCACCGCCGCCTTGACGCCCTGGGTGGCGTGCGGCGCGTGTCCCGCGATCTGGCCGGCGATGGCGCGGGCGCTGTCCAGCTCTTCGCCCGGTGCGACGAGGTATTCGACCATGCCGATCCGCGCCGCTTCTTCGGCGTCGAAGCGATCCCCGGTCAGCAGCAGCCGCATCGCCTGGCCCTGGCCGCACATCCGCGTCAGATGCTGCGCGGCGCCGCCGGCGCCATTCCAGCCGAGCCGCACCTCGGGCGCGGCAAAGATCGCCGAGCGGGCCACCACGCGCAGGTCGCAGGCCAGCGCGATTTCCAGCCCGCCGCCCAGGGCCCAGCCCTTGACCGCCGCGATGGCGGGCTTGCGCAGCGACAGGATCGGCGGGATGTAATCGAGGCGGTTGCGCCAGGCCCAGAAATCCTCATAGCCCTCCAGCGCCTTGATATCGGAACCGGCGCAGAAGGCGCGGTCGCCCGCGCCGCGAAAGATCACCACATGAACGGCGGCGGTCTCGTTCGCCTCGGCGCAGCATTGGCCGATCTGGCGATACATCTGCGGCGTCAGCGCGTTGTGCTTGGCGGGGCGGTTCAGCGTGATCTCGGCGACATGTCCGTCGTGGGTGAAATCCACGCTGCCGTCGGTGTCCTGAGTCATTGCGGGCCTCCGTCGAATTGCAGGTTGGGCAGCCAGAGCGAGAGCTGCGGAAGATAGGTGAGCACGAAGAGCATCCCGAAAAGCACCAGGTAGAAGGGGGCGCAGGCGCGGATGAAATCGGCGATCCGCACCCCGGTGATCGAGCAGGTGGTGAACATCAGCGTGCCGAGCGGCGGGGTGACGCCGGCGACGGTCAGGTTGAACACCATGACGACACCGAAATGCACCGGATCGATGCCGACCTTGGTGATCACCGGCACCAGAATCGGCGTCAGCAGGATCAGCGCGGCCGAGCCTTCGATGAACATGCCCGCAAGCACCAGCAGCAGGTTGATCAGCAGGAGCAGCAGCAGCGGGTTCTGGGTCAGGGCCAGCATCGCCTCGGCGACCTGCGCCGGGATCCGCTCCCATGTCATGTAGAAGCCAAAGGCGTTGGCGGCGCAGATGATCAGCAGGATCACCGCCGTCGCCTGCATCGTCTGCTCAAGGATCGGGCGAATGTGGGAAAGCTTCAGGTCGCCATGCACCAGCCCGACGACGACCGCGAAAAGCACCGCCATCGCGCCGGCCTCGGTCGGCGTGAAATAACCCAGCCGGATGCCCAGCACGATGCCCACCGGCACCAGCAGCGCCAGGAAGGCGCCGCGAAAGGCGCGGCCGCGGCCGGCCCAGGGCAGGGGCGCCTCATACGCCGGTTGCAGGTCGAGTTGGCGGGCGCGCAGGGCCACCGCGCCCATCATCGCGGCGCAGATCAGTACCCCCGGCACGATCCCGGCGAGAAACAGCCGCCCGATCGACACATCGCCCATGAAGCCATAAAGGATCAGCCCGATCCCCGGCGGAATGATCACCGAGATGATCGAGGAGGACGCGGTGACGGCGGTAGAAAATGCCGGGTCATAGCCGCGCTTCGTCATCTCGGGCACCAGAACCTTGGACTGCATCGCCGCATCGGCATTGGCCGAGCCCGAGACACCGCCCAACAGCGTCGAGAGCAGTACGTTGACCTGCGCCAGCCCGCCTTTCCAATGGCCGGTCATCGCCTCGGCGAAGCTCATCATGCGGCTGGTGATGCCGGCGTAGTTCATCACGACGCCGGTCATGACAAACAGCGGCACCGCCAGCAGCGGAAAGGAATGGGTGACGGCGACAATGCGCTGGATGAAGATCTCGGGCGGCATGGCGCCGGAAATCAGGAAGAAGGAGAGCCCCGCCATGCCGATGGCGAAGGCGACGGGAATGCCGATGGCGATGCCGAGCAGCAGGATCAGGACGGGCGCGAGGCTCATACCACATCCTCCAGCGCGTCGACCGGCGGCGGGTCCATCAGGCCCAGCAGCCGCAGGGCCGAGGTCAGCGACATGCCGACAAAGGCGAGCAGCGTGGCGAGGTAGACCCAGGAGAACGGAATATCGAGCACCGGCGAGGGCCGCGTCGCGCCCTTCTGCATCATGACAAAGCTCAGCCAGGCGGCATAGGCGAGAAAGGCCAGCACCAGCCCGTCGGCCAGCTTGCGCAGCGCGCGCCGGGCCGCAGCGGGCAGGAGATCGATCAGCAGGGTCACCCGGATGTGCCGCCCTTCCTGATGGGCGGTCATCGCGCCGATAAAGACCACCCAGGTAAAAAGGATGCCGGAGAGCTCGGTTGTCCAGACCGCCGGGCGTTCGGTGACGTAGCGCGTCAAAACACCCCAAAGCACCGAGCCGGTCAGCACCGCCAGCGCCGTGAAGGACACCAGATTCTCGGCCCGCCGGACCCATTTGGCAAGGTTCTGCATGATCTCTCCTCCCTTGGTTGGCCCGGGCCGCATCTGGCCCGGACCGGGGGCCTTCCTCAGTTGTCGAGGATCGCGCGCACGCGGTCGTACAGGCCTTCGGACCAGTCCGGGAACTTGGTATAGACTTCGGCCGTGGCGTCCTGGAAGGCCGCGATGTCGACGTCGCGGTTGAATGTGACGCCTTCGGCCTCGAGCTTGGAAATCCACTCTTCTTCCGAGTTCAGCATAACGTCGGTCATGAAGACACCGGCCTTGTTGGCCTCTTCGTCCAGCACGATCTGGATGTCCTCGGGCAACGAGGCGAAGAGATCGGCGTTCATCATCAGCCCGGTGAAGCCCTTGAAATGGCCGGTGAGCGAGATGGTTTTCTTGGTCTCGTGCAGCTTGGCGCCGTGGATCGAGGGCAGGGGCGCCTCGGCGCCATCGACCACGCCGGCGGACAGCGCCGAATAGACCTCACCCCAGGCGACCTGCGTCGGGCGCGCACCCATGGCGTTGAAGGTTTCCACCCACATGATGTTGGGCGGGGTGCGGAAGGTCATGCCTTCGGTGTCCGCGGGGCTGGAGATCGCCTTGTCGGCCAGCATGTGGCGCGCGCCGAACAGCCAGTTGAGCGACAGCAGTTCGATGCCGGATTCGCTGCGCAGCCGGTCCTTCATCTCGGCATAGAGATCGCTTTCCACGATTTTGGTGAAATCGCGGGGATCATCCATCAGGTAGGGCCCGCCCAGAACGCCGAAATCGGGCACGAAATCGCTGAGATAGCCGGGGTCGGAGATCGAGATGATCGGCGCGCCTGCGCGGATCTGCTCAAAGACTTCCGGGTTCGATCCGAGCTGCGCGTTGGCAAAGATCTGGATCGCCACCGCGCCGTCGGTGCGGGTCTCCACGTTCTTTGCGAACTCTTCCATCGCCTGCTGGATCGGCTCCTTGTCCGAGGTCACATGGGCAAGCCGAAAGGTGTATTCCGCCGCTCCGGCCGCCAAGGGGGCCAGGGCGAGGCCGGCAATGCCGATCAGGCGGGAAGCGCGGCCAATAAGTTGAAAAGTCATGAATTTTCCTCCTCCGATTCGGTGGTCGGCGGCAGTGTCTGCGCCGTTTCCGAGTCTGGGATAACACAGGAATTTCAAATTTAGAAGTAATTTTGATACTTGAAAATAGAATCCGGATTCGGCAAGCAAGAAGGCAAGCCGCAGAATCGGGAGGGCAAGCGCATGAAATTGAGGGGCATGACCTGGGATCATCCGCGGGGCTTCGACCCGGTTGTCGCCGCGTCAGAAGTGTTTCGCGCCGAGACCGGCGTCGAGATCGTCTGGGACAAGCGGTCGCTTCAGGCCTTTGCCGATGCGCCGATTGCCGAGATGGCGGAGCGCTACGATTTCATCGTGCTCGACCATCCGCACGTCGGCCAGATTGCCGAAACCGGCGCGCTGCTGTCGCTGCCGATGCCTCAAGATGCCTCGGCCTCGCTGGGTGGGTCGGCAGAGAGCTATTTCTGGAACGGCAAATGCTGGGCCTATGCGGTGGATGCGGCCTGCCAGATGGCGGCCTATCGCCCCGATCTGGGCCCCGATCTGCCGCGCCACTGGGAGGATTTCCTGGGCGGGGAGGCCGCGCGCTTCCGTCCGCTGACGCCGCTGCTGCCGGTCGATGCCTTCGACATGCTGATGACGCTTGTCGCCGGGCGCGGGGGTGCGGTGATGCCGGTGGGCCCGGCGCATTTCGTCTCTGACGACAATGGACTCTATGCGCTCGGGGTTCTGCGCGCGCTCTACAATCTCGGGCCGGATGAGCAGGTCGACATGAACCCGATCGGCGCGCTGGAGGTGCTCTCGACCACCGATGATTTCGCCCTGTCGCCCTGCCTGTTCGGATACGTCAACTACGCCCGCCCCGGATTTCGCCCGCATCCCGTGGGCTATTTCGATCTGCCGCTCTGCGCCGGGCATTCCCGCGCGCGCAGCATCCTCGGGGGCGCCGGGATCGGCGTGTCCGCCAAGACGCGGCACCCCGAGGCCGCTATCGGTTTCGCGCAATGGATCACTTCGCCCGAGGTGCAATCCGGCGTCTACCTGGACAACAATGGCCAACCCGCCAACCGCCACACCTGGCTGGCGCAGGCGGAAAACCCGGCGGTTGCAGGTTTCTTCAAGGGCGGCTTTCACACCATCGACAACGCCTGGACCAGGCCGCGCGACATCTGGTTTCTGGATTTTGTCGACGAGGTCTGTGCGATCATGCCGGATTTCTTTCGCAGGGCGATCCCCGAGGAGCAGTTCCTCGCGCGGATCAACCAACTCTATCACCATCATCTTTGCGAGGCCTGAGCCATGCCGATTGCCGTCATCACCGGGGGAAACAAGGGGCTGGGCCTCAGCCAGTCGCGGCGTTTCCTGCAAGCCGGGTTCGAGGTGCATGTGGTGGCCCGGAGCCGGGCCGATTTCGACACGCTGGGGCAGGGGGCGCATTTCCACGAATGCGACATTGCCGCCGATCGGGCGGCCGATTGGCTGGCTGCGATCCATGCCGGCGCCGGCCCGATCGCGGCGCTGGTTAACAACGCCGGCGTGCATTTCAAGAAGCCGATCTGGGAGGTGCCGCCGGAGGCGCTCGACCAGGTGCTCGACATCAACGTGCGCGCCATGTTCGCGGCCTGCGGGCGCTATGTCAGCCTGCATCAGGACAGCGGCGGCGCCATCGTCAACGTCTCGTCGATGGGCGGGATCATGGCGCTGCCCTCGGCCGCGGCCTATGTGACCGCCAAGACCGCCGTTGTCGGGCTGACCCGTTCCGTCGCGGTGGATGCGGCGCAGTTTGGCATCCGCTGCAATGCCGTCAGCCCGGGTTTCATCGATACCGACATGACCCGCGCCGTGCTGGCGAAAGACCCGGCGCGCCGCGACAGGATCGAAAGCCGCATCCCGACCCACAGCTTTGGCCAGCCCGAGGATGTGGCCAATGCCATCTTTTATCTCGCCTCAGACCAGGCGGCCTATGTCAACGGCGTCAACCTGCCGGTCGACGGCGGCTATGCCATCGGATTTTGAAGGAACCGTCATGAGCTTTGTCCAGACCCGCCTGACCGCCGCCGAAAGTGTTGCCACCGGCCCCCAATCGCCGCCCGAAGAGATCGCAAACGGCCATGTCCGCCTGCGCCTAGCGGTTGCCAGCCTCTGTGGCACCGATCTGCATTACTACGCGCATTTCGCCAATGCCGGGTTCGAGCTGCACAATCCGGTGACTCTGGGCCACGAAGCCTGTGCCTGGGTGGAGGATCCGAACGGATCGAGGCTGCGCAGGGGCCAGCTCGTTGCGCTCAACCCGATCATGAATTGCCAGAGCTGCGATCCCTGCAAGCGGGGCGAGGAAAACCTCTGCACCGCCAAGAAATTCCCCGGTTCGGCCACCACCGTTCCGCATCTGGACGGCTTTTTCCGCGATGTGATCGACCACCCGGCGCGCTGCTGCCGCCCGGTGGCCGAAGATGTGAACCCGCGCCACCTGACCTTTGCCGAGCCGCTGGCCTGTGCGCTGCACGCGCTGAACAAGGGCGGCGTGGCCGCGGGGGACAAGGTGCTGGTGACGGGTTGCGGGCCGATGGGGCTCCTGGCGATTGCCGGCGCGGCGGCACGGGGCGCGCAAGTCACGGCGCTCGATCTGCGGCCCGGTGCGGTCGAGGTCGCGCGCAAGGCCGGCGCCGGCGAGGGGCATTTGGCCGGCCGGATCGCGGACGCCGACATCGAGAAACGCTTTGACGTGGTGGTCGAGGCCTCGGGCGCGATCCCGGCCTTCAATACCGCGCTCAAGGCAGTGCGCCAGAAGGGCCGGGTATCGATCCTGTCGAATATCCAGCTGCGTGAGGCCCGGGTGATGCTGCATCTGGTGATGCTCAAGGAAATCGAGCTTTGCGGCTCCTTTCAGTTCAACCGCGAATTCGAGGAAGCGGTGCAGCTGATCGAATCCGGCGCGGTGAATTTCGAGGCACTGACGGCCGCGGAATACCCGCTGGATCAGACCGGGGCCGCGCTGGCGCATATGGCGGCCGGCAAGGCCTTCGGCAAGATATTGTTGCTGGGAGCGGGCCTGACAGGCAGATCAATTTAGTCTTACAAAAAATATCGAAACCTACGGCTATTGACAGAATGTCAAGCGTTTGGCACAAGTTTCTCATATTTTGGTAATACCAAAAATGAGGGGAGGGCGACTTTCCTGGGGAGGGGGATGATGGAGACTTTCGATCATATCGTGATCGGCGGGGGATCGGCGGGCAGCGTGGCCACCGCACGGCTGGTCGAGGGGGGCGCCAAGGTGCTGCTGCTCGAAGGCGGGTATCACCATCGCCATCCTCTGCTCGACATGCCGCCGGGGGTGTTCAAACTGCTCAAGAACGGCTCCAAGTTCTTTCGCACCCACAAATCCACCCCGCAGTCCCAGCTTGGCGGGCGCCAGACCGAGATCCCGCAGGGCAACGTGCTGGGCGGGGGCTCTACCGTGAACGGTCAGGCCTATGTGCGCGGCCGGCCGCAGGATTACGACGCCTGGCACGAAGGGCTGCGCGGCAACAACGACGCCATCGGCTGGGGCTGGGACGCGGTTCTGCCGCATTTCAAGCGGCTTGAGGGCAACCGCAAGTTCAACGACGATCTGCATGGCTGCGACGGGCCGCTGACGGTCTCGGACCCGGGGCATATCGACGATATGGCGCGATGGTTCGTGCAGGCGCTTCAGGCGCAGGGCGAGCCGTTCAACCCGGATTTCAACGGTAAGAGCCAGCGCGGCGCCGGGTTCTTCCAGTTCACCTATGATCGGGGCCAACGGGTTTCGGCGGCCTATGCCTTTCTTGATCCGATCAAGAACAACCCGAAGCTGACGATCCGCCTGCGAAGCACGGTACAGCGCGTGTTGATCCAGGATGGCCGCGCGGTGGGTGTGGTCTATCGCGACAAATCCGGCACCGAGCACACCGCGCGCTGCGCGGGGGAGGTGATCCTTTCGGCGGGGGCGCTGATCACGCCGAAGCTGCTGATGCTCTCGGGGCTGGGCCCAGCGGATCACCTGCGCGACCATGACATCGACGTGGTGCAGGACATGCCGGGCATCGGCCGGAACCTTCAGGATCACCCCGACGTTTCGATCGTCGCGCGCGCGAATGGAAACTACGGCTATTTCAAGCAGGATCGCGGCTGGAACATGCTGCGCAACGGCATGGAGTTCAAACTCTTCGGCCGGGGCCGCATCACCACCACCGGGCTCGAGGCCGCCTGTTTCGTCAACCCAACCGATCCCGAGGCGCTGCCCACGCATGAGGCCTACTGCATCCCGGTGATGTATCTCAATGACGCGCAGGCCAGGACCATCCCCGAGGATTACGGCGTCTCGATCCAGATGGTGCTGCTCAAGCCGCGGTCGACGGGCGATGTGAAATTGGCCTCGGCCAATCCCGAAGACATGCCGCTGGTGAACCCCAACTTCCTGTCGGACGAACGCGACATGGACGAGATGGTCAAGGGGTTGCGCTATTTCCGCGAGACCATGAACCAGTCGCCGCTGGCCGACCGGATTGCCGAGGTCGTGGCGCCCACAGACTATTCCGACGCCGCGCTGCGCGACCATTGCCGCCGCGTGGTCAAGACCAATTTCCACCCCGCCGGCACCGCGAAAATGGGCGCCGATGGCGATCCGATGGCGGTGCTCGATGCGCGCATGAGGGTGCGGGGCGTCGAGGGGCTGCGCGTCTGCGACATGTCCGCCGTGCCCGACATTCCTGCCGGCAACACCAATGCGCCCGCCATGGTGCTGGGCGACCGCTGCGCCGAGATGGTGCTGGGGCGGCTATGAGAAGGATGACAGATATGCCCAACTTCGGACGACTGCTGCGCGAAAAGAACATCATCTTCGTGACCCTCGCGCTCTGTGTGCTGTTCTATCTGATCAGCCCGCGCTTTCTGAGCCTCGACAACATGTCGGCCATCTCGCGCCAGATCGTGCCCATCGGGCTGATCGCGCTGGGGCAGTATTTTGTCGTGGTCTCGGGCAATATCGACCTGTCGATGGGCATGGGATCGGTGCTCTTTGCCATCGTTTTGGGCGTGTTCTTCGGCCTCACGGGCGGCGTCGCCCTCGGGATTGTCGCGGTGATCGTCTGCTCGCTGGCGCTGGGCTTCTTCAACGGGGTGCTGGTGGCCAAGCTCAAGTTACCGGCCTTCATCGTCACGCTCGCCATGCTGTTCAGCGCGCAGGGGCTTTCGGGCCTGATCATCCCGCGCGGGCAACAGATTTTCCTGATGGGCGATTTCTTCCGCTTCATTGGCGCCGGCAAGTTCATGGGGCTCTACTGGTCGTTCCTGTTCCTCGTGGCGCTCTTCGTGCTGGCCTATGTGGTCTACAACCACACCCGCTGGGGCGCCTATGTGATCGCCATCGGCAATTCCGAGGAAAACGCCCGCCTCGCCGGCATCGATGTCGACCGGGTCAAGATCGGGGTGTTCATGTTCTCGGCACTGTGCAGCGGGCTGGCGGGGATCGTCCTGTCCTCGCGCATGGGGTTCGTGCAGCCGGGGCTGGACGGCAACGGCCTGCTGCTCGACGGCATCGCCGCGATCATCATCGGCGGCACGCTGATCCTGGGCGGGCGCGGCACCATTGGCGGCGCTTTCTGGGGCCTGCTGTTCATCGGCGTCATCAACAACGCGCTCAACCTGCTCAACGTCGAGGACGTCTGGCACCAGGTGTTCAAGGGGGCGGTCATTCTGGCCGCGCTGGGGGCCAACTGGCTGCTCTGGCAGTCGCGGCAGGTCGAGGCGCATTGACCCGCGAAATTACCAAAGACCAATCAACAAGGAGGAGACTACAGATGACTTTCAAACGGACATTCGCCAGCACGCTTGCGCTGGCCACGGGGCTGGCCGGCGGCGCGCTGGCCGACGAAGGCAAGCTCGACATCGTGTTCATCAACGATGGCCATGTCGCGCCCTATCACGTCGCCTGGCTCTCGGGGTTCGAGGACGCCATCGAAGCCTATGACGACGCCTTCGAGGACATCGAGATCACCGGCCGTTGGCTCTCGGCTGAAGGCTCGCTGGAAAAGATGATCCAGCAGACCGAAGTGACGATCAACGAAAAGCCCGATGTGATGTTCGTCAACGCCATCAACGTCGATGCGTTCGAGCCGCTGGTGGCGAAGGCGCAGGAGGCGGGCATCACCTGGATCGCCGTGCATTCGCCGATGGAAAGCGCGGACTACAGCTTTACCCTGGGCGACGTGGCCAATGGCACCAATCAGGGCATGGCGATGTGCGCGCTGTCGGGCGGCGAGGCCTACAAGGTGGCCGTGATGCTGGGGCAGGCGGGCAACCCGTCGGGCGAGGCGCGGCGCGAAGGCATCATGAAGGGCATCGCCTCGTGCGACAATGTCGAGGTGGTGGCCGAACAGCCCGCCGACTGGGACACCGTCAAGGCGCAGTCGATTGCCGAGAACTGGATGACGCAATATCCGGACCTCGATGCCATCTCGGGCGTGACCGACGCCTATATGTACCCCTCGATTGCCATCGCCACCAACTCGGGCAAGGACCTGGAGTTCTTTGGCTATGACGGCGACATCCCGATCCTGCAACAGATGCAGGACGGGCCGGTCAAGGCCGATATCCTGCTGTCGGGCACCCGCGAGGGCTGGAACTTCGTGCAGATGGCCTATCGCATCCACAAGGGCGAGACGCCGGACAAGGTCTATGACTTCTTCACCCCGCTGGTGATGAGCGAAGAGAACCACAAGCTGGCACTGGCGAACGGCTTTCCCGAGGACGTGCAGGTCTATTACGTCGATCAGGCGCTCGACGTGGCCGCCAAGGGCTATCTCGAGTTCGGCCCGGATTCGGTGAAGTAACGACACGACCGGGGCGGCCCCCAGCCGGGGCCGTCCCCTTCCGGGGAGGAGAGACCATGACCACAGCCACCGCCACGACGCCGTCACGGCCGGGCTTCAAGCTCGACAGCCTGACCCAGCGCTACCTGTTCCTGATCCTGCTGATCGTCATCGCCTCGGTGGGCTTCGGCATCGCCAACGAAAATTTCTATTCGCTGGCCAATATCGGCATCCTGCTGCGCTCCATTGCGGTGCCGTTCCTGCTGTCGATGGGCATGACCTTCATCATGCTGACCGGCGGCATCGACCTTTCGGTCGGCTCCAACGTCGCCTTTTCCGGCGGGGTGGGCGTGGTGGCGCTGACCGCCACCGGTTCGGCCCCCATCGGGTTTGCCGCCGCCGTCGCCGCCGGCATGGCGATCGGCGCGATCAACGGCGTTTTCATCGGGCGGCTGAGGCTTTCGGCCTTCATGGTGACGCTGGCGACCTACGCGCTGGCCCGGGGCATGGCGCTGGTGATCTATAATGCGGATTCGATCAATGTCTCCGACGCCGCCTTCCTCTGGCTGGGCGGGGTGAGCTGGGGCAACATGCCGGTGGTCATCCCCTTTGTCGCACTGGTTTTCGTCGCGCTCTCGGTGCTGCTCTACAAGTCCACTTTCGGCCGCGATGTCTATGCCGCCGGGTCGAATATCAACACCGCCTTCGTGCTGGGCCGCCGGCCGGAACGCACCTTGGTCTGGGTCTATGTCCTCTCGGGCGCATTGGCGGGCCTCTCGGCCATCATCACCGTCGGCCGCGTCTCCTCGGGGCAGCCCTGGGCGGGGCTCTACCTCGAATTCGACGCCATCACCGCGGTGATCCTTGGCGGCACCTCGCTCTTTGGCGGTCGCGGGCGGCTGCTCGGCACAATCCTCGGCGTCCTGCTCTACGGCATCATCATCAACGGCCTCGTACTGACCGGCACCAATCCCTATTTGCAGAGCCTGATCAAGGGGATGATCCTGCTGGGCGTGGTGCTGCTCGACACGCTGGTACAGCGGAGGAACGCGCAATGACCAAACGGCTCGACATGAAGGGCATCGGCAAGAGCTTTTTCGCCACCCGCGCCCTCGACAACGTGAATTTTACCTGCGTGGCGGGCGAGGTGCATGCGCTTGTGGGGTTGAACGGCGCCGGGAAATCGACGCTGATGAAGATCCTCGGCGGCGTCTATCAGAAAGACGAAGGCGTGATCGAGATCGACGGCGCAAAGGTCGAAATCGCCGCGCCCTCGGACGCCGGAGACCGTGGCATCGCGATGATCCACCAGGAGCTGTCGCTGATCAACGAGCTGACCGTGGCGGGCAACATCTTCCTCGGCCGCGAGCTGCGCCACGGCGCCACGCCCTTCGTCAACAAGCGTGAAATGGCGCGGCAGGTGCGCGCCCAGCTTGATCGCTTTGGGCTGACGCTCGACCCCAACCGCAAGGTGGCCGACCTGAACTCGGGCGAAAAACAGATCGTCGAGATCATCCGCGCGCTGATGTCGGACGCCTGGCTGATCGTGATGGACGAGCCGACTTCGGCGTTGTCGGAAGAGGACAAGGAGATGCTGTTCGACTTCATCCGCAAGATGAAGGAAGAGGGCATCGCCATCATCTATATCTCGCACCACATGCCCGAGATCTTCAGCATTGCCGAACAGGTGACGGTGATGCGCGACGGGGTGATCGTGCTGTCGGAATGCACCGCCGCCTCGTCCGAGGATCATGTCATCCGGTCGATGACCGGCGCCGAGCTCGACCATTTCGTCAAACCGCACAAGGAGATCACCGGCAAGACCATCCTGACGGTGGAAAACCTCACCCATCCCGGTGCCTACGAGGACATTTCCTTCAATGTCCATGAAGGCGAGATTGTGGTGATGACCGGGCTGCGCGGCTGCGGCGCCCCGGAACTGGCCAAGGCGATCTTTGGGCTGGACGGCAGTTACGCGGGCAAGATCTCCTATTTCGGCCAGCCATTGAAGCCCGGACGCGGCCCGGCGCAGGCGGTGGCCGACGGCATGGGGCTGGTGACGGAAAACCGCGACAAGAACGGCATCCTGCCGCCACTCTCCGTGCGCGACAACATCGCGCTGCCCTATCTGGAGAAATCGGTGAAGGCCGGATTGATTGACGGCCGCCGGATCGACGCGCTGGTCGACAAGGCGATCCGCGACACCTCGACCAAGACCTCCTCGCCGGAACAGGAGATCCGCTTTCTCTCGGGGGGCAACAAGCAGAAAATCTGTTTTTCCCGCTGGCTCGACCCGGACCTGAAACTGCTGATCCTGCTCGAGCCGACGCGCGGCATCGACGTTCACGCCAAGGCCGACATCTACCGCATTATCGAAGACCTCGCCGGCCGCGGCGTCGGCATCCTGATCCTGTCGTATGAAATCGACGAGGTCATCATGCTCGCCGACCGCGTGCTCACCCTCTACCAGGGTGCGACGGTCTCGGAATATGCCTATCCCGGTTTCGACAAGGACCGGATGCTGGCCGACATGGCCGGCGCGGGGCAGGGGCACTAGCCGCCCGCCCGCGCCGCACCCCATCCAAAAGGACACCGACATGACCACCTATTATCAGGCGTTCATCGCCAATGAGTTCACCGATGCCGCCGGCGGCGACCGTCGGCCCGTGCGCAATCCGGCGACCGGCGCGGTCTGGGCCGAGGTACCCGAATGCGGCCCCGAGGATGCCCGCCGCGCGATCGACGCCGCCGAGGCCGCCCGCCGCGACTGGGCGGCGCTGCCTTCGGTCAAACGTGCCGAATACATCTATCGCATCGCCGAGGCCCTGCGCACCGAACGCGACCATTTCGCCCGGCTGCTGGTGATGGAGCAGGGCAAGCCCTTGGCCGAGGCCGGGGCCGAGGTCGACGATACCATTCGTTACATGACCTATGCCGCCGAGGCCGCGCGGCGCATCCAGGGCGAGATCCTGCCCTCTGACCTGCCCAATGAACAGTTGTTCATCTACCGCGTCCCCTATGGCACGACGCTGGGCATCTGCGCCTACAATTATCCGCTCGCCCTGATCGGCCGCAAGCTCGGGCCGGCGCTGGTGACCGGCAATGTCATGGTGATCAAACCGCATGAGGCGACCCCGGTGACCGGCAGCGAATTCTGCCGGCTGGTGCGCGACGCCGGCCTGCCGGCGGGCGTTGTCGGGCTGGTCACCGGCGGCGGGGCCGAGCTGGGCGCCGCGCTGGTCTCCGATCCCGCGACCCGTCTGGTCAGCGTCACCGGATCGACCCGCGCCGGCCAGGCCATCGCGGCGGCGGCGGCGCAGAACCTTGCGGCGCTGTCGCTGGAACTGGGCGGCAATGCGCCGTTCATCGTGCTCAAGGACGCCGATCTCGATGCGGCGGTCGAGGCGGCGGTGGTAGCGCGATATGCCAATGCCGGACAGGTCTGCATCTGCAACGAAAGCGTGCTGGTCGAGGACAGCGTGGCCGAGGCCTTTACCGAGAAATTGCTGGCCCGCGCCGCGCAGGTGAAGCTGGGCGACCCGATGCAGGATGCGGGCATGGGCCCGGTCTCGACCGAGGGCGCGCTGAGCCGGATCGAGGCTCTGGTGGCACAATCCGTCGATGCGGGCGCACGGGTCGCGCTGGGCGGCAAACGCGGCAGCGGCGATTTCGCCAGCGGCAATTGGTACGAGCCGACCATCCTGCTCGACGCCCAGGCCGACACGCCGGCCGTTTCCGAGGAAATATTCGGCCCCGTCATGCCGGTGGTGCGCATCGGCGGGCTGGACGACGCGCTTCGCATCACCAATGCACGCCCCGACGGGCTCTCGGCCTATCTCTGGACCCGCGACGCCGGCAGCTACATGCGCGCCATCCACGAGATGGAGACCGGCACGATCTTTCTCAACAAGGGGATCTCGGGCTATGTGCAGGGCTATCACAACGGCCACAAACGCTCTGGCCTCGGCGGCGAGGACGGCATTCATGGCCTCGAGGGCTTTTTGCAGAAACGCACGGTCTACATGCAATATTGACGCCGGGCGGGGCGGACCCCGGCAAGCGGGGCGGGGACCTCAGCCTTCAAGATAGGCGCGGGCCTGTTCGGCCGTCTCGTAGATATGGGTGCGCGCCTCGGGGAAGACCTCGCCCAGCTTCATCCGCATGAAGGCCGAGCCGGAATAGCGCGAGACCTTGGCGTAAAAGCGCGCGTGCAGATCTGCGACCATCCGCGCCCAGGGCTTTTCCAGCGCCTCGTCGATGCGGAAGCCGTCGTAGTTGACCACCACGTCGACCTTGCGGCCGAGCGGCGCGCAGCGCTCTTCGACAAGACGGCCGACGCGGTCCACCTCGGCCTGCGACCGCAGGCGCATCTTTTCGAAATTGAGGAAAAGCTGGCCGGAGGCGGCATCCAGCGCCACGCGATCCGGCAGGTCGAGATGCAGCAGATCGGTGCGCAGGTCCATCTCGCGAGGCCGAAAGATGCGGGCGTCCATCATTGCCACTTCGCCGACGATCGGCCGCACCTCCATCTGGCCGAGAATATCCCGGTCGAGATCCACGCCGGGGGCGATCTCGGTCAGCCGCAGCCCCTCCGGCGTCAGCTCGAAGACGCAGCGTTCGGTCACATAGAGCACCGGCTGGCCCAGCCGCGCCGCGCGGGCGCCGGAAAAGGTGACCTGCTCCACGTCGCGCAGAAACTTGCGCGCGGCGCCTTCGCGGCGGATCTGCACCGCGCCGTCCTCCACCGCCAGCTCGAGCCCCTTGGCAGTGAACGTGCCCGCAAAAACCACCGCACGGGCGTTCTGCGAGATATTGATGAAGCCGCCGGCGCCGGCCAGCCGAGGCCCGAAGCGCGAGACGTTGACGTTGCCCAGCCGGTCGGCCTGCGCCAGCCCGAGGCAGGTCATGTCGAGCCCGCCGCCGTCGTAGAAATCGAACTGCGCATTCTGCGGGATCACCGCGTCGGTGTTGACCGCTGCGCCGAAATCGAGGCCCGAGGCCGGCTGGCCGCCGATCACCCCGGGCTCTGCCGTCAGGGTCAGATGCTCCAGCAGGCCTTCCTCGGCAGCGACAGCGGCCACGCCTTCGGGCATGCCGATGCCCAGATTGACCACACCGTTCACCGGCAATTCGAAGGCGCAGCGTCGGGCGATCACCTTGCGCGCGTCAAGCCGCATTGGCGGCATGTCTCCGGCCGGGGTGCGCATCCGGTTGGTGAACCCCTGCGAAAACCCGGTGGCATAGGTCTGCACATGATGTTCCGGCTGCGCCACCACCACGGCATCCACCAGAATGCCGGGGATCTGCACCTCGCGCGCGGGCAGGGTGCGGGCGCGGGCCACCCGTTCGACCTGAACGATCACCACGCCGCCGGCGTTCTTCACCGCCATCGCCTGCGCCAGGTTGTCGATGGTCAGCGCCTCGCGCTCCATGGTGATATTGCCGGCCTCGTCGGCGGTGGTGCCCCGCAACAGCGCCACCGACAGCCGCTGCGCCCGATAAAACAGCAGCTCCTCAGTGCCGATCTGCATCAGGTCCAGCTGCGGGTCGGTTGAGATATCGTTGATCGCGCCGCCCCCGTTGCGCGGATCGACAAAGGTCTCGAGCCCGACCTTCGACAGCATCCCCGGCTTGCCGGCCGCGATATCGCGGTAGAGCTGACTGATACAGCCCTGCGGCAGGTTCCAGCCCTCGATCTTGCCGGCCACCGCCAGCGCCGCCACCTTGGGGATCAGTCCCCAATGCCCGCCGACCACCCGACGCAGCAGCCCTTCATGGCCCAACCGGTTGAGGCCACGGCTTTTTCCGTCGCCCTGGCCGGCAGCAAAGACGAGGCCAAGGTCGCGCGGCTGGCCGGTTTCGAGAAACCGCGCCTCGAGCGCGGCAAGCAATTCGTCGGGCACGCCGATGCCGACAAAGCCCGAGGTGGTGAGGGTATCGCCGGTCTGGATCAGGGCGGCAGCGTCAGCGGCGGAAACGACCTTGTTTGTCATGGCCTCAGCCTAGGGCCGCGCCGCGACATCGTCCAGCGCCAGACACCGCCGAGGTCGCGTCTTGACAGAAGCGGCGCCATTCAATACGCCTGAGTGGAACGTTCCAATAGATCAGTCAGGCCGGACAGAAATGACCCAGACAATCCCGCAAGACATCCTCAATGCGTTGACCGACGTCGATATGCCGCGTCTGGCGCCCGAGCCGGGTTTCGACGACAAGCTGTCGCTGGCCGGGCATGTCATTCCGGTGCATCGGGCCGGCGCCACGGTGGTGGGCAGCGGTGCGGCGGGGCTGCGCGCGGCGGTGGAACTCAAGCGGCGCGGTGGCGATGTGAGCATCGTCAGCCAGAGCGCCTGGGGCGGCACCTCGGCCTGTTCCGGCTCGGACAAGCAGACCTTGCACACCGCCAATACCGCCGATCAGGGCGACAATTTCAAGGAGATGGCCCGCGCCATCCGCTCGGGCGGCGCGATGGACGAGGACACCGCCTATATCGAGGCGGTGGGCTCGGTCCGGGCGATGGCTTCGCTGCAATTTCTCGGTCTTCCGCTGCCGCAGGACGGGTTGGGCGGCACCCTGCGCTATCAGACCGACCATGACGAGGTCGGCCGCGCCACCAGCTGCGGGCCGCGCACCTCGCGGCTGATGGTCAAGGTGCTGGCACAGGAGGCGCTCCGCCTGGGCATCGGCTTTTTCAACCAGACCACCGCCGTACGCATCCTGAGCGACGGCAATCGGGTCACCGGATTTCTCGCCATCCGCCCGAAGGACCGGTCAGAGCAGAATCCGCTGGGCCTCGCGCTCTTTTGCTGCGAGGCGCTGGTGCTGGCGGCGGGGGGACCGGGCGAGCTCTATCGCGACAGTGTCTTTCCCAACGGCTGTTTCGGCTCGCTCGGGCTGGCGCTGGAGGCCGGGCTCGAGCTGGTCAACATCACCGAGAGCCAGTTCGGCATCGGCACCCGGCGCGAGGGTTTTCCCTGGAACCTGTCGGGCACCTATGTGCAGGTCATCCCGCATATCTATTCGCTCGACGACGCCGGGCAGGAGTGCCATTTCCTCGCCGACTATTACCGCAGCACGCAGGAACTGGCCTCGAACGTCTTTCGCAAGGGCTATCAATGGCCGTTCCATGCCGCGCGGATGCTCGATTTCCGCTCCAGCCTTGTCGACCTGGCAATCTTTCGCGAGACGCAGAAGGGCCGGCGGGTGTTCATGGACTTCAATCGCAACCCTCTGCCGGTGCCCGGCGACGCACCGTTTGACCTTGACCGGCTGGATGACGACGTGCGCGGTTACCTGCGCAATGCGGGGGCCGATCAGGCGCTGCCGATCGACCGGCTGCGGCACATGAACCCGCTCGCGATCGAGCTTTACCGCCGCTACAAGGTCGATATCGCCGCCGATCCGCTGGAATTCGCGGTGAACAACCAGCACATGAACGGCGGCATCGCGGTCGATCCCTGGGGGCGGAGCAATCTCGCCGGGGTCTATGCGGTGGGCGAGGCCGCGGGCACCCATGGCGCCACGCGGCCGGGCGGGTCGGCGCTGAATGCCGGGCAGGTCTTTGGCACTCGGGTCGCCGAACATATCGCGGCGGCCGGGCGTGCCTCGGTGCCGGCGCAGGGCCAGGCCCCGGGCGTGGCCGAGGCGGTGGCGGCCATCGACGCGCTGTTGCGGCCGGTAACCGGAGTGCCGTTGCAGGAGGTGCGCCGCGAGGTGCAGGCGCGGATGAGCGACACGGCCGGCATTCTCTGCACCGCAGAAGAGGTGCGCGCCGCCTTGCGGGACGCCCGCGCCTTGAACGCGCGCATCCGGGCGCAGGGCATCGCCTTTGGCCGCAGCAGCGAGGCCGGCCGGGCGCTGCAATGGCAGCAGATGGCGCTGGCCTCGGAGGCGGTGCTGGCGGCGCTCGATCACTACATCTCATCCGGCGGCGGCAGCCGGGGCGCGCGGGCAATCTGCGATCCGGCCGGCACCGCTTTGCCGATGTCGGTCCAAGGCCCGCTGGACGACGTGCGCTTCCGCCCCGAGCGCGAGGACGACAAGGCCAGCCAGATCACCCTGCGGATGGCGGGCGGCAGGATGACGCTTGCCACGCGGCCCAATCGGGCGTTCGACGAAGGGGCCAAGGCGTTTTTCGAGCGCGACTGGCCGGCCTGGCTGACCGGGGCGATCTATGACCTGCCGTCGCCGCCGCTCGACTGACGTACCACCAGGCTCACCGGCGTCCGGGTTTCCCCCGGCGGCGGGGTGCCTTTGTCGAGCCAGTCAATCACCGTTTCCGCCGCCTGCGCGCCGATCCGGGCAATGTCGCAGCGCACCGAGGTGAGCGTGGGAAAGCATTGAGCCGCCTCGGAAATATCGTCGAATCCCACGAGGCGGAAGCCTTGCCCGACGTCGCGACCCACTTCCTGAAAGCCTGACAGCATGCCCAGCGCGACGAGATCGTTGAAACAGACGGCGGCATCGACCTGCGGATGTGTCTCGGCCAGCCGTCTTGCCGTCTCGCGGCCGAATTCGCGGGTCGACTGGCCGGTCAGCATCACCGGCGTCATGCCGGCCTCGGCCAGCGCCGACAGATAGCCGTCCTGGCGCTCTTCCGTCACCGCCCGCCCCTCGAGTCCGCCGACAAAGGCCACCTGCCGCGCGCCTCCGGCCAGCAGATGCCGAGTCGCCTCGCCGCTGCCCCGGGCGTAATCGGGCGCGGTGAGGGGGAAGAGATCGAGCCGGTCGTCGACCCGGCGCAGCATCTGCATCGCCGGAATTCCGGCGCGCGCGATGGCGTCAAAGGTCGCCCGCGTCTCGCCATAGGCCGGGCAGAGGATCAGCGCCGAAACACCATGTTCGATCATCGAGCCGACCACCTGGGCTTGCAGCCCCGGGTCTTCGTCGGTGTTGGCGATGACGGCGGAATACCCTTTGTCCGCCAGTGCCATCTGCAAGGACGTGGCGAATTCGGTAAAGAACGGGTTGCGCAGATCATTGATCACCAGCCCGACCAGCCCGGCATTCGAAGACCGCATGTTGGCGGCCGATCGGTTGTAGACATAGCCGATCCGCGCCATCGCGGCGCGCACCTGCTTGCGGGTCTCGTCGCGCACCGAGGCGCTGTTCTGCAACACCAGGCTGACGGTCGATTTCGACACGCCCGCCTCGCGCGCGACGTCGATGATGGTCGGTCTGCGGGTCATTTCTGTGCTCTTCCGCCGTTCTCCTCGGATCAACCTGCCATAGGCCGGTCCGAGGGCAAACGCCAGTCGTGACCGCTCAGGCGCCCGCGACCTCCAGGTCGAAACAGAGAATGCCGTCCTTGCCGCCCTGGGCGTGTTCGGTCAGCTTGGCGCCGGCAATCTGATGATCAGAATGGTCCTGATAGGCCTGCAACCCGTCCCAGTCGGTGAAATCGGCGATAAAGCCGTGCATGTAGCCGCGCTCCATCTTTTCCGGGCTTTCGCTCTTGCCGGCGGTGATGCCGAGGCAGGCGGGCAGCTTGTCCTCGATCTCTTTCAGTTCGGCAAACAGTGCGGCGATCTTCGCCTCGCTCACCTCCGGCTGGAACCGGATCAATACCACGTGTCGGATCATGCTTTCATCCCGTTGTCTGATTTGATCATCTCTGCCGCCTTTTCGCCGATCATGATGGCGGCGGCGTTGGTGTTCGAGGAGATCACCGTCGGCATGATCGAATTGTCGACCACCCGCAGTCGCTCGATGCCGTTGAACCGCAGGCGGGTGTCCACCACCGCGCCGTCATCCACCCCCATCCGACAGGTGCCCGCGCAATGGTGCGAGGTCTTGGAATGGGTGCAGATGAAATCGAAATACGCCTGATCGGTCTTCACATCCGGGCCGGGCAGGCGTTCGGCCAGGATGTATTTGGCCAGCGGGGCCTGCGACAGGATCTCCTGCGTCAGCTTCAGCCCGCGGATCGACATCTCGCGATCCAGCGGGTCTTGCAGATAGTTCGGATCGATCAGCGGCGCCTTGGCCGGATCGGCGCCCTGCAATCGGACGGTGCCACGCGAGCGCGGGCGCAGGTAGCAGGAATTCAGCGTGATCCCGCCCTGCGGCATGGCGGCGACCCCATGTTCGATGCCGGTGCCGAGGCCGAGGTGGAACTGGATGTCGGGCGAACGCGCGTCGGGATCGGCGTACCAGAAGCCGCCGGTCTCGAACAGCGACGAGGCCACCGGCCCCTTGCGGCCCATGACATATTGCAGCCCGGCCAGCGCCGCCCAATGCGGCCGGGCGTAGCGGTCATAGCTGTAGGGGCCGGACAGCTCGCTGATGCAGTAAAGGTCGAGGTGGTCTTGGAGGTTCGCACCGATCTCGGGCTGGTCGGCCACCACGTCGATGCCGAGCTGCGACAGATGGTCCGCCGGTCCGAGGCCCGAGAGCTGCAAGAGGCGTGGCGAGCCCACGGCACCGGAGCAGAGCAGCACCTCGCGATCCGCCATCAGCCGCGTGCCGTCCATCATCTCGACGCCGGTGGCGCAGCCACGCTCGACCAGCAGCCTGCGCACCTGCGCGCCAAGCTTGACCGTCAGGTTCGGGCGCCCGCGGTTCGGGGTGACATAGGCCATCGCCGCCGAGGAGCGCCGCACATTGCGCTGGGTCAGCTGGTAAAAGCAGACACCATCCTGCGTTTCGCTGTTGATGTCGGGATTGCGCGGAATGCCAAGCGCGGCGGCGGCTTCGAAATAGGCCTCGCAGATCGGCAGCGGCGCGCGCGGTTCGCTGACCCCCAGCGGCCCGCCCTTGCCATGGTAGGCGTTCTCGTAGGTCTCGTTGTCCTCGGCCTTCTTGAAATAGGGCAGCACGTCGTCATAGCCCCAGCCGGTACAGCCCATCTGTCGCCATTCGTCGTAGTCCTGGGGGTTACCGCGGGTGTAGATCTGGGCGTTGATCGCCGAGCCGCCGCCGATCACCTTGGCCTGGGTGTAACGGAACACCTTGTTCTGCATGTGTTTCTGCGGAACCGTGTCCCAGCCCCAGGAGCCGATGCCCTTGGTCATCTTGGCGAAGCCGGCGGGCAGGTGGTAGAAGGGATGGCGGTCGCTGCCCCCCGCTTCCAGCAGCAGCACCCGCGCCGAGGCGTCCTCGGACAACCGCCCGGCCAGGACCGAACCGGCCGAGCCGCCGCCGATGATGATGAAATCGTAACCTTTGGACATGGGGTCTTCCTGAGTTTGGGGCGGTGGTCAGCCCGCGAGATCGTGCTGGCGCAGATGCGTCCCGGCCCGCAACGCCAGCGCCGCCACGGTCAGCGCCGGGTTCACCGCGGCCGAGGTCGGCAGGAGCGCGGCGTCGGTGATGAAGAGGTTGGGGTGGTCGTGGCTGCGGCCAAAGCTGTCGGTGACGCTGGCACCCGGGTCATCGCCCATCCGCGCGGTGCCGCATTGATGCGACGGCGTGCGCCGATCAAAGGGTTTCGCCACAACCACCGGATAGCCTGCCTTGCGCAGCAGCCGCTTGAGCCGGCTGACCAGCGCGGCATGGGCCTGCATGTTCGAGCGCTGCCAGTCGAGCACGATCTGCCCGTTTTTGAGCGTCACCCGGCTGGCGGGGTTGGGCAAGTCCTCGGACATGGCATAAAGGTCGATCGAGCGGGCGGCGATCCAGTCGGCCAGCGGCCCCGGCAGGCCGGAGCTGGCGCGCAGGATCGGACCCGAGATCTTGCCCAGCAGCTGGATATTGCCCAGCGGTTCGCCGCCGGGCCCGCCGCTGAGGTAGAAATCGTTCAGCATCAGGGTCTTCTGATAGACCGAAGGGTTCTTGCGCAGCGGGTGCAAGGCCAGAACCGCCGAGCAATTGTGGTTCATGAAATTGCGCCCGACCTGATCGGAGCGATTGGCGAGCCCGGTGGGGCAGCTCTCGTCCGCCGAGGCCAGCAGCAGCGCGGCGCTCTGCACCGCGCCGGCGGCCAGGGCGACGAGACCGGCCTCGATCACCTCGCCGCTCTCCAGTTCGACGCCGCGCAGCCGGTTGCCCGCGCCGCGCAGCAGCCGCCTGACCCGCGCCCCGGTGCGCAGTGTCACGTTGTCCTGCGCCAGCGCCTGGGTCAGCGCGGCGCTTTCGGCGTCACGTTTGCCGCCATTGGTGTCGGGAAAGGCATCCCAGGGCGTCCGGGCCCGCGACAGCCAGCGCTCCAGATCGACAGCCAGCGGCACCGATGACGGATGCAGGCCGAGCGCGGCCAGCCGGTCGCGCAGATCGGCGATGACCGGTTCATGCGGCACCGGGCCAAAGGGATAGTCGCGGGCATGCGGCGGTTCGGTCGGGTCGTCGCCGGTCTTGCCGCGCACGCTGTAGAGCAGCTCGGCCTCGCAATAGAATGGTTCGAGATCGGCATAGGAGATCGGCCAGCCCGGCGTGGTGCCGCCGATGTGGCGCAGGGGGCGGAAATCCTCGGCGCGATAGCGGATCAGCGCGCCGCCGTAGAATTTCGAGTTGCCGCCGACATTGTAGTAGTTGCCGGGGTTGAAGGCGCGGCCGGCCCCGTCGAGCCATTGTTCGTCCGGGCGGTAATGGCCGCGCGCAAAGATCGCCTCGGGATCGCGATCATGTTCCGAAGGGCGCAGATGGTGGCCGCGTTCGAGGATGACGATGCGGCGGCCGCTCGGCGCCAGGCTGGCGGCGAGCGTTGCTCCGCCGATCCCGGAGCCGACGATCACGATATCCGCCGCCGCGCGCATTCAGGAAATCCGCAGCTCGGTTTCGGGATCGAAGGCCACCGCCTTGTCCATGTTGATGGCAAAGGGGAAGCTTTGCCCGGCATGGACATCCACATCGGCGCGGAACCGTCCGGTGACCTCCTTGCCCCCGAGCTGGGTGACGACAAAGGTGTCCGAGCCCGCCGGTTCGGTCACTTCCACATGCGCCTCGACGATCTGCACGGAACGGCTGTTGCGGTCGGCGCCGTCGCGGTCGGTGATCGCTTCGGGGCGCAGGCCCAGCACGATCTCGCGGCCGTCGTGCGCCTCGAACCCCTTGCCTTCGGGAAAGGGCAGGGTGGCCTCGGTGCCGTCGGCCAGCCCGGCCATGGCCACCGCGCGTCCGTTTTCCACCGCGATGCGGGCGGGGAAGAGGTTCATCGAGGGTGAGCCCATGAAGCCCGCCACGAACATGTTGGCCGGATTGTCATAGATCTCCTTGGGCGTGCCCAGCTGCTGCACATGGCCGCCGAACATCACCGCGATCCGGGTCGAGAGCGTCAGCGCCTCGATCTGGTCATGCGTCACATAGACGATGGTGGTCTTGAGCTTCTGGTGCAGTTTCTTGATCTCGGTGCGCATGTCGACGCGCAGCTTGGCATCGAGGTTTGACAGCGGTTCGTCGAACAGGAAGACATCGGGGTCACGCACCAGCGCCCGGCCCATGGCGACCCGCTGACGCTGGCCGCCGGAGAGCTGGCCGGGTTTGCGATCGAGCAGGTGCTTGATCTGCAACAGATCCGCCACTTCGTTCATCGCCTTCTCGCGCTCGGGCTTGGGCGTGCCGTGCATCTCGAGACCAAAGACGATGTTCTGGCCGACGTTCATGTTGGGGTAGAGCGCATAGCTCTGGAACACCATGGCGATGTTGCGCTCGGCCGGCCGGACGCCGTTCATCGACCGGCCCTTGATGGCGATGTCGCCCGAGGTGACCTCTTCCAGCCCGGCGATCATGTTGAGCAGGGTGGACTTGCCGCAGCCCGAGGGGCCGACGAGCACGAGGAATTCGCCTTCCTCGACCGAAATATTGGTCTCGTGCAGCACCTTGACCGTGCCATAGGATTTGGTGGCATTGTTGATATCGAGAAATCCCATCGGATTATCCTTTCACAGATCCGGCCATCAGCCCGCGGACGAAGTAGCGGCCGGCGACGATGTAGACGAGGAGGGTGGGCAGGGCGGCCATGATGGCGCCCGCGAAATGGACGTTGTATTCCTTCACCCCGGTCGAGCTTTGCACCAGGTTGTTGAGGGCCACGGTCATCGGCTGGCTGTCGAAATCCGAGAAGGAGGCGCCGAACAGGAAGTCGTTCCAGATGTTGGTGAACTGCCAGATCACGCAGACCACGGCGATCGGGCCTGACGAGGGCAGCATGATGCGGCGGAAGATGGTGAAGAACCCGGCGCCGTCGATCATCGCCGCGCGCACCAGTTCGGTGGGGAACTGCTGATAGTAGTTGCGGAAATAGAGCGTCGAAAAGCCGATGCCATAGACCAGGTGTACGAACACCAGCCCCGGCACGGTGCCAGCCAGACCCGCCAGCCCCAGCATCCGCGCCATCGGAATCAGCACCATCTGGAAGGGGATGAAGCAGCCGAAGAGCAGCAGGCCAAAGAGCACGGTGTCGCCGCGAAACCGCCATTTGGTCAGCACATAGCCATTGAGCGCGCCCAGCACGGTCGAGATCGCGACCGCCGGCACCACCATGACGATGGAGTTCCAGAAGAACGGCTTGAGACCCGTGGCCTCGACGCCGATCTGCGCCGTCGACCAGGCGCTTTTCCACGGCGCGACGGTCCATTGGTCGGGCAGGGACATCATCCCGCCGGCCTGGATTTCACTTAGCGGTTTCAGCGAGTTGACCACCATCACGTAAAGCGGCAGCAGGTAATAGAGACAGAACAGGGTGAGCAGGGTGTAGATCACGAAGCGCGTGCCGGCCCCGGTGCGCACCACGGTTGCGGTTGCATTGCTGGACATCACTTCTTCTCCCTGAGTTCGGAATAGATGTAAGGCACCATGATCGCGGCGATCGCCATCAGCATGATCGTGGCCGAGGCCGCGCCGATGCCCATCTGGTTGCGGGTGAAGGTGTAGGAATACATGAAGGTCGCCGGCAGTTCGGTGGCCGTGCCAGGCCCGCCGCCGGTCAGCGCGATAACCAGGTCGTAGGATTTGATCGCCATATGCGCCAGCACCACGAAGGCCGACATGAAGGCCGGGCGCAGCTGCGGGATGACGATCCGGCGATAGAGCGCCATGTTCGACGCGCCGTCGATCTGGGCCGCTTTCAGCACCTCGTTGTCGATGCCGCGCAGGCCGGCGAGGAACATCGCCATGACAAAGCCGGAGGTCTGCCAGACCGCGGCGATGACGATGGTATAGATCGCCATGTCGCCGTCCTTGATCCAGTCGAAGGTAAAGCTTTCCCAGCCCCAGGAGCGTACCACGGCCTGCAAGCCGATGCCGGGATCGAGGAACCATTTCCAGGCGGTGCCGGTGACGATGAAGCTGAGCGCCATCGGGTAGAGGTAGATCGTGCGGATGAAGCCCTCGGCCCGGATTTTCTGATCCAGCAGGATCGCCAGCGTCAGGCCCAGCGCGCAGCAGATCACGATATAAAGCGAACCGAAGATCAGAAGGTTGGTAACGGCAGTGTCCCAGGCGCGGATGCGGAACAGTTTGGAATAATTTTCCCAGCCCACCAGATCGTAGGAGGGCAGGATACGGCTGTCGGTGAAGGAAAGGTAGAAGGTGAAGATGATGAAGCCGTAGACGAAGATCAGCACCATCGCGAGGCTCGGGCTGAGAACGATTTTCGGCAGGGCTTCGCGCAGCCAGTCAGAACCGCCTCGGCGGGGTTTGGCAACCTGTGTCATGGGAGTCTCCGGGTGGCAGGGTGGGAAAGCGCACGCGGCGCTTTCCCGAAAGGTGCCGGTTACTGCGAGATTTCGACCGCAGTGACCAGCTCGTCGACGGCGGTTTCGCTGTCGTACTCGCCGTTGAAATGTGCGGTGATCACGTCATACATCGCGTTCTTGACCGCGGCCGGGTTGGCGTGGCCGTGGCCCATGGAGCCATAGAGGTTGCCGCTTGCCGCGGCCGCCTTGAAGTCTTCGTAGGCGCGTTGGCCGCAGGCATCCAGCGCGCTGGCGTCAAGGTCGGTGCGAGCCGGAACCGAGCCCTTGACCTTGTTGAAGGCGATCTGGAATTCCGGCGACATGATCGCCTTGGCCAGTGCCGCCTGTTCATCCGACACCCCGTCGCCCTGGCTGAACATGGCGAACTGGTCCGAGTTGAAGGTCACCTGATCCTGGCTGCCGGGGAAGCGGAAGCAGAGGAAATCCTCGCCCGGCACCTTGCCGGCGTTGAGGAATTCGCCCTTGGCCCAGTCACCCATCAGCTGGAATGCGGCTTCCTTGTTGATCACCATGGCGGTGGCCAGGTTCCAGTCGCGGCCCGAGAAGTTGTCATCGACGAAGCCGCGCAGGGTGCCCATGCGGTCGAAGACCTCTTTCATCTGGTCCGAGCCCAGCGCTTCGGGATCGAGATCGATCATCGAGGCCTGGTAGAACTCGGGCCCGCCGACCGACAGCACCACCGCGTCAAAGAAGGTGGCTTCCTGCCAGGCCTGGCCGCCATGCGCAAGCGCGGTATAGCCGGCGGCTTCGGCCGCTTCCAGGGCGGCGACGAAATCGTCCCAGGACTGCGGCTCTTCGAGGCCGAGCTCGTCCATGATCGCCTTGTTGGCCCAGACCCAGTTGGTCGAGTGCACGTTGACCGGGGCCGAGACCCATTGGCCGTCATGGGTGGCGAACTTTTGCAGCGCCGCCGGGATCACTTCGTCCCAGTTGCCCTCTTCGGCGATCGGGTTGAGGTTGGCCAGTGCGCCCTCCTTGGCCCAGTCGGTGATGTCAAAGCCCAGCATCTGCACGGCGGTCGGCGCATTGCCAGAAGTCACCCGCGCCCGCAGCACGGTCATCGCCTGGGTGCCGCCGCCACCGGCGACCGGCATGTCCTGCCAGCCGATGCCCTGACCGGCCAGATCCTCCTTGAGTACGTTGAGCGCCGCGGCCTCGCCGCCGGACGTCCACCAGTGCAGTACCTCGACGTCGGCCGCCATCGCCGGAGCGGCCCCGAGGCCGACCGCCATGGCCGTCATTTTCAGTGTCTTCATCATTGTCATGATCGTTCTCCCTGTTGTTGCGCCCCTCCCGGGCAGCCATATTAAAACGTTACAAATCGCTTTTCCGTCAAGCTTTAACTTTTCATTGAACCTCCGTGATGCCGTGGTAGGCGAGTTAAGCCGCTGTTATTATATTAAAATCTCAAGAACATGTGTCTGTCAGAATTTTTTCCAGAAAGATTTCAGTTGAATCGTTTTAAGTTTGCCGCTTACTCTGAAACCGATTTCGTCGCCCGCTGTGGCAGTTCGTGAAGTGGATCCCATGAGCCCCGACCCCCGATTCGACCAACCCAGGCCAACGCTGCGCACGGTCGCCGAGCTGACGGGATATGCGGTGGCCACGGTGTCGCGGGCGCTGGCCGACGACCCCAAGATCGCCAAGAGCACGCGGAAAAAGATCGCCGATGCGGCGCGAAAGGTGGGCTACGTCCCCGACCGTGCGGCGCGGCGTCTGCGCACCGGGCGCACCCAGGTGGTGACGCTGCTGCTCAACACCGATCACGAGTTCCTGGGCTTTACCCACGAGTTTCTGACCGGCATAACCCAGGGTCTGCGTGGCACAGGCTATTCGGTCACGGTGGTGCCAGACAGCCTCGGGCCCGACCGGCTGAGCCCGGTACGTACCATCCTGCGCAACCGGCTGGCTGATGGCCTGCTGTTCACCCGCACCGAAAGCTTCGATCCACGGGTGCGGCTGTTGATGGAAGAGGGCTTTCCCTTCGTCTGTCATGGCCGGACCGAATTTGCCCAGCCGCACGCCTGGGTGGACTACGACAACGAAGCCTTTGCCCGGGTGGCCGTCGACCGGCTGATCCAGCGCGGCCGCAAGCGCATTCTGCTGATCCCGCCGGCCGAGGATTTCACCTTTGCCCAGCACATCCGCTACGGCTTTGTCTCTGCGGCCCGCGCCGCCGGCATCGATCATGAGGTTGTCTCTTCGGTCAATATCGACAGCCCCGGCGCCGAGATCGCCGAAGCGCTGCGTGCGCGGCTGGCCCGGCCCGATCCGCCCGATGGCTATGTCTGTGTCGGTGAGGCGATCGCCCTGGCCACCATGGGGGTGCTGGCGGATGCCGGTGTGGTGCCGGGCATTGCGGCCGACGTGGTCGCCAAACGCGCCTCGCCGATCTTCGACAACATCCGGCCGCGGATCGAGACCGTCTTCGAAGACCTGCGCGCCACCGGCCAGACCATGGCCGAGATGCTTCTGCGCAACATGGATGGCGAGCCGGCGGGCGGGCTTCAGCACCTCTTTCCGCCGGGCCCGGCGAGCTGGCAGGCGTCCGATGCCACGGTCTCGGCCTGAGCCCGCCAGGGGCGGGCAGGGCGGACGGGCCATCGCTGTTGTCTGTTCGCTATCGCACCACATCAGGGTCTCCATCAGCTTCGGTCTTGGCCGCAGCCACGTTTCCGAAAAATGTCAGCCTGTCTTTACCCAAGGCGCCCGGCTGCGCCCGATGCGCATGACCAGCGATTTCACCTCGAGGAACTCCTCGAACCCGTAACGTCCGATTTCGCGACCCTGCCCGGATTCCTTCATCCCGCCAAAGGCGAGTTCGGGAAAGCCGTCCATCCAGGTATTTGTCCAGACCGTGCCGGCCTGCGCCTTGCGGCAGAAGCTCAAGCAGGTGTGGACATCCTCGCTCCAGACGCCCGCAGACAGACCGTAGGCCGAGTCATTCACCAGGGCAACAGCCTCGTCGAAATCGCGAAAGGTGAGCACCGAGAGCACCGGGCCAAAGACTTCGGCCCGCGCGATCTCCATCTCTGGCGTGACCCCGCGCACCACCGTCGGTTGATAAAATTGCTGGCCCAGGCCCGGCACTTCCATCATCCCGCCGCCGAGCATGACCTCGGCGCCCTGGTCTCTGGCGGCCCGCACATAGCCGTCGATCTTTTGCTGGTGATCGGCGGTGACGATGGCGCCGACCTGGGTGTCGGGGTGCATCGGGTTGCCGAACACCACCTGCCGCGACAGCGCCACCACCCGCTCGACAAAGGCATCGGCAATGTCCTCGTGCACGATGATCCGCGAGGAGGAATTGCAGCATTGGCCGACGTTGAAATAGACGCCGAAGGTCACCGCATCGGCGGCGCTTTCGAGATCGGCATCGGGAAAGATCACCTGCGGGTTCTTGCCGCCCAGCTCCAGCGCCACTTTCTTGAGGCTGTCGCCGGCGGACTTGGTGATCAGCTTGCCCACTGCGGTGGAGCCGGTAAAGCTCACCATGTCGACATCCTTGTGGGTGGTCATCAGGCTGCCCACCGGATCGCCGTGGCCCAGCACGATGTTGCAGACCCCGGCCGGCAGGCCGGCCTCGTTGAGCAGCTCGCCCAGCATGGCGGTGGTCGAGGGCGTCATTTCCGAGGGTTTGACCACGCAGGTACAGCCGGCGGCCAGGGCAAAGGGCAACTTTTGGCTGAGGATCCAGAACGGGAAGTTCCAAGGCGTGATGATCGAGACCACGCCGATCGGTTCCTTCAGAACCACGCCAAGGATGTCGGCGCCCAGGGTGTTGTGGCTGTCGCCGTGGCTGGCCCGCGCGAGGCTGGCGGCATAGCGCCAGAGATCGGCCGCGCCGCCGCATTCGCCGCGGGCCTGGCTGATCGGCTTGCCGCTTTCCAGCGTTTCGATCACCGCCAGCCGCTCTTCGTTCGCCTCGATCAGATCGGCGACGCGGTTGAGTACGATGGCGCGCTCCTTGCCCGAAAGGTCGCTCCAGCACCCGTCGTCAAAGGCGCGGCGGGCGGCGGCGATGGCGGCTCCGGTCTCGCTGGCGGTGCCAAGCGCGGCGCGGCTGACCACAATGCCATGCGAGGGCGAGACGCGGTCGGAGGTGCGGCCATCGGCGCTGTCGTGATATTGCCCGTCGATAAAATGCCGCGCCACATAGGGCGCCTCGGGCATTGCCACGGTCTGGTCGGTCTGGATGGTGAGGTCGAGCATGACTTACTTTCCCGAGAAATCTGGTGTGCGTTTGTCGCGGAAGGCGGCGACGCCCTCGGCGCGATCGTCGGTGGCAGCGATGGCGGCGCTGCCCAGCGCCTCGACCATGGCGGCCCGATCCTCACCTTGGGCGGCATGGATCATCGTCTTGGCAACCTCGACCGCGCGCGGCGAGAGGGTGACGGCGCGCTCCAGCAGCGCCAGCGCCGCGGCGCGGGGGTCCTCGTCGACGGCGGCAACAAAGCCACAGGCCAGCGCCCGGTCGGCCTTAATGCGGTGCCCAAAGAGCGCCATCTCCTTGACCATCGGTTCGGGCAAAAGCCGCAGGAGCCGCTGGGTGCCGGACCAGCCCGGCACGATACCGACGCCGGCCTCGGGCAGGGCCAGAGCCGCCTTGGGGGCCATCACCCGCAGGTCGCAGGCCGCCGCCAGCTCCAGCCCGCCGCCGAAGGCATGGCCGTTGAGCACGGCAAGGGTCGGTTTCGACAGCCGCGCCAGCCGGTCAAAGATGCGGTGGCCGTCGCGCACCCAATGGCGGGCGAATTCGGCCGGTGTCAGATCGCCCCAGCCGTTGATGTCGGCCCCGGTGCAGAAGGCGCGGTCGCCTTCGGCTGTGAGCATCACGGCAGCGATCGCTGGATCGCGCTCGATCCGCTCGAGATGCGCCGAGAGCGCGCCCAGCATTTCGACAGTCAGCGCGTTCATCTTGGCCGGGTTGTCGAGCCTGAGTTCGGTGATGCGGCCCCGTTGTTCGAACCGGACGCCGCTCATTGGCCCCATCCCATCGGCGCATCCGCCAGCAGTGACAGCGGCAGGGTAACGGCATCCTCCGCCACCCGGACCCGCCCGCCGGAGGCCGCGACGATATCGCGCGCGGGGTCGATGCCGGGCATGATCTCGGTGGCCACGAGGCCCTGATCGGTCAGGCGGATCACGCAGCGTTCGGTGACATAGAGGATTTCCTGCTCTAGCTCCCGCGCGCGTTTGCCGGAAAAGGTCACATGTTCAACCGCTTCCACCATCTTGGTGAACTTGCCCGGGGCGGCGATCCGAATGCCCTGATCGGTCAGTTCGACCTTGGCGCCGGCCTCGAACCAGCCGGAGAAGACGATCTTCTTCGCCCCCGCCGTGATGTCGACGAAGCCGCCGCAGCCGGCCGTCAGATAGGGTTTCTTGCCAAGTTTCGAAACGTTGACGTTGCCCTCGACATCGACCTCGAGGAAGGACAGAAAGGACACGTCGAAACCGCCGCCCTGGAAATAGATGAACTGTTGAGGCGAGGGCACGAAAGCATCGGCGTTGGAGGCGCAGCCAAAGGCGAAACCGGTCAGCGGCATGCCGCCCACAGCGCCCTGTTCGATGGCCCAGGTCACCGCTTCGGGCTGGCCCTCCTCGAGCAGGATGCGCGGCACCATGGCGCTGATGCCGAAGCCGAGGTTGGCCGACATGCCGGGGCGCAGCTCCATTGCCGCGCGCCGGGCGATGACCTTTTCGACACCATGTTCGGCCAGGGCAAAACTCTCCCAAGGGCGCATCACCTGGCCCGAGATCGCCGGGTCATACGGCGTCTCACAGGTCTGCTTCTGATCTTCGTCGATCACCACCAGATCGACCAGATGCCCCGGCACCCGTACGTCATGTGGCCGCAGCGAGCCGCGCTTGGTGACGCGGCTGACCTGGGCAATCACCAGCCCGCCGTGATTGCGCACGCAGATCGCCTGTTCCAGCCCGCCCAGATAGGCGCCTTCGTGCTCATAGGTCAGGTTGCCGTGTTCATCCGCCGTGGTGGCGCGCAGGATGGCGACATCGGGCACGATATTGGGGAAATGCAGCCAGGTATCGCCGTCGAACTCGACGCGCTTCACAATCGGCGCCGCGGCGCCCCGGTCGTTCATCGCGCAGCCTTCGCGGCGGGGATCGACAAAGGTATCCAGCCCCACCTTAGTCAGCACGCCGGGCCGCTTCGCCGCCGCCTCGCGGGTCATGTCAAAGAGGATGCCGGAGGGCACGTTGTAGGCCGCCACGCGGTCTTCGACGACCATCTTCCAGATCTCGGGCATCGGCTTGGACGAGGGGCCCGAGGGGTAAGAGCCGCCGAGAATCCGCGCCAGAAGCCCGTCCTTGGCAATGTGGTCGACGCCCTTGATGCCGTACATGTCGCCGGCGGCAATCGGGTGGATGGTGGTCAGGTCGCGCGGATGGCCCTCGCTGTCGAACCGCGTGCCGATGGCTTCGAGCATGCGGTCGGGGCAGCCCAGCGCCGATGAGGACGAGACGGTGACGACAGCGCCGTCGGGAATGCGTGCCGCCGCCGTTTCGGGGGTGACGATCTTGGTCATGAGGCTACTCCGTAATCGAGGCTTTGGCGGGTGCCGCTCTGCGCGGCATCGCGCACCGCCAGCGCAATCATCAGCGATTTCAGCCCGTCGGTGCCCGAGGCGCTGGCCTCACGACCGTCACGCGCGGCCGCTTCGAACCGGCGCACGGCGGTCTCGTAAAGGCTGGTCGTGTCGAAGGGCAGGGCGCTGCGGCCCGCGGCGGTGATCAGCTCCAGCGCGCCTTTCGGATCCTGCGCCATGACATCCCGCGCGATCAGCGAGCCTTCGGTGCCATGCACCTCGAGCCCCGAGGTGGTATGCGGGTGGGTAAAACTCTCGTGGCTGAACACCATTGCGCCCGAGGGCATGCTCCAGACCGACATGGCGCTGTCTTCGACGCCCTGGCCCATGCCCGAGACGGCGGACTCGGCGATTACCGACGCCGGGTCTTCCTGCAACAGGAAGCGCACGGTATCGGCGTTGTGCACGGTGATGTCGGGGATCACCCCGCCGCCGGCCGCCGGATTGTCGAGCCGCCAGCCGCGCAGATGCTCGGGCAGGTGCACGGCATGAAAGACCCGCAGCGACAGGATACGGCCCAGCCGGCCCGAGGCGATGGCCTCGCGAATGGCACGGTGGCTGCCGGCGTGGCGCAGGTGGTGATTGACGCCGAGAGTGACACCCGCGGCGCGCGCGGCGGCGATCATTTCCGCGGCCTCAGCGACACTCAGGGCCAGCGGCTTTTCGCAGAGCACATGCTTGCCGGCCGCGATCGCCGCCATCGCCTGGGCATGGTGCTTTTCATTGGTCGAAGAGATGTAGACCGCCTCGACCGCCGGATCCTCCAGCGCGGCGGCCAGATCGGTGCCGCTGTGCGGAATGTCGTGGCTCTGCGCATAACGTCTGGCGTGATCCTCGGAACCGCTGACCACCCAGCGGACCGTGCCACCCTCCTGCGCGCGCAGCGCGCCGATCATGTATTGGCTGGCGATCGTACTGGCGCCGGAAAGTGCCCAAATCACGCTCTGTCCTCCTGTTCGTTGGAACGTTCCATATCATTAGTGGAACGTTCCACATCGAGTCAAGAGGTTTTCCGTTTTCCGGCCTTCACGGGCGCCTGTTTGTCGGCAGGGGCCAATGCTGCATTGACGCGGCACCTGCTCAGAACGGGGCGCGTCTTATCCGCCCGACCGAAGTGAAAAGCCGCAAGCGCGTGGCGGTTCGCGGCGCGCTTGCGATTTCCAGCCCCGCGCTCTGATCGATCCTGACCGTCGTTCCCGCCGCGACGTCCAGCGGCAGCGGGGTGATCCCGATCCGGACCGTCCCATTGACGAAAAGCCCGGTGGCATAGACGCTGATGAGCCTGCCGTCCGGCGCCGCGATATCCAGCCTGTCGCCGGCGTTGATATCGTGCCAGGGATCGCTCAGCGCCTCGATCGGGAGCCATTGCGCGCCGGCATGCGCCGCCGCCCGCGTGCGCGTGGCAAAGACCTGACCTTCGGCAAAGACCGCTGGCCCGCCTCGGTCCGGCGGCCCGGTGCGGCGCTCGGCCGTGCCGGCAAAGACTGGTCCCTCCAGCCGCCCAAAGGCGTGGTTCTGGCTGTGGATCAGCCCGTCGTACCGATGAATGCGCGCGGTCCAGCGGCCTTCGCCCCCGAGCGCGTAAAGCGCCTTTCGCGCGCCGGTCAGCCAGCAATCGCCCAGATCGACCCGGCCACGGAACTGGCGCAGTCGGATTGCTTCGAGCGTGCCCTGCACCGCCGCGATGCTGTGGCCCTCGCAGGTGACGTTGAGCTCGCCATGGCGCTGCACGGCGATGTCGGTGCCGGGATAGGTTTCGAATTTCGACGTGCCGGTGCCCTTGTAGAGCACGCCATAATATTCCGTCTCCGGATCGGGCGCGATCTCGATCGCGGTCTGGTGGCCCACCCGGATCGGCGCGCGGTTCACCCGCCCGCGCTGGGCCGGATTGGCAAAGGCATCCGAGACATCGCCGACCCCGATCCAATAGGGATGGCTGACCCCGACATGCTCTGCCCGGCCGACATGAGCCCCGGCCACGGCGGCCAGTTCCCAGCCCTTGGTAAAGCCATGTGTCGCCCGGTCGATCGGGCTGAGAAACTCCAGCGTCACATTCTCCGGGTGCCAGGTTTCGGTCAGCGGATAGCCGGCTTTGTCGAGCGTCTCGCGCCCGGCGGGCGGCCGGTAACGGCCGCTCCAATGGGCCAGAAACAACATGTTGCTCGGCGTGTTGGTACGGCCGAATGTGCCGACCTGAAACACCGGGCTGTCGATCCAGCCGACTGCGGCGGTCAGGATCGAGGGGTCGCTGTCGACATAACGGTCGTTCTCGTCGCCCCGCACCGAGGCCGCACGGCACACTCGCGCCCGCAGCCGGACATCGCGCCGGCGCGGCTGGGCCTCGGTGGTGTAATAGCCGGTGATCGCCCCGGCCACGACGCCATTCTGTCCGCGGTTCGCCGGTTTCGAGCCGTAGTAGCTGTACCGTCCGATGATCCGGTCACCCTCCCAGGCGGCCCCCGAGGCCGCGAGGTTCAGGCCGCATTGAAAGGTCTGGAAATCGGTCCAGAGCACGCCGCTGTGCCGCCATTCGGCGGTCAGGTCGAACTGCCGGCAGATGTCGATATACTGGCCCGCCTCCGGCCGGTAATGTAGCACGCCGCCCAGCCCGTCGGGGGACAGCTCGATCTCATAGTCGGCGGGCGACAGCTCGACATGCACCTGCTCGGCCAGCGCGGCGCGGTCCAGCCCGGGGTCATGGCGCAGCGCTGCAAAGACCTCGGCACGATAGAGCGCGACGCGGATTTGCTCGGGCCGCTCTGCAAAGAAGGGAAAGGCCCAGCGGTCCTCGCGGCCACCGGCCCGGACGCGGCTGTAGCTGCGCACCAGGTAATCGCCTTCGGCCCGGCAGCGGCCGGCGCCCTGCGCGCGGGCATAGCGATCGGCCAGCAGGAAGCCGTTGATCGCATTGCTGCCGCCCGCGCGCAGCGGCCCGTAGACGGCGCCGTTCAGCCCGTCGAGGTCGCCCTCGCGCAGCTGTCGCCAGCGCAGGTCGGGCAGGGCGCCGAAATGCTCCGGCCGGGGGGCGCCCAGCGGCACCACGTCGGCCATGTCGGGGATCCAGCGCGCGCCCGGTTGCCAGAGATAGCCAATGCCGCCGGCGGTAAAACGCTGGCCCGCGTCCAGCCGGCCGCCCGCCGCGCGCCAGGCCCGGGCGGCGTCTCTTGTGGCAAAATCCGGCGCATCGCCGGCGGCCCGCGCCGGGCGCAGGAACGGCGCGGTGGCGGCGGCGGTCAGAAATCTGCGGCGGTTCAGCATCGGCAGGCTCTTGAAGGTCTCGTCGCCCCAGCTTGCCTGCCGGAGCGGCGCGAGAGAACCCCGCCACCGGCGCGATCACCGCGACGTGAGCGCTCCGCCGCCTGTGGTCAGAAGTTGACCGCGACCCCGGGCAGGTTCAGCGCCTTGATCAGCTCGCGCAATTCCTGCCGCGCGGCGATATTCGACATGTTGAGCTGGCGCACCCCGGCATCCTTGAGATCGAGCAGCGTCAGCCCGCGGGGAAACAGCTCGCGAAACACCACCCGTTCGGAAAATCCGGGTGCGACGCGAAAGCCGATCCGCTTCGACAGCTTCTGCACCGCCTGTTCCATCTTCATCTTGTTGACCATCTGCTGCGCGCCCACCCGGTTGCGCAGCACCACCCAGTCGATCGGCTTGCCCCCGGCGACGGCGCGCTCCTGGCGGGCGCGCCAGACCATCTCGGAATAGACCGATGGCCCGGTGATCTTGTCGCCTTCGGTGTCGATATGGGCCAGCAGGTCGAAATCGACGAAGCTGTCGTTCAGCGGCGTCACCAGGGTGTCGGCCAGCGAATGCGCCAGCTGGCTCAGCCGGGTGTGCGAGCCGGGGCAGTCGATCAGCACGAAGTCGCAGACCGGTTCCAAGGCCGCGAGCGCGCCGTGGATCTTGGCGTCTTCGTCGCCTTCGGTGGCCGGCACGTCGTGATATTGCGGTGTCGGCAGCGCCAGCCCGGCCTCGGCCATATGGCTCAGCCGGTTGTGCATGTAGCGGCCGAACGTCTTCTGGCGCAGGTCGAGATCGACCACGCCGACGCTGTGCCCGATCCGCGCCAATGCGGTGGCCACATGCATCGACACGGTGGATTTCCCCGCGCCGCCCTTTTCATTGCCGACAACGATCTTGTGCGCCATGGGTTAGCCTCTCTGCCCTGACACCTGCTGCTCTGAGTGGCCGCTTATTCCCATCAACCCGGAGCACGTACAAGAGCCCGCGCGGGGTTTTTCGCCGATCCGGTATTCTTCTGTTTGCAAATGCCGGTGGGAAGGGTTCGGGGGGCAAAGCCCCCCCGGTGTGCGAGTCGGGGCGGCCCGGGGTCCGGGGGCAAAGCCTCCCGGCCGGTCGACCCCGCAGGCGCGGCGAAACCCGGCGCTGTCAGCCCCGCGGGCGGCCGCCGCGCGTCGCCAGCACGGTCGCAACCGCCAGCAGTGCACAGATCAGGATGGCCAGGATCAGCCGTTCGGGCGTGCCGTCAAAGACCAGCCCGGTCAGCCCGATCATCACACCGCCCACCACCATCTGCAACGTGCCGCCGTAGGACGAGGCGAGACCGGCGATCGGCCCGTGCGGGTCCAGCGCCAGCACCATCGAGGTCGGCACCACGAGGCCGAGGCAGGCATTGCCCAGCGCCAGCCCGAGGATCAGCCCGAACAGCGGCACCGCGCCGAGAAACGCCCAGAAACCAAGCAGCACCGCAAAGCCGGCAAAGCCGAAGGTCGCCCAGATCACCACCCGCGCCGCGCCAAAGCGGGCGCCCAGGGTGGCGGCGAATTGCGAGGCGGCGATGAAGCCCATGGCATTGACCGCAAAGGCCAGGCTGAACTGCTGCGGGCTGAGCCCGTAGGCGCCGGTAAAGACAAAGGGCGACATCGCCAGGTAGACAAAAAAGCTCGCCATGCCGAAACCGCCGACCAAGGTCAGCCCCATGAACACCGGATCGCGCGACAGGAGCGCGATGCCGCGCCGCATCGAGCCGAGGTTGACCGGCTGGCGTGCCTCCGGCACCAGGGTCTCGGGCAGGGCGCGCAGGCTCAGCACCAGCGCCAGGCCCCCGGCGGCGGCCAGAACGCCGAAGATCATCCGCCAGCTGCCGACCCCCATGATCAGGCTGCCCGCGAGCGGAGCCAGCATCGGCGAGACCGACATCACCAGCATGATCATCGCCATCATCCGGGTCGCCGCATCGCCGGTGTGCCGGTCACGGATGATCGCGCGCGGCACCACCATCAACACCGCCGCGCCGATCGCCTGCACCACCCGCGCCGCGATCAGCACGCCGATCGACGGCGCCAGGGCACAGGCCAGCGTGCCCAGCAGGAAGACCCCCAGCCCGGCATAGATCGGCGGTTTGCGCCCCGCGGCATCCGACCAGGGGCCATAGATCATCTGCGCCAGGCCGAAGGCGATGAAATAGGCGGTCAGCGTCATCTGCGTCGCGGCGACCGAGGCACCGAGATCGCGGGTGATGTCGGGCATGGCCGGCAGGAACATGTCCACCGCAAAGGGGCCGGGAATGACCAGCGCGCCGAGGATCAGGCCTTCGCGCCAAAGCGAGGGCGCGCGGGAGAGGGAGAGGGTCGACATGGTTAAACTCGCTTTCACAAAAGAGCAGGCACAAATGAAAATGGCTGCCCGCGGAGGTTCCGGGGGCAGCCACAAAACGCGTGGAATGCACGGGTGCTTAGAACCCGAGGCCCTCGTATTTCTTCTTGAACTTCGACACGCGGCCGCCCTGGTCCATCAGGCGGGTGTTGCCGCCGGTCCAGGCCGGGTGCGCGCTGGGATCGATGTCCAGCGTCATGGTGTCGCCTTCCTTGCCCCAGGTGGTGCGCATCTGGACGACGGTGCCATCGGTCATCTTGACGTCGATGACGTGGTAATCGGGATGGGTGTCTTTTTTCATCTCGCCACTCCTTACGCTTCGGCGCCCGAAGACTTGGGCTTGTAGTTTGCGTCCTCGGCGATGCGGGCCGATTTGCCGCGGCGCGAGCGCAGGTAGTACAGCTTGGCACGGCGGACACGGCCACGGCGCACCACGGTGATGCTGTCGATGTTGGTCGAATAGAGCGGGAACACACGTTCCACGCCTTCGCCGAAGGAAATCTTGCGGACGGTGAACGATCCGGCAATGCCTTCGCCGTTCTTGCGGCTGATGCAGACGCCTTCGTAGTTCTGCACCCGGGTGCGGGTGCCTTCGGTCACCTTGTAGCCGACGCGCACGGTGTCGCCGGCCTTGAAATCGGGAATCTCCTTCCCGAGCGAGGCGATCTGTTCCGCCTCGAGTTCTGCGATCAGATCCATCTGATCCTCTCCTATGTCGCTCACGGTTTTGCCCGTGAAGGTGGTCGGCCTCAGAGCTCTCGGTCTTCTCTCGGGTCCGCATGTCGCGCCCGCCAGAGATCAGGTCGGCTTTGCTGTCGTCGGTCACACGCCTTGCCAGGGTGGCATTTGCAAGCCCCGCCAGAAGCAGACGGGAATCGACAAAAACCGGCATGGCGCGGGATGCGCGCGGTAAACCAGAGAACCGGGCAGTTTTCAAGCGAAAAGCGGCCCGACCCGGCAATCCTCCGCAGGCAAGGCCTCCGATGGCGCACGGATGGCTGCAAGGGCGGCCTCGGGGTCTCGACTCCTTGGCGCGCCATCGGCAGTCCCACCGGCACTTCGCCGGAATATCCGCGCGATCGGTCAGGAGCGCAAGGCCAGGCTGCTTCTTCTGGCCAAAAATATCCCGGGGGTCTGGGGGCAGAGCCCCCAGCCGGTCGGCGTGCGCAGGCACGGCGAAAACAAAGGCGCGCAGATCGGGCCGGGCGCCGGCCGCCGGTGTTGTCACCCTTGCTGCGCCAGCCAGGCCTCCCAGAGGTCGGGCCGGCGCGCCCGGGTGATCGCTTCCGACTGCGCCTGACGCCATTTGGCGATCTCGCCGTGATGGCCCGAGAGCAGCACGTCGGGGATCTTGTGGCCGTGCCAATCCGCCGGTTTGGTATAATGCGGATGTTCCAGCAGGCCGTTGGAAAAGCTTTCCTCTTCGGCGCTGGCTTCATTGCCCAAAACGCCCGGAAGCAGCCGCACCGTGGCGTCGATCACCGCCTGTGCCGCCAGCTCGCCGCCGGTCATGACAAAATCGCCAAGGCTGACTTCGGTGATGCCGTAATGCTCGATCACCCGCTGGTCGAGCCCCTCGAAGCGGCCGCAGATGAAGATCGCGCCGGGGGTGGTGGCCAGGCTCCGGGCCATCGCCTGATCAAAGCGCCGGCCGCGTGGGCTGAGATAGATCAGCGGGCCGGGCCCCTTGCGCAAGGCATGTTCGATGGCGCGGCCCATGATGTCGGCGCGCAGCACCATGCCGGCGCCGCCGCCGGCGGGGGTGTCGTCGACATTGCGGTGCCGACCCTCACCGAAATCGCGCAGATGCACGGTGTCGAGCTGCCATTTGCCGTCCTTCAGCGCCCGCCCGGTGAGCGATCCGCCCAGAACGCCGGGAAACATCTCGGGAAACAGCGTGATCACGCTGGCCCGCCAGACGTCGTGCAGGTCCGGCGTGTCGGTCATCAGCGGCTGCGGAGTCAGGGTCGGGCGCACGGCCTTGCGGCCATGGGACTTGCTCGGAGGGGACTTTGGCTGTGTCATGCGCGCTCCTTAGCCTGCCAATCTGCGCCTGCAAAGACCCCCTGGCTTGCGCACCCGGCCAAATGCCGCATCAATGCCGCCATGATCCTTGCCGACCTGCCCCTGCGCGCCTGGGCCGCGCTGCGCCCCGAGACCCGTCCCGCCGATGTCGAGCTCCTGGGTCCCGATGTCTGGCGGGTTGGGGATGTGGTGCTCAAGCTGTTTCCGCAGGCCGATCTGCCCCGGTTTCGCCGCATCGTCCGGGCGCATCGCCAGGCCGGGCGGATCTTTCGCCGGCACCCGGGGCTGGCGGCGCAGCGGTTGCTGGGGTTCGACGAAGCCCGCCGGGCCCTGTTGCTGGAGTTCGTGCCGGGGCGGTCCGGGCGCATGGCGCTGCTGGCCGGCGTGGCGCCGGAAGAGATCCTCGCCCGGGCCGCCGCCTGGCTCGACCGGCTGCATGCCGCGCGCGAGGTCAGCGCCGGCCGTTTCGATCCCCGGGGCGCGGTCGACCGGCTGCCGCCGGCGCCCGATTGCGCCGAACCCGCCGGCTACGCGGCGGCGTTGGAGCAGCTTCGCAGCCTGGCCGACGGCTTGCGGGGCCGCGCGGTCCGGCGCGCCTGCCTGCACGGCGATCTGACCCTGGCCAACCTGCTCTTTGACGAAGGCAGGGTCACCGGCATCGATTTCGAGAACCTACGCCAGCATCCCGCCGACCGCGACATCGGCGAGCTCTGGGCCGATCTGCTGTTGCATGTCCGGCGTCTGCCGCCCGAGCTGCGGCTCATGCCGGAGCCCTGGGAACGGGCCTTTGCGGCGGAATATCCGGCGCTCTCGCCGGAGATTGCGCGATTCTACACCCGGCATCGCCTGCTCAGGGCCTGGGCGGCGATCCCGGCAGAGGCGCATCACCGCGGCCCCGGGCGCGAGCGGCAGCTGATCAACATCCGCGCCTTGATGGTGCGGGGGGCCTTTGCCTAGCCCTTGTCGGGAAAGAGCCCTTCGGGCGGGTCGGCGACGATCCGACCGGCGGCCAGATCGACGGTCGGCACCGCGGCCAGCGTAAAGGGCAGAAGCACCGTGGCCTTGAGCCCCGGGCCGTGGATTTCCAGCAGATCGTCGGCGCCGTGGTTGTGCACCGCCTTGACCCGGCCCAGCGGCGCGCCGCCGGTGTCAAAGACCTCCACCCCGATCAGATCGGCGTGGTAATATTCATCATCCGGCAAGTCCGGCAGCCGGTCGCGCGGCGCAAAGAGCTGCACGCCGCGCAGGTCGTCGGCCTGTTCCTTGGTCATCACGCCCGACAGCCGCGCGGCAAAGCCGCCCTTGACCGGGCGGCCGAGATCGAGATCGAAGCTCCGCGCGCCGTCCTCGGTGGTCAGCGGCGCGTATTCGGCAATCGCGGTGGGATCGGCGGTAAAGCTCTTGAGGCGCACCTCGCCGCGCACGCCGAAGGCGCCCGCAATCGCGCCGACACAAACCAGATCGCTCATCGGGACATCTCCCCGCAATATCCGGCGCGCAGCCATTGCCCGCCGGCGGTTTCACAGGCCTCGCGCTGCTCCAGCCGTTCGAACAACACGCCCGAGACGAAAGCAACCATCACAAAAAGGATCAACCGGAGCAGGCGCATGGGCACGGAAGGCAAAGAGACCCGGGCGCGACGCCCGGGCCCCGGCGACCGATTACTCCTCGGCCGGAGCTTCTGCCGCTTCGGCCGCCTTGGCGGCTTTCTCTTCGGCGCGTTCCTGGGCTTTCTTGCCCGGCTCGGCCTTCTTCATGTTGGCGCGCTCTTTCTTCTCGACGACGCCGGCCGCCTCGAGGAAACGCGACACGCGGTCGGTGGTCTGGGCGCCCTGGTCGAGCCAGTATTGCACGCGCTCCATGTCCATCTTCACGCGGTCTTCGCTGTCTTTCGGCAGCAGCGGGTTATAGGTGCCCAGCTTTTCGATATAGCGGCCGTCGCGCGGCATGCGGCTGTCGGCGGCGACGATGCGGTAGAAAGGGCGTTTCTTGGAACCGCCACGTGCAAGACGAAGTTTGATGGCCATTGGTGTATCTCCTTTGAATGGCGTGTCGTGACCGGCGCAGCGCCGGTCAGGATTGGTGCTGCTTGTGATGCTGAATGACTTCAGCAATGATGAAGTTGAGGAATTTCTTGGCAAATTCCGGGTCGAGATCGGCCTGGACCGCCAGGTCCTCGAGCCGCGCGATCTGGTTTGCCTCGCGGTCCGGGTCCGAGGCGGGCAGGTCGTGTTCTGCCTTGAGCTTGCCCACCGCCTGGGTGTGCTTGAACCGCTCGCCCAGGGTATAGACGAGGATCGCATCAAGCCGGTCGATGCTTTCGCGGTGGCCTTTGAGCAGCGCGGCAGCGCGGGTGACGGCGTCAGTCAAGGGCATATCCTTTCGGCTGTAACAGCGGGTCGACGTCGTGGCTGATTTCCATGTCGATGCCCCGGGCCGTCTGGGGGCCGTCGCGCCCGGCGGACGCGGGCTGGCGGTAGACCAGGCAAGGGGTGTCGGGCTTGGGCTGCGCGGCGGCGATGTCCAGCACCGCGCCCAACCGTTCGGCCAGCGCGATCGACCGGGTGTTCTCCGGTGCGATGTAATGCACGATCTCGGTCCAGCCCAGCCGCGCGCGGGCATCGGCAATGGCCGCCCGCGCGGCCTTGGCCGCGATGCCACGGCCTTCGGCCGCTTCGAACAGGCACCAGCCGATTTCGGTCTCGGGGCGGCCATCGGGGCAGTACGGCCCCACCATGCCAAGGCCCGTGTCATCCGCCTTTTCGGTCACCATCCAGAGGCCGTAGCCGCGGATCTGCCAATGGCCCAGGATCGCCGCCGCATGGCCCCAGGCCCTGGCGCGCGACACGAAGCCGCCGGCATATTGCGACCGTTCCGAGACATAGAACTCGGTCATCGCCGGCACGTCGCGCGGCGCGGGCGGGCGCAGGATCAGCCTTTGGGTTTCGAGCCGCAGGCTCATGGCCGGGCCTCCTGCGCGCCGGCATCGGCCAGCGGATAAGAAAACACCAATGCCCCGTCGAGCCTGCCGGTCTCGCTGCCGCCGAGCCGCGCCACCAGCGCCCGGCTCGCCCGGTTGTCGGGCGCCACGTAGCTCACGATCCGATCCGGGCCGAGCGATCGCAGGTGCGCCAGCGCCGCCGTCGCCGCCTCGTAGGCAAAGCCCTGCCGCTGCGCTTCGGGAGCGATGAAAAAGCCCAGCTCGATCGCCTCGTCGCCCGGTTCGACCCCGGCAAAGACAAAGCCCACCGGTGCGCTTTCGTGGCAGACGGTGAACATGCCGTCGCCGCGCAACAGCCAGCCCGCCACGTAATTGGTGAACTGCGCCCAGATCGCGTCATCGCCCGGAACCGAGTCCATGAACTTGGCCGACGGTGCCGAGAACAGCCGTCTGAACAGGGCGAAATCCGTCACCTCCGGGGCGCGCAGCAACAGCCGCTCTGTCGCGAGCACCGGCAGGGTGGTACGCGCGGCGGCAGCGATATCGGCGCCGGGGCAGGGGAGGGTGACGGGCGAGAGCATCGGTTACTTCTTCTTGCCGAACCCGCTGAGACCGGAGGGCAGGCCGCCGCCGCCAAGGCCGGGCAGACCGCCCCCCTTTCCGGCGCCCATCTGCTTGGCCGCGGCTTCCAGCGCCTTGGGGTCCATGCCCTGCGCCATTTCCGGGGGGAGCCCCCCCTTGCCGCCGAACATGCCGCGCATCGCCTGTTTCAGCATGCCGCCTTTGCCCATCTTGCCCATCTTCTTCATCATGTCGCCCATCTGGCGCTGCATCTTCATGAGCTTGTTGAGGTCGGAAACTTCCATGCCGGCGCCCTTGGCGATCCGCTTCTTGCGGCTGGCCTGAAGCAGTTTGGGATTGGCGCGCTCCTTCTTGGTCATCGAGTTGATCAGCGCGATCTGCTGGCGGATCACCTTGTCGTCGAATCCCGAATCCTCGACCTGTTTGGCCATCTTGCCCATGCCGGGCATCATCGACATCATGCCCTCCATGCCGCCCATCTTGAGCATCTGCTCCATCTGCATCTTGAGGTCGTTGAAGTTGAACTGGCCTTTCTGGAAGCGCTTCATCATGCGCTCGGCCTGTTCGATCTCCAGCGTTTCCTGCGCCTTCTCGACCAGCGCGACGATGTCGCCCATGCCAAGGATACGGCCGGCGATCCGCTCCGGCTCGAAGGTTTCGAGCGCGTCCATCTTCTCGCCGAGGCCGACGAACTTGATCGGCTTGCCGGTCACCGCGCGCATGCTCAGCGCCGCGCCGCCACGGCCGTCGCCGTCCATCCGCGTCAGCACCACGCCGGAGATGCCGATCTTGCCGTCGAATTCCTCGGCCACCTCGACGGCGACCTGACCGGTCAGCCCGTCGACCACCAGGAGCGTCTCGCGCGGGCTGACGACATCGCGGACGTCCTCGACCTCTTTCATCAGGACGTCGTCGATCTGAAGGCGGCCGGCGGTGTCGAGCATATAGACGTCATAGCCGCCCAGCATGGCCTGCTGCTTGGCGCGCTTGGCGATCTGCACCGCGTTTTCGCCCTTGACGATGGGCAGCGTGTCGACGCCGACCTGTTGGCCGAGCACCGCCAGCTGATCCATTGCCGCCGGACGATAGATGTCGAGCGACGCCATCAGCACCTTCTTGCCTTCGCGGTCCTTGAGCCGCTTGGCCAGCTTGCCGGTGGTGGTGGTCTTGCCCGAGCCTTGCAGGCCGACCATCAGGATCGGCGCCGGGGCATTGTCGATCTTCAGCGTGCCGGGCTCGCCTTCGCCTTTCAGCACCTCGATCAATTCGTCATGCACGATCTTGACGACTTGCTGGCCCGGTGTGACCGATTTGGTGACAGCGGCACCTGTGGCCTTTTCCTCGACCGCCTTGATGAAGCTCCGCGCCACCGGCAACGAGACGTCGGCCTCGAGCAGCGCCACGCGCACCTCGCGCAGGGCGGTCTTGACGTCATCGGCGCTCAGCGCGCCCTGTTTGGTCAGGCGGTCGAAGACGCCGGAGAGGCGGTCTGACAGGTTCTCGAACATGCGGCTCTCAAGCCTCCCGATCTGGTTTCCTCGTCAACTCACATAAGAGCCGACCGCACAAAGCACAAACGCCCCCACGGGCGCAACGCGCTGGTGGGAGGCGATCCCGGGCAAAGCCCAAGGGACCGGAAGGTGCAAGTCTTCCGGGTATCGCCGCGGGGAATAGGCAAAAGGCGGCGGCGAGTCAAGCACCGCCGCCGCGGCCCTGCGCGATCTGGTCTGCTTCTGTTCGAAAACACCGTGGGGGAGGCCGCAGGCCGGGAGGCAGAGCCCCCCAGCGCCGCCGGATCAGGCCGCGAACTGCGCGGCGTCGGCCTGTTCGGTAATGATGCTCACATCGGTCAATCCGACAAAGCCCAGCACGTGGCGCAGATAGGTCGAGGCGAAATCGTAATCCGAGCCCAGTTGCACGCCGCCGGAGGCGAAGGCCACGATCACCTTCTTGCCGGTCAACAGCCCTTCGGGGCCCTCGGCGGTGTAGCGGAAGGTCACGCCGGCGCGGGCGATGAGGTCGATCCAGGCCTTGAGCGCGGCCGGTACGCCGAAGTTGTAGACCGGCAGGCCGATCACGATGGTATCGGCCGCCTGCAATTCCGCCACCAGCGCGTCGGATTGCGCCAGGCGCGCGTTCTGGGCCTCGCTGCGGTCGGCGGCGGGGGTGAAATTGGCAGCGACCCAGGTCTCGTCGATCTGCGGCAGCGGTGTCTCGGCCAGGTCGCGGGTGATCACCCGCTCGGGCGCCAGGGTCTCGGTCAGGCTCTCGGTCAGAACGCGGGTGGCCGAGCCGGCCTTGCGGGCGGATGCGTCGATGCGCAAAAGGGTGGTGGTGGTCATTGTCATGTCTCCGGGTTTGATCTGCACCTAGAGTTGGCTCTTGCATTCATGAACTCAATTGCCGCATATCAACAGGACTTGTTGATTTTTGCACATAAGTATTCGGTGGAGGTATCTGATGGACAATTGGGGAGAGGTGCGCACCGCGTTTCAGGTGGCCCTGCACGGCACGGTCAGCGGCGCGGCCGAGGCGCTGGGGGTGCATCATGCCACGGTGATCCGCCATATCGACGCGCTCGAGGCGCAGCTCGGCGCCAAGTTGTTCCAGCGCCATGCCCGCGGCTATACCCCGACCGAGGCCGGCGAGGATCTGCTGCGGGTGGCGCAGGCCACCGAGGATCAATTCAACCAGTTGCAGGGCCGGATCAAGGGCCGGGGCGAGGGCGTCTCGGGCGAGCTGGTCGTCACCTCGCTGGTCGGCATGGCGGGGATGTTCGCCCCGGTGCTGGCCGAGTTCCAGCGCGACTATCCCAATGTGGTGCTGCGCTATCTGACCGGCGACCGCCTGTTCCGGCTGGAATACGGCGAAGCGCATGTGGCGATCCGCGCCGGATCGGCGCCGGAACAGCCCGACAACGTGGTCCAGCCCTTCTTTCGCCATCCCTTCGCGCTTTATGCCTCGAACACCTACGTCAAGGCACATGGCAAACCCGAGCGCGACAGCGATCTGGCGCAGCACCGGATTGTCTGTCACGACGATCTCAACAGCCGCGCGCCGATGTACCGCTGGCTGCGCGATCAGGTGCCCGAAAGCGCCTGTGTCTTCCGCAGCACCGACATGCGCGCCAACACCGAAGCCGTGGTCGCCGGCGCGGGCATCGGGTTCGTGCCGGTATTCGAGGCCAGGCGGCATCCCGATCTGGTCGAGATCATGCCGGCGCGCGACGAATGGGCCTCGCAGCTCTGGTTGGTCACTCATGTCGACCTGCACCGCGCGGCCAAGGTCCAGGCCTTTCTGAAATATCTGAAATCCCATGCCAAACAGTGGGAAAAGTGCTGCGCGCTGAATGACTGAGGCGTCCAAGGGCCATCTGGCCATGTTGTGTTTCTCGGCGCTGGTGGCCGGCTCCTTTTCGCTTGGCGGGCTGGTGGCGAACGAGATCGCGCCGACGGCGCTTCAGGCGGCGCGGTTCCTTTTGGCCGCGACCCTGACCGGGGCGGTGGCCATCGCCACCGGTCGGATTCGCCGGGCACATCTGGCGGCGCCCTGGCGCTATTTCGTGCTGGCGGGATTTTTCGCCACCTATTTCGTGCTGATGTTCGAGGGGCTCAAGACGGCGGCTCCGGTGAGCGCAGCGGCGGTCTTTACCCTGACCCCGATCATCGCGGCGGGTTTCGGCTATCTGCTGATGCGCCAGCGCCTGACGCCGCGCATCGCGCTGGGGTTGGCGGTGGGGGCCGGCGGTGCACTCTGGGTGATCTTCCAAGGCAGCTGGTCAGCGCTGGTGCAATTCGAGATCGGACGCGGGGAGGCGATCTATTTTCTCGGCTGCATCTGCCATGCCATCTATCCGCCGCTGATGGCCAGGCTCAACCGTGGCGAGCCGCCGGTCGTCTTCACCACCGGTATCCTGATTGCCGGGGCGCTGCTGGTGGCGGTCTATGGCTGGGGCGATCTGCGGGCCACCGACTGGGCCGCTCTGCCGCCGCTGGTCTGGATCACGTTGGCCTATATCGCGACCTTCGCCACCGTCGCCACCTTCATCCTGCTGCAAGTCGCCTCACTGCGGCTGCCGGCCTCCAAGGTCATGGCCTATACCTATCTCACCCCCTCGTGGGTGCTCTTGTGGGAGCTGGGGCTGGGCCATGGCGCGCCGGTGCCCTTGGTGCTGATCGGGGTGGGGCTGACGGTGCTGGCGCTGGTGCTCCTGATGCGGCCGGAGCCGCAGCGCGAGGTCACACCGGCCTGAGCCGTCACTCTCGCTGTGGCAGCTCCGTCGCCAGAAAACGCTCGAAAGCGTCGAGGTTGACCGGTTCGAACTGGCCAAAGCCCTGCATCCAGACACTGGCGGCGCGCAGGGCGTCAGGCTCCAGCTTGCACCATTTCACCCGGCCGCGCTTTTCCTGGCTGATCAGCCCGGCGCGGGTCAGGATCATCAAGTGCTTGGAGATCGCCGCCAGCGACATGTCGAAGGGATCGGCCACATCGGTCACCGCCATGTCATCCTCGAGCAGCATCGACAGGATCGCGCGGCGTGTGGGATCGGCAAGCGCGGCGAAGACCGCGTCGAGGGAGGCTGTCGGTGTCACAGCCGCGGAGGTAGCCACTGCGCCCGGCCCGGTCAAGTGGCGCAGCGGGCAAGATCAACCGATCAGTTGAATATGGCAAAGCGGCGCAATCGGCCCGCCCGCGGCCTGCGACGGTTTGACAGGCTTGCCGGGAGCTCCTCTAAGGTCGTGCAATATCAATAAGTTGACGGCTGGGCCAAAGGCGCTCACCGCTTATTGACTCGCCGCCGCCGCCGCCTTAGCACAGCGGCAGGAATTACCAAGGGGGACAGCTTGCCGGACCTTGAGCATCGCAAGCGGCTGGAAGCGCTCGACGAGCGCATCGCCAAGCTCAAGGGCGGGGAGGCCAAACCCCATCAGGAAGAGCATTATTCGCAGGCCCAGATGGGCTGGCGCATGGTGATCGAACTGGTGGCCGGTCTGGGGATCGGCTTTGGCATCGGATTTGGGCTCGACAGCCTGTTCGGCACGCTGCCGATCTTTCTGGTGCTGTTTACATTGCTGGGTTTTGCCGCCGGGGTGCAGACCATGCTGCGCACGGCCAAGGAGTTCCAGCCCAAGGACCAATCGGCCGACACGGCCGGAGAGCACGAGAGGGACGATAATGGCGGTTGAAGCGCAAGGTGCCGAAGAGGGCGGGCTGGTTTTCCACCCGATGGACCAATTCATCGTCAAGCCGCTGTTTGGCGGCTCCGAGGTGGGCATGTTCACCATCACCAACGTGACGCTCTGGATGTTCCTCGCGGTGCTCGCGGTCGTGGCTCTGATGGTGCTGGGCACCTCGCGCCGTGCGATCATCCCGTCGCGCACCCAGTCGGTCGGCGAGCTGGCCTACGGCTTTGTCTACAAGATGGTCGAAGACGTGGCCGGCAAGGACGCGCTGGCGTTCTTCCCCTATATCATGACGCTGTTCATGTTCATCGTCTTCGCCAACTTCCTCGGCCTGATCCCGATGTCCTTCACCACCACCTCGCATTTCGCCGTGACCGTGGTGCTGGCGCTGCTGGTCTTCGTCACCGTGACCGTGGTGGGCTTTGTCAAGAATGGCTCCAAGTTCCTCGGGCTGTTCTGGGTCGCTTCCGCGCCGTTGGCGCTGCGCCCGGTGCTGGCGGTGATCGAGGTGATTTCCTACTTCGTGCGCCCGGTCAGCCACTCCATTCGTCTGGCGGGCAACCTGATGGCCGGCCACGCGGTGATCAAGGTCTTCGCCGGCTTTGCCGCCATCGCCGTCGTGTCGCCGATCTCGGTCGTGGCGATCACCGCGATGTACGGTCTCGAAATCCTCGTGTCCTTCATCCAGGCCTATGTCTTCACCATCCTGACATGCGTGTACCTCAAGGACGCACTGCACCCGTCGCACTAAGCCTGCGGTGGGTTGAGAAACCCACCCTACGCAATATGGGCGGAGCTTCTCTCTGCCCGGAACACCCCTGAATTCCAACTTCCAATCGTAAGGAGATACACCCATGGAAGGTCAACTCGCACACATCGGCGCAGGTCTCGCAGCAATCGGTTCCGGCGCCGCCGCAATCGGTGTGGGCAACGTCGCGGGCAACTACCTGGCCGGCGCGCTGCGCAACCCCTCCGCAGCTGCTTCGCAGACCGCGACCCTCTTCATCGGCATCGCCTTCGCAGAAGCCCTGGGCATCTTCTCGTTCCTGGTTGCTCTGCTGCTGATGTTCGCCGTCTAAGCCTTACGGAAGACTGATCCTTACGCCTCGGTCGGGCGACCTGTGTCGCCCGACCGCTGGTAACCGGACTTCCCAAGGAGGACGACATGGCAACAGTAACCACAGAGGCCGCTGGCGAATACGGGGCTGACGCCGCCGCATCCGCTCCCGGCATGCCGCAGCTGAACTTCGATCACTGGGGCAACCAGATCTTCTGGCTCCTGATCACGCTGGCCGTGATCTATTTCGTCCTGTCCCGCATCGCGCTGCCGCGCATCGCGGCGGTTCTGGCGGAACGTCAGGGAACCATCACCAACGACCTCGCCAAGGCCGAAGAGCTGAAGCGTCAGGCCGGTGAGGCCGAACAGGCCTATGACAAGGCGCTGGCGGATGCCCGTGCCGAGGCCCAGAACATCATCGCCGAGGCCAAGGCGGAAATCGCAGCCGAACTGAAGGTTGCAACCGACAAAGCCGATGCCGAAATCGCCGCCCGCACGGCGGAATCGGAAAAGGCGATTTCCGAGATTCGCGCCGGTGCGCTCGACAACGTGAAAGAGGTTGCGCGGGACACCGCGGAAGCGCTCGTCACCGCGCTGGGTGGCCGTGCGGACAGCGCCGCGATTGATGCGGCCGTGGCCGAACGGACGAAAGGGTAAGACATGCGCAAACTCATGACAGTGGCGCTGATTGCCTCTGGCTCGATCTCGGCCAGCCCGGCGCTGGCTGCCCCCGGCCCGTTCTTTTCGCTCAGCAACACCGATTTCATCGTGGTGCTGGCCTTCCTGCTGTTCATCGCGATCCTGATCTACTTCAAGGTGCCTGCGCTGCTGGCGGGGATGCTCGACAAGCGGGCCGAAGGTATCCGCAGCGAGCTGGACGAAGCCCGCGCCATCCGCGAGGAAGCGCAGACTCTGCTGGCCTCTTACGAGCGCAAGCAGCAAGAGGTGAAAGCCCAGTCGCAGCGCATCGTCGACCACGCCAAGGAAGAGGCGCGCATCGCCGGTGACGCCGCCAAGAAGGACATCGAAGCCTCGATCGCTCGCCGTCTGGCCGGCGCAGAGGACCAGATCGCTTCGGCCCGTGCCGCCGCGGTCAAGGAGGTGCGTGACCGCGCCGTCGTGGTGGCCGTCGCCGCCGCGCGCGAGGTGATCGCCAAGCAGATGACCGAAGAAGAGGCCAACCGCCTGATCGACGACTCGATCTCGACGGTGGAAGCCAAGCTGCACTGATGCGGCGGGGGCGACCCCATCCGACCGATTGACAAAACGCCCGGAGCCCCGCGCTTCGGGCGTTTTGCCGTTGCAGACGGTTGCCGTGTCAGACCTTACGGCTCTGTTCGTGCTCGAACCTCTGCCGGGCGATCGCCTCGTTGCGTTCGGCCCGGACATCGTCGCGCAGCGCCGCCTCCACATAATCGAGATGCGCCTCGATCGCCGCCCGCGCCGCGCCGCCGTCGCGCGCCTGGAGGGCGCTGTTGATCCGTTGGTGCTGCTCGAGCAGCATCTCGCGGGTCAGCCGCTGCTTGAACATGATCTGGCGGTTGTAGAACACGCCTTCGCGCAACAGCTGATACATCGAACGCATCATGTGCAGCATGATGACATTGTGGCTGGCTTCGATGATCGACAGGTGGAATTCCGCATCCAGCGCCGCCTCGTCGCTGGGGTCGCGCTTGGCATGGGCGGCGACCATCTTGTCATAGACCGTCTGGATCACCTTGAGATCGGTGTCCGAGCCCAGCCGCGCCGCCCGCTCGGCCGCCAGCCCCTCCATGTCGCGCCGGAACGAGAGATAATCGAACACCGCCTCGGAATGGCTGGCAAAGAGCTGCACCAGTGCCGGCGAAAATGCCGAGCCCAGGACATCGGCGACAAATATTCCGGCACCAGCGCGGGACGACAGCAACCCCTTGGCCTGCAATTCCGCAATCGCCTCGCGCAGCGAGGGGCGCGACACGCCCAGCCGCTCCGAAAGCTCGCGTTCCGAGGGCAGACGCTCGCCGGGACGCAGGATGCCGCGCAGGATCAGCTGTTCGATCTGCCGGGTCACGGCAGTCGAGAGCTTTTCGGGCTGGATGGGCTGGAAGGGCATGGCGGCTCCGGATAATTGGTCAAATTATATGACCGCAGGCGGGGCGGGGCAAGCGACGGGCAAGGTTGCGAAACAATTGCACGAAATCCGCAGCAATGTTCTCCCTATGATAATCTATTGTTAACGCCTTCCGCATTACCTCTGAGGCATGGATCGATTTGCGTTGTTTCCTCTGTTGATCCTGCTTTCAGGCTGTAACGGCCCGGGGCTGCGCCATCTCGGCGTGGCCCCTGTGCAGGTTGCCGAAGGGGGGATGACCTTCGATATCCGCACCCGCGCCGGCATGGCCGAGGCGATCCGCACCAATCCGATGGCCGGCGTGCGAATGGTGGACGTTGCCACAAACGGCGGCCGCGCCATCCTGCGCGTCACCGGCTGCGAGGTGGCCTGGCTCCGGGGCGATCCTGCGGTGCTCCTGGCCGGGCTGAACTGTGGCGCAGGGCACAAGACGCCGCCGCAACCGCGCCGGCGGACGATCTGTACCGGCACCGTCTCGGCGCTTTACCGCACCGGAGAAAGCGACGTGATCTTCACCTGTGGCTGACAAAAGGCTGATTTCAGCCGAAATCCTGTGGATAACCCCGGCCTTATCCCCACATCCTGTGTCAGACCGTTGACAGGCCACAACACCAAGGCTCACACTGGCTGAAAACCGGAATCACCGGGGTGAACCCGGGCAATCGAGAGGCCAGAGCTTTGCGCTTTTCAAAACTGCGTCTGACAGGCTTCAAGAGCTTTGTCGACCCGACCGACCTGTTGATTCAGGACGGGCTGACCGGCGTGGTGGGGCCGAACGGCTGCGGCAAATCCAACCTGCTCGAGGCGCTGCGCTGGGTGATGGGGGAGACCCGTGCCAAGGCGATGCGCGGCGGCGGCATGGAAGACGTGATCTTCGCTGGGGCTTCGTCGCGGCCGGCGCGCAACTTTGCCGAAGTGGCACTGCTTCTCGACAATTCCGACCGGCTGGCGCCGGCCGGTTTCAACGATGCCGATGCGCTGGAGATCACCCGCCGGATCACCCGCGATGTCGGCTCTGCCTACAAGATCAACGCCAAGGATGTGCGCGCCCGCGACGTGCAGATGCTCTTTGCCGATGCCTCGACCGGCGCACATTCGCCGGCGCTGGTGCGTCAGGGCCAGATCAGCGAGCTGATCAATGCCAAGCCCAAGAACCGACGTCGCATCCTCGAGGAGGCGGCCGGTATTTCGGGCCTCTACCAGCGCCGCCACGAAGCCGAGCTCAAGCTCAAGAATACCGAGGCCAACCTGCTGCGCGTCGACGATGTGATCGAACAACTCGCCGCGCAATTGTCGCAACTGGCGCGTCAGGCCAAACAGGCCGCCCGCTACCGCGCCATCGGCGAAGACCTGCGCCATGCCGAAGGGTTGTTGCTCTATCGCCGCTGGCGCGAGGCCGATGAGGCCCGGCTGCGCGCCGAAGAGGTGCTGCGCGGCATGGTCACCACCGCGTCGCAGGCCGAAACCGCCGCCCGTCAGGCCGCCAGCGCGCGCGAAGAGGCCGACACCGCCCTGCCGTCCCTGCGCGAGGAAGAGGCGATTGCCACCGCCGTGCTGCAACGGCTTCAGGTGCAGCGCGACACCCTGACCGATCAGGAGGCCGCCGCCCGCGACAAGATCGCCACGCTGGAAAACCGCATTGCCCAGCTCGGCCATGACATCGACCGCGAGGCCGGGCTGAACCGCGACGCCGGCGAGACGATCGAGCGGCTGGAATGGGAGGCCGAGGAGTTGGCCAAGGCCGGTGAGGGCCAGGACGCCGCACTCGAAGAGGCGACGGAAATGGCGCAGGAGGCCGCCGCCGTGCTGTCCGAGCGCGAGGGCGACCTGACCCGCCAGACCGAAGATGTCGCCCGGCTCGCCGCCCGCCACCAATCGGCGCAGCGCCTGCTGGAGGAGAGCCGCAAACGCCAGGCCCGCAGCGAGGCCGAGGCGCAGAAAGCCCGGGCCGCCGTCGACGAATCGAAGGCCCGGCTGGCCGGGGCCGCCGAGGACGAGGCCGCCGCCCGCGCCGCCGAAGAGGCCGCCAAGCAGATGGCGCAACGCGCCGAGGATGCGCTCACCGCCGCCGACGAGGCCCGCGCCGAGGCGCAATCGCGCGAGGCCGAGGCCCGCGCCGAACGCTCCGAGGCCGAGGGCGAGGCCAATGCCTTGCGGGCCGAGGCGCAGGCCCTGGCCAAGTTGCTGGAACGGGACACTGCCGAAGGCGGTCAGATCATGGACCGGTTGCAGGTGCAGCAGGGCTTCGAAAAGGCGCTTGGTGCCGCGCTGGCCGACGATCTGCGCGCGCCGGAGGTGCAGGCCGACGGCCCCTCCGGCTGGGCCAGCCTGCCGGATTACATCAGCCCGCCGCCGCTGCCCGAGGGGGTGACGCCGCTGTCTCGGCATGTCTCGGTGCCCGAGGTGCTGGCCCGTCGCATGGGCCAGATCGGCCTTGTGGGGGGCGACGACGGCCCCCGTCTGCAACCGCTATTGCAACCCGGCCAGCGGCTGGTCAGCCCTGAGGGCGATCTCTGGCGCTGGGACGGATATCGCGCCTGGGCCGAGGATGCGCCCTCGGCCGCCGCCCTGCGTCTGGAACAGCTCAACCGGCTGGAAGAGCTCAAGCAGGCGCTGGAACATGCCACCACCCGGATGGACGCCGCCCGCGCCGCGCATGAGGCGTTGACCGGCCGGCTCTCTGACCTGACCCGCGCCGACAAGGAGGCCCGCGAGGCCCGCCGCGAGGCCGACCGCGCCTTCAACGATGCCAGCCGGGCGATGAACCGGGCCGAGGCCGAGAAGAACCTCGCCGAGGGCCGTCTCGAAAGCCTCGGGCTTGCCGTTCAGCGTCACGAGGAAGAGGCCCATTCCGCCGCGCTGCAACTGCGCGAGGCCGAGCGGGGCGCCTCTGACCTGCCCGATCTCGACGATGCCCGGGCGCTGGTCGAGGACGTCAAGATGACGGTCGAGGCGGCGCGGATGACGATGATGGCACGGCGTTCCGGCCTTGACGAACTGCGCCGCGAGGGCGAAGCGCGCACCCGCCGAAGCCAGCAGGTGACCAAGGAGCTCTCGGGCTGGCGCCACCGGCTGGAGACCGCCGAAAAGCGCAGCACCGAGCTGACCGAGCGCAAATCCGCCAGCGAGGCGGATCTCGCCAAGGCCGCGCAGAAACCCGAGGAGATCGCCGAACAACGCGAGGAGCTGGCCGGCAGCATCGAGGCCGCCGAGGCCCGCCGCCGCAGCGCCGCCGATACCCTGGCCACCGCCGAGGCCGCGCTGCGCAGTGCCGAACAGGCCGAACGCGATGCCGAACGCGCCGCCTCCGAGGCGCGCGAATCCCGTGCCGCCGCCCAGGCCCGGGCCGAAGCGGCGCAGGAAACCACCCGCGCCGCCGCCGAGCGGATCGAGGATGAGCTCGAGGTCACACCGGAGCGGCTGCTGGAGAAACTGGGCACCAATCCCGAGGACATGCCCGCCTCGGAGCGGATCGAAGAGACCGTCAACCGGCTCAAGCGTCAGCGTGACGGGCTGGGCGCGGTCAACCTCCGGGCCGAGGAAGACGCCCGCGAGGTGCAGGAGGAACATGACACGCTGGTCACCGAAAAGACCGATCTGGAAGAGGCGATCCGCACCCTGCGCAACGGCATCGCCAGCCTCAACCGCGAGGGGCGCGAACGTCTGCTGACCGCCTTTGAGCAGGTCAATTCCAATTTCTCGATGCTCTTCACCCATCTCTTCGGCGGCGGCGAGGCCAACCTCGTACTGGTTGAAAGCGACGATCCGCTCGAGGCGGGTCTCGAGATCATGTGCCAGCCGCCGGGCAAGAAGCTCTCGACGCTCTCGCTGCTCTCGGGCGGCGAACAGACGCTGACCGCGCTGGCGCTGATCTTTGCCGTCTTCCTCGCCAACCCGGCGCCGATCTGCGTGCTCGACGAGGTCGACGCGCCGCTGGACGACGCCAATGTGACCCGCTTTTGCGACCTGCTCGACGAGATGTGCCGCCGCACCGACACGCGATTCCTGATCATCACCCACCACGCGGTGACGATGGCGCGGATGGACCGGCTGTTCGGCGTGACCATGCAGGAGCAGGGGGTGTCGCAACTGGTGTCCGTCGATCTGAAAAAGGCCGAAAAGCTGGTCGCGTGATCGTGTGCCCCCGGCCTGCGCGGATCGGCTAGGCTGCGGGGGACAAATTCCGGGAGCCTCTTTATGCTGCGTTTGCTGTTTGCCCTCTGCCTTGTCACCACATCGGTGGTGGCCGAACCCGTGATGCGGCGCGACAGCGACCGCGAGATCGGGTTGCAGGCGCTGGACAACCGGCTGCGGGGCCGGAGCATCGCCTTTTATGACGGCGGGGTATCCGAGTTCTACGAGGATGGGCGCTACACGTATACCTATGCCGATGAGGGCGGCACCGGCTACGGCTATTACGAGGTCACCGAGGACAGCACGATCTGCATCGAATTCGTCAATGGCTTCACGCGATGCGATATCTATGTGCTGGACGATCAGGACCGGCTTGTGGTGATCACCGAGAAAGGCGACCGCTTTCCGGTGCGCTCCGAAGGCTGACGCCCCCGCGCGGCCTCAGCGCGGCCGGATCAGCGACCTGTCGCATCGCGCGTCGATCCCGGCCAGATGCAGCATGTGCCAGGCCAATGCGAGGTTGCTCGAGATCACCGGCCGGCCGATCCGCGCCTCGGCCTCGGCCAGCACGTCCAGACAGCGCAGGTTGGTACAGGCGACAAACACCGCGTCGCAGGGTGTCTGCGCCGCCACGGCCTCGACCGCGCGCAGGATCGATGCGCCGGTGATCCGCGCCACCACCCGGTCGTTGCCCTCCTCGAACGAGCCGAAGCCCGCGATTTCGATCCCCGCCAGTTCCAGCTTGAGGCGCATCAGCGACGAGACTTCGGCGACATAAGGTGTCACGAACCCCAGCCGCCGCACCCCCAGGGCGCGGCAGGCGGCAATGGTCGCGGCCAGCGGATCGGTGACCCTGGCGCCGGGGCAGGCGCGCTGCACCGCCAGCGCCACCCGGTCCGATCCGATCACCGTCGAGGCCGAAGTGCAGCCGAACCCGATGGCGTCGAAATGCAGCGCCGGGGGCAGCAGCCGGGCCGAGGCGGGCAGCGCCGCCTCCATGTGGATCAGCGTCTCGGGGCGGATCTCGGGCACCATGGCGATGCGCGTGTGATAAAGCGCAACCCCGGGCCGAACCACGAGACGGGGAAATTCATGCTCGAGCGTCTCGTCGGTCTCGAGCACGATCACCCCGAGATTGGCCCGCGTGCCGATGCCACCATCGGTGTCGAAATCGAGCTTCATGCGGCCGCTCCGATCACCGGAAGCTCGGGCGGCGCGCGCTCTGTCAGAAGCGCCGCCCCCTCGGCCCGCACCACGATGTTTTCCTCATGCACCATGATCCGCCCGTCGCCATAACTCAGCGAGGGCTCCAGCGTCAGCACCATGTTCTCGGAAATCACGGTTTCGTCCCAGGCGGCGAGCGAGGGGCCTTCGGTGAGCTGCATGCCCAGCCCATGCCCCAGCCGCCCGATATCACCGCCGCTCTCGCCGATCACCGCCTGCATCGCCCGAAACACCTCGCGGCAGCTGGCGCCGGGGCGGGCGGCGGCAATCCCGGCCTCGGTGGCGCGCCAGAGCCGATCATGGGCGCGGCGGGCGGCGTCGCCGGGGGGGCCGATGGCGAAGTTGCGGTCGAAATCGCAGAAATAGCCGTCCCATGTGGCGCCGGTGTCGAGCATCAGGATATCGCCGCGTGCCAGCGGCCGGCGCGTGGGCGGCGAGATCACGTCGCGGTAGCCGCCGGTCTCGGCTCCGCCAACCAGATAAGGCACATCATCGGCTCCCTGCGCCAGCGCCGCGCGGCGAAAGGCGCGGAACAAATCTTCCAGCGGCTGGCCTTCGCGGACGATATCCGCGACGCTTGCGAAGGTGCGCGATCCGATGGCGCAGATATGCGCGATCTTGGCGATCTCGGCTTCGGATTTCACCATCCGATGCCTGCGCAAGAGCGCGGTGGCATCGGCGATCCGCATCCCCGCCAGGCCGGCCAGCAGCCTTTCGTAATCGCCAAGCGGCATCCGGAGATGCGTCTCGTGGCCTTTCATCAGGCCCAGGGCCTCGCGCCGCGCGGCAAGCGGCGCGAGAAGTTCGGTCAGCAGACTGATGCCATCGTCCCCGGGGGTGGGGGCGGGCCAACTGCGGATGTCGTCGAGCCAGGTGGCGCGCATCAGCGCGGCGCCGATTTCGGGAATGATCGCAACGGGTTTGCCCTCGACCGGCACAAAGAGAAACCAGGGCCGCGTCGGGCTTTGCCAGAAGGCGGTGTGGAAACCGCTGAAATAGCGCACCTCGGCTTCGGTCGTCAGCAGCAGGCCCGCCAGGCCGGCGCGGGCCATGGCCGCCTGCGCACGGGCGGTGCGGGCGGCGTATTCCGCCGGAGCAAAGCCGCGCGGCGGAGCCGTCATGCGCCCGGCTCCGGGGGCAGCCGGTTGCGCACCAGCTGGACCCAGAGATCCGCGCCGATCGGCAGAAGCGCGTCGTTGAAATCATAGTCCGAGGCATGCAGCGGCTGGCCGTGTCGTCCGCTTTCGCCATTGCCGAGCAACAGGAAGCAACCGGGCCGGGCGGCGGCGAAATGGGCGAAATCCTCGGAAAAGCTCATTGGCTCACGGTCGCGGATCAGCGCAAGCCCCGCCGCCTCGGCGGCGCGATAGACCGCTTGGGCCGGCTCGGCGGCATTGATCGTCTCGACGAATTGCGTGTCAAAGGTGACCTCGGCCCTGATATCATGTGCCGCCGCCACGCCTTCGGCGATCTGCCGCATCAGCGCCTCGACCCTGAGCCGGGTCTCCGGCGACCGGGCGCGAAAATCGCCCTTGAGCCGGGCCCGGCCGGGCAACACGTTGCGTTGCCCGTCGGTCCGGAATTCGGTGACCGAGACCACCGCGCCGCTGCCCGGCGGCAGCTTGCGCGCGACGATGGTTTGCAGGGCGAGCACGATCTCGGCCGCCACGGTCAGCGCATCGACCCCGACCTGCGGCATCGAGGCATGGCCACCCCGGCCGGTGACCGTGATCTCGAACAGGGTTTCGCTTGTGCAGATCACGCCGGCGCGGGTCGAAACCTGGCCCAGCGGGGCGCCGGGCAGGTTGTGGAGGCCATAGACCTCGTCAAAGGCTGCCCGCGCCAGCAACCCTTCATCCAGCATTGCCTGCGCGCCAAGCCCGTGTTCCTCGTTGGGCTGAAACAGGAACACCACCGTGCCGTCAAATCCCTGTTCCCGTGCCAGCCGCTCGGCGGCGCCCAAGAGCATGGCGGTATGGCCATCATGGCCGCAGGCGTGCATCACGCCGGGGGTGGCGGACACAGGGCCATGGGGCGCGGTCTCGGTGATCGGCAGCGCATCCATGTCGGCACGCAGCGCGATGGCCCGGTTGCCACGCCCCGCGCGCAGCAGGCCGACAACGCCCGCGCCTTCCTGCACCTCGAGCCCGAGCGCGCGCAGATGCTCGGCCACCAAGGCCTTGGTGCGGGTCTCGTGAAACCCCAGCTCGGGGTTGCGGTGCAGATCCTGGCGGATCCGGGTCAGTCGGGTTTCGAAATCACTCATGCTGCGGACATCCGGTGGTTTTCCCAGTGATACCGCGCAATTCTGCATCTTTGGCATCGAGTTTCGCCGGGTTTGACAGAAAAACTTGCACCAAGCGGGCCGGTTCAGATGTCTTTCGCCTGCACGACGGAGTTATCGCTCAGTACTTTGGGCTCAGATCGGCAGGCTCAGGCCGATTTTGGTGCGTTCCATCGCCACCGAAGTGCGGAAGCGGCGGACGTTGGAATTCTCGAAAAACAGCCGATGGGTCAGCGCCTCGAAGTCCTGCATGTCCTCGGCGGTGCAGATCAGGATGAAATCGGCCTCGCCGGTTACGTAGTAACATTGTTGGACCTGCGGTTCGGCCTTGGCGCGTTTGCGGAACAGGTCGAGCTGTTGCAGCGACTCGCGGTCCAGCTCGACCATCACGATAAAGGTCATCTTGCAGGCGAATTTCGCCTGATCGAGCACCGCGACCTCCTTGGCGATCAGGCCCGAGGCGCGCAGCCGCTTCAGCCGCCGCTGCACCGAGGGCACCGACAGGTTGCAGGCCTGCGCCAGATGCTCGAGCCCGGCGCGGCCGTCGTTCTGAAGCTCTCTGAGGATTGTCAGGTCTGCCGCATCGAGATCGTCGTTCATGAAGAAACCTCTCGCTTCCTGCCGTCAACGTGAAAGAATTTCTCGAGTTTAGGCGGAAGAACGAAAATTGGAAAGCGGCGCCGCCTGCTAGAAACACCCCATGACCTTGTTTGAAAGTCCCGCGATGCCCGATGCCGACCCGCTCCGCTTCGATCCCGATGTGACCCGCGCGCTGGCGTTTTTTCGGGCGCAGCCGTCTTATGCCGTCTCGCCACTGATCGAAGTGACCGGCCCCGATGGCCTGGCCGTCTTGGTCAAGGACGAGACCGGGCGCATGGGGTTGGGCGCCTTCAAGGCACTGGGCGCGCCTTATGCGGTGGCCTGCCTGCTGGCCGAAGGCTGGAAGGCCGAGACCGGCGAAGTGGTGGCGCCGGCGCGGATGGCTGAGCCGGAGTTCCGCGCGTTCACTGCGCGCCATAGCTTTGTCTGCGCCAGCGCCGGCAATCACGGCATGGGCGTTGCGGCGGGGGCAGGCGCCATGGGCGCACAGGCGCGGATCTATCTGGCCAGGACGGTGCCGGAGAGTTTTGCCGATCGGCTGCGCGGTCTGGGGGCCGAGGTGGTGCGCGCCGGCGCGGTCTATGAGGACAGCGTCGCCGCCGCCAGCGCTGATGCCGCCCGCAGCGGAGCGACCTTGCTGGCCGATGGCACCTGGGAGGGCTACACCGAGATCCCGAAGTGGGTGATGGAGGGGTATTGCGTCATCGCCGAAGAGCTGCGCGCCGCCTTCGCGGCCTCTGGCGATTGGCCGACGCATGTCTATCTTCAGGCCGGGGTTGGCGGGTTGGCCGCGGCGATGGCGCATATGATCCGGGCGCACTGGGAAAAACAGCCAGAATTGATCGTCGTTGAACCCGAAGCCGCCGCCTGTCTGCGGGCCAGCCATCTGGCGGGGGCGCCCCGGCGGGGCGAGGGGCCCGAGACCAACATGGGCCGGCTGGATTGCAAGGCACCGTCGATCGTGGCCTGGGCGGCGCTCGAACGTTGTGACGTGCGCTATGCGGTGCTGAGCGATGCCGAAGCGCAGACGGCCAGCACGACTCTCTCCGCGCTGGGCCTGGCCACCACGCCCTCTGGTGCGGCGGGATATGGTGCGCTGTGCAAGCAGCCGCCGCGCACGGCGGCCCGACCGCTGGTCATCGTTTCGGAAGGGCCGGCCTGAGCCGTTGCCGCTGATCAGCTCTCGGGAAAGAGCGCGCCGCGCAGCTTGACGGCGGCGGTCTGTAGGGTCGACTTGCGGGCAATCGCCTGCGCCAGTGAAACCCGCTGGGTCGGCGCGTGAAAGGCCAGCGCCGCGACGAACCGCCCCTGGGGATCGGTGACCGGCACGGCGATCGCCACCATGCCTTCGAGAAATTCCTCGCGGTCGAGCGAATAATCCATCGCCGCGATCTGATCGAGCTCATCCAGCAGCAGGTCGGGCTCGGTCAGCGTCGTCTCGGTCATCCGCGTCAGCGGCAGCGCGGCCACGAATTTGGCCCGTGCGTCCGGCGCCAGGCTGGCCAGAAAGCATTTGCCGCTGGCGGTGCAATGGAACGGCACATTGGTGCCGACCGGAAACTGGATGCGAAAGGCCCAATCGGTCTCGACCCGGTCGAGATAGCGCATTCCGGTGTCCGCGGGCATCACGTAGTTCACCGTCTCACGCACTTCGCGCGAGACCTCGAGCAGGATCTGATGTCGGGCGATGTGATCGCGCGAGCTGTGCATCAGCCCCGACCCCAGTTCGCGCAACCGCCGCGACACCTGATACCGCCGATCCGTGCCCAGACGGGTCAGGAACCCGTTGTTCTCCAAGGTGGCGCAGAGCCGGTGCAGCGTCTGCTTCGGCAGGCCCAGCTCTTCGTTGATTTCCGTCGCGGTCATGGCCCGGTCGCTTTTCCCAAGGATTTCAAGGATCAGCAGCGTCCTCAGATTGGGCGGTATCCGGTCTTGGTCAGCCATCGGGTTTGTCTCGAACAAATTGTTTGTGGATTTGTACGCGAATCATTGTAGCGTGCATACGTGGTAAAAATCGAGACCCTTGGTCCCGATTTTTACGGGGGAGGAATATGGAATTCGATTTCGTCATTGTGGGCGCCGGGTCCGCCGGCTGTGCGCTTGCCAACCGGCTTTCCGAGGACGGGCGCTACAGCGTGGCGCTGCTCGAGGCCGGGCCGCGTGACACCAACCCCTGGATTCATATTCCGGTCGGCTATTTTCGCACCATGGGAAATCCGCGCAGCGACTGGCGCTATCGCACCGAGGCCGATCCCGGCATTGCCGGGCGGGCGATTCCCTGGCCGCGCGGCCGGGTGCTGGGCGGGTCGAGTTCGATCAACGGTCTGCTGTATGTGCGCGGCCAGCCTCAGGACTACGACGGCTGGGCACAGGCCGGTTGCCGGGGCTGGTCCTGGGACGAGGTTCTGCCCTGTTTCAAACGGGCCGAGCACTGGGAGGGCGAGGATCCGGACGGGCTGCGCGGGCGGAACGGCCCGCTTTCGGTCCAGACCTCGCGGCTCACCCGTCGGGTGGTCGACCGCTGGATCGAGGCGGCGCAGCAGGCCGGGTATCCGGCGGCGCGCGATTACAATGGCGCCGATCAGGAAGGCGTGGGCTATTTCCAACTGACCATGAAGGGCGGCCGGCGCTGCTCTTCGGCGGTGGCCTACCTCAAGCCCGCGCGCCGGCGTCACAATCTCACCGTCATCACCGACGCGCAGACCGAAAAGGTGCTGCTGGAGGCGGGCAGGGCGCACGGCGTACGGGTCCGCATCCGCGACACCTTTCACGAGATCCGCGCCCGCTCCGAGGTGATCCTGAGTGCCGGCGCCATCGGTTCGCCGCAGATCCTCATGCTCTCGGGCATCGGCGACGGCGACGAATTGCAGCGGCTGGGCATCGGCGTGCAGGCCGATCTCAAGGGGGTCGGGCGCAATCTTCAGGATCACCTTCAGGCCCGCCCGGTGTTCAAGACCGATCTGAGCACGATCAACATCGAAACCAGCAACCTGTTCAAACAGACGCGCATCGCCTTGCAATACGCGCTCACCCAGCGCGGACCGATGACCATGGCCGCCAGCCTGGGCACCGGCTTTCTCAAGACCGAGCCGCATCTGGAAACCCCGGATATCCAGTTCCACATTCAGCCGTTCAGCGCCGACAGCCCGGCCGAAGGTCCGCACCGGTTTTCGGCCTTTACCGCCTCGGTGCTGCAACTGCGGCCCGAAAGCGCCGGTCATTTGCGCCTGCGCTCGGCCGATATGGACGATCACCCGGCGATCCATCCGAATTACCTGGCCACCCCGACCGATCAGAAGACAATCGTCAAAGGTATTCAGATCGCGCGCAAGATTGCCGGTACGGATCCGCTCAAATCGCATATCATGGACGAACATGCGCCCGGCCCGGGCGTGGCCTTTGACGATGAGGCGGCCACGCTCGACTGGGCGCGGCGCACCGCGGTCACGATCTATCACCCGACGGGCACCTGCAAGATGGGGATCGATCCGATGGCGGTTGTGGACCCGAGGTTGCGGGTGCGGGGAATTGACGGGCTGCGTGTCGCTGACGCCTCGATCATGCCGCAAATCGTCAGCGGCAACACCAATGCCCCGGCGATCATGATCGGCGAGCGGGCCAGCGACCTGATACTGGAGGACACCGCAGGCTAGCAACAGGAGACACCAGCCATTCCGGCGGCCTGGCCCGAAAGGGGCGGTCGTCGGGATACGACGACAGAGCAAGACGGGCGGCGCTTTCAGGGAGGAAAGCCGCCCGGTGACGACACGGCCGATCCAGCGCCTTCATCTTCGGCCCGGATAATAATAAGCGGAAGGCAAACGCATCATGGGAGGAAAATTGATGTTCAGTCTCAAGACTTTGACCGTAGGGGCCGCGGCCCTTGCCATGACGGCCACGGCCGCTTTCGCCGAAACCGTGATCCGGGTGCAATCGGTGATCCCGGCGCAGGCCGACGAAGTGACCATGCTCAATGAATTCGCCGCCGATGTGGCGGCCCTGACCGGCGGATCACTCAAGATCGAGGTCTTGCCTGCCGGCGCCGTCGTCGGCGTGCGCGAAACGCTCGATGCGGTCGACAGCGGGCTGATCGAGGGCGGCTTTGCCTGGACGCACTATTGGTCGGGCAAGCACCCGGCGGCCATGCTCTTCGGCTCGCCCGTGGCAGGCGCCGGTGTCGGCATCGACAATATCGCCTTTGTGTCCTGGTTCCAGTACGGCGGCGGCAAGGAGCTCTATGACCAGCTCTGGGACGAGATGGGCGTCAACGTCAAGGGCTTCATGCTGCAACCGGTGGGGCCGGAGGCGCTCGGCTGGTTCAAGGAGCCGATCGCCAGCATGGACGATTTCCGCAAGTACCGATTCCGCACGCCGCCGGGCATCCCCGGCCAGACCTACAAGGATATCGGCGTCGCCTCGGTCGCCATGGGCGGCGGTGACATTCTGCCGGCGCTCGAGAAAGGCACCATCGACGCCGCCGAATGGTGCTGCCCCAAGCCTGACAGCGTCTTCGGCTTCCAGAAGGTGCTGAAGCATTACTACCTGCAAGGTCTGCACCAGGTGGTGGTGAACGCCGATCTCTACATCAACGGCGATGTCTATGACGGGCTGACCGACCTCGAGAAAAAGGCGCTGGAAGTGGCCGCCAATGCCTCGCTGTCGAAAGCCATGTCGTATCGCATCTACGAAAACGGCAAGGCGCTGAAGGATCTGACCGAGAACCACGGCGTCATCCTGCATGACACCCCCGAGGATTACTTCTCGGAGTACATGACCGCCGCCAAGGCCGCGCTGGAGACCAATGCCGCCGAAAACGAATTCTTTGCGGAAGTCTGGCAGAGCCAGAAGGATTTCGCCGAGATCGCGGTGCCGTTCTGGGCCGGGGCGCAGACCTCGAACGCCAACCTCGGCCGGGCCTATGCCGACAGTCTGAAATAGGCGTTCACCGGCCCCGGACCTCGATCCGGGGCCTCTGGACCACCCGACGCAGAGGCCCCGGGTCCTGCCCGGGGCGCGCAGCAAGACACGTATGACATTCATGACAAGGGACGTGGCATGGCCGAAGAGGTACTCCCCGAAGAGCTCGATATCACCGACGAGTTGATCGCAGAGCGACGCGCCGAGGAACCGGGGCAGACGCCGGAGGACATGACCCCCTGGCAACGTCCGATCACCGCCACCATCGATGTCATCAACCTCTGGGCGGGGCGGCTGATCTGCGTGCTGATGGTGCCGCTGATCCTTGCCATCGTCTACGAGGTGTTTTCCCGCAACATGTTCGCCGTGCTGACCCAGAACGGCATGAACGAGCAGGCCATCGCCTGGGGTTTCGGCCCGACGCTCTGGGTCTATGACATTTCGCGGATGCTGGGCGGCGTGCTGTTCATGGCGGCCGCCGGCTATGCGCTGATGCGCGGGGTGCACATCCGCGCCGATTTTCTCTATCGCAACTGGTCCGACAGGACACAGGCGACGGTGGACGCGGTGCTTTATCTCGCCTTCTACATTCCGGCGATGCTGTTTTTCACCTGGGTTTCGACCGAATACTGGCTCAAGGCCTTCGTCTCCGGCGAACAGGCCAGCGACAGCACCTGGGCGCCGCTGCTCTGGCCGGCGCGCCTGGCCATGCCGGTGGGGGCCTTTCTGCTGCTGCTCCAGGGCTTCCCCGAGCTGTTCCGCGCCTTCCACAAGATGGGCAAGACGCGCGAGGAAAAGTTCCTCCGGGTGCTGCCCTTCTACTTTGTCGCGCTGCTGATCGTCACCGGCGCGGTGTTCTTTCCCGACGTGGTGCCGATTGCCGACTGGTGGACGGCGGCTTTCGGGCGCGAGGGGCTTTTGAGCGTCGACAAGCCGATCATCGGGCTGATCATGCTGGCGGTGATGCTGTTTGCCATCTTCGTGGGTTTCCCGATCTCCTTCACCCTGATCTTCCTGGGCTTCGTCTTCGGCACCTGGGGGGCGAATTTCAAGCTTGCCACCTTCCTGATGACCTTGCAGACCAATTCCGTGATGCTGTCCGACCAGCTGGTCGCGGTGCCGCTCTTTATTTTCATGGGCATCGTGATGGAGCAGGCCGGGCTGATGGAGCGGCTGTTCCAGGCGGTGCAGATGATGATGAGCCGGACCCGGGGGGCGCTGTTCATCGCGGTGCTCTTCGTCTCGACGATCTTTGCCGCCGCCACCGGCATCGTCGGCGCCTCGGTCACCATCCTCGGCATCATGGCGGCGCGGACGATGAACAAATCCGGCTATGACGTGCGGCTGGCGGCGGGCACGATCACCGCCGGCGGCACCCTGGGCATCCTGATCCCGCCGTCGATCATGCTGATCGTCATGGGGCCGGTGCTCGAGGTTCCGGTGACCGATCTGTTCCGCGCGGCGATCATTCCCGGCGTCCTGCTGGCGGGGCTCTATCTGCTCTATGCATTGGGCCGCTGCTGGATCAATCCAAATCTCGGGCCGATCCTGCCGCCCGAAGACCAGCCCGAAACCTCGCGCTTCTACCTGCTCGAGGTCATTCTCGTCATGGCGTCGCTGATCGTGCTGATCTGGCTGATCACGCGCGGCATCACAACCGGGTACGGCTTTTTCTTCGGCGCGCTGATCGTGCCGCTGGCCTGGATCGGCGTGATGTACGCGGTCTACGCCTGGCTGCACAATGCCAAGCCCGGCGGCTTCTATTTCTCTGACCTCTGGTACGAGTTTTTCATGGGGCTGGTGCCGCCGACAGTGCTGATCGCCTTTGCCCTGGGCTCGATCCTCGCCGGCTGGGCGACCCCGGCCGAGGCCTCGGCCTGCGGTGCCTTTGGCGCGGTGCTCTTGTCGATGCTCTATCGCAAGTTCACCATTCCCGGGCTCTACGACGCGCTGATCAAGAGCCTCGAGATCACCGTGCTGATCATGTTCCTGGTCGCGGCGTCGAACTTCTTCGGCGCGGTCTTTTCCAACCTCGGCACGCCGAAGATGCTGACCGAGCTGCTCTTGGCGCTCGACATGCCCCCGGTGCTGATCCTGATGCTGATCATGGCGCTGATCTTCCTGCTGGGCTGGCCGCTGGAATGGGTGCCGATCGTGCTGATCATCGTGCCGATCCTGATTCCCACCGTCACCTCGCTCGACCTCGGCTTCGAGAGCCAGAACGATCTGCTGATCTGGTTTGCCATATTGGTGGCGGTGAACCTGCAAACCGCCTGGCTCAGCCCGCCGGTGGCGCTTTCGGCTTACTTCCTCAAGGGTGTGGTGCCAGAATGGGACCTGCGCGACATCTATCTCGGGATGATGCAGTTCATGGTGATCCAACTCATCGGGCTGATCCTGATCTTTGTCTTTCCGCAGATCGCGCTCTGGCTGCCGAACTACATCTACGGAAACTGACGTGAGGACATCCGATGCCGCGCCACTATCTGAAGAAGGCGGATCGCACGCCAAAGACCGACGCGCGCGAGACCCATGACACCGTCGCGCGCATCCTGGACGAGATCGAAGCCGGCGGCGATGCCAAGGCGCTGGAGTATGCCGCGCGCTTCGACCGCTACGAGGGCAATGTGCTGCTGTCGCCTGACGAGATCGCGGCGGCCTGCGACCAGGTGTCCGACAGGCTCAAGGCTGACATCCGCTTTGCCCATGACAACGTGCGCCGTTTTGCCGAGCTTCAGAAAAGCACGCTGACCGATGTCGAGACCGAGCTGACGCCGGGCTTTGTCACCGGGCAAAAGGCGATCCCGGTGGCGGCGGCGGGCTGCTACGTGCCCGGCGGGCGCTACAGCCACATCGCCAGCGCGATCATGACGGTGACCACCGCCAAAGTCGCCGGCTGCCAGCATATCACCGCCTGTTCGCCGCCCCGGCCGGGTGTCGGCGTGCCGCCCGCGATCATCTATGCCGCCCGGATCTGCGGCGCCGACCGGATCATGGCGATGGGCGGGGTGCAGGGGGTGGCGGCGATGACCTTTGGCCTGTTCGGCCTGCCGCCGGCCAATATCCTTGTCGGTCCCGGCAACCAGTTCGTCGCCGAGGCCAAGCGCATCCTGTTCGGCCGTGTCGGCATCGACATGATCGCCGGGCCGACCGACAGCCTGATCCTTGCCGACGGGCAGGCCGATCCGCATATCGTTGCCACCGATCTGGTGAGCCAGGCCGAGCATGGCTACAACTCGCCGGTCTGGCTGGTCACCGACAGCCGCGCTCTGGCCGACGACGTGATGGCCCGCGTCCCGGACCTGATCGCCGATCTGCCGGAGGTGAACCGCGAGAATGCCGCTGCCGCCTGGCGCGACTATGCCGAGGTGATCCTCTGCGCCGACCGCGAGGACATGGCCGCCTGTTCCGACGATTATGCCCCCGAACATCTGACCGTTCAGGCCGCCGACCCCGACTGGTGGCTTGACCGGCTGACCTGTTACGGGTCGCTCTTTCTTGGCGAAGAGACCACGGTGTCTTACGGTGACAAGGCGGCGGGCACCAACCATGTACTGCCGACCTCGCGCGCGGCCAGTTACACCGGCGGGCTGTCGGTGCACAAATACATGAAGATCGTCACATGGCAGCGCGCCACCCGCGACGGGTCCAGGGCGGTGGCCGAAGCGACCGCCCGGATCTCGCGGCTCGAAGGAATGGAGGGCCATGCCCGCGCTGCCGACGTGCGGCTGGCCAAGTACTTTCCCGACGAGGAGTTCGACCTGTCGGCCGATGGATGACCCCGCCGGGGCGGGGCGGTGCGTGACCCTGGCCGCGCCCCGAGCCCCGGTACAGCCGCAGACCCAAGGAGACCGATATGTACAACAAGATACTGGTGGCCATGGCGCTCGATCACGGGATTTCGCCACAGATGCTCGAGATTGCGCAGGCGCTCTGCAATCCCGGGGCCGAGATCGTCGCTCTGCATGTCTTCGAGGCGCCGCCCTCGTCGGTCAGCGCATATCTCGGCGATGACGCGGTGCGCGACGGGTTTGATCGGGCGCGGCAGCTGATGGCGGAAAAGACTGCCCATATCGAAGGCATCACGGCCAGAATCGTGCGCGGCCACACCTATCGCACGCTGATCGATTATTCCTCCGACCACGGGGTCGATTGCATCGTGATCGGCTCGCATCAGCCGGATTTCAGCGATTATCTGTTGGGCTCGACCGCCGCCAGAGTGGTCCGCCACTCGCCCTGCGCCGTGCACGTCTTCCGCAGCAGCTGAGCGTACCGCAGACCCCCGAGTCAGGACCGCCGCCTGCCGGCTCCGCTGCGATTTTTGCATGGTTCTCCGATCCTTGAACCGCACACCCGGTAGCCTTGGGGGTGCGGTGCTTGCCATGTGGGCTGATGCCGTCGGCACATCGGATAAGCGTGAAAGCCCGGCATTTCTCGTCACACGCAGGCTTGGTGGCATCTGAAAAAGGTTGACTCAGCCGGGACGCATCCCGTATGACACCGATGTCATGACACCGGTGTCATAATTGATGACGCACTTCAGGAGGGGGCAGGGTGGCAACCATTTACGACGTCGCGAAGCTGGCCGGAGTGTCGCCAAAAACCGTTTCGCGTGTTCTGAACGGTGACGCCCCGGTCAATGAAAAGACCCGCACCAAGGTCGCCAGGGCCATTTCCGAACTGGGCTATGTTCCGTCTCAGGCGGCGCGGATGATGCGATCCAGCCGGTCGGGGCTGATCGGGCTGATCACCGGCGCGATTTCTGCCACGCCCCATGGCACCGAAACCCGCGGCCTGCCCGACATGCTGATCGTTCAGGCGATCCAGCGCGAGATGGCCGAGCGGGGCAAGATCCTGATGATTGCCGACACCGGCGGATCGCCGTCAACCGTGCCGATGCTTGCCGCGACCTTTGCCCAGCACCGGGTCGAAGGATTGATCTATGTCGCCGACCATCACCGCGCCGTCGATCTGGATCTGAGCGGCGCGAATTGCCCGACGCTGCTGACCAATTGCTACGACGATCGCGGCACCCCCTGCGTCCTGCCCGACGATGCCGCCGGCCAGCAGGCGCTGGTGGCGCGGCTGATCGCGGCCGGACACCGCCGGATCGGCTTTCTGACGCTGGATCAGGCCATGCCCGCCGGTCGGTTGCGTCTCGAGGGCTACAAGGCCGCGCTGGCCGAGGCGGGGCTGCCCTATGATCCGGTGCTGGTCGAGGCCGGCTATGTGATCGGGCGCGAAATGCAGAGCGCGGCGCTGACCGAGGCGCTGGAGCACCTGCTCACACTGGACCAGCCGCCGAGCGTGATCTGCTGCGGCAACGACGAAATGGCGATGCGGGTCTATGGCCTGCTGCGCAGCCGGGGCCTGCGGGTGCCCGAAGATATCTCGGTTGCGGGTTACGACGATCATCGCAGCATCGCCGAGATGCTGCACCCGCATCTGACTACTGTCGAGCTGCCCTACATCGACATGGGCCGGCACACGGCGGCACGGCTTCTTGACATGATCGGGGGCGACGTCCCCGCATCCGACGATCCCCTGCTGGTGCAGGGACCGGTCGTCTGGCGGTCCTCGGTGACCGCTCTCACCGAACTCTGAATGCAGTCTCACGGGAGGAGAACTTTATGCAACGCACGAAACTGACCCTTGGCGCGCTGGTCGCGTCCACCGCCCTGGCCGGCATGGCCAGCGCCCAGACCGAGTTGACGCTGTGGTATCACGGCGCCGGCAACGAGGTGGAAAGCAACATCCTGGGCGGCATTATCGAGGATTTCAACGGCGCGCAGGAGGACTGGCAGGTCACCGTCGAAAGTTTCCCGCAGGAAAGCTACAACGACAGCGTCGTCGCCTCGGCCCTGGCCGGCAATCTGCCCTGCATCCTCGATGTCGACGGGCCGGTGATGCCGAACTGGGCCTGGGCCGGCTATCTTCAGCCGCTGCCGATCAGCCAAGAGGCAATCGACGGCCACCTGGACGCCACCATCGGCCGCTGGGATGGCGAGATCTATTCGGTCGGTCTCTGGGATGCCGCCGTTGCGCTTTATGCCCGCCAGTCCACGCTGGACGAATTGGGCCTGCGCACCCCGTCGCTGGAAGAGCCCTGGACGAAAGAGGAATTCATGGGCGCGCTGGAGGCCGCGAAGGCCTCGGGCAATTATGACTTCGCGCTCGATCTCGGAACCGCCTGGACCGGCGAATGGTATCCCTATGCCTTCTCGCCCTTCCTGCAAAGCTTTGGCGGTGACATTGTCGACCGGGACGGCTATCAGACCGCGGAAGGCGCGCTGAACGGCGAGGCGGCCATGGAATTCGGCGCATGGTGGCAATCGCTGTTTGCAGAGGGCTACGCCCCCGGCACCAGCCAGGATCCGGCAGACCGCGACAGCGGCTTCATCGAGGGCAAATACGCCTTTTCGTGGAACGGCAACTGGGCCGCGGCCAACACGCTGGCCAGCGTCGAGAACGCGGATGACGTGGTATTCCTGCCGGCGCCCGATTTCGGCAACGGCTCCACCATCGGTGCCGCCTCGTGGCAGTTCGGCGTATCCAGCGCCTGCGAGCATCCCGAAGGTGCGGCGGCCTTTGTCGAACACGCGCTGCAAGACGAATACCTCGCCGCATTCTCGGACGGCATCGGCCTGATCCCGGCCACCAAGGAGGCCGCCCAGATGACCGAGAGTTATGCCGAGGGCGGCCCGTTGGCGGTGTTCTTCGACCTCTCCGCCGAACAGGCGCTGGTGCGTCCGGTCAGCCCCGGCTACGTGGTGGCCGCCAAGGTGTTCGAGAAGGCGCTTTCCGATATCGCCAATGGCGCGGATGTGGCCGACACGCTGGATGCCGCAGTGGACGAGATCGACGACGATATCGAGGCCAACCAGGGCTACGGCCACTAAGCCCCATCGGGGGTCGCCGTGGCGGCCCCCACCCAACCCCGAGGGACTCTCATGTCTAGCAAGCTGACACGGTCGAACCGTGCCGGGTGGCTTTTTGCGCTGCCGGGCTTCTCGCTCCTGTTTCTGTTCATCATCGTGCCGTTTTTCTTTGCCTTCTGGCTTTCGCTGACAAATCAGCGGCTTGTCTCGCCCAACCCGACCGAGTTCGTGGGGCTGAAGAACTATGCCGATCTGCTCAGCGTCTCGGTCCTGACGCTGGAGCCGGAGCGTGACGAAGCAGGAGAGATCCGCCGCGACGATGACGGTGCCATCGCATATCCCCGGGTCCGCAGCATCACCCGTTCGGACGAGTTTCCGCAGTATCGCGGCATGCGCGAATGGTTCCGTTGGCACTGGGGCGACAAGGCCAAGGTGGTGATCGCAAGCGACGTGGTCTTCATGAAGGCGCTGGTCAACACGTTGACCTTCGCGCTGTTCATCGTGCCCTTGCAAGGCGGCGGGGCGCTGTTGCTGGCCCTGCTGATCAATCAGAAGCTGCGCGGCATCAACGCCTTCCGCACGATTTATTTCATGCCGGTGGTGATCTCGATCGTGGTGATCTCGCTGCTCTGGCGCTTTATCTATTCCGGCAACGAAGGGCTGTTGAACAACATCCTTGAAGCGCTGACCTTTGGTGCCTTCACGCCCGTCGACTGGCTGGGCTCGACCGACACGGCGCTGGGATCGATCATCGCCATGTCGGCCTGGCAGGCGGTGGGCTTTCACATGGTGATCTGGCTCGCCGGGCTGCAAACCATCTCGCCCACGCTCTATGAGGCGGCGGCGATCGAAGGCGCCAGCAAGTGGCAGACCTTCCGCTATGTCACCTGGCCGGGGCTGCGGAACACCGCCGTTCTGGTGCTGATCGTCATCACCATGCAGAGCTTCGCGGTCTTTGCGCAGATCGACGTGATGACCAATGGCGGCCCGCTCGATTCCACCCAGACGCTGGTCTTCCAGACCGTCGAACGCGGCTATGGCAAGCAGGACATTTCCGGGGGCGCGACGATCTCGGTCATCCTGTTCCTCATGGTCCTGATGATTTCGGCCGTTCAGGCCTTTCTGACCCGGGAGCGCAACTGATGGCCCTCGTCACCTCCGACAACCGCGGCCTGCGGCTGGCAGCGCGCTATGCGACGCTGATCCTCGTGGCCCTCATCTTCCTGTTCCCGCTGGTCTTCATGGTGGTCTCGAGCCTGAAGCCCGATCAGCAGCTTCTGGCCGACACCTCGAGCATCCGCGCCTTCCTTCCGGTAGGCGATATCAGCCTCGACAATTATTACAAGGCCTTCGACCGCGCGCCCATCGGGCTGTTCATGATGAACTCGGTGGGGATCACCATCGTCACCGTGGTGCTGTCGATCCTGCTCTGTTCGCTGGCGGCGTTTTCCTTCGTCTTTCTCGACTGGAGCGGGCGCGGCGTGCTGCTTTCGGTGATCGTCGCGACCCTGATCATCCCCTTCGAGACCATCGCGGTGCCGCTTTTGCTCTTTGTGTCGAAACTGCCCTGGATCGGCTGGGAGGGGCTGGAGTTCGGCTGGCTCAACACCTACCGCGTGCAGGTGATCCCCTGGATCGTCGATGCGCTGACGATCTTTCTCTTCGTGCAGTTCTTCAAGGATCTGCCGCGCGAACTGATCGAGGCGGCGCGGGTGGAGGGCGCAAGCTGGTTCACCGTCTACCGCCGGATCGTCATGCCGCTCTCCGGCCCGGTGCTGGCCACCGCCGCCATTCTGAAATCGCTGAAGATGTACAACGAGCAATACCTCTGGCCGCTGATCGTGGTGCAGGACGAGGCGCATCGCCCGGTCATGGTGGGCTTGGGCTACTTCTTCCAACTGCAAATCGCCTGGGGCGAGGTGATGGCCTATCTCACCCTGATCTCCGTTCCGGTCATCGCCTTCTATCTTGTCATGCAACGCGCCTTCATCTCGTCGATCGCTTCGACCGGTGTGAAGGGCTGAGGAACTCACTATGACCATCGCACTCGAAAATCACTGGATCTGGGACAGCTGGTACGCCCACGACGGCGCCCGCTGGCACGGATATTTCCTGAAGGCGCCCAAGTCGCTGGGCAACCCCGACCTGCGCCACTTCAACGTGAGCCAGGGCCATGCGGTCAGCGACGATCTGGTGACCTGGGAGCACTTGGGCACCTGCCTGACCCCCTCCGAGGGGCCTGCCTTCGACGATTACACCACCTGGACCGGCTCCGTGGTGCAGGACGGCGATGGCCTCTGGCACCTGTTCTACACCGGCACCGCGCGGGCCGAGGACGGGCTCTATCAGCGCATCGGCCATGCCACCTCGCACGATATGCACAGCTGGGAGCGGGCGGAAGACGGGCTTTGCCTCGATCTCACCGGGCCGAATGCCCGGCACTACGAGGCGGATCACGCCAGGGGCTTCTGGCACGACCGCGCGATGCGCGATCCCTGGGTGATGCGCGACCCCGAGGGCGCGGGCTGGCTGATGTATTTCACCGCCCGCGCACCGGGCATCAAGGAACCCAACGCCGGCGGCGCCGTGGGCTTTGCCACATCGCCCGACCTCAAGACCTGGACGCTTCAGCCACCGGTCTTTACCGGCGGCTTCGGCCAGTTGGAGGTGCCGCAGGTGTTTCAGCACCAGGGCCATTGGTTCTGCCTGTTCTGCACCGCCGCCGAACATTTCAGCAAGGCGCAGGCCGAAGCGACGCCCAGCGGTCCGGTCACCGGCAACCATTACCTGATCGGCGAGGGGCCGCGCGGCCCGTGGAAGATCGCGCCCGGCAATTTCCTTGACGGCGCGCTGCCCTGCTTTCGCTACGCGGCGCGGATCGTGGACACCGGCGAGGGGCTCGTGATCCTCGGGTTCAACGACTACGCGCCGGATGGCGAGTTCGGCGGCTTCGTGCTCGATCCCGCGCCGGTCACCCTCGACGACAACGGGCTGCTCCGCGTCGAGCAGCCGCCGAAAGCTGCGGAGTAAACGGCTATGGCAACTCTGAAACTCACCGACATTCGCAAGAGCTATGGCAACGCCTATGTCATCAAGGGGGTCGATCTGGAGATCGAGGACGGCGAGTTCACCGTTTTCGTCGGCCCGTCGGGCTGTGGCAAGTCGACCCTGTTGCGGATGATTTCGGGGCTCGAGGACATCACCGCCGGCACGCTCGAGATCGACGGTCAGAGGGTCAACGACCTGCCGCCCAAGGAACGCGGCATCGCCATGGTGTTCCAGTCCTACGCGATCTTTCCGCATATGACCGTGCGCGAGAACGTGGCGTTCGGGCTGACCATTGCCGGCGCCTCCAAGGCCGAGAAAGAGGAAAAGGTGGCCGAGGCCGCCCGGGTTCTCCAGATGGAGCATCTGCTCGACCGTCGGCCCAGCCAGCTTTCGGGAGGCCAGCGCCAGCGGGTTGCCATCGGCCGCGCCATCGTGCGCAAGCCCAAGGTTTTCCTGTTCGACGAACCGCTGTCGAACCTCGACGCGGCGCTGCGCATGGACATGCGGATGGAGATCGGCAAGCTGCACAAGCACCTGAACGCGACGATGGTCTATGTCACCCACGATCAGGTCGAGGCGATGACGCTGGCCGACAAGATCGTGGTGTTGAAGGACGGCAAGGTCATGCAGGTCGGCACCCCGATGGAGCTGTTCCACGAGCCCGCCAACCGCTTTGTCGCAGGCTTTCTCGGGGCGCCGTCGATGAACTTTCTCGAGGTGTCGGTCGACGCGCGGGACGGCCGCGAGGCACGCGTCTCGAACGCGGCGCTGGAGCCGCTTGCCGTCGCTCACAAGGGCCGGATCGATGGTCAGCCGCACGCGGTTCTGGGCATCCGGCCGCAACATGTCTCGGCCACCGAGCCGGGGCGCGGCCTGCTGCATGGCACCGTCAACCTGTCGGAGCGGCTGGGCACCGAGACCGTCGTCGACATGACCCTGAAGGATGGCACCAAGTTCATCGCCGCCTTTGACGAGGATCGGATTTTCGAGCCCGGCGAAGCCATCGACCTGGAGTTCGACCCCGCCCGCGCGCATCTTTTTGCCGCCGATGACGATCCGGCGGCGCCGCATTGACCTCTGGCGGTTAGTGCCCGCTGGCGAGATAGCGGTTGCGCTCCGGTGACGGATCGCGCCAGCGCAGATGTTCCGCCGGGGCGGTCGCGCCGACCCAGCTTCGCAGGAGGGCGTTGCGTTGCTTCGCCCTCTCTTGCGCGCGGGCAATGGCGGCGGGATCCCAGCCCTGCATCAGCACGGCGGCGAGTTCGGCGACCAGCTCGGGGCGTTGGGTTGCGAGGTCGGTCAGCTCATCCGGGTCGTCCCGCATGTCAAAGAGCTGTGGCGCATAGCCATCGTACCAGCACAGCTTGAACCGGTCGCGGCGCAGCATCCGGTGGCGTTGCGGGCCGGTGCGGATGTTCATCAGGCCGCCATAATAGCTGGCGGTGACCTGGTTGTGCCAGTCGGCCCGTTGCATCAAATCGCGCCCGATCTGGCCGGGCAGGGGCGCGGCGCCGCTGCGCGCCAGCAGCGTGGCTGACAGGTCGCAGAGGCTGACCACGCGATCATCCACCGCGCCGGCCTCGATCCCGGGGCCGGCCAGGATCATCGGCACCTTGGCGCTTTCGTCATGAAAGGTGCTCTTCCACCACAGGCCGCGCTCGCCAAGCGCCTCGCCGTGATCCGAGACATAGATCACCAGGGTGTCCGCGCGGGCCGCCACCTTGTCGATCGCTCGCCCCGCCAGACGGTCGATCATCCGCACCAGCCCGTAATAGGCCGCCCGGCTGCGCATCACGGCATCCTCGGGCACGGTATCCACCGCGCCGGCTTCGGCCCATTCGGCAAGGGCGGGATGTCGGGTCGCCGGTGCGGCCAGGCGCGGCGGGCCGACCCCGGGCGCAATCGCCCGGTAATCCTCCGGCGTGGCGATATATGGCGGGTGCGGGCAGAACAGGCTGACCAGCGCAAAGAACGGCCGGCCTTCGGCATCGCGCCGGGCGATCACCTCGTCCAGCGTGCGTTCGGCCATTTCGGTGACCGCGTGGTCATAGGCCTGATACGAGGTCTCGCCCATGCCCGACCCCGGCAATTCGGCGCCGCGGTTGCCGCGCGCCCCGGTGAGTGCGCCGATATCCGGCGCCCCGGCGCCGGGCCAGCCGGCGCCGATATCGCCGATCGGGCGGGCGCCAAAACCGTGGTGCTGATCGGGGCCGTAAAAGTGCATCCGCCCGATCAGCCGGGTGTCATACCCGGCGGCACCCATGGCATGGGCAAGGGTTGGGATGTCGGAGGGCAGGAAATCGTCGTTGCTGCGCACACCCGAGACATGCGGCTCGAGCCCGGTGAGAAAAGCCATGCGCGAGGGCACGCAGAGCGGGGCAGGGCAATAGGCATTGCTGAACCTTGTGCCGCGCGCGGCCAGCGCATCGAGGGCCGGCGTCTGTGCCGCCGGGTCCCCCGCCGCGCCAAGCGCCCGGGCCGCATGCTGATCGGTCATCACCAGCAGGATGTTCGGTTTTTCGGTGGTGTCGGATATTGGTCTGGACAATTTGAGGTTTTCCCTATATCGGTTGGTCCAATATGCCATAAATTGGCAAATTTTCAATGTGGGAGGACGGAATATTGCTTAATACACGAAAATTCATTGCGATCTTGGGGCTGGGTGTCGCAGCTTTGGCCCTTCCGGTTGGACCAATTGGCGCCGGCGCGGCCCAGGCGCAGGATTTCCCCGCCAAGCCGCTCGAGGTCATCGTGCCGTTCAAGCCCGGCGGTCGGACCGACGTGGTGGCCCGTCTGATCGGCGACAAGATCCAGGAAAAGGGCCTGCTGAGCCAGCCGATGGCGGTGGTCAATGCCGATGGCGGGGCCGGGGCCAATGCCGTCAACCGGATGCGCCGGGGCGATGACGATGGCCACACCATCGTGCATTGGCACCACCAGGCGCTGATCGCCATGGCGATGGGGCTGGGCGATTTCGGGCTCGAGGATTTCAAGTCGATCGGCTACACCGGCGGCGGCAGCCCGGTCTGGGTGGTCAGCGAGGACAGCGAATTCGACACGCTCGAAGACCTGATCGCGCATCTCAAGGAAAATCCGCGCAGTCTGATCGAGGCGGTGGGCATCGGCACCATTCCGCATTTCGTTGGTGCCATGCTGGCCAATGAAGCCGGCTTCGAGACCCGCTACGTCACCGCCAATTCCGGGGCCGACCGGCTGCGGCTGGTGCTGGGTGGCAATGCCGATATCGCGCTCTTTGCCGCGTCGGAATATCTCGCCCAGGGCGAGGGGCTGAAAGCGCTGGTCTATTTCGGTCGCGAGCGTCTGCCCGACATGCCCGATGTGCCGACCGCGACCGAGCTGGGCTATGACGTGAGCTGGGCCAACCCGAACTGGTGGCTGGCGCCGGCCTCGACCCCGGATGCCCATGTGGCCGAGCTGGCATCGGCGCTGGAAGCGGCAATCAATGATCCCGAGATCGTCGAGTATTTCCGTAACAACACGCTCGAGCCCTATTGGACGCCCGGAGACGCGGCCATGGCCGATGCCGAAAAGCAGCTCGAGGCGTTGAAGGCCGTGGCGGCCACGATCAACTGATCCCCGCGCCGGCGGGCCGGGCTGTGGCCCGCCGGCGCGATGCCTGAGAGGGGAGGCCGAGCCTTGCGCGACGCGACACGCCAGACCATCGCCGACGTCATTCTCGCCGCACTGGTGGCGGCGGGGGCGGCGCTATTGTTCATCGGTGCGGCCGAACTGCCGCCGCCGCGTTTCGAGCCGCTGGGATCGGCGGCGCTGCCGCGCATCCTCGGGACGCTGCTGATCTTTTTCGCGGTGATCCTGGTGATCCGCGCCCTGCTGCGTCTGCGCGCCGGGCAGGCCAGTGCGGCGGCACCCTCCGGCGCCGATCCACGGCGCGGCGCGCTGGTCTTCGTCGCCCTGGTGCTCTATGTCGCCGCGCTCGATTTCGGCCGCATGCCCTTCGTGCCCGCGACCACCGTCTTCGTGACCGCCACCGGCCTCGTCATCGGCGCGCGCAGCTGGGTGAACCTGGCGGTCTTTGCCGCCGTCGGTCTGGTGCTGTCGCTGGCGATCTCGACCATCCTCGAACGCTTTCTCTATATCTCGATCGGCTGACCCATGCTTGACGCCTTCCTCGCCCTCGCTGAGTGGCAAAATCTGCTGTTTCTGGCCGTCGGCACCGGTCTCGGCATCGTCGTCGGCGCCATTCCGGGCCTCACCGCATCGATGCTGATCGCCCTGACCCTGCCGCTCACCTTCCACATGGATCCGGTGAGCGCGGTGACCCTGTTGATCGGCGAATATGTCGGCGGCATTTCGGGCGGGCTGATCACCGCGATCCTGCTGAGGATGCCCGGCACGCCGGCCTCGATCGTCACCACCTTCGACGGCTATCCGATGGCGCAGAACGGTTTTGCCGAACGCGCGCTCGCGCTGGGCATCATGGCCTCGGTGGTGGGCGGCATCATCTCCTGGGGGTTCCTCGCCGGCATGTCTCCGGCGCTCGCGCGCTTTGCCCTGCAATTCGGACCCTGGGAATATTTCACCCTGGTGCTGATGGCGCTGGTGATGCTGGCGGTGCTGTCGCAGGGCTCGATGGTCAAGGGGCTGATGGCCGCCGCGCTGGGCATGGCCTTTGCGCTGCCCGGTATCGACAGTTCGATCGGGCAGGCGCGGCTCACCTTCGGCTCGAGCGCCATGCTGTCGGGCTTCGGGCTCTTGCCGGTGCTGATCGGGGCCTTTGCGATCAGTCAGATCCTGCGCGATGCCGCCACGCCGCAGGAAAGCGGCAGGATGGACATGCCCAAGTCCAAGCTGCCGATCTATCGCAGCGATCTCGGCTATGCACCCAAACTGCTGCGCGGCTCGGTCATCGGCACCTGGATCGGCCTGCTGCCCGGCATTGGCGCAAATATCGCCGCGCTGGTGTCCTATTCCACCGAAAAGCAGCTCTCGAAAGAGCCCGAGAAGTTCGGCACCGGGCACGAGCCCGGCGTTGTGGCCGCCGAAAGCGCCAACAATGCCTCGATCGGCGGCGCGCTCATCCCGCTGATCACCATGGGCATTCCCGGCTCGGTGACCGAGGCGATCCTGATCGGCGCGCTGACCATCCACAATCTGCAACCGGGGCCTTTGCTGTTCCAGAACGCGCCCGAGATCGCCTATGGCATCATCGCGGCCTACCTGGTGGCCAATGTACTGATGCTGATGCTGATGTGGGGCGCGGTGCGCTACATTGCCCGTATCGTGCAACTGCCGCGCTCTGGGCTGATGGCGGTGATCCTGGTGTTCTGCGTCACCGGATCCTATGCGGTGAACTCCAGCTTCTCGGATGTCTGGGTGATGATCGGCTTTGGTCTTGTCGGGCTGGGGCTGGAATATTGCCGGGTGCCGCTCGGGCCCTTTGTCATCGGCTTCGTGCTTTCGCCCATCGCCGAAGAACAGCTGCGCGCCTCGTTGATGATGTCCGACGGCAACCTGGCAGAGATCCTGACGCGACCCTATGCGCTGCTGTTCCTGGCGCTGGCCTTGATCACGGTGATCTGGCCTTATATCGCGGCGCGCCTGGGCGCCCGGGCGCGGGCCAAGCAAGCGGAGGAACCGTCGTGAATTTCCTGAACCTGCCAACTGGAAGCCGCCGGTATCTCGAGATTGCCCGCCACCTGGCGGGGGAAATCGAAAAGGGCGAATATGCCGCCGGCGAACGCCTGCCGCCGGAACGCGAGCTGGCGCAGACCCTCGACGTGAGCCGCACCACGGTCCGCGAGGCGTTGCTGGCGCTGGAGATCATGCAGATGATCGAGATCCGCGTCGGCGCCGGCGTCTTCGTGCGCGATGCGGCCTCTCGCGGCGCGGCGCCGATCTACGAGCCCGATGCCGCGCCGCCCTCGGCGGTGCTGGCCGCCCGCCGTCTGATCGAGGCCGAGACCGCCGCGCTGGCCGCCGCCCATGCGACGCCCGAGCAGATCGCGCTGATGGCCAGAACCAACGACGAGCTTGCCGCCAACATCGACAATGTCGCCGCCTTCGACGCCGCCGATGCCAAGTTTCACGATCTCATCGCCCAGGCCGCCGGAAATGACGTGCTGGCCGGCTTTGTCGGCCATCTCTGGCGGATGCGCGAGAGCGAGATGTGGGCCTTTTGGTACGACCAGACCCGCCATCCCGACAACCGCCGCCGTTCGGCCGAGGATCACCGGGTGATCCTGCGCGCCATCGAGCGCGGCGCCTCCGACGCCGCCCGCACCGCGATGCAAAGCCATCTCGACGTGCTGGCCGACCGTTTCTACACCCTCAAACTCTGAAAGCCGACCATGACAGCTCCGAAGCCCGACATCGTCTTCATCATCACCGATCAGCAGCGGTATGACACCATCGCCGCGCTGGGCGCCTCCCATATGGACACGCCCAACATCGACCGGCTGGTGACCACCGGCGTCAGCTTCGAACAATGCCATGTCACTGCGCCTTCCTGCGTACCGTGCCGGGCCTCGCTCTTTACCGGCTATTACCCGCACACCAATGGCGTGCTGGCCAATGGCCAGCCCTGGAGCCGCACCTGGGTCAGCGATCTGGCGCGGGCCGGCTATCACTGCGTCAATATCGGCAAGATGCACACCATTCCCTATGACGCCAAGGCCGGCTTCCACGAACGCTACGTGGTCGAGAACAAGGACCGCTACATGGAGGGCCGGTGGTTCTTCGACGAATGGGACAAGGCGCTGGCCTCGCACGGGCTGAAAAAGCAGCAGCGCGAGACCTACCGCAAACGTCCCGATTACAAGGACCGCCTCGGTGCCTTTACCTGGGATCTGCCGGCGGCGCTGCAATCGGACAACTTCATCGGCGAGACCACATGCTGGTGGCTGGAGACCAAGCCGGTGGACAAGCCGCTGTTTCTCACCATCGGGTTCCCCGGGCCGCATCCGCCCTATGACCCGACGCCGGAGATGGCCGAGAAATACATGGCGCGCGACGTGCCGCTGCCCGAGGTTTCGGACGAGGAACTGGCCGCGCTGGCCGCGCCCTGGATCGAGAAACGCCAGCACGACGTCGAGGTCGACCATGACAGCGTGGCGTGGAAACTGAAGCCCACGCAAGAAGAGCTCAAGCGCATGCGGGCCTATTATTATGCCAACATGGAGATGATCGACACCCAGGTCGGCCATATCCTCGATGCGCTCGAGGCTCGCGGCAACATGGACAATACCATCGTCATCTTCACCTCGGACCACGGCGACAATCTGGGCGATCACGGGTTGAGCCAGAAATGGGCGCCTTATGACGCGGTGACCCGGGTGCCGATGATCGTCTCGGCGCCGGGCCGTTTCGAGGGCGGGCGCGAGGTGTCCGAGATGGTGCAGCTCTTCGATCTCGGACCGACGATCCTGGAATGGGCCGGAGTGACGCCGGATGCCAGTTTCGAGGCCGAAAGCCTGAACCCGGTGTTGGAGGGCAAGCCCTTTGACGGCCGCAGCCATGTTTTTTGCGAACAGGCCGGCGATGTGAACATGACCGGCGCGAGCTATCTCACCATGGTCCGCTCGACCAGCCACAAGCTGGTGCATTTCAACGGCTCGGAGGCGGGCCAGCTCTTTGATCTGGTGGCCGATCCCGGCGAGCGGGTGAATCTCTGGGACGATCCGGTGCATGCGGCGGACAAGCAGGCGCTGCTGGGCGAGCTGCTGGATTTTCACGTCGAAAGCACCCTGCGCACCCGCAACGCCCGTCACCTCATCGTCTCGCCTCCGGGCGAGCAGGCCTGGCAATAGGCGACCGGCGCCGGGGGCGGCGCGCGGTGATTGGCGGCGGCTGGGACCGCCTCAGCCGAGGATGCCCGGCCAGTTGGCCCGTCCCTTGGCGATATTGCCCGGCACATCCTCCAGCCAGAGCTCTCGGGCGCGCAGGTTGGCGTTGAGATAGAGCCGGCCTTCGTAGACCGTCCAGGCTTCGGGGATGGTGGGCGCGAGATAGCCGCGCGAGGCGGCAAAGGCGCAGTAGCCGCCGAATTGCGGCGCGTAGCGTGCCGGCTCGGCGGCAAAGGCGTCGCGATCCTCGGCGCGCGCGAAATGCCAGGTCGCGCCGTTCCAGTCGGCGGCAAAGCGACCTTCGGCGAGAACCGGCCCGCCGGTGGTGAAATAGGCCACCGGATCGGCGCCATTGATGGCGACGCCCCCGGTCTGAAAGACCTCAGGCTCGCGGGCCAGCGCAACACGGGGCAAAAGCGGCGCGGCGGCCAGGGCGGTAAAGAGGGTTCGTCTGGTCAGCATGGCGGGATCTCCGAAAACGGTGCCGGCCAAGCATGCCCGCGCGCCGGCCGTCGCAATAGCCCCCCTCACCAAGTGGTGATGCCGCGCGAGCGACACTAACGCCTCTTGGAGCCGGCGGGGAAATCGCTTACCCCGGCCGCATGCGCGCCCAACCTCGCCTCTTTGCCGGCTTGCTGCTGGCCCTGCTGCTCGGCCTCACCGGCCAGAGCATGGCGGTCGCCCGCGGGGCGCCACCACCGGTCGGCGTAATGGTGCTCTGCACCGGGGCGGGGCCGCTGAGGGTGCTGGTGGACGAGACCGGCGCGCCGGTTGGCCCGATGCACATCTGCCCCGATTGCGCGCTGTCGCTGTTTGACGCCGCCCCGGCCGCAACGCCCGAGGAGCTGGCCCGGGCCTTCACCCGGCAGGGGCGGGCGCGCAGCCCCGGCACGGCCGAGGCCGGGCGCGTGCAGCCGGCGTCCTGCGCCCGGGGGCCGCCGGCCCGGGTGTGACCCATTCGCCAATGACTCACACCCAAATTCCGGAGGTTCAGATGACCCTGACCCGTTTTTCCGCGGCGCTTGCCGCAACCCTTCTGGCCGGCCCGGCGCTGGCAGAGGATATCCTGATCGAAGACGCCTATGCCCGCGCGTCGAACGCCCGCGCCGGGGCGGCCTTCATGGTGATCCACAACCAGGGAAGTGCCGAGGACCGCTTGATTGACATCCGCTCGGACGCCGCCGCGCGGGTCGAGCTGCACAGCCACAGGGACATGGGCGATGGCGTGATGAAGATGACGCACGTCGAGGCGGGCTTTGCCATCCCGGCGGGTGGCAGCCATGCGCTGGCGCGGGGCGGCGATCACGTCATGTTCATGGGGCTCGCCGCACCGTTCGAGCAGGGCGCCACCGTCACCGTGACGCTGACCTTCGAACGGGCCGGCGAGATCGAAGTGGCAATCCCGGTCGATCTGGAGCGTCAGCAGACGGATCACGGCAAGACGGGGCATTAACCCCTTTCGGGCGTCGGACCGGCCGCCGGGCGCTAGCCCAGCAGGCTCTCGACCCAGCGGGGCACGGTCTCGGTCGCCGGCCCGCTATGGCAATGATCGAACAGATGCGAGACGGCGGTGGGCTCGAGGCTCAGCTCCACCGTCTCGGCCCCGGCGGCGCGCGCATCCTCGACAAAGGCCGCCGCCGGGTAGACCTGCCCCGAGGTGCCGATCGCGGCAAATATCCGGGCCTCGGCCAGCAGCGCCGCGATTTCCTCCATGTAATGGGGATATTCGCCGAACCAGACCACATCGGGCCGCGCCGCGGCCCGGTGACAGGCCGGGCAGGGGGTTTCCTCGTCCATCTCGGGCGGCGCCTCCCATTGGTGACCACAGACATCGCAGAGCGCGCCCGCCAGCCGGCCGTGCATCTGCAACACGTGATGCGAGCCGGCCCGGCGGTGCAGGTCGTCGACGTTCTGGGTGACGAGGGTCACCACGTCGCTGCTCTCGGCCTCGAGCCGCGCCAGCGCCGCATGGGCGGCATTGGGCCGGGCGGCGGCGGCCTGGGCGCGCCGGATGTTGTAGAAGCGGTGGACCAGCGCCGGATCGCGGGCAAAGCCCTCCGGGGTGGCGACATCCTCGATCCGGTGCCGCGCCCAGAGCCCGCCTTCGTCGCGAAAGGTGCCCAGCCCGCTTTCGGCCGAAATGCCCGCGCCGGTGAGAATGACGATCCTGCCCATGCCGGCCCCCTGCCGCTGTCGATTGCCCCGCCTGGCGGGGCGCGCTACACCCGGGGCGATACTGGCAAAGGCGCAGGCATATGACCACCCGCATCCTCTTCGTCTGTCTCGGCAATATCTGCCGCTCGCCCGCCGCCGAAGGTGTGGCGCGGGCCCTGGCCGGCGGGCGCGACCTGCGGTTCGACAGCGCCGGCACCGGCGATTGGCACCTGGGCCACCCGCCGCATCCGCCGATGCAGGCGGCGGCCCGGGCCCGGGGGTATGACCTGAGCCGGCTGCGCGCGCGTCAGGTCACGCCGGCGGATTTCGACGATTTCGACCTGATCATCGCGATGGACGCCGACAACCTCGATGCCATCGAGGCGCTGCGCGGCGGGTCGGACACGCCGGTGCGGCTCTTGACCGATTACGCCGAGGGCCCCGAGGATCACGTGCCCGATCCCTATTTCACCGGCGATTTCGACGGGGCGCTGGCGCTGATCGAGCGCTGCACCCGGGGCCTTTTGCGCGACATTGCGCCATGAGGGGCAAGGCCGGCTTTTCAACGCGCGCGCATCGCGTTATGGCCTGTCGGGCAAAACCCGCAGGAGGCCGGAGCATGTGGAAATTGGTGATTGCCGGGGTGACTTTGATCGCGCTCGCCGGCTGCGAGACGGTCCGGGGCGCCGGACGCGACCTGCAATCGGCAGGCCGCGTCGTGGAACGGTCGATTCCCTAGGCGCCGTCGCGCTCGAGCCGGAAGCCGAGCTTCACGCCCACCTGAAAATGCGCCACCTCGCCGTCGGCCACATGGCCGCGGATGTCGGTGACCTCGAACCATTCGACATGGCGCAGGCTCTGGCTGGCGGTGCGGATCGCCTGTTTCACGGCATCGTCGATGCTCTCGCTGGACGAGCCGTAGACTTCGGTGACGGGATAGACATGTGACATGTTTGGTTCCTCCGTTTGACCTCTGCCCCGGACTCTAGCGCGCCCCGCAGCCGCGTCCCGAACTTTCTCAGATCCCGAGCAATGCCCGCGCCTCGGCCAGGGCATCGACCGAGGCCTGATGGCTGCCTGACCGGTGCAGCGCCTCGCCATCGGCACGGAGCTGCTTGACGCGCGCGAGGTCGGTGGCGCTGAGGCTGGCGGTCTTCAGCGCGGCGTCGATGGCGGCCATGTCGGCCGGACATTGGAAGGCGACGGCGGGGCTGGCGAAAAACGCCAGCAGGGCGGCGGTGATGAGGTGTTTCATGGTGTGTCTCCCCCGAGGTTGTGTGGGGGAGGGTAGCATGATTGAGGAGGGATGGGGGTCAAATCTGTGTGGTTTAGCGTCACGTATCGTCTTTAGATTATGTGTCGTGTGTTGCGCTATGGGTTGTTGCAAGAAGTTGTGTTATACTATGGGTTGTTAAGAAGGGTGAAGTGCTTTGAGGTTCGGGAACGGTATTTTTTGAGCATGCTAAGTCGCGCTCAGTCGAGTGTATCGATGCGAGTTTGTTGAAATTTAAGAAGTACATAACGGCACGTACCGTTTGGGGATATTTTTTAAACACATGAGGGTGAGAAAAGGATTGCGTAAAATGGAGTTAGAAAAAATGGTTCCGATCATCGGATCTCTGATACTCGCGTCCGCTTACATCATCGGCTACTCTTACCTAGACGGGTACTACGAATTTTACGACATACCGCTTGCAGAACTTTCCTTCAGCATTCAGTATATCATGTCACATGGTCTGTCGTCTTTCACGTCGAGTTCCTTATTGATGGTCTTGGCAGTTGGGGCTGTTGGTGCCATTCTTTACTTGCTTCCTCAATTCAGGGGGCGCGCGCATCCTCTGTCAGTAATCGTTCTGTTACTTGTAGGAGTAAGTGCGTTTTTGACGGTGTCAGCCCAAAACGTGGGGCGAGAAAATGCAAAAATTGAGTTTGAGAGACTCAACCGTGTCTTGCTGAGTCGAGGCTCGAATCTGGATGTTGTAGATCGATTGAAGAAAGAGCATCCTAAGACGACATTGCATTTTTTAGTAAGCACTGGAGACAGGCACTATTTTGTGGTGAAGTTTCCACAAAGTGATAGGAGGTGGGTAATTCATGTATCAGGTGGCAAAGATTTTGATTTTGGGGTGTTTCTTAATCCCTAGCATATTTCCCTCGGTGACGCTTTCTCAAAGCAAGCTGGTTCAAAAGAAACAGGAGGCCAATCCAAAGAGTATGTTGAAGTTGCACAATGGCTCAGGATTAGTGAAAGGGGCGTTTGTGGAGCTGGTAAGTGAAACCAACCCTCGACGGGGTCAAGTAACTGAAATTGATGTCTCCGATGGCGTCGTGGTGAGTTTTTGCCAAGATGAAGAACAAGTTATGGTGGCACCTGAAGAGGTGCGCTTGGTCAATGTGGATTGCAAAAATCGAGAAGGCAGTTTTACGCTAATTTCCGCCGATTTGTTCTCTGGGATGCAAGTGTACTCGGTCGAAGGTGATTTTTTAGGGGAGATTCAAAGCTATAAAGTGTCCGAGAACGAAGTCACAAATGTCGATCTGTCATTTGGGGGCTTCTTGGGACTCGGAGAGGCCGAACTAAATTTGGATTTAGTTCGATCTCTAGCATATATCGCAGAGCACGGTTCTGGCTCCCCAGCGCTTTTTATCCCCAACTGGGAAGAAGTGCGTTTGGAATCTTCCCAGTAATGTTTCCACTTTGCTCGTAGCTGTCTTTAAGACGGCTACCCATCCATCTTCAACGCCGAGATAAACGCCTCCTGCGGGATATCCACTTTGCCGAACTGGCGCATCTTCTTCTTGCCGGCCTTCTGCTTCTCGAGCAGCTTCTTCTTCCGCGTCGCATCGCCGCCGTAACATTTCGCCGTCACGTCCTTGCGCAGCGCCGAGAGGGTCTCGCGGGCGATGACCTTGCCGCCGATCGCTGCCTGGATCGGGATCTTGAACATGTGGCGCGGGATCAGCTCTTTCAGCTTCTCGCACATCGCCCGGCCGCGCATCTCGGCGCGGTCGCGGTGCACCATTGTCGAGAGCGCATCCACCGGCTCGTCATTCACCAGCACCTGCATCTTGACGAGGTTGTCCTCGCGGTAGTCGGTGATCTGGTAATCGAAGGAGGCATAGCCCTTGGTCACCGATTTCAGCCGGTCGTAGAAGTCGAACACCACCTCGTTCAGCGGCAGGTCATAGACCACCATGGCCCGGCTGCCGGCATAGGTCAGGTCAAGCTGGATGCCGCGGCGGTCCTGGCAGAGCTTGAGCACGTCGCCCAGGAACTCGTCGGGCACAAGGATGGTGGCCTTGATGCGCGGCTCTTCCAGGTGATCGACGGTCGAGGGGTCGGGCATGTCGGCCGGGTTGTGCAACTCGGTCATCGCGCCGTCTTTCATGTAGACGTGATAGATCACCGAGGGCGCGGTGGTGATCAGCTCGATGTCATACTCGCGCTCGATCCGGTCGCGGATCACCTCGAGGTGCAACAGCCCGAGAAAGCCGCAGCGGAAGCCGAAGCCCAGCGCCGCCGAGGTCTCCATCTCGTAGCTGAAGGAGGCGTCGTTGAGCGCCAGTTTCTCGATCGCGTCGCGCAGATCCTCGAATTCCGCCGAATCCACCGGGAACAGGCCGCAGAACACCACCGGCTGCGACGGCGCAAAGCCGGGCAGGGGCTTTTCGGCGCCCTTCTTCTCGTGGGTGATGGTGTCGCCGACCTTGGTGTCGCGCACCTGCTTGATCGAGGCGGTGATGAAACCGATCTCGCCCGGCCCCAGCTCGTCGACCTTGGTCATCGCGGGGCGGAAGACGCCGATCCGGTCGACGCCGTATTTCGCGCCGGTCTGCATCATCTTGATCTGGTCGCCCTTTTTCAGCACGCCATCCATGATCCGCACCAGCACGACAACGCCGAGATAGGGGTCGTACCAGCTGTCCACCAGCATCGCCTTGAGCGGCTGGTCGCGGTCGCCCTGCGGCGCGGGCAGGCGGTGCACGATGGCCTCGAGCGTGTCCTCGATGCCGATGCCGGTCTTGGCCGAGACCTGCACCGCCTCGGAGGCGTCGATGCCGATCACATCCTCGATCTGCTCGGCCACCCGGTCGCAATCGGCGGCCGGCAGGTCGATCTTGTTGAGCACCGGCACGATCTCGTGGTCGGCATCGATCGCCTGATAGACATTGGCCAGGGTCTGCGCCTCGACGCCCTGGGTCGAATCGACCACCAGCAACGAGCCCTCGACGGCGCGCATCGAGCGGGACACCTCATAGGCAAAGTCGACGTGGCCGGGGGTGTCGATCAGGTTGAGCACATAGGCCTCGCCATTGCGGGCGATGTAATCGATCCGCACGGTGTTGGCCTTGATAGTGATGCCGCGCTCGCGCTCGATATCCATGGCGTCGAGCAATTGCTCTTTCATGTCCCGTTCGGCCACCGTGTTGGTGGATTGGATCAGCCGGTCGGCGAGGGTGGATTTCCCGTGGTCGATATGCGCGACGATCGAGAAATTGCGAATATGGGCGAGGTCTGTCATGGATCGGGATATGATGTGAAACGGGCGGATCGTCAATTGGATCTGTGGTCCGAGCCGCGACAATCGGCGCCGCGGGGGCCCCTTTGGCGGCTTGGCGCGGCGGCGATGCGCCGAAGGCCGCCCGGGTGGTTTCACCAGACGGCGATCCGTGGCAAGCTTTCCGCGCAACTATGACGGAGAGCCCCGAGATGACGCAGCAGATTGCCAGGCGGGCCCGGGTGATGGGCCGGGTGCAGGGCGTGGCGTTTCGCGCCTGGACGCAGGGACAGGCCGAAAACCTCGGGCTGCGCGGCTGGGTCTGCAACAACCCCGATGGCTCGGTCTCGGCGCTGATCGTCGGCCCGCCCGACAAGGTCGAAGAGATGCTCGACAGCATGTGGGCCGGCCCGGGCGCGGCAGCGGTGCGCGACGTCTCGGTCGAGACGGTCACGCCGGTGCCGGAGGTGTCTGGCTTCGAGATCACCGGCTAGGCTGCCGCGGGCAGGGTGTGCGGTTCAGGGCGTGAGGCGCGAGGTCCCGGATCGGGGTCCGGGACGGTTGGCGCGTCGATGTCGCCGTACGCGCCCCGGACCCCGATCCGGGGCCTCCCGGCCGCCGCTCACATCGGCAGAACATCCCGACGGATCATCGTGCGCAGGGCAAAGCTCGAACGCATGTTGCGGATGCCCGGCACCTGCATCAGCCCGTCCTCGAGGAACCGGTCGAAAGCCGCCAGATCGCGCGCCACCACGCGGATCAGCACATCGCGGGTGCCGGTCATCAGGTAACATTCCATCACCTCGTCGAACCGTCGCAGCGCCGTCTCGAAGGCGGCAACCGCGTCGCGGCTCTGGTGTTCCAACTCGACGAAGATGAAGGCATTGAGCGGCAGCCCGAGCTTTTCCTGATCAACCCGCGCCGAATAGCCGGTGATCACGCCGCTTTCCTCCAGCCGGGCAATGCGGCGGGCGAGCGGCGTGGCCGAGAGGCCGACGGTCTCCGACAGATCGGCCAGCCGCTGGCGGCCGTCACGCTGCAAGGCCTGCACGATCTTTGCGTCCGTAGCGTCCATTTACCATTTGCCTCCGCTGTCTTGGTGATTTTCACCAATCCGACCGGGATCGGCAATGGTCTTTGGTGAGTTTTTGCGCTGGTGCCGCGCTAGGATTCTCTCATACAGGAGGAGAGAGCCATGTTGACACGGATCGATTGCAGCACTCACGAAGAGGTCTACCGGGTGACCGACCGCGAAAGCGGGCTCGAAGGGCTGATCGCGATACATTCGACGCAGGCAGGGCCCGCCGCCGGCGGCCTCAGGATGCGGGTCTATCGCGGGTTTGACGAGGCGCTGGCCGATGTGCTCGCCCTGTCGCGCGGCATGACCTACAAGAATGCCGCCGCCGGCCTGCCGCTGGGCGGCGGCAAGGCGGTGATCCTTGGCGATCCCCGGACCGACAAGACCGAGGCCAAGCTGCGCGCCATGGGCCGTGCGGTGGCCGAGCTTGAAGGCCGCTACTGGACCGCCGAAGACATGGGCATGAGCCCGGAGGACATGAAGGTGCTGGCCGGCGAGGCCGAGTTCGTCGCCGGGCTGGCCGACGGGCGTTTCGCCAGCGGCGATCCCTCGCCGATCACTGCGCAGGGCGTCTTCAACGCGCTGAAGATCGGCGCGGCGCGGCACTTCGGCAGCGCCGATCTGAAAGGCCGGCGCGTGGCGGTGCAGGGACTGGGCCATGTGGGCTGGTATCTCTGCGACTATCTCGCCGGAGAGGGGGCGCAGCTCATCGTGGCCGATACCGTGGCGGCCCGGGTCGAGGAGGCGCAGGCGAAGTTCGGCGCAGAGCTGGCCGCGCCCGACGAAATCCACCGGGTTGTGGCCGATGTCTTTGCGCCCTGCGCCATCGGCGGCATCCTGAACGGCCAGACCGTGCCCGAGCTGCGCGCCTCGATGATCTGCGGCGCGGCCAACAATCAGTTGGCCGATGACGCCGCCGCCGATGCGCTGCATGCCCGCGGCATCCTCTATCTGCCGGACTACGTCGCCAACGGCGGCGGGATCATCAACGCCGCGACCGAAATCCTGCGGATCGAGAACCGGCCGCGTTTCGTCGCCGAGCGGCTGGCGCAGCTCGAACAGACCATGCGCGGCATCCTGGCCGCCGCCGCGCGCCAGGACACCAGCCCGGCGCATGTCGCCGACGCCACGGTCGAGCAGGGGATGGCGCTGCGCCGCGCCGGCTGACGCCGCCCCGCGAAGGTCGAAATCAGACCCTTGAGCGCCGCGTTTCGCGCGGCGTTCCCGCACCAGCCCGCCTAATGCTATACTCATGCGGCAAGGAGGGGTGACATGCAGCTAATTCCGACCATCGAACTTCAGAACGGCCACCCGGTCAGTCTCTATCGCGGGCGGCTCGAGGAGCCGCAGATCTGGCATGTCGATCCGTGCGACTGCGTGCGCCGCTTTGCCCATGCCGGGGCCGAGTGGATCCATGTGACCGATTTCGACGCCGTCGCTGGCGGGGCGCCGCAGGATGCGCTGTTGCAGGCGCTGATCCGTGCCGCCGAGGCGCCCTTGCAGGTGGGCGGCGGCGTGCGCTCGCGCGAGCGGATCGAGCATCTGCTCGACATGGGGGTGGGGCGGGTGGTGATCGGCACCGCGGCGCTGAACCAGCCCGATCTTGTCAAGGCGGCGGCCAAGTATCACCCCGACCAGATCGTTCTGGCGGTCGATGTCTACCAGGGCCGGGTGATGACCCATGGCTGGCGCGAAACCTCGGCCTTCACGCCGGAAGATTTCATCGATTATTTCAAGGACGACCCCTTGGCCGCGATCATGGTCACCGACATCGACAGCGATCTGTCGGATGCCGAGGCCTCGCTGGCGCTGGTCACCGACCTGGCGGCGCACTCGCGCCATCCGGTGATCGCCAGTGGCCTGGTGCGCACGCTCGACGATCTGGCGCGGCTGAAATACGTGCGCAACGTGTCCGGCGCGGTGGTGGGCCGGGCGCTGTTCAACAAAAGCGTCGACCTGGGCGAGGCGCTGAAACTGGCGGCGCGGCCGATCGAGGAGGTGGCGGAGTTCCTGTGAGCCTTCGGTCGGGCCCGCGGGGTGCCGGCGGGGAGTCTACGTCCCCCCGCCGGCACCCCGCGGGCCCGCAACAGGCCAAGGATACCTTGCGTATTCAACCGGTCAGAGCGTGATCGGGGTCAGGATCTCGGGTTCGATGACGTTCACGCCGGGGAGGCCGTCTTTCAACGCCTCGGCCGATTGCTCGAGCAGCGGGAAGGTCCGGTAGTGACAGGGGATCACCGTCTCGAAATCGAAATAACGGCTGGCGGCATAGGCCGCGGCCTTCATGTCCATGGTGAAATGCCCGCCCGCCGACAGGATGCCGATCTGCGGCTTGTGGTAATCGCCCATCCAGTCCATGTCGGCCATGATCGTGGTATCGCCTGAGAGGTAGATCACCTTGCCCTCGGCCGCGATCATGTAGCCCACCTCGCTGCCGGCCGCCTGCGGTCCGCTGTCGGAGCCGAAGGTCGAGCTGTGCGAGGCCGGCACCATGGTGAGATGCACTCCCGCCGCCTCGACCGTGCCGCCCTTGTTGAAGCCGATGGTTTCGACGTTCTCGTGTTCACCCCAGTATTTCATCACGTCGAACTGGCCGATCACCGGGATCTCGAGCCGGCGCGCCAGCGGCAGCACGTCGACCACGTGATCGAAATGGCAATGGGTCAGCAGGATATGGGTGGCGCCGGCGGTGGCCGTCTCGTGCTGGCTTTCCTCCAGCATCGGGTTGCCGGTGAGCCAGGGATCGATGAGGATCCTGGCCGCGCCGGTCTCGAGCCGGAAGGAGCCGTGGCCGAGCCAGATGAGTTGCATGTCGGTTCTCCCTTGAGGTTTTGCCAGAGCCTAGCATGATCGGGCCGGCGGTCCAGTGAGCCGGGGCGGGGGCGCGGGGCCGTGCCCTGCCCACCGGCGGCGCCTGCCGTTCGGGCGAGCACGAGGTATTTTCGGCAAGAGGAAGGGCAGGGAGTGGATTGGGGTCAACCAGTGGACAGATATTGCGAGCGGCTGGGGCCGGGGCTTTGGGCCGAGCCGCTGAACGCGGTGACGAACCTGGCGTTTCTTGTCGTGGCGCTCTGGCTCTGGCCACGGGTGGCGGGCCGGGCGCGGCTGCTCTGTGCGGTGCTGGCGGTGATCGGGCTGGGCTCGGGGCTGTTTCATACATTTGCCCAAGCCTGGGCCGGGCTGGCCGATGTTCTGCCAATCGCGGTCTTCGTGCTGCTCTATCTCTACCTGGCGAACCGGGCGTATTGGCGCCTGCCGGTCGGGCTGTCGCTGCTCGGGGTGGGGCTGTTCTTTCCCTATGCGGCGCTGGTGGTCTGGCTGCTGGCGCCATTGCCGGGGGTCGGCGGCTCGGCCGCCTATCTGGCGGTGGCGCTGCTGATCGCGCTATATGCGCTGGCGCTCCGTCGCCGGCTGCCGCATGTGGCGCGCGGGCTGGCGTTGGGCGCGGCGCTGCTGGCGCTTTCGATCACCTTTCGCGCGCTGGACGGCCCGCTTTGCGCCGCCTGGCCGATCGGCACGCATTTTCTCTGGCATCTGCTCAATGCGGCGATGCTGGGCTGGATGATCGTGGTTTACCACCGGCACATGGTTGCGGGCAGCGGGGCGGGGCGGTAAAGCCCTTGCCAGACCTGAATGGATTGGGAGCGACCCGATGTCGATCGATCAAGGCACCGCCGCCAAGGTGGCGAAACTGGCGCGCATTCGCGTCGACGACGCAGACCTGCCGGCGCTGGCGCAGGAGTTCAACAATATCCTCGGCTTCATCGAGCAACTGGGCGAGGTGGATGTCGAGGGTGTCGAACCGATGGTCTCGGTCACGCCGATGCGGTTGAAGCGCCGCAAGGACGGGGTGACCGACGGCGGCCAGCAGGACAAGGTCCTGTCGAATGCGCCGGATGCGCGGGAAGGCTTCTTTGCAGTGCCGAAGGTGGTTGAGTGATGGCTGAATTGAACGGACTGAAGATCGCCGAGGCGCGCGACGCGCTGCGCAAGGGCGATGTGACAAGCGTGGAACTGACCGAGGCCTGCCTCTCGGCGATCGAGGGCGCCGGCGCGCTCAACGCCGTGGTGCACAAGACACCCGAGATCGCGCTCGAGCAGGCGCGCGCCGCCGATGGCCGGATCAAGGCGGGGAACGCGCCCGACATGTGCGGCATTCCGCTGGGCATCAAGGACCTGTTCTGCACCAGGGGCGTGGCCAGCCAGGCGGCCTCGAAGATCCTCGACGGCTTCACGCCGGAATACGAGAGCACCGTGACCCGCAAGCTGTTCGAGAGCGGCGCGGTGATGCTGGGCAAGCTCAACATGGACGAGTTCGCCATGGGCAGCTCGAACGAGACCTCGACCTACGGCAATGCGGTCAACCCGTGGAAACGCGGCAATGACGAGGCCCAGCTCACCCCGGGCGGCTCCTCGGGCGGCTCGGCCTCTGCCGTGGCGGCCGACCTCTGCCTCGCGGCCACCGGCACCGACACCGGCGGCTCGATCCGCCAGCCGGCGGCCTTTACCGGCATCACCGGCATCAAGCCCACCTACGGCCGCTGCTCGCGCTGGGGCATCGTGGCCTTTGCGTCCAGCCTCGATCAGGCCGGGCCGATGACCAAGGACGTGCGCGACGCCGCCATCATGCTGGAAGCCATGTGCGGCCACGACCCGATGGACAGCACCTCGGCCGATTTGGCGGTGCCGGATTTCGAGGCCATGCTGACCGGCGACATCAAGGGCAAGAAGATCGGCATCCCGCGCGAATACCACATGGACGGCATGCCCGAAGAGATCGAGACGCTCTGGGCCGAGGGCCGCAGGATGTTGCAGGCGGCCGGCGCCGAGATTGTCGATATCTCGCTGCCGCATACCAAATACGCTCTGCCGACCTACTACGTCATCGCCCCGGCCGAGGCCTCTTCGAACCTGGCGCGCTATGACGGCGTGCGTTACGGCCGCCGCGCCCCGCTGGCGCAGGGCGACGGCATCACCGAAATGTACGAAAAGACCCGCGCCGAGGGATTCGGCCACGAGGTGCAGCGGCGGATCATGGTCGGCACCTATGTGCTCTCGGCCGGTTTCTACGACGCCTATTACAACCGCGCGCGCAAGGTGCGGACGCTGATCAAGAAGGACTTCGAGGATGTCTTTGCCCAGGGGGTCGATGCGATCCTGACGCCGGCGACGCCTTCGGCGGCCTTTGGCCTGGGCGAGATGAAAGAGGCCGATCCGGTGCAGATGTACCTCAACGATGTTTTCACCGTGACCGTCAACCTCGCGGGTCTGCCGGGCATCTCCGTGCCCGCCGGCACCGACCGGCAGGGGCTGCCGTTGGGGCTGCAACTGATCGGCCGACCCTGGGAGGAGGGTGATCTGCTGAATTGCGCCTATGCGCTTGAGCAGGCGGCTGGTTTTGTTTCCAAGCCGGCGAAATGGTGGTAAGCAGCGCGAAAGAGCAGGTATGAGGCTGGATCCATGCGTTTTTTGCTGATCAGTGCCGCGCTGGGCGCGGCGACCGTCCTGGCGGCCTGTGCGCCGACTGTGCCCGATAGCGGCGCCGGCGTGGGATTCGACCGGGTCGACCAGGACAGGATCGCGCGGAGCACGCGCGAGCGCCGACTGGAAGGCGCGGCACCGGTCACCACCATGACGCTCGACGGCGAACCGGTCGACGATGAGGCGCGTCAGACAACGGCGGCCAATTCCGGCGTGGCGCCCGTTCAGGCCGGCCCCGACAACCCGCCGCCGCAGGCGGTGACCGATGCCGCGGGCATCAGCCGCGAGCAGGATTTCCAGGCGGTCTCGGGCGAGCGCGACATCGAGGACGACGCCGAGCGCCTGCGCCAGGCGCAATCGCAGTACCGCGTGATCCAGCCGACCGCCCTGCCGTCGCGGCCGGGCAGCGACCGGCCCAATATCGTGGCCTTCGCGCTGCAAACCAACAATCCGGTGGGCGTGGCGATCTACAAGCGCTCGTCGCTCAATTCCCAGGCCAAGCACCAGCGCAATTGCGCCGGTTTTGCCAGCCCCGATCTGGCGCAGGAGGACTTCCTCGCCAATGGCGGCCCGGAGCGTGACCGCAAGGCGCTCGATCCCGATGGCGACGGCTTTGCCTGCGCCTGGGATCCGACGCCCTTCCGCCGGGTGCGGGGCGGCTGATCTTGCGCGACGGCGCGGCGCTCTGGCACCCGTCGCCGAATTTCGGCGCGCGGCGCGGCGGCGCGCGGCCCGACATGGTGGTGCTGCATTACACCGCCATGGCCGACACCGCCGCCGCGCGCGACTGGCTCTGTGATCCGGCCTCTCAGGTCTCGGCGCATTATCTGATCTCCGCCACCGGCCGCCTGATCCAGATGGTCGACGAAGGCGCGCGCGCCTGGCATGCCGGCGCCGGGCGCTGGGGGGCGGTGACCGACGTCAATTCCCGCTCGATCGGCATCGAGATCACCAACAGCGGCGCACAGCCCTTCACCGAGCCGCAGATGGCCTGTCTCGAGGCGATGCTGCGGCGCATCACGGCGCGCTGGCAGATCCCGCCGGAACGGGTAATCGGCCATTCCGACATGGCCCCGGGGCGCAAATCCGACCCCGGCCGCCGCTTCGACTGGCGCCGGCTGGCCCGTCGCGGCCTGGCGGTCTGGCCGGCGCCGGCCGCGGCGGCCCCGGATCGGATGCAGTTCCGCGAGCTTGCGGCCGCGGCCGGCTACACTGCCGAGGTTGCCGAGGACATCCTGCTTGATGCGCTCCGGGCGCGCTTCCGTCCCTGGGCCACCGGGCCGCTCGGGCCGGAGGACATGGCGCTGGTTGCCGGCCTGGCGGCGCGCTTTCCCGTTGACCGGAGCCGGCTGAGCGCCTAGAGGCTGCGATGCGCGGAAGGCTGGATGGCCGCGGGATCGCGAGATTCCGAGGAAAGTCCGGACTCCCTGAAGCAACGGTGCCGGGTAACGCCCGGGCGGGGCAACCCGACGGATCAGCGCCACAGAAAACAGACCGCCTCGTATGTCGCTCGCGATATACCGGGTCAGGGTGAAACGGTGGGGTAAGAGCCCACCGGGGGGCTGGCAACAGCGCCCGCATGGCAAGCCCCACCGGGAGCAATGCCAAATAGGGGCCTCGCGCGCGGCTGATCGCCTTCGGGGGATATCGGCGCAGGGATGCTTCAGCCCGAGAGGCCCGGGTTGGCAGCTAGAGGCGCGGGGGCAATCCCGTGCCAAGAGGAATGGTCATCGGCGGTCGTCAGACCGTCACAGAATCCGGCTTACAGGCCTTCCGCGCATGCCGTGGCCAGAGGGCGCAGTTCCGCTGCTTCCTCTTGCCGAAAATACCCTCGGGGGAGGCCGCAGGCCGGGGGCAGAGCCCCCAGGACGCACCTGGAGGCCGAAGAACGACCTCTTGCAGGCAAAACCGCGCAAAACCGCTTGACTCGCGCGCGATCCCCGGTAGAAGGCGACCTTCATAGAGATTTTCGAGTGCGCGATGGCCTTGGCCCGCGCCACGCAGGAGACGAGACATGGCGAAGCCGACCACCATCAAGATCCGCCTGAATTCGACCGCGGGCACCGGCCACTTCTACGTGACCAAGAAAAACGCGCGCACCATGACCGAGAAGATGGTCGTGCGCAAGTTTGACCCGGTTGTGCGCAAGCACGTCGAATACAAGGAAGGCAAGATCAAGTAAACGATCTGCCGGACGACCAGACAACGCCGCGCCGCCTCCGGGCCGCGCGGCGTTTTCGTTTCCGGGGGCGCCCGTGGCGTGGTTCCTTGCCCCCTCTGGCCGCTTCGCCGAAGGGGCGCCAGAGCGGCCCGGGCAGGGTCTTCCGGTCACGCTCGCGTCACGCGGCAGCAGAGCGCCCCAGGGCCCGTCAGGAGCCGCGCAGGGGCCTTGTCCGGCCCCACCCGGGTGCGGGGCTGTCCGGCGCACAGTTCGTCGCGCAAGCAAAAGGGCCGGTCAAACGACCGGCCCCTGACATTCTGGCATGAGATGCCCTGGTTACTCGCGGTTGCCCATCAGCTGGAGCAGGAACATGAACATGTTGATGAAGTCCAGGTAGAGGTTCAGCGCGCCCATGATCGCCGCTTTGCCCAGCCACTCGCTGTCGCCGTTGTGGGCGTGGGCCAGATAGGTGTTCTTGATGTTCTGGGTATCATAGGCGGTCAGCCCGGCAAAGATCAGCACACCCAGGATCGAGATCGCGAACATGATCGCGGGCGAGCCCAGGAAGATGTTGATGATCGAGGCCACGATCAGACCGATCACACCCATGATCAGGAAGGAGCCCCAGCCCGAGATGTCCTTCTTGGTGGTGTAGCCCCAGAGGCTGAGGCCGGCAAAGGCGATCGAAGTCACCAGGAAGACCTGGGCGATCGAGAAACCGGTGAAGGCCACGAAGATCCAGCTCAGCGACAGGCCCATCACCGCCGCGAAGGCAAAGAAGAACAGCTGCGCGGCGGCGGCCGAAAGCTTGTTGATCATCGCACCGAAGGCGAAGACCATGATCAGCGGCGCGAACATGACGATCCAGCCGAGGATGTTGGGCTGAAGCGTGGCGGGATCGCGGAACACGGCCAGAAGCTGCGGGCTGGTGCCGACCGCCCATGCCACCGCAAAGGTGAGCAGCATGCCGATCGACATGGTCCCGTAGACCTTGTTCATGTGGGCGCGCAAGCCCTCGTCAATCTGGGCGGCGCGGGCGCCTGCCGCAGACGTCCTGATTGTGTTGTAGTCAGCCATCGATTTCCTCCGAAAAGAACAGGTGGCACGCGAATGCGGGCCGTCCACCCAAATATTGGCGGAACGGCCCGGATTTTCAAGATCGTTGCGTGCTGGATTCGACGTGATTTGCGTCGGTTCCGCCGGTTCTCAGCGCCGCCAATGGGCGGGAATGTCCCAAATCGGTTTGCCGGCCTCGCGGCGGGCCTCTTCGGCGCTCAGCCCCAGGTCGTCGAGCCGGGCCGCATCCATCCGGCTCAGCGCCCGGCGCTGGCGATGGAGCGCCAGCAGCGCGCTCAGGCGGGGCAGGCTGGGGGCACGGTGGCGGGGGGCGGTGATGTGAAGGGTGCGGGCCATTGGGCTCTCCTTTCTTTCGTGATGATTGCGGAGCGTTGCATTTTGTATCTTGATACATAGCGCTGGCGGTATCATAGTGAAAACGAATGTTTATGATCTCTCTTATCACGGAGTGTGATGGTGATGCGCAATCTTGATGTCACGGTCCTGCGCAGCTTCGTGGCGGTGGCCCAGACCGGCGGCGTCACCCGCGCCGCGGGCTTTCTCAATCTGACGCAATCCGCCGTCTCGATGCAGCTCAAGCGGCTCGAAGAATTGCTGGGCCTGGAACTGCTCGACCGCTCGGCCCGGCAGATCGGGCTGACCGCCGCCGGCGAACAGCTGCTGGGCTATGCCCGGCGCATGGTCGATCTCAACGACGAGGCTTTCGCCCGGCTTACCCATGAGGAATTTTCGGGCGAGATCTCGCTCGGGGTGCCGTATGACATCGTCTATCCGGTGGTGCCGCGGGTGTTGCAGCGCTTTGCGCTGGAAATGCCGCGGGTGCGGGTCAACCTGGTGACCGGAAACACGAAATCGCTCAAGGACGAGTTCTCGCGCGGGGCGGTGGACCTGATCCTGACCACCGAGAGCGAGGTCGACATCGGCGGCGAGACCCTGACCGAGATTGCCCTGCGCTGGATCGGCGCGCCGGGCGGGCAGGCCTGGCGGCAGCGGCCGCTCAATCTTGCGCAGGCCCGGGTCTGCGCCTTTCGGGCCGGTGTGGTCGACCGGCTCGACGCGGCGGAGATCGACTGGATCTCCACCGTCGAGACCGACAGCGACCGCACGGTCGAGGCCACGGTCAGCGCCGATCTGGCGGTGACGGCGCTGCTCGAGGGGACCGCGCCCAAGGTGCTGATCGAACTGCCGCCGGGCTGCGACCTGCCCGATCTGGGCAGCTACAAGATCAACCTCTATTGCAACCGCCGCAACGGCCAGACGCCGGTCGACGTGCTGGCCGAAATGATCGAGCAGGGCTACGACACGCTCTAGCCGGCATCACGGGCCGATGATGCGGGGCAATCCGCCGGCGGTCAGATCGTGACCACCACCTTGCCGGTGGATTTCCGGTCGCGCAGCAGTTGCATGGCCTGGCCCGCGTCCTCGAGCGGCAGCGCGTGGCTGATATGCGGGGTGATGCGCCCTTCGCTGTGCCAGCGCATCAGGGTTTTCATCGAATCGGCAATGACCTGCGGATTGAATTTCAGGTATCCGCCCCAGTAGAGACCCAGCACCGAGAGGTTCTTGACCAGCAGATGGTTGGCCTTGATCTGCGGCACATCGCCGCTGGCAAAGCCGATCGGCAGCAGACGGGCCTCAGGGTTGCAGGCGCGGAACGCCGCCTCGAACTGTGGGCCGCCCACCGGATCATAGACCACATCCGCCCCGCCCAGGGCCTTGACGTCGGCGCGCAGGTCGCAGGTCTCGCTGTCGAGCAGGTGATGCGCCCCGGCGGCGCGCGCCGCCTCGAGCTTTTCGGCCCCCCGGGCGCAGGCGATGACCGTCGCGCCCATGATCCGGCCGATCTCGACCGCGGTCAGCCCGACACCCCCCGAGGCCCCCAGCACCAGCAGGTGTTCGCCCGGCTGAAGCCGTGCGCGATGGCTCAGGGCGAGGTGTGACGTACCGTAAGCGATCTGAAAGGCGGCGGCATCGGTGAAACTCATCGTTTCCGGGATGGCAACGGCGCGGGCGGCCTCGAAACAGCCGAATTCGGCCAATCCGCCCTGGCCGCCAAAAACCGCGACCCGCTGCCCGGGTTCGAGCCCCGTGACCCCCTCGCCAAGCGCGTCAACGGTGCCGGCCACCTCCATCCCGAGGGTGAAAGGCGCCTCTGGGGTATCTTGGTAGGTGCCCTTTTCCATGAGCAAATCCGCGAAGTTAAGCCCGCAGGCAGCGATCCGAAGGCGGATTTGCCCCGGCTCCGGCCGCGGCGTTTCGATCTCGGCAAGCTGCGCCGGCGCCCCGGCGAAGGCGATGTGAAAAGCACGCATTTGTGTCAGATTTCCCGTAAAGATTGCCCTGAGCCTTTACAGTTTCGCGCAACTGACGCAATGTAAAGAGCATGACATGTCGCGCCTTTGGGGAGGCTGCGAGCGGTGTTTCCATACCGCTTCGCGTGTGTTTTCGGTTAACCGTAAAATCTAAACGCGTTCTTTTTTCTTGCTTTCTTCTTCACCTCCCATATTCTTCGTGACGCTGCAGGGGTGCACAGTCGATATCGTCGGGCCGGGGGATAACTCTGCCTCGTTACAGAAAAAGAATGCGCGGTCCTGCATTTGAAATGCCGGACCAGCGCTAAGTGAAGGATGAATAGTATGCCACACCCCGTGGATGTTCATGTTGGCAAGCGTGTCCGGCATCGTCGCTGGCTGGTCGGGATGACCCAGCAGCAACTGGCCGAGCATGTCGGCATCAAGTTCCAGCAGATCCAGAAATACGAAACCGGTGCCAACCGGGTCAGCGCCTCGCGGCTCTGGGACATCGCCGACGCGCTCGACGTGCCGGTCAGCTTTTTCTTCGAAGGCATCGACGCGGGTGAAACCGAGCCGGCGCAATCCACTGAAAGCAGTGTGCCGGCCGATCTCCTTGGTGACAAGGAAGCGCTCGATCTCGTGCGGTCGTACTACGCGATCCCGGAAAATCAGCGTCGTCGGTTGTTCGAGCTTGCCCGTGTGCTGAGCGACGTCGCATAACGCCCCAGGTTGCGGCGCCGGTGCGGCGCCGCGTCGAAGGGCGGATGAGACAGATGCAAGACAGCGAGATGCGCCACCTCTGGCAGGTGGCCAATGAAATGGCCGACGCAGCGCGTGCGGCCATTTTGCCATTTTTCCGGGGGGCAGCGCTCGGCACCGAGAACAAGCAGAGCGGCGGTTTCGACCCGGTGACCCTGGCCGACCGGGCGGCGGAACAGGCGATGCGCGATGTTCTGGCCCGGGCCCGGCCCGAGGATGGTATCCTTGGCGAGGAATTCGGCCATGACGCCGGCAGCAGCGGGCTGACCTGGGTGCTCGACCCGATCGACGGCACCCGCGGTTTCATCAGCGGCACCCCGACCTGGGGCGTGCTGATCGCATTGTCGAACGCCGATGGCCCTTTTCTGGGCATCATCGACCAGCCCTATATCGGCGAACGGTTTCGCGGCGGTGGCGGCGAAGCGCGAATGGAGGGGCCCCAAGGCGCGCAAGATCTGCGCACCCGCGCGACCGGCGATCTCTCGGAGGCCCTGCTCTTCACCACCTTCCCCGAAGTCGGCACACCGGAAGAACGCGCCGGCTTTGAGCGGGTCGCCGAGGCGGTCAAGCTGACGCGTTACGGCATGGATTGTTATGCCTATGCGCTGTTGGCGGCCGGGCAGGTCGACCTGGTGATCGAAGCCGGGCTCAACGCCTATGACATCCAGGCGCCGATCGCGGTGATCGAGGCCGCCGGTGGCGTTGTCACCGACTGGCAGGGCAGGCCGGTGCACAATGGCGGCCAGGTGCTTGCGGCCGGCAATGCGGAGCTGCACCGGGCGGCGATGGCCAAGCTCAACAGCGCTTGATCGCCGGCCGGGCCCTTGCTAGCCTGCGGCAACGCCGCGCGAACTTTGCCCGTTACCGGCGCGGCGGGCTTCACCTCAGAAATGGGCGCCACATCTGAGGTTTCTTCATGACCGAAATTCTGTTGCAGCGGGCCAGCCTTGCCCTGACCATGGACGATCACAGCCGCGAGTTGACGGGCTGCGATATCCGGCTTCGCGATGGCGTGATCGCCGAGATCGGCACCGGGCTGAGCAGCGATGGCGACGTGATCGATGCCGCCGGTTGCCTTGTGACGCCGGGGCTGGTGAACACCCACCACCACCTCTACCAGACGCTGACCCGCGCGGTGCCGGGCGGGCAGGATGCGCTGCTCTTTGGCTGGCTCAAGACACTGTATCCGATCTGGGCGCGCTTTGGCCCGGAAGAGATGTTTATCTCGGCGCAGGTCGGTCTGGCGGAGCTGGCGCTCTCGGGCTGTACCATGTCCTCGGATCACCTCTACCTCTATCCCAACGGCGCGCGGCTCGATGACACGATCGCCGCCGCGGGCGAGGTCGGCCTGCGGTTTCACCCGACCCGTGGCGCGATGTCGATCGGCGAAAGCGCGGGCGGGTTGCCCCCTGACAGCCTGGTCGAAGGCGAGGCCGCGATCCTCGACGACATGACGCGGGTGGTCGATGCCTTTCACGACGGGGCCGAGGGCGCCATGGTGCGCGTCGGCCTTGCGCCCTGTTCACCGTTTTCGGTCAGCCGAGAGCTGATGCGCGACACCGCGCTGCTGGCGCGCGACAAGGGGGTGATGCTGCACACTCACCTGGCGGAAAACGATGAGGATATCGCCTATTCGCTGGAGAAATTCGGTTGTCGGCCGGGGCAATATGCCGAGGATCTGGGCTGGACCGGGGACGACGTCTGGCATGCGCATTGCGTGAAGCTCGACGGCGAAGAAATTGATCTCTTTGCCAGAACCCGCACCGGCGTGGCGCATTGTCCGTGCTCGAACTGCCGCCTCGGCTCCGGTATCGCGCCGATCCGGACGATGCGCGATGCCGGCGTCAAGGTGGGGCTGGGCGTCGATGGATCGGCCTCGAACGACAGCGGCAACCTGATGCTCGAAGCCCGGCAGGCGCTGCTGTTGCAACGGGTGGCGCGCGGCGCCGACGCCATGTCGGCGCGCGAGGCGCTGCGGATCGCGACCCGGGGCGGCGCCGAGGTGCTGGGCCGGACCGACTGCGGCCAGATCGCCCCCGGCAAGCGGGCCGACCTTGCGGTCTGGGACATGTCCGGCGTCGAGGCGGCGGGCAGCTGGGATATGGCCGCGCTGCTGCTGGCGGGCCCGGCGCGGGTCCGCGACCTCTTTGTCGAGGGGCGCCCGGTGGTCCGAGGCGGCGACCTGGTTTCCTTCGATCTGGCGGCGGCGCTGCGACGGCAGAATGATCTGGCGCGGCGGCTGATGGCATGAGGCGACGGAGGGTGCTGGCGGCGGGCCTGGCCTGGGCGGCCTGTCCGGCCTTGGCCGGCGAAGAGGCCGCGCTGGCCCGGGTCAACCGCCTGCGTCGCCAGGCTGGCCGCGCGGCGCTGCGCTGGTCGCCGGTGCTGGCCGAAGTGGCGCGGGCCCATGCCGAGGACATGGCGCGCAACGGGTTTTTCGCCCATCAGGGCTCGGACGGCTCGACGATCAGCGACCGGGTGGCGCGGGCCGGCTATGGCTGGTGCAGGGTGGCCGAAAACATCGCCCGGGGCCAGCGCAGCCTCGACGCGGCGATCGCCGGCTGGCAGGGCTCTGCCGGCCACCGTCGCAACATGCTGAACCGCGACATGGCCGATCTGGGTGTGGCGCGGGGGCCGGGCAACACCTGGGTCATGGTGCTGGCCCGGCCGGGGTGTTGACGGCGGGGTTGGAAAATGTGCGCTTCCGCGCGCTTGTTTCCCGCCCGTGGCCGCTGTGACGCCCGGGCGGCCGGCGACGGAGCATGGGGCGGGCGGTGTCGGATCTGCTGAGAGGCGGTTCAGGAGCAGGTCTGCTCTGAACGCGCCACCGCCATCGTCTTGCGAGTCGGCCGCGCCTCAAGGTCCTTCGGCCCGCTGCGCGGGTGCTGCGCAACCTTGACCCGCGGCCGACTCACGGTTTGGAAGTGACCGGGCGGCCATTGATCCAGGTGGCGCGCACCGCGCGGTCATCGCCCATCATCAGGGTCGGAAACACCGCCTCCCAGAGATTGCGGGCCTCGGCCTGGCGCTGGGCAATGGCCGGGGTCGAGGCAAGGTCGAGCACCACCAGGTCGGCTGCCATGCCCGGGGCGAGATTGCCGATCTCATGGTCGAGGTGCAGCGCGCCGGCGGAGCCCTGGGTGGCAAGCCAGATCAACTGGGCGGCGTGCAGCGGCGTGCCGGTGAGCTGGCCGATCTCATAGGCGGCGGCCATGGTGCGCAGCATCGAGAAACTGGAGCCGCCGCCGGTGTCGGTGGCGAGGCCGGTGCTGATGCCGCGGGCCTTCATCGCCGCAGTGTTGAACAGGCCGGAGCCGATGAAGGTGTTGGACGTCGGGCAGTGGATCAAGGCGGCGCCGGTTTCTGTCAGCCGGTCGATCTCGCGCGGTTCGAGGTGGATGGCATGGCCATAAAGGCCGCGCGCGCCGAGCAGCCCGTGCGCCTCGTAGGTATCGAGGTAGTCGCGCGCCTCGGGGTGCAGGTCGCGGACCCAGGCGATCTCGTCGGTCTGTTCGCTGAGGTGGGTCTGCATCAGGCAGTCCGGGTGTTCGGCCCAGAGCCCGCCGAGCGCCGCCAGCTGATCGGGCGAGGAGGTCGGGGTGAAACGCGGGGTGATGGCGTAGTGCAGCCGGTCGCGCCCATGCCAGCGGGCGATCAGCGCCTTGCTGTCGTCATAGGCCGATTGCGCGCTGTCGCGCAGATCGTCGGGGGCGTTGCGGTCCATGCAGGTCTTGCCCGCCACCACACATTGGCCGCGCGCCTGCGCCTCGGTGAACAGCGCTTCGACGCTGGCCGGGTGGATGGTGCAGAAGCTGGCCATGGTGGTGGTGCCATGCGCCGCCGTCAGGTCGAGATAGCGGGCGGCGATCTCGGCCGCGTATCCGGGATCGCCGAACCGCGCCTCTTCGGGAAAGGTGTAGGTGTTGAGCCAGTCGATCAGCCGCAGCCCCCAGCTGGCGATGATCGCGGTTTGGGAGTAATGCACATGGGCATCGACAAAGCCGGCGCAGATCAGATCCGCGCCGTAAGAGATCACCTCGGCCTGCGGATGGGCGGCGCGCAGGGTTTCGGCCTCGTCCACCGCGCGGATGCGGCCGTCCTCGATCAGCACGCCACCCTGGCGACGCAGGGTGCAGGCCTCGGCAAAGGGGACGGCAAAGGGATCGTCGCGAAAGCTCAGGGTCTGTCCGGTCAGCAGCTGCATGATGTCCTTTCCGTGGCGAGAGGCGGCAGAATTGCCGCGGCGCCACTGTTGCTTTCCCATACTCTATCGTATGGTCCGCGCAAATCGTCGGATGCGGCAGAGGGGGCAGGTGATGACCGATCAGATCGAAGAACAGCCCGATGTCGAGGCTGAGTCCGAGGACGCCTATGCGCTTGACCGAAAGGCGGTGATGGCGATCCTCTTTGCGGTCGAGACCGAGGACCGCGCGGCGCTTGTCGCGGCAATGGAGCCGCTGCACGCGGCCGACATCGCCGACCTTCTGGAACAGGTCAACCCCTATGACCGGGCGCGGCTGATCCGGCTCTATGACAAGGAATTCGACGGCGACATCCTGTCGGAGCTCGACGAGGGAATCCGCGAAGAGGTGATTTCCGTCCTCAATCCGCAGGTTCTGGCGGATGCGGTGCGCGAGCTCGACAGCGACGATGTGGTCGACCTGATCGAAGACCTCGAGGAACCGCAGCAGGAGGCAATCCTCGACGCGCTGGAAGACAGCGAGCGGGTTGCCGTCGAACAATCGCTGGCCTATCCCGAATATTCCGCCGGCCGCCTGATGCAGCGCGAGGTAGTGGCGGCGCCAGAGCATTGGACGGTCGGCGATGCGATCGATTTCCTGCGCTCGAGCGAGGAGCTGCCGGAGCAGTTCTATCACATCACCCTGGTCGATCCGCGCATGCATCCGGTGGGCAACGTGACCCTCGGCCGGCTGATGGGCTCGCGCCGCGAGGTGCCGCTGAGCGATCTGGTGGAAGAGGTCTTTCAGGTGATCCCGGCCACCCAATACGAAGGTGACGTGGCCTATGCCTTCAACCAGTACCACCTGATCTCCGCCCCGGTGGTGGATGACGAAGGCCGGCTGGTGGGGGTGATCACCATCGACGACGCCATGGCGGTGCTGGACGAGGAGCATGAAGAGGACATCATGCGACTGGCCGGTGTCGGCGAGGGCTCGCTCTCGGACCGGGTGATCGAGACCACCAAGCAGCGGCTGCCCTGGCTGGCGGTCAATCTGGTGACGGCGGTGCTGGCCTCGCTGGTGATCGCGCAGTTCGAGGCGGCGATCGCCCAGCTTGTCGCGCTGGCGGTGCTGATGCCGATTGTGGCGTCGATGGGCGGCAATGCCGGCACCCAGTCGCTGACCGTGGCGGTGCGCGCGATTGCCACCAAGGACCTTACCGGCGCCAATGTCTGGCGGGTGATCCGGCGCGAGGTGCTTGTCGGGCTGGTCAACGGGGTGATCTTTGCCGTGGTGATGGGGATTGTCGGCCTGCTCTGGTTCGGCTCGCCGGCGCTGGGCTATGTGATCGCCGCCGCCATGGTGATCAACCTGGTGGTCGCGGGGCTCGCCGGCACGGTGATCCCGGTGCTGCTCGAACGGGTGGGCGTCGATCCGGCGCTGGCCTCGGGCGCCTTCGTGACCACGGTGACCGATGTGGTGGGCTTTTTCGCCTTTCTCGGCCTGGCCGTGGTGGTGTTGCTGTGAGCGCGCTCGAAGAGACCAAGCGCGCCGCCCGTGTCGCCGGGTTTGCCCGCCGCGCGGCGGCGCATGCAGCTGCCGGGCCCGGCCCGGCGGGGCATCTGTCGGCGCTGCTGGCGGGGCATCGTGGCGTGCCGGTCTCGGGCTACATGGCGATGCGCTCCGAGATCGACCCGCTGCCGGCGATGGAAGAGGCGGCGGCGCATGGGCCGGTCTGCGTGCCGGTGATCGAGGCCAAGGCGCAGCCGCTGAAATTTGCCCTGTGGGAGCCGGGCTGCGAGATGGTCGACGGGCCTTTCGGCGCGCGTGTCCCCAAGGCGCTGGAGTTCATCGAGCCGGAGATCCTGATCGTGCCGCTGGTGGCCTTTTCCCGCAGCGGCGGGCGGTTGGGCTATGGCGGCGGCTTCTACGACCGCACGCTCGAACGCCTGCGCGCCAGACGCCCGACCCTGGCGGTGGGCTTTGCCTATGGCGCCCAGGAGGACCCCGCCCTGCCGCTCGAGCCGACCGACCAGCCGCTCGATGTGATCGTGACCGAAGCCGAGGTGATCACCCCGGGTGCCTGAGCGCGCCCCGGGCTGCCTTGGGCCTCCGGGGTCAAGGACGAGGCCCCGGCGCGGGGGCCGGGGCGGGGCTTGGTGTGGCGTGGGCGGGTCGGCCTCCTTGCGGGGCGGCGCAAAACTTGAGCCGGGGGCAAGATCCGGCTTGTGAAGCGCCTGCCGGGGCACTAACCCAAAGGCATGCGAATACTTTTTCTAGGCGATGTGATGGGGCGGTCGGGCCGCACCGCGGTCAGCGAGCGGCTCAAGGGGCTTCGGGCCGACTGGAAGCTCGATTTCGTCGTGGTCAACGGTGAGAATGCCAGCAATGGCGCCGGGCTCTCGGGCGATCATGCCAAGCTCCTGCTCGAGGCCGGGGCCGATTGCATCACGCTGGGCGATCACGCCTTCGATCAGCGCGACATGCTGCAATTCATCGAGACTGAGCCGCGCATCCTGCGGCCGATGAACTTTGCCAAGGATGCGCCGGGCCGGGGTGCCGCGATCTTCGATGCCGGTCGCGGCCGCCGCATTCTCGTGGCCCAGGTGCTGGGGCAGGTCTTCATGAAGCGGCCCTTCGACGATCCGTTCTCGGCGGTGGATGCGGTGCTGCGCAGCCACCCGCGCGGCGGCCAGGTGGCGGCCAGCCTGATCGACATGCATTGCGAGGCGACCAGCGAAAAGATGGGCATGGGCCATTTCTGCGACGGCCGCGCCAGCCTGGTGGTCGGCACCCATACCCATGTGCCCACCGGCGACGTCCAGATCCTGCCCGGCGGCACCGCCTATCTGACCGATGCCGGCATGTGCGGCGACTACAATTCCGTCATCGGCATGGAAAAGGCCGAACCGATGCGCCGCTTTGTCACCGGCATGCCCAAGGCGCGGTTCAAGCCCGCCACCGAGGAGGCCACGCTCTGCGGCCTTCTGGTCGAGACCGATGACCGCAGCGGCACGGCGCTCTCTGCCCACATGATACGCCAGGGCGGGCGGTTGCAGCCGGCGGGGCCGCAGTGACCGGGGTGCCGCGCCAAGCGGCCCTTGCCGCCGCCGACGCCTGCGGTAACACTGTCCGACAGGCGCAGTGAAGGGGCCGCAATGAACCAGATGTTGGAACTGTCCCAGACCGGGCAGGCGGTGGTCACCCTGGCCGTCGTCCTGGTGATGTTCGCGCTCTTCATCCGCGAGGTCTATCCGACCGAGGTGGTCGCCATGTCGGGCGCGGCCTTTCTGCTGATCACCGGCGTGCTGCCCTATGACAAGGGGCTCGAGGTGCTGTCGAACCCGGCGCCCTGGACCATCGCGGCGATGTTCATCGTCATGGGGGCGCTGGTGCGCACCGGCGCGCTCGACAGTTTCACCAAGATCGCCGACCGCCAGGCGCGCACCAATCCGCGCGTGGCGATTGCCATGCTGATGGCCTTCGTCATTCTCGCCTCGGCGGTGGTGTCGAACACGCCGGTGGTGGTGGTGATGATCCCGGTCTTCGTGCAACTGGCCCGCACCATGGGGATGCCGGCCTCCAAGCTGCTGATCCCGCTCAGCTATGCCGCCATTCTCGGCGGCACGCTGACGCTGATCGGCACGTCGACCAACCTGCTGGTCGACGGGGTGTCGCGCGCGCTGGGGCAGGCGCCCTTCACCATCTTCGAGGTGACGCCGCTGGCGGTGGTGCTGGTGGCCTGGGGCATGATCTACCTGCGCTACATCGGCCCCTTCCTGCTGCCCGAACGCGACAGCATGGCCGATCTGCTCTCGGACAAGAGCCGGATGAAGTTCTTTACCGAGGCGGTGATCCCGCCCGACAGCAACCTGATCGGCCGCGAGGTCACCGGCGTGCAGCTCTTCAAGCGCGACGGTGTGCGGCTGATCGACGTGGTGCGCGGCGATGTTTCGCTGCGCCGCAACCTCAAGGGGGTGGAGTTGCAGGTCGGCGACCGGGTGGTGCTGCGCACCCAGATGACCGAGCTGCTCTCGCTCCAGCGCAACAAGGAGCTCAAGCGCGTCGATCAGGTTTCGGCGGTCGAGACCACCACGGTCGAGGTGCTGATCACCCCGGGCTGCAAGATGGTCGGCAAGAGCCTCGGCGCCCTGCGGCTGCGGCGGCGGTTCGGGGTCTATCCGCTGGCGGTGCACCGCCGCAACCAGAACATCGGCCAGCAGCTCGACGCGCTGGTCGTCAAGGTCGGTGACACGCTGCTGCTCGAAGGCGCGCCGGATGACATCAAGCGGCTGGCCACCGAAATGGATCTGGTGGATGTCACCCAGCCCTCGGCCCGGGCCTATCGCCGGGGCCATGCGCCGGTGGCGCTGGTGGCGCTGTTCGGCATCGTGACGCTGGCGGCTTTCGGCGCCGCGCCGATCTTTCTGCTGAGTTTCGCCGCCGTGGCGCTGGTGCTGCTGACCCGCTGCATTGACGCCGACGAGGCGTTTTCCTTCGTCGATGGCCGGCTGCTGTCGCTGATCTTCTCGATGCTGGCGATCGGGGCGGCCCTGGAAAGCTCGGGCGCGGTCGAGCTGATCGTCGGCGCGGTGGCGCCCTGGATCGGCCTTCTGCCCGGGCCGCTGATCATCTGGGCGATCTACCTGCTGACCTCGGTGCTGACCGAACTGGTGAGCAACAACGCGGTTGCCGTTGTCGTCACCCCGATCGCCATCGGTCTCGCTGCGGCGCTGGGGATCGACCCGCGGCCGCTGGTGGTGGCGGTGATGGTGGCGGCCTCGGCCAGTTTCGCCACGCCGATCGGCTATCAGACCAACATGCTGGTCTATGGCCCCGGCGGCTATCGTTTCACCGATTTCCTCAAGGTGGGCATCCCGCTCAATCTTTCGGTGGGGCTGCTGGCAAGCTTCCTGATCCCGTTTCTCTGGCCGCTTCAGCCGTAACGTTCGACAAAGCGCCGCAGGATGTGCTCGGGCTGGGTGACCTCGGCCGCATGGCAGGTGGCAATCAGCGCATCCGCCGTCTCGGGCGGGAAATAGCCATGGTTGCGATAGGTGCGGATCCGCGCCTCGAAGACCGCGCCATCGGCCTCGGGGTGGAACTGCGTGGCATAGACGTGGCGCCCGTGACGCACCATCTGGAACGGGCAGGGCGCCGAGCTCAGCAGATGGGCACAGCCCTCGGGCAGCACCTGCAAGGCCTCCTTGTGGCCGACAAAGGCCTCGAATTCCTGCGGAAACCCTTCGAGCAGCGGATCGCGCGCACCGTCCTCGGTCAGCCGGCAGAGCACCGGACCCACCGGCTCGCCGTACCGCGCCTTCGACACTTCCGAGCGCAGATGCGCGCCAAGGATGCCGATGCCGTAACAACAGCCCATGAAGGGATGGTCGCTTCCGGTGATTGCCGGCATCAGCGACAGAACGGCACGTTCGATCCGCGCCTCGACCTCGGATTTCGCCTCTGGCGCATCCGACACGCAGCCCGGCCCGCCACCGACAATCACCCCGGCATAATCGCGCGGATCTAGCCCCTCGGGCAGGGCTTCGCAATCCAGCCGGATGCGGTGACAGCGCGCCGCGTTCAGCCCCGCCTTGTCGAGAATGGCGGCATATTCCCCGTCGGCGGCATCCGCCTCGGGCCGAAGTTGCAGGATCAGAAACTGTCTCATGGGCCTCCCCATACTGCCCCGCGCCCATCCGGAACAGTCCCCTGCTTCTTCTGGCCGAAAATATTCCCGGGGGTCCGGGGGCAGAGCCCCCGAAGTGCGCCGCCCTCACAGCGGCCAGAACACCAGAATGGCCGGCACCGAGACCGCGATCACCAGCATTTCCAGCGGCAACCCCATCCACCAGTAATCGCCGAAGCGATAGCCCCCGGGGCCGAGGATCAGCGTGTTGTTCTTGTGCCCGATCGGCGTCAGGAACGCCGCCGAGGCCGCCACCGCCACGCACATCAGGAACGGGTCGGGCGAGACCTCGAGCGTTTGCGCCATCTGGATGCCCACCGGCGCGGCGACAATCGCCGTCGCGGTGTTGTTGAGCACATCCGACAGGGTCATCGTCACCACCATCAGCACGGTCAGCACCGCCCAGACCGGCCAGCCCTCGGTCAACCCGACCAGCGCGCCGGCGATCAGCTCGGTCCCGCCCGAGGTCTCGAGCGCCGCGCCGAGCGGGATCATCGAGCCGAGCAGCACCACCACCGGCCATTCGATGTGGTCGTAAAGCTCGGACAGTGGCAGGATCTTGAGCAGCACATAGGCCACCACCACCAGCCCCAGCGCCACCGGCAGATAGACCAGCCCGAAGCTTGCCGCGGCGACGGCAGCGGCAAACAGCCCGATGGCGGCCCAGGTCTTGGTGTTTTCGGTCACCGCCAGGCCGCGGTCGGCCAGCGGCAGCACGCCCAGCCATTCGGCCACCGTATTGGCGCTTTCGCGCGGTGCCAGCAGCAGCAGGATGTCGCCCGGTTCGATCTGCGTCTGGCGCATCTGCTTGGTAATCCGCCGGCCCTTGCGCGAGATGCCCATCAGGATCGTCCGATGCCGCCAGGCCAGGCCCACCGCCTGCACCGTTTTGCCGTTGAGCCGGGAGGTGTCGGGCACCACCACCTCGACCAGGCTCAGCCCGTCGCTTTCGGCTTTCAGCAATTCCTCGCGGCGGTCGTCGGAAAAGGCCAGGTCGAGCGTGGTGCGGAACTCGTCCAGCGCTTCCGGCGTGGCCTCCAGCACCAGCGCATCCTCGGCCTCGATCCGGGTGTTGAGCACCGAACCATAACGCCGGTTGCCATCGCGGATCAGGCCGAGGATGGCAACGTCGGATTTGTCGGCGGTCTCCGACAGGTCGCGCACCCGCTGGCCCACCGCCTTGTTGTCGGCGGGGACGGTGAGCTCGGCGATATAGGGATCGAGCTCGCGCGCCTTGGACAGCGCATCCTCGCGCTGCGGGATGAACCGCCAGCCGATCAGCGCCACGAAGGCCAGGCCGGTCAGCGCCGCCACCGCGCCCACCGGGGCGAAATCGAACATCCGGAACGGTGTGCCGAAGGTCTCGCCCCGGATCGAGGCGATGATGATGTTGGGCGGCGTGCCGATCAGCGTGACCATGCCGCCGAGGATCGTGGCGAAACTGAGCGGCATCAGAGATTTGGCCGGCGATCTTCCAGCCTTGCGCGCGGTCTGGATGTCGACCGGCATCAGGAGCGCCAGCGCCGCGACGTTGTTCATGAAACCCGAAAGCACCGCGCCGACCCCGCCCATGATGGCGATATGGGTGCCCAGCCGGCGGCCTGAATCCACCAGGGTGCGGGTGATCAACATCACCGCGCCCGAGCGCACCAGCCCGGCCGAGACCACCAGCACCAGCGCCACGATCAGCGTCGCCGGATGGCCAAATCCCGAGAAGGCGTCCTTGGTCTCGACCACGCCCAGCACCACGCCGAGCAGCAGCGCCGAGAAGGCGACGATGTCATATCGGAACTTGCCCCAGAGCAGGAGGCCGAAAACCGCTCCGAAGAGCGAGAAGAGGATGATCTGATCAACTGTCATGGTTCAGTCCTAACCCTGCGCCGGCCGAGGCAACAGAAGGATATTGCGCGAATCGCCGGATATGTTATTCATGTATGTATAGTTCACGCATGAATGAAAATTCCGGACAGGTCGGGCGACCAGGCCTGACCCGATGTGTCCCGGACCGAGCACTGAGGATCTTTTGCCATGACCGAAAGCGACCCGAGCGGGCAAGAGCCGCAGGAGACCGCCCCGGGGCCTGGCACCGTCCGGCTGGAGGATCAGCTCTGCTTTGCGCTTTATGCTGCCACCAATGCGGTGACGCGGGCCTACCGCCCGGATCTGATGGCGCTCGGGCTGACCTATCCACAATATCTGATGATGATGGTGCTCTGGCAGTACGGCCGCGCGACACCCTCCGAGATTGCCCGGCGGCTGGGGCTGGGCCTGAACGCGGTGACGCCGGTCGCCGATCAGCTTGTCGCCTCGGGCTTCGCCAGCCGCAGCCGCAGCACCGAGGATCGCCGCAAGGTGGTGATCGAACTGACGCCCAAGGGCGCGGAGGTGGAACGGCATGCGGCGCGGGTCCAGCAGGGGGTGGTCTGCCGCACCGGCCTGTCGCCCGAACGCTTCGCCGCGCTGCGCGAGGCGCTGCACGCGCTGACCGACGAAATGACCGGATTGCCCGGATCCGATACGCCGCGCAGGGAGGCGCGGCAGCGGAACGACCGGGAATGACCGTCCCGCAAGGGGCATCGAAAGGGAGGACCAGGTCCATGACCGAGAAGATCGAAGACATCGCCGCCGCCGCGCCCTATGATACGGGCGACGACAGCCTCTATTCCCGTCTCGGCGGGTTGTACGGGATTTCCGCCGCCGTCGACAATCTGGTGGACCGGCTCTACGTCAACCAGTTCGGCAACGCCAACCCCAAGGTCGCCGAGTTTCACGAACAGCAGGGCCATGCCGGGTTCAAGTTCCTGGTCACCGCCTGGTCGATCCAGGAAACCGGCGGGCCGGCGATCTATCGCGGCCGCGATATGCGCGCGAGCCACGCCCACCTGAATGTCACCGCGCGCGAGTTCGACATGGGGCGCACCGAGATCAAGACCTCGCTCTATCAGCTCAACGTGCCGGAACGCGAGTTCGATGAATTCATGGCGATCATCGACAGCTACGAGGATATGGTGGTCGGCGGATAAGGCACGGGATGTCCCGGCCGACGGCGGCGGCGGGCGGGGGCGGCCGCCCCATTGCGGGCCGGGCGCCGCGCCCCATCTGCCGGCCCGCTGCGGCCAGAGGTGACGGCCTTGCAGAGCATTGCCCTGCTGGACTATAGAAGCGCCTGATCCGCAGACATGACATGAGGCAGCCATGGCCGGCCATTCCAAATGGGCAAACATCCAGCACCGCAAGGGGCGCCAGGACGCGGCGCGCTCCAAGCTCTTTTCGAAACTGTCGAAAGAGATCACCGTCGCCGCCAAGATGGGTGACCCCGACCCGGACAAGAACCCGCGCCTGCGGCTGGCGGTCAAGGAGGCCAAGTCGCAATCGGTGCCGAAGGATGTGATCGACCGCGCGATCAAGAAATCGCAGGCCAACGAAGGCGATGACTATGAGGAAATCCGCTACGAGGGCTACGGCCCGGGTGGCGTGGCGGTGATCGTCGAGGCGATGACCGACAACCGCAACCGCACTGCCTCGACCGTGCGCTCGACCTTTACCAAGGCCGGCGGCAACCTGGGCGAGACCGGCTCGGTGGGCTTCATGTTCGAACGCAAGGGCGAAGTGGTCTATCCGGCCGAGGTCGGCGACGCCGATGCGGTGATGATGGCGGCGATCGAAGCCGGCGCCGAGGATGTCGAGAGCTCGGACGACGGCCATGTGATCTATTGTGCCGACACCGATCTCAACGAGGTCTCGACAGTGCTCGAGGCCGAGCTGGGCGAGTCGGAGTCGACCAAGCTGATCTGGAAACCGACCACCACCACCGAGCTGGACCTCGAAGGCATGCAGAAGCTGATGAAGCTGCTCGACGCGCTGGAAGACGACGATGACGTGCAGCGCGTGACCGCCAATTTCGAAGCCTCCGACGAGGTGATGGAGCAGCTCTGAGAGGGCTTGCGCCCGGGTGTCGGCGGGCCTCTGCCGAAACCCGGCACCATGCCCCCGCCACACCGGCGCAGCGATTGCGCCGCCGCCGCGATGCGATAAGCTCGGCGAAAAGGCGGCGAGGGCAGTTTCATGATTATGACCAGACGGGGTTTCGGCGCAGGGCTGACGGCGACGCTGCTGGCCGGATGCGGTGGCCGATCGGGGCGTGACGACGGCAGTGGTCGCCCGGCCGGGCTGCCGGAGGATCTGCGCCCCGCGCGCAATGCCGGTTACGATGCCTGGGTCGCGGATTTCCGTGCCCGCGCGGCCGACAGGGGGATTTCGCAGGCCACGCTGAATGCCGCCTTTCGTGGCGCCGGCTATCTGCCCGGTGTCGTCACCCGCGACCGCAACCAGACCGAATTCAAGCGCACGCTCGAGGATTACCTGTCGATCGCGGCCTCTGACGCGCGCATCGCCAAGGGCCGCGCGGCCTATCGCCGGCACGAAGGCGTGCTATCAGCCGTCGAGGCCCGCTATGGCGTCGACCGCTATATCGTCACCGCGATCTGGGGGCTCGAGAGCTTCTACGGCGAGCGGCAGGGCGAGATCCCGGTGATCTCGGCCACCTCGACGCTGGCATATGATGGCCGGCGCGGCGCGTTTTTCGAGGCCCAGCTGCTGGCCGCGCTGCGCATCCTGCAACGGGGCGACATCTCTGCCGCGCGGATGACCGGAAGCTGGGCGGGGGCGATGGGCCATACCCAGTTCATTCCGACCACCTTTCAGGAATATGCCGTCGATTTCACCGGCGACGGGCGGCGCGACATCTGGGCCGAAGATCCCTCCGACGCGCTGGCCTCGACCGCCGCCTACCTGTCGCGCCACGGCTGGCAGCGCGGGCTGCGCTGGGGCGCCGAGGCGGGGCCGGGGGCGCCGTCGGGCCGCAGCCTTCAGCCCGAACCGGGCGGGCCGGTGTTTGCCGTGACCGGCAATTTCAACGTCATCAAGCGCTACAACAATTCCGACGCCTATGCGCTGGGGGTCGGTCATCTGGCCGACCGGATCGCCGGCGGCGGGCCGCTGCGGGCGGGCTTTCCGCCCGACCGCTACGGGCTGACCAAGGACGACCGCATCCGCCTGCAACAACGGCTTACCGCCCGCGGCTTCGATACCGGCGGTGCCGACGGCGTGATCGGCGACAAGACCCGCGCCGCGATCGAGGCCTTCCAGCGCCGCCAGGGGCTGGCGGTGACCGGTCTGCCATCGCCGGACCTGCTGCGCCTTTTGTAACCGGTCCCGCGCCAGCGCCGTAGGGCGACGGGCGGGCCGGGCAAGCGGTACATGCAAAAAAAAACCCTTTGCCATATGGGTTTGTCCTTCTAAGTTGACGGGGAGATGACGCGGTGTCGGCCGGTGCGTGGCCCTGGCGCCTTGTCATCGCACCCACGGCGAGAGGCACCCTCTGTGGCACATCAGAGCGACCCGGGCGGGTTTGACAGCGCCGACCTCCCGCGCGGGATGGCCGACATGGAGCTCATGCGCCGCATCATCGATCAGACGGTCGGTTTTGTCGGCCTGCTCGCGCCCGACGGAACGCTGACCGAGGCCAATGCGCCGGCGCTCGAGGCCGGTGGCGTCAGCCGCGACGAGGTTATCGGCAAGAAATTCTGGGAATGTTACTGGTGGTCGCATGACACCGCCGGCATGGCCCGTCTCGAAGCGGCGGTGCAGCGCGCCGCGCAGGGCGAGGTGGTGCGCTATGACGCCGAGGCGCGGATGGCGGGGGATACCCGCATGTGGATCGCCTTCATGCTCTCGCCGCTGCGCGACGCCGCGGGCCGGGTGGTGGCGCTGGTGCCGTCGGGCTTTGACATCACCGAGCGCAAGGCGGCCGAGGACCGGCTGCGCGCCGCGCATGACACCTTTCGCGATCTGGTCGAACGTTCGCCCTTCGGCATCTATACGGTCGATGCCGATTTCCGGCTGCACCAGGTCAGCCAGGGCGCACAGAAGGTGTTTGAGAATGTCCGGCCGCTGATCGGGCGCGACTTTGCCGAAGTGCTGCGCATCATCTGGCCCGAACCCTTTGCCTCAGAGGCGATCGGCCTGTTTCGCCACACGCTCGAGACCGGCGAACCCTATCATGCCCCCGGCACGGTCGAAACCCGCGCCGACATCCAGGTGCGCGAGGCCTATGACTGGAAGATCGAACGCCTGACCCTGCCGGATGGACGCGACGGGGTGGTCTGTCATTTCTATGATCTCTCGGAACGGCAACGCTTTGAAGAGCAGATCAAATTGCTGATGCGCGAGGTCAATCACCGGGCCAAGAACATGCTCTCGCTGGTGCTCTCGATCGCCCGTCAGACCGCCGCCAGCAGCCCCGAGGATTTTGTCGAACGCTTTACCCAGCGCATCCAGGGGCTGTCGGCGGGGCAGGACGTGCTTGTCCAGAGCGGCTGGCGGCATGTGCCGATCGGCGCGCTGGTGCGCTCGCAGCTCAGCTATTTCCAGGATCTGATCGGTACGCGCATTCATCTGGACGGGCCCGAGATCGAGGTCACCGCCGCCGCCGCGCAAACCTTGGGCCTGGCGCTGCATGAACTGGCGACGAACGCGGCGAAATACGGCGCGCTGTCGGTGCCGGGTGGCGAAGTCCACCTGCGCTGGAAGATCGCGCCGCAGCAGGGCCAGCCGCAGTTCCTTCTGGAGTGGCAGGAAAGCGGCGGGCCTGACGTGACAGAGCCGCAGCGGCGCGGCTTCGGCTCGACCATGACCGGGCATCTGGTGCGCAGTTCGCTCAACGGCGAGGTCGAGACCAGCTATGCCGCCGCGGGGCTGGTCTGGCGGCTGGCCTGTCCGGCGGACGGCGTCATCGAAGACCCGGTGCCGGCGCGCCGGCCGCTGAGCGACGAGACCGGCTATGTGGACACCCGCCCCGACAACACCGTGCTGGTGGTGGACGACGAGCCGCTGATTGCGCTCGATATCGCCGAGGGCCTCGACCGGGCCGGGTACAAGGTACTGGGGCCGGCAAATTCCGTCGCTCAGGCGCGGACCCTGCTGAGCCAGTCGCGCTGCGCGGCGGCGGTGCTCGACGTCAATCTCGGGCAGGAAACCTCGGTGCCGCTGGCCAAGGAGCTGCGCCGGCTCGGCATTCCTTTCATCGCGGTCTCCGGCTACAGCGCGACGCAGCTGCCGGACGAGTTCGAAGGCGTTCCGCTGATCGGCAAGCCGATGAATTTCAACATCTTGTTCGATCAGCTCGGCAAGGTGCTTTCGCCTGGGGCGGAGTGAGCAGCAGGCGGCGTTTATCCCTCGCATTTTATCTGTTGGGAGATCCTTAACGGTCTGTCGCCATCCTGCGCGGAAACGGAGGCTTGGCGATGCATGGTCTGATCAATCGGGCGATCCAGTGTTTTTTCCGCGATACCTATGGCGCCCCGGCCTGGGGCGAGGTGGTGCGCCGGCTCGAGCTGGATTTCACCGAATTCGAGCCGATGCTGCACTATGGCAACGAGCTGACCCAGCGGATGATCGGGGAAATGGCGGCTGCGCTCGGCAAGGACCGCGAAACCGTGCTCGAGGATGTCGGCACCTACCTGATCTCTAACCCCGCGGTCGAGGCGCCCCGGCGCCTGTTGCGCTTTGGCGGCGAGACGTTTCTCGATTTCCTGCATTCGCTCGACGATCTGCCCGATCGCGCCCGCCTCGCGGTCGAGGATCTAGTGCTGCCCGCGCTCGAGCTGCGCGATTACGGCGGCAATCAGTTCAGCCTGTTCTGCACCGGCGATTTTGCCGGCATCGGTCATGTGGCGGTGGGGGTCCTGCGCGCCATGGCCGACGATTACGGCGCGCTGGTCTTTCTCGAACACAAGGGCGTGTCGCATGGGGCCGAGGTGATCGAAATCACCCTGATCGAAGCCGCCTTTGCCGAGGGTCGCGCCTTCGAGCTTGGCCTGGCCCGGGCCGGAGGCGCGTGATGGACGATCTGGCTCTTTTGCTCGATGTCCTGTGCCCGATGCATCTGGTGCTCGACCGCACCGGCCATATCGCCCATGTCGGCCCGACGCTTGCCAAGCTGCGGCCGGCCGAGGTTCTGGCCGGCCAGCGCTTTCTCGAGGTGTTCGAGATGCGGCGCCCGCGCTCGGTGCGCGACGCCGGCGATCTGCGCCACCACGCCGGGGCGCGGCTGCACATGCGGTTTCGCAGCGGGGCGCCGATCGGGCTCAAGGGCGTTCTGATGCCGGCGCCGGGCAAATCCGGCGGTCTGGTGGTCAACCTCTCCTTCGGGATTTCGGTGGTCGAGGCGGTGCGGGAATTTTCCCTCACCGGCGGCGACTTTGCCGCCACCGACCTGACCATCGAGATGCTCTATCTGGTCGAGGCCAAATCCGCCGCGATGGAGGCGTCGCGCAAGCTCAACCAGAAGCTCGAGGGCGCCAAGATCGCCGCCGAGGAACAGGCCTTTACCGATACGCTCACCGGCCTGAAGAACCGCCGCGCCATGGATCACGTGCTGGCGCGCCTGGTGGCCGGGCCGGGGCGTTTTGCGCTGATGCACCTCGATCTCGATTATTTCAAGGCGGTCAATGACAGCATGGGCCATGCGGCGGGCGACCATGTCTTGCAGGAGGTGGCCAAGATCCTCGTCGAGGAGACCCGCCGCGAGGATACGGTGGCGCGGGTCGGCGGTGACGAGTTCATGCTGCTCTTTGTCGGCAAGATGAACCGAAGGCGGCTTGCCGACATCTCCGGGCGGTTGATCGCGCGGCTGGAACGGCCGATTGCCTTTGGCGCGGAGGCCTGCCGGATATCGGGCAGCATCGGCATCACCATGAGCGAGGATTACGAGGCGCTCGACATGGCCCAGCTGCAAGAGGATGCCGACATCGCGCTTTATGCCTCCAAAAACCGGGGCCGGGCCTGTCATACCTTTTATGATCCGGCGCTGCGCACGGGGGCCTTTGCCATCTCGCCTGAGGCACCGGGCGGCAATGTGACGCTCGGCTGACCGGATGGCTTGTTGCCCCGCCACGCCGGGCGCTAGGCTGATGTGACGGAGACGCAGGCCGGGGGCCGGAGATGACACAGAAGTTGCGCGACAACGAGGTGGCGGTTGCGACGGATGCGCCGCGCGATGCGGCGCTGCATTTCATCGGCCGGATCCGCACGCCGTTCACCCGCCGCGACCTCTGCCCGCGGCAGGGGCGGCTCGACGGCCCGGACTGCCGGCTGGTGCTCGACGCGCCCTGGGCCGCCGGTCTGGCCGGGCTCGAGCGCTACGAATTTGCCGATGTGCTCTACTGGCTGCACGAAAGCCGCCGCGACCTGGTGCTGCAAAGCCCGCGCTCGGATGGCGCGGTGCGCGGTGTCTTTTCGCTGCGCTCGCCGGTACGGCCCAATCCGATCGGCCTGTCCAAGGTGGCGATTCTGCGGATCGAGGGGCCAGAGGTCATCGTGCGCGGTCTCGACTGTCTCGACGGCACGCCGCTGATCGATCTCAAGCCCGACCGCTGTGCCTATACCATCGCCGCGCCCGACAAGCCGGCCGACCGCAGCCCCTGAGCAAGGGAGCGGGGCTTGCGTCCGCCCGAGACACCTGACAAAAAAGCTCGGATGCCGACCGACAGCACCCTGAGCCCGCCCCGCCGCCGCCGTCATGCGGAACCGCTGCGCCTTTTGCGCGCGGCGGCCTATGCGGTGGCCGGGCTCTGCCTCTTGCCGATCCTTGCGGTGACGCTGGCCGGGGTCACCGGCGGGGTCGAAACGCTGACCCACCTGGCGCAGACCGTGCTGCCGCGTTACGCCGGCAACACCCTGGTGCTTGTCGCCTGCGTGGCGCTGGGCACGCTCAGCATCGGCACCGGTGCGGCCTGTTTCGTCACCATGACCGAATTTCGCGGCCGCCGGCTGTTCGAGATCCTGCTGGTGGTGCCGCTGGCCTTTCCGGCCTATGTGCTGGCCTATGCCTATACCCATCTGCTCGACCATCCCGGCATCGTGCAGAGCACCCTGCGCGAGGTCATGGGCTGGGGGCCGCGCGATTATTGGTTCCCCGAGATTCGCAGTCTCGGCGGGGCCGCGGCCATGCTGGTTCTGGTGCTCTATCCTTATGTCTACCTGCTGGCGCGCGCCGCCTTTCTGGGCCAGAGCGCGAGCACTTTTCACGCCGCCCGCGCGCTGGGCAACACGCCGCTTCAGGCCTTTCTCAAGGTGACCCTGCCGATGGCGCGCCCGGCGATTGCGGCCGGCGTGTTGCTGGCGACGATGGAGACCATCGCCGATTTCGGCACGGTGTCCTATTTCGGCGTCCCGACCTTTGCCACCGGCATCTACACCAGCTGGTTTTCCATGGCCGACCGTGCCGCGGCGGCGCAGCTGTCGCTCGGGCTGCTGGCCTTTGCGCTGACCCTGGCGGTGCTCGAGCGCCGGTCGCGCGGCGAGGCCAAGTATCATACCGGCCAGCGGGTCGAGCGGCTGACCCGGCTGCGGCTGCATGGCAGCTCCGAATTCGCGGCCTGGGCGCTGTGCGCGGTGCCGGTGCTGTTCGGGGCGGTGATCCCGATCGTCGCGCTGGTGATCATGGGGCAGGGCTCGGGGCAGGATCTTATGAGCCGGCGCTATCTGGGGTTCATCCAGAACTCGCTGGTGCTCGCCGGCACGGCGGCGCTCTGCACTCTGGCCGCGGCGGTGGTTCTGGGCTTTTTTCACCGCGCCGCACGCCGCCCGGGCGCGCGCTGGGCGATCTATGCCGGGCGGCTGGGCTATGCGGTGCCGGGCGGGGTGATCGCCGTCGGGCTGATGGTGCCTTTCGCCGCCTTCGACAACGCGCTGGACGCGGTGATGCGCGATTGGTTCGGGGTCTCGACCGGGCTGCTGTTCACCGGGTCGATCTGGGTCCTGGTCTTTGCCTATATGATCCGGTTTATGGCCGCCGCCATCGGCGCCTATGAGGGCGGGCAGAGCGCGATCAACCCCAATCTCGACGCCGCCAGCCGGGTGCTCGGCCAGTCGAGCTACGGCACCCTTCGGCGCATCCATCTGCCGATCCTGACGCCGTCCCTGCTGACCGCGCTGCTGATCGTCTTTGTCGACGTGATGAAGGAATTGCCGGCGACGCTGATCCTGCGGCCGTTCAATTATGACACGCTGGCGGTGCAGGCGCATCGGCTGGCGGCCGATGAACGGCTCGAAGGAGCGGCGGTGCCCAGCCTGGTGATTGTGGCGGTGGGCGTGCTGCCGGTTATCCTGCTCTGCCGCCGGGTGGGCCGGGAATAGCGGCGCAGACTGGCGCGGGAGCCTGCCGCCGCGCATTGCTTGGCTCCGCAGGTCGGCGAGGCACGGCGCTTGATCCGCTGGACAGAGAAAAGCCCCGCCTGCGGAACAGGCGGGGCCCTGGTCTTCGATCGGGCGCGGAGATTACTCCCAGCCGACCTGGTTGAAGATTTTCTGTGCGGTCGGGATGTTGCCGGCCACGGCGCTCAGATCGACGCTGTCGGGCTTGAAAAAGCCGAGCTCGGCCACCGAGGGGCTGATCGCCACACCGGGCACAGCCGGGTATTCATCGTTGCCGGCCGAGAAATACTGCTGCGCCTGATCCGAGGTCAGATATTCGAGGAACTTGATCGCGTTCTCGCGGTTCGGGGCGTTCACCGCCACACCGCCGCCCGAGAGGTTCATATGCGCGCCGTTGCCGTTCTGATCGGGAAAGACCCAGCCGATGCTGTCCAGGCTGTCGCTCAGACCGCTGACATCGGTGCGGATGGCGCGGGCAAAGTAATAGGTGTTCGACACGGCGATATCGCATTCGCCCGAGACGATGCCGCGGAGCTGGTCGGTGTCGCCGCCCTGCGGATCGCGGGCAAAGTTGTCCTTGACTGCCTGGGCCCAGTCGCGCGCGGCCTCTTCGCCCTCATGCTCGACGATGGCGGCCAGCAGGGTCTGCATGTAGGCGTTGGTCGAAGAGCGGATGCAGACCAGGCCTTCATACTCCGGCTTGGCCAGATCGGCATAGGTCGCGGGCGGGTTTTCCACATCGTTCTTGTCGTAGAAGATGATGCGCGAACGCTGCGAGAAGCCGAACCACTGGTTGTCGTCATCCTGGAGATAGGCCGGCACCCGCGCCTCGAGCAACTCGCTGTCGATCGCTTGCAGCACGCCAGCTTCCTTGGCGCGGGTCAGCCGCGAGGTGTCGACGGTGAGCAGCACGTCGGCCGGCGAGTTGGCGCCTTCGGATTCCATCCGCGCGATCAGTTCGTCGGCATTGCCTTCGATGCGGTTGATGGTGATGCCGGTCTGCGCTTCGAAATCGGAATAGAGCCGCTCGTCGGTGTCGTAGTGACGCGAGGAATAGAGGTTGACCTCACCCTCGGCCAGCGCCGCACCGGCGCTCAGGGACAGGGCAAGGATCGAGGTGACAGCGGTGTGCCGCATGTGTATCTCCATGGGTTGATATCTTACTAAATCTCTCGGTAATTGATCCGCAGGCGCGCTGCAATCCAATTCCGACAAAATAGATCGGAATATTTGCCGCGGGCGCTGCGCTGGACTTTCCGGTCCGGCCGCGCCAGAGAACGCAGCGAACAGGAACGGAGCGGACATGCAGGCGGCAGTCGCGGGATTTGCACTCGGGTTTTCCCTCATTCTGGCGATCGGGGCGCAGAACGCCTTTGTGCTGCGGCAAGGGCTCAAGGGGCTGCATGTTCTGCCGGTGGTGCTGACCTGCGCGCTGAGCGATGCATTGCTGATCGCCGCCGGCGTGGCGGGGTTTGGCGCTCTGGCCGAGGCGGTGCCGCTGTTCGAGACGGTGATGCGCCTGGGCGGGGCGGCCTTTCTGATCTGGTACGGGCTGCGCAATTTCCGCGCCGCGGCCGCGGGCGGCGCGGCGCTGGCTGACACCGGCGAAAGCACCCAGAGCCTGCGGGCGGCGGTGCTGACCTGCCTGGCGCTGACCTGGCTCAACCCGCATGTCTACCTCGACACCGTGGTGCTTCTGGGCTCGATCTCGGCGCAATATGACGAAAGACTGGCCTTCGCGCTGGGGGCGATGAGTGCCTCGTTTGCCTTTTTCTTCTCGCTGGGTTTCGGCGCCCGGCTGCTTCGGCCGCTCTTTACCTCGGCCCGGGCCTGGCAGATCCTCGACGTGGTGGTCGGGCTGACTATGTGGGCGATCGCGGCAAAACTCATTCTGGGATAACGCTGCGGGCCTTGCACATCCCGCCCGGGCGGGTCTTGATGCGCGCATGACAAAACCCCAGCCTTCCCCTGTGCGTGGCGTGTTCTGGATGCTGGTCACGGGGCTGTGCTTCGTGGCGGTAACGGCGCTCGTCAAATACCTCGACAATGCGGTGCCTTCGGCGCAGGCGGCGTTTCTGCGGTATGTGCTGGGGCTGGTCTTCCTGTTGCCGGCGGCCAGGACACTGCTTGCCACACGGATGAGCCCGCGTCAGTGGCGGCTCTTTGGCCTGCGCGGCGCGGTGCACACCCTCGGGGTGATCCTGTGGTTCTTTGCCATGACGCGTATTCCCATCGCCGAGGTGACGGCGATGAACTATCTTTCGCCGGTCTATGTCACCATCGGGGCGGCGCTGTTTCTGGGTGAAAAGCTGGCTTTTCGGCGGATCCTGGCGGTCTGTATCGCGCTGCTGGGGGCGGTGATCATCCTGCGGCCGGGCTTTCGCGAAGTGAACCCCGGCCATCTGGCGATGCTGGGCACCGCGGTGCTGTTTGCCTGTTCCTACCTGGTGGCCAAGATCGTGGCCGACGAGGTGTCGCCGACGCTGGTTGTCGCCATGCTCTCGGTCACCGTGACCATCGGGCTGGCGCCTTTTGCCTTGGTCGTCTGGGTCGCGCCCGACCTGTGGACGCTGGCGGTCCTGTTTGCCGTCGCCTGTTTCGCCACGGGGGGGCATTTTGCCATGACCCTGGCGTTTCGCGCCGCGCCCCTGACGGTGACCCAGCCGATCACCTTTCTGCAACTGGTCTGGGCGGTCAGCCTCGGAGCACTGGTCTTTGGCGAACCGGTCGATCCGGCGGTGGTGCTGGGCGGCGGGCTGATCCTGGGCTCGGTCATCTTCATCACCCTGCGCGAGGCGCAGCTCAAGCGCCGCGAAGTGACGCCCGGGGTCAACGCGCCCAAGGTCTGAGCCCTCACATCTCCTGCAACAGCGTTTCGATGTGATCGCCCAGAGCGCGGGCCGGGACCGCGGCCTCGCGCACCAGGTGATCGAAATGCCGGGTGATGGCGCGCACCCGCTCGGTGTCGCGGAAGGCCAGGTAATTGCTGCCGAGATAGATCACCGCCTGCAAGGGGCCAAAGATCGTCAGCGGCGCGGAATAGAGCCGGCGGGCGTCGAACAGGCAGATTCGCATCCGCGGATAGAGCTGCGCGGCCAGCCGCTGCAACCGCGCGAGCTGGGCCTGCCGCAGATCGCGGGGCAGCCCGGCGTAATATCCTGTGCCGCCGGCAAAGCTGGCGAGTTCGAACATCGGCAGGGAGATCTCGTAATCCGAGGCGGAATCGCGCATCCATTCCAGCCGCTCTTCCGAGGCGTTGATCGCCTGTTCGGCGGTGCGGCCCAGATGCGGCGTATATTCCCAATCCAGCACCTCGCGGGTCTTCAGCATGTCGGGCAGGGCAGGGGGAACATAGCGGATCTTGTAGCCGTCGGCCTCGAGATGCCAGTCGAAGATCTGCTGATCGACCAGCGCGCGCGGTGCCTCGGTGATGCGAAAGGCATTGGCGACAATGCGCGCGGCGCTCTCGGGTCGGTCCGACAGGCCCAGCAGCCAATCGGCCGAGACGCCCAGCGCCCGGGCACATTCCGCCACCACTTGGCCGTTGGGCAGGCGTGCGCCGCTGCCGGAGACAAGCTGTGACACGGTCGATCGATCAACGCCGATGTCGCGCGCCAGGGCGCTCTGGTTGGTGCCGGCCTGGGCCATCGCTTCGCTGACCCTGCTTCGGAAGGTTTCAGCTCTGACGCGCTTGTCGGTTTTTGCCATCATGTGGTGAATAATATCACAGATGCGGAATTTTGCTAACTATATTCCGAATGTCCCCACAGGCCTGACAGGCGTATGCCGAAGCCATATCAACAAATGGAGGCAGACTTGGAAACGCGCGAACGCACGATCGTCAAAGGTGTGGTGTGGATTTTCATGGGGCTGGTGGTGATGAGCCTCGTGGGGCTGCTTTTCACCGGCTCCGTGGCCGTGGGCGGCACCATGGCGCTGGTGAATTCTGCAATCGGCTTCGTCAACTACGTGCTCTATGAACGCTTCTGGGCCGGGGTGCGCTGGGGTCGGCAGGCCTGAGGTCAGTCCGGCAGGGCGCGGCCGTGCAGGCGCAGAAACAGGCTTTCCTCGTCGTCATTGCGAAAGAATGGCACCGAGGCGGGCGGCGCGGGGTCATCGACCCGCGCGGCCACCTCGGCCAGCACCACTTCGGTGATGAACGGCAGGTCGAGCGCCCGCACCTCGTCGAGCGCGACCCAGTGCAGATGGCTCAACTCGTCGCAGGCGGCCGAGAAATCATCCGGGTCCGAGGCCAGGTCGGCGGCATCGATCAGGAAAAACCGCGCATCGAAGCGCCGGGGCCGGCCCGGCGGGGTGACGGCGCGAAAAACGAATTGCAGCGGCGCGGCATCGGGCAGAAGGCCCATGTCGGCAAAGCCCTGCCAATCGGCCGGAACCGCGCCGGGCCAGCGGCCTTTCTGGCCAAGCAACAGGCCGGTTTCTTCCCAGAGTTCGCGAATCGCGGCGGCGGCAACCGCGTGGCTGTTGTCGTCGACGCAATCCTCGCGCAGGCGATGGGCGCAGGGCAGGGCAATCGGACGGGCGAGCGGCACATCGGCATCCGCCGCATCCACCGCGCCGCCGGGAAAGACGAACTTGTTGGGCATGAAGGCCGCGGCAGCGCCGCGCTGACCCATCAGGATACGCGGCCGTGTCGCCCGGTCGCGCAGCACGATCACCGTCGCCGCGTCGCGTATCCCGGTCTTGTCGATGCTGCTCATCCTACCCCCTGTCAGGGGCGCGGCGCCTCTGGTTCGGCCGGTTTGCCAAATCCGTGCATCCTGCGCGCCCATTGAAATGCCACGATCATGCCCTTGAGCCTCGGCAGAAGATATAGCGAGAGCGCAATCGTGCCAACGCCAAATATGGTGAAGAGCACCAGCGGCTCGGGCCGCCAGGTGGTAAAGACAACCAACAGCAACGGCGCCAGAAGATGGCCCACGATCAGGATGGTGAGATAGGCCGGGCCGTCGTCGGCGCGGTGGTGATGCAGCTCCTGCCGGCAGACCGGGCAGGCATCCCGCACCTTGAGATAGCCGGAGAGCATCGGACCGTTGCCGCAGTTCGGGCACTTGCGCCGCCAGCCCTTCCAGAGCGTCGGCCAGAGCTCGCGTTCTGCCGTGTCGGGCCTGCTGCCGGGCCGCAGATCGACCGTCTCGACCGCATCGCGATCGGACAATTGATAATTCTTCATGGTCACCACCTCGCTAACCAAACCGAGACTATGAGCCTTCCAATGAAAAAAACATCGGACAATCCGTCCTTGCGGCGGGATGTCGCGTGAGCGCTCACGGCGACGTGATCAAAAAACCTGCGCAGGGCCGACGGAAGCGCCGGGCCGGCCCGTTTGAGGCTCAGATCGCGACGGAAAAGACCGCCGCATCGCAAGCAGGAAACCGAAAGGACGACTACAATGAGCAAGACACGCACTCCGCTGATCGGCGCGGCCCTCATCGCGGCCATCGCCCTGAGCGTTCCGGCAGGCAGCGCGCTGGCCAAGGGCGGCGCCGGCTTTGGCGGCATGGGGGGCGCAGCCGCTCTCGAGTTCGAGCATTTCGATCAGAATGGCAACGGCAGCCTGACCCCCGAGGAAATGCGCGACATCGGCAAGGCCCGCTTTGCCCGGATGGACGCCAACGGCGACGGCGAGTTGAGCGCCGAAGAGCTCGAGGCCGCGGACGACGCGCGCCGCGACGCCCGCTTTGCGCGAATGATCGACCGTCTCGACACCGATGGCAACGGCACCGTCAGCGCCGCCGAAATGGAGGCCGGCCACGACAAGATGCGCAAGGGCGGTAAGATGGGCAAAGGGCATGCCCGCGGCGACAAGGCGCGCGGTGGCAAGGACGGTGGCGAACATCGCCGGGCCGACCGTGACGGCGCCCGCGGCGGCGCAGGTTTTGACCGGCTGTTCGCGCTGATCGACACCGATGGCAACGGCAGCGTCTCGGAGGCCGAATTCGACAGCGCCAAGGAACGTCTTGCGGCCCGCCGCCCCGGCAATGCTCCGGCCCCGACCGAGAACTGAGCCCGGCTTCGGGCGCGAGCTTTCATCCCTTTGCTCCCGCCCGGTCCGCGTCTCCCCCTGCCATGGCGGGGGGAGGCGTCGAACAGACCAGGGATGACCGCAAGGGGGCTGGCGGGATTGCCCGGTTCCCAAGCGCGACAAAAGGATTTAGGCCGCGGTATATGGACATGGCGCTCGACGCAACGGACGGGATCAGTGACGAGGCATTGCTGGTGCTCTACGCCAATGGCGACGGGCCGGCGGCGCGTGCCCTGACGCTGCGGCTGACGCCCCGGGCCTATGCCCAGGCCTTTCGCATGCTGGGCGACCGCGCCGAGGCCGAGGACGTGACACAGGATGCGCTGATGCGCCTGTGGAAGATCGCGCCCGACTGGCGGCAGGGCGAGGCGCAGGTCAGCACCTGGCTTTGGCGGGTGGTGGCCAACCTGGCCACCGACCGGCTGCGCAAACGCCGCCGGGTTGCGCCGCTCGAGGACGCCGGCGAACCGGTGGACGACACCGGCGACGCCCCGGCACAGATGCAGACCGAGGCGCGACGCGCCGCCCTGGCCGGGGCGCTGGCCAAACTGCCGGAACGGCAGCGCCGGGCGGTTGAACTGAGGCATTTCGAGGGGTTGGGCAACCCCGAGATCGCCGCCATACTTGGGATCAGCGTTGAGGCTGTCGAAAGCCTTACCGCACGTGGCAAGCGGGCCCTGGCCCGCGCGCTTGAGGGCCGCAAGGCAGAACTGGGGTACACCGATGACGAGGTCTGACAAACTGGGCGAGGAGGCTTTCCTCGAGGCGCTGTTCGAGGAAGAACGGCAGGCGCGCCGTCCTTCTGGCCCGGAGGTCTCGCCGGAGCTGCTGGCGCGGGTGATGACCGATGCCGAAACGGTGCAGGCCGGTTTCGACACAGCTAAATTGCCGGAACGCAAAGCGCCGCCGCGCCCGGGTCTTTTCGCGCAGCTTGGCGCGGCGCTGGGCGGCTGGCCGGCCTTTGCCGGGCTGGCGGCGGCGTCGGTCAGCGGGCTGTTGATCGGCATCAGCCCGCCTGAGAGCCTCAGCGAGACGGCGGCCTATTACACCACCGAGGAGGCGGCGCTTTATGATCCGGTCTCCGGCTTCGACTTCGACCTTGGGGAAGGCTGACCATGGCGGACAATACCAAACCACGCCGCATTTTGCCGGGCCTGCGGGTCGTGCTGTTTCTGTCCCTGGCGATGAACCTGGCGATTGTCGGGCTGGTGGCGGGCTTTCTGCTCACCGGCGGGCCGGGCAAGGCGCCGCCGCGCAACCCGCGTGACGCCGTGGCGCCTTACACCCAGGCCCTGACCCGCGACGACCGCAAGGCGATCGGCCGCGAATGGTTTCGCGAGATGCGCAAGGAAGGCCCGCGCGAGGCGGTGCGAGAGCGGGCCCGGGCCGAATACCGCGAAGCGCTGGCCGTGCTGCGCGCCGAGCCGTTCGATGCGGGCGCCTTCGCCGAGGTGCTCGATCGCCAGAACGCCCGTGCCGCCGCGCGCCAGCAGCGCGGTCAGGAGATCCTGGTGTCCTATGTGGCCGCGATGAGCCCCGAGGGCCGCGCCGCCTTTGCCGACCGCGTGGCCGAGGCGCTGGAGCGCGGCGACCGGCGCCACAAGTAACCCCGCTCAGGCCGCCGGGCGGCGCAGTTCGACCTGGTTGCGGCCGTGCGCCTTGGCCTTGTAGAGCGCGGCATCGGCATCCCGCAAAAGCGCCTCGGGCCGCAGCGGGGCGGCACCGGCGGCGGCGCCCGGCGTCGCCTGTGGCCGCGCGATCATCACGCCGATCGAAATCGTGATGCGGATCGGCGCCTCCTGCCCGGGAATGGCGAAGGGCGCGTCCGACACCGCGGCGCAGAGCCGGTGCGCGGTGCGGTTGGCCCGGTGGTCGGCGGCGTCGGGCAGCACGACGAGAAACTCCTCGCCGCCGATCCGCGCCACCAGGTCGACGGCGCGCAGATTGTCGCGCAGCCGCCGCGCCAGCTCCGACAATACGGCATCGCCGGCGGCATGGCCAAAGTTGTCGTTGACCTTCTTGAAGTGATCGAGATCGGCCACCATCACCGCGAAGGGCCGGCCCAGACGGGTCGCCCGCTCCGAGATCCGGGTGATATGGGGCAGGGCGTAGCGGCGATTGAACAGCCCGGTCAGCGGATCGGTCACCGCCGCGCGGAGCCCTTCGCGCACCGTGCTGCGCAGCCGGTCGGCCATGCGTTTGCGTGCCACCAGCCGCTCCACCCGCAGGGCGATCTCGGCGGGCGAGGTATCGGCCGGGGCGACATCGTCGGCCCCCAGATCGAGCACCGCGGCCGCCAGCGGCCCGGCGTTCTCCGGCGCCAGCACCAGCACCCCGGCATAGCGGGTGGCGGCGCGGGCGCGCAGGTCGGGCAGGATCTGCATTTCCGCATCCGCCTTGCCGGCATCGAGCGCGATCACCAGCACATCCGGCGTCGCCCCGGCGGGGCCGCCCGGCGGCCGGTTCAGCGGATGAAACACCTCGCGCGGCGACATCAGGTCGAGCCGATGCGGCAGCAGCCCGCGCAGGTCGCGCAGCCGGCCGGCCAGGCCGCGCCGCTCTTCGGCGATAATCCCGATGCGGGCCGGAAGATCGAAGCGCGCCGCCGGTTCCGACAGGCCCAGCGCGCGGTGGGTGCCGTCGCGCATCCGCAGCTCCATCTCGGTCTCGTGGCCACGCAGCAGCGCCCGCAGCCGGGCCAGCAAGAGCGTGTCGCAGCACGGCTGATCGAGGATGCTGCTGGCCCCGGCCTCAAGCGCGGCAATGCGGGCATCGGCGCTGTTTTCCGATGCCATCAGCACGATCGGACAATGCGCCGTGGCGGCAAGGCTGCGCAGCCGGCGGCAGAGATCGACCGGCGAGGCATCGCCCAGCCCGCCGATGAGGATCACCGAGGGGGTCTTGCGGCGCACTTGCTCCAGCGCTTCGGCGGCGCTCACCGCCTGTTCGACCTCGTAGAAGGCCGCCGCCAGTTTGACTTTCAGAACGATGCGGTTGGTCGCCACCGCATCGACAAGTAGGATTTGCCGTGCCAACAGTGAACCCTCGGGTCTTTCCTCAATCTTGTGTTAAGTTTTCGGCCCGAAGAGTTAAGAAATTCTTTCCACGCGGTAACATTCGGGAGCGCACATATGGCGTATACGCGGGAATCTGCCGAAACCCTGGGCTTGCAGGCCCTGGCTTGGCTGGTGGCGCAGGAGGATCTTGTCGGGGTCTTTCTCGGCTCGACCGGGATGGCAGAGGCCGATCTGCGGCAGCGGGCGGCCGAGCCGGATTTCCTCGGTTCGGTGCTGGATTTCATCATGATGGATGACGCCTGGGTGATCCGGTTCTGCGATGCCCACGGGCTGGCATATGAGCGGATGATGCTGGCGCGTGCGGCGCTGCCCGGCGGCGCGCAGGTGCATTGGACATGACGATCAGGGCCATCGCCTTTGACAAGGACGGCACGCTGTTCGATTTCGGCGCCACCTGGGATGGCTGGGCGGCCGGGGTGATCGCCACGCTGTCGGACGGCGATGCGGCGCTGGCGCAGGCGATGGCGGCCTCGGCGCGCTACGATCTGGAGCGGCTGACCTTCGAGCCCGACAGCCCGGTCATCGCCGGCACCGCGCGCGAGGCGGCGGAATGTTTTGCCCGCGTATTGCCCGGCCGTTCGGTGGAGCAGGTCGAGCGCTTTCTCGACGCGGCCGCCCGCAATGCGCCGCTGGCCCCCGCGGTGCCACTGGCGCCGCTGCTCGGCGCCTTGACCGCCCGCGGCCTGCGGCTTGGCGTGGTGACCAATGACACCGAAACCTCGGCGCGGGCGCATCTGGCGGCGGTCGAGGTCACCGGGCTGTTCGATTTCATCGCCGGGTTCGACAGCGGCTATGGCATGAAGCCCGATCCGGCGCCGCTCCTGGCCTTTGCCAGTGCGGTCGAGATCCCGCCGGAAGACGTGGTGATGGTGGGCGACAGCACCCATGACCTGATTGCCGGCCGCGCGGCGGGCATGGTCACGGTCGGCGTGCTAACCGGCCCGGCCCGGGCCGACGCGCTGGCGCCGCATGCGGATGCCGTGCTGGCCGACATCGGTCATCTGCCCGACTGGCTCGACAGACACTGAGATGACCCGCGCGCCCCGGCGCGGGGGCCGGGGCCTCCTGGCGCGCGGGCCGTTTCCCGAGGTGCGCGCCTTGGGCGGAGAGGTCCCGGCGCGGGGGCCGGGACGGGGGCGGACTGACGGTCAGCGCTGGCTGGTTTGCCAGTCGGGGTGAATCCAGGGCTCGGCGTTCTCCGGCGGCAGCGGGCTGCGGCCGAGGATGTGATCGGCGGCTTTCTCCCCCACCATGATCGAGGGCGCATTGAGGTTGCCATTGGTGATCCGCGGAAAGATCGAGCTGTCGGCCACCCGCAGCCCCTCGACGCCGATCACCCGGGCCTCCGGGTCGACCACCGCGCCGGGATCGTCGCGGGCGCCCATCCGGCAGGTGCCGCAGGGGTGATAGGCGCTTTCCACGTGCTCGCGGATGAACCCGTCAAGCTCGGCATCGCTCTGCACATCCGCGCCCGGCTGAATCTCGGCGCCGGCAAAGGGTTGGAAGGCCTCCTGGGCAAAGATCTCGCGGGTGAGGTGGATGCAGGTGCGGAAGTCTTCCCAATCCTTGGCATGCGACATGTAGTTGAACTGGATTTTCGGCGCGTCCCGCGGATCGCGCGAACGCAGGCTGACCGAGCCACGCGAGGGTGAGCGCATCGGGCCGACATGGGCCTGGAAACCATGGCCCTCGGCCGCCGCCTTGCCGTCGTAGCGGACGGCGATCGGCAGGAAGTGATACTGGATGTCCGGGTAGCGCACACCCGCGCGCGAGCGGATGAAGGCGGCGCTTTCGAACTGGTTCGAGGCGCCCGGCCCGCGCCGCGCCGCCAGCCATTGAAGCCCGACCCAGGCCTTGCCGAAGAGGTTCCAGTACTTGAACAGAGACACCGGCTGCGATGCGGCCATCTGCACATAGAGCTCGAGGTGGTCCTGAAGGTTCATCCCCACGCCGGGGCGGTTGGCCAGCACCTCGATGCCATGCGCCGAGAGATGCGCGCCGGGGCCCACGCCCGAGAGCATCAGCAGCTTGGGCGAATTGATCGACGAGGCGGCGAGGATCACCTCGCGGCCGGCATGCACGGTGTCGCGCCCGCCATGACGCAAAAGCTCGACGCCGGTGGCGCGGCCCTCCTTGATCACCACCCGCGTCGCCAGCCCGCGCACCAGGGTGCAGCGGCCGGTGGCACGGGCCGGTTTGAGGTAGGCCCGCGCCGCCGACCAGCGTTCGCCGCCATGAATCGTCGAATCCATAGGGCCAAAGCCTTCCTGCTTGGCGCCGTTGTAATCCTGGGTGGTCTCGTAGCCCGCCTGTCTGCCGGCTTCGACAAAGGCCTTGACCAGCGGGTTCTCGCGGCTGCCGCGGCTGACGTGCAGGGGGCCGTCGGTGCCGCGCCAGGACGGATCGCCGCCATGGCCGCTGGCGTGCCAGTTCTCCATCCGCTTGAAATAGGGCAGCACATCCGCCGCCGCCCAGCCGCTGGCGCCGGTGTCGCTCCAGTGATCGAAGTCCTCGGCATGACCGCGCACATAGACCATGCCGTTGATCGACGACGAGCCGCCGATCACCTTGCCGCGCGGACAGGCCAGCCTGCGGCCGCCGAGATAGGGCTCGGGCTCCGACTGGTACCCCCAGTCGTAGCGCTTCATGTTCATCGGGTAGGACAGCGCGCCGGGCATCTGGATGAACGGCCCCTTGTCCGAGCCGCCATGCTCGATCACCACGACGCTGCGCCCGGCTTCGGTCAGGCGGTGGGCCAGTGCGCAGCCGGCGGACCCGGCGCCTACGATGACGTAATCGGCCTGCATATCAGAAAGGTGCCTCGATCTGGGACATGCGGACATAGACGGATTTGAGCTGGGAATAATGCTCGATCGCCGCCTTGGCGTTCTCACGTCCGACCCCCGAGAGTTTCGAGCCGCCAAAAGGCACTTCGACCGGGGCGTCGTTGTAGGAATTGATGAAGCAACTGCCGGCCTGCAACTGGCGGATCACCCGGTGGGCGCGGGTGATGTTGGTGGTGAAGACCCCGGCCGAGAGGCCGAATTCAGTTGCATTGCCACGGGCCACGGCCTCGGCCTCGTCGTCGAATTTCAACACCGAGAGCACCGGACCGAAAATCTCTTCGCGGGCAATGGTCATCTCGTCGGTGACATCGGCAAACAGCGTCGGGGCCACCCAGAAACCGGGGCCCTCCAGGGCGGCGCCGCCAGTGACGAGACGCGCGCCTTCGGCTTTGCCGGCCTCGATGTATCCCAGCACCTTGTCGCGCTGTTCGGCGCTCACCAGCGGGCCGAAATTGACCTCCGGATCCAGCGGGTCGCCGGTCTTCACGCCATGCAGCCGTTCGGCCATGCGGGCAACGAAGGCGTCGTAGATGCCAGCCTGCACGAAAACCCGGGTGCCGTTGGAACAGACCTGGCCCGAGGAATAGAAGTTGGCCAGGATCGCGCCCGAGACCGCATCCTCGAGATCGGCGTCGTCGAAGATCAGCAGCGGCGACTTGCCGCCCAGCTCCATGGTGACATTCTTGATGCCCTCGGCGGCGGCGGCATAGACCTTGCGGCCGGTGGGCACCGAGCCGGTGAGCGAGACCTTGGCGATGCGCGGATCGGCGATCAGTTTCGCGCCCACGTCGCCGCGCCCCTGGATGACGTTGAACAGGCCCGGAGGCGCGCCGGCCTCGACCAGTATCTCGGCCACCTTCAGAGCGCAGAGCGTGGTGGTTTCGGAGGGTTTGAACACCATGGCATTGCCACAGGCCAGCGCCGGCGCGGCCTTCCAGCAGGCGATCTGGGTGGGGTAGTTCCAGGCCCCGATCCCGGCGCAGACGCCCAGCGGCTCGCGCATCGTATAGGCCCAGTCCTCGCCCAGCGGGATATGCTCGCCGGTGAGGCTGGCGGCGAGGCCGCCGAAATATTCCAGCGCATCGGCGCCCGATGTGGCATCGACCAGCGAGGTTTCCTGATAGGGTTTGCCGGTGTCCAGGGTTTCGAGCTGGCTCAGCTCGTGGTTGCGGGCGCGCATGATGTCGGCGGCGCGGCGCAGCACCCGGCCGCGTTCGGTGCCCGAACGCGCGGCCCAGTCCTGCTGGGCATGCAGGGCGGCGGCGATCGCCTGTTCGACGATGCCATCGGTGGCGGCATGGACGCTGGCGATCTGTTCGCCGGTGAAGGGATAGATCACTGCGATCTCGTCGCCCGAGGTGTCTTCGATGTAATAGCCGCCGACGAAATGGCTGGCCTTGGGCTGGGGGGCGGGCAGGGTCATTGCGCGCTTCCTTTCAGTTCCAACTGGATATGTGTCATCGCCAGATCGGCGGCATGACGGTGTTCGGTCTCGCGCGGGGCGAGGCCCTCGCGCAGGTAGAGCCCGTCGATCATCGCCGCGATTCGTTCGGCGGCGGCGGCGGGGTCGGCGACCAGCGGGCGCAGGGCGTGGCGCAGGTTGGCGCGCAGGCGGCGTTGATAGACCGACAGGAGCCGCGCGGCCTCGCCCGAGGACAGCGCCAGCGCATAGAAGTTCATCCAGGCCGAGACCACCTCGCGGCGGAAATGCCCGGGTGCGAATCCGGCCAGAACGATGGCCTCGAGCCGCGCCTGCCGGCCCTGAGCCCCGCGCAGCGCCTCGCGCACGTCGGCGCCATAAACGCTGAGGATATGCCGCATGGTCGACAGGAACAGCTGTTCCTTGCCGCCGAAATAATGATGCGCCAGTGCCGGCGACACGCCGGCGCGGCGCGCGATGGCAGAGACCGTGATGTCGAGCGTGCCTTTGGCGCCGATCTCGGCAATAGTCGCCTGTATCAGCGCTTCACGACGGATCGGCTCCATTCCGACCTTGGGCATGAGATCCTCCGGATTGAAGTCTGGGATTTATATGTTATTGATTGACTGGTCAGTCAACAAAAATCAGGGAGATGAATCACATGAAACTCAGGATCACGGCCTCCGCGCTGGCGATCGGCCTAGCCACGCCTGCCTTTGCCGAATGTGACGAAGTGAACTTTGCAGATGTCGGCTGGACCGACATCACCGCCACCACCGCCGCCACCACCACGGTGCTGGACGCGTTGGGCTATGAGACCGATATCAAGGTGCTGTCGGTGCCGGTCACCTATACCTCGCTGGCCAACGGCGATATCGATATTTTCCTCGGCAACTGGATGCCGACGATGGAAGGTGACATCGCGCCCTACCGCGAAGCCGGCACCGTCGATACCGTGCGCGCCAACCTGGAAGGCGCGAAATACACATTGGCGGTGAACAAGGCCGCGTCCGATCTGGGGATCGCCGATTTCGCCGATATCGCGGCCCACAAAGAGGCGCTCGACGGCGAAATCTATGGCATCGAGCCGGGCAATGACGGCAACCGGCTGATTTTGTCGATGATCGAGGAAAATGCCTTTGGCCTCGAAGGTTTCGAAGTGGTCGAAAGCTCTGAGCAGGGCATGCTGGCCCAGGTCGCCCGGGCCGACCGGCGGGACGAACCGGTGGTCTTCCTCGGCTGGGAACCGCATCCGATGAACGCCAATTACGAGATGTCCTATCTCACCGGCGGCGACGATTACTTTGGTCCCAACCTCGGCGGTGCCACGGTCTTTACCAACACCTCCGCCGGCTATGTCGAGCAATGCCCCAACGTCGGCAAGCTGCTGCAAAACCTCGAGTTCACGCTGGCGATGGAAAACGAGATCATGGCGGCGATCCTCGACGACGGCGAAAGCCCGTCGGATGCGGCCAGGGCCTGGCTCTCGGCAAACATGGGGGTGCTTGATGGCTGGCTCGACGGCGTCACCACCAAGGACGGCGGCGATGCGATGGCCGCGGTAAAGGCCGCGCTGGAGTGAGTTCGGCCGCTGCGGACATGTTCGCCCCTGCCTGCGGGCAGGGGCGCTTGCGCGGCGCGTCAGCCCTCTTCGGGCATCAGCGCGTTGTCCAGATCATTGGCGCGCATCGCCGCCGGGCGGCTGGCCAGCCGCTTGGCGTAATCGGCAAAGCCTGGGCGTTCGGGCAGGGTGCCGAACTGCATCCCCCACTGGATCTGCGCCCCCACGTAGACATCGGCCGCCGTGAACCGCGCGCCGCAGACAAAGGGCCGCCCGTAGGCCAGCATCGCCGCAAGCGCATCGGCCACGGTATCGAGACTGCCATAGCCCGATCGTCCGCGTGCCTGCGGATCGTCGGGCAGGGCAAAGCCGAACGACGTATTGGTGACCGCCTGCTCGCCGGGACCGGCGGCCAGAAAAAGCCAGCGAAAGAAATCGGCGCGCTCGTCGGGCTCGGGCGCCAGCCCGGCCTCGGGAAAGGCAAAGGCGAGATAGGTGCAGATCGCCGCGGCCTCGGTCACCACCTGGCCGTCATGCACGATGGCCGGCACCTTGCCCATGGGATTGAGCGCCAGATACTCCGGCGATTTCATCTCGGGGCCGTAAGCCAGCACCTTGGTCTCGTAGGTCGCGCCGACCTCTTCGAGCATCCAGCGGGCAATCCGGCCGCGCGACATCGGGTTGGTGTAGAACACAAGCGCCATGAACAATCTCCCTCGGGTTTGGAGGAAAGAGTGACAGCAGACACTAAAATCGGCAACCGGGAGGCCCGCGCATGGAGTGGCTGACCGACAACAAGATCCCCGTGGGAAAATCCGCCGCCTGGATCTTTGATCTGATGCAGGACTACGGCGCCTGGTTCTTCGACGCCCTGTCGGATGCCATGGACGCGATGATCGAGGCCATCCTCTGGGTGCTGCAAAGCCCGCATCCGCTGCTGGTCATCGCCGCCTTCGCGGCGCTGACCTACGGGTTGCAACGCAGCTGGAAGGTCACGCTCTTCGTGGTGCTGGGCTTTCTCTTCATCCTCAACCAGGGCTATTGGGAGGAAACCACCGAGAGCCTGACGCTGGTGCTGTCGGCCTGCGTGGTCTGCATGGGGGTGGGTGTGCCGATCGGCATCGCCGTGGCGCACCGGCCCAGGCTCTATGCCTGGATGCGGCCGGTGCTCGACCTGATGCAGACCTTGCCGACCTTCGTCTATCTGATCCCTGCGATCGTGTTCTTCGGCATCGGCATGGTGCCCGGCCTGATTGCCACGGTGATCTTTGTCGTGCCGGCGCCGATCCGGCTCACCCATCTGGGCGTGACCTCGACCCCCGATGCGCTGCTCGAGGCGGCGGATGCATTCGGCGCCACCGGCTGGCAGAAGCTGCTGAAGGTGGAACTGCCCTATGCCTTTCCGCAGATCATGGCCGGTCTGAACCAGACCATCATGCTGTCGCTGTCGATGGTGGTGATCGCCGCGCTGGTGGGCGCCGACGGGCTTGGCGTGCCGGTGGTGCGCGCACTCAACCAGGTGAATACCTCGCTGGGCTTCGAGAGCGGCTTTGTCATCGTCGTCGTTGCCATCATGCTGGACCGGATGCTGAGGGTGGACCGCAAATGACCACACGCAAGAACGCCGTCGAATTCGACAATGTCTCCATCGTCTTCGGCAATCATCCCGAAGAGGCGCTGCCGTTGATGGACAAGGGCCGCGACCGCGCCGAGATCCAGCAGGAAACCAGCCAGGTTCTGGGCGTGCACAACTGCCGCATCGACGTCCGGGAGGGCGAGATCCTCGTGCTCATGGGGCTCTCGGGCTCGGGCAAGTCGACCCTCTTGCGCGCGGTCAACGGGCTCAACCCGGTGGTGCGCGGCCAGGTCCGCCTGCGCTGCGGCGATGAAATGGTGAATGTCACCCACGCCGATGCAAAGAGCCTGCGCGACCTGCGCCTGCGCCATGTCGCCATGGTGTTCCAGCAGTTCGGCCTGCTGCCCTGGCGCACGGTGCGCGACAACGTGGTGCTGGGGCTGGAGCTTGGCGGCATGGACCGCAAGGCGCGCAATGCCCAGGCCGAGGAAGAGCTGGCGCTGGTTGGCCTCGCCGACTGGTCCGACCGCAAGGTCGGCGAGCTCTCGGGTGGCATGCAGCAGCGGGTGGGCCTGGCGCGGGCCTTTGCCACCAAGGCGCCGGTGCTTCTGATGGACGAGCCGTTCTCGGCGCTCGATCCGTTGATCCGCACGCGGTTGCAGGATGAGCTGCTCGACCTGCAACAGCGCCTCGGCCGCACCATCATCTTTGTCAGCCACGATCTCGACGAGGCCTTCAAGATCGGCGACCGCATCGCCATCATGGAGGGCGGGCGGATCGTGCAATGCGGCACCCCGCGCGAGATCTTCTCCAACCCGGCCACCGATTACGTGGCCGATTTCGTGGCGCATATGAACCCGCTCGGCGTGCTCTGCGCCCGCGACATGATGCAGCCCGGCGCGGGCGGGGGACCGGAGGTCGCGCCGGAGACGCCGATCAACGATCTGGTGCAGATGTTCTCGGATCAGGTGGACGAAATCACCGTGACCCGCGACGGCCAGGCGCTGGGCGTGGTGACCCGCGACACCCTGCTGCACCGCCTGGCGCAGACCATGCCGGGGTGATTGACGCGCCGCCGTCCCGGCCTCCGCGCCGGGACCTTTTGCCTTTGACGTCGGGGCCCCGGATCAAGTTCGGGGCGCACCAGCCTCCCTCGGTCTCGGCCCCGCCAAGTCATGCCGAGAGCGCCACCTCCGATGCGGCGACCTTGGGCCATGTGATCAGCAACACCGCCACGCCGGTCACTGCTTGGGCGGCCAGGCTCTCGGCCAGCCGGTCCAGCGTGCAGGTGAACCGGCGCTCGCCGGGTTTCGAGACCTCGACCGCCACCGTCACCTCCGCCGCGCCGGGCAGACCGCGGGCGCGCAGCCCGTCGACGATCCGTGTCGCCTGCCGCACCGCCATGTAAAGCGCCAGCGTGGTGCCCGGCCGGGCGTGGCGGGCGCAGTCGGGCAGGGGATCCTCGTCGCGGCAGGTGCCGGTGGTCAGCACCAGCGTATCCGACACCCCGCGCGTGGTCAGCGACCGGCCGGCGCTTGCCGCTGCGGCGCAGGCGGCGGTGATGCCGGGCACGATCTCCACCGCGATGCCGGCCGCCTCCGCAGCCTCCAGTTCCTCGGTGGCGCGGCCGAAGATGCCGGGATCGCCCGATTTCAGGCGCACCACCCGCTGGCCGCGCTGCGCCGCCGCAACGATCACCGCGTTGATCCGTTCCTGCGGCCAAGCATGGGCGCCGACCACCTTGCCGACAAAGACCCGCTCGGCATCGCGCCGCGCCAGTTCCAGCACTTCGGCATCGACCAGACGGTCATAGAAAATCACATCCGCCTCCTGCAACCGCTGCACCGCGCGCAGGGTCAGCAGGTCGCGGGAGCCAGGGCCGGCGCCGACCAGCGCGATGCTCCCCTCGGGCGCATCGCCGGGCGCGCGTCCCTCGGCAATCGCTGCCTTCAGCGCCTGTGCCGCCGCGCGTTCGGCGCCCCGGGTCCAGGCCGCGCGCGGCGTGTCGGAAAACGCCCAGGCCCAGAAGGCGCGGCGCCGCGCGGGCGCGACGCGTTGCGCCACCGCGCCTCGCATCCGCCCCGCCAGAGCGGCCAGCCCGCCGAGGTTGGGGGCCAGCATCTGTTCCACCTGGGTCTTGATCTGTCGCGCCAGCACCGGGGCGGTGCCCTCGGTGCCGATCGCCACCACCACCGGGTCGCGATCGACCAGCGAGGGCGTCGTCAGGTCGCAGAGATCGGGCCGGTCGACCACATTGACCGGGCAGCCGCCGGCCTTGGCCAGCCCGTGCAGCGCCGCATCGAGCCCCGGGCAGCCGGTGGCGACAAAACCCATGGCCGCGCCTTCAAACAGCGCCGGGGTGATCGCCCCGGCGTGATGCACCGCACGGCCCTCGGCCACCAGCGCCGCCAACTCGGCGTCCAGTTCCGGTGCCGCCAGCACCAGCGTCGCGTCGGTCTTGAGCATCAGCCGCGCCTTCTGCGCCGCCTGTTCGCCGCCGCCGCAGATCACAACCCGGCGGCCGGTGGTGCGGATGAACATGGGAAAGCTTTTCATCTCGGTCTCCTCTCAGGCAGACATCCTCAGGCGGCCCGCGCGCGGTGGCGCCGGGCCCAGAGCGATTGCGCCAATTCTTCCGGCCGGTCATGGCCCAGCGTTTCCAATGCCAGCGCGGCGGTGCCCGTCACCACGGCCCGGGCGAAGGGATCGTCGCGGTCGCCGGCCCAGAGCGCGGCGAGATGCGCGGGGTCGGTGTCGCCGTCATCCAGCCGGCGGGTGTCGTCGGTCAGCGCGGGCGCCACGCCTTGCCAGGCTGCGCCGTCGCGCAGGCCAAAACAGGCGATCTGCTTGCCGGCGTGGCGTTCGAACTCGCCGCCGCCGCCCTTGATCACCGTCTGTCGCGTCAGGCCGAGGTGCTGCGCCGCCTCGGTCTGCAACCCGCGATAAGACGGGTGAAACACCCCCTGAACCGAGGCTGCCGCGCCGCCGGGGTTGAACATCCGGCAGACGGTGTTGACGCAGGAGCGCAGGCCCAGAACGTCGCGCAGCCGGAGCAGCGCAAACAGCCGGGGCGAGAGGGTTTCCAGCGGCAGATAGGCCACGCCCTGGGTGGTGAGGCTCTGCGCGCATTCGGCCGGATCGGCGATCAGGGGAATCCCCGCCGGGCCGAGCGCCTGCCGCACCGCGCCATCGGCGCCGTTATAGCCATGCATCAGCACCCGGTGCCCGGCCCGCGCCACCAGCCGCGCCGAGAGCAGAAACCAGGGAAGCCCGCGCGTCCGGCCTGCGGCATAGGAGGGCCAGTCGAGGTCGGGGCGGGGCAGGGGCGGCAGGGTGGCGCCGGCGGCGCGGGCAAAGCCCGCGATCTCTTCCGGCGTTTCGCCTTTCATCCGCATCAGCATCAGGAGCGCGCCGATCGCTTCCGGCGCCGCGCCACCGCGCAGCATCAGCGCCATTGCTTCCTGCGCCTCTTCCTGCGTCAGCGACCGCGACCGGCCGGGGCCGCGCCCGAGGATGCGGACATAGGGGGCCAGGCTCATTCCGCCGCCTCCGGGGTGGCGCAGCGCGCCAGAAGCTCGGCCAGCTCGGGCCGGCAGGAGCCGCAGTTGGTGCCGGCGCCAAGCGCCGCGCCGATTGCCTCGACGCTCATCAGCCCCTCGGTCTCGATGGCGGTGAGGATGGTGTTGACCCCGACTGAGAAGCAGGAGCAGAGCACCGGCCCGGGGTCGGGCTGATCGGCCGGCGGCGCGCCGGTGATCGCCTGCGGTGCCTCGGCTCCGGGCAGAGTGACGAGATAGTCGCGCAGCACCGCCACCGGCTCCGGGGCGACAAAGAGCGCGGCCAGCAAGCGGCCCTCGTCGTAGAACGCCAGCCGGGCGATGCCGCGCGCGCTGTCGATCACCGATTGCACCTCTGCCTCGGGCAGGCCGAAGAGCCTGCGAGCCTCGGCCTCCCAGTCGGCGACCGGCGTGGTGCCGGCCAGTTCGGCGCGATACCCCGAGGGCGTGCGGGCGCGCGCCCAATAGGCGCAATCGGGGGCGAGATCGCCGGCGGTGACGGCAAAGCCGTACCAGGCCGCCGCCAGTTTGGTGACGGCGCAGACCGCCGCCTTGCTTTCCGGCTGGCCCGAGACCGGATCGACCACCGGCGCCACCAGCGCGTCGATCCGGCCCGAGGGCGCGGTCTCGCCGGTCCAGTGCATCGGTGCAAAGACGTCGCCCTGCTGCACATCTGAGCTGATCCGGGCGCGCAGGATGGCGTTGCCCTGCGGGCTCTGCACCTGCACCAGGTCGCCCGGTTCAAGCGCGAGCGCGGCGGCGTCGCCGGGGTGAATGTCGAGGAAGGGCTCGGCCAGATGCGCCGAGAGCCGCGGCGACAGCGCGGTACGCGTCATCGTGTGCCATTGGTCGCGGATACGGCCGGTGTTGAGCCGGAAGGGATAACGTGGCGCGCGTTTCGCCTCTGGCGCGCGGTGGCGCAGCGGCAGCATCCTGCCCCGGCCGTCGGGGTGAAAGAATTGGCCGTCGGCAAAGAAACGTCCGCCTTCGCGCGCCTCGGTCAGCGGCCAGCGGCGGGGCGCCAGCATGTCGTAATCCGGGTCGTCGAGATCGCGCAGGGCCGAGATGTCGAAATCGCGGCCGAAGTAGCCGGCAATGCCGGAGAGTGCGGCGTATTCACGGAAGATCTCGGCAGGGGCCTGATAGTCGAAGGCGGCGCGAAAGCCCATGCGGCGGCCGACATCGGCCAGGATGTCCCAGTCGGGCCGCGCCTGGCCCGGCGCCGGCAGGACGCTGCGCTGCCGGCTGATGGTGCGGTCGGAATTGGTGACGGTGCCGCTTTTCTCGGCCCAGGCGGCGGCGGGCAGGAGCACATCGGCCAGCCGCGCGGTATCGGTCTCGGCGGTGATGTCGGAGACCACGGTGAAATCGCAGCCGGAAATGGCGTCGCGCACCGCGTCGGCATCGGGCATCGAGACCGCCGGGTTGGTATGGATGATCCAGAGCGCCTTGATCCGGCCGTCGCCCACCGCCTGAAACATGTCGACGGCCTTGAGCCCCTGGGTCTCGGGCATTGCTGGCGCCTGCCAGAATTCGCGCACGGCGGTGCGGTGGCTGGGGTTCTCGATATCGAGGTGGCAGGCCAGCATATTGGCCAGGCCGCCCACTTCCCGCCCACCCATGGCATTGGGCTGGCCGGTGACGGAAAACGGCCCCGCGCCCGGCTTGCCGATGCGCCCGGTTGCCAGATGACAATTGAGAATGGCATTGACCTTGTCGGCCCCGGACGAGGATTGGTTCACCCCCTGGCTGAAGACGGTAACCACCTTGTCATGCCGCATCCAGAGCTGGCAAAAGGCGGCGATCTCGGCCTCGCTCAGCCCGGTGACCGTGGGATCATCGGCATAGGCGGCCTCGAGCGCGGCGTCGAAACCATCGACATTGCGCAGGTAGGCTTTGTCAAAGGCGCCGCCCTCGTAGATCTCGACCAGAAGCCGGTTGAATAGCGCCACGTCGCTGCCAGAGGCGAGCGCCAGGTGCATGTCGGCGCCGTCGCAGCTGGCGGTGCGGCGCGGGTCGACGACGACGATCTTTGTCCCGCGTTTCGCCCGCGCGGCCAGCACCCGCTGATAGAGCACCGGATGGCACCAGGCGAGGTTGGAACCCACCAGAACCACGAGGTCGGCCGCGTCAAGATCCTCGTAGGAGCCGGGCACGGTATCGGTGCCGAAGGCGCGCTTGTGGCCGGCGACGGTCGAGGCCATGCAGAGCCGCGAATTGGTGTCGATATTGGCCGAGCCGATAAAGCCTTTCATCAGCTTGTTGGCGACGTAATAATCCTCGGTCAGCAATTGGCCCGAGACGTAGAAGGCCACCGAATCCGGCCCGTGCCGCGCGATGGTGTCGGAGAACTTTTTGGCGACCAGGTCGAGCGCGCTGTCCCAGCCCACCTCCTGCCCGCTGATGCGCGGGGCGAGCAGGCGACCGGCCCGGTCGAGCGTGTCCCCGAGCGCCGAGCCCTTGGAGCAGAGCCTGCCGCGATTGGCCGGGTGGTCCGGATCCCCCCTGACGTCCAGACCACCCGCGCCGTCCGGGCGCAGGATGACCCCGCATCCCACGCCGCAATAGGGGCAGGTAGACCGTGTTTCACTCACACCCGCCCCGTCCATCACGCCGCACTCCGATGCGCGAGTTTGGTGGTGTCGATCAGGATCCTCCCATCCTCGACCCGCACCGGATAGGTCGCGATGCGGCCCTCGTCGGCGCCCTGCGCCTGACCGGTGTTCAGATCGAACACCCAGTTGTGCAGCGGGCAGGTAACCGACTGGCCGTGCACGATGCCGTGGTTCAGCGGCCCGCCCTTGTGCGGGCAGCGGTCGGAGGTGGCAAAGACCTCGTCCGGCGCGGTGCGAAACAGCGCCACGCAACCGACCTTGGTCTTGATCACCCGGGCGCCGCGCAGCGGGATGTCGTTGATGTCTCCGATGTCGAGCCAGCTCATTCCGCGGCCTCCAGGGTAAGATCGGCAAGGGGTTGATATTGCTCGGACTTGCTCTCGGCCTCTTCGGCCCAGGGGTCCTTGCGATAGATCGTTTGCGATAGCTCGAAGCGCGCGATCAACGCCGCGCGTTCCTCGAGGTCGTCGACTACACGCTCTTTCACCCAGTCGAGACCCACCTTGGCGACCCATTTGTAGGGCCGGTCGAGGTATTTGGCGTTCTCGCGGTAGAGCTGCATGAAGGCGGTGGCGAGGTCGATCGCCTCCTGCTCGGTCCTGGCTTCGGCCAGCCGCTCGGTTTCCTTCACGTCCATGCCGGCGGCCCCGGCGACACCGATCTGATAGCCGCTGTCGACGCAGACCACGCCGATATCCTTGCAGGTCGCCTCGGCGCAGTTGCGCGGGCAGCCCGAGACCGCCAGCTTGACCTTGTGTGGTGTCCAGGAGCCCCAGAGCTTTTTCTCGAGCTGGATGCCCAGCCCGGTGCTGTCCTGCGTGCCGAAGCGGCAGTGATCCTTGCCGACGCAGGTCTTCACCGTGCGCAGGCCCTTGGCATAGGCATGGCCAGAAACCATGCCGGCGGCGTTGAGATCGGCCCAGATCGCGGGCAGGTCCTCGCCCTTGACCCCCAGCAGGTCGATCCGCTGGCCGCCGGTGACATGCACCGTGGGCACCTTGTACTTGTCCGCCGCATCGGCGATGGCGCGCAGCTCGTCCGGCGTGGTCATGCCGCCGAACATCCGCGGTACCACCGAGAAGGTGCCGTCTTTCTGGATGTTGGCGTGCTTGCGCTCGTTGATGAACCGGCTCTGCGGGTCGTCCTGATATTCCAGCGGCCAGTCGGCCAGCAGGTAATAGTTCACCGCCGGGCGGCAGACATGGCAACCGTTGGGCGTGGACCAGCCCAGCTCCTGCCAGACCGCGGCCTGGCTTTTCAGCTCTTGGCTCTTGATCAGCCGGCGCACGTCCTCGTGGCTGAGATCCGTGCAGCCGCAGATCGCTTGCGACGCCGGCATCTGGAAATCGTCGCCCAGCGTGACTTGCAACACCTGTTCCACCAGCCCGGTGCAGGTGCCGCAGGAGGCGCTGGCCTTGGTGGTGGCCTTGATTGCGCCGAGGTCTGTGGCCCCGCCTTCGATGGCAGATACGATGGTGCCCTTGCAGATGCCGTTGCAGCCACAGATTTCCGCATCAAGCGGCAATGCTGCAACGGCTGACAGAGGGTCCGCGGCGGCACCTCCCTGATAGGAGGGGCCAAAGATCAGCGTGTCGCGCATCTCTTCGATGTCCGTGCCGTCCTTGATCAGCCCGAAGAACCAGTTGCCGTCGGCGGTATCGCCATACATCACCGCGCCGATCAGCCTGTTGTCCTCGATCACCAGCCGCTTGTAGACGCCGCGCGCCGGATCGCGGAACACGATGTCCTCGCGACCTTCGCCCTCGGCGAAATCGCCGGCGGAGAACAGATCGCAGCCGGTGACCTTGAGCTTGGTCGACAGCTCCTTCGGGACGAAAGCGCCGTCTTCGCCCAGAAGCGCGGCTGCGACGACCTTGGCCTGATCGTAGAGCGGCGCGACAAGGCCGAAAAGCTGGCCGTCGAACTCCACGCATTCGCCCACGGCATAGACATCGGGGTCCGAGGTCTGCATCTGCGCGGAAACCTCGATGCCACGCCCCACGGTGAGGCCCGCATCATTGGCCAGCCGTGTTTCCGGGCGGATGCCCACGGCCATGACCACCAGATCGGCAGGCAGGGTTTCGCCGCTGTCGAGCAGAACCGCTTCGGCCTTGTCCTCGCCCAGAATGGCCTTGGTCGAGGCCTGGGTCTTGACGGTAATGCCGCGCCCCTCCAGATCCTTGCGCAGCAGATAGCCCGCGGCTTCGTCGAGTTGCCGCTCCATCAGGTGGCCCATCAGGTGCAGCACGGTCACATCCATGCCGCGCTGGGCGAGGCCGGCGGCCGCTTCCAGACCCAGCAGACCGCCGCCGATCACCACGGCGCTGCCGCCCTTGGAGGAGGCCTCGATCATCGCGTTGGTGTCATCGAGATCGCGGTAGGAGATCACCCCGGGCAGGTCCTTGCCGGGCACCGGAATGATGAAGGGCGCTGAGCCGGTGCCGATCAGCAGCTTGTCATAGGCGACCTCGCCGTTTTCGCCGATCACCACCTTGCGGGCGCGGTCGATGCCGACAACGCTTTCGCCGAACCGGCAGGTGACCTTGTTGCCATTGTACCAATCGTCGTCATGGGTGACGATCTCGGCATAGCTCTTTTCCCCCGACAACACCGGTGACAGCATGATGCGGTTGTAGTTGCCGCGTGCCTCTGCGTTGAACAGGGTGACTTCATAGGCGTCGGGGGCTTGTTCGAACAGATGCTCCAGCACCCGTCCCGAAGCCATGCCGGCGCCGATAACGACCAGTTTCTGCATGTCGTTTCCTTTCACGAATACCAGGCGACGATGTGTGACACCTCGCCCTTGGAATGGATCGGCAGGGCCACGAAATTCTCGTAGCCGGCGGCAATTCCGGCGACGCCTTGGTCGACCACCGGCAGGCCGGAGCCCAGCACCCGGCCGATCAGCCCCTGCCAGGCAGCGGCGCGGCGCGGCTCTTCCGCCTCGGCGGCCCAGAGCCGGCCCTCGCGGGCGCAGATGCCGTCGATCAGCACCGCCGCACCGTCCTTGCCGACGCGAGCCGCGCGGGCGTCCCAGATCTCGAAACGCCGGGCGATCGGCGTGCCCCGCGCCGACAGCAGCGTCAGCACGAAGGTCTCGCCGCTCGGCACCGGCACCGGCAGGCCGAGACCGGTGGTCAGCCCGGCCTGTCCGGCGCTTTCCGAGCGGACGAAGCCATAGCTCGAGCCCAGGTCGCGCATCAGGATCGGCGTATTGGCTGCCCAGACCGCCCCGGGCAGACCCTGGCCGCGCGGGAAATGCGTGTGTTTCGAGACAAATTCGAAATGTTTGGCGGCGCCGTAATAGCCGTCTTCGAGCATCAGCAGGTTGTCTTTCGACTGCCAGACCTCAAGCGCGCCGATCCTGTCCTCGCCGTCGCCGCAGAGCACCACGAGCACCGCCTTCAGCGCCTTGCCGTCAAACAGCGGCACCGCCACGGCGCTGGTCAGACCGGCCGCCCTGGCGGCATCGGCGCGTTTGAAGCTGGCCGGGTCCAATGTCTTGAAGACCACCGGGCGTTCCTCGGCCCAGGCCATGCCCGGCAGGCCTTCGCCCTTGGCAAAGCTGGTCTGGCCAGAAGCCGCCTTGAACTCGGTCAGATCGCCGTAGTTGCCGCCCGCCAGTTTCAGCACGCCCTCTTCGGGCACCCAGTATTCGGTGACCTCGATGAAGGTGCGCACCTCGGTGTCGGTCATCGCTTCCATCATGCGGCTTCCTTCTCATCGGGCTTGGCGGCCGGGGTGGCGGCCTTCGGCTTGGCGCCATGCTCGTATTCTTCGAGAAAGCTCAGCACCTGCTCGCGGTAGAGGTAGTAATCGGGATGTTCGAGCAGCGCCTTGCGGGTGCGCGGACGGGGCAGGTCGACGTTGACGATGCGGCCGATGGTGGCCTGGGGGCCGTTGGTCATCATCACCACGCGGTCGGCCAGCAGGATCGCCTCGTCCACGTCATGAGTGACGCAGATCGCGGTGACCTTGGTGCGCGACCACACTTCCATCAGCACCTCCTGCAATTCCCATCGCGTCAGGCTGTCGAGCATCCCGAAGGGCTCGTCGAGCAGAAGCAGTTTGGGCGAAAGCGCGAAGGCCCGGGCGATGCCGACACGTTGTTTCATGCCGTTCGACATGTCGGCGGCCGAGCGGTCCATGGCATCGGCCAGCCCCACCCGTTCAAGGTAGTACTCCACGACGTCCTGACGCTCGGCCTGGCTGGCCTTGGGATAGACCTTGTCGACGCCGATGGCGCAGTTTTCGCGTGCCGTCAACCAGGGAAAGAGGTTGGGCGACTGAAACACCACCGCGCGCTCCGGATCGGCGCCCTGAACGTGGTAGCCGTCAAGCCGGATTGCGCCCTTGGAGATGTCGTTGAGACCGGCGGCCATGGTCAGCACGGTGGACTTGCCGCAGCCGGAATGGCCGATCAGCGAGATGAATTCGCCCCGGTTCACCTTGAGGTCGAAATCCTCGACCACGGTAAGCGGGCCTTTCGGCGTCGGGTAGATCTTGTGCAGCTGCGAGAAGTCGAGGAAGCGCTCTTCGATCATGCCTTCCTGCGCCTGTTGCACCGCCTTCGGAACCGAGTGGATCGGCGTCACGTCGGGCAGGATGCGCGAGCCTTCGACCTTGGCTTCGATGCCCACATCCATCAGGTAGTTGGTGACCTTGGCGCGCAGGGCCTTGAACCCGTCGTGGTGGTTCATCTCGCCCCGGTCGCGCGGGCGGGGGATATCGACCGCGAATTCCTCGCCCAGCGAGCCATCGGGGTTGAGCGCGATGATCCGGTCGGCCAGCATGATCGCCTCGTCGACGTCATTTGTGATCAGCACGCAGGTCTTCTTGTCGGCCTCCCAGATCGCCTCGATCTCATCTGCCAGATTGGCGCGGGTCAGCGCGTCGAGCGCCGAGAGCGGCTCGTCCAGGAGCAGCACCTCGGGGTTCATCGCCAGCGCACGCGCCACGTTGACCCGCTGGCGCATGCCGCCCGAAAGCTCGGCCGGGCGGCGGTGGGTGGCGTGGCTGAGGCCCACCATCTTGACGTAATGCGCGACCTTTTCGGCCTTTTCCGCCTTGGGCATGCCGGGGAAGATGGTATCGACCGCCAGGCCGACGTTGCCCGCCACCGTCAGCCAGGGCATCAGCGAATAGCTCTGGAAGATCACGCCGCGTTCCGGCCCCGGCCCGGTGATCGGCTGGCCCTTGAAGGTGACCTTGCCGCGGGTCGGCTGTTCCAGCCCGGCCATCAGGTTGATCAGTGTCGTCTTGCCGGTGCCGGAGAAGCCCAGCAGCACGAGGAACTCGCCCTCCTGCACCTCGAGGTCGATGTTCTTCAACACCGAGGTGGCGGCAGTGCCTTCGCCGAAGCTCTTGGAGACATTGTCGAATTTCAGGATGCTCATCTGCTTGTCCTTTCTGTGCGACCCCGGAGGTCCGGGGCGCATGTCACCGGTTGTTCGAGAAGGTGAAGAGCGATTGCAGGGCGAACATCACGCGGTCGAGCAGGAAGCCGATCACGCCGATGGTCAGCACCGCGACCATGATTTTGGCGAGCGACGAGGAGCTGCCGTTCTGGAACTCGTCCCAGACGAACTTGCCGAGACCGGGGTTCTGCGCCAGCATCTCGGCGGCGATCAGCACCATCCAGCCGACGCCGAGCGACAGGCGCAGACCGGTGAAGATCAGCGGCAGGGCCGAGGGCAGGACCAGCTTGGTGATCTTGGTATAGGTGTTCATTTTCAACACCTTGGAGACGTTCACCAGATCCTTGTCGATGCTGGCCACACCCAGCGCGGTGTTGATCAGTGTCGGCCAGAGCGAACAGAGCGTCACGGTGATCGCCGAGATCAGGAACGATTTGGAGAACATGCCGTCGTTGGTGGCATAGACCGCCGAGACGATCATGGTGACGATCGGCAGCCAGGCCAGCGGCGAGACCGGCTTGAAGATCTGCACCAACGGGTTGATCGCGGCGTTGGCGGTGGGTGAGAGACCGGCGGCGATGCCCAGCGGCACGGCGACGGCGGTGGCGATCAGGAAACCGAAGAACACGGTCTGGATCGAGGTCCAGATCTGCTGGTAGTAGGACGGCGCACCGGTATAGGCGATGTCCTTGACCTCGTCAGCGCGGCCGGCCTCGACCAGCTTTTCGTTGCGCGCGGCAACCATGGTTTCGAACTTCTCGCGCTTGACGGCCTTGGCGGCGGCGTCCTCGTGCAGGTTGACCGCCTCTTCCCAGACCGCGGCCGGGCCGGGGACGGCGCCCAGCGACGTCTGCACCTTGGGCGCCAGCGTGGCCCAGAGCATCAGGAAGGCGATGATGGCGATCAGCGGCACGGCCAGCAGGCGCCAGATTTCCTTGACCTGCGCTTTCGGATTGTCCCCTGCCGCGGCCTTGAGCACCGGGGTGGCCCAGGAGAGGCCGAGCACCTGGAACCATTTGTCGGCGGCGTTGATGCGAGTGAAGAGTTTCGCGCGGCGGGCTTCGCGGGCCTCGGCGGCGGAGAATTCGGGGTCGACGGTGGTCATGGCGGGGTCCTCGGGAGATTGGGGGGAGGCCCCGGATCAAGTCCGGGGCGCGTGTCGCGGGATCATCGCGCCCCGGGCTTGACCCGGGGCCTCTGCCTGGATTGAGCTCAGCCCTTCACTTCGGTGCCGACAACGGTCTGCTCGCCTTTCAGCCCGATCGGCAGGCTGTCGAGGTAGGCGTTGGGGGCCTTGCCGTCATAGGCGATGCCGTCGATGATATCCTCGGCAGGGGTCGGCGCCTTGTAGCCGTCGCTGTCCCAGGGGAAATCGGCCGCATCGGCAAGACCTTCATCGACCAGCAGCCGCGCGGCCTCGAGATAGATGTCCGGCTTGTAGACCGACCTGGCAACCTCGTCGTACCAGCTGTCCGATTTCGGCTCGGCAATCTGGCCCCACCGGCGCATCTGGGTCAGATACCAGACCGCATCCGAATAGAAGGGGTAGGTGGCGTTGTAGCGGAAGAAAACGTTGAAGTCGGGGACGTCGCGCTTGTCGCCCTTTTCGTATTCGAAGGTGCCGGTCATCGAGGCGGCGATCACCTCGGCATCGGCGCCGACATATTCCGGACGGCTCAGCATTTCGACCGCTTCCATACGGTTGGCGTTGTCGTTTTCATCCAGCCATTGCGCGGCGCGGATCAGCGCCTTGGTGACGGCCAGCGTGGTGTTGGGGTAGTCCTCGGCAAACTCGGCGGTGATGCCGAAGACCTTCTCGGGATTGTTCTTCCACAGCTCGTAATCGGTGATCACCGGCACGCCGATGCCCTTGAACACCGCCTGCTGGTTCCACGGCTCGCCCACGCTGTAGCCATAGATCGTGCCGGCTTCGAGCGTGGCGGGCATCTGCGGCGGCGGGGTGACCGAGAGCAGCACATCGGCGCCGATCTGGCCCGAGATGTTTTCCTGGCTGTAATAGCCCGGATGCAGCCCGCCGGCCGCCAGCCAGTAGCGGATTTCGTAATTGTGGGTCGAGACCGGGAAAACCATGCCCATGTTGAAGGGCTTGCCATCGTTCTTGTAGCTCTCGACCACCGGGGCCAGCGCTTCTGCGCTGATCGGGTGGATCGGCTTGCCCTCGGCATCGGCGGGGATGTTGGGCTTCATCTGCTCCCAGATCTCGTTCGACACGGTGATGCCGTTGCCGTTCAGGTCCATCGAGAAGGGGGTGATGATATGCGCCTCGGTGCCGAAACCGATGGTCGCCGCCAGCGGCTGGCCGGCCAGCATATGCGCGCCATCGAGCTGGCCGCCGATCACGCCGTCGAGCAGAACCTTCCAGTTGGCCTGGGCTTCCAGCGTCACGAACAGGCCCTCGTCGAGGAAATAGCCCTGTTCATAGGCCACGGCGAGCGGCGCCATGTCGGTGAGCTTGATGAAGCCGAAGGTCAGTTCGTCTTTTTCAAGATCCAGCATCTGCGCGAAACCGGGAGTGACCAATGCGGTAGAGGCGGCAAGGCCGAAAATGAGGGTCTTCATGAGGTTCTGTCCTTTACTGAGGCCCGGGAAGAGAGGGATCGGGCAAAGAAAAAAGCCGCTGACGCACTTCGCCGGGGGCGAAGGGTCGAGCGGCTTTGCTCATCGGGTCCCGGACGTTCGGGAGAATTCCTGCAACGGACGCCATTGCCCGTCGATGCAAGCTTTATGCCAAATCAGCCTGCGGTGGCGCAAAGGAAAGGCGGCGGGAGGGCGGTGATTTTCTGCATTGCAGCGAGATCATCGCTGCAACTGCACAATAATTGGGCGTCAGGCCAGGTCGGGGTCAAAAATGCGGCCATCGAAGAACCGGTCGCGTCCGAGAATCAGCTGGCCGACGTCGGCCGGCACGGCGGTGGGTTCGGTCACGCCGCCCTCGATCCGCGACGAGGCGGTGGGCAGGCTGGCCGACAGCCCCGAGAGCGCGGCGCGGTGCAGATCGGTGCGAAACACCCGCGCGGCGGCGGATTTGGCGGCGGTCCGGTCGAGCCCGGTGCGCGCCGCCAGTTGCAGCCCGATCCATTCCGCCTGGCTGCGCCAGGGAAAGGTCGCGGCGGAGCGATGGAAGGTAAGGAAGTCGGGCACGCTGCGTTCCTCGCCGCGCCCCGAGAGCACGAGACGCCCGGACAGCGCCCGGTCGAGGATGTCGGCGGGCAGGTCGAGATAGCCGGGCCGTGCCAGGATCTCGGCGGCGAGGCTGGTCGAGGCCGGATCGCCCAGCCAGCGGCCGGCGCGCCAGACCGCGCGGATCAGCCGACCGCGCAGCATGGCCTCGGCCTCGGCCCAGTCGGCTCGCATGGCCAGCACCTTCTCCGGCGCAAAGGCCCAGATCGCCGAACCGGGCAGCAGCAGTTCGCCCATGCCGTCCTCGACCGCCTGAGAGCCCCAGGGTTCGCCGACGCAGAAGGCGTCGATCTCGCCGGCGCGGATCGCATCGCCCATCAGCGGCGGCGGTACGGTGCGCACAGAAACCGATTGCGGCGCCGGCAAGCCCAGCGCCGAGAGCCAGTAATAGACCAGCTCGGCATGCATCGAGAACGGGAAGGGCACGCCGATACGCAGGCCGGCCCCCGACGCGGCGATCAGCGCCAGTCCGGCGGCGCGGGCATCGTTGAAGGCAAAGTCATGGCCGGCGTCGCGCAGCCGGTCGGCCAATGCCCGGCTGATCCCGATGACATTGCCATTGACTGAGAGCACCGAGACCGCAGACAGCGGCGCGCCGGCACCGCCCAGGCCCAGCGCCGTGGCGATGGGAACGGGCGAGAGCATATGCGCCGCCTCGACCTTGCCAAAGCTCAGCATGTCGCGCAGCGACGACCAGGAGGGCGCACGGCGCAGATCGAGGGTGATGCCCTCTTCGGCGGCAAAGCCCATTTCCTGCGCCAGGACCAGCGGCGCCGCATCGACCAGCGGGATGAACCCGACCGAAAGCGTGGTTGCGCTCATCCCAGAAGCCCCGCTGCGGTCACCAGCGCCTGCGCCACATCGGCCACGCGCTTGCCCTGATCCATCGCGGCCTTGCGCAGGATGGCATAGGCCTCGTCCTCGCTGACGCCGCGAGCCTTCATCAGCATGCCCTTGGCGCGGTCGATCACCTTGCGTTCCTCGAGCGCGCGTTTGGTCTCGGCCAGCTCGGTGCGCATGCGCTGGAACATGCGGAACCGGGTGATGGCGGCGTCGAGCACCGGTTTGACGCGGCCGGGCTGCATGCCGTCGACCACATAGGCCGAGACGCCGGCCTCGATCGCCGCGGTCGAGAGGCCCTCGGCCGACCGGTCGACGAACATCGCCACCGCCCGATCCTGCGGCCCCGAGGCCAGCGCCAGTTCCTCGAGCATGTCGCGCGAGGGGTTCTCGATGTCGATCAGCACCACGTCGGGCTGGCGCGCCTGGATCTGCCGGGCGAGACTGGTGGGCTCGGCAATCACCTGGATGTCGAAATCGCCGGCGGCGCGCAGGCTGTCGACGATGAGCAGCGCGCGGTCGCGGTCGGGTTCGACGATGATGATCGAGAGTGGGCGGGACATGAGCGCAAATGGGGGGGCTGGTGGAGGTTTGTAAATGGGTGGCGCGGTATGCGAGGGGCGGCGGCCTGGCGTGTGCACAATTATTAATCAGAATGCCGGTTCTGTCTTCCCCGCGCGCAACAAGGCCGCAGGCCGCCGCGCGATCGCCGGCCCCCCGGGGGGCGGCGATTTGGCCCGCGCATCCCTGTTGATCGGAGGTACTACGGATTTGGCTGCCATAAGGCGCCGTGAGCAAGACTGTTGCATCGCCATCCCGCGGCTCGGCGATCGCATGGCGTGGGCATCGGTGCCCGCCTACCGCCCCACCGCCATCACCAGCAGCCCCGAGATGATCAGCGCCATTCCCAGCACGCGGGTCAGGCTCAGCGTCTCCCCCAGGACCAGCACCCCCGACGCGGCCACCATGACAAAGCTCATCGCCACGAAAGGATAGGCCAGCGACAGGTCGATCCGCCGGAGCGCAAAGAGCCAAAGAACGGTGCCCACCCCGTAGAACGCCAGCCCGCCCAGCACCCACGGCGAGAGCAGCAGCGACAGGCTCTTTTGCACCAGTCCGGCGGTCTCGGCAAAGCTCACCCGGCCGACGCCGGTCTTGAAACAGGTCTGGCCCAGTGCCGAAAGCGCGACGCTGGCGAAGATCAGGGCAAATCCCGCCGGGCTCATCGGATGACCCCGGAAAATTCGAGGTAGCGCGCGGCAAAGAAGACCGCGAGCACCGCAATCAGCGTGATCTGGCTGATCCGGTCGGTCAGGGCAAAGACCACCGGATCGTCGCCCACCTTGCCCCGGATTGCCCACATCCAGCTGCGGTAGATCCAGAACATCATCAGCGGCACCGCCAGCCAGAGAATGTCGCGGCCGCCATAGGTCTCTCTCGCGGTCGGGCTGTTGATGTATTGCGCCAGGGTCAGCAGGCTGACCGCCGCATTGGCGATGCCGAAGATCTGGATGCTGGCCAGCTCCGCGCCCCAGTAATTGCGATGCGGCAGCTTGGCGTCCTCGGTCACGGCATCAAGCTCGATGAACCGTTTCATGTAGGCCAGGCTGACAAAGAAAAAGAGCGAAAAGGACAACAGCCAGGGGCTCAGAATGATCCCGCCTGCCGCCGCCCCGGCGAGGATGCGCACGGTATAAAGCAGTGACAGCACGATCACGTCGATCGTCGAGAACCGCTTGAGCGCGAAAGAGTAGGCGGTGGTCAGGCCGAGATAGAGAAGAAGCACCAGGCCGAAGGGCAGGCCCACTGCGCCGAACCCCAGCGCAAGCGCGGCGACCAGCAGCGCCAGCGCCGCGCCGACCCCCTGGGCCGGGCGCAGCAGCCCGGCGGCAAAGGGCCGGAGCCGCTTGCGGACGTGGCGCCGGTCGGCCGGAATGTCGAGCAGATCGTTGATCAGATAGACCCCCGAGGCCATCAGCGACATGGCGGCAAAGGCCAGCCCGGCCAGCAGCAGCGCGCCGGGTTCGGTGTAGAGATGGGCAAAGAACAGCGGCAGAAAGACCAGTACGTTCTTGGCCCATTGATGCGGCCGCATCGCCGCCCACAGGCCACGCCAGACCGGTGGCGCCGGATCGGTGGTCAGCGACAGGCGCGGGCCCGCTGCCTGCATCTCGGCCCGGGCGGCGGCGTCGGGGCGGACGAAGCCGGCCTTCTGCGCCGCGCGCCAGATGGGGATGTCGGCGGCGCCGTCGCCCAGATATTCGAACGGACCGGCGCTGTCGCCGCGGATCGCCGCAAGCTTGGCCGCGCCCTTGAGGTTGTGGCCCGGCTCCGAGGCCAGCACCGCGTCGAACAGGCCGAGGTGCACCGCAATGGCCTCGGCCGCCTGGCGGTCGGCGGCGGTGGCCAAGACGATGCGGCGGCCCTGGGCGCGGGCGCTGCGCAGGTAGTCGAGCACCGTGTCGTCATAGGGCAGGAGCGCCGGGTGAAAGCCGTCGCGGTTCCAGACCGCATGCTTGATGCCGCTGACGCCATGCCGGTGCCAGGCGGCGAGGATCGGCCGCCAGTTGCCGGGCCGGGCCAGGGCGGCAACCAGCAGTTCCTGCGCCACGTCGGTGTGCACCAGCGTGCCGTCAAGATCGACATAGAGCGGCAGGGTCGCCGCCTGATGATGCGTCACATCCTCGGCCAAATATCCGTCCAAATTCCGCAACAATCCCGCTCCGTCGCCATTTTCCTCCGCCTGCGCAAGACAATGGTGCGCAAATGTGCGGATTTTCTGGCGCGCCGCGGGTTTGACTGTAAAAAGTTAAGATATGTCTGGCAAAAGTGATTTTGTGACACGCCTCTCGGTGGGTCTGGGCCTGTTTCTTCTGGCGTTCGCCTTGCGTGCCCTGGGCGCGGATTACGGCTATTTCCACGGCGATGAGCGGATCAATGATGCCGCCAAGGTGCTGGCCGGGCAGATCGTGCCGGGGCAGCATTTCTATCCGCCGCTGATCACCTATCTCAACGGGCTGGCCTTTGGCGGGCTGTTCGCGCTGGGGCTGCCGCTCGGCTGGTGGGGGTCGCCGGGCGAATTCCGGGCGCAGTATTTTTCCGATCCGACGGTCTTCTACCTCACCGCCCGCTATCTGACGGCGGTGATCGGCGCGCTGATCGCGCCCTTGTTCTTTGCCATCGGGCGGCGGGTCGGGCTCGGGCTCTGGCCGGCTCTGACCGTGGGACTGCTCGGGGTCTTCTTTCCGCTCGGGGTCTTCATGTCGCATATCGCCAAGGGCGACGTGGCGCTGGCCACGGCCACCGTCGCGGTCTTCTGGGCGCTGATCGCACGGCTTCAGGCGGCGCGGCCGGGGCGCTGGGACATCTGGCTCGGGGTGCTGGCGGTGCTGGTGGTGAGCTTCAAGCAATCGGGGGTCTTCGTGCTGCTGCCGCTGGCGCTCGGCCTGGCGGCGCTCCTGATCCGGGCCGAGGGCGTGGGTGCGATGGCGCGGAGCATGGGCCGGGCGCTGCTGACGGTTGTGCTGCTCTGGCCGGTGCTGAACATCGGCATCCTGCTGGATTTCGGGAATTTTCTCGCTTTTCAGAAAATCCAGACGGTGATGTCGCTGCGCACCGGGGGCGGCATCTGGCCGGGGCTGACCACGCTGGGGCTGCGGTCGCTGGGCCTGGTCTGGGGGATGACGCCGGTCTTTGCGGCCATGGCGCTGCTGACGCCCCCGGTGCTGATGCTGCCGGCCTGTGCGTTGCGGCAGAAACCGGCGTTGCTGCTGATCTGGGCCGCGCTGGCGATCGGCACGCTCACGCTGGCCCTGCTGGCCGGGCCGCGCCAGCCCGAGCACCTCTGGATTGCCAGCTTCGCTGGCTTCACCCTGCTTGGCGGCCTCGCGCTGGCCGGGCTGATCGGCGCGCCGGGCCGTGCCGGGCAGGCGGCGGCGGGCGCGCTGGCGCTGGGCGCGGGGCTGTCGCTGCTGGGCGCGGTGATCGCGGTGAGCGAGGCGCTGGCGCCGCCGATGTGGCAGGAGACCGACGCCTATATCGCCGAGCACCTGGCGGACGAGAAGATCATGACCATGGCGGTGACCCATCTGCCGCAGCGCCAGGCGGCGCAGCAGATGGAGATCGCCCGTTGGCAACGGCTGGCCGAAAAATACGACACGCCGCTGCCGGAGATGGCCGAGGAACGGCGGATCACCGAAGATGCGCGGGGGGCGGTGTTCTACATCGCCATGCCGACGGTGCTCTACGGCCTGGAAGGTGTGGACGAGGACGATCCGGACTTCCAGGCGCAGCCCCACGCCTGGCCGCCGCAGCGCGCGGAATGGCAGCTTGACCACTGGCGCGATCAGGGGTTCGACATCTTCGTGGTGAAAGATCCGGAGTTCATGCGGTCGCAGGTCGACTCGGCGCTGATGCGGGGGTTTTTCAGCGACCTGCATGCGCGTTGCGCCGTGGTGGCGACGTTTGAACCCAACAAGCCGCTTTTCCTCGAGCGGGAGATTGCGATTTATCGGTGTGGGCCGGGGTGAGGGGCGCCTGAATTTCGCTGTGCCTGCGCACATCGACCGGCTGGGGGGCCAGCCCCCCAGACCCCCCGAGGGTATTTTGGGCAAGAGGAAGGAGGAGCGGGGCGGTTTTGCCGGGGCTCAGCGGAGGCGCTGGGCTTTTTGCAGCGGGCCGAGGCTGTCGAGATAGTCCGAACGGTAGCCGTCCTCGTAGATCGGAAAGCGCGCCGGGCTGTCGCGAAAGCTCTTGAGGGGCTGGCCCATGTTGAGGATGCCGCGCTCGCGCTGGCGGCGGGCTTCGGCGAAATCCACTTCCAGCGGAATCATCTCTTCCTGCACGTTGCCGTCATGCAGCAGCCGCCCGGCCGGGTCGATGACCTGGGAATAGCCGTTGCCGCCGGCCAGCAGCCCGTTGATGTGAAAGACATACATCTGGAACATCGCGGCCGAGGCGCGGGCGCAGGCCAGATCGGCGTGGCGGTCGACAAAGGCGGCGTTGACCGGGTTGATCAGCACTTCGGCGCCCATCGAGGCCAGGGTGCGGGTCAGTTCCGGGAACCAGATGTCATAGCAGATCGACAGGCCGATGCGGCCGACACCGGGCACGTCGAACACACAGGGCGCGGTGCCGGCGGTGACCCCCTCTTCGTAGGGGGTGAAAGGGAACATCTTGTCATAGCGCGCGACCTCTTCGCCCGCCGGATTGAACACCGGGGCGGCATTGTAGATGCGGCCATTGCGCCGTTCGAAGTAGCTGCCGGGCTGGAGCCAGATCCGGTGCTGGCGCGCCATGTCGGCAAAGGCCTGGTCGAAGTCGCCGCCGGCGGCCTGGGCGCTGGGCAGGGCCGGGCCATGCGCGGCCAGCTCGGAAAAACACACCATCTCGACCCAGGGGTAGAGATGCATGAGCAGCGCCAGCCGCTTGCGCATCTCGGCGATGTTGTTCTGGGTGGTCACATGCATCTGGATGCCTGCGATTGCGAATTTACTCATCACGCCGTCCTTTGAAGGTCTGTCAGGAAGGTCGGCGCGGCAAGCAGCCGGCTGCCGAGATCGGAAAATTCCACGTCGAGCGTGGCGGGCGCAAAGGCCGGCATCTGCCAGTCCTGGCCGGTGCCGCAGCCCCAGAACAGCCGCGCGGTGCCCTGCACGGGCCGGTAGACGATGGAAAACACCGTGCCATAGCCCGCGCGGTACTTGGCCGAAAAGAACGGCGGCGTGAGAAAGCTGGATTGCAGCGTCGCCTCGTCGGGCGGATTTCGGGCGAACATGAGGCCGAGGCTCTGCGCCCGTTCGAGCGTCGCCGAGATCCGGCCGTGGCGGGGCCATTCTACGCCCAGCTGGTGATTGGTGGCCCAGGGCGTGAACTGCACCATCGGAGGGCGGTCGGGGCTGAGAAACACGGTGGCCGCCTGGCCCCGGCGATCGGTCAGGGTGACATTGTAGGACATGTGGCAGGGCACCGCGCGCAGCGCGTCGAGCCCGTCCTGCACATCGGTGCAGGTCTCGAGCACATAGCGGATCAGCAACGGAATGCCGAAGCCGCGGCCGGTGCCGACGCGGCCGCCGAAGCTGAGCGAGACGGCAAGCCCGTCCTGGTTCATCCCGTCCGAGAGGCCGGCCAGCCCCTCGACCATGCCCATCACCACCTTGCCGCGCCAGTTCGAGCGCAGCAGCGTGGCCTCGCTCAGCGCAGGGTCGAGATCGTAGTTGCGCATCAGGAACGGCCCGCGGGCATCCTGCGAAGCGGCCTGGGTGCAGCTCACCAGATAGCGCGGCGGGCACCAGAAGGTCAGGAATTCGCGCAGCACCGGATCATCGGGCAGGGTGGCCGACAGCCGGTCGATCAGCTTGGTCATCTCGGGCATGTGGCGGCGCAGGGCGCGCTCGGCCTCGCGGGTGGTCTCGGCGGTGGTGCCGCCGCGCGCCAGATACCAGTCGCGCCAGCCCGGCCAATGGGCGTGCAGCAGGCTTTCCCAGGTCTCGGCCGGCCGCTCCTCGGACAGGGCGGCGAAACGGCGGTGCAGGGCATAGACCGGTCTGGCCTGCGATGGATGGAGGGGGGCGAAAGGGGACATGCGGCGGATTTCCTGTCGGTATTTTCTACACTATGGGTCATGGTGTTGCAGTTTCAAGGGCAATATGCTACACCATGGTCCATGGTGGCGAAAATGCCCCAACGTGACTGTTCGAAAAACGGACAAGAGTCCGCCTGACGTGGAGACATCCCGAATGCCGAAGAAACCCGCTGTGACGCCGCGCGGCTATCGCACCTCGACTGCCGCTCTGGCGGTGTCGGACGTGCCCGCCGCGCTGGCTTTCTACCAGACTGCCTTTGACGCGACCGTTCAGGCTCGCGACACAGAGGACGCCCCCTGCTTTGCCGTCGTCAAGATCGGCACATCGATGCTGTTTGTCACCGCCGGCTGGCCGGGGCATGGCCATCAGCCGACACCGGGCGCGGCCTCGGTTGCGCAGCATATGTATGTCGCCGATGTCGACGCCGCCTTTGCCACGGCCATCGATGCCGGGGCGCAGGCGCTGGCCGCGCCGTCGCTGGCCTATTGGGGCGAGCGCTGTGCCACGATCTGCGATCCCTTCGGCCATGTCTGGACGCTGGCGACCCGGATCGAGGCGCTCGGCCCCGACGAGATCGCCGCGCGGGCAAAGGCGCTGCGCGACACGGCCGAGACCGCCCCGGCGCCGGTCGAAGTTGCGGATGTTGTCGGCTGACAAAGGCTTCGCGTTGCCAATCCGGTGATCCGCACCGTATCACGGGGTGGAAGCCTCAGCAGACAAGATCGCGACAGACATGCAGGAAACACCGGCGCCGACCTTCACGATCCGGCAGAACGATCTTGCCGATCTGGCGTCGCAAAAGCGGATCGGCGACTATCCCGTTGCCGTTCGCTCTGCCCGCGAGGTGCTGGGCGGCGGTTTTGCCGATCAGTCGAAGCATCCCAACACCTGGACCGTCTATTTCCTGGTGGATGATCAATGGGCGCTGGTGGAAAGCGCCCGGGGCCTGCGCCGCGAATGGGCCAGTCTCGACCGGCTGGAGAAATGGCTGCGCGGCATGGGCTTTCGGTTTTTCTACGTGCGCAACGATATCGACCCGGTCGAGATGGAATGGGATGGCCCGCTGGGCGGCCCGGCAATGAAATGAGCCGTCTCAGCCGCACCGAACTGCCCCGGCGCGCGGCGCGGCGCAGACGGGCCAATCGGCTGAGACATTGGCTGACTCCCGCGCCGTGGCGATTTTTCGGGCGGCTGCAAGAGACGGCGAGGCTGTGGATAAAAACACAAGGCTTGCGAATCCTGCTAGAGCTGGAGGACGCTTGGGTAATCAAAAAAGGGAATCACATGCCACCCGCCAAAAAACGCACCCGCAGGAAGAAACTCACCGGTCTCAGCGAGATCTTCAATTACCTTCGCAAGAACACGAAGCCGATCTATATCGTCACCCCGACGCCTTACTCTCTCCTGGGCCTCGATCAATGGGTCGGCGGGCTCGAGTTCATCAATTATTTCGACATTTTCGATGGCAGCCATCCCCGCGCCTTCGTGCCCACCAAGATCATGCATGACGAGTTCCAGTCGATGGAGGACGTGGGCAATTACCTGGTCAGCCATCCGCAGTTCGTCGCCAAGGCCAAGGCCAACCCCGGCGGCAAGGCGATCTTCGTGATGTTCAACGAGACCACCGAACAGCTTTGCGCCGATGCGGGGATTGAGGTCGCCCTGGCGCCTGCCGCGCTGCGCGAGCGGCTCGATAGCAAGATCGTCACCACCCAGCTTGGCAACGAGGCCGGGGTCGATAGCGCGCCGAACATCATGGGCGAGGCCGACAGCTACGAGGCGCTGATGGACCTGGCCAAGAAGGGCAAGCTGGGCTCGGACCTAGTGGTGCAGACGCCCTATGGCGACAGCGGCCGGACCACCTTCTTCATCAAGTCGCGCAAGGACTGGGACAAGTATTCCGCCAAGATCATCGACCAGAAGCTCAAGGTGATGAAGCGACTCAACCACCTGCCCGGAGCGATCGAGGGCTGCGCCACGCGGCTTGGCACCTTCGTCGGCCCGGTGATGACCGACATCACCGGTTTTGCCGAGGTCACGCCTTACAAGGGTGGCTGGTGCGGCAATGACGCCTCGCCGGCGCTCCTGCCCGAAGGCGTGCCGGACAAGGTGCGCGAGATGGCGCGCAAGTTCGGCGACCGGCTCTACAAGGAGGGCTACAAGGGCGTCTTCTGCCTCGACTTCCTGCTCGATACCGACACCAACGAGGTTTACCTGGGCGAGCTGAACCCGCGAGTTTCCGGTGTCACCCCGCCGACCAACCTGATCACCTCGACCTATGGCGGCTGCCCGCTGTTCCTGTTCCACCTGCTGGAATATCTCGACGTCGATTACGAGGTCGATGTCGAAGCGGTGCAATCGCGCTGGAACGACTACGACAACTGGACCCAGCTGGTGCTCAAGCAGACCGAGGACAAGGTCGAGCTGATCACCAAGGCGCCGCAGTCGGGCATCTGGAAGCTGACCGACGACGGCAGTGCGGAATTCGTCCGCCCGGCGCTCAACGTCCAGTCGCTGGGCGATGAGAACGAGGCCTTTTATCTGCGGGTCTATTCGGCGGGTGATTACTGCTATCACGGCGCCGATCTGGGCTGTGTTCTGGCGCGCGGCCGGATGCAGACCGACCGGCGCAATCTGACCCGGCGGGCCAAGCTCTGGAATTCGGGCATCAAGGCGCAGTTCGAGTCGATCCCGCTGCCGGCGGTGGAGCCGATCGCCATTCCCGACAACATTTCGGACGGCAAGTGGTTCTGACGCGGGCGTGCGCGTCGAAGGAATGACCATGCGGCCGCCCGGGGCATCCGAGCGGCCGCATGTGCGAATGGCGCGCTGAAACGGCGCCGGCCGGGTCAGGCGAACTCTGGGTCGCGGCTCTGAAGCTCCTCCGCCATGTCGACGAACTTCTTCTCGGGCGGCGACAGTTTTTCGTTCGGCGCATGCACCAGGTAGACATCGGCGCCAATCGGCTCGTTTGCGATATCAAGCCGCCACAGCAGGCCGCGCCGGATGTCCTCTTCCGCCGACAGCAGCGGCAGGATGCCAATCCCGAGCCCGGCGACGAGCATCCGCCGCACCTCTTCGAGATTGGTGCTCAGCCCGTTGATTCGGTTGCTCAGGTGCAGCCCCTCACGCAAGATCGACACCGGCTCGAGATCCGGGCCGTCGGTGGCGCAGGCGAAGGAAATCAGCGGCTCGCGCTGAAGCTCCTCGAGCGGAACCGAGCTTGCGCCGAAAAGCGGATGGGTCTGGCCGCAGAACAGGCCAAACTCGCGGCGGAACAGCCGGATCGAGGGCAGGTTGACCAGCGGGTCGACCAGCAGGCAGAAGCCGATGGTCGCCTTGTCCTGCTGGATCGCGCGCACAATGGCCTGGCTGTTTCTCACCTCGCTCTGAAAGGCCACCGACGGGTAGCGCTGGTGATAGAGCCGCATCAGCTCGTCGAGCAGCGGTGACACCAGGTCCGAGATGATTTGATAACGGACCTGGCCGCGCTCTTGCTCGTCGATGTCGTTCACCAGCGACGATATGCGCTCGGCGCTCTGAAAGATGTCGCGGCATTCCTGATAGATCCGGTCGCCCCGCGCCGTCAGGTTGAAATGACGGCTGTCGCGGATGACCAGTTGGCAATCGAGTTGGGTTTCGAGTTTCTGGAGTGCGCTGCTCACCGAGGGTTGGCTGAGCCCCAGGCTCTTGGCCGCTTTGGTGATGCTCTGTTCCTTGGCGATGACGTAGAACATGCGCAGCAGGTTCCAGTTCAGGTCGGAGTGCAGGCGGGAGGTCATGTGCGTTGCTCTGTCGATGCGGTGATCTTCGAAAGACTGCCTAATACCGTGCAATGTACCCGTGTAGCGTGTGCAAAATCCTATGGAGGTATCCCAGTATCCTACAAGATGATGCGTCAAGTACCGTATATGCTAACTTTTTGGGCTCTTTAGTCAAGGAGTGTGACAAATAAAACCGTGACGCTGGGTCCGCTGTCGCGGCGTTCCGCAAAGTAACAGGGGTGGCGGAGTCCGAGCCTTTTTGGGCGGCGGCGGCGAGATTCTTGAGATGGCATCGGCAAAAGGGTTTCGGAATTCCGGCTCGCGGCGGAGGCCATGGGTGCGCCTCAAGAAAAGGGGGGGCGGGGAGGCGCTGCTCTGGTCCGGGCCAGGACCGCCCTGACCCCTGCGCGGGGGCACAGCCGCTGCATCTTGGCGATGGTTTCTCTTCACCAGGCCGCCAAAAGGTTTGACAGGTCCCGATCTGACTCCTAACCTACTACATGGTAGATAACGGAGGAGATATCATGCCAGCCCTTAAAACCATTGCGCTCGTCGCGGCCGCAGGCGCCTTTGCCGCACCGCTTGCCGCCCAGGATTACAGCTGGAAGCCCGACCGTCCGATCAACATCATCGTGCCGTGGTCGGCCGGCGGTTCGACCGATCAGGTGACCCGCGTGGTTGCGCCAATTCTGGAAGAGGCCCTCGGCACCGAGGTCGTGGTGGTCAACCAGCCGGGTGCGTCGGGATCGACTGGCACCAAGGCCGCGCTGGATGCGCCGCGCGACGGCTATACCTGGACCGCCAATGCCATCGCCAACAATGCGACCTATGCGGTGACCGGGCTGATCGAGGATACGTCGATCGAGGATTATCACATCTATCTGCACGTCGCCAACGTGCCGGTTGTCAGCGTCAACGCCGATGCGCCGTATCAGGATTTCCCGGCGCTGCTCGAGGCGATGAAGACCGGTTCGGTCACGGTTGGCACCGCGGGGGTGAACTCCTCGGGCGGCATGGCGCTGGCGGCGATCAAGGAAAGCGCCGAGGGCGATCTGTCGGGCGCGCGCATGATCACCTATGACGGTGGCAACCCGGCGGTGATCGCCGCGGCGAGCGGCGAGGTCGAGGTGACCACCCAGCTGGCGGTGGAACAGACCGAGATGATCCGCGCCGGCCGGCTGCGGGCGCTGACCGTGTTGTCGGATACCGCGCTGAACGTCGAAGGGATCGACCCGGTGCCGCCGATCACCGATTTCATCCCGGATTTCCACGTCGCGGCCGATTACTTCGGCGTTTTCATCCCGATGGGTGCCCCGCAAGAGGTCTATGATACCGTCGATCAGGTCTGGCAGGACCATGTGATGAACAGCGAGGCGCTCAAGACCTATGCCACCGACCGCGGCGCCGTCTTTGCGCCGAGCTACGGCGAGGCGGCGCTCGACAAGGCGATGCCGGTGGTGATCGCCGAGGCCTGCGCCCGGGTGACCCGCGGCGAAGCGGTCGTCAGCCCGTCGGAAATCGGCATCGATTGCCCGGCTGAATAAGGGCACACTCCGGGTGGGGCCAGATGCTCCGCCCGGACTGCCAATTGCCCGGCACAACGACAGGTGATTTCATGACTATGGCTATGGCCGACCGCCTCACGGCAGGTCTTCTCTTTCTGCTCGGGCTGGCGCTGCTGGTCGGCGGTTACACGATGGACCGGCTGGAGATCCGACAGATCCACCCGGCCTCGATCCCCGGGCTGGTGCCGATCATCCTCGGCCTGCTGCTGGCGCTCTGCGCGGCGCTGCTGTTCCTGTCGTCCTTCAAGACCGACGACCAGCGCCGGGCGCTTGTCCTCGCCGACGGTTCCTGGGCGCGGTTGGGGCTGACGGCGGCAATCTGCACGCTCTACGCGCTCGGGCTGGTGGGCTGGCTGCCGTATTTCTGGGCCACCTTCGTCTTTGCCACCTGTTTCGCGCTGCTGTTTTCCTTTCCCCCGGCCGGCGCGCGTCGGGCCCAGGTGATTGCGGTACTCGCGGCGCTGGCGCTGGGCGCCGGGGTGGCGCTGGGATCGTCGCTGCTGTTCGAGAAACTCTTTCTGGTGCGGCTGCCATGAGCGGGCTGGGCGATCTGATCACCGGGCTTGGCACGCTGGCCACACCCGAGATGCTGTTTCACGCCGCCTGGGCGACGCTGCTGGGCATTGTCGTGGGCTCGTTGCCAGGGCTGACGGCGACCATGGGCGTGGCGCTGATGACCACGCTGACCTATTCGCTGGAATCGACCACCGCGATCCTGGTGCTGGTCTGCATGTATGTCGGGGCGATCTACGGCGGCTCGCGCAGCGCCATCCTGCTCAACATCCCCGGCACCCCGGCCAGCGCGGCCACCTCGCTTGACGGCTATCCGCTGGCCAAGGCGGGGCGGGCCGGCTACGCCATGGGGCTGGCGACGGCGGGCTCGGCGCTGGGCACGTTGGCGGGTGTCGTGATGCTGGTGCTGGTGGCGCCGCCGCTGGCCGAGGCCGCGCTCAATTTCGGCAGCTTCGAGTTCTTCTGGCTGGCGGTCTTCGGCATTCTGATCTCGGGTCAGCTCACCGCCGACACCTCGCCCTTGAAAGGCTATATCGCCGGGCTTCTTGGGCTGGCGGTGGCAATGATCGGGTCGGAGGGCATTCACGCCCATGTGCGCTTCAACATGGGGCTTCAGGATCTCAACGCCGGGATCGCGCTGATCCCCGCCATGGTCGGCGCCTTCGGCTTTGCCGAGGTGCTGACGGCGATGTGGAACCGCGCCGGCGAGCTGGCGGTGAAGAAGGACAAGAGCGACCGGACGATCCCCGATCTGGTCGATCTCTGGCGCTACAAGCTGACCATCGCACGATCGGGGCTGATCGGCACGCTGGTCGGCATCATCCCCGGCGTGGGCGAGGATATCGGCGCCTGGGCCAGCTATGCGGCCGCGCGCAAGACCTCGAAGGAAAAGGAAAAGTTCGGCCACGGCAGCCATGAGGGGCTGATCGCGGCAGAGACCGGCAATTCCGCTGTGGTGCCCGGTTCGCTGATCCCGGCGATCACCCTGGCGGTGCCCGGTTCGGCCTCCTCGGCGGTGCTGATCGCCGCGCTCTTCATCCACGGCATCCGGCCGGGGCCCCTGATCATGATCGAACAGCCGGATTTCATCGGGCTGATCAGCGCCATGGTGGTGATCGCCACGCTCTTCATGGCCTTCTACGGGCTGACGCTGACCAAGGCCTTCGTGCAGGTGCTCAAGGTGCCTTATGCCTATCTGATGCCGGTGGTCTTCGTGCTTTGCGTGATCGGCACCTTCGCGCTGAGCCAGCGGATCTTCGACATCTGGATCATGGTGTTCTTCGGCCTCGTGGGCTTTGTCCTGCGGCAGATGAAATACCCGATGGCGCCGCTGGTGCTGGGGATCATCCTCGGCGATCTGCTCGACAAGAGCCTGCGCCGCGGGCTGACGCTGAGCGATGGCGAGCTGGCGCCGTTCTTCACGCGGCCGGTCTCGGCCGGGTTCGTGGCGCTGATCCTGCTGTCGATCGCGATGAACGTGCCGGTGGTGCGGCGGCTGGCGCTGGCGCCGGTGCGCTGGATCGGAGCGCGGCTCGATGCTTGACTACACGCTCTGCAATGAGCTGCTGGCCGAAGAGGGCAAGTCGCTGGCCGAACAGGCCCGGATCGCGGCGGATCTGGGCTATGTCGGGCTGGAGCTGGCACCGGCGACCCTGGGGACGGCACCGCACCGGCTGAGCGCCTCCGAGGTGGCCGGCATCCGGCAGACCGTCGAGGATGCCGGGCTGCGCGTCACCGGGCTGCATTGGCTCCTGAGCGGCTACCCCGAGCTGTCGATCACCGATCCGGCGCGGCAGCGCAGGGCGCGCGACGTCCTGTTGCGGCTGGTCGATCTCTGCGCCGATCTGGGCGGCGCGGTGCTGATCCACGGCTCTCCGAAACAACGGCTCCGGCCCGGGGGCATGGGGGATGCGGCGCTGACCGCCCATCTGGCCGCGTTCTTTGCGCCGGTCGCCGCGCAGGCCGCAGCGCGCGGCGTGACCTATTGCATCGAGCCGCTGTCGCGGGCCGAGGACAACACGGTCAACACCGTGGCAGACGGTGTTGCGCTGGCCGAGGCGATCGCCAGTCCGGGGTTTCGCACCATGATCGACATGAGCGCTGCCGGGCAGACCGAGCCGCCGGTGGCCGAGCTGATCCGGCGCTGGGTGCCGGGCGGGATGATTGGCCACATCCACGCCAATGACACCAACCGCGGCGCGCCGGGCATGGGCGACGACCCGCATTTCGAGATCATCAAGGCCCTGCGCGCGGTGGGCTGGGACAAGCCCGTCGGCGTCGAGCCGTTCCGCTGCCTGATCGACGCCCGCGTCACCGCCGCCACCGGGATCGCCACCCTCAAAGCCTATGAAAGGGCCGCCGCATGACCCGCATCGAACTCCTCTCTGCCTCTGTCGCGGAGCGCCCGGTGGTGATGCGGCTGCCGTTTCAATTCGGCAGTACCGAGGTGCGCGAGACCGCCGAAGCGCATTGCCGGGTCGAAATCATGGTCGATGGCTGGCGCGCCGCGGGGCGCGCGGCGCAGCTGATGGTGCCGCGCTGGTTCAACAAAGCTCCCACGCTGAGCAATGCCGACACCATCGACGAGCTGCGCCGGGTGGTGGCCACGGCCGTGCAGGCGGCCCCGGGCCAGGCGGGAACGGCGTTGGAGGTTACCCGGGCGCTGCGCGCGCGGCTTTCGCAAGACTTGCCCGAGGTGCCCAGGCTGGCGCGGGGCTTTGGCCCCTCGCTGGTGGAAATGGCGATGATCGATGCCCTCTGCCGGGGGCTGGAACTGCCGTTCTGGCAGGCGGCGCAGGCCGATGTCTTTGGCCTCGCGGCGGGCTGTCCCGCGGATCAGGCGCCCGAGGATGTCACGAGATCTCTGGCGCGGATCGGTCCGCCCGAGCGGCTGGTGCTGCGCCATACGGTGGGCTTCGACGCGCCCCTGTGGCGGGCGGACGTGGGGCCCGAAGCGCCCGACGATGGTTTGCCGGTCTCGCTCGAGGAGGTGATCGACCGGACCGGGATCGCCGCTTTCAAGATCAAGCTCAAGGGCGATCCCGAGGCCGATCACAGGCGGTTGCGCGGCATCGCGGCGCTGATCGACCGGGGGGGCGATTACGCGGTGACGCTGGACGCCAACGAGCAATATTCGCCCGAGTATTTCGACCGTCTGCTGCGCGGGCTGGCGGGGGACAAGGCGCTCGCCCGGCTTTATCCGGCGATCCGTTTTGTCGAACAGCCCTTCGCCCGGGAAATCGCGCTGGACACCCCGGTCTCGGCGCCGCTGCCGCTGATCATCGACGAAAGCGACGACAGCGAAGGGGCCTTTGCCCGCGCGCTGGCGCTGGGTTGGTCCGGCACTTCGATCAAGAGCTGCAAGGGCGTGTTGCGTGCGCTTCTCAACAAGGTGCGGGCCGAAGTGGCGGGCGCGCATCTCTCGGGCGAGGATCTGACCTGCCAGCCGGGGATCTGCTGGCTTCAGGACGCGGCGATGATGGCGGCCTGCGGTGTCCGCGACGTCGAGCGCAACGGCCACCATTTCGCCGGCGGCTTGCAGGGCGCACCGGCGGCAGAGCGCGCGGAACTGCTGGCGGCGCATGGCGATGTGCTGGCGGAAATCGACGGGCGCGCGGTGCTTCGGATTGCCGGTGGCGCGGTTGAGATCGGGTCTCTGGCACGGCCGGGACTGGGCTGATAGGATGTGCGTCTGACCAGAAGTGACGAGGATGAATGGCCAAGCAAGTGACCCCGATCCGCAAGGACCGCAAGCGCAACCCGGAGGTGACCCGCGCCGCCATTCTCAACGCCGCTCTTCAGGAATTCAGCGAGGTCGGCCATTCCGGCGCCAGAGTTGACCGCATCGCTGCCCGGGCCGGTGTCAGCAAGCCGATGATCTACGATTACTTCGGCGACAAAGATGCGGTCTATGCCGCGGCCCTGCGCGAGGCCTATGTGCAGATCCGCCAGGGCGAGATGACGCTCAACCTGGATACGCTGGCGCCGGAAGAGGCGATCCGCGCGCTGGTGAAGTTCACCATGAACCACTTCTGGAGCAACCCGTGGTTCATCCGCATGCTCAACACCGAAAATCTGATGGGCGGGGCGACGATCCGTGACCTCGACGACGCCACCGATATTCAGTCGGTGCTGTTGCAGCGGGTCGAGGAGATCCTGCGGCGCGGTCATGACGACGGGCTGTTCCGTGCCAGCATCACCCCGGTCGAGCTTTATATCTTCATCGCCTCGGTCTGCTGGTTCCCGATCTCCAACATGCACACGTTGTCGGTGGTTTTTCAGGCGCCGATCGGCGAGGCCTGGTTGAAGGACCACGCAGAAAAGGCCGCCGGCATGATCATCGGCTACCTCAAGTCCGCCGAACCCGCCGCCCCGTAATGCGCGGCGCCAGCCTGTTGTAATCTCACCCTGTTTCCCGAATGCGCCGTGCTTCGGCTGGTCCCGCCAATCGCTGGATCGGCGGGGTGGCGGCATGCCGGCGCTTGACACATTTGGCATAACCTACTAATTAGTAACTTACGAGCTACCAACCGGTAGGCAAAGGGAATCACTGCCGCGCGCCTGGCATCGGACAAGTGCGGCGGCGGGGTGGAGGACATCGGGTCAGAGGGTGGCCCGGCGGGATTTCAAGCAAGGGAAGAGACCATGGCACAACAACGCATCGGCATCATCATGCATGGTGTTACCGGACGGATGGGGATGAACCAGCACCTGATCCGCTCGGTTCTGGCGATCCGCGATCAGGGCGGCATGCTGCTGAAAGACGGTGATCGTCTGGTGCCCGACGTGATCATCGTCGGCCGCAACGAAAAGAAGATCGCCGAACTGGCCGCCAAACACGGCGTCGAACGTTACACCACCGATCTCGATGCCGCGCTGGCCAACCCCGATGACACCATCTTCTTTGACGCCGCCAGCACCCAGATGCGCCCCGGTCTGCTGCGCAAGGCGATCGACGCGGGCAAGCATGTCTATTCGGAAAAGCCGGTCTCGGAAGGGCTGGACGAGGCCATTGCGATTGCCAAACATGCCAAGGCCAAGGGCGTCAAGAACGGCATCGTGCATGACAAGCTCGATCTGCCCGGTCTCGTCAAGCTCAAGCGCCTGCGCGACAGCGGCTTTTTCGGCAAGATCCTCAGCGTGCGCGGTGAGTTCGGCTATTGGGTCTTCGAAGGGGACTGGATGGCGGCGCAGCGCCCGTCGTGGAACTACCGCAAGCAGGACGGTGGCGGCATGGTCTCGGACATGCTCTGCCACTGGCGCTATGTGCTCGACAACGTGGTCGCCCCGGTCAAGGCGGTGTCCTGCAACGCCGTGACCCATATCCCCGAGCGCTGGGACGAAAACGGTGACCCCTACAACGCCACCGCCGATGACGCCGCCTATGCCACCTTCGAACTCGAGGGCGACATCATCGCCCATATCAACAGCTCCTGGTGTACCCGTGTGCGCCGTGACGATCTGGTGACCTTCCACATCGACGGCACCCATGGCAGCGCGGTGGCCGGGCTGCACACCTGTTACAGCCAAGCGCGGGTGAACACGCCGAAACCGGTCTGGAACCCGGACCAGAAGCAGACGATGAACTTCTTCGAGGATTGGGTGGAGGTGCCCGACAACACGGTGTTCGACAACGGCTTCAAGGTGCAATGGGAACAATTCCTGCGCCATGTGGTCGAGGATGGCCCGTGGTCCTACACGCTGGAAGAGGGCGCCAAGGGCGTGCAGCTGGCGGAACTGGGCTACGAAAGTTCGGAAAAGCGCTGCTGGCTCGACGTGCCGGCGCTCGACATCTGAGGGGGCTGACATGGCACAATTGATCCTTCCCACCCCCGGCGGCGGCACCGCCCCGCTCGAGATCACCGCCGGCCCGACCCCGGTGCCGGGCGGCACCTGGACCCGTACCGCCTATGCGGCGGCCCATGTGGTGGCCGATCCGCTGGCCGAGGTCGACCCGGGTGAAGGCGTTGCCGTCGATTGGGACCGGACGCTGGCCTTCCGCCAGCACCTCTGGTCGCTGGGCCTTGGCGTGGCCGAGGCGATGGACACCGCGCAGCGCGGCATGGGGCTCGACTGGCCCACCTCGCTGGAGCTGATCGGGCGCAGCATGGACGCCGCGCCCGAAGGCGCGCTGATCGCCAGCGGCGCAGGGACCGACCATCTGGCACCGGGCCCTGATGTCAGCATCGACGACGTGATCGCGGCCTACGAGATGCAATGCGAAGCGGTCGAAGCCACCGGCTCTCGTGTCATCCTGATGGCCAGCCGTGCGCTGGTGCAGGCCGCGAAGGGCCCGGAGGACTACGCCCGGGTTTATGGCCGCGTGCTCGCGGGCCTCAAACAGCCGGCGATCCTGCACTGGCTGGGCGAGATGTTCGACCCGGCGCTGGCGGGCTACTGGGGCGACGCCGACCACATGCAGGCGATGGAAACCTGCCTTTCGGTCATCGCCGACAACGCCGACAAGATCGACGGCATCAAGGTCTCGCTGCTCTCGGCCGAGAAGGAGATCGCGATGCGCCGCCGACTGCCCGAAGGCGTGGTGATGTATACCGGCGACGACTTCAATTACCCCGAGCTGATCAAGGGCGACGATCAAGGGTTTTCCCATGCGCTGCTGGGCATCTTCGACCCGATTGCCGGGGCCGCCTGCCGGGCGCTGAGCGCGCTCGCCGAGGGCGATGACGCAGCCTATCATGCCGCCTTCGATCCCACGGTGCCGCTCAGCCGGCACATCTTCAAGGCGCCGACGCGGTTCTACAAGACCGGGGTGGTCTTCATGGCCTATCTGATGGGGCATCAGGATCATTTCACCATGGTTGGCGGCCAGGAAAGCGCGCGTTCCACCCTGCATCTGGCCGAGGCGATCCGGCTGGCCAATGCGGCACAGCTCTTTACCGACCCCGAGGACGTGGTGCGCCGCGCTACGCCGGTGTTTCAGGCACGGGGGGGTTCGGCATGAGAACGCTTTCCGCATCCGACCTGTCGCTGAACACCGCGACCGTCAGCAAGCAATGGAGCCTCGAGGAATGTATCGAAGGCTGCAAACGCCACGGCATCGGCGGCATCTCTCCCTGGCGGGACAAGTTGCAGGACTGCGGCGTCGACCGGGCCGCTAGGCTGATCCGCGACGCCGGGCTGGGCGTTTCGGGGCTGTGCCGGGGCGGCTGGTACACCGCCGAGGGCGCGTTGACGCAGGCTGTCATCGACGACAACAAGCGCGCCGTCGATGAGGCCGCCGCCATTGGCGCCGAATGCCTGGTGATGGTGGTGGGCGGGCTGCCGGAGGGGTCGAAAGACCTTGTCGGCGCGCGCGAGATCGTCACCGAGGGGCTGGCGAAGACGCTGGATTATGCCCGGACGCAGGGCGTCAAGATCGGCATCGAGCCGCTGCACCCGATGTATGCCGCCGACCGCGCCTGCGTGAACACCACTGGCCAGGCGCTCGATATCTGCGACCAGCTGGGCGATGGGATCGGCGTGGCGCTGGATGTCTATCACATCTGGTGGGACCCGGAGATCGCGGCGCAGATCGAGCGTGCCGGCAAGGAACGTCTGCTCGCGTTCCATGTCTGCGACTGGATGAGCCCGACGCAGGACATGCTGACCGATCGCGGCATGATGGGCGAAGGGGTGATCGACATCCCGGCCTTTCGCCGCATGGTCGAGGAGCAGGGCTTCGACGGGCTCGTCGAGGTCGAGATCTTTTCGGCCGCAAACTGGTGGACAAAGCCCGGCGACGATGTGCTGAAAGCGATGGTTGGCGCGTTGCCGGCGATCTGACGGCACGCCCAACAGAAACGCCCTCCCTGCCGATCGGGGCAGAGAGGGCGACAGTGCGGGGCAGGGGAGTTAGCGGGTGCGGCCCTTGCCCCACATGTCGATATCGGCGCCAAGCGCCTGTTTGAGCGGCTCCGAGGCACCGTCGAGCGCTTGCAACACCGAAGCCTCCAGCTCCACATCCAGAAGCTTCTTGAGCCCGCGGCTCTGTTCGCCGTTGCGCGTGCCGACGATCACGCCGCCCACGGCAGGGCGCGATTTCAGCCAGCCGATGGCCAGTTCTTCCATGCTCAGCCCGGTCTCTTCCGTCAGCGTCCAGAGCGCATCGAGCAGCTCCTGGCCGGCCGCTTCGGCGCCCTCTTCCTTGTGCACCACCTCGGCCCATTTGCGATGATCGAACATCCGGGTGCGGGCGCGGTTGACCGGGAAGTCCTGCAACGAGCGGTACTTGCCCGCCAGCAGCCCCTGCATCAGCGAGGAATAACACATGATCGGCACGCCGGCCGTTTCGCATTTGGGCTGCACCTCGAATTCGATGGCGCGGTAGAACAGGTGATAGGGCAACTGGTTGACCGAGATCTCCCCCAGCGCCAGCGCCTCGTCGAGATCGGCGCTGCCGAAGTTCGACACGCCGTAATGGCCGATCTTGCCCGCGTCCTTCAGCGATTTGAGCGCGCCGAGGGTCTCGGCCAGGGGCACGTCGCGGTTGGGCCAGTGCAACATGTAGATGTCGATGTGATCGGTGCCCAGGTTCTTGAGGCTGCGCTCGCAGGCGGTGATCACGTCGTCGGGCGCGGCGTTCTGTTCCGCGACCTTGGAGGAGATCACGATTTCCGAGCGCTGCGCGCCAAGCGCGCGGTTCAGGAGCTGCTCGGAATAGCCGGCGCCATAGGCCTCGGCGGTGTCGAAGAAGTTGATGCCGACATCGAAGGCGGCGCGCAGCGCCTCGATCGAGTCGGTCTCCTCCTGCGCGCCGAATGCGCCGGCGCCGCCCATGCAGCCATAAACGATGGGGCTGGTTTTCAGGCCGGTGTTTCCGAAAGTCTGGTTCACAGTAGATACCTCAGGTTGAAGTTTTGGGTTACACGCCGATCAGGCTCGGCAGGGTGAGGGATATCGCCGGCACGAAGGTGATCAGCATCAGCGCCACGAAGATCGCGATGTAGAACGGCCAGATCGTGCGCACCGCCTTTTCCATCGGCAGCCCGCCGACGGCACAGCCGACGAACAGGCAGGAGCCCACCGGCGGGGTGCAGAGCCCGAGGCCGAGGTTGACGAGCAGGATCATGCCGAACTGGTAGGGGTCGACGCCCAAGCTGTTGGCCACCGGCAGAAAGATCGGCGTGCAGATCAGGATCAGCGCCGCCATGTCCATGATCATGCCGAGCATCAGCAGCACCGCGTTGATCATCAGCAGGATCAGGATCGGGTTGTCGGTCAGCCCGGTCAGAAGCTCGATGGTCAGGCTCGGCACCCGGTAGAAGGTGAGCATATAGGCAAAGGCCGCGGCACAGGCGATCAGGATCATCACCATCGAGGTGGTCTTGACCGACGAGGACACCGCGATCTTGAAGTTCGCCCAGGTGATGTTGCGATAGACCAGCAGCGTCACCAGGAAGGCATAGATCGCGCCGAAGGCCCCGCTTTCGGTGACGGTGAAGACGCCCGAAAGCACGCCGCCGACAATGATCACCGCCGTCAGCAGTCCGGGGATGGCGCTGAAGAAGGTGAAGGCCAGCGCCTGCCAGCCCGGAAAGCGCTCGGCCCGGTAGCCGCGCTTGACCGCGACGACATAGGCCGCGGCGGCGAGGCAGAGGCACATCAGCACCCCGGGCACGACGCCGGCGAGAAAGAGCTTGGAGATCGAGATGCCGCCGCCCGCGGCGATGGCAAAGATGATCATGTTGTGCGACGGCGGGATGATGATCCCGGCGATCGAGGAGGTCACGGTGACATTGACGGCGTAATCGGCGTCATAGCCCTTGTCCTTCATCACCGGCACCAGGATCGAGCCCAGCGCCGAGATATCGGCGATGGCCGAGCCCGAGATGCCGCCGAAGAGCATCGAGGAAAAGACATTGACGATGCCGAGCCCGCCGCGCACCGCGCCAACGGCGGCCGAGGCGAAGCGGACCAGCCGCATGGCGATGCCGCCGTGAAACATCAGCTCGCCGGCAAAGATGAAGAACGGGATGGCCATCAGCGAAAAGACGTTGATGCCGGAAATGATCCGCTGAAAGCCCACCATCAGCGGCAGGCCTTCGTACCAGAAGGCGGCGATGGCCGAGATGCCGAGCGCGAAGGCCACCGGAGTGCCGATGACGACGCAGAAGGCAAACAGCCCGAGAAGCAGCATGAGTCCCATTGGGTTTGCCCTTATTCGATGTGGTCGATGCGTGTGTCGCGGCCCAGGAAGACACGCGTCAGATGGCCGAGAGAGAAAACGAGGATCAATCCGCCGGCGACGGTCAGCGGCAGCGAGCGATAGCCTTCGCTGATCTGGATCAGCGGGATCAGCGAATTCCATTTGAACTGGGTGAGCAGCGCCCCGTACCAGAGCATCAGCGCTCCGAAGACCGCCATGAAAAGATCCGAGAAGATCACGAAGAGGGTGCGGACGCGCGCCGGCACCAGGGTGCGGAAGGCCACGACCGAAAGATGGGTGTTCTCGCGCACGCCGACGGCGGCACCGAGAAAGGCGATCAGCATCACCAGCAAAAGCGCATATTGCTCGACCCAGGTTGGGGTGTCGTTGAGCACGTAGCGGCCAAAGACCAGCCAGCCGAAGATGACGGTCATGACAACCAGCGCCACGCCGGCGATGACGCGGCAGATCCAGACGATCGCGTCGAAGACACGTTCAAGCGCGCGCAGGCCCTGGGGCAGTTCGGGGGTATCGTTCATTGTATTCTCCCGAAAAGCGCCCGGGACCGCAGGGGACCGGGCGCTTCCGAATGGGTGTCGGTCAGGCGTTATTCGGTCGACTGGGCAATCTCGACGAGCTTGCGCATGTCGGGGTTGGCGGCCAGGTAATCGTCATAGACCGCAACCATCGCGTCCTGGAACGGGGTCTTGTCGGCGATCTCGTTGACCATGACGCCGGCGGCCTCAACATCCTTGCGCGCCTGTTCCGATTGCACCGCCCAGAGCTCACGCTGATAGAGGCCGGCCTCTTCCGCCGCGGCCCGCACCGCATCCTGAAGCTCGGGCGAGAGCGCCTCGAACTTCGAGGTGTTGACGCAGATGCATTCCGGGATGATCAGGTGCTCGGAAAGCGAGTAATTGGTCGTCACCTCGTAATGCGCCACGTTCTTGAACGAAGGGAAGTTGTTTTCCGCACCGTCGACAACGCCGGTTTTCAGCGATTGATAGACCTCGCCAAAGGCCATCGGCGAGGGGTTGCCGCCCATGGCCGAGATCATCGCGGTGTAAAGATCGTTGTTCATCACCCGGATCTTCAGACCGGCGACATCGTCGGGTGTGTTGATCGGTTTCTGGGTGTAGAACGACCGCGCGCCGGCATCGACCCAGGCCAGCGGCAGCAGGCCGGCCTGGCCCATGGCATCCGAGACCATGTCGCCGGCCTCGCCTTCGAGCACGCGGAACATGTGCGGCACGCTCTTGAAGATGAAGGGCAGCGAGACGAGGTTGGCCTCTTTCACCATCGGGCCGATCGGGCCGAGGTTGAAATTGCCCACTTCGATGGCGCCAAGGCGCACCTGCTCGAGCGCGTCGGGCTGGCTGCCCAGAACGCCGCCGTGGAACACCTCGATGGTGACTTCGCCGTCGGTCTTCTCTTCCACCAACTCGGCAAAACGGTCCATCGCGGCGGTGTTGGGGTGGCCTTCGCTGTGGATGTTCCAGGCGCGCCAGGTTTCGGCCGTGGCAGCGGTGCCGAGCAGGGCGACGGCCGCAGCCGCACCGATGAGCGTGGTGGTGAATTTCTGGTACATGGTGTCCTCCCTTGGATGTCGTAACCAGTTGAATGGATTGGCCTGTGACGCATGTCCGGCAACAGGCATCGCCCGGGGCCGGGATCAGACCTGCGATCTGCTGCGGCGCGCAGGCGGCGGACCCTGCTGGAAACCGGTGATCGGTTTGCCGGGTCGCTCCGGTCTCGCGGGCCGCGGTCCTCCCTTTGTCACATCCGTTGGTTTCCGCCGAGCCGGCGCCCGTTCTCTCCCGGGGCGCGCGGCCGGCGTGTTCTTCTGGCTCCTAAAGAGTACTAGTATCCCAGTTAAGTCAAGAGAAAAGTTTTCATGCGTCGGAACGAGCCTGAGGCGCGGCCCGGCGGCACCGGACATTGCCCGCCCCGGACCCCGATCCGGGGCGGGCAATGTCGAGGCTGCCGACCAACGGCCCCGCGTCGGGCTTCAGATGTCCAGCGTATGGGTTTTTTCCCACTGCGAGAAATGCGACACGAAGGAATTCCACTCCTCGCGCTTCAGCTTGAGAAAGGCGGCCGAGAATTCCTCCCCCATCATCGACTTCAGGTCCTTGTCCTTGTCATAGCCGCGCAGGGCATCGAGCATGTTGAGCGGCAGTTTCGGCGCGCCGCGAACCTTGTGGCCCTCGGCATACATGTCAATGTCGTACCGCTTGCCGGGATCGGCCTGAGTCCGCAGGCCGCTGAGGCCGGCGGCAATGATCACCGCCTGCAACAGATAGGGATTCGCAGCCCCGTCAGGCAGCCGCAGCTCGAAGCGGCCGGGCCCGGGGACGCGCACCATATGGGTGCGGTTGTTGCCGGTCCAGGTCACCGTGTTGGGCGCCCAGGTCGCGCCCGACATGGTGCGCGGCGCGTTGATGCGCTTGTAGCTGTTGACCGTCGGATTGGTGATCGCGGCCAGGGCGCTGGCGTGTTTCATGATGCCGCCGAGGAAGTGCTTGCCCTGTTCCGACAGGCCCAGCTCGGCGGTCGGGCTGTCGCCTTTCTCGCCGGCAAAGACATTGGTCCTGGAGTGCTCGCCCGGCGCGTCCCAGACCGAAATATGCGCGTGACAGCCGTTGCCGGTCAGCCCCTCGACGGGCTTGGGCATGAAAGTGGCGCGGAAGCCGTGTTTCTCGGCCACCGACTTGGTCATGAACTTGAAGAAGGAATGCTTGTCGGCGGTCTTCAGGACGTCATCGAACTCCCAGTTCATCTCGAACTGGCCGTTGGCGTCCTCGTGGTCGTTCTGGTAGGGGCCCCAGCCCATTTCCAGCATGTAATCGCAGATTTCGCGCACCACGTCATAGCGCCGCATCACCGCCTGCTGGTCATAACAGGGCTTGTCGGCGGTGTCGTATTCGTCGCTGATCTGGGCGCCGTCCGGGGTCAGCAGGAAGAACTCGGCCTCGATGCCGGTCTTGACGTGCAGGCCCGCGTCGGCGGCCTCGGCAATCAGCCGGCGCAGCACGTTGCGCGGCGCCTGGGCCACGTCCTGGCCTTCCATCACGCAGTTGGCAGCGACCCAGGCGACCTCGGGTTTCCACGGAAGCTGGATCACCGATGCGGGGTCCGGCACCGCCAGCATGTCGGGGTGGGCCGGCGTCATGTCGAGATGGGTGGCAAAGCCGGCGAAGCCTGCGCCATCCTGCTGCATATCGGCAATCGCCGCGGCGGGCACCAGCTTTGCCCGCTGGCCGCCGAACAGATCGGTGAAGGAAATCATGAAATACTTGATGTCGCGTGCGGCTGCAAAGGCGGCAAGGTCGGTCCGGGCGTCGGGCGCCACTTGATCTCTGGGCATGTGGTCGTGTTCCTCTCTGTCGGTATGTGGCGCGGGGGGCTCCCCCTGCATCCTCTTGCGCAACGGCGCGGCCCTGTCGGGAGCCGCGCCGTCGTATGTCAGAACCCCGCCTTGCCGGGCCACCAATCGGTGCCGGCCAGTGGCACCCTGGCCATGGCCGCCGCCTCCATGGTCAGCGCGCAGAGGTCTTCCGGTTCCAGGTTGTGCAGGTGGTTGTGGCCGCAGGCCCGGGCGATGGTCTGGGCCTCCAGGGTCAGTACCTTGAGATAGTTCTTCAGCCGCCGGCCGCCCTCGATCGGATCAAACCGCGCCATCAGCTCGGGGTCCTGGGTGGTGATGCCGGCCGGGTCGCGGCCTTCGTGCCAGTCGTCATAGGCGCCGGTGGTGGTGCCCATCTTCTGGTATTCGGCCTCCCATTTCGGGTCGTTGTCGCCAAGAGCCACCAGCGCGGCGGTGCCGATGGCCACCGCATCGGCCCCCAGCGCAATGGCCTTGGCCACATCGGCGCCGGTGCGGATGCCGCCCGAAACCACCAGCTGCACCTCGCGGTGCAGCCCCTGATCCTGAAGCGCCTGAACGGCCGGGCGGATGCAGGCCAGCGTCGGCAGGCCGACATGTTCGATAAACACGTCCTGGGTCGCGGCAGTGCCGCCCTGCATGCCGTCGAGCACGACCACATCGGCACCTGCCTTGATCGCCAGGGTGGTGTCATAATAGGGCCGCGTGCCGCCGATCTTGACGTAGATCGGCACCTTCCAGCCGGTAATCTCGCGGATCTCGAGGATCTTGATCTCCAGGTCATCCGGCCCGGTCCAATCCGGGTGTCGGCAGGCCGAACGCTGGTCGATGCCCGTGGGCAGGTTGCGCATGCCGGCCACGCGGTCGGAGATCTTCTGACCGAGCAGCATGCCGCCGCCACCGGGCTTGGCGCCCTGACCCACGACGATCTCGATGGCGTCGGCCCGGCGCAGGTCGCGCGGGTTCATGCCGTAGCGCGAAGGCAGGTACTGATAGACAAGCTTGCTGGAATGGCCGCGCTCTTCCTCGGTCATGCCGCCGTCGCCGGTGGTGGTCGAGGTGCCGGCGGCGCTGGCGCCACGGCCCAGCGCTTCCTTGGCGGGGCCGGAGAGCGCGCCGAAACTCATGCCGGCGATGGTCACCGGAATGTCCAGCTCAATGGGGGTCTTGGCATAGCGGGTGCCCAGCGTCACCCTGGTTTCGCAGGTCTCGCGGTAGCCTTCGAGCGGGTAGCGCGAGATCGAGGCTCCGAGGAACAGCAGGTCGTCGAAATGCGGCACCCGCCGCTTCGCGCCGCCGCCGCGGATGTCGTAGATGCCGGTATGCGCGGCGCGGCGGATCTCGGCGTTGACCGAATTCGAGAAGGTCGCCGACTGGATCGGCTCGGTCCGCGGGAGGGTGTCGATTGTCTGATCTTTCATGTCCATCTCCTCAATACGCGGACGCGTTGTCGACGTCGAAATTGTAGAGCTTGCGGGCCGAGCCATAGCGTTTGAACTCTTCCGGTTTGGCGTCGGCTCCGGCGCGTTCCAGCAGGTCGGCCAGGATTTCGAGATGCTCGGGGCGCATCTCCTTCTCGATGCAATCGGCGCCGAGGCTCTTGACGCTGCCGCGCACGAAGAGCCGCGCCTCATAGAGTGAATCCCCCAGCGCGTCACCGGCATCCCCCAGCACCACGAGATTGCCGGATTGCGCCATGAAGGCCGACATGTGGCCGATGTTGCCATGCACCACGATGTCGATCCCTTTCATCGAGATACCGCAGCGCGAGCTTGCATTGCCCTTGATCACCAAAAGCCCGCCGTGGCCGGTGGCCCCGGCGTACTGGCTGGCGTCGCCCTCGACGATGACCGTGCCCGACATCATGTTCTCGGCCACGCCCGGCCCGGCCGAGCCGTGGACGTGCACCTTGGCCTGGCTGTTCATCCCGGCGCAGTAATAGCCGGTGGAGCCCTTCACGGTCACCTCGATGGGCGCGTCAAGGCCGACGGCAATGGCGTGGCTGCCCTTGGCGTTCACGACTTCCCAGTTGGCCTGGCTGAGGGTCTCGGCCTGCGCGTGCAGCGCCGTGTTCAGGGCGCGGAGGTCTTGCGCTTCCAAATCGAATGTCTGCATCTCAGTGGTTCCAGAAATAAACGGTTGCGGGTTCAGGCTCCCAGACGCGGGCGGTCTCGATCCCCGGCAGGTTGACCAGCGCGCGGTATTCGCTGCCGAAGGCGACATATTGATCGGTCTCGGCCATCACGGCGGGTTTGCAGGCGATCGGGTCGCGCACCACGCCAAAGCCGTCCTTGGTGCCGACGACAAAGGTGAAGAAGCCGTCGAGAGCCTCCAGGCTGCTTTTCAGCGCCTCGCCCAGGCTCGATCCGGTTTGCATCTTCCAGGTCAGGTAGGCGGCGCCCACTTCGGTGTCATTCTCGGTCTCGATATGGATGCCTTCGCGGCGCAGCTTGCGGCGCAGGGCGTTGTGATTCGACAACGAGCCATTGTGAACCAGGCATTGGTCGAGGCCGGTGGAGAACGGATGCGCGCCGAGCGTGGTGACGGCGGATTCGGTGGCCATGCGGGTGTGGCCGATGCCATGGCTGCCGCTCATCTGCGAGACGGCAAACCGGGCAGCCACGTCGCGGGGCAGGCCGACTTCCTTGTAGATCTCCATCGCCGCGCCGGTGCTCATGACCCGCACGCCCTGCCGCAGCTCCGGCAGCGCCTGGCGCGCCGCGGCCACCTTGTCGGCCGGCAGGGTCAGCACGATATGGCTGTCTTTGACCGCGCCGCTCACCGCGGCGTCGATGACGCTGCCCAGTTCCTCGGCCAGGGTTGCGAAATCCGTCTGCGGGTCGTCGGATTGCACCGTCAGCTTGGCGCTGCCGGCCGCCTCGCCGCCATAGATCGCGATGCCGGCACTGTCCGGGCCCCGATCGGTCATGGTGACAAGCATGTCGGTCAGAAGCGCGCCGAGCCGAGGCTCGAGCGACCTGTCCTTGAGAAATAATCCAACGATTCCGCACATGGCGCAGACCCTCTCCTGTGGTTGACTCGAAGCCTATCGGGTAGAGCCGGGCGCATCAACTTTCAAGAAACAATTTTTCCTGTAAAGAATATCGGGCCATGCACACACCGAGCCAGATGCCGCCGAATTCGGCGGTCTGCCTGCTTTGCGGGCAATCCGGGATCAGGAACTGTGGTGCCGGGCGGGCGGCCGCGGCTAGTTGGCCTGTGGATACGAAATGATCGACAGGTAGCGGATCGGCAGGCGCACCAGCACCTCCGGCCCATGCGGCGCATCTGCGTCAAAGAACAGCGTATCGCCCGGTTCCAGCCGGAAGACCTCGGTGCCGTGGCGATAATCGACCGCGCCTTCGAGCATGTAGATCGTCTCGATCCCCTCGTGCTGGAAGGTGGGGAAGACGTCAGAGGTTTCGGACAGGGTGATCAGATAGGGTTCGACCATCACGCCGCTGGAATTCGAACCGATGTGACCGAGCAGGTTGTACTGATGGCCGGCCCGGGTGCCGTCGCGCTCCATCTCGACACCGTGCCCGGCCTTGGTGTGCACCGCCGAGCGCTTTTCTTCGAACCGGCGCAGGAAGGCGGTCAGCGGCACGCTCAGCACATGCGACAGCGTTTGCAAGGTGTTGAGCGAGGGAGAGGTGTTGCCGTTCTCGATCTTGGACAACATGCCGATCGACAGGCCGGAGGCCTTGGCCAGATCGGCCACCGTCATGTTCTGCTGTTTGCGGAAGGCGCGGACCTCGCGGCCGATGGCGACCTCGAGAACCTTTTCGCGGTCTTCGCCGACCCGATGCGGATCCTGTGACAGGGCCTTGGCGTTCATTGCGGCGTCCGGTTTTTGCTGTATCATCGCACCTTCCTAATTTTCACCACCGGAAAATTCCAGCGCCGGAAAGCCACTTGACCCGCGACAAGTTTCCTATCAGGAATATTGCAATGACCAGAGGTGAAAGTACAACCACTTTGGGGTTTCTGATCTTCCCCGGGTTTCCAATGTCCTGCCTGACCTCGGCGATAGAGCCCCTGCGCGCGGCCAACGAGATCTCGGGGCAGGCGGCCTTTGACTGGAAGCTGATCGGCGAAACCGGCGCGCGGGTGGAATCCAGCGCGCATATCTGGTTCGATCCGGATCGGGCGCTGACCGACGACCTGGAGCTCGACTATCTCTTTCTGCTCTCCGGCCCTTTGGCCCGGTTCGAGACGCCGCGGCCGTCAAACGGCCGGCTGCGCAGCCTGAGCCGTCACGGCGTTCGTGTCGGCGGGGTCAGCGGCGGGGTCTTTCCGCTGGCGCGCTCCGGGCTTCTGGCGGGGCACCGATGCAGCGTGCACTGGTGTTATGCCGCGGCCTTCGCGGCCGAATTTCCCGATCACCCGGTCGAGGACGACGTCATCATCATCGACCGCGACCGGCTGACGGTGTCCGGGGCGGCCGCCGTCTTTGACCTGATGCTGGGCCTGATCGATGCCAGGCTGGGCGAGGAGGTGACCACCGAAGTGGCCTGCTGGTTCCAGCATCCGCTGATGCGCGGGCAGGGGGTGCGGCAGAAGGTGCCGACCCTGCGCCGCGAAAGCACTTCGGACATGTTGCCGCCCTCGGTCGCCGAGGCGATCCGCATCTTTGGCGATCACATCGAGGATCCGGTGAACGTGGACGACGTGGCGCAGCTGGTGGGGCTGTCGCCGCGCCAGCTGGAACGCAACTTCAAGACCGCCACCGGCCAGAGCCCGTCGCGCTATTACCGCAACCTGCGAATGAACGCCGCGCGCCAGCTGGTGCTGTATTCCAACGACAGCATGGCGCGCATTGCCGCGGCGGTGGGCTATGGCGCCACCGCGCCGCTGGTGCGGCAGTACCGCCGGGCCTTTGGCGCGACGCCGCAGCAGGACCGGCAGAAGATCAACCTGTTCCGGGTGGAACGGAACCGGCCGATCCCGTCCTGAACCCGTCCGGTCCTCGCGTCGGGGCCTCGTCTCCCCCACTGGCCGTGAGGCCCCGGCGCAGGGCCGGGGCGCGGGGCGGCGATGTCAGAGCGCGCTGTACGCAGCCTCGATCAGCCCGTGATGCAGGCTCTGGGCCGACGAGCGTGGCCCGATCACGCTGAAATGCCCGTCGGCCCGGCGGATCAGGAAACAGCTTTGGTGCGCGATTGCGGTGCGGGTTGCGGCCGGGCTGTCCATCCGCCGCGTGTCGGCGTTGCACATGAGCTCCAGCACCTGGTGACAGCCAGCGCCCTCCAGGTCGAAGCGCACCCAGCCATCGGTCTGTTCGGTGACCGAACCGGCGTCCCCCATGGCCGCCTTGATCCGCGCGGCAAGGTCTTCGTGGCTGCCGTGCGGCGCCTCGAGCATCCATTGTTCCGGGCCGATCCAGAAGGCCGTGACCGGCCCGTCCCCGGCACAGGCTCCGACCCCCGGCAGGGCCGCGCCCAGAAGGGCCTGCGCCGCTGCGGCGACCTCGTCCTCGCGGCCCAGTCTTGACGCCAGCGAGGCCAGCGCCCAGTCCGGGCATTCCGAAATGCGCAAGCCCTCGAAATCGCGGACCTCGGCGGTGGTGCCGCCAAGCGCGGTCGTTGCGGTCAAGTCATGCACGGAGACGGTCTCCCTCTGGATCGACGAAATGGGCCGAGACCACCTCGACCTCGATGTTCTGCCCAGTCAACGGGCTGACCAGACGCAGGCGCTCGCCCATGCGTTCTGACCCGGATTTCAGATAGCCGATGCCGATATGGCTGTTCAGGATCGGCGAATAGCAGGCCGATGTGACATAGCCCTGGTCATGCTTTGCATCGAGGGGGCCCTCGCGGTTCATCAGGTGCCCGCCGGCGGTGACCTTCTCCTCGGGCAGCTTCGGCAGAAAGCCCACCAGCGCCAGCGCATCCGGCGTGTTCAGCCCCGCGCGTTCCGACAGGGTCGAACCAATGGCGTCCTTCTTCTTCGACACCATCCGCCCCATGCGGAGGTTGAGCGCGGTGGTGGTGCCGTTCAACTCATTGCCCGCCGCATGGCCCTTTTCGATCCGCATGACGCCCAAGGCTTCCGTGCCGTAAGGGGTCACGTCGAATTCCTCGCCTGCCGCCATCAGCCTGCGGATCAGCGCGTCGCCATAACGCGTCGGCACCGCGATCTCATAGGCCAGTTCGCCGGAGAAGGAGATGCGAAACAGCCGCGCCCGCAGCCCGCCGCAGATCGTGACCGCCCCGCAGGCCATGAAGGGAAAAGCCTCGTTCGAGATATCGAACCCGGGGTCGACGATCTTTTGCAGCAGTTTTCGGGCGTTGGGCCCGGCCACGGCATATTGCGCCCAGGCCTCGGTGGTCGAGATCAGTTGCACGTCCATGTCCGGGAACAGGCACTGGCGGACGAATTCCAAGTGGCGATAGACCGGCACGGCATTGGCCGTCGTGGTGGTCATCACGAAGTGATCCTCGGCCAGCCGCGCAGTGGTGCCGTCGTCCATGACGATGCCATCCTCGCGCAGCATCAGCCCATAGCGGGTCTTGCCGACCGCCAGCTTGGCAAAGCCATTGGCATAGACCTTGTTGAGGAAGGCCGCCGCGTCGGTGCCCTGCACGTCGATCTTGCCCAGCGTGGTCACATCACAGACCCCGACCGAGCCGCGCACCGCCCGCACCTCGCGGTCGACGCTCTGGCGCCAGTGGGTCTCGCCGGGACGCGGAAACCACTGTGCGCGCAGCCAGTTGCCGGCTTCGACGAAAACGGCGCCCTGTTCGCGGGCCCAGATGTGGCTGGGCGTCTCACGCACCGGGTGGAAATGCGCCCCGCGCGCCCGGCCGCCCAGCGTGCCCATGGCGACGGGTGTGTAGGGCGGGCGAAAGATGGTGGTGCCGACGCCGGGGATCGATTTGCCGGCCAGCTCGGCCATGATCGCCAGCCCGCCCATGTTCGAGGTCTTGCCCTGATCGGTGGCCATGCCTAGCGTGGTGTAGCGCTTGAGGTGCTCGACCGAACGGAAGTTCTCCTGATGCGCCAGTTTCACGTCCTTGACGGTGACGTCGTTCTGCTGATCCAGCCAGGCGCGGCCGCGGCCTTCGGTGACATGCCAGAAGGGCTGGATGTTGACCGGCGCATCTTCGGCGCGGGGCAGGCGGGCCTTGTCGGGTTTGATCCCGAGATCGCCGAGAATTGCGGCGGCCTGTTCGGCCCCCGAGCGGAGCGCGGCATGGGTGGAAAAGGCCCCAGCCGCCGCCCCGGCCACGCTTTGGCCCTGCGGCAGATCCGTGCCGGGAACGAAGGCAGAGATGGCGGGGTTCCAGGCCGGGCGGCCGCGCTGATGGCAGGTCAGATGCACGTTGGGGTTCCAGCCGCCCGAGACACCGAGCGCGCCGCATTCGATGATGCGTTCGGAGCCGTCGGCCTGACGCAGCTTGACAAAGCTGAGGCCGAGCCGGCCGGAGGTGTCGATCACCTGCGCGCCGGCCAGCAGCTCGCAATCGGCGATACGCGGGGCGTCGGGGCGAACGTCGATCACGGCGGCGACCCTCACGCCCTTGGCCATCAGATCGCGGGCGGTGCGGTGGCCGTCGTCGTTGTTGGTGAAGACCGCGACCTTTTGCGCCGGCGTCGCCGCCCAGCGATTGGCATAGGCGCGCATGGCCCCGGCCAACAGGATGCCGGGGCGGTCGTTGTTGGCAAAGGCGATCGGCCGCTCGATGGCCCCGGCGCAGAGCAGGGCGCGCCTGGTGTAGACGCGCCAGAGGATCTGGCGCGACTTGCCGGGCGCAGGCGTCGGCAGATGGTCCGAGACCCGCTCGACCGCGCCGTAGATGCCATGATCGAAACCGCCGATCACCGTGGTGCGCGGCATGAGCCGGACGTTGTTCATGCCGTGCAGCTCGGCCACGGCGGCGGCGGCCCATTCGGCCCCGGCGGTGTCATCGATGGCAAAGGTCTCGGCATTGAGCCGCCCGCCCATGGCAAAATCTTCGTCGGCCAGGATCACCCGCGCACCGGAGCGGCCTGCCGTCAGGGCCGCCGACAACCCCGCCGGGCCCGCGCCCACGATCAGAAGATCGCAATGCAGGTAGCCTTTGTCGTAGGAATCCGGGTCTTCCTCCAGCGACAGGGAGCCCAGCCCGGCGGCCTTGCGGATGATCGGCTCGTAAAGCTTTTCCCAGAAGGCGGCGGGCCACATGAAGGTCTTGTAGTAGAACCCGGCGGTCAGGAAGTTCGAGAACCGGTCGTTGACTGCCATGGCGTCAAAGGTGAGCGAGGGCCAGCGGTTCTGGCTTCTGGCCTCGAGCCCGTCGAAGAGTTCGGCGGTGGTGGCGCGGGTGTTGGGCTCCTGCCGCGCGCCGGAGCGCAGTTCGACCAGCGCATTGGGCTCTTCGCTGCCCGAGGTCAGCACCCCGCGCGGGCGGTGATACTTGAACGACCGGCCCATCAGCCGCACGCCGTTGGCCATCAGCGCCGAGGCCAGCGTGTCGCCGGGGTGGCCCGTGAAACGCTTGCCGTCGAACGTGAAGTCGAGGTTCTGGCTGCGGTCGATCTGGCCGCCCGGAAGTCGGTTTTTCTGGCTCATTTGCTGCGCCCCCGGCTGCGGGCCACGTCGCGGGCCAGTTCGACCGATGTGATCTGATGGGTCAGCGTATTGCGCGTCACCACCAGCCAGCTGCGGTCGCCCACCTCGTGGAACCACAGCTCGCGATGTTCGCCCGCCGGGTTGTCGCGCAGGTAGAGGTAGTCGTGGAATTGATCCACGGCATCCTCGGCCTGCCAGTCGGGGCGGTCGATTAGCGACGCATCGCCGAGATAGGTGAACTCCTGCGCGTCACGCGGGCCGAGGAGGGGATGGTCGATCATCATCTGTCAGATCCTTTGTGCGCATCTCGAACCGCAAAGCCGGTTCTCACGTTTTCCGGGAAACGCATGGTCAATGCAGGTTGGGTTGCGCGCCCACGCCCTTTTCGTCGATCATCCGCCCGCGGCGGAACCGGTCGAGGCGATAGGCGGTGGCGGTTTCATGCGGGGTGTCGGTGGCCAGCAGATGCGCATAGCACATGCCCGAGGCCGGCGTCGCCTTGAAGCCGCCGTAACACCAGCCGCCATTGAAATAGAGCCCGTCGATATGGGTGCGGTCGATGATCGGCGAGCCGTCCATCGACATGTCCATGACGCCGCCCCACATCCGCAGGAGCCGCGCCCGGCCCAGCGCCGGGATCAGCGCCATGCCGCTTTCACAGACGTCCTCGACCGTGGGCAGATTGCCGCGCTGGGCATAGGAATTGTAGCCGTCGATATCGCCGCCAAAGACCAGCCCGCCCTTGTCGGACTGGCTGCAATAGAAATGCCCCGCGCCAAAAGTGATCACCCCCGGCAGCACCGGTTTCAGCCCCTCGGAGACAAAGGCCTGCAAGACGTGGCTCTCGATCGGCAGGCGTATGTCGGCCAGTGCCATGACACGGCTCGACGATCCGGCAACGCAGGAGGCCACTTTCCCGGCGCCGATATAGCCGCGCGAAGTCTCGACGCCCCTGATGGCGCCGGCCTCGATGCGCAAGCCGGTGACCTCGCAGTTCTGGAGGATGTCGACGCCATGGCTGTCGGCGCCGCGCGCGTAGCCCCAGGCAACCGCGTCGTGGCGCACGGTGCCGCCACGATGCTGGGCCAGCCCGCCCTTGATCGGGAAACGCGCATTCTCGAAATCGAGAAACGGATAGCGCGCGCGGATCTGATCGACGTCCAGAAGCTCGGCATCGGCGCCGTTCAGGATCATGGCGTTGCCCCGGCGGACAAAGGCGTCGCGCTGGCCGTCGCTGTGATAGAGATTGAGAATGCCGCGCTGGCTGACCATCGCGTTGTAGTTCAGCTCCTGCTCCAGCCCCTCCCAGAGCTTGAGCGAATATTCGTAAAACGGCTCATTGCCATCCAGAAGGTAGTTCGACCGGATGATCGTGGTGTTCCGCCCGACGTTGCCGCCGCCGATCCAGCCTTTCTCCAGCACCGCAATGCGTTTCTTGCCGAAATGTTTGGCCAGGTAATAGGCGGTTGCCAGCCCGTGTCCGCCGCCGCCGATGATCACGTAGTCATAGCTTTTCTGCGGCTCGGGATCGCGCCACGCCGGGCCCCAGCCCCTGTGGCCGGTCAGGGCTTCCTTGATGACACGCAGACCAGAGTACTTCATCGCGACCTCGCTCATTTGCGACACCAAGATGCCTGCATCCGCCTGTGTTTGCGAGGTCGGGATCGGACGGGTCGCTGTTCAAACCCGACATCGGCGACAGTCGCCGCGCGGGGATACGGCTCAGACCCGAAGCAGGCGGCAAGACCGCTGCGCGCAGGCGCGCCGCACATCGGCAGGCAATTGCGCGCCGGTGACGATCACGTCGTAATCCCACAGATGCGCGTGCCGGCAGGCCAGGTCCAGCCCGGCCTTTTCGGTGTCGGCGACCAGAATCGTGGTGTTGGCACAGCCGGCAATCGCCTTGCGGGCCGAGATCTCGTCGGAATTGTAATCCATCACCGCGCCGTAGGGCGACAGGCCGCCGCAGCTGAACACCGCGTAATCCACCCGGAAATTGGCAAAGAACGCATGCGCGGCAATGCCGATCATGTCGAGATCGCGCATCCGCACCGACCCGCCCGCCAGTTCGACCACGGCGCCCGGGGCGTTTTGCAAGGCGCAGACCGCATGAATGCTGTTGGTTGCGACAAACAGGTTCTCGCGCGCGGCCAGCAGACGCGCGCATTGCTCGACCGTGGTGCCGGTGCCAAGCGCGACGCGCGCGCCGTCGGGGATCAGGTTCTTCACCGCCAGGGCGATGCGCCGCTTTTCCTGGCGCGCGACGCTCTCGCGCGGGAGATAGCCGATGTTCTCGCTTTGCTGGCGCAGGCGCGCCGCGCCATTGCGGCGCTGCACCAGGGCGGCGTCATCGAGATCACGCAAATCCGCCCGGATGGTCTGAACCGACACCGCAAGACGGCCGGACAACTCGGCCGCCGACAGCTCGCCTTCCTCCGACAGGAGCGCGATAATGCGGTCACGGCGCGCTGCCAGGTCCAATCGCTTCATGACTTTCCTTCGAAAACAACCGCAGGTTACGGCAAGGTTAGGCGGGAACGAAATTCTGCGCAATATCATTAAAAAGTTTACGTTTCTGTCACAAAATCGTTGCCTCCGGCGGGAATAAGGCCCTCGTGAACCACTTTCGAACGAAAGCTGCATCTCCAGGAGAGCCCCATGAAGATCTTCCTCACCACGACCGCCTTTGCCCTCATGGCCAGCACCGCCATGGCAGACACGATCACGCTTTATACCTCCCAGCCGAACGCCGATGCGCAACAGACCGTCGATGCTTTCGAGGCGGCCAATCCGGGCACCGAAGTGGAATGGGTCCGTGACGGCACGACCAAGTTGATGGCCCGTCTGCGCGCCGAGATCGAAGCCGGCAACCCGCAGCCCGACGTTCTGCTGATCGCCGATACCGTGACGCTGGAAGGCATGGCGCAAGAGGGGCTGCTGACTGCCTATCAATCGCCCGAGGCCGCCAATTACGACGCCGCGCTCTATTCGGCCGAGGGATACTATCACTCGACCAAGCTGATCACCACCGGCATCGTCTACAACACCGGCGTCGAGACGGCGCCAGCCTCCTGGGCCGACCTGTCCGATGCCGCGCTCAAGGGCCAGATCGCGATGCCGTCGCCGCTCTATTCCGGTGCGGCGCTGATCCATCTTGCCACCCTGACCGGCGACGAAAGCCTCGGCTGGGATTACTACGGTGCGCTGGCCGCCAACGATGCCCGCGCCCAGGGCGGCAACGGCGGCACCTTCAAGGCGGTGGCCGCAGGCGAAAAGCCCTATGGCATGGTCGTCGACTTCCTCGCCATCCGCAACAAGGCCGATGGCTCGCCGGTCGAGTTCGTCTTTCCCGAAGAGGGCGTGTCTTACGTGACAGAACCGGTGGCAATCATGTCCTCGGCCAAGAACGTCGAAGGCGCCCAAAAATTCGTCGATTTCCTGCTCGGTGAAGACGGCCAGGAGCTGGTGCTCGACATGGGCTATATCCCGGCCCGCGACGGCATGGGCGTGCCCGCGGGCTTTCCGGCGCGGGAAGACATCGCGCTGATGGCCTTCGACCCGGCGGTCGCGCTGGAGAACGCCGAAGCCAACAAGGCGAAATTCGCAGAGCTGTTCGGCGCCGAATAATGGGTCTGGCGACGAAATCGGGAGGCAGCCGGTCGGAAGGCCGGCTGCTCTCTGCCATTCTGGTGGTGGCGATCTGCCTTACGCTGGCGCCGGTCCTGCGGCTGTTTGTCGAAGGGGTGACCGATCAGGGGACACCCGGTCTGGCGCTGATGGGCGGGGTCCTGTCGCAGCCCGCGACGCTCAGCGCGCTGAAACATTCGCTGATCACCGCGGGCTTTGGCACCCTGGTGTCGCTGGTGCTGGGCGCGGGATTTGCCTTTCTGGTGGCGCTGACCGATCTGCGGGCCAAGGCGGCGCTGGTCTTCTGCCTGATGATCCCGATGATGATCCCGCCGCAGATCACCGCGCTGTCCTGGACCCAGATCATGGGGCCGTCGTCGGTGCTGCTCAAGACGCTGGGCCTGGCGCCGCCGCTGGGCGCGCCGCAGCCGCTGTATTCCGCCGAGGGCATCATCCTGCTGCTGGGCATTCAGCACATGTCGATCATCTTCCTGACTCTGCGTGCCGGGCTGCGGGCGATCCCGCAGGAGGTGGTCGAAGCGGCGCGGATCAGCGGCGCGCGGGGGTTGCGCACCTGGTGGCAGGTGGTGATGCCGCTGACCCTGCCGAGCCTGGCCGCCGGCACCGCGATCACCTTTGTCACCGCGCTGGGCAATTTCGGCATTCCGGCCATGCTGGGCATTCCGGCGGGCTATGCGACGCTGCCGACGCTGGTCTATCAGAAGCTCGCCGGCATGGGCACGAGCGTGCTGGCCGAGGTTTCGGTGCTGGCCATGCTGATCGGGACGGTGGCGGTGGCAGGCATTCTGGTACAGCGGTTTTTCCAGTCGCGGCAAAAGGTCCATCTGGTCGGCGCGACCTCGCGGCCGCTCGCCATTCCGCTGGGCGCGGCGCGGCTGCCGGTTGAGATCCTGCTCTGGGCGGTGGTCTGCGCGATCCTGGTGCTGCCGATGTTCGGCCTGCTGGCGACCTCGCTGGTGCCGGCCTACGGCGTGCCGTTGCGCCTCGATACGGTGACCCTGGCGTCGTGGTCCGAGGTGCTGTTGCGTCAGCCGGTGACGGCCCGGGCCTTTGCGAATTCCTTTGGCCTCGCCCTCGGGGCGGCCCTGGTGCTGATGGCGCTCTGCCTGCCGCTGGCCTGGCTGATGGAGCGCAATCCGACCCGGTTGTCGCGGCTCTTCGACAGCCTGCTCGACCTGCCTTATGCGCTGCCCGGCGTGGTGCTGTCGATCGCGATGATCCTGCTGTTGATCAAGCTGCCATTTACCGAGGCCACGCTCTACGGCACGATCTGGATCATTTTCCTGGCCTATCTGGCGCGGTTCTTCGCCGTCATGTTCCGCCCGGTGCAGGCCAGCCTCAAACAGCTCGACCCGGCGATGGGCGAAGCGGCGCAATCGGTCGGCGCCTCGCTGTTCCAGCGGTTGCGCGACGTGATCCTGCCGCTTTCCGCTCCCGCCGCCGCCGCCGGCGCGATCCTGGTGTTCCTCACCGCGTTCAATGAGCTGACCGTCTCGGCGTTGTTGTGGTCGTCGGGCACCGAGACCCTGGGCGTGGTGATCTTCAATCTCGATGACAGCGGCGAAACCGCGATGGCCAGTGCCCTGGCGATGACCATCGTGTTTGTGGTCATGGCGCTGATGGCCCTGATCGAGCTGTTCTCGCGCCGTTTTCCGAAAGGAGTTGTTCCATGGCAGACATAAGCCTGTCGTCGGTCGGCAAGACATTTGCGGGCGCCCCCGCCTTGTCCGACATCACCACCCGCTTCGAAGACGGGGAATTCATTGCGCTGCTGGGGCCGTCGGGCTGCGGCAAGACCACGCTTCTGCGGCTTCTGGCCGGCTTCGAGATGCCGAGCGCCGGGCAGATCGGCATTGGCCGGCGCACCATGGCCGATGCCGGCAGCGGCGCGATGGTGCCGCCAGAGCGTCGCAACATCGGCTTCGTGTTCCAATCCTATGCGCTCTGGCCGCATATGTCCGTGCGCCGCAACATCGCGTATCCGCTGGAAATTCGCCGGCTGGCCCGGGCGCAGATTGCCGAGCAGACCGAGGCGGCGCTGGCCGCCACCGGGCTTGGCGCCTACGCCGGCCGCATGCCGTCGGAACTCTCCGGCGGGCAGCGGCAGCGGGTCGCGCTGGCGCGCTGTCTGGTGTCCGATCCCGACGCCGTGCTGCTGGATGAGCCGCTGGCCAATCTGGATGTGGCGCTTCGGGCCTCGATGCAGGGGGTGTTCACCGATTTCCACCGGCGCACCGGCGCGACCATGGTCTATGTCACCCACGACCAGGCCGAAGCCATGGCCATGGCCGACCGGATCGCGGTGCTGGATCGCGGCACGATCCAGCAATTCGACACGCCCCAGACGCTTTATGAGCGCCCGCGCAACCGGTTTGTGGCCGAGTTCGTCGGCCGTGGCACGGTGGTTCCGGTGCAGGCGGTCGAAGCGACCGATAGCGCGGTCCATGCTCAGGTGCTGGGCGCGCGGATCGCCGTGCAGAGCGGCCGGAACGGCGGCGGCATCGACCACGTCTGCCTGCGCCCGGAGAACCTGACCATCACCGAGACCGGCGATCTCAGGGCCAGGGTCGCGCGGGTCACCTATCTGGGCGGGAAATACCTGCTGGAAACCGTGGCCGACTGCGGCACCCGGCTGCTCGCCGAGACGCGGGCAAAATTCGATGTCGGCGCCCAACTCGGCCTGACCATCACCACCCCATGGGCGTTTTCCGAGGACTGAATGCAAAGCGTAAGACTCCTTTCCGGCATCGGCGACAAAGGCCCCGCCTGCATGCAACTTAACCTCGGCGACCGGCGCTGGCTGCTGGATTGCGGCTTCGGCCCCGAGGCCCATGCCCATTTCGACCCTGCCTGGCTCGACGGTGCGGATGCGGTGTTCATCACCCATGACCACATCGATCATATCGGCGGCGCCTCGCATGCGGTGGAGGCCGGCCTGCCGATCTTTGCCACCGCCCAGACCGCCCGCGCCCTGCCGCCCGCGGCCGAGGTGCATCTGCTGCCCGAACAGGGCGAAACCGTTATCGACAGCGTGCGCCTGACCACCGGGCGCAACGGCCATGCCTTGGGCGGGGTCTGGATGCATTTCGCGCTGGGAGAGGGGGTGTTCTATTCCGGCGACTGGTCCGAGGAATCCGACTGGTTCCCCTTTGATCCGCCCCCAACGGCGGCCACCGCCATTCTCGATTGCTCTTACCATCTCGACGACGTGCCGCAATCAGAGCGCTTTGCGGCGCTGGATGCGCTGCTCGACGGGCTGGAAGGCCAGGTGCTTTTGCCGGTGCCGCCCTCGGGACGCGCCGGCGAAATGGCGTTGCACCTGATCCGGCGCTACGGGGTCGAGAGCGTCATGTTCGATCCCGAATGCCAGGCAACCCTGCGCGCCGCCCTGGCCAGCGCCGCGCTAGGCCCGGCGGTGCAGGAGATCGCACCGCTGCTGTCGCGCGGGCCGATGGATCAGGCGCGCTTTCTGGTCTGCGACACGCCGAATGCCGATGGCGGCGCGGCCTGGGGCTATGTCCGGGCCTGGCATGAAAGCGGGCGTCTGGGCCGTGATGCGCATGTGGTTTTTACCGGTCACATGACCGCCCATGCGCGGGCTATCTGTCGCGTGCCGGGCGGATATTTTCAGCGCTGGAACGTGCATCCGCCGTTTCGCGATCAGGTCAGGATGCTCGAACGGCTCTGCGCGAAACGGTTTGCCCCGGCGTTCTGCGCTCAGCCCGAGGACTACTTGATCGAGGATCTCGGAGTGGAGATTTTCCTGCACGATCCGGTGCGGCTGTGACCGACGTCGCGCCGCCGCCCCGCAGCTTCTGCCTGATCCGCCATGGCGAGACCACGGCCAATGCCGATGGCTGCATTGCCGGGCGCACCGATGTGGCGCTGACCGAGCGCGGCCGCGCGCAGGCCCGTGCCCTGGCCGACCGTGCCTGGCCCATGCGGATCGCCCTGTATTCCAGCCCGCTGTCGCGCGCGCGGGAGACCTGCGACCTGGGCTTTCCCGGTCTGGCCTTCACCTGCCACGACGGGCTGCGCGAGCGCGACTGGGGGGTGTTCGAAGGCCGCCCCCTGGCCGACCAGCCCCGCCGCGAGGACACCCCGGAGGCCGGTGAGTGCTGGCCCGGGATGCAAGCCCGGGTGCATCAGGCGATTTGTGAAATCTGCGCCGCATCCGGCGCCGCCTTGCCCGTTCTGGTGTGCCATTCCGGCGTGATCCGCGCCGCCCGGCTGCTCTGGACCGGCGGCGGCGTCGGAGCGCGGCCCGCCAATGCCGTCCCGATCCTGTTTCAGCGATCCGGCGGCCAATTCGAGGAGAAAGAGCTATGAAAGATGCCGTTGCCACCCCCTGCGTGGTGTTTGACGTCGATGGAACCCTGGCCGAATTCGATGCCGGCAAACTGGGGCATCTGGTGCATGGGATCGAAAAGCAATGGGAGGAGTTTCACCTCGCCATGGCCGATGCTCCGCTGATCGCGCCGATCGCCAGATTGATGCAGCGGCTGAAGGAAAGCGGCGAAACCATCGTGATCTGCTCGGGCCGGCCGCGGGGCTGGGCCGACCACACGATTGCCTGGCTGCACAAGCACGATCTGCCGTTCGACGGGCTTTACCTGCGGGGGGAAGACCAGGACGCGGCCAGCGACCCCGACGTCAAACGCCGCGCGCTGGCCGAGATGAAGGCGGACGGGCTTGTTCCCTGGCTGATCATCGATGACCGAAGCTCCGTCGTCGACGCCTGGCGGGCCGAAGGGCTTGTCTGTCTGCAATGCGCGCCCGGGGATTTCTGAACAAAGGCGCGGGGCGCGCGTCGAATAATCGGCCCACCTTGTTCTGGTGGTCGACCCCCCAAAGCCGGGACTTGGGCTGAGGGCGCCCACATCGGTAGGGGGTGAAGAAACCGGTTTGGATCGCCACGATGCGGACCACCGGCCGGAGGACCAGGCCGAGCGCGCCGGAGGCGGTCTTGACCGGTCTAGCCCGGCGGCGCCGGGTCCGCCGAAGCGGCGATACGATCCGTTGGCAGGCGCAGGGTGCAGAGGAAGCCGGTTTCGTCCAGCTTTCGCTCGCAGGTGCCGTCCAACCGCCCTTCGACCATGAGCTGAATGAGCTGGGTGCCAAAGCCGATGCGTTCAGGATCGCTCGGGGTCGAGGCAAGCGGCGCGTTGCGGGTTTCGCGCCATTCGAGCACGAGATGGCCCTGCGTCGTGTCGTAACGGCCGCAGATCGACAGGCGCGCGTCTTCATAGGCCGCGTTGTGTTTCAGTGTGTTGGTCGCCAATTCGTTGAGCACCAGCGCCAGCGGCATGACCGTCTCGCCACCGACGACAAGTTCGGGTGTCTCGATCGTGATGCTGCCATGGTCGGGCAGGATCCCGATCGCGGCCCGGATCAGGGCCGGCAGCGCGAGGCCTTGGCCGCCGTCCTCGACGGCGATGCGATTGGCCCGTCCGACGGCCATCAGCCGGCCCAGAAAGGCCTCGTCGAGCTCTGCCTTGTCCTTGGCCACTTTCGAGCAGCTGCGGTAGATCGAGGCCAGGACGGTCAGGCTGTTGCCCACCCGGTGGCTCATCTCGCGGCGCAGGGTCTCGCGGTGCTCGGCGCTTTCCTTGCGTCGGATGGCGACACCGATCTGGCTGCCGATGGTCTGCAACATGCGCAGCAGCTCGCTGTCGAGCCGAGCCTCTTCGGTGCCGAAGAACTCCAGCACGCCATGCACCTGGCCGCCCTGCGACACCGGCAGGGCAACCGCCCGGGTGAGGCCGACCTGCGAAAAGGTGTCGCGCCGGACGAACTGATCGGAGGCGGAGAGGTTCTCCAGCGCCTCGAGCTGGCCGGATTGCCAGGCCCGGCCGGGAAGCCCCTCGCCCCGGCGAAAGCGCAGCGGGGCGGTGACCTCGACAACGGGGGCGAGACGCGGATCGGCGAGGTGCCAGATGCCCGTCGGATGCAGGCGGGCCTGGCGGCCGGTGCCGCGCACCACGTGGAAATGCCCCGCCTTCATGCCCGAGACCGAGCAGACGGTGTCGAGGCAGAACTGGGTGAACTCGTCGAGCGAGACATCGTCCAGAAGCTTCTGCGCCACCGCCAGGAGCGCGTCGGCCTCGCGCGCGCGGAATTCCTGCTCGCGGCGGGCGGCCTCTTCGGCGACCATGCTGCGGATAAAGGCGTAAAAGCAGCGCTCCTCGCGCATCGGAAAGATCGACAGTTCGACGGGAAACTCATGCCCGTCGCGGTGCATGGCAGTGATCTGGATACGTTGTTCGAGAACCGGGCCTTCGCCCGTGCGGTTGTAATGCGCCAGGCCCCGGGCGTGGGCCTCACGATATTGCGGAGGAACGATCAGATCGCCCATCAAGGCGCCCAGGGCTTCCTCCCGGGACCAGCCGAAGATCTCTTCGGCAGAGCCGTTCCACGCGGTGACGTGCCCGGATTCGTCCATGCCGACCACCGCGTCAAGCGCGCGGTTGAAGAGAGTTTCCAAAGGTACCATCTGGCTCGTCCGCAGTTTCTGCAACAGCTATCCTCGCTGTGCGGCGGTGTCGAGACAATTGCCCGCAGGCCCAAGGATCACGGGGGTCCGTCCAGCTCGGCCGGTCGCAGCGCGAACACCTTCTGCCAATGGTCGATCAGCGCGATGGCGGTCTTGCTTTCTGTATTGGCATAAAGCACCATCTCGATGTCCTCATGTCCGAGGTGATGCGCGGTCGAGAGGATGTCGCCGCTTTCCAGCTCGCGGTAACACATGCTCAGCGGCAGCCAGCCCAAGCCCAGGCCTTTCAGCACCAGCTCCTTGATACCGCTCGAAAGTGCGGTTTCGCACAGCGAGTTGCGCGACATCTGCCGACGCCGCTCGAACCGATGGACCGGTTGAGCGAGGAACTGGGCGATCTGCGGCGCGTCGGCGGCCATGGCCCTTGCAGCGGTCCTGCCCAGGAATGAGAATTCCGAACGCAACCTCGTCTTTACCGTGATCAGCGTGACCCTGCTCAGCACGGTGGCGATGGTCGTCTATCCGATGTTGATGACCCTGCTCGGCTTTGACGCGCGCGCCGCCGGCCTGTTTCTCGGCGGCACAATCCACGATGTCGCCCAGGTGGTGGGCGCGGGCTACACCATGTCGGAAGAGACCGGCGACGTCTCGACGGTGGTCAAGCTGATGCGCGTGTCGCTGCTGGCGCCGGTGGTCTTCCTGATCGCGCTCGCCGCACGCAGGTCCGGCGCCACCCGGCAAAAGGCGGCTCTGCTGCCGGGCTTCGTCCTGGCCTTCCTGGGCTTTGCGATGATCAATTCGGTGGCACCGATGCCCGAGGGCCTGACGCGGACGATCGGCGACGCCTCGGGATGGCTGCTGCTCACGGCGGTCTCGGCGGTGGGCATGAAGACCTCGTTGAAACAGGTGCAGGACGTCGGCGGGCAAGCCTTTGCGCTGGTGATCTGCGAGACGCTGATCCTGGCGGGGTTCTTCCTGGGCGGATTGTGGTTCCTCGGCACGTCATGAGCGCCAGGGCTCGGCCGTGAGGGGGAAAATGCGCCCGGGCCGGGAGCGGGCCCGGGCGCCCGGGCATCACGACAGGTGATGCACCTCCTGCAACCCGTAGACGGGGGTATCGAGGCCCTCCATCCGGGCCTTCAGTTGCAGCGCGAGATAGAGCGAATAATGCCGCGACTGGTGCAGGTTGCCGCCGTGGAACCAGAGATTTTCCTGCTGGGTGGGTTTCCACATGTTGCGCTGTTCGCCCTCCCAGGGGCCGGGATCCTTGGTGGTGTCGGAGCCGAGGCCCCAGACCTTGCCGACCTTGTCCGCGACCTCTTGAGAGATCAGATCGGCGGCCCAGCCGTTCATGCTGCCATACCCCGTCGCCATCACCACCAGATCGGCCTCGAGCCGGGTGCCGTCTGCCAGAACAACGGCATCTTCCTCGAAATGATCGACCTGACCTTTCACCAGCTTGACCTCTCCATCGATAATCAGCTGGCTGGCGCCGACATCGATGTAGTAACCCGAGCCGCGGCGCAGGTATTTCATGAACAGCCCCGAGCCATCGTCGCCCCAGTCGAGCTCGAAACCGGCCTTCTCCAGCCCGGCGTAGAACTCGGCATCGCGCTCGCGCATCTGGTCGTAAAGCGGGATCTGGAAGTCATGCATGATCTTGTAGGGCAGGGAGGCAAAGATCATGTCGGCCTTTTCGGTGGTCACCCCGTTGGCCACGGCCTCTTCGGAGTAAAGCCCGCCGAGACCGATATCCATCAGCGTCTCCGAGCGCACGATATGTGTCGAGGAGCGCTGCACCATGGTCACATCGGCATCCGCCTCCCAGAGCGCGGCGCAGATGTCATGGGCGGAATTGTTGGAGCCGACCACAACGACCTTCTTGCCGGTCCAGGCGTCGGGGCCGTCGTGCTGCGAGGAATGCTGGACCTCGCCCTTGAAGGTTTCCATGCCGGGGAAGTCGGGCAGGTTCGGTTTGCCCGACATGCCGGTCGCCAGCACAAGCTGGGTGGGGCGCAGGGTGAGCGTTTCGCCGTCGCGGTTCACCGTCACGGTCCAGCTTCCGGTGTCCTCGTCATAGCTGGCCTGCTGCACCTCCGAGCGGGTCCAGTAGTTCAGCTCCATGACCTTGGTGTACATCTCGAGCCAGTCGCCGACCTTGTCCTTGGGGGTGAACACCGGCCAGTTGTCGGGGAACTTGATATAGGGCAGGTGGTCGTACCACACCGGGTCATGCAGACAGAGCGACTTGTAGCGGTTGCGCCATTGGTCGCCGGGGCGGTTGTGCTTGTCGAGCACGATGGTCGGCACGCCGAGCTGGCGCAGCCGCGCACTCAGCGCGATGCCGCCCTGACCGCCGCCGATGATCACCGTATAGGGCTGTTTGTCATACCCCAGCTCGGCCGCCTCGGCCTCGCGCTTTTCCTTCCAGCTCGCGCGGTTCTTTTTCGCGCCGTGCTCGGCCCCGATCGGCCGTCGCGTGCCGCGGTTTTCCTCAAAGCCTTTCAGCTCGGTCAGCGCCGTCAGCAGCGTCCAGATCCGGTCGTCCCTGAGCCGCAGAAGCCCCCAGCCGCGGCCCGCCCTGGTCTCGAAGGTGATCCAGGCGGTGATGACGCCGCCGTCTTCGGCCGGCAGTTCGGCGGATTGGATCTGAAAATTGCCGGGGCAGGTATGCGCCAGCTGACGGGTCAGCATCTCGGCGACGCCCGATGGGCCTTCGACGGTCTTGAGGTTCCAGCTCACCGCCACCAGATCGCGCCAGTAGCTGTCGGTGGCAAAGAGATCGCTGGCACGCCTGACGTCGCCCTCCTCCAGGGCGGCGTTGAGACTGTCCAGGACCAGCTGGGTGCGGTGTGTCACCGTTGAATCGAGCATCGTGTTCCTCCTCCTGATGCACGTGGATGTGCGAGGAGTATCGCGGTGCCGCCCGCTGCCGATCCATCAAAGCCTGCGGTTCGGGCCGGGGAAAATGCGCTCTGCGCTGCGGCATGTTGCAGGCGCAACAGCGGCGCAACACAGGCTGTTGCCCGGCCCGAGGATGCAACCGCGCCCTGCGCCTTTCGGTCAGAGGCTGAGCAGCAGCATGGCCGTGGTCGCCGTCAGCACCACCAGCAGAACCTTGCGAAACAGCGCCTCGGACAGTTTCCGGGACACGCCGGACCCGGCGGCGATGCCCAGTATCAGCGCCGGCGCAAGCCACGCGGCCAGCTTCAATGTCTCGGTGCCGAAGCCCGACACAAGCGTATAGGTCAGCACGTTTGCGCCATAGGCGAAAACAAAAAAGGCGAGAATGGTCGCGCGCACCGAAGTCTTGTCGAAGGCGCGCAGCGACATCCAGGTGGCGGCCAATGGCCCCGGCATGGCCAGCATCCCGCCCATGATCCCCGCCAGCGTTCCGATGGAGGCGGTTTCCACGGCGGCCGGCGGCGGTTTTGCCCGCCCGGCTGTCCGGCGCATGTCGGCGACAAGCGTGAAGGCGACAAATGCCACCATGGCAGCCGCAACCAGCTTCAACGCGGCAACGTTCAAAAGGCTTTGCAGGCCGAGGCCAAAGGCGATCCCGGCACTGCTGCCGGCCATCAACCAGAGCAGAACCCGCTTTTCCACGCCGCCGCGCAGCATCGGGGCCAGGATGAGTGCGATGGCGAGGTTGTGCAGGGCGCTGATCTGGATCGCCTCGGCGCCGTTCAGCGCGACCAGAAAGATCGGACCGGCGATGACGCCATAGCCGATCCCGGTGGCCGCCTGAAGCGTGGCGGCGCCAAAAACCGCGAGGCCGAGCAATGTCAGAAGCGCAGGATCCATGAGGCAAGTCCATGAAAAGGGCCGGATCACCGCGGTGACCCGGCCAGAAGGGGAGCCGTGGCGAGATCAGTTCAACGCGACCCGACCGGTATCGATGTCGGACAGGAAGCTGCCGTCGACATAGGCGCCGATCGACTCGCGGGTCGGAACCTCGCCCTTGATCGAACCGCGTGCGTTGATCCAGACGCCTTCCTCGACCATCAGATCGATCAACGCATCATCCAGCCCGATTTCGAAGGCATAATTGGCCGAGGCCTCGGCCACTTCGTCGGGCTTCAACGTGCCGCCCAGAACACGCGAGACCGCTTCATGCGAGGCTGCGGGGTCAGAGGTGACGACCTGTTCGGCCTCGAGCAATGCGGTCAGAACGGCAGAGACCGCCGCCGGGTCGTCGTCGATCAGCTCTTGCGTGGCGACAAGGATGAAATGGGTGTTGTAGCTGGAGATCGGGATTTCCCGATATTTCTCGCCGAGGGTCTCCTTGGCGCCGCCGTAGAAAGACGGGAACATGGCGCCGGCAAAGATGTCGCCGCGCGACAGGGCCGGCACGATATCGGGCGGGCCGACCGAAACGATCTCGGCCTCGATCGCGGCGTCCTTCAATTCGTTTTCGAGCCAGAAATGCACATTGGTGCCGGCGGTCACGCCAATCGGCTTGCCGGCCAGATCGGCCACGCTGTCGATCTCGGGGCCGCCGGTGTGGATGATGCGCGTCGCCCGATATTGCGACAAGCCGGCGATGACCTTGAAGTCCTGTTCGCGCATGGCGCCGATGACGGCGGGAAACTCGGCCATGACCGCGACATCGAGCTGACCGCCAAGCAGCGCCTCAAAGGCGGCGCGGCCGGACTGGAAGGGGATGACATTCACGTCAAGCCCGTGTTTGGCGAAAAGGTCGTGATCCATCGCCACGGACAGCTGCGGAATGTCGAGATAGGCGCCGCCGCCGAAGGTGATTTCGGTGTTCTGCGCGGTGGCCCCGGTCGCCAGGATGGCGAGGCTGCCGGCAAGAAAGGTGGATTTCAGAGTATGGTTCATTGTTTCCTCCTGTTGGTTTGTGTCGTGTTCAATGATCCTCGGCGCCGGGCTGGCGCAGCAGGCCGATGATGTGGTTGCGGTTCTTCAGGAAGCTTTCGGTCACCTCATGGGCGCGGCGCGGGCGCTCGTCGGTGATTTCCATGGTTTCGATGATGCGCCCCGGCCCGGCGCTCATGATGTGGGCGCGGTCGGACAGGATCAGCGCCTCATCCACGTCATGGGTGACAAAGATCACCGTGGCCTTGTGCGCCTCCCAGACGCGAAGCAGGATCTCGTGCATCACCACCCGGGTCTGCGCATCCAGCGCGCCGAAGGGTTCGTCCATCAAGAGCACCTTGGGCGAGGTCACGAAGGTCCGCGCCAGCGCCACCCGCTGCCGCATGCCGCCGGAAAGCTGGCCGGGATAATTGGCCTCGCGGCCTTCCAGCCCGACTTCCTTCAGCGCCGCCATGGCGCGATCGCGGCGCTCCTGCTTCGAAATCGGAAAGCGTTTCAGCGCGAACATCACGTTGCCGAGCGCTGTGAACCAGGGGAACAGGGCGTATTGTTGAAAGACCACGCCGACGTCGGGGTTGATGCCGGTCACCGGCTCGCCATCGAGCTTGATGACCCCGCCCGAGAGCGGCACGAAGCCACCGACGGCGTTCAGCAAGGTCGACTTGCCGCAGCCCGACGGGCCGATCAGCGAGACGAAGGAACCGGGGTCGATCACCAGGTCGGTGGGGGCGAGGGCTTCGATCTTCTTGCCCTTGGGGCCCTTGAAGGTGACGGCGGCGTTCTCGACGTCAATTCTGCCGACCTCGGTGTTGGTCATGGTCTGAGGTTCCTCGACGATTTTCAGTGCTGCATTCTGCATCATGCGCTCTCCCAATGGACCAGCCGGCGGCTGATGAGGACAAAGACCGAGTCGAGCAGGGCGCCCAGGATGCCGAGCTCGATGAGCCCCACGAACATCCGGTCGGTCTGGATGAATTGGCGGGCGTCCTGAAGGCGGAAGCCGATGCCGGAGGATGCGCCGCTGAGTTCCGCCGCGACGAGGCTGAGAAAGGCCAGGGCGGCGCCGAGGCGGAGACCCACCACGATATGCGGCGCGGCGGCGGGCACGACGACCTCGAAGAACTCGCGGAACCGGTTGGCGCCCAGCGACCTCGCGGCGCGGATATAGGTTCCGGCGACGGAGGAGGCGCCGGCGTGAGTGTTGAGCCAGACGGCCAGGAACACTGTGTAGGAGATCACGAAGTACTTTGATCCCTCGCCGATGCCGAACCAGACGATGGCGATCGGCACCAATGCAATGGCGGGGATCGGCCTGAGCAGCGTCAGGAAGGGTTCCAGCGCCACCGAGAAGGCAAAGACCCGCGCGGTGAGCAGCCCGATCAGCACCCCCAGCGTCGAGCCGATGGTGAAACCGATGGCGGCGCGTTTGAGCGAGATCTGAAGGTCGGAGATCAGTACCCCGTCACGGTAGAGCTCGACCGCGGCGGCCAATACCTGTGGTGGGGTCGGAAAGAGGTTCTGGTTGACGAGCCCGAAGCCCGAGACGATCCACCAGACCGCGATCACGCCGGAAAGCGAGACGGCGAGCTGGCCGTATTTCTTGAGGTGAGTTTCCATCGCGATGCCCTTTCATCTGTTCCGGAAATCGGCCGAACGGCCATGACACCGGATGATCGGCGCGGCGCCGACGGCGTCGCGCGCGCGTTTCCGGTTGGTCTTCAGAAAGTCTTCGGCGTCCCAGCCCACCGGGCGGGATTGCGCCATCACGCAGCGGCCGTCGACGACGACGGCCTCGATCTGGTCGCGGTTGTAGAGCCGCACCAGCTCCCATTCGAAATCCCAGGACGGGGTGACTTCGGGCTGGCGCCGGTCGAGCACAAGGAAATCGGCGCGCTGGCCCGGGGCGATCTGCCCGGTCACCTCGCCAAGGCCGGCGGCATCGGCGCTGCCGCGGGTGGCAGCGTCGATCCAGGTCCAGGCCGCGCCGCAGGAGAAATCGGCGTTCTGCATGCCTTGTGAAAACCGCTGCGCAGTCTCGGCCGATTCCAGCAGGCGCAGCGCGTCCGAGCGGGTGCTGTCGGTGCCGATGCCAAAGCGCACGCCGCGCGCGGCGAAGCCCAGCGCCGGGGCGATACGGTCGCCTTTCCAGGCGCTGGCCAGCGGGTTGTAGCTGACCGCCGAACCGGTCTCGCGCAGGATCTCGATCTCGCGGTCGGTGACCAGGGTGCAATGATGGTGGAGCGTGTGCGGACCGACGGCACCGTGGTCGGCGAAATATTCCAATGGGCGCTTGCCATGGGTGCAGACACTCCAGTGCACTTCGACATGGTGTTCGTTGGTGTGGATCTGGAACATCACGCCTTGCGCTGCGGCGTAGTCCGACAGGGCGCGCAGCATTTCGCCCGGCGCGCTCTGCACCGCGGGAACGCAGAGCGAGGGGGTGATCAGCGGCTGGCCCTTGCAGGTGGCGATATGCGCCTCGGCCCGTTTGAGCGCCCCGTCGATGGCCTTGGCAATGTCGCAGTGCGAGGGCTGTCTCGTGCCGTCGACCGGCAGCGCCGCGCCGGTGGCAGAGACCAGCCGGATGCCCACGTCGGTCGCGGCCTGATGCAGCGCAGCGGCCTTTTCGCCATCGAGCACCGCGAAATTGACGATGCCGGTAAAGCCGCCACGCAGCGCCTCGAGAAACATCCACTTGGCCGAGACATAGACCGTCTCGGCGTCATAACTGCCTTCCATCGGCGTCCAGATGCGGCGCCAGATCTGCGCCGGTTCGCCGCCGGTGATCGCCTTGCCGAAGGCCTGGCCCAGATGGGTGTGCGCATCGATAAAGCCCGGCACGATGGCGCGTTCGGGCAGATCGACGACGGGGGTGCCGGCTGCAACCAGACCGCGCGGCCCGACCTGCACGATCTCACCGTCGCGGACTTGTACCACCATGTCGCTCAGCGCGCCCTCGGGCGTCAGCACGAGTTCGGGGGCCAGCGCATAGCTGCCGCGATTGGTGAGTTCCGACAATCCTGACATGGTTTTCCCAGATCCTTGTTACGCATCTTGCGAGTCGCGGGAACGACCGCTTGCAGAAAGCGTAGACAGGGTCTTCAATAGAAGATAATACTAAATTTTGCGCCACTCATAGGTAAAAACTATGGACTTTAACTGTGATCAATATTCGTCAGCTTGAATGCCTGCGTGCCGTGATGATGAGCGGAAACATGACTCAGGCGGCGGAATCGCTGGGCATAGCGCAGCCTTCGGCAAGCAGCCTGATCGCCAACCTCGAACATGCGCTGGGATTCAAACTGTTCGAACGGGTCAAGGGGCGGCTGGTGGCGACGCCCGAGGCGAAAGTGTTGATGCCGGACGTGCAGCGCACCCTGGAAAGCGTCGAGCTGACCGAACACCGGGCGCGGCAGATCCGCGACAATCGCCGGGGCGATCTGGTCGTGGTGTCCTATCCCGACATCGCCATAGATTTTCTGCCCGAGGCGCTGAGCGACTTTCTGGCCGACCGGCCATCGGTTCGGGTCCACCTTCAGGCGCGGCGCTCCGAAATGATGACCGGGCTGTTGCAGACCCATGATTTCGATCTGGCGATATCGACCCGGCTGGCCGAGGCACGCAACCTTGATGTGCGGGAATTCGCGGTGCCCTGCATGATCGCTTTTCCGCGCGGGCAGGCGCCGCCGGGCCGGCTGGCGCTGGAGCCCATCGACCTGCAATCGCAACCGCTGATCAGCGTGAGCGCCGGCCACCCGAGCGCCATCCAGCTGTCCGAGCGCTTTGACCAACGTGGCGTCGGGTATCCCGGCACGGCGGTCGAGACGCAGACCTTCGAGTCGGTCTGCGGTTTCGTGCGGCGTGGCTTCGGCGCCGGGCTGATCGATGCCATCACGGCAAGCCGATACCGGGAGGAACTGGATATCGTCGGCTTCGTGCCGACGGTCTGGCAGACGATCTATCTGCTGCGTCCGCTGGACCGGCCGGCCTCCAAGATCGCACGCGAATTTTCCGACATGCTCGCCGCGCGGATCGAGGCGCTGGTGTCCGAAGGGATGTCTGCGCCGGAGGGCTGACGGGGACCGCCAGATCCGCCTGCGACCTTTGCAATTCCGGCACATTCGTACCGCAATTGGCTGATAGGGTCACGCCGGAGACATGGAAAGAGGTGCCCCGTGAACGCGACCGCTGCGCTTGAGCCCGCGCCCCGATGCGATCTTCGCACCGAGGTGATCGATCGCCTCGAAGAGCTGAGCAAATTGCGCCGCGGGTGGGAGCGGCTTGCCGGGATCGATCCCCATGCGGGGTTTTTCCTCTCCTGGGAGTGGATGAAAACCCTGCTCGCCGACAATCCCGGAAGCTGGCACGTGCTGGTCGTGCGCGATGGCTCTGATCCGCAGGAGATTGCCGCCATCCTGCCGTTGCGCCATTCCTTCCACTGGAGCGAAAGCAGCGAAGCCTGTCAGACCCGCTACGATGCGGCCGGTCGTTTTGGCCTCAGCGACGCGACCGGCTTTCTCTGCCACCCCGACCGTGAAGACGCCGCCCTTGCGGCCTTGGCGCAGTGCCTTTCAGAGATGCCGTGGAAGCGCCTCTCCCTGCGCTATGTCGCCGCCCCACATCGGGCCCGGCGCTTCGCCGATGCCTTTGACCCCGAGCGGTTTCGCATCCATTGGCCGCCCTATACAGACAACGCCGGCCGCACCGACAAGCTCCGGGTGCCGACCGTTGCCTTGCCCGGGAGCTTCGAGGCCTATTTGAATGAGACGGTGAGCAAGAGCATTCGCGGCAAGATCCGCCGCTTTCGTCGCAGGTATCTGGACGACGGCCCTTACCGCATCACGCTGACCACGCCGGAAACCTTCGCCCGGAATGCCGACGCGCTCCAGCATCTGTGGCGTGCCCGCTGGAGCGACACACTGTCGCCGCAGGTGATGCGGAGCTATCAAAAGAAGCAGCGTTTGCTGCTCGAAAGATGCCAAGACATGGGCACCCTCTTCATGCCAGTGCTTTGGCGGGATCGGCATCCGATCGGCGTGCTGGCCCGGCTGATCGACCGTCGGAAAAAGACGATGACCGGCATGATCGCCGCCCGCGATTACCAAGACGCATTGCCCTGCATCGGCTTGTTGCTGAACGCGTTCTGTATCGAGGCCGCCATCCGCATGGCGTTGACCAGCTACGAGCTGGGCCACGGCAACGAACCGTACAAATATCAGTACGGCGCGAGCGACAAACACCTGGCGTATCTGACACTCCGCCGCCGTGGAGGAGATACGCCGGACGTCTTCAGCCCCGCGTCGACCGCCGGTGCGGCCCGTCGCGCGCAGAATGAACTCCGGCAGGGCGCACATGGGCGGACCATGGGCATCCTGCGCCAGATCGAGGATGTGTGCGAGGGGTAGGGCTTGCGGCCGGGCGGCCCTTTCCTGAAGAGCTCCGGCGCCATCGCGGATTTCGGTCCGGCGGCGTAGCCATGCGGTGAAAATCTCGCGTATTGCATAAACATTTAAAAGTATATATGTTTTGATCGACCTGCGGTGCCGCTCGGGCTCGCTGGGTCATGGCAATTGAAATGGCGGCCTTGGCAACGCGCGCATGTGGCGCCGCGACGGGCCCGCCGCCGGCGGTTGAACTCCCCACGAAAAGGACAGAGATAATGAACGCCTATCCAGAGCTGAACCTGTTGATCGATGGCGCCTGGAGGGCGGGTGCCGCCGGGGCCGCGCAGGAGGTCATCAACCCTGCCACGGAAGAGGTGCTTGGCGTGCTGCCCTCGGCCGCGCCCGAGGATCTCGACGCGGCGTTGCACTCGGCCGCGCGCGGGTTTGCCACCTGGCGCGCCATGTCGTCATATGACCGCGCCGCCATCATGACCCGCGCGGCACAGCTGATCCGTGAGCGGGTCGAGACAATCGCCGTCGCCGTCACGCTCGAGAACGGCAAGCCGCTGGCCGAGGCCCGGATGGAGATCGGTACAGTTGTCGATATCCTCGAATTCAGCGCCGAAGAGGGCAAGCGCCTGCATGGCCGCATCGTCGAAGGCCGCGCCGCCGGTGTCCGGCATCACGTGGTCAAGGAGCCGGTCGGCGTTTGCCTGGCGATCACCCCCTGGAACTTTCCGATCAACACCGTGGCCAAGAAAATCGGTGCGGCGCTGGGGGCGGGGTGTTCGGTGATCCTCAAGGCCTCGAACGAAACTCCGGCCGCGGCCGTCCTGCTGGTGCAGGCGCTGATCGACGCCGGCCTGCCCGAGGGGGTGGTGACGCTGGTCTTCGGGCCCTCGGCGCAGGTGACGCGCCATCTGATGGCCTCCGACATCGTCCGCAAGGTCTCGCTGACCGGCTCGGTGCCGGTCGGCAAACAGCTGGCGGTTCTCGCGGCCGAACGGATGCAGCGCCTGACCATGGAGCTGGGCGGGCATGCGCCGGTGGTGGTATTCGACGACGTCGATATCGCCAGGGCTGTCGATTTTCTGGTGCCGGGCAAGTTCCGCAACGCCGGCCAGATCTGCATCTCGCCGACGCGGTTCTTTGTACAGGACGCGATCTACGACGAATTTGTCGCGACCTTCACCGCACGTGCGGCGGCGATCAAGGTGGGCGACGGGATGGCGGCGGGCACGATGATGGGCCCGCTCGCCAATGCCCGGCGGCTGGCCGCGATGGACGGCTTTGTCAAGGACGCCCGCACACGCGGCGCAACCGTCACCACCGGCGGCGAGCGGATTGGCAACCGGGGCTATTTCTATGCCCCCACCGTCATCAAGGACGCCCCCGACGACAGCCTGGTCATGACCGAGGAACCCTTTGGCCCGATGGCCCCGATGACCCGCTTTGCCACGATCGAGGAGGTGGCCGAACGCGCCAATGCGCTGGAGCTGGGGCTGGCCTCTTACGCGGTCACCAATTCGCTGGAGCGGGCGAGCCGGATCGGAGAGGTGCTTGCCGCCGGCATGGTGGGCATCAATACCGTCGGCGTCGCCAGCCCCGAAACCCCCTTTGGCGGCGTCAAGGAAAGCGGCTATGGCGTCGAGGGCGGCCCCGAGAGCCTGGAACATTACCTTGTGCCGAAATCCATCGCGCTGAAACCGTATCTGTGACCAAAGCTACCAGTCGAGGAGCGGCCATGTCCGAAAGGGCGTGGCCGGTCTTGTTTCAGGCACGGGCCACTCAGAAGAAATCCCGTCCCTGCCGCCGGGCGGGGGTGCGGCTTGGTGGGTGAGATTTCTATTGATATAAAGGTATATATGTTTTATTGTATCTGCAAGGCGGCGAGTCACCGGAGCCTGACGCTCGATACTTACAAAAATGTGGGTACTTGAGTTTTTTGCACCCGGCGCGGAAAACTCGCCGAAGGAAACGATTGCCCGCCGCGCGCGGCGGCACTGCCAGGGCCCGCCATGTCGCGCGGCCGAAGATGGCGAAAGGGAGGAACCGATGTCCGAAGACAAGCCGCTCGCCGGGAGAACCGCTGTGGTGACGGGGGCGGGCCGAGGGCTCGGCCGGTCGATTGCGCTCTATTTTGCCCGCGCCGGGGCGGATCTGGCGATCTGCTCGCGCACCCTGGCCGAGCTTGAAGCGGTGAAAGCCGAGGTCGAGGCCTGTGGCGTGCGGTGCCTCCTCGGAGCCGTCGATCTCTCGGATCAGGAGGCCACATCGGCGTTCTGCGATCAGGTCATTGACGGGTTCGGCTGCGTTGACCTGCTGGTCAACAACGCCGGAGCCGAAGTGGAAACCGGCCGCATCGAAGAGTCCGATCCGGCGAACTGGTGGAAGACCATCGAGATCAATCTGCGGGGCCCCTACATGGTGACGCGCTTCCTTCTGCCGGGGATGTCGGATGGCGCCAAGATCATCAATGTGACCTCGGGCATGGGCAAGCGCGCGGGCAATGCCAACAGCGCTTATCACGTGTCCAAGGCGGCGATGAACATGTTCACCGATGCCCTGGCAAACGAGCTCTGGCCGCGCCGGATCGACGTCAACAACCTGATTCCCGGGCCGGTGGCGACCAGCATGCTCAACAAGGACAAGCCCGGCGACCGGCGCACCCCGCCGGAGGAGGTGCTGGAGCGGTTTGCCGAGGCCCTGCCGCCGGGATTCCCGGAATGGGAACGGCTGAAGCATCCCGATGAGGTCGGCGAACTGGCACTTTACATGGCGACGCGGCCAATCGGCGGGCCAACCGGTCAGAGCTTTTCGCTCGCGCGGCGGCCGCTGTGAGCCTTGCGGGGCGTCTCGATACCGGGCGGGGCCCGTGGGAGGACAGGATGACAGCTCTGACACGCGGTCTCGACCGGATCAACAGGACGATCTGCAAGCTGTTGCGATGGCTGACCATTTTCCTGATGGCGGCGATCACCCTGAATGTCTTTGCCGGTGTCTTCTGGCGCTACGTGGTGAACAGCTCGCTGCCCTGGTACGAGGAGGCCGGCAAATACATGATGTTCTGGCTGGTCTTCGTGGCGGCGCCGATCGTGCTGAAAAACCGCGGCCAGATCGCGCTCGATATCCTGCCGAACCTGCTGCCGCCGCGGCTGCGGAACCTGAACTACCTGATCATCTATGCGGTGGTCTTCGGGCTGATGTGTGTCTTTGTCTGGCAGGGCTATTCCATCGCCTGGATCGCGCGCAAGCAACAGCCTTCGTCCTTCGAGCTGTCGTTTTTCTGGATCTATTTCGCCATCCCCTTCGGGAGCGCGATTATGGCTCTGATATCGCTCGAGTTTCTGCTGAAGGCCCTGCATGGGATCTTCAGGCCCGACGCGGTCGACCTCGAGCCGGGCAACATGATCGACAATTCACTGACGTGAGGCCGCACAGCCCCGTTTGACGTACGCAAGACCGCAGCCGCTGCGGGCTCTTGGGAGGAGACTTGCACCATGCCTTTGACGTTCTTCTGGGTCTTTCTGGTCCTCATGGCTGCCGGGATACCGATTGTCTTTGCCCTGGCGGCCGGGCCGCTGGCGGGCTTCCTGCTGGCCGATCAGGCGACCTTCATGAAGATGCTGCCGCAGCGCATGTTCGGGGGGATCGCGCAATTCCCGATCCTCGCCATCCCGCTGTTCATTCTGGCCGGCGAGGTGATGAATGTCTCGGGCATCACCAAGAGCCTGGTGCATTTCGCCAATGTGCTGATCGGCCATGTCCGGGCCGGGCTGGCACAGGCCAATATCGTGGCCTCGATCATGTTCGCGGGCCTCTCGGGCTCGGCCGTGGCCGACACTTCGGCGCTGGGGTCGATCTTCATTCCGGCGATGGAGAAGGACGGCTATTCCCGCCCCTTCGCCGCCGCCGTCACCGCCGCCAGCTCGGTCATCGGGCCGATCATCCCGCCTTCGATCATCATGGTGATCTATGCCTATGTCATGAACGTCTCGGTCGCGGCGCTGTTTCTGGCCGGCATCGTGCCCGGGGTCATGGTGGGCGCGGGCCTGATGATCGTCACCGCGATCATCGGCAAGCGCCGCGACTACCCCAAGGCCCATCGCCGCGCCACCACGGGCGAGGTCTGGACCGCGTTCAAACCGGCCTTCTTGCCGCTGCTGACCCCGGTCATCATTCTCGGCGGCATCGTCTCGGGTATCGTCACGCCGACCGAGGCGGCGGGGGCGGCGGTGTTCTATGCGCTGGTGCTGTCGATGCTGATCACCCGCACCGTCAAGCCGGCGGATCTGGTGGGCATCTTCTACCGCACCGGGCTGGTGTCCTCCTCGATCCTGCTGATCGTCGGCTCGGCCACGATCTTTGGCTGGGCGGCCACCGTGTCGGGCGTGCCGCAGGCGCTGGGCAAGATGCTCTTTACCATCACCGAAAATCCGTTCCTGCTGCTGCTCCTGGTCAATATCCTGCTTCTGTTCATCGGCATGTTCCTCGATGCCGTGCCCGCGATCCTGATCCTCGGACCGATCTTTGCCCCGGCGCTGGCCCAGGTGGGCGTCGACCCGGTGCATTTTGCCATCATCATGTGCGTCAACGTCACCGTGGGCCTGGTGACGCCGCCGATGGGCATGATCCTCTTTGTTGCCTCCGGTCTGACCCGCACCGGCATCGAGGTCATCTCGCGCGAACTCTGGCCCTATCTCGCCGTGCATTTCCTGGTGATCGTCCTGATCTCGATGATCCCGGCACTGACGCTGACCATTCCGAAACTCTTCGGCTTTCTCTGAGCCGGCCCCACCAGACAAAAGGGAGGACCTATCATGTCTGTCACATCAAAACTCACAAATGCCGCGATCGGGCTAAGCAGCGCCATCGCGCTGGCATCCGCCGCGCAAGCCGCGGAATACACGTTAAAAATCGGGCATGTCTCCGCCGTCACCCAACCGCTGTCGACCTGCGCCGAAGTGATGAAATCGCACGTCGAGCGCTACTCCGGCGGCCGCATCGAGGTCCAGCATTATCCGGCCGGGCAGCTCGGCAACTTCCGCGAAAACGTCGAGGCGGTGCAATTCGGCACGTTGGAAATGACCCTGACGTCGGGCGGCGGCATTGCCAATTTCTTTGGCCCAATTCAGGCTTTTGATATCCCCTACCTTTTTGCCAACGATCAGGTGATGGACAAGGTCATGGCCGATCGCGAGCTGACCGAGAGGCTGCGCGCCGATGTGCTGGAAGCGACCGGTTCGGTGCGGCTGATGGGAATGACCGGCGGCGTCGGCTGGCGCGACTTTTTCACCAATGTGCCGGTGAAGACCGCGGCCGATCTGCAAGGCATCAAGATGCGCACGGTGGAATCGCCGGTGTCGATGGAATTTGCAAGCGCGCTCGGCATGAATCCGACGCCCGTGCCCTGGCCCGAGCTCTACACCTCGCTGGCGACCGGCGTGGTCAACGGCACCAAGAACGCGCTGTCCGACGTGGTCGATACCAGCCTCAACGACTATGTCAAATATGCGGTCGCCGACCACCACACCCACAACCTGATCTTCTGGTGGATGTCCGACACCTGGCTGCAATCCCTGCCGGCGGACCTGCAAGCGGTCGTGGCCGACGGCTTCCACGAATTGACCAAGACCTGCAATGGCTTGCCCGGTGCTCTTTATCTCGAAAAATACCAGAAGTTCGTCGACTCCGGCGGCGAGGTGCATATCCCCTCCGAAGAGGAAAAGGCCACCTTCCTGCCGGGCCAGCAGCCGGTGATCGACTGGTTCGTCGATAAATACGGCAGCGAATATTACGACCTCGTGCAGGCCGCGGTAGACCGCGCCAATGCCGAGATCGCGGCCGAACGCGCCAGCTTTACCGGCCAATGATCACCGTGCCAGCCCTGCGGCCGCGGGGCTGGCGCCGATCAGGCCGCGTCGTCGGGGTGGGCCTGCGCCTCTTCGGACAGTTTGCGGGCCTTGAAGGCAATGCCCCATTCCCGCATCACCGAAAGCACCGGCTCCAGGGACCGCCCGAACTCGGTCAGCTCGTATTCCACCCGCGGCGGAACCTCGGCATAGACATGCCGCCTGATTACCCCGTCGGCCTCGAGTTCGCGCAGTTGCAGGGTCACCATCCGCTGGGTCGCGTTGGGCATGTTGCGGCACAGCTCGCCGAAACGCAGCCGCCCGACCAGCAGGTTGCACAGGATCACCGGCTTCCAGCGGCCGCCGATGACGCTGAGCGTCGCCTCGACATTGCTGCCGGTTCGCCAATCGTATTTCCGCGCCATCACACACCTCGTCACGCCCATGTATCGACTGGCCCGGCCTAAGCCGCGCGCGGCACGTGGTCAATTGATCGCACCGCACGCAAAAATCGCACCATCCGCGAAAGCCGCGCAGCGCCAGGCCGCGACTGCGGCAATCCAGCAAAGGAACAGCACATGAACCGCCTCGACACCAAGGTCGCCCTCATCACCGGCGGGGCAAACGGGCAGGGGGCGATCGAAGCCGAACTGTTCATCGAAGCCGGCGCCACTGTCGTCATCACCGATATCAATGACGGGGCCGGCGCCGCCACCGCCGACCGGCTCGGCCCGCGCTGCACCTTCGTGCTGCATGATGTCAGCTCGGAAGAGGATTGGGCCCGCGTGGTGCAGACCACGCTCGACCTGCACGGCCGGATCGACGTGCTGGTCAACAACGCCGGCATCTTCCGGGTGCTGACGCTCGGGGACACGGATCTCCGGGCCTGGGATCAGACCGTGGCGATCAACCAGACCGGCGTGTTTCTGGGCATGCGGGCGGTGGCCCCGGCGATGAAGCGGCAGAAGGCGGGCAGCATCGTCAATATCTCGTCGATTGCCGGGCTGACCTCGGCCAAGGCGCATGCCTATTGCGCGACGAAATGGGCAGTGCGGGGCATGTCCAAGGCGGCGGCGGTCGAACTTGGGCCGTCCAACGTCCGGGTGAATTCGGTGCATCCGGGCTTCATCGATACGCCGATGCTGGATGGTCACGGCGTGCCGCGCGAAGAGCTCATCGCCAGGGTGCCGATGGGCCGCACCGCCGAGGTGATCGAAGTGGCGCGGGTAGTGCTGTTTCTGGCGTCGGACGATTCCAGCTATTGCAGCGGCCATGAATTCGTCGTCGACGGCGCGATCAAGGCCTGATCGCCCGCCGCCGGCCTGTCCTCGGCCGCCCGCTCCCCAACCGGGTCGAGGACAGGTCTCGCGCGCCCATGTTGCGGGATGGTGATCGCAGATACATTCCCGTTGGATATGTATTCCGCCCAGATGTTATTGGATCGGCAAGTATTGACCGCTTAGAACGGTGGCAAGCCGAGATATACGCAAGGGAGGAATTTCGTATGATCAAAGGTCTCTTCACCACCGCCGCCACTGCGCTTGCGCTGTCGGTTTCGGCGGCCGGCCCCGCCGCCGCCCAAGCCTACCCGGAAAAGCCGATCAAGGTCATCGTGCCCTTTGCCGCTGGCGGCCAGGGCGACGTGAAGGCGCGTCTGGTGATCCAGCGGATCGAGGAAATGGACCTGCTGGAACAGCCGATGGTTGTCGTCAACGTGCCCGGCGGCGCCGCCACCATCGGCATCCGCCAGGCAAGGGATGCCGATCCCGATGGCTATACGCTGCTTTATATCCACCAGACGATGATGACTGCCGAGCTGATGGGCACGCTGGATTTCAAATACAGCGAGATGGTGCCGGTGGCCGAGACCAACTTTTCCTGCCTGATGACGGCGACCGCCGAAGGTTCGGGGATAGCCGACGTCCAGGACTGGATCGACCAGACGAGGGCCGCGCCCGGCGGCGTCAAGGAGGCCACCTTGGTGGGTAGCATCGCGCATTTCACCACCGAGATGTTTGCCAATGCCGCCGACATGAAGGTGGGCTATGTGAACGCCGGCGGCGGGGCGGACCGCATCGCCTCGATCCTCGGCAATCACACCAAGACCGCTGTCGTGGTGCCGACGCCGGTGACCCGCAATCCCAAGCTCAAGGGGCTGGTCTATTACGGCGAGGCGCGCCATGGCGATCTTCCCGATGTGCCGACCGCGAAAGAGCTGGGCCATGATGTCGTCTCCTGCCTCGACAACATCTGGTATGCGCCGGCGGGCACCCCCGATGAGGTGGTCGAAACCCTAGCCGGCGCCTTCGAGCAGGTGACCAGCGACCCGCAGTTCGCGACCACCATCGAGGCCAAGGGCGACGAGGTGAAATTCCTCGCCGGTGAGGCGCTCGACGCGCATCTGGCAGCCATCTACGAGGATCTCTCCGCCGTCGCCGACAGCCTCAGGTAACCCCTTTGCCAATGCCTGCCGGTCCGGGATCGGCAGGCCCCTCTGCCTGCGTGGCCCCCCGGGGCCGCGCCCGCCTCCTATTTGCCGGAAGAGACCATGACCCGGAAGCCCAACTACCTGTTTATCGTGACCGATCAGCACCGCGCCGATCATCTTGGATGCTATGGCAACCCGGTGGTCAGGACGCCCAACATCGACGGCCTGGCAGACCGCGGCACACGGTTCGACCGGTTCTACGTCGCCAATCCGATCTGCATGTGCAACCGCGCCAGCATCCTGACTTCGCGGATGCCGAGCCTGCACGGCGGGCGGCACAACGGCATCCCGTTGTCGCTCGATGCGACGACCTTCGTCGATCTCCTGCGCGACAAGGGGTACAGCACCGCGCTGATCGGCAAATCGCATCTTCAGGGCATGACCGGTCTGCCCGCCACCGCCAAACGTCAGGTCAAGCCCGGGCTCGAGGAGGCCTCGGAGGAACTGCGCGAGGCCATCCGGCGCCAGCGTGCGGGGGAGCCTTACGAACAGGAAACCGCAACGCGCTGGCGGGACGATCCCGCGCATCAGGTCCGCACGCCGTTTTACGGCTTCGACCATGTGCAGATTGCCAATGATCACGCCGATCAGGTGACTGGCGACTACGAGGCCTGGTTGAAGAAAAATCACCCCGAGATCGCGGCCCTGCGCGGCAAGGAAAACGCGCAGCCCGACGACCGCTATTGCGCGCCGCAGGCCTGGCGGACGCAGGTGCCGGAAGAGCTGTATCCCACCTCCTGGATCGCTGGTGAATGCGAGCGATACATCAAGGAGCGCGCGGGCGAGGAGGATCCGTTCTTCCTGATGATGTCCTTTCCCGATCCGCACCATCCGTTCACCCCGCCGGGCAAATACTGGGACATGTATGATCCCGACGAGATCGAGCTGCCCAGCTCCTTCGGCAAGGGGGATATCCCGCCGATCCACAACCTGCGCCGGCAGTTGGCCGAAGCGCCCGAGACGCGGGTGGGCCAGGACCCCTTTGCCGTCACCGAACGCGAAGCTCGCGAGATCATTGCGCTGACCTATGGTGCGATCACCATGATCGACGACGCGGTGGGCCGCATCCTGAAGGTATTGGAAGAGCAGGGGCTGGCCGAGGATACCATCGTTGTCTTCACGTCCGACCATGGCGATTACATGGGCGATCACGGCCTGATGCTGAAGCTACTGATGCATTACCAGGGACTGATCCGCGTGCCGTTCATCTGGGCCGATCCGCGCGATCCCGAGGCCCGCGGCGACGACGCGCTGCGCAGCGCCATCGACATCGGCCCGACCATCCTTGAGCGCGCCGGCATCCAGCCATTCAACGGCTGCCAGGGGGTCAATGCGCTCGAGCCGGTCGCGCGGCAGGGGCTGATCGTGGAAGAGGACAGCCAGCGCCGGATGGCGGCCTTCGAACGGCCGCAGCGAATCCGCACCTATGTCGAAAAGGACTGGCGCATTACCCTGCGCTATGGCGAAGACTGGGACGAGATGTACGACCTGAAGAACGATCCCGACGAAGTGACAAACCTTTGGGGACAGCCGGAATATGCCGCAGAGCAGGCCCGGCTGGTGCACAACATGGTTGTCGAGATGATCAACCTGCAAGACCGCGCGCCTCTGCCGACCTGTCGGGCCTAGAGACCGTCGCGAGGGAGGAGCGAAAATGAATTTCCTGACAAAAGACCGCGGCGGCGAGGCGATTTGCCTGCTGCTGTTGCTGGCGACCGGCGTCGCCCTGCTGGTCGGGGCGGCGGCGCTGCCAGAGCCGATGTTCGACCCGCTGGGGCCGGCCGGCCTGCCACGCTACGTGGGATATCTGCTGCTGGTCTTGCTGGCGCTGCGTCTGGTGTCGCTGTTCCGCGAAAGCCGGGCGGCACCAGCCGCCGAAGCGGATGCCGCAAGCCCGGAGGCGCGCCGGCCTGCGGGCGCCGGCACGGGCGAAGGGCCGCAGAGGCTCCGTTTCGCCCTGGTGGCGCTGATCACGCTGGCCTACCTGACGGCGCTGACCGTTGGGGGGCTGTCCTTCACCTGGCTGACATTGGCCTTCCTCGCGGCGCTGGGCGCGGCGATGAGCGATCTCTCCGCGCGCAAGCTGATCATCGTGGGCGTCATTGCCGCCGTCATGAGCTTTGCCCTGACCTACACCTTCACCGACGTGCTGTCGGTGGTCCTGCCGGAATAGGAGCCACCTGATGCCCCTGCTTGATGCTTTTGTGAACGTCCTCGCCCCGGCGCCGATGTTCTTCATCTTCCTCGGCGTGCTCCTGGGCATTGTCGTCGGCGCCATCCCCGGACTTGGCGGCGCGATGCTGATCGCGCTTCTGCTGCCGGTCACCTTCTATATGGACTCGGTGCTGGCGCTGATGCTGCTGGTGTCGATCTACGTCGGTTCGGTCAGCGGCGGGCTGATCACCGCGATCATGCTCAAGATGCCCGGCACGCCCTCGGCGGTGATGACGGTGCTCGACGGCCATCCGATGGCCCAGCAGGGCCGGGCAGGCCGCGCGCTGTCGCTGGGCATCATGGCGTCCTTCGTGGGCGGCATCGTGTCGTGGCTCTTCCTGGCGCTGCTCTCGCCGCCGCTGGCGGATTTCGCGCTGAAATTCGGGCCCTACGAGCTCTTTACCCTGGTCCTCATGGCGCTGGTGCTGATTGCCACGGTGGCCGAAGGCACGCTGGTCAAGGGTCTGCTGATCGCATTGTTCGGCATGGCGGTGGCGATGGTCGGGCCGGATGCCTCGTCGGGCGTGATGCGGCTGACCTTCGGCGTCGACAGCTTTGCCGGCGGCTTTTCCCTGCTGCCGGTGCTGCTTGGCGTGTTTGTCATCAGCCAGATCATCGAGGACGTGCTCAAAAAGGAACTGCCGATCCAGCAGCAGGGCGGCAGGCTGACCGAATTCATGCCCTCGGCAGGCGACGTCAGAAAACATGGGCCCAACGCCGTCCGTTCCTCGCTGATCGGCACCTGGATCGGCGTGCTGCCCGGCGTCGGAAGCGCCATCGCCGCGATTGTCGCCTACACCACGACCAAGAGCTTTTCGAAACACCCCGAGACCTTCGGCACCGGCGAAGAGGCCGGGATCGTGGCGGCAGAGTCCTCCAACAACGCCTCGGTCAACGGTGCGCTGATCCCGCTGGGCATTCCGGGCAGCGTCATCGACGCGATCCTGATCGGCGCGCTGGTGATCCACAACCTGCAACCCGGCCCGCTTCTCTTCACCAACTCGCCCGAAATCGCCTACGGCGTGATCGCGGCGGCGCTGGTGGCCAATTTCCTGATGGCGGCGCTGATGTTTGCCGGCGTCCGGCCGATCGCGCGGATCGCCACGATCTCGCGGGCCTATCTCTTTCCGACGATCATCGTCTGCTGCGTGATCGGCGTCTATTCGCTGTCGAACTCCATGTCGAGCGTCTGGGTGATGATGGTCTTTGGCGTTCTGGGCTTCCTGTTCCGCCGGGGCGGCTTTCCGGTGGGGCCGTTCGTGCTGGGCTATATCCTCGCACCGCTGGCCGAGAAAGAGCTGCGCTCGGGCCTGATGCTCTATGACGGCAGTCTGATGCCGCTGGTGACGCGGCCGATCTCGCTGTTCTTTATCCTGCTGACGCTGGTGCTGGCGCTCTGGCCGCTGGTGCAGGCCCGGATCAAGGCGCGTCAGGCAACACGGTCAGAGGGCCGCCAGGCCGCGCGGCCCGGCAGAGGATGACGCCCGGCGCCGGGCGGTGTAGCGTGACGCGGCATCCCAGCCTAAGCCGCAACCCGGACCCGCCCATGCAGATCGACCCCCGACACCTCATCCAGCTGGCCACCATCGTGCAATGCGGCTCTTTCGGCGCGGCGGCGGCCAAGCTGAACGTCGCACAGCCGGCGCTGAGCAAAAGCATGAAAAAGCTCGAGGAACGTCTCGGCGCGCCGATATTCGAGCGCATCGGGCGGCAGTCGGTGGCCACCGACCTGGGCACCACCTTCGCACGCTTCGGGCTGATGATGCTGGCCGCCGAAGATCAGGCCCGCGCCTATGCGCAACATCTGTCCACCGGGCAGGCGGGCAGCCTGCTGATCGGAACGGCCCCTTCGCTGGCCGACAATCTGTTGGCGCCGATCCTCAGCGATTTCCTGGCCAGCCATGTCGGCTGTCGGGTCGAGCTTCGGGTCGGTCTCCTGGCCGAGCTCGAAACGCAATTGTCCACCGGGCAGGTCAACCTCGTGATCGGGCCGGCGCGTCCGCTCTCGGCCGATTTGCAGCTCGAGACCGAAACGCTGGCCGATGACATGCTGGGGATTGTCTGCCGCAAGGGCCATGCGCTGACCCGGCAGGCCGAGATCCTGCCGCGCGATCTCGAGGCGCAGCGCTGGGTGGCGCATTCCCGCGGCAGCTATCTCAGGATGCAGACCGAAGACGGGCTGGCCAAGTTCGGGGTCAGCTCTTTCGACATCGCGCTGGACACGGATTCGACGGAAACCGCCTACAAGGCGGTTGCCAAATCCGATCTGATCACCGTGATGCCGCGGCTGCCGACGGTGCTGTCCGGCCACAATGACGCCATCGAGTTCCTGCCGCTCGACAGCACCGCCTTTCAGCGCCCGATCGGCATCGTCCAGCGCGCCTCGCATCCGAGATCGAGCCTCGAACTGGCGTTCCTGCGCCAGCTCAGGCGCGCGGTGCAGCCCGCGGGCGGGGCCGGCTGACCGGTTTATCCGAAGGCCGCGTCCAGCGCCGCGACATCGACCCCGAGGCCGGGCGTGTCGGCCAGCGTGACCCAGCCATCGCGGAGTGCGAGCGGGAAGACCGCGTCGCGAAAGGCGTTCTCGTTGGCGTCGCATTCAAGCAATCCCGGCCCGCCCGCCGCCGCCAGAAGATGCGCCGAGGCCGCCAGCGCGATGCCGCCGCCCAGCGAATGCGGGCAATAGGTCAGGCCATTGGCCACCACCGCCCGCGCCACCGGCAGGCCTTCGGTAAAGCCGCCCCATTTGGCAATGTCGGGCTGCACGAAATCCAGCCATTTGCCGCGTGTGGCATCGTCATATTCCTTGCGGCTCAGGAAATTCTCGCCACCGGCAATCGGCACCGAGGTCTCGGACTTGAGCATGTGCCAGGCCGCCGGCGGCACATCCACCGGCATCGGCTCTTCGATCCAGCGCGGCGCGTGACCTTCGATCCAGCGCAGGGCGCGGCCGGCCTCTTCCGGCGACCAGCCCTGATTGGCGTCGAGCAGAAAGCTTTCGCCCGGCCGCAGATCGCCGGCCACCGCCGCGACGTTGGCTTGGTCGGTCACGTCGCCGAAGCCGACCTTGACCTTGAAATGCCGGTGCCCGGCGGCGCGGGCGCGGGCGACCGTTTCGAGGACGCCGACCGGGTTGATGCCGCTGGCATAGGCCGGGATGCGCGACCGCTCGGCCCCCAGGAGCGCATGCAGCGGCGCCCCCAGACGTTTGCCGATCATGTCCCAGATGGCGATGTCGACCCCGGCGATGGCCTGCGCGATCGGCCCCGGCTCGCCGGTTTGCAGCCGCAGGATGCGCAGCCGCTCGGTCATCGCCGCGTAACAGGCCTGCGGGCTGGCGAAATCGGTGCCGGTGATCCGCGGTGCGATCTCGGTCTCGATCAGCCGGAGGCGGTGCTCGGCGCCACAGACCGGAAAGTTGCACCAGACCTCGCCGTAACCCTGCACGCCGGCCGCATCCGTGACCCGGACAAGAAGCGTCGGGCGGTCGTGCATCACGCCAAACGAGGTGCGCACCGGCGTGGAAATCGGCGTCCGCACCAATCGGGCCTCGATGGCGGTCAGGTTCAGGCGCATGTCCTTGGTTGTCATATCGGTCATCTCTTGTCCGTCCCTCATGCGCCGCGCGCGTCTTCCAGGATCATGTCGCTGGCCTTTTCTCCGATCATCACCGCCGGCGCATTGGTGTTGCCCGACACGATCTCGGGCATGATCGAACAATCGACGACGCGCAGGCCCGCGATGCCCTGCACGCGCAGCCGCGCATCGACCACCGCCCCCCTGTCGGTGCCCATCCTGCATGTTCCGGCGGGATGGTAAACCGTCGTCGAATTGTCCCGCACCCAGGCAAGCGCCGCGGTGTCATCGCTCAGGTCGAGATCGAAGGGCGGGCGGAATTCCTCGGAGATATCCGCCGCCAGCGCGCGCTGCCGCGCAATCCTGCGCGAGATGCGCACGCCCGCCACGGTGCGGCGGCAATCGTCTTCGGTGGCAAGGTAGTTGGGCTGAATCCTCGGCGCCTGCATCGGGTCCGGCCCGGCCAGCGCGATCTCGCCCCTGCTGGTCGGGCGCAGCACGCAGACCGTCGCGGTAAAGGCCGAAAACGGATGCACCCCCTCGGCCGGGCTGTCGGCGGACCAGGGGTTGATGTGGAACTGGATGTCGGGGGTGGCCTCCTCCGGCGCACTGCGCAGGAAGCCGGCCACCATGCTGGCGCCCATGGTCATCGGGCCATTGCGGCGCAGGCCGTAGCGCATCGCCGTCCTGGCCTTGGCAAACAGACTGCGCACCTCGTCGTTCACCGTGGTGGTGCGGGTCTTGAAGGTGGTGCGGGCCTGAAGGTGATCCTGAAGGTTCTTGCCCACCCCCGGCAGATCGTGGTTCGGCGCCACGCCCGCCTTGCGCAGTTCGGCGCCGTCGCCGATGCCCGACAGCATCAGGATCTGCGGCGAGCCGATGGCGCCCGAGGACAGGATGACCTCGCGCCGGGCCCTGAGAATGCGGGCCTCGCCGGCCTCGTCGGTGATCTCGACCCCCACCGCGCGTTTGCCCTCCAGCACCACCTTGCGCACCTGCGCGCGCGTCAGGATGCGCAGGTTGGGCCGGTGCTTCACCGGTCTGAGATAGGCCACGGCGGTGCTGCACCGGCGGCCATTGCGGGTGGTAAGCTGATAATAGCCCACGCCTTCCTGCGTCGCGCCGTTGATGTCGTCATTCGCCGGATAGCCTGCCTGCCGCGCCGCGCTGATCCAGGCGTCACAGATCGGATGCCGGTAGCGCGGGTCCGAGACCCCCAGCGGCCCGGTCGCCCCGTGCAGCGCGTCTTCGCCGCGTTCATTGCCTTCGGAGCGCTTGAAATACGGCAGGACATCGTCCCAGCCCCAGCCAGGATTGCCCATCTGCCGCCAGCGGTCGTAATCCTGCGGCTGGCCGCGCACATACAGCAGCCCGTTCAGCGCCGAGGATCCGCCCAGCACCTTGCCGCGCGGCCAGTTGACCACCTTGCGATTGAGCCCGGGCACCGGCTCGGTCTTGTAACACCAGTCATAGCCGGGGTTGTTCATGGTCTTGAAATACCCGGCAGGCACGTGGATCCAGGGGTATCTGTCGCGCCCGCCGGCCTCGATCAAGAGCACCCGGTTGCGTGGGTCGGCGCTGAGCCGGTTGGCCAGAACGCAGCCGGAAGACCCCGCGCCGACAATGATGAAATCCGCGTCCATGCGATCTCCCGAAGCTGTCATGTCTGGGCCTGCGCGGCTCAAAGCTGCGGCAGCCCGAGAATCTCGCGCGCCTCGGCCGGCGTGGCCATGCTGCCGCCCAGAGATTCCACGATGCTGACGCCCTTTTCGACAAGTTGCGCGTTGCTTTTGCACAATTCGCCCCGGTCGATATAGACCGTGTCTTCCATCCCGATGCGCACATGCCCGCCCATCAGGTAGGACAGCGCCAACATGCGAAAGGCGTTCTTGCCGATGCCGAAGGCCGCCCATTCGCTGGCCTCGGGCAACTGCGAGATCAGGTAGGCCAGTGTCTGGTAATTCGCGGCAGCGCCGAAATTGATGCCCATGACAAACTGAAACATCGGCGGCGCCCTGAGAACGCCCCTGGCCAGGAAATCCTTGGCCATGTTGAGATCGCCGGAATCGAAGATCTCGATCTCGGGCTTGGTGCCGGCCGCATTGGCAATGTCGGCCATGATCTTCAGGGTGGGGGGCGTGTTGATCACTGTCCAGGTCTTGTTGACCATGGTGTTGAAATCCAGCGTGCAGATCTCGGGTCTCAGCGCCTTCACATGCGCCGCGCGCCGGGCCGGGTGGCACAGCGTGGTGCCGGGGCCGGCGACGCTGGGATCGTCCTCGCTTGGCACGAAGCGCTGGCCTTCGCCCGTGGTCAGGTTGATCACGATGTCCGAGCCGGCCTCGCGGATCCGGTCGACCACCTCGCGATAGAGGTCGAGGTCCATCGATCCCTTGGCGGTGTCAGGGTCGCGCACATGCATATGCGCGATGGCGGCGCCGGCCTGGCCGGCCTCCACGGCGGCCTGCGCGATCTCGGCCGGGGTCACGGGCAGGTTCTGGTTCTGCGCCGGCATGGTTCCGTTTCCGGTCACGGCGCAGGTCATGATGGTTTTCTTGGCCAAGGGTCGGGTCCTTTCCTCGCGTCGCGATTCGACGTGGTTTCGAAGGGTTAAAAATTTCTATTGTTATAAACTACTATATGTTTTAATGTTTGTCAAACATGGCAGACAGTCGGCGTGACGTGCCCCGTTTGGGGCCGCGCGCTTTGAACATTGGAGCAAATGATGGAAAATCGGACTGACACCGCCCGGACGGCACTGGTGACCGGGGGGGCCTCGGGCATCGGGCTGGCCTGTGTGACACAGCTTGCGCAACAGGGCGTCCGGGTCGCGATGAACCACCTCGAAGAAGATGCGCAGGGCCCGGAGCAGGTGGCGCGGCTACGTGCGCAGGGCCTCGACGTGATTGCGGCGCCGGGCAATGTCTCGATTCCCGGCGGTGCCGAGCGCATGGTGGAGGCCGCGATTGCCGCGCTTGGCGGGCTCGATTACCTTGTGAACAATGCCGGCATTTCCGGCACCCGAGATCCGATCCCGGCATCGGCGCTGGAGCAGATCGACGAAGACCTGTGGATGGCCCTGCTGAACACCAACCTGATTGGCGTCTTCCGTTGTGCCAAGGCCGCGGCGCCGGCTCTGCGCGCCTCGGGCGGGGCCATCGTCAACACCGCCTCGACCGCCGGGATGGGGCTGCAAGGCAGCAGCACGCCGTATGCGGCCAGCAAATCAGGTGTGGTCAGCGTGACCCGCTCGCTGGCGCGGGGGCTGGCGCCGGATGTGCGGGTCAACGCGGTGGCGCCGGGGCAGGTCGCCACGCCCTGGACGGCGAACTGGCCGCAGGCGCGCAAGCAGGCGGCGCTCGACAAGATGCTGATCAAGCGGCACGTACAAGCCGAGGACGTGGCGCAGACCATCGTCTACCTGCTGACCGGTGCGCCGATGATCACCGGCCAGACCATCGTGATCGACGGCGGGATGACGGTGTCCTGAGGCCGGTCAGGCCAGAAAATCGATGCGGAACTCCAGCGCGTCGCCGGGATAGATCAGGTCGCCGAAATAGATCAGCCGGTCGGCGTCGTCCTTGACCTTGCGGACCACTTTGAACACCGGCGAATTGACCTCGACCTGCAAACCCTCGGCCATCTCGAGATCGGCCGAGGCCAGCGCCACCGTCTGGGTGGCCGAGCCCAGCGCAATGCCGAGTTCTTTGAAGGCCGAGACGATCAGCTCTCGGTCGAATTTCTCCGGCGCATCCTGATAGATGTCCTTTCTCAGATGCACGTCCAGCATGCAGAACGGCTGGCCGCCCAACTCGTGCCGCCGTTTCAGTCGTTTGAAGGCGACGCCATCGATCACCACATCCTCGTCAAAGCTGGTGTCGGTGCTCAGCACGACCTCGAGCGGCATGTCCCCGCCCAGAAGCTGCGACAGGTCGGATTTGACGGAGAAGACCCGCCGCGGCTTGATTTCCACCTCTTTCACAAAGGTGCCCCGGCCCGAGGCGCGTTCGATCAGCCCCTCGTCGTCCAGCGTGTTCATCGCCTGGCGCACGGTCAGGCTGGTCACGCCAAAGACCTTGGCCAGTTCGGCCAGCGAGGGCAGGCGTTCGCCGCTTTTCAGATCACCGCTGAGGATCCGGCTGCGCAGCAGCGAGGCCACCTCGACGTGCAGGGGCACATTGGCCCGACGCATGGTTTGCAGGGACATGGGATCTGACCTCTCGAAATCGTCGAAACTTAGAAACCTATATAAGTCTATGTTCCAAGCTTCGGCAACCCCCGGAGGGCCTGTGATGATCCCTCATCTCCAGAGTTTCCATGGCGCTTCCCTCGCGTCCCGCGAGATCGCGAGCGCGGTTCAGTCGATCACTCTGAGCTCGCGGGCAAACCGCCGCCAGTTCTGGACGTAGGCCTCGGCCGGCCGGCGCAGACCGGCGCGGCCCTCGTCGCCGAGCATTCGCACCACCTTGGCCGGGCTGCCCATGACCAGCGCGCCATCGGGGATGTCCTTGCCTTCGGTCACCAATGCGCCGGCACCGATCAGGCAGTTGCTGCCGATCCTGGCCCCGTTCAACACTGTCGCGCCCATGCCGATCAATGTGCCATCGCCGATGGTGCAGCCGTGAACGATGGCCCGGTGCCCGACCGTCACGCCGGCGCCGATCCTCACCGGAAAGCCCGGATCGGCGTGGATCACCACATGTTCCTGGATATTGCTGCCATCGCCGATGCTCAGCGGTTCCTTGTCGCCGCGCAGCACCGCGCCGAACCAGATGCCGACATCCTGGCCCAGCCTCACATCGCCGATCACATGCGCCCCCGGCGCGATCCAGAATCTGCCGGGGCCCGGTGTTTGGGGCACAAGCTCGCCAAGAGCATAAAGGGGCATGGCCACTTACCTTTCAAGATGCGCGCGCGGGGCGCCGGAGAGGATTTCTGCCATTTATTAAGACATATATATGTTTATATCAATAGGGCGTACCGGGAGAGCCCGGCTCCGCATCGGCAAAGGCGGGCAGGACCTCTTGCGCCAGCGTCTGCATCGTGTCCTCGACGTCGGCGCCGTTGAACCGCAGGTTCAGCGCGACGTGATTGATTCCAAGGCTCTGAACCTCTGACAGATACTGCCGCAGATAGCCGGTGCCGGAGCGAAAGCCGAGGTGGATCGGGCTCGGCGGCGCCCCGGTGTCCGCGACAAGATCGACATAAAGCGACTGCATCACCGGCCGGTCGGGTAGGCCCGTGGCGGCGATCCGCTGGCGATACTCGGCCACCACGCGGCCCTGGGCCACCGGATCGCGCGGATAGGTCATCCAGCCGTCGCCGTTGCGCGCCACCCAGTCCGGCGATTGCTGGCTGCCCCCGGTGATCAGCAGCGGCAGTTGGCCGCCAGCGGGCTTGGGCAGCATGTCGATACCGCCGGACAGCGTACCGTGATCGGTGTCGCGGCGCGGATAGCTCTCGGCCATGGCCCTTATGTAATCGACGCTGTCGCGAAACCGCATGCCGCGGTCGGGAAAGCTCTTGTTCAGCGCCGGATATTCCTCGGGACGGTCGCCGGAGGCCACTCCAAGAAGCAGCCGTCCGCCGGAGAGAACATCCGCCGAGGCCGCCGCCTTGGCCACATGCGCGGGGTGGCGCAGCGGCAGGACGATGCTGGCCGCGCCAAGCGCGATGTCGCGGGTCGCGGTGGCCAGGGCGCCGAGATAGACAAAGGGGTCAAAGACCTGCCCGGCATCCCCGAAAGAAGGCACGTTGAACGGCACATCGCGCAGCCAGAGCGCCGAAAAGCCCAGCGCATCGGCCAGTTGCGCCCGTTCGATATGGCACGCCATGTTCGGCACCGCGCTGTCCGCATAGGTCTCGAGCGGGACAACAAGGCCAAGGCTCAGCCGACCGGGGCGAAACACGGTGTTATAGGCGCGGTTGAGGCGCGGAAAAGCGGTTGTCGTGGTTTGGTCCAGCATGGTTTGCTCCTTCGGCAGGGTGGCCCGGGCAGGCAGGGCCGCGCGGGGCCCCTCAGGCGAGGTCGTATTGACCGGCGATCAGCCAGTGCAGGCTGGTCGATCCGGCATGGCGGTTGTCCAGGTGCGGGCGGTAATCCGGGTCGGCCATGAAATCCTTGGCGGCCTGTTCCGAGGGCCATTCGATCACGATGCGCAGCGCGGCATTGCGCGTGGCGCCTTCCAGTTGCTCGTGGCTGTTGGTGCGCGCCAGGTATTTGCCGCCGTGTCTGGCCATGATCCGGGTCGCGGTGGGCAGGTAGTCAGGTATCCAAGCCTCGTTCGAGGGGGTCACTTCCAGAACGGAATAATGTGCCATGTCAGGTCTCCTTGATGCGATCGTCGAGGCGTGGCGCCGTGAGATGGTGGACTTGTCCGCCTGTGCCCCGTGTTGCCAATTTAACTCTTGCGAAATTCCGTAAAACCGGCAGATCTCGGATTTCATTTTTCGGAATGCGGATATAATCACCATGGACACCGACAATCTGCGCCTCTTTGTCATGGCGGCCGAACGGCTCAACATCTCGGCCGCGGGGCGCGAGCTGGGCCTGGCCCCGGCGGTGGCGAGCGCGCGTCTGGCCAAGCTGGAACAGGAGCTCGGGGCCGAGCTCCTGCGCCGCACCACCCGCAAGGTGTCGCTGTCTCTGGAGGGGTCGGATTTCCTGCCCTACGCGCGCGAGATCCTGGCGCAGGCCGAGGCCGCAATGGCGGTCCTTGGCGGCAGCGGCGCGGGGCCAAAAGGCACCCTTCGCTTTGCCGCGCCAAGCAGTTTCGCGCAATTGCACATCATGCCGCTGCTGCCGGCGTTCCACGCGGCCTATCCCGATCTCACGCTGGATCTGCGCCTGTCTGACACGCGGTTCGATGCCATCGAGGGCAGTTTCGATCTTGCCCTGCGCAGCGCGCCGCTGACCGACAGCAGCCTGAAGGGCCGCAAGCTTGCCGATGACACCCGCATTCTCTGTGCATCGCCCGGCTATCTTGCGGCGCAGGGCACGCCGGCGACGCCGGCCGACCTGGCAGGCCACAGGTTCATCGCCTGGAGCAATCTGGAACCGCGGGAGCTGATCAACCGGGCCGGCGATACCGCCGCCCTCGACCCGGCGGGGATGGTCTGCCGGGCCATCGTCGACGATGGCGATGCCCAACGCGAGGCGACGGTGACGGGTGCCGGTCTGTCGATCAACTCGCTCTGGAGCGTCGCGCATGAGATTGCCGCCGGGCGGCTTGTCCGGGTGCTGCCCGAATGGAAGATGAACGATCGATCCGTGCTCTGGCTGGTCTATCCCCGTTCAAATGTGCTGACACCCAAGACGCGGATTTTCATGGACTTTCTGATCGGGCATCTGGGCGGTCAGCCGGATTGGTCCGGCTGATTATTCGGGCGGCGCGGCTCTCTGTCCGGCGCTGCCGAGCCCGGCGCAAAAGCTGAAAAGGAGCGCCGGAACCGATGTGGCTCCAGCGCCTCTGGTCATTGCAAGGCGGGATCAGACCTCGACAACGACCTTGCCGATGGCCGCGCCGCCGGTCAGCCGGGCATAAGCGGCGCCGACTTCTTCAAGCCCGAAACGCTCGCTGTCCAGCTGCGGGGTCAGGGCGCCGGCATCGACGATCTCGGCCAGTTTCGTCAGCACCTCGCCATGCACCTCGCGGCCGGTGTCGTGCAGCATCGGCAGCAGCATGAAGATGATGTGCAGCGACAGCCCCTTGAAGTGCGCCGGCGTCAGGTCGATTTCCAGCAGGGCCACGGTCGACACCACCTGCGCGTTCAGCGCCGCCGCTTCGAAAGAGTTTGTCATGTTCGCGCCGCCGACTGCGTCAAAGATCACGTCAAAGCCGCCACCGCCGGTCCGGGCGGCGACGTAGTCGGCGACTTTCTCTTGCATGAAGTCGATCGGCGTCGCGCCAAATCCCTCGATCGCCGCCAACTGCGCCGCGCCGGTTCCGGTGGCCGAAACCTCGGCGCCGAGGTGCCGGGCCAACTGGATCGCCAGATGGCCGACGCCACCGGCACCGCCTTGCACCAGAACCTTGTGCCCGGCTCTGACGCCTGCGCGTTGCACGCCTTCATAGGCCGTGATCCCGACCAGCGGCAGCGCCGCGGCCTCGCGCATCGAAAGCGTCTTTGGCTTGTGCGCGATCAGGCGGGCATCGGCCAGCATGTATTCGGCCAGCGCGCCCTGCAATTCGCCCAGACCTCCGGCGCAGCCATAGATTTCGTCGCCCACGGCAAAGCCGGTCACGCCGGTGCCGACCTCTTCGATGACGCCGGCGAAATCCATGCCCAGCACCGCGGGCAGGGCGGGCGACAGCGGCAGATCGGTGCCCATGGCCTTGATCATCGTGTCGATGGTGTTGACGCTGGTGGCATGGACGCGAAGCACCACGTGGCCCGGGGTGACGGCGGGGTGCGCGCGCTCGACGGCTTCAAAGGGGGCGTCGGGACCATAGGCGGTGAGGGTCATGGCTTTCATCGGTGAACTCCTGTTGATGAAGGGCTGGCCCTCTATCTACACTTGGTTCAAAGTTGATAAATCCGGGGATTTCTGGCTTCAGAATTCCGGTTTCGGATATAATCGCCCCGAAAGGAAAAGCGCGCGGCCGTCCGGACCCAGCACTTGGCGGGCTTGATCCGAACTTGCGCGGCCGGGGCAGCAGCGGCCGCCTACAAGAGCACCAGCCGCAACAGATAGGCGACGCTCGCAACGGTGAGCACGCCGGCCAGCCAGAGCGCCACGAACCAGCCCAGTTTCCTCCACATCAGTGATATCCGTCTTCGGGGTCGAGCTTGCCGCGGAACACCCAATAGGCAAAGCCGGTATAAGCCAAGATGATCGGCACCAGCACGATGGCGCCGACAAACATGAAAAGCTGGCTCTTGTAGGGGCTTGCGGCCTGCCAGATCGTGACTTCGGTCGGAATGATATAGGGCCAGATCGAAATGCCGAGGCCGACGAAGCACAGCAGGAACAGCAACACCACCATCAGCATCGGCAGCCAGTCGTGCCCGCCCTTGTACAGCGACCGCGCCAGGACATAGCCGATCAGCCCGGTCAGCAGCGGCACCGGCACAACAAAGAGGATCTGTGGAAACGACAGCCAGCGCATCCAGTAGGCTGCCTCCAGTGTCGGCGTCAGCGCGCTGACCAGCGCGATGAAGCCAAGCGACAGCAGGCCCGACAGTTGTGCGGCCTTTTTCACCCGTTGCTGCACCGCGCCCTCGAGCTTCCAGTTGAGCCAGCAGGCCCCCATCAGCGCATAGCCCGCCACCACCCCGAGCCCGACAACCAGGGTAAATGGCGTCAGCCAATCCCACCAGCCGCCGCCATAGGCGCGGCCGTCGATCTCGATCCCCTGCAAGAGCGTGCCGAGGATGATGCCCTGCATCAGCGCGGCGACGACGGAGCCGCAGATGAACGACATATCCCAGGCCCGGGCCGAGAAGCGGCGCTGCGAGCGCCAGCGGAACTCGAAGGCCACGCCGCGAAAAATCAGCGCCAGCAGCATCACGATGATCGGCACGTAGACCGCCGGCAGGATGATCGCATAGGCCAGCGGAAAGGCGGCAAACAGCCCGCCGCCGCCAAGGATCAGCCAGGTCTCGTTGCCGTCCCAGACCGGGGCGACCGAATTCATCATCAGATCGCGGTCGGACTTTTCCGGAAAGAAGGGATAGAGGATGCCGATGCCCAGGTCGAACCCGTCGAGAACGACATAGACGAAGGTGGCAAAGGCCAGAAGCAGGGCCCAGGCAATGGTGAGATCAAACGAGACTTCCATGGCTCAGGCCTCCTCTGCCGCTTCGCGCGTGCCAACTGGCGCCGAGGTCATGCCGGCGGTGCGGATCGGCCCGGCCTCGGATTCCACGCCGGTTTCGCCGAGAAGGGGCACCTTGCCCATCAGATGCAGCAGGTAGACCACGCCGGCGCCGAAAACGACGAAGTAGACGGCGACAAAGGCAAGCAGCGAGGCTCCGACGGCGCTGGCGGCGACCGGGGCCACGGCATCCGCGGTCAGCAACTCGCCATAGATGACGAAAGGCTGGCGCCCGACCTCGGTGGTGATCCAGCCCGCCGTCACCGCGATCAACCCCGAAGGGCCCATCACCAGCGCGGCGCGGTGCAGCCACCGGTCGTCATGCAGCCGGCCGCGCAGCCGCGAGACCAGCGACCAGAGGCCGACAGCCGCCATCAGGACGCCGATGCCCACCATGATGCGAAAGCTCCAGAACACCACCCCCACCGGCGGCTCGAGCGCGTCAGGCACCGTGTCCAGCCCGTCCATCTCGGCGTCCCAGGACTTGCCCAGGATCGGCCCGCCGATCCTGGGGATCGACAGTGCATAGCGCATCTCGCCGGCCGCCTGATCGGGAATGCCGAACAGGATCAGCGGCACGCCATCGTCGTAGCTCTCGAAATGGCCTTCCATGGCGAGCACCTTGGTCGGCTGATGCTCATATGTGTTCAGCCCCTGTTCGTGGCCGATGACGATCTGCAAGGGCGCGACGATCGCGGCCATCCACATCGCCATCGAGAACATCGTGCGCACGCCCTTGTTGTGGCTGTGATGGCGCAGCAGATGCCAGGCCCCGACGCCACCGACGACAAAGGCCGTGGTCAGATAGGCGGCGGTGATCGTATGCGCCAGGCGGTAGGGGAAGGAGGGGTTGAAGATGATCTGCCACCAGTCCTCGGGCAAATATTGCCCGGTGTTCGAGATCGAAAAGCCCGCGGGCGTGTGCATCCAGCTGTTGACGCTGAGAATCCAGGTGGCCGAGATCGCCGTGCCGACCGCCACCATGACGCAGGCGAACATGTGCAGCCCGTCGCCGACCCGATTGCGGCCAAAGAGCATGATGCCGAGAAAGCCCGCCTCGAGAAAGAAGGCGGTCAGGATTTCATAGGCCATCAGCGGCCCGATCACCGGCCCGGCGCGATCCGAAAAGACCGACCAGTTGGTGCCGAACTGATATGACATCACGATCCCCGAGACGACCCCCATGGCAAAGGAGATCGCGAAGACCTTGATCCAGTATTCGAACAGCCGGAGATAGGTTTCGTGCCGTGTTTTCAGCCAGAGCGCATTCAGCACCGCCAGAAAGCTTGCCAGGCCGATGGTGAAGGCCGGAAAGATGAAGTGGAACGCAACCGTGAAGGCAAATTGCATCCGCGCCAGAAGCAGCGCGTCGAAACCCAGAAAAGTGTCCATGTACCCGTGACCCTGCGATGACTGCCGTTGATACCCGATACCGGTAACGTAGGTCTCCGGACCCATGGCCGGATTGCGACATGGCAACGCAGGCGGGAACTTCCCTGAGGACGGAACGTGGCAGGGGCGGACAGGCCGGTCTGATTGCCGGGGGGTGGCTGGCAAGATGCGCATGCGCCGCCGGTCAGGGGCGGGGCCAGGCCGTGCGGCAAGGCTGAAATGTAGGGGGTTTTGTGGTAGCGGAGGAGGGACTTGAACCCCCGACACGCGGATTATGATTCCGCTGCTCTAACCAACTGAGCTACTCCGCCACAGGCCCGGCGGGATTAGGACAGCAGCCCTCTGGCGTCAAGACAAAAAGCGCCGGAGTTTGGCGGATTTTCCGCAGTTTTGCCTCGCGGCGTGCGGGATGCAAAAAAGCTGAATTTTTTCGTCAGACGGGGCTTGATCCCGCATGCTGATTTGCGTAGAGACACCCGCACCGTTGGGGTGTAGCCAAGTGGTAAGGCAACTGTTTTTGGTACAGTGTACCGTAGGTTCGAATCCTACCACCCCAGCCATAATTCCGCAAAATCCAATCCTTGCAACGAGATAGCCGCTGATCCTGCACGCCGTCCGGCCCGTGTTTCCGGTCGCGCGTCACGCCGGCCAAAGCGCGTCGTTCGGCCCCGGTTCCCCGGATGGGGCCGCTTTGCGCAGGGGCGACTCACCCCGCCTGGCCGGAACAGCCATGCCGCCCGGTGTCGCGGCCCTCAGGCCCGAGCCAGCACCTCGACGCAGAGCACCGTCGGCAAGTGGCGCGCGATCTCGTGCCAGGTTTCGCCTTCGTCGCGGCTGGCAAAGACCGAGCCGGAGTTGGTGCCGAAATAGACCCCGGCCGGGCGGGCGCGGTCGGTGGCAAGGGATTGACGCAGCACCGTGAAAAAGCAGTTCTCCGTCGGCAGCCCGGCCTGTTTCTGCTGCCAGCTGTCGCCGCCGTCGGTGGATTTCCAGATCGCGGCCGAGGCGTCCGGCGGATACCGCCCCTGGCTGTCGCCGTTGAGCGGCAGCACCCAGATCGTGCGGCTGTCTTCGGGATGCACGGCGATGGGAAAGCCGAATGTCGACGGCAGTCCGGTGGTGATCTCATGCCAGCTGCGCCCGCCATCCTCGGAGCGGAAGGTGCCGTGGTGGTTCTGCTGATAGAGCAGGTCGGTGCCACCACCCTGTTCGGCGCGCACCATGTTGTGCACGCAAAGCCCGGTCTCGTCGCCGGTGCCGGCCGCCGGATGGTCCGACGCAGGGGCCGGGCCGTCCAGATTGCTGCGGCGGTTGCGCCGCTCCCAGCTTGCGCCGCCGTCCTCGCTGGCAAAGACCCCGGCGGCGGAGATGCCCAGCCAGAGCTTGGCCGGATCTCCCGGATCGGTGAGAATGGTGTGCAGCGTCAGCCCGGCGGCGCCGGGCTGCCAGTCTTCGGCCGAGGGGTGCTGGTTGAGCGCCGGCAGCTTCTCCCAGCTTTCGCCGCCGTCGGAGCTGGCGAAAAGCGTGGCGGGCTTGGCTCCGGCATACAGCCGGTCGCCGCCCCGGCGAATCGACCACAGCGCCTCGATCTCGCCGGTAAAGGGCGCCGGCGGGCTGGGCTCCGTGCCGAAGGTCCTGGCCATCTCGGGGTCATCGGCCAGCCAGGCGTCCATCTGGCCGTTGGCCAGTTTGCTCAGTTGCCAAGAGGCGCCATGATCGGACGACCGCCAGACCCCGGCGCCACACCAGTCGTTGCCGCCCGCCGCCCAGAGCGCGCCGCTTTCGGAGTCGCCGGCCATGTGGTTGATCGGCCAGCCGTCACAGAACGGGCCGGCGACGGACCAGGCGTCGCGGTCTTCGGTGCCGTCCAGCAGGAAGGCACCTTTGGTTGTTCCGACAAGAACGGTCGTCCGGGGCATGGGGCACCTCGAGGCAGGGCAAAGGTGGCGCGAGGATACCATCGGTGCGCCCCGGGACCGAAGGGATTTTCAGCTTACCCGTTCGAACGAAAGCCGGGTCTCGCTGCGCCAGGTCTCGCCGGGGCGCAGGAGCGCCTGCGACGCCCAGCTCTGGTTCGGCGCGTCGGGCCAGGCCTGCGGTTCCAGCGCGATGCCGGCATGGGGACCATAGGGCGCGCCTTGCAACCCGGGCCGATTTGTCCTGCCGAGCGCGGCGCCGTCATAGACGTGGAGCCCGGGTTCGGTGGTTTCGAGCGTCATGTGCAGCCCTGCGGCCTCGAGCGTGGCGGCGGGGCCAAGCGCGGTGCGGGCTTCGGCGCGGCAGAAGGTGTGATCGAGCGGAGCGGTCAGCCCGGCGGGGGTGCGGAAATCGAACGGCGTTCCCGCCACATCCGCGGGCGCACCCAGCGGGATCTGGCGCGCATCGACCGGCAGATAGCGTTCGGCGGTGATGCAGAGCCGGTGCTCTTTGATATCGGCCGCGCCGGTGAGGTTGTAATAGGCATGGCTGGCCAGGTTGCAATAGGTCGTCGCGTCGCTGCGCCCGGTCAGCAGGATGGTCAGCGTCGACCCTCGAGTGCTGTAGCGGCAGCGCAGGTCGAGCGCGCCCGGAAAGCCCATGTGACCGTCTTCCAGCATCAGCCCCAGGGTGACGTGATCGTCGGCGGATTCGAGCAATTGCCAGCTTTGCGCCGAGGTGCCCAGGCTGCCGCCATGCAGGCATTGCACGCCGTTTTCATTGCGGTCGACCTGGTGGCCGCGGCCGTCGAGCGTGAACCGCCCATCGGCGATGCGGTTCGCGTAGCGGCCGACAATCGCCCCGAGATAGCCGGGATTGTCGAAATAGGCCTCGGGTTCGGCATGGCCCAGCACCACCGGCACGTCATGCCCGCCCAGCCGCAGGTCCTGCAAGGCCGCGCCGAAGGTCAGGACGCGGGCTGTCAGCCCGCCGCCGCCGATGGTGATGCTCTGAAAGACCTTGCCGTCCGGTGCGATTCCGAGGTCGGTGATATGTCGCTGTGCCATGCGCGCCCCCTTTGCCGCGCAGCAAAGTCGATGCCGACGGGCGCGTCAATGGGCGCGACGCGTCACTTGGTCAGGATCAGCTTGCCGGCCTTGGTAATGCGCAGGGTATAGACCTTGCCATCAAGCAGGATGCGGGCGGTGGCATTGTTGCCCACCAGCATGCGGGCGTCATAGATCGGCCCAGTGTCTTCGGGGGCAGGCGAGGCATTGGCGCGGCGCAGGTCCATGGGGCGGGCAATGGCGTTCAATTCCGGCCCTCCAGACGGTCAAAGAGCGCCTCGAGCCGGATATCGGCCGGGTAGCTGCCGCCGAGGGCGGTGCTGAGAAGATCGACCCACTGCGGCGTGGGGCGGGTGAGATCACGGGAATATTCTGTCGCCATTTTAACTCTCCAGAACTAGGGAAAAACCGGGCTGTCCTAAGAGGATGGCTGGGCGTTGCGTTTAAGTTGACTGAAATAGTAGGATATGTCAAGCGAGGCCGGGCCGACGTTTTCGGCGCGCGGGCGCGGGGTTTCGGTCGGGTTTTTGCGGAGCGCAGGGAGACGGCGGGACGTGCCCGGCGTCGCCGGGCCGCACGACACCGGCGGTTGGCGCGCCGGATTCGCAGGTCGGGAGATCAGAGAGGCTGGTGGCGGTTACGATCGGGGCGCGGAAAATTGCCCGCTCAGGCCACCAGGCCACCGTCGCTGTCTTCGCCGGCCTCTTCGAGCAGCCGGTCGAAATCGGGCACCGACACCTGGCGTTTTCCCGCCAGTTCGATCACCCCGTCGCGTTTCAGCGACGACATCTGCCGGCTCACCGTCTCGAGCGTCAGGCCGAGGTAATCGGCCATCGCTTCGCGGGTCAGGGGCAGTTCGAAGGACATGCCATCGACGGTGCCGATCAGCCGCAGCGAGGCGTCGCGCCGGCCGATGATCGACAGCAGCGAGGCGATCTTTTCGCGCGCGGTCTTGCGGCCCAGCACCAGCATCCATTCGCGCGCGGCATCGAGCTCGTCCAGGGTCATTTCCAGCAGCCGATGCGCAATATGCGGCGTGCGGTTCATCAGCGCTTCGAAGGGTTTCTTGCGAAAACAGCACATCACCAGATCGGTGGTGGCCACCACGTTGTAGGCGGCGCTGTCGCGCCCCGGGCGGCCGACGAAATCGCTGGGCAGCAGCAGGCCCACCATCTGGGTGCGCCCATCCTCCATGGTCTGGGTCAGCGTGGCGATGCCGGTGACCACCGAGCCCACGAATTCCATCCGGTCGCCGGACCAGACGATGGTCTGGCCGGCCTCGTAGCTGCGGTAATACTTGATGTCTTCGAGCAGGCTCAATTCGTCGCTGTCACAGCGGGCACAGACGGCCCGATGCCGGATCGGACAATCGCCGCATTGCAGGGACAGGTCGGGGGACATCTTGCTCGGCATTGTCGTAAATCGTGGCTTCGGCTTGATCTGGGTCAAGGATCGCGGCGCGTCCCTTGCCCTAGAGCTATGCCCATGGTTACGAGAACACAACTGTCCGCACTGGGGCTTTTTGACGCGAAGGTCCCGCGCTACACTTCCTATCCCACCGCGCCGCATTTTTCGCCCGAGGTGGGGCCGGAGCATTTCAGCCAATGGATCGCGGAGGTGCCGCCCGGCGGCGAGATTTCGCTTTACGTGCATGTGCCGTTCTGCCGGCGGCTCTGCTGGTTCTGCGCCTGCCGCACCCAGGGCACCCAGAGCGACGCGCCGGTGCGTGCCTATCTGCGGACACTGCTGGCCGAGCTGCGGCTGCTCAAGGCGCATCTGCCGGCCGGGGTGCATCTGTCGCGGCTGCATTGGGGTGGCGGAACGCCGACGCTGCTGGCGCCCGACATGATGGAAGAGCTGGCGCAGGCGATCTTCGAGGTCGCGCCGCTGGGCCCCGCGGGCGAATTTTCGGTCGAGATCGACCCGAACGAGATCGATGCCGCCCGGCTTGACGCGCTGGTGGCCATGGGCCTGACCCGCGCGTCGATCGGGGTGCAGGATTTCGACCCGGCGGTCCAGGAGACAATCGGACGCTTGCAGAGCTTCGAGGTGACTCGCGCCGCCTGCGACATGCTGCGGGCGCGCGGCGTGGCCAGCCTGAACGCCGATATCCTGTATGGGCTGCCGCATCAGACCACCGCGCGGATCACCGATTCCGTGCAGAAGCTGTTGTCGCTCGGCCCCGACCGGGTGGCGCTTTACGGCTATGCACATGTGCCCTGGATGGCGCGGCGGCAGGCGCTGATCCCGGAAGCGGCGCTGCCGTCGCCGGAGGCCCGGCTCGACCTGTTCGAAGCCGCGCGGCGGCTCTTTCTCTGGGATGGCTACGACGAGATCGGCATCGACCATTTCGCCGTCCGCCACGACGGGCTGGCCGAGGCCCGGCGCATGAGCCGGCTGCGGCGGAATTTCCAGGGCTATACCGACGACACGTCCGAGGTGCTGATCGGGGTGGGGGCCTCGTCGATCTCGCGGTTTCCGCAGGGCTATGCCCAGAACGCGCCGAGCACCGGAAAACATACCGGCGCGCTCCGGCAGGCGCGGTTTTCCACCGTCAGGGGCCATGTGTTCTCTGACGAGGACCGGCTGCGTGGCCGGATGATCGAGGCGCTGATGTGCGATTTCCGCATCGATGCGGCGGAGATGGCGGCGCGCTTCGGGCTCGACGCCGTCGGTTTTGCGCGGCGCGTGGCGCCGCTGCGGCAGCGGTTCGGCGCGCTGGTGCAGGTGTCGGAGACCGAGGTTTTCGCGCCGGTCGAGGCCCGGCCCCTGACCCGGATCATGGCGCGGACGCTTGATGCCTATGACCTGAGCAGGGCGGGGCATTCCTCGGCGGTGTGAGGGGGCGTGCCATGGCGGGGGGCATTGCGTGGCGCCGGGGGCGCTGCCCCCCCCGGCGCCTGCGGTATTTTCAAACAGAAGAAGCTGGGTCGGGCGCCTCAGGCCACCGCCGCAAGCAGGGTGCGGGCATAGTCGGTCTCCGGCGCGGTAAAGATCCGTTCGGCCGGGCCGGCCTCAACCACATCGCCCTGTTTCATCACGATGACATGGTGCGACATGGCCCGGACAACCTTGAGATCGTGACTGATGAAGAGATAGGCAAGCCCGTATTTGCGTTGCAAGGCGCGCAGCAGTTCGACGATCTGCACCTGCACCGTCATGTCGAGCGCCGAGGTGGGCTCGTCCAGCACCACCAGCTTTGGCCGCAGGATCATCGCGCGGGCGATGGCGATGCGTTGCCGCTGACCGCCGGAGAATTCATGCGGGTAGCGGTCCATCATCGCCGGGTCGAGGCCGACCTCCTCCATCACCTCTGCCACCTTCTCGCGTCTGGGGCGGGTGTCGCCACGGTCGCCGTGCACGCCCAGGCCCTCGGCGATGATCTCGGCGCAGGACATGCGGGGGGAGAGCGAGCCGAAGGGATCCTGAAAGACGATTTGCATCTCGGCGCGCAGCCGGCGCAGGTTGCGGGTGGTGTAATTGCGCAGGTCGGTGCTGTCGAAGGTGATCGCGCCCTCGGAGGAGATCAGCCGCATGATCGCCAGCGCCAGGGTGGTCTTGCCGGAGCCCGACTCGCCGACGATGCCGATGGTCTCGCCGGCACGGACGGCAAAGCTGGCGTCATTGACCGCCTTGACGTGGCCGACGGTGCGTTTCAGCAAGCCTTTCTGGATCGGGAACCAGATCTTGAGGTTTTCGGCCTTGGCCACCACCGGCGCATCCGATGCCACCGGATCGGGCTGGCCGGTGCTTTCGGCGGCTAGCAGCATCCGGGTGTAGGGATGGCGCGGGTTGGCAAAGATTTCCGCGGTCTTGCCGGTTTCGACGATCTCGCCGTTCTTCATCACGCAGACCCGGTCGGCGATGCGGCGCACGATGCCGAGATCATGGGTGATGAAAAGCAGCGAGAGGTTCTCGGCCTCCTTGAGCTCGGCCAGCAGGTCGAGGATCTGCGCCTGGATGGTGACGTCGAGCGCGGTGGTGGGTTCATCCGCGATCAGCAGGTCGGGGCCGTTGGCCAGCGCCATGGCGATCATCACCCGCTGGCGCTGGCCGCCGGACAGCTGGTGCGGATAGGCGGTGAGCCGGTCCTCGGGGTCGCGGATGCCGACCTTGTTGAGCAGGTCGATGATGCGGGCGCGCGCCTCGGCGCCGGTGACCTGCTGGTGCAGCTCCATCGACTCGCGCAGCTGTTTCTCCAGCGTGTGCAGCGGGTTGAGCGAGGTCATCGGCTCCTGGAAGATGAACGAGATGTCGTTGCCGCGGATCTGGCGCAGAGTCTTGTCGTCGGCATGCACCATCTCGCGGCCGTCATAGGTGACCGAGCCCTCGACCTCGGCCGAGCCACCCAGAAGCGAGACGGTCGAGAGCGCGGTGACCGATTTGCCCGAGCCTGATTCGCCCACCAGCGCCACGGTTTCACCGCGTTCGACATCGAAGGAGACGCCCTTGACCGCCGCGACGCGCTGGCCATCCTGGCGGAAGCCGACCTTGAGATTTCGGACCTTGAGAAGCGCCGTCATTGAAAGGTTTTCCTTGGGTCGAAGGCATCCCGCACGCCCTCGAAGATGAAGACGAGCAGCGAGAGCATGAAGGCAAAGACGAAGAAGGCGGTAAAGCCCAGCCAGGGCGCCTGGAGGTTCTGTTTCGCCTGAAGCGTGAGTTCGCCGAGGCTGGGCGCCGAGGATGGCAGGCCGAAGCCGAGGAAGTCGAGGCCGGCCAACTGGCTGATCGTGCCGGTCACCAGGAAGGGCAGGAAGGTGACGGTGGCGACCATGGCATTGGGCAGCATATGGCGGAACATGATGGTGCGGTTCGGCACGCCGAGCGCCTTGGCGGCGCGGACATATTCGAGGTTGCGGGCGCGCAGGAACTCGGCCCGCACCACGCCGACCAGCGCCGTCCAGCCGAAGAGCACCATCAGGAACACCAGCAGCCAGAAGCTGCGTCCGAGGATCGCGAAGAGGATGATGATGATGTAAAGGCTGGGGGTGGCACCCCAGATCTCGATCACCCGCTGGAAGATCAGATCGAGCCAGCCGCCGAAATAGCCCTGGAGCGCGCCGGCGATGATGCCGATCACCGAGGCCAGGGTGGTGACGATCAGGGTGAAGAGGATCGACAGGCGGAAGCCGTAGATGATCCGCGCAAGCACATCGCGCTTGGTGTCGTCTGTGCCGAGCCAGTTCTGCTCGTTCGGGGGCAGGGGGGCGGCGCCGGGGCGATCGACCGGTGTGTCATAGCTGTAGGGAATCGGCGGCCAGATCATCCAGCCCTCCACGAAATCGCCACTGGGCGTGCCGCCGGCATCGACCGTCTCGACAAGGCCTTCGGGGTCATCCCAACAGGTCTCGAGCCCGCCGGTGCGGATCAGGCATTTGACCTCGATGTCGCGATAGATCGCTTCGGTCCGGAAATCGCCGCCAAAGGTGGTTTCGGGGTAGAAGTTGAAAACGGGGGTGTAGAACTCGCCGCGATACTTGACGAGGATCGGTTTGTCGTTGGCCACGAATTCGGCAAACAGCGTGATGGTAAAGACGATCAGGAAGATGATCAGCGACCAGAGCGCCCGGCGGTTGGCCTTGAAGTTGCGCCAGCGGCGCTGGTTGATCGGAGAGAGGGCCATGCCTCAGCCCTCCCGCTTTTCAAAGTCGATGCGGGGATCGACGAAGACATACATCAGGTCCGACAGGATGCCGACCAGGAGGCCCAGCAGGCCGAAGACGAAGAGCGTGCCGAAGATCACCGGGTAATCGCGTGCCACCGCCGCCTCGAACCCCAGCCGGCCGAGACCGTCGAGCGAGAAGATCGTCTCGATGATGATCGAGCCGCCGAAGAAGACGCCGATGAAGACCGCCGGGAAGCCGGCGATCACGATCAGCATGGCATTGCGGAAGATATGGCCGTAAAGCACCCGCCGCTCGGTCAGCCCCTTGGCGCGGGCAGTCATCACATATTGCTTCTTGATCTCGTCCATGAAGCTGTTCTTGGTCAGCAGGGTCAGCGTGGCAAAGGCCGAGATCGTCGAGGCCAGCACCGGCAGCGTGATGTGCCAGAAGTAATCGCCGATCTTGCCCAAGAGGCTGAGGTTTTCGAAATTGTCCGAGGTCAGCCCCCTGAGCGGGAAGATCTGCCAATAGGAGCCGCCGGCAAAGAGCACCAGCAGCAGGATGGCAAAGAGAAAGCCGGGGATGGCATAGGCCACGATGATCACGCCGGAGGTCCAGGTGTCGAAGGTGGTGCCATCCCTGACCGCCTTGCGGATGCCCAGCGGGATCGAGACCGCATAGGCGATCAGCGTCGACCAGAGGCCCAGGGTGATCGAGACCGGCAGCTTTTCCAGCACCAGCTCGAGCACGCCGATCGAGCGGAAATAGCTCTCGCCGAAATCGAGCCGCAGGTAATTGCCCATCATGATGAAGAAGCGTTCGCCGATGCCGATGTCTTCCTTGAGACAGGCCGGATCGTCGAGGTCGGGCGCGCCGGTGTGATCTTCGTCACAGACGATGCGGGCAAAGCCGAAATCCACCTCGAGCTGTTCGATGAATTCCTTGTCGAGCCCGCGCGCGCCGACATAATCGCTGTCGGAGCCGAAGGTCTCTTCTCCCACGTCCTCGCCGCCCCCGGAGAAGCCGCCAAAGACGTCGCCCTCGCCCTGGATCTGGGCGAGCATCTGTTCCACGGGGCCGCCGGGCACGAATTGCACCAGAGCGAAGTTGATGATCATGATCCCCAGAAGCGTGGGGATCACGAGCAGAAGTCTGCGAAGGATATAGGCGCCCATGGGTTACTTCAGTGCGCCCGCGGTTTTCAGAGCCTCGTATTTCTCCTGGTTGAACCACCAGAAATCCAGCACTCCGAGCGCCAGGGGCGGCAGCGGGTCGGGCCGTTCGAACATGTCGTAATAGGCCACCCAGTATTCCGGCACATAGCCGTCATGGGTCACGATCCGCTCGTACCGCAGCGCCCGGTCGAGCGCCTTGAGCGCGGTGATCTCGTCTTCGCGGTTGTCGGTGTCGAGAGCGGCATCGATCAGCGCATCCACCAGCCGGCTGCGCAGGGCGGCGCTGTTGTACGACGACACTTCTGCGGTCTCGGAGCCGAAGAGCTGGCGCAGCCCGGTGCCGGCGACCGAGAAGGTCAAATAGCGAGTGTGGATCAGGTCGTAATCCTTGTCGAGGAACCGCTGCTGGCCCTGGGCGCTGTCGATCGCCTCGGCGCGGACGGCGATACCCCAGCTTTCCAGTGTCTGGGCATAGGTTTCGATGATCGCCTTGCGGGTGTCGTCCCAGCTCGACAGCACGAGGAAATCGAGGCTGAGTTGCTGGCCCTCGTCGTCGACCATCCGGCCTTGGTCGTCGACGCTGTAGCCTTCGTCAGCCAGCAGTTTCAGCGCGGTCCGCTGGTTGCGGCGGTCGCTGGGGTCGCGCGGGTTCGAGCTGTGCGGCATGACCACCTCGGTGGTCAGCATCTCCGGCGGCACGACGTCGCCCAGCGATTTGAGCAGTTCGAGCTCGTCGCCCTCGGGCACGTCGGTGGCCTGCCAGTCCTGGCCTTCGGCAAAGGAGCTGCGCTGGGTGGTCAGGCCGAATTGCAGCGAGTCGCGGACCCATTCGAAATTGAACGCCAAGGACAGCGCATGGCGCACGTTGCGATTGTCGAGCGGCGGGCGCAGGGTGTTGAAGATGATGCCCGAGTTGTTGGGCGCGGTGCCGTCGGCGATCTCTTCGCGCACCACATGGCCCCTGTTGAGCGCGGGAAAGTCGTAGCCGGTGGCCCAGCGCTTGGTCGAGCCTTCGGCGCGGAAGGTGTAGATGCCTGCCTTGAAGGCCTCGAACTCGGCGGCGTCATCGGCAAAGTATTCAAAGCGGACGCGGTCGAAGTTGTGCCGGCCGACGTTGAGCGGATGATCCCAGCCCCAGTAGTTCGGGTTGCGTTCGTAGACGACGTAGCGATTGAATTCGTAGTCGCCCACCTGATACGGCCCCGAGGCCATCGGCGAGGCCACCGAGGGTTCATCCAGCCGTTCGCCGGTCTCCTTGTACCAATCCTCGGAAAAGATTGGCGTGCCGCCGACCTGGGAAATCAGCGACCGGCGCGAGATCTCGTCGGCGAAAGTGTAGCGGATGGTCAGATCGTCGATCACCTCGACGCCGGTGATCCGTTCCTTCACCGCGCGGGCGTAAGAGCGGATGCCCTGTTCGAGAAACAGGTTGTGGGTAAAGGCCGCGTCGCGGGCGTGCAGCGGCTGGCCGTTGCGAAAGGTGACGTCGTCGCGCATGTGAAAGACGCACCAGGTCTTGTTTTTGGGGTATTCGACCTCGCGGGCGATCAGGCAATAGGCATCGGTGATCGAATCCGCCGGCAGCCCGCCGCCCCAGGGCATTTCGCCGAACATCGCCTCGGCGACGATGCCCGAGTTGCTCTCGGCATTGCCGCGCCAGGCCCAGCGGTTGAACCCGTCAAAGGTGCCGCGGGTGCCAAGCGAGATCTGCCCGCCCTTGGGGGCGTTCGGATTGACATAATCGAAATGCTTGAAGCCTTCGGGGTATTTCAGGTCGCCGTAGAAGGAATAGCCGTGGCTGACGATGATCTCTTCGCCCTCGCTGGTCTGGGCGATCACCCGCGCGGGCGGCAGAGCGGCACCAAGCGCCGTCGCGCCGAACATGCCGAGGGCGGCACGGCGTGAGAATTCGAACCCTGTGCGGGGGAGGTATCGTTCGTCGGTCATTCAGTCGCTCCTGTTGGCCACGTGACGCGGGGCGCGCAAGCTCAAGGCGTCTTGGCCCTGTACGCTAGAGCGGTGCGGCGGGATCAATCAAGTCGATATTCCGTGAACTTGAGTGAGAACCTGCCGAAACACCGGGACGCAAAGAAAAACCGCCGCTCCCGAGGGAACGGCGGCCAAAATCGGTGCGGGGTGCGCGCGATCAGCCGTCGAGGCTGTCGAGCCATGCGATCAGGTTGGCCCGGTCCTCGGCGTCCTTCAGACCCGAGAAAGACATCTTGGTGCCCGGTGCAAAATCCCTGGGATTCTCGAGGAAGGCTTGCAGGTTTTCCGGTGTCCAGACATCGGCGACCGCGACAAGCGCGCCCGAATAGCCAAAGCCGGCAACAGAGCCCACGTCGCGGCCCACGACACCGAACAGGTGCGGGCCGGTGCCGTTCGCGCCGTCCTCGACCTTGTGGCAGGCGCGGCATTTGCCCCAGACGCGTTCGCCCTTGCCCGGATCGGCCGCGGCCAGAAGTTCGGCGAAAGGCACGGCCTCTTCGGCTTCGCCGCTGGTTTCTTCTTCGCCGGTATCGATGACATAGGCCTGCTCTTCGCCGCCATGGCCGCTACCGGTTTGATAGATCTCTTCCGCCGCCCATTTGCCGAGCAGGAAGATCAGGAAAGCGCCGCAGAAGCCCCCCAGAATCTTGGTCGAGGTCATTGTATCCATAACACGCGAGTCCCTTAGCTTGGTCTTGTTCGGGGTCTTACGGCTTCCCCTTCGCGGAGGCAAGGTATAGAAACCGCGACGAAACGCCCGGGGCCGGGCCGAAATATGGAAAATCAGCCATGACAGGACGCATCGCCTTTCAAGGGGAGCCCGGAGCCTACAGTCACGAAGCCTGCCGTGACGCACGGCCGGATATGGAGCCGCTGCCCTGCGGCAGTTTTGAAGAAACCATCGCCGCAGTGACGTCCGGCGCGGCCGAGCTGGCGATGCTGCCGGTCGAGAACACCACCTATGGCCGGGTGGCCGACATTCACCGCCTGCTGCCGCAGAGCGGGCTCAGGATCGTCGGCGAAGCCTTTGTGCGGGTGCATGTGAGCCTGATGGCGCATCACGGCGTGCAGATCGAGGATGTCGAAACGGTGCGCGCGCATATGGTGCTCTTGCCGCAATGCGCCGACTTCCTGAAGACCTATGGCATCCGCGGCGAGGCCGCCGCCGACAGCGCCGGGGCCGCCGCCGAACTGGCCGAGAGCGGTGACCGGCGCTCCGGTGTGCTGGCCTCGGACCTGGCGGCCGAGATCCACGGGCTGCACATCCTCGCGCGCCATATCGAGGACCATGCCCACAACACCACGCGTTTCCTGCTGATGGGGCGCGAGCCCGACATGTCGCGGCGCGGCGATCACGGCATGCTGACGACCTTTGTCTTTCAGGTGCGCAACATTCCGGCGGCGCTGTACAAGGCGATGGGCGGCTTCGCGACAAATGGCGTCAACATGACCAAGCTGGAAAGCTACATGGTGGGCGGGTCGTTCACCGCGACGCAGTTCTATGCCGATATCGAGGGCCATCCCGACGATCCGGCGGTGCAACGCGCGCTGGACGAGTTGGATTACTTCACCGACATGCTGGAAATCCTCGGCACCTATCCGCGCGATCCGCGGCGCGATTGAGGCGTCCTGCGGTTGCCGTCGACTGGGACGGTGGCCGATCGGCGGGGGCTAGATCAGCAGGCTGGCGGCCCCTTCGTGCCGCAACAGCCAGACCTTGGTTTCCACGCCGCCCTTTGCCGAGAATCCGCCCAGGCCCGAGGCCCCGAGAATGCGGTGACAGGGGATCAGCACCGGGATCGGATTGGCGCCGCAGGCCTGACCGATGGCTTGAGCCGGCACCTGCATCTCGCGCGCAAGATCGCCATAGGTGCGGGTTTCGCCAAACGGGATGGCCTGCATCGCGGCGCAGGTGCGGCGGGTGAGGTCTGAGCCGCGCGGCGTGAGCGGCAGATCAAAGCTCTGGCGGGCTCCGGAAAAATAGGCGTCAAGCTGGCGCGCGGCCTCGATCAGCAGCGGATCGTCATCGTAGCCGCCGGCCCGCCAGTGCAGGGCGGTGATGGCGCCGTTTTCCGCTTCCAGCGTCACGGGGCCGAGGGTTGTGGTCAGGCTGCGTTCCGGCATAGAGGCAGATTGGCCTGTCTTGGCGGCAGGCTCAATCCGGTTCCTGCGGATATCAGGCGTTTTCCAGCTTGTCCTGGGTGCGGTTCTCGAAATCCTCGGCCGCGTGACGCTCGTGCAGTTGCGACGAGAGGTCGCCGCCGGTGCGGTTGACCATGCGGCCGCGCTGCACCGCGGGGCGGGCGTCGATGCGTCTGGCCCAGTCCATCACATGGGCATAGCTCTCGACGTCGAGGAATTCGGCGGCATTGTAGAGCCGGCCCAGCACCAGCTGGCCGTACCAGGGCCAGATCGCCATGTCGGCCAGGGTATATTCGCCGCCGACCATCCAGTCGCGTTCGGCCAGATGCCGGTTCAGCACGTCGAGCTGGCGCTTGCTCTCCATGGCGTAGCGGTTGATCGGATATTCGTATTTCTCCGGCGCGTAGTTGTAGAAATGGCCGAAGCCGCCGCCGAGGAACGGCGCGCTGCCCATCTGCCAGAACAGCCAGGACAGAAGCTCGGCGCGGTGCTCGGGCGCGCCCTGGAAGGCATTGCCGAATTTCTCCGACAGATGCAGCATGATCGCCACGGATTCGAACACCCGCACGGGGGTCTCGCCCGAGCGGTCCATCAAGGCGGGGATCTTGGAGTTCGGGTTGATCTCGACGAAGTCCGAGCCGAACTGATCGCCATTGCCGATGCGGATCAGCCAGGCGTCGTATTCGGCGGCGTGGCCGGCGGCCAGCAGTTCCTCGAACAGCACCGTGGCCTTGACCCCGTTGGGCGTGCCCTGGGAATAGAGCTGGAAGGGATGTTTGCCGACCGGCAGCTCCTTGTCATGGGTGGGGCCGGCGATGGGGCGGTTGGTCGAGGCGAACTGGCCGCCGTTTTCCTGATCCCATGTCCATACCTTGGGGGGCGTGTAGCTTTCGGTCATCGGTCCGTCCTTGGATTGGGTCTTGGTGCAGACCTAGGGCGTAGCGCGGGTTCAACCAAGGTCTGCACAGGGCTTGTGCGTTTATATGGGGGCTTTGCCCCCCGGCCTGCGGCCGCCCCCCAGGAATATTTGGGGCCAGAAGAAGCAGGGGGGCGGTGCGGGATCGCTCAGGTCAGCGCGGCGTTGCAGCGGGCGCAGGTGGCGGGGTGGGCATGCGTGCCGACGTCGGGCAGGATCTTCCAGCAGCGCTGGCATTTCTCGCCTTCGGCTTTCTCGAAGACCACGCCGACGCCGTCGATCTCGGGCAGGCGGAAGGCCTCGGCCGGTTGCGGATCGCCGGTCAGCGACATGCCGGAGGTGATGCAGATGTCGTCGAAGTTGATCGACGTCAGCGCCGCCAGCATCTCCTTGTCGCGGATATGGACCACCGGGGCCGCCTCGAGCGAGGCGCCGATCACCTTGTCGCTGCGCTGGATTTCCAATGCGGCGGTGACCACGCGGCGGGCCTGGCGGACCTTGGCCCATTTCGCCGCCAGCGGCTCGTCGAGCCAGTCGGCGGGGGTTTCCGGGATGTCGGTCAGGTGGACCGAGCTCTCCTCGCCGGGGAAGCGTTCGAGCCAGACCTCTTCCATGGTGAAGACCAGGACCGGTGCCAGCCAGGTGGTCAGCCGGTGGAACAGCAGGTCCATCACGGTGCGCGCGGCCCGGCGGCGCTGGGTGTCGCCGTCGCAATAGAGCGCGTCCTTGCGGATGTCGAAGTAGAAGGCCGAAAGCTCGACCGTGGCGAAGTTGAACAATTGCTGGAAGACGCCCTGGAAGTCGAAGGCGGCATAGCCCCTGCGCACCACATGATCGAGCTCGGCCAGCCGGTGCAGGATGTAGCGTTCAAGCTCGGGCATCTCGGCGGGTGCGACCCGGTCGCTTTCCTCGAAATGCGACAGCGCCCCCAGCAGGAAGCGCATGGTGTTGCGCAGCCGCCGATAGCCGTCGGCCACGCCCTTGAGGATCTCGGGCCCGATGCGCTGGTCGGCGGTGTAATCGGTCTGCGCCACCCAGAGGCGCAGGATGTCAGCGCCGTATTGCTTGACCACCTGGTCGGGGGCGATGGTGTTGCCGAGCGATTTGGACATCTTGTTGCCCTTCTCGTCCAACGTGAACCCATGGGTCACCACGTTGCGATAGGGGGCACGGCCGAGGGTGCCGCAGGCCTGCAACATCGAGGAATGGAACCAGCCGCGGTGCTGGTCGGTGCCCTCCATGTAGACATCGGCGATACCGTCCTCGGTGCCATCCTCGCGGTCGCGCAGCACGAAGGCATGGGTCGAGCCTGAATCGAACCAGACGTCGAGGATGTCGAAGACCTGATCCCAGTCGTCGGGGTTGTGATCCGTGCCCAGGAAGCGTTCCTTGGCGCCGTTCTTGTACCAGGCGTCGGCGCCCTCGGCCTCGAAGGCTTCGAGGATGCGGGTGTTGACCGCCTCATCCCGCAGCAGGAACGCGGGATCGGTGGGCAGGGCGCCCTTTTTCGTGAAGCAGGTCAGCGGCACGCCCCAGGCGCGCTGCCGCGACAGCACCCAGTCGGGCCGGTCCTCGATCATCGAATAGAGCCGGTTGCGGCCGGTCTTGGGCGTCCAGTGCACCAGCTGATCGATCGAGGTCAGGGCGCGCTGGCGGATGGTCTTGCCGTATTGATCCTGGCCGTCGCCGACCTCGCGGTCGATGGCGGCGAACCACTGCGGCGTGTTGCGGAAGATCACCGGCGCCTTGGAACGCCAGGAATGCGGGTAGGAGTGCTTGATCTTGCCGCGCGCCAGAAGGCCGCCGACGGAGGCGAGCTTGTCGATGATCTTCTTGTTGGCGTCGCCTTCGCCGCCCTTGCGCGACAGGATGTAGCTGCCGCCAAAGAACGGCAGATCGGGCCGGAAAGACCCGTCGTCGAGCACGTTGTAGGTGATGACGCGGTCGAGCATGTTCAGGTCACGGTAGAGCTCGTATTCCTCCATCCCGTGGGAGGGCGCGCAATGCACGAAACCGGTGCCTTCGGTATCGGTGACGAAATCGGCGGCGCGGAAATCGCGCGGCGCGTCCCATTCGCCGTTCGCGCCCTCGGCGCCTGCCAGCGGGTGCAGCAGGGTCAGCCCGGCCAGCAGATCGGCGCTGACGCTGCGGACACGGGCGTACTGGTCCTCGTTCAGGCGGGCGCGCTTGAAGACATCGGCGGCCAGGTTGTCGGCCAGCAGGAAGCGGTCGCCGGGGGCGGCCCAGCATTCCTCGGGCGCGCCGGTCACCTCGTAGAGCCCGTAAGAAATGTCGCGGCCGAAGACCACGGCCTTGTTCGAGGGCAGGGTCCAGGGGGTGGTGGTCCAGATCACCACATGCGCGCCAATCAGGTCATGGGCGACCTGTTCCTCGGCGGCCATGACGGCGCGGCCTTCCTCGGCCTCGGTCTCTTCGCCGGCCAGCGTCAGGTCGGGGAAATCGACATTGGAGACGCGGAACTTGACCCAGACGGTAAAGCTCTCCTTGTCGTGGTATTCAACCTCGGCCTCCGCCAGGGCGGTCTTTTCCACCGGTGACCACATCACCGGCTTGGAGCCCTGGTAGAGCGTGCCGTTCATCAGGAATTTCTGGAACTCTTCGGCAATCACCCGCTCGGCATGGAAATCCATCGTCAGATAGGGCGCGGGCCAGTTGCCGGTGACGCCCAGCCGTTTGAATTCGTCGCGCTGGACATCGACCCAGCCTTCGGCAAAGCGGCGGCATTCCTGGCGGAAATCGATGACCTCCACCTCGTCCTTGTTCTTGCCTTTCTTGCGGTATTGCTCCTCGATCTTCCATTCGATCGGCAATCCGTGGCAGTCCCAGCCGGGGATGTAGCGCGCGTCGAAGCCCATCATCTGGTGGCTGCGGACGATCATGTCCTTGATCGTCTTGTTCAGGGCGTGGCCGATGTGCAGGTGACCGTTGGCATAGGGCGGGCCGTCGTGCAGGGTAAAGGGCTTGCGGGCATCCTCGGTGCTGGCGGCGCTGGCGGCACGCTCGCGCAGGCGGTCGTAGATGCCGATGCTTTCCCAGCGCTCGAGCCATTCGGGTTCGCGCTTGGGCAGGCCGGCGCGCATCGGGAAATCGGTGTTGGGCAGGTTCAGAGTGTCTTTGTACTCAGGCGTATCGGCGCACATGAAGGGCGTCCTTGTCGGTTTATTCGGATGTCAGGGGTGAGGCGGCGCGGCAGTCCATACGCCTTGTCCCGGCGGCTCGTCTGATCAGAGCGCCGGGCATGTAATTCGAATGATGATCGCGAAATGTGCCATCTTGGGGTTGCTTATAGGCGCGGGGGAAACGGGCGTCCAGTGGGCCCGGATGGCATGGGGGCGGGCGCCGGGGCGCAGGTGCACCCGATAGACCGCGCTGCAAAATGAAAGGCCGGCCTCGGTGGTGCAACTCCCCCAGGGTCATTGCGCCATCCAGGCCGGCCCGCTCTAGAACACGCACCTTCAAAGGTGCGGCGGTTTGGTCATGGGTCCGAAGACCCGCAAAAGAACTGTAAGAAACGCTCCCCCCTGAATATCGCGGCAGGCTCAGGTATCAAACGCCCGAATCCCGGATCGGCCTAGTTAATCTTCGTAAATTTTTGCTGGATTTCGTGAGTTACCTAGGGTCAAATTTCACGATGCGTGAAACTTTGGCAGAGATCTGGGCCTCCATCGACTGGGAACGCAAGATCATCGCGTTCTTTGGCGGGGTGCTGGTGATGACCCTGGCCGGGCCCTTCGGAACCTATGAGTACATGAGCTTCAACCAGAGGCTGGTGTTCTGGCTCGTGGTCTTTACCGGCGTCGGGTTTTTCATGCATGTGTTCCAGACCACGGCGCTCAAGTCGGCTTATCTGGGCCGGATGCCCAGGCTGTTGCGCCTTGGCATCGGAGCGGTGCTGGCCGGGCTGCCGGGGGCGGCGGTGGTGATCTTTGTCTACGGCGTGTTCCGCCCGGCGATGATCTCGGCCGAGGCGTTGCCTGTGATCTGGATGCAGGTGGCACTGATCGGCTGGGCCGTGGGGACCGTCGAGTTCTTTGAGTGGCGTCAGGCCAGCGCGCCGGAAGAGACGCCGACCCGGCGCACCGTCTTTCACAAACGCCTGCCACCGGCGCTGGGCGACGATATCATCTCGATCTCGATGCAGGACCATTATGCAGAGGTCACCACGCCGCTTGGTTCGCATCTGGTGCTGATCCGCCTGTCGGACGCGTTGGCCGAGCTCAAGGGCGCCGCCGGGCTTCAGGTGCATCGCTCGCATTATGTCATGACGGCACATATGGAACGGTTCTGCCGCGAGGGAGGGCGGTTGCGCCTGCGTCTGACGGACGGCCGCGAGCTGCCGGTCAGCGCGCGCTACGCCGACAAGGTGCGCGCCGCGCTGAAACAGAAAGCGGCGGCGTGATCACAAGTGCGCTCCGGACCGCTGTTGTCGCGCCGGGCAATGCCCGAGGGGCCGGCCGGCCCTGCTGGAACGGCCCGGGTTCGCAGGGAATCACTGATGTGATCACAAATCGGCGGTCATGAGACCATAGTCGCGGTTTTTCCGCCCCGGATGGCATCGCCGGGACGCGGCGGCGACACGCCTGCAAATTTGTCGCAGGCCTCGCGCAAGATTGTTAGCGTCCCAAATCTGGCGGCCGAGCGGAAATTTACTAATTCCTGTCGGCGCGGGCAAAAATGCAAACATCTGACGTAACGGCATTTTTCGCTGCAATGGCACAAAAATTTACTGATTGACAGCGCCGCCTGTCGATTTCTTTACAGAAAAAGCCTTAAGCTTGAGTGACCCGCATCAAATTCCCGCAATCCTCTGTAAACTTGCCGCGACGTTGTTCATCGGGGCGCATGGAGGAGCCATGCTGCGCCCCGGCACAGGGAAAAAAGGGGGACCACATGCCCAACGATCATTCCGCACGCCAGTACCATGTCGACGCAGCGAAATATCAGGAAATGTATGCCGCATCGGTTGCTGATCCGGAGGCGTTCTGGGCCGAGCAGGGCAAGCGCATCGACTGGATCAAACCCTACAGCCAGGTCAAGGATGTGAGCTTTGCCCCCGGCGACATTCACATCAAGTGGTATCACGACGGCACCCTGAACGTTTCCGCCAATTGCATCGACCGCCATCTCGAGACCCGCGGCGACCAGACCGCCATCATCTGGGAGCCGGACGACCCGGAGGAGCCGGCGCAGCACATCTCCTACAGGGAACTGCACGCCAACACCTGCAAGATGGCCAATGTGCTGACCGATCTGGGCGTGACCAAGGGCGACCGGGTGGTGATCTACCTGCCGATGATCCCCGAAGCCGCCTATGCCATGCTGGCCTGTGCCCGCATTGGCGCGATCCATTCCATCGTCTTTGCGGGGTTCTCGCCCGATGCGCTGGGTGCACGGGTCAACGGCTGTGACGCCAAGGTTGTGATCACCGCGGACGAGGCCCCCCGCGGCGGCCGCAAGACGGCGCTGAAATCGAATGCCGATGCCGCGCTGGCGCAATGCAAGGACAGCGTGAAATGCCTGGTGGTCAAGCGCACCGGCGGCGAGACCTCCTGGAACGACGGCCGCGATCACGATTATACCGCGCTGGCCAAGGATGCCGCCGACAGCTTCGATCCGGTCGAGGTCGGCGCCGAGGATCCGCTTTTCATCCTCTACACCTCGGGTTCCACCGGTCAGCCCAAGGGCGTGGTGCATTGCTCGGGCGGCTATCTGGTCTACGCCGCGATGACGCATGAGATCACCTTCGACTACCACGATGGCGATATCTACTGGTGCACGGCGGATGTCGGCTGGGTCACCGGCCACAGCTATATCGTCTATGGGCCGCTCGCCAATGGCGGCACCACGCTGATGTTCGAAGGCGTGCCGACCTACCCGGATGCCAGCCGCTTCTGGCAGGTCTGCGAAAAGCACAAGGTCAACCAGTTCTATACCGCGCCCACCGCCATCCGCGCGCTGATGGGGCAGGGGCCGGAGTTTGTCGAGAAGTGCGACCTGAGCGATCTGCGCCTTCTGGGCACCGTGGGCGAGCCGATCAACCCAGAGGCCTGGAACTGGTACAATGAGGTTGTCGGCAAGGGCAATTGCCCGATCGTCGACACCTGGTGGCAGACCGAGACCGGCGGCCACATGATGACGCCGCTGCCCGGCGCGCACGAGCTGAAACCCGGCGCCGCGCAACAGCCGTTCTTCGGCATCGAGCCCAAGGTGCTCGATCCGCAGACCGGCGAGGAAATCACCGGCAATGGCGTCGAGGGCGTCCTGGTCATCGCCGACAGCTGGCCGGGCCAGATGCGCACCGTCTGGGGCGATCACGAGCGGTTCGAAAAGACCTATTTCTCCGACTACAAGGGCTATTACTTCTCCGGCGACGGCTGCCGCCGCGACGAGGACGGCGATTACTGGATCACCGGCCGTGTCGACGACGTGATCAACGTCTCGGGCCACCGGATGGGCACCGCCGAGGTCGAAAGCGCGCTGGTGGCGCATCCCAAGGTCGCCGAGGCCGCGGTGGTCGGCTATCCGCACAGCATCAAGGGGCAGGGCATCTATTGCTATGTCACGCTGATGTCGGGCGATGCACCGACGGACGCGTTGCGCAAGGAGCTGCGCGATTGGGTCCGGCAGGAGATCGGGCCGATCGCCAGCCCGGATCTGATCCAATGGGCGCCGGGCCTGCCCAAGACCCGTTCGGGCAAGATCATGCGCCGCATCCTGCGCAAGATCGCCGAGAACGATTATGGCGCGCTGGGCGATACCTCGACGCTGGCCGATCCGTCGGTCGTCGATGATTTGATCGACAACCGGATGAACCGGGACTGATGGGCATGGAGGCTTCTGTGCAGACCCGCCCCGCCGTTCTGATCCTTCTCGGGCCTCCGGGCGCCGGGAAGGGCACCCAGGCCCGCAAGCTCGAAGAGACCTTCGGGCTGGTGCAACTCTCGACCGGCGACCTGCTGCGCGCCGCCGTGGCCGCCGGCACCGAGGCCGGCCGCCAGGCCAAGGCGGTGATGGAGGCCGGCGGGCTGGTGTCCGACGAGATCGTTATCGCCATCCTGCGCGACCGGCTGGCCGAACCCGACACCGCGCGCGGCGTCATCCTCGATGGCTTCCCGCGCACGAGTGCGCAGGCCGAGGCGCTCGACCGGCTGCTCGACGAGAGCGGCCAGAAGATTACCGCCGCGATCTCGCTCGAGGTCGAGGATGCGGCCATGGTGACGCGGATTTCCGGCCGCTACACCTGCGCCGACTGCGGCGAAGGCTATCACGACAGCTTCAAGCAGCCGGTCGAGGCCGGGATCTGCGATAAATGCGGCGGCACCGAGTTCAAGCGCCGGGCCGATGACAATGCCGAAACGGTGGCGTCGCGGCTTGCCGCCTATCACGCGCAGACCGCGCCGCTGATTGCCTATTACGACGGCCAGGGCGTGCTGAAGCGCGTCGATGCCATGGGCGAGATCGGCGCCATCGCCGCCGCGCTCGAAGAGATTGTCGCCAAGGCCCGCTAGGGCCGGGGCGACAGACCAACCTACGCACAATCTGCGTTGGAGCAACGCGGGGGGCCTCGGCCGCCCGCGCACAGGGAAGGTGCGTCCGCGCCATGGTGGCCGGAGGCTTTGGAGAGAGAGGGGAGAGACCGACATGTCGGACAACTCTGAAAACAATGGCTACTGGCAGGCGAATATTCGCCTCGTCAAGATTTGCCTGGTCATCTGGGCCCTGGTGTCCTTCGGCTTCGGCATTCTGCTGCGGCCGATGCTCGGCGGCATCCCGGTCGGCGGCACCGACCTGGGCTTCTGGTTCGCCCAGCAGGGATCGATCATCGTCTTCCTGGCGCTGATCTTCTTTTACGCCTGGCGGATGAACAAGCTCGATGCCGAACACGGCGTCGACGAGCAATAAGGGACGGAGATCATGGATCAATTTACCATCAACCTGCTGTTCGTAGGCGCCTCTTTCGCGCTCTACATCGGCATCGCGATCTGGGCCCGGGCGGGCTCAACCTCGGAGTTCTATGCCGCAGGGCGGGGCGTGCACCCGGTCACCAACGGCATGGCCACGGCGGCCGACTGGATGTCGGCGGCCTCCTTCATCTCGATGGCCGGCCTCATCGCCTTTACCGGCTATGACAATTCCACCTACCTGATGGGCTGGACCGGTGGCTATGTGCTTCTGGCGCTGCTGCTCGCGCCGTATCTGCGCAAGTTCGGCAAGTTCACCGTGTCCGAGTTCATCGGCGACCGGTTCTACAGCCCCACCGCGCGCATGGTGGCGGTGATCTGCCTGATCGTCGCCTCGACCACCTATGTGATCGGCCAGATGACCGGCGTCGGCGTGGCCTTTGGCCGCTTCCTCGAGGTGTCGAACACCGCCGGCCTTCTGATCGGCGCCTGTGTGGTCTTTGCCTATGCGGTCTTTGGCGGCATGAAGGGTGTGACCTACACCCAGGTGGCGCAATACTGCGTGCTGATCATGGCCTATACGATCCCGGCCGTCTTCATCTCGCTGCAACTCACCGGCAATCCGATCCCGGCGCTGGGTCTCTTTGGCGATCACGCCGCCAGCGGCGAGCCGCTTCTGGCCAAGCTTGACCAGATCGTGCAGGAGCTCGGGTTCAACGAATACACCGCGCACCATGGCGACACCTTCAACATGGTGCTCTTTACCCTGTCGCTGATGATCGGCACCGCCGGGCTGCCGCATGTGATCATGCGCTTCTTTACCGTGCCCAAGGTGTCGGACGCGCGCTGGTCGGCCGGCTGGACGCTGATCTTCATCGCGCTGCTGTATCTCACCGCTCCCGCGGTCGGCGCCATGGCGCGGCTGAACATCACCGAGCAATTCTGGCCCAATGGCACCGAAGGCCAGGCGGTCTCGGTCGAACAGATCGAAACCGACGAGACCTATGCCTGGATGCAGACCTGGCAGAAGACCGGCCTGCTGGGCTGGGAAGACAAGAACGGCGACGGGCGCATCCAGTACTACAACGATGCCAACCCCGAAATGCAGGAACGTGCGGCGGCCAATGGCTGGGACGGCAACGAGCTGACCAACTTCAACCGCGATATCCTGGTGCTGGCCAACCCCGAGATCGCCAACCTGCCGGGTTGGGTGATCGGTCTGGTCGCTGCCGGTGGTCTTGCGGCCGCGCTGTCGACGGCGGCGGGCCTGCTGCTGGCGATCTCCTCGGCGGTCAGCCATGACCTGCTCAAGGGCCAGCTGACGCCCAACATGTCGGAGCGCGCCGAGCTGATGTCGGCTCGGATCGCCATGGCGGTGGCCATCGCGGTGGCGACCTACCTGGGGCTCAACCCGCCGGGTTTTGCGGCGCAGACCGTGGCGCTGGCCTTCGGCCTCGCAGCGGCCTCGATCTTCCCGGCGCTGATGATGGGCATCTTCTCGAAGCGGGTGAACAACACCGGCGCGGTTGCCGGCATGCTGGTCGGCCTGCTGGTGACGCTGGTCTACATCTTCCTGCACAAGGGCTGGTTCTTCATCCCCGACACCAACAGCTTTACCGACGCCGATCCGCTGCTCGGCACGGTCAAGTCGACCTCCTTCGGGGCGATCGGCGCCCTGCTGAACTTCGGCACCGCGATCCTCGTGTCGAAGCTCACGGCGGAACCGCCGAAGCACATCCAGGAACTGGTCGAAAGCGTGCGTGTGCCGCGTGGCGCAGGTGCGGCCGTCGAAGGCCATTGAGATGGTGCGGCCCGGTATCCCCCGCGATATCGGGCCGACCTCTGGCGGCGTGCCTCGGTTTCCCGGGCGCGCCGCCGTCATTTGCTGTAAGCCTTGATCCAGAGCAAGGCGGGGCGACCGGACATGCCCCGAACCGGACCCGACACACAACCAGAGGCGCCCATGGCCCTTGAGACGACCAGCACGCTGGCATTCCTGCAATCGGTCCACCCCTATGACGCCATGGCGCCGGACCGGCTGGCGCAGGTGGCGGCGGCGATGACGCCCGCCGGCTTTCAGCCCGGCGCGCCGATCTATGCGCTGGGCGAGGTGCTGGCCGGGCTTTGTCTGATCGTCTCGGGCGAGGTCACGATTTCCGATGCCAACGGCGTGCAGGTCTCGGCACTGGGGCCGCGCAACTCCTTTGGCGAACGTGGTCTGCTGCGCGACCGGCACGCCGTCACCTCGGCCCGCGCCAAGACCGCGGTGCGCCTGCTCATACTGCCGGCGGCGCTCTTTGAGACGTTGCTGCGCGAGGACCGGGCCTTTGCCCGCTATTTCGATCGCGTCCGGCCGCGCCGGGCCGCCGCGCGCGACCTGGCCGAGATGCGGGTCGGCTACCTGATGGCGCCCGATCCGCTGTCCTGCCCGCCCGACACCACCGTGCAGCAGGCCGCCGCGATGCTGCGCGAGGCCAAGGTGTCGTCGATCGGGGTGGTCGAGGGGGGGCGGCTGCTGGGCATTCTCACCACCCGCGATTTCACCACCCGCGTGCTGGCCGAAGGCCTGCCGGGCGACACCCCGGTGAGCCGGGTGATGACGCCCGATCCCGCGGTGCTGAGCGTCAACGATCTGGGGTCGGACGTGCTGCACCTGATGCTCGAGCGGCGGATCGGCCATGTGCCGGTGACCGAAGCCGGCAGCTTTCACGGCATCATCACCCAGACCGATCTGACCCGGCAACAGGCGATCGGCGCGGCGGTGGTGGTCAGCGACATCGCCTTTGCCGAGAGCGTCGACGAGCTTGGCGGCTTCACCCTGCTGATCCCGCAGGTGCTGGCGCAGCTGGTGGCCACCGGCAAGCCGCATGATGTGGTGACCCGGCGGATCACCGATATCGCCGATGCGGTGACCCGCCGGCTCTTGAAAATGGCCGAGGCGGCGCTCGGCCCTCCGCCGGTGCCCTATCTCTGGCTGGCCTGCGGCAGCCAGGGCCGCCGCGAGCAGACCGGGGTCAGCGATCAGGACAACTGCCTGTTCCTGGACGACAGCGCACAGCCCGAAGATGACGCCTATTTCGCGGCGCTGGCCCGGTTTGTCTGTGACGGGCTCGACGCCTGCGGGTATTACCATTGCCCCGGGGAGATGATGGCCACCAACCCGCGTTGGCGGCAGCCGGTCGCCACTTGGCGCGGCTATTTCGCCGCCTGGGTGGCCACGCCCGACCCCATGGCGCAGATGTTGGCCTCGGTGATGTTCGACCTGCGGCCGATTGCCGGCGACGCGCGGCTGTTTGCCGACTTGCAGGCCGAGACGCTGGCGCGGGCGGCGGGAAATTCGATCTTTGTCAGCCACATGGTGTCGAATTCGCTGAAACACGTGCCGCCGCTCAGCCTGTTGCGGGGCTTTGCCACCATCCGCTCGGGCGAGCACAAGGACACCATCGACCTCAAGCACAACGGCGTCGTGCCGGTCGTCGATCTGGCGCGGGTCTATGCCCTGACCGGCCGGCTCGGCCCGACCAATACGAGGGCACGGCTTCTGGCGGCGCAACAGGCGCAGGTGATCTCGGCCACCGGCGCGCGCGACCTGATTGCCGCCTATGACCTGATCGCCCAGAGCCGGCTTGAACATCAGGCCCGTCAGATCAAGCACAGCGCCGCGCCTGACAATTTCATGGCCCCGACCAGCCTGTCCGATTTCGAACGCGGCCACCTGCGCGACGCCTTTGTCGTCGTGCGCACCATGCAATCCGCCCTCGGCCACGGCCGCGGCACCCTGGGATGACAGCTCATGTTCTATGAACTTCTAGCCACGATCTTTGCCGGCCTCGCCGGCGGCGGCCTGATCTACGGCCTCAGCCGGCTGACCCGGGGGCGCATTCCGCACTCATGGACGATTGCCGGCGCGGCGCTGGTGATGATCGCCTTTTCAATCTGGAACGAATATAACTGGTTCTCCCGCAGCGCGGCGCAATTGCCCGACGGCGTCGTGGTGGTGGCGGCCAGCGAGAGCCGTGACTGGTATCGGCCCTGGACCTATGCGCTGCCGGTGGTTCCGCGCTTTGCCGCGCTCGACACCAATTCGATCCGACGCAACCCGGACGTGCCGCAGCAGCGCATCGCCGATCTCTATTTGATGGAGCGCTGGCGCGCGGCGGTGGGCGTCCGAATCGCGGTGGATTGCGCTCGCCCGGCGCAGGCGCGGCTCGAACAGGTGACCTATGGCGAGGAGGGGGCCATGATCAGCGACAGCTGGGAGCAGATGGCCACCGACGATCCGCTGATCGTTGCGGCCTGCGGGTAGGGGGAGCGATGACCGGGAGCACGGAAGGCGCGCGTATCCTTTTGGTGGAGGACGAGCAGAACATCGCGCTGGCGCTGAAATTCCTGATCGAGAAGATGGGCCACCAGGTGACCCATATCGACGACGGCCACCGGGCGCTGCAAGAGGTGGCGGGGCTGGCGCCTGATCTGGTGCTGCTTGATGTGACGCTGCCGGGGGCCTCGGGCTACGAGATCTGCCAGCACATCCGCGCCAGCCACGCGCTCGATGCCACCCGCGTGCTCATTCTCACCGCGCGCGGTGCCGATATCGAACGGCGCAAGGCGCTGGCGCTGGGGGCGGATGGCTTCATGTCGAAACCCTTCGAGATGTCGGAGCTTCAGGCACAGGTCGCGGCGCTTCTGGCGCGGCCAAGGGAGGCGTGACCCGATGCTTGCCCGCAAGAGCCTGCGGCTGCGCGTCTTTCTGTTTTTTGTCCTGCTGGCGCTGGCCAGCCTCTCGCTGATCGCCGGCGGTCTCTGGCTGGGCTATTCCCGTGCCAGCGCGCCTCGCGATCCGGCCGGTTTCGTGTTGGCGGGCGCTGTGGCGGGCTTTGCGGTGCTGGGGCTGGTGACCTGGATCTGGCGGCTCTTCGACGAAAACCTGGCCCGCCCGATGCAGGCACTGGCGGCGCAGATGCGGGTGCTGGCCCATGCCGAGGACACCCGCCTGCCGGCCCCGGAAAGCGCCCGCTACCTCGGCGATCTGGCGCCCGCCGCCCAGGCCATTGCCGCGCGCCTGGCCGAGACCCGGGGCGACCTTGCCCGGGCCATCGAACGCGAGACCACCCGGCTTGCCGAGGAAAAGGCCCGGCTCGAGGCGCTGCTGGCCGATGTCAGCGCCGGCATCCTGCTCTGTTCGGCGGATCACATGGTGGTGTTCTACAATTCCGTTGCCCGCGATCTTCTGCAAGCCGGCAACGCACCGCGGCTCGATCAGCCGGTGACGGCCTGCCTGCGCGAAGGGCCCCTGCGGCATGCCCATGACCGTCTCTGCCGGCCGGGCGCGACTCAACAGGAAACCCAGTTTCTTGCCGCCACCCCGGACGGCCGGGCGATGTTCACCGTGACGATGCGGCTGGTTGGACAGGGCGCGGCGCAGGCCGGGGGCTACGCGCTCACCCTGCGCGACGTCACCGCCGAGATCGGCCTGCACGCCGAGCGCGAGGCGCTCTTGTCGGAGATGATCGAGGACATGCGCCGCAAGGCCGCCAACCTCGACACCCTGAGCCGGTTGCGCCGCGCCGGGGCGGATCCGCTGGAGCAGGCGTTTCAGCAGGAGACCCGTGATCTGGCGCAGGCGGTCGACACGTTCGGCCAGCGCTACAACGAGATTGCCCAAAGCCACTGGCCGCGCTCGGAGATTGCCGCGCGCGACCTGATGGACAGCCTGCGCGCCAGGCTGCGCGGCGACGGGCTGGCCTTCGGCACCGATCACCAGCGGCTCTTTGTGCTCTGTGACGGCTTCATGATGGTGACGCTGCTGGCACGGCTGGCCGGGCAGGTGGTGGCGCAGGGCCATGGCGCCTCGGTCGCGGTGGCGCTGGGCCCGGGCGCGACGCCGGACGAAGCGCTGGTGACGCTGAGCTGGCAGGGCAGGCCGGTGGCCCTTGGCGCGCTGGAGGACTGGCTTGCCGCGCCGCTCGACCCGGCACAGCCCGAGCTGACCGGGCGACGGGTGCTGGCGCATCACGGCACCGATGTCTGGCCGGAGGACGGAGCCCGGGGGGACGCGCGGCTCTGCCTGCCGCTGCCGCGTGTGGAAGAGACCGGCGCGCAGGGCCTGCGCGGCGCGGTCTATGATTTCGCGCTGTTCGACAAGTCCCGCGCCGCGCCGCTGGCCGACCGGCGGCTGAACGAGCTGACCTATGTGGTGTTTGACACCGAGACCACCGGCTTGCTGCCCAGCCAGGGCGACGAGATCGTGCAGATCGCGGCGCTGCGGGTGGTGGGCGGACGGCTGCTTGAGGCCGAGCGGCTCGAGATGCTGGTCGATCCCGGCCGCAGCATTCCCGCGGCCTCGACCCGGGTGCATGGCATCACGCAAGCGATGGTGGCGGGCGCTCCGGGGATTGCCGAGGCCGGTCGCCAGTTGCACGATTTCGCCCGCGGCGCGGTGCTGGTGGCGCATAACGCACCGTTCGACATGGCGTTTTTTCACAAGCACGCGGATGCGATCGGGCGCCGCTTCGATAATCCGGTTCTGGATACCGTGCTGCTTTCGGCCGTGCTTTTCGGTCTGACCGAAGAGCACAGGCTCGATGCGCTCTGTGTCCGGCTTGGCGTCATCCTGCCCGAGGAGCAGCGCCACACCGCGATGGGCGATGCGCTGGCCACCGGCAGGGTCTTTGTGAAAATGCTCGGAATGCTGTCAGCGCAGGGGTTTGACAGCTTTGGCCAGGTGCATGACGAAATGAAGAAGCAGATGCGGCTTTATCGGCGCTGATCCGGCGGCGCGTGGGGGGCGTGCAGGGGCTGCCATCACGCCATGCAGGCGCTGCGCTTGCCCTCCTGCTCCGGGGCGGCGCGCGGAACCGAGGGTGTTCCGAGGCATTTGTGCGGGGCGGGCCTGTGGGATGGCCCGCCCCGTCTTGGGTCAGGCGGCCCGGGCGGCGGGGCCGAAACGTTTATAGAAGCTTTGGCCCTTGGCGGCCATCTCGCGCAGGAGATCGGGACAGGCAAAGCGCGCGCCATGCGCCTCGGCCAGCTGGTCGCAGCGTTCGGCGGCATAAGGCGCGCCGATCATGTCGAGCCAGCTGAACGGGCCACCGGACCAGGGCGCAAAGCCCCAGCCGAGGATGGCGCCGACATCGCCTTCGCGGATGTCCTCGAGCACGCCTTCCTCGAGCGCGCGCACCGCCTCGAGCACCTGGGCAAAGAGCAGACGGTGCTGCACCTCGGTCAGATCGGGCTGATCCACGGCCTGCGGGTACTGCGCCTTGACCGTTTCCGACAGCCCCTGGCGTTTGCCGGTGGCGTCATAATCGTAGAATCCGGCCTTGGTCTTGCGGCCGAGCCGGCCTTCGGCCTCCATCCAGAAGATCACCTCGTCGACCTCGCCATCGGGATAGGCGTCGCCCATCGCCGCCCGGGTGGCACGGGCGATCTTGGCGCCGAGATCGATCGAGGTCTCGTCTACCAGTTGCAGCGGGCCGAGCGGCATGCCGACCATCTTTGCGGCATTCTCGATCAGCACCGGGGAGACGCCTTCCTTGACCATGCGCATGCCCTCGTTGATGTAGGGGATGATGCAGCGATTGGCGTAGAAGAAGCGGGCGTCATTGACCACGATCGGGGTCTTGCGGATCTGGCGGACATAATCCAGCGCCTTGGCCACCGCGCGGTCACCGGTTTGCTTGCCTTTGATGATCTCGACCAGCATCATCTTTTCCACCGGCGAGAAGAAGTGAATGCCGATGAACTGCTCGGGGCGGCTCGAGGCCTTGGCGAGCTGGGTGATCGGCAAGGTCGAGGTGTTCGAGGCAAAGATGCAATCGTCGCCGATCACCGCTTCGACCTTAACCGTGACTTCGGCCTTGATCTTGGGGTCTTCGAACACCGCCTCGATGATCAGGTCGCAGCCCTCGAGCGCGGCGTATTCGGTGGTGGCTGTGATGAGCGACAGCGTGGCCGCTTTCTTCTCTTCGGTGGCTTTCTTGCGCTTGATGCCCTTGTCCATGTAGTCGGCGGTATAAGCCTTGCCCTTGTCCGCCGCTTCCTGCTTCTGGTCGATCAGCACCACCTCGATGCCGGCGAGGGCCGAGACCAGGGTGATGCCTGCGCCCATCATGCCGGCGCCCAGCACGCCCACCTTCTTGACCTTCTGGTCGGGGGCCTCGGGGCGGTTGGCGCCTTTCTCTAGCGCTTCCTTGTTGATGAAGAGCGAGCGGATCATCGCCGCCGACGACGGGTTCATCAACACGTTGGTGAACCAGCGCGCCTCGACCTTGAGCGCGGTGTCGAAGGGCACCAGCGCGCCTTCGTAGACCGCCGAAAGCAGTGCCTTGGCGGCCGGATAGACGCCCTTGGTCTTGCCGTTGACCATGGCCGAGGCGCCGACGAAGGTCATGAAACCGGCCGGGTGATAGGGCGCGCCGCCGGGGATCTTGTAGCCCTTTTCATCCCAGGGTTTGACGAATTTCGGCTCGGACAGGATCCACTCTTTCGCGGCGGCGACGGGATCATCCGCCACCTCGTCGATCAGCCCGGCCATCTTGGCCTTTTTCGGATCCGAGAGCTTGCCTTCGAGCAGGAAGGGCGAGGCCGCCATGGCGCCCATCTTGCGCACCAGACGGGTGGTGCCGCCGGCGCCGGGGAAGATGCCGACCATGATCTCGGGCAGGCCGATCTTGGCCTTCGGGTTGTCGGCGGCAAAGACCCGGTGGCAGGCCAGCGGAATCTCGAGCCCGATGCCCAGCGCGGTGCCGGGCAGGGCGGCGGCCACCGGCTTGCCGCCCTTGTTCTTGTCGTCCATGCCGCCGCGCTCGATCTTGCGCAGGATGGCGTGCATCTGCATGATGCCGTCGAACAGCCCGCGCGCGGGATCGTCGCCGGCGCTTTCCTTCATCTTGGCGATCACGTTGAGATCCATGCCGCCGGCAAAATCCGGCTTGGCCGAGGTGATAACGATGCCCTTGACGGCGTCATCGGCCAGGGCGGCATCGAGATGGCCGTCAAGCTCGGCCAGCCCGTCGAGGGACAGCACGTTCATGCTCTTTTCAGGCACGTCCCATTCGATGATGGCCACGCCATCGGCGTCCTTGCGCAGGGTAAAATCGGTCATTCTGGCTCTCCCAAATCCTTGAACGGCGCTCACAGGCGCTCGATGATCGTTGCGGCCCCCATGCCGGACGCAATGCAGAGCGTGGCGAGACCCACGCCCTTGCCGCTGCGCTCCAGCTCGTCGAGCAGGGTGCCGATGATGATCGCGCCGGTGGCGCCCAGCGGATGGCCCATGGCGATGGCGCCGCCGTTGACGTTGACCTTGTCATGATCGACATCGAACGCCTGCATGAAGCGCAAGACGACGCTGGCAAAGGCCTCGTTGACCTCGAAGAGATCGATGTCGGAGATCGACATCCCGCTGTCGGCGAGAATTTTCTCGGTCACCGGCACCGGGCCGGTCAGCATGATCGTCGGATCGGTGCCGATCTTGGCGGTGGCGCGGATGCGGGCCCGGGGCTTGAGCCCATGCGCCTCGCCGAATTCCTTGTTGCCGATCAGCACGGCGGCGGCGCCATCGACGATGCCCGAGGAATTGCCGGCGTGGTGGATGTGGTTGATGCGCTCGAGATGCGGATATTTCATCAGCGCCACGGCATCGAAGCCGGGCATGGTTTCGCCCATGTCCTTGAAGGCGGGCTTGAGGCCGCCGAGGCTTTGCATGTCGGTGCCAGGCCGCATGTATTCGTCCGCTTCGAGGATCGGCAGCCCGTTGACGTCACGCACCGCGACAACGGATTTGTCGAACCGCTTGTCCTGCCAGGCGGCGGCGGCGCGCTTCTGGCTCTCCACCGCCAGCGCATCGGCGTCATCGCGGGAAAAGCCGTATTCGGTGGCAATGATATCGGCCGAAATGCCCTGCGGCACGAAATAGCTCTCCATCGCCAGCGACGGATCGACGGCAATCGCCGCGCCATCGCTGCCCATGGCGACGCGGCCCATCATCTCGACCCCGCCGGCGATATAGGCCCGGCCGGCGCCGCCGCGCACCTGATTGGCGGCCAGGTTCACGGCCTCCATGCCGGAGGCGCAGAAGCGGTTGATCGAGAGGCCGGGAATGCGTTCGTCAAGATCGGAGGCCAGCACCGCCGAGCGCGCCAGGCAGCCGCCCTGTTCGCCCACCTGGGTGACATTGCCCCAGATCACGTCCTCGACGGCATGGCCGTCAAGCCCGTTGCGGTCCTTGACCGCGTTCAGGATCTGGGCCGAAAGCCGCAGGCTGGTCACCTCGTGCAGGGAGCCATCCTTGCGGCCCTTGCCGCGCGGGCTGCGCAGGGCGTCGTAAATATAGGCGTCGGTCACGTGCATCCTCCTCAGGTGGCCCGGTCGGCAGGCGAGCCGGGCATCAGGTCATAGGGGGGCTTCCACCCCGGTGTTTCGGAAAGCCGGCTGAGCCAGGCGTCGATATTGGGCCAGTCGGCCCGCTCGAAGCCGAAGGGCTCGGGATAAAAGAGATAGCCGCAGCAGCTCAGATCGGCGTTGGTGAGGCCCGCGCCGACGATCCAGTCGCGGCCGGCCAGATGGGCATCGAGCACCCCGTAAGCGGCCTTGAGCCGGCCCTGCATGAAGGCGATCACCTCGGCCGGGCGTCGGTCTTCCGGCAGAAAGTTCATCAGGAAGCGCAGCGGGCCGTTCTGGCCGGACAGCTTGTGATTGTCCCACAACACCCAGCGCAGCACCTCGCGCGCCTCTTCCGGCGTGGCGCCGCCGAACTTGCCGGTCTTTTCCGTGACATAGGACTGGATCACACCGGACTGGCTGAGCCGGGTGTCGCCATCCACCAGCACCGGCACCTCGCCCATGGCGTTGATGGTCTCGCGGTATTCCGGCGTGCGGGCCGCGCCATTGAAGAAATCGACATAGACCGGCGTCCAGTCGAGGCCGGAGAGTTCCAGCGCCAGCGCCGCCTTGTAGGCATTGCCGGATTCGCCGAAGCAGTGGAGTTTCATGGTCATGTCTTCCCATTCCTGATCTGGTCGCCCCTGGCGGGCGTGGCACTGGCGTATTTTTCAAAGAGAAGAAGCAGCAGGGGGTAACCCGTTGTTAAGGTTAATCGGCGAGGCTCGAAGGTGCGGTACAGGCTGGCGAGCCGATGACCGCAAGAGGAGAAGCCCCGTCGCCCCGCCAGCAGCCCGCCGCGGGTCCGGGCCGGGTGACGGGGTGGACCTCCCTTTCGTGTTTCTTCTCTTTCCAAATACGCCTTTCTGCGGGCGGTCCGGGCCCGCGTGACTTTGGACGCTGTCGCGCCGGTCGCTGTCACCTGCCGCGCCCTCATCGCTTCCGCGCATCCAGGTCCGAGTTGAAGAGCCGCAGCCTGTGGGTCAGCGCCTCGTTGTCGGTGATGCTGTCGAAATGCTCGAAGACGAAGGACAGCGCCTCGCCCTCGTCGAGACCGGCGGCCTCGGCAAAGCGGCGCAGCCGGCGATAGCCGTCTTCGGTCATCGCCGCGTTGAACCGGCGGGTGAGGCGAAAGCGTTTGGGCATCGGGCGGTCCTTGATCTGAGAGGTCGGGTGGGGGGTGTTCCCCCACCGTATTTTCAGAAGTTCTCGGCCGCCAGCCCCATCACCGGCGCCGCGCCGGTCTCGATCCGCGCCAGATGCGTCTTGGTCATCGGCAGTTGCCGCGCCATGTAATAGCGCCCGGTGGCGAGCTTGGTTTCGTGGAAGTCGCGGTCGGCGGTGCCGGCGGCCAGCGCTGCCTGCGAGGCCTTGGCCATCCGCGCCCACATCAGCCCGAGGCAGACATGGCCGAAGAGATGCATGAAGTCATGGCTGCCGGCCAGCGCCGCGTTGGGGTTCTTCATGCCCTGCTGCATGAAGAACATGCCGGCCGCCTGAAGATCCTTCGACGCGGCTTTCAGCGGCTCAACGAAGTCCTCGAGATCCGCGTCGTCGGCGTTCTCCTTGCAGAATCCCTTGACCATGTCGAAGAAGCCCATGACGTGTTTGCCGCCGTCCTGCGCCAGCTTGCGGCCGACGAGGTCGAGCGCCTGCACACCATTGGCGCCCTCGTAGATCATCGCGATCCGGGCGTCGCGGGCAAATTGCGACATGCCCCATTCCTCGATGTAGCCATGGCCGCCGTAAACCTGCTGCGCGGCGACCGTGCAGTCAAAGCCCTTGTCGGTGAGGAACCCCTTGATCACCGGCGTCAGCAGCGAGATCAGCCCCTCGGCCTGCGGGTCATCGTTGCGGTGCGCCCGGTCGATCAAATTGGCGCCCCAGAGGCCAAAGGCCCGCGCGCCTTCGACAAAGCTCTTCTGGTCGAGCAGGTTGCGCCGGATGTCGGGATGCACGATCAGCGGATCGGCCGGGCCATCCGGGTTTTCCGTGCCGGTCACCGCCCGGCCCTGAAGCCGGTCCTTTGCATAGGCCAGCGCATTGTCATAGGCCACCGCGGCCTGGCCCAGGCCTTGCAGGCCGACGGCGATGCGCGCCTCGTTCATCATGGTGAACATCGCCCGCATGCCTTTGTGTTCGGTGCCGAGCAGCCAGCCCTTGGCACCGTCGTAATTCATCACGCAGGTCGAATTGCCGTGGATGCCCATCTTTTCCTCGATCTTGCCGACCGAGACGCCGTTGCGGTCGCCGAGGCTGCCGTCGTCGTTCACCAGGATCTTGGGCACGATGAAGAGCGAGACGCCCTTGATCCCTTCGGGGCCGCCGGGAATTTTCGCCAGCACCAGGTGGATCACGTTGTCGCTGAGGTCATGATCGCCGGCCGAGATGAAAATCTTCTGTCCGGTGATGGCGTAGGAGCCATCGGCCTGCGGCTCGGCCTTGGTGCGCATGAGCCCGAGGTCGGTGCCGCAATGCGGCTCGGTCAGGTTCATGGTGCCGGTCCAGTCACAGGTGACCATCTTCGGCAGGTACATCGCTTTTTGTGCCGCCGTGCCATGGGCATGGATGGCGGAATAGGCGCCATGGGTCAGGCCCGGATACATCTGGAACGCCATGTTCGATGCGGTCAGCATTTCGCCCACCGCGGTCTGAACCAGGTATGGCAGCCCCTGCCCACCATACTCCGGGTCACAATCCAGGGCGGTCCAGCCACCTTCACGCAGCTGATCGAAGGCTTGTTTGAACCCCTTCGGCGTGCGCACGACGCCGTTCTCCAGTGTGCAGCCTTCGGTATCACCCACCACGTTGAGCGGTGCGAGCACATCGCGCGCGATCTTGCCGGCTTCTTCCAGCACCGCGCTGGTGAAATCAGCATCCAGCTCGTTATAGCCGGGCACATCCTGCGCCGGTGCGTTCAGCACCTCGTGCAGAATGAATTGCAGATCCTTGGTAGGCGGTGAGTAGCTGGGCATCTGGGTCTCCCTAGGGGTCTTACATGGCCGCTATTCTGCGGCCTTCTTGTGAGCGGACATCGAGGCGATCATCTTTTCGCCCCACTTCAACTGGTCCTTGAGGTCCTTGATGTTGGCGTCGAGTTCGGCACGCTGGCGCTCCAGATCGTCAAGCCGCTTGCTGGCAAGCTCGTAGGTCTGGCGCAGCTGCGTCTGCTGCTGATCGCCGATATCGTAGAGGTCGAGAAGCTGGCGGATTTCCTCGAGCGAAAACCCGAACCGCTTGCCGCGCAGGATGAGCTTGAGCCGGGCCCGGTCGCGGCGGGAAAACAGACGTTTCTGCCCGTCGCGTCGGGGGAACAAGAGTTCCTTGGCTTCATAGAAGCGGAGAGTTCTTGGAGTGACCTCGAATTCATCGCACATCTCGCGGATTGTCATCGTTTGTTCTGTCATTGGTAGCACCTGTTGATCATCGTCGACCAAGGTGCAGTTGCAAATCGCACCCTCTGCCTACAATGGGAAAAATGGGTGACGTAACCCAAACGCTACGTCAGTTTCAGGGTGACGTAAGATCACTGCGCATCACCCTACGTCAGCGCAACATTCTAACCGCTTTGAAAAGGGCCGGAGGCCGCTTCGGCCCCGTCGTTCAAGGTCTCTGCGGTCTCTTTGCGAAGGTCGCTCAGCTCGCGCATCGCGGCGTCGAGCTGTTCTTTCTGCTCGGCCAATGCGATCAGCTGACGGTCGGCCATATCGAGAAACACCCGCATCTGCGCGCGGGTGCCTTCGTGGTCGTAGATCATCAGCCATTGCCGGCATTCCTCGAGCGAGAAGCCAAAGCGCCGGCCGCGCATGACGAGTTCCATCCGCGCGATTTCGCGCGGGCCGTAAAACCGAGAACGGCCTTCGCGCTCTGGCGAAAGCAATTCGATATACTCGTAATAACGCAAGGTTCGTGGTGTGACGTCAAACTTGGCGCACATCTCCTTGAAGCTGAGCCTTGTCTCGCTCATGCCGCATTCCCCCGGTTGCTCTGCTGCCTGCCTCACACCGAAACACCACCCCCAAGGCGGCTTGCGCTCCGGGCATCGGGCCATCCGCGGACAGATTAGGCCAAAAAGGGCGGGGGGCGCAATGACCGCTCGCCGCTTGCAACCGGTGAGCGGGAATGCGCATAAATCGGAAACACTGCAAGGACAGAACATGCCGACCGACAAGACTTCCTTTGCCCGACAGTTCATCGGCAGCATCCCGCATTCACGCGAGCTTGGCATGACGATCACCGAGGTTTCGGACGGCAAGGCCGAGATCGCCATGGGATATGACACCCGCTTTGTCGGCGACCCCGAAACCGGGGTGATCCACGGCGGCGCGGTCTCGGCGCTGATGGACACCTGCTGCGGCACCGCGGTGATGAGCCATCCGCAGGTCGGCGGCGCCACCGCCACCATCGATCTGCGGATCGATTACATGCGGGCCGCCACCCCGGGGCAGACGATCACCGCGCGGGCGGAATGCTACCATGTCACCCGGACGGTGGCCTTTGTCCGCGCCACCACCTACGACGAGGATTTCGACCGGCCGGTCGCCACCGCAACCGGCGCCTTCACCGTCGAGAAAAGCTGAGCCCCGAAACCGCCTGACCCCGAGGTCGCCCCATGCCCCAGAACCGCCGTGAACCCCTGCAACAGGTCAAGCACCGTCGCGACGCCGCCCTGCGCGCCCTGGCCGGCGGCATTCCCTATGCGCAATACCTGGGCATCACCTTCGACCGGCGCGGCGACGAGTTGACGGCGCTGCTGGCCTATGACGACAAGCTGATCGGCAACCCGATGCTGCCGGCATTGCACGGCGGGGTGACGGCGGCCTTTCTCGAGGTGACGGCGATTGTCGGCCTGTCGTGGTCGTTCATCTGGGAAGACATGGAAAGCGGCGCCCTGCCGCTCGAGGAGGTCGAGGCCGGCACATTGCCGCGCCTGCCCAAGACGATCGATTTCACCGTCGATTACCTGCGCTCGGGCCTGCCGCGCGACAGCTATGCCCGCGCCCGGGTGACCCGTTCGGGCCGGCGCTATGCCAGCGTGCACGCCGAGGCCTGGCAGGACAACCGCAACCGGCCGCATGCCCAGGCGACCGGGCATTTCCTGATGCTGCCCCGTGACTGACCCAGCCATGGGACCGGCGCCAGGGCCCGCGCCGCTGACCCATCGGCGGGTGCTGAAGATCTCGCTGCCGATCATGCTGGCGGCGATGACGACGCCGCTGATCGGGGTGGTCGATACCGGCGTGGTGGGCCAGATCCCCGCCGCCGAACCGATTGCCGCGGTCGGTGTCGGTGCGGTGATCCTCTCGGCGGTCTACTGGATCTTCGGCTTTCTGCGCATGGGCACCACCGGGCTGACCGCGCAGGCGGCGGGGCAGGGCGATAGCGCCGAGGTGGCGGCGCTGCTCACCCGCGGGCTGATGATCGGCCTGGCGGCGGGGGTGATGTTCATCCTGCTCCAGCCGCTGCTCTATCCGCTGGCCTTCGCGGTCTCGCCGGCCTCGCCGGAAGTCGAGGCCATGGCGCGCGACTACATGCAGATCCGCATCTGGTCGGCGCCGGCCGCCATCGCCATCTACGGCATCTCGGGCTGGCTGATCGCCCAGGAACGCTCGCGCGCGCTGCTCGGGCTGCAACTCTGGATGAACGGCGCCAACATGGCGCTTGACGTGGTCTTCGTGCTGGGCCTCGGCTGGGGGGTCAGCGGCGTGGCGTTGGCCAGCTTCCTGGCGGAGTGGAGCGGGCTGGCCATGGGACTCTGGATGTGCCGCGCCGCCTTTCGTCACCCGTCCTGGCGCGACTGGGCGCGGGTCTTCGACCGGGTGCGGCTCAAGCGGATGGCGGTGGTCAATGCCGACATCATGATCCGCTCGGCGCTGTTGCAGGCAATCCTGGTGAGCTTTCTGCTCTTTGGCGGCCGTTTTGGCGATGCCACCCTGGCGGCCAATCAGGTGCTGCTGCAATTCCTCTACGTGACCGGCTATGCGCTCGACGGTTTCGCCTTTGCCGCCGAGGCCCTTGTCGGCCAGGCCTTCGGCGCCGGCGCGGTAGACAGGGTCCGGCGCGGCGCCGCGCTCACCACGCTCTGGGCGACGATCACCGCCGGGCTGCTGTCGCTCCTGTTCTGGCTGTTCGGCCCGGCCTTCATCGACATCCTGGCCAAGGCCTCCGACGTGCGGCTTCTGGCGCGCGAATTCCTGCCCTGGATGATCGCCGCGCCGGTGATGCAGATCGGCCTGACCATGCTCGACGGCATCTTCATCGGCGCCACCCGGTCGGCCGACATGCGCAACATGATGCTGCTGGCGGCACTCTGCTATCTCGCCGCGGTCTGGCTGTTGACCCCGGTCTGGGCCAACCATGGCCTGTGGCTGGCGCTGCATGTCTCCTTTGCCGCCCGCGGCCTCAGCCTCCTGGCGCGGTATCCGGCGCTGGAGCGGGCGGCCCATGCCGTAAGCGCCGCCCGGCAGGCAGGCTGATCGCGCCGCCACCGGGGCTGAAGCTGCGGAAGGATCAGCCCGCCACCGTCTCCCGGATCACCCGTTCCAGCTTTTCCAGCAGCTTCTGGTTGTCAAAGCGGTCCTCGGCCACCTGCCGGGCCTCGGCGGCCATGGCGGCGCGGTTCCCGGCGGTCATGGCGCTGCGGATCGCGTCGGCAAAACCGGCCTCGTCGTGCTCGTCCACCAGCCAGCCGGTGCGGCCTTCGTCGACCGCCTCGGGGATGCCGGCATGGCGGGTCGAGACGGTCAGGCAGCCGCAGGCCATGGCCTCCTGGATGGCGGTGGGCAGCCCTTCGGTGTTGCCGTTGGCGGCGGTGATCGAATGCTGGAGAAAGAATTCGGTGCCGGCCAGACGGTCGCGCACCGCCTCATGCGGCTGGGCACCGTGGAAACTCACCCTGGCCTCGGCTCCGGCTTCGGCCACCAGGGCCCGGGCCGGCGTGAGCAGGGGGCCGTCGCCGATGACATCGAGATGCGCCCCCGCCAGCCCCTCGCTCGCCTTCAGGAAGGCGCGGAGGGTCACCAGCGGCGCCTTCTTCTCGACCATCCGCCCCACTGCGAGGCACGAGAGCGGGCGTTTCTCGGCGGGCCGGAACAGCCGCACGTTCACCCCCGAAGGGATCACATGCGCATTGGGATGGGTGACGCCGCGCGCCGCCAGATTGTCGAGCAAGAATTGCGAGACCGAGAACACCCCGGCCAGCCGCGGCATCATCTTGGCATAGGCGCCGGGGATATTGCCCTGGTTCAGCGCCTTGGAGGCATCGGTGCCGCGAAAATAGGAAAAGCAGGGAATGCCCATCTCGTTCGCCAGCGGCGCCACCGCCAGCGCCTGGGTGCCGAACTCGGCTAGGATCCCCTCGATGCGCTGTGCTTTCAGAAAGGCCTTCAGCTCGCGTTTGGCCTGGCCGAACGGCAGCCGCCCGGTGCCGTGGCGCAGCCGGTTGATCCCGACGGCGAGGGGCATCATCAGCCGGTCGGCCAGCCCGGTGTCGCGGCCGCGCCGGTTGAACCAGGCCACGTCATAGGGATTTTCGCCGTGATAGCGGCCGCAGACCACCGCCGCCGCGCCGCCGAAGATGTGCTGGATATGACGGTTGATGAAGGTCTCGCCGGGCAGGTGATACTCACCGGTCACGATGCAGATGCGCATGGGCGCGGGGCCTTTCCTTGGTTCCGCGCCTGCCTAGCAGCGCCCCCCGATTGCCGCAAGCGCGGCCTTAGCGATCGCTCTTGAAGACCCCGGTCAGCGCGCTCTGCACGATGCCGCGCACCGAGGGGCGGGTCTTGACCCCGAAAGGCACCGGGCGACAGACATCCATCGCGGCGACGCCGACCCGCGCGGTCAGCGCCCCGTTGACCATGCCCTCGCCAAAGCGCCGCGAGAGCTTGCCCAGCAGCGAGCCGCCGAGCAGCGGCTCGAGCATGTCGTCGCCCACCGCCACCGCGCCGGTGGCCACGATATGCGCCATCACCGCCTTGGTCAGCCGCCAGCTGCCCAGCGTGCCCGAGCGGCCGCCGTAGATCTCGGCGATGCGGCGGATCATCCGCAGGTTGGAGGTCAGCGCCGCCACCACGTCGGCCAGCGCCAGCGGCACCACCGCCGTCACCGTCGCCACCTGCCGCGCCGCCGCCTCGACCTCGCGCCTGGCGGCGGCATCGAGCGGCGCCAGCAGGTCAAGCTCGACCTCCCCGAGCATGGCGTCGGCGTCAAAGGCATCCTCCATCCCGTCGCGCAGCTTGTCGCGGCCCCAACGCGTGTCCTCGCGCCCGGCGTAGAAGGTCAGGAGATCGGCGGCCACCGCACGCGCGGCCTTGAGATCGGAATTGGCCAGTGCCTCATCCGCCCGGAGCCGCAGCCTGTCGATCCGCCGCAGCCGGCCGAAGGCGGCGACCTCCTTGAGCGAGATCAGCACCATCACCAGCAGCAGCGCGGCGATCAGCGCGGTCACCGCGTAGCCCAGGATCGGCTGCCGGTCGATCATCGCGGTGGCGAAATCCCAGGCCGCGACCGAGACAGCCGCGCCGATCACCGCCCCCAGCAGCCCCCAGAACCAGCGCGCCAGCCGCGACGGCCGCCGCGCCGCCAGCACCGCCGCCGTCTGCATCGCCTGGCCCTTGGGCGTCGGCGCGCCCAGTTCGGGCACTGGCGGCGCCTCGGCGGGCGAGGGGGTGTCTTCGTCAAGCTCGATCAGCACCGGTCCCTTGCTCATGTCTTGGCCTCCCAGGCATAGCGCACGTCGGGCAATTGCTCCTGGTTGCCCGCGCCGTCGCTGCGCGTCACCTCGGCAAAGCCTTCGCGTTCATAGAATTTCTGCGCCCCGGTGTTGCGCTGGAAGGTCCAGAGCTCGAGCCGGTTCGCCCGGGCCTTGGCGTCGTCGAGCAGCGCCACCCCGACCCCCTGGCCGCGCTCCGGCGCCGCCACGAAGAGCGCATCGATCTCTTCGCCATTGCGGGCGATAAAGCCCAGGATGCGGCCGTCGCCGCTCTCGACCACCCGGACCCAGCCCTTGTCGATCATCCGGCCGCAATGGGCCACGTCCTGCGCGCCGCTGTGCAGGTTCGGCTTCCACGGCGGCGTGTCCATGGCTTCGGTCAGGATCGCGGCGATCTTGCCGGCGTCAGTCGAACGGGCGTCTCGGATGTCGGGGCTCACAGCTTGTCTCCGATCAGGAATTGCGCCGCCCGGTCAATCCGGATGTGGGGCGGGCCGTCGCCGGGTTTGAGTGTCAGCGGCGCCGGGGCGAAGCGCATCGCCTGGAAATCGCCGTCGAGCCAGCGCTCGGCGCCGTCGCGCGCCGGGCCGAGCAGGGCGTTCGGATCCTCCGGCAGTTCGCCGGGGTAGAAGGCCGCCTGCCGGCCGCCGTCGAGCAGCGCGCCGCGCACGCAATCGAGGCTGCGGCCCTTGTGGTCGAGGGTCTGTTCGGTGGTGGCGCGCAACGCCGCGATCGACATCGCCGCCGTATCGGCGCCGGCAAAGCGCGCCCGGTCGCGGGCGTCGCGGGTCAGCGCCTCCATGATCGCGGTCAGCCGGGGGTGCTGGACGTGGTGCAGGTGATCGGCCTTGGTGGCGGCAAAGAGGATCTTCTCGACCCGCTTGCCCATCAGCAGGCGGGTGAGGAAATCGTTGCGTCCAGGGCGGAAGGCCGAGAGGATGTCGGCCATCGCATGGCGCATATCCTCGACCGCCTGCGGCCCCTTGTGGATCGCGCCGAGGGCATCGACCAGCACCACCTGCCGGTCGATCCGGGCAAAGTGATCGCGAAAGAACGGCTTCACCACTTCGCGCTTGTAGGCCTCGTAGCGCCGCTCCATCTCGCGCCAGAGCGCCTTGCGCGGGGTCTCTTCCGGCTGCGGCAGCGGCGCGAAGGTCAGCACCGGCGCGCCGGCCAGATCGCCGGGCAGCAGGAACCGCCCCGGCGTGCAGTCGTAGTATCCGGCGTCGCGGGCGGCGTTGAGATAGGTGGTGAAGCTCGCCGACAGCGCCTTGGCGACCGGCTCCCCGGCCGGCTGCGTCGCGTCGGTCTGACCGGAAAGCACCAGAAAATCAGCAGCTTCCGAGCGCCCCTTGATCCGTTGCATCACCTCTTCCGACCATTCGGCATAGCTCTTGTCCAGAAGCGCCAGGTCAAGCAGCCATTCACCGGGATAGTCGACGATGTCGAGGTGGATGACCCGCGGCCCCTGCAAGCCCGAAAGCAGCCCGCCGGGCTGCACCTTGAGCGAGAGCCGCAATTCGCTCACCGCCCGGGTGCTTTCCGGCCAATGCGGGCTGCGCGAGGTCAGGTCGCCCAGATGCGCCTCATAGTCAAAGCGCGGCACGGTATTGTCGGGCTGCGGCTGAAGATAGGCGGTGAGCAGCCGGCCCTCTGCGGCGGCGACCAGCCCCGGCATCCGCCCGCGATCCATCAGATTGGCCACCAGCGACGTGATGAACACCGTCTTGCCCGAGCGCGCCAGCCCGGTGACGCCCAGCCGGATCACCGGCTCGAAGAAGGTGCCGCTGACCGTATCGGTCACCGCTTCGACGCTGCGCAACACACCATCGGCCAAAGTATTGATGACCAAACCTGCCCCCTCGTTCTGACTGTTCCAGAGGATAGGCGCCGCGACGCCGCAGTTCCAGTGGCGCGAGGGGGATTGTTTCGGCCCGGCCCTCGGGGTAGATGCGCGGCCATGCCCAGATATGCGCTGAAAGTGGAATATGACGGCACCGGGTTCGCCGGGTGGCAACGGCAGGCCGATCAACCCTCGGTGCAGGGTGCGATCGAGGCCGCGCTGGCCCGTCTGGAGCCGCGCGACCACACCATCGCCGCCGCCGGTCGCACCGATGCCGGGGTGCATGCCCGCGGCCAGGTGGCGCAGTGCGACATGCTCAAGGAGTGGGATCCCTTCCGGCTCTCCGAGGCGTTGAACCACCACCTGAAACCCGCCCGTGTGGCGATCCGCGATTGCGCGCCGGTGGCCGATGACTGGCATGCGCGCTTCTCGGCGCTGGAGCGGCGCTATCTCTTCCGGCTGCTGTCGCGCCGCGCGCCCTGCACCATGGAGGCGGGGCAGGTCTGGCGAGTCAACAATCCGCTCGATCTCGAGGCGATGCGCGCGGGCGCGGCGCATCTGGTGGGGCATCACGATTTCACCACCTTCCGCTCGTCGATCTGTCAGGCGGCCTCGCCGGTCAAGACGCTCGACAGCCTCGAGATCACCCTGGCCGAGACCGATGCCGGGCCTGAATACCAGTTCCGCCTGGCGGCGCGGTCGTTCCTGCACAACCAGGTGCGCAGCTTCGTCGGCACGCTGGAACGGGTGGGCTCGGGCGCCTGGCCGCCCGATCGGGTCAAAGACGCGCTCGACGCCCGCGACCGCGCCGCCTGCGGCCCGGTCTGCCCGCCGCAGGGGCTTTACCTGATGGGCGTGGGCTATCCCGAGGATCCCTTTGCGCGATGAGCCCTTGCGCGCGGCGGCGTTCCGCCCTAGACAGCGCGCATGACACAGACACCCCGGATCCGACGAGATTTCTGATCTTCCCGCCGCGCCGCCCCGCGCGCGGCCCCGGCCTGTTTGTTTTCAATCCCATCAAAACCTTGACTTGACCGCGTGCCCTTGGCACCAATCGGCCTTCTTGCAAAGGATGACGCCATGATCCCTCCTGTCCTGCCAACCTACAACCGGGCAAAATTGCACTTCGCCAAGGGCGAAGGCAGCTGGCTGATCGAAGAGGACGGGCGCCGATTTCTCGACCTGGGCAGCGGCATCGCGGTCAATGTCATGGGCCATGCGCATCCGGCGCTGGTCAAGGCGCTGACCGATCAGGCGCAGGCGCTGTGGCATGTCTCCAACCTCTACGAGATCCCGCAGCAGGAGGCGCTGGCCCGGAAGCTGGTCGAGGCGAGTTTTGCCGACACCGTTTTCTTTACCAATTCCGGCACCGAATGCGCCGAGCTGGCGATCAAGATGGCGCGCCGGTATCATCACGCTGCCGGCCAGCCGGAAAAGACCGGCTTTCTTACCTTCGAGGGCTGTTTCCACGGCCGCTCCACGGCCGCCATCGCCGCCTCGGGCAGCGAAAAGATGACCCAGGGCTTCGGCCCCCTGATGCCCGGCTTCACGTCTCTGCCCTGGGACGATCTCGATGCCGTCGAGGCGGCGATCACCGAGACCACCGGCGCCGTGCTGATCGAGCCGATCCAGGGCGAGGGCGGCATTCGCCCGGCCTCCGACGCCTTCCTCAAGGGGCTGCGGGCGCTCTGCGATGCCCACGGTCTGCTTTTGATCTTCGACGAAGTGCAATGCGGCATGGGCCGCACTGGCCGGCTCTTTGCCCATGAATGGTCGGGGGTGACGCCGGATATCATGATGGTGGCCAAGGGCATCGGCGGCGGCTTCCCGCTGGGCGCGGTGCTGGCCACCGAGGCGGCGGGCGACCCGATGACCGCCGGCAGCCACGGCTCGACCTATGGCGGCAATCCGCTGGCCTGCGCGGTGGGCTGCGCGGTGATGGATCACGTCGGCACGCCGGCCTTCCTCGACAGCGTCAACCGCAAGGCCGGGCTGTTGCGCCAGAAACTCGAAGGCCTGGTGGCGGATCACCCCGGCATCTTCGAGGGGGTTCGCGGCCAGGGTCTGATGCTCGGGCTGAAGTGCCGGGTCGCCCCGGGAAATCTGGTCGCCGCCGGCTATGACGCCCAGGTGATCACCGTGCCCGCCGCCGACAACGTGGTGCGCCTCTTGCCGCCGCTGACCGTCACCGAGGACGACATCGCCGAGGCCGCCCGCCGTCTCGACCGGGCCGCCGCCGCGCTCGCTGCCTGATCTTCTTCTGTTTGAAAATACCGCGGGAGCTTGGGGGCTGGCCCCCAATCTTCCGCCAGAAAAGCGAATAGCCATGAACCATTTCCTCGACATCCACAAGACCGCCGCCGCCGACCTGCGGACCATCATCGACAATGCCCAGACGATGAAGAAGGCCCGGCTCGGCCGGACGCGCGGCGCGCCCGACGACGACCAGCCGCTGGCCGGCCGGATGGTGGCGCTGATCTTTGAAAAACCCTCGACCCGCACCCGGGTCAGCTTTGACGTCGGCGTGCGCCAGATGGGCGGGCAGACCATGGTGCTCTCGGGGCAGGACATGCAGCTGGGCCATGGCGAGACCATCGCCGATACCGCCCGCGTGCTGTCGCGCTATGTGGACCTGATCATGATCCGTACCTTCGATGAATCGGTGCTGATCGAAATGGCGGAATATGCCGATGTGCCGGTGATCAACGGTCTCACCGACCGCACCCACCCCTGCCAGATCATGGCCGATATCCTGACCTACGAGGAACACCGCGGGCCGATCCGGGGCAAGCGCGTGGTCTGGGCCGGCGACGGCAACAATGTCTGCGCCTCCTTCCTGCATGCCGCCGGGCAGTTCGGCTTCGACATGGTCTTTACCGGCCCGTCGCAGCTCGATCCCGAGGCCGAGTTCATCGGCCATGCCCGCAAGCAGGGTGTCAGCGTCACCATCGAGCGCGATCCGGTGCGGGCCGTGACCGATGCCGATCTGGTGGTGACCGACACCTGGGTGTCGATGCATGACAGCCAGTCCTCGAAGGAGCGGCGTCACAACATGCTGCGGCCGTATCAGGTCAATGCGGCGCTGATGCAGCACGCCCGGCCGGACGCGCTTTTCATGCATTGCCTGCCGGCCCACCGCGAGGAAGAGGCGACCTCGGAGATCATGGACGGCAAGCATTCGGTGGTCTTCGACGAGGCGGAAAACCGGCTGCATGCACAAAAGGCCGTCATGCGCTGGTGCCTGGGCGTCTGATCCCGGCGCAGAGGCGTGTCTCAGGGCGCTCAGGGCGCGTTCACGCCGATGCGTCGGCCGTGAGCGTCTTGGCCAGTGCGCCGGCCGCGGCCATGGCCGCGGCGCCGCGCAGCGGCCAGGTCTGCGTCAGCCCTTCGAACAACAGCAGCAGATGGGTCTCGCGTCCGGCAAGGCCGGTGGCGGCCGCCGCGCGGGCGGCGACTTCGGTCTTGTGGCGCTCGAGCAGGGCGCGCAGGTCGGCATTGCCGGGATCGGCGGCCACGGCGGCGTGAAACAGACAACCATGCGAGGCTTCGGTCTCCATCCATCCGCCGATCCGGGTCAGGATCTCGTCAAGCGCCGCCTCCGGCGCCGGCGGCAGATCGTCGAACACCCGCGCCAGATAGCGCCGGTGCCGGTTTTCCAGCGCCGCGCGCACCATTTCGACCCGCGAGGGGGTGTATTTGTAAAGCGTGCGCAGGCTTACCCCAGCCGCATCGCGCAGATCCTCGACGCTGGGCGCGGCAAAGCCGCCGCTGGCAAATGCGCGCTCAAGCCCGCTGGCGATCCTGGTCATCGTGTCGGTCATGCTTGACGATGTAGAATGGTTGCTCTACCTGGGCAAGTAGAGAGATCATTCTACACGTGGAGATTCCGCAATGACATTGCCCCGAACGATGAAAGCCGTTGTCCTGACCGGCCATGGCGGGCTCGACCGGCTCGAGTGGCGCGAGGACGTGCCGGTGCCGCAGCCGCGGGCCGGCGAGGTGCTGATCCGGGTCGGCGCCTCGGCGGTGAACAACACCGATGTGAACACCCGCACCGGCTGGTATTCCAAGGCGGTGCGCGGCGACACCGGCTCGGCCGCCGCCGGGGGTTATGACGGTGCCTCGGATGCCGATGGCGGCTGGTCGGGTGCGCTGAGCTTTCCCCGGATCCAGGGCGCCGATTGCTGCGGTGAGATCGTCGCCCTGGGCGCCGGTGTTGCGCCGGAGCGGCTGGGCGCGCGGGTGCTGGTGCGTCCGATGTACCGGCCTGAAGGGGGCGATGCCGATGCGCTGGAGACCTTCGGTTCGGAGCGTGACGGCGGTTTCGCCGAATATACCACCATCGATGCCGCCAATACCGTCCCGGTCGACAGCGCGCTCTCGGATGTGGAGCTGGCCTCCTTCCCCTGCGCCTTCTCGACCGCGGAAGGGATGATCCAGCGCGCCGCCCTGGGCGCCGAACGGGTGCTGATTACCGGCGCCTCCGGCGGGGTCGGCTCGGCTGCGGTGCAATTGGCCAAACGTCGTGGCGCCCATGTCACGGCGGTGACCAGCCCGGCCAAGACCGCGGCGCTCAGAACGCTCGGTGCCGATGCCACCCTGGGCCGCGACGACCAGCTGCCGCAGGACGCCTTTGACGTGGTGCTCGATCTGGTGGGGGGCACGCGCTGGCCCGGGCTGCTCGACGCGCTTGCGCCCAGGGGCCGCTATGTGACCTCCGGCGCCATTGCCGGGCCGATTGTCGAGCTCGACCTGCGCACCCTCTACCTCAAGGACCTGACCCTGATCGGCAGCACCCGGCAGGAGCCGCGGGTCTTCACCGATCTGGTGGGTTATATCGAGCGGGGCGAAATTCGCCCGGTGGTGGCCGAAACCCATCCGCTGCACGATCTGCGCCAGGCGCAGGAGGCCTTTCTGGAAAAATCCCACATGGGCAAGATCGGCATCCTGATCGCCGGCTGATGTCGTGGCGAAAATGATCGGGGCGCCCGGTGTCGGGCGCCCCGCGTGCGATCAATGCGCCGGGCGGATGAAGGTGTCGTTGCGCAGCTCTGCAAAGGCCTGGGTCAGCTCTTCGCGGGTGTTCATCACGATCGGCCCGTGCCAAGCCACCGGCTCGTTGATCGGCGCGCCGGAGATCAGCAGAAAACGAATGCCCTCGGGCCCGGCCTGCACCGTCACCTCGTCGCCGGTGCCGAAGCGCACCAGCGTGCGGTTGCCCGAAAGGTCGCGGATATTGACCTCCTGGCCCGCCACCTCCTTCTCGAGCAGCACGCCCTGCGGCCCGGAGGCATCGGCAAAGGCGCCGGCGCCCTCGAAGACATAGGCAAAGGCGCGGCGGTAGGTGTCGACCCGGAAGGTCTTCTTGACGCCCGCCGGGACAAAGACATCGAGATATTGCGGATCGGCGGCGATACCGTCGACCGGCCCGCGCTTGCCCCAGAACTCGCCGGTGATCACCTTGACCCGCGTCCCGTCGTCATCCACCACTTCGGGAATGTCCGGCGCATGGATGTCCTGATAGCGCGGCGCGGTCATCTTCAGCGAGGACGGCAGGTTGGCCCAGAGCTGAAAGCCGTGCATCTGGCCTTTGGCGTTGCCCTTGGGCATCTCCTGGTGAAGAATGCCCGATCCGGCGGTCATCCATTGCACCGAGCCCGCGCCCAGGGTGCCGGAATTGCCGAGGCTGTCGGCATGATCCACCGCGCCCCCCAGAACATAGGTGATCGTCTCGATGCCGCGGTGCGGGTGCCAGGGAAAGCCGGCGCTGTAGTCGCCGGGCGTCTCGCCGCGGAAATCGTCGAACAACAGGAAGGGGTCGAGCTCGCTCGGATCCTGAAAGCCGAAGGCGCGGTGCAGTTTGACGCCGGCACCCTCCATCGTGGGTTGGGCGCGGCGGGTTTCCAATGTGGGTCGCAAAGACATGGTATGGTCCTTTCTTGCCTCTTGCGGCAAAGATAGGTCGTGCATCAGCGCGCTGCAATCGCGGTCGCCGAAGGGGTCATGTGCGTCAGGACACAAGTCCATTGGCCCGCAAGCCCCCTCGCACCCGGCCGCAAAGCAGGGTAAGAGGCGGCGGAGCTGAGGAGAACGCGCATATGGCAGAGGTTTTGGCGGAACTGGCGGCATCGCCCGCACGGCGGTATTTCGGCGTCGGCACGATGTTCGGGCTGGGGCTGCTGGTGCTTTATCTGGCGCTGTCTCAGAGCTTTGATGCCTTTTACTGGCAGCTGGCGCTGATCGCGCTGGGTGGCGCGGCACTTTATGCGGCGATGCGGATGCTTCAGGCCACCGCGCTGCGACTCGAGCTGCGCGATGACGGGCTTTTCGATTCCGAAGGTCATCTGCTGGCGGCCTTCGACGATATCGTCACCGTCGAACGCGGCATGCTGGCGATGAAGCCGTCGAACGGCTTCATGATCGTCACCCGGACCAGACAGCCCCGGCGCTGGCGGCCCGGGCTCTACTGGGTGATGGGCAAGCGGATCGGGGTCGGCGGGGTGACGGCGGCGGCGGATGCGAAATACATGGCCGACCTGATGAACATGCAGCTGGTCGAGCGGCGCGGCGGGCTCTGACAGGAGGAACAGACCGGACATTGCTGCCCGGCCTGTCGCTGGTCACAACACGTCTGTCGGTGTGCCTGTTGGGGGGTTAGCTTCCCAGCCAGACGAGTTGTGGCGCAAACCGGGGGCGGGTAAAGACGCGCGCGGTCAGCACGCCGTCATTGAACCCGAGCTCCAATGGCCAGTCGTAATCGACATAGGTTTCGACCACGATCAATTGTTCGCCGCTCACCATCACCGGCAGTTGGTCATGCTGGCCGGCAAGCTCGGCATCGGTCAGGGTCATGGCATGGGCGCCGCGCACCTCGCTCCATTCGACGTTGTAGCTTGCGCCCGGCCCGTCATAGGACACGACGCTGACGCGGATGGTGTTGTCGGCATCGCCGGTGCCGGTGAGAAAGCCGAACAGGTCCTTGGCGCTGTCGACATACGCCGGCGTGATATAGGCGGTCTCGCGCGAGAGCATGTCGCCCAGGGTATAGGTGGCCTTTTCGCCCATGCTGTCGCGGCGGAACGCATCGTAGAACACCATCGACACCGCCATCGTCAGCAGCAGCACCGGCATCAGGATGATGGCCTCGATATTGACGCTGCCATCGGCATCGCGGCGGAATTTACGCAGTTGCGAGGCGAGTTTTCCGAAATTTTTAACAATCATGACGAATTACCTCGGTTCCTGGACAAAGGAGGTTGCGGCCAACAGGGCGTAGTCTCCGGCATTGTCCTTCTGGAGAGACGGCGCCAGGAAAGTAATCGGAAAGATCGGCGTGACCTTGGCGCAGGCGCGCAGCACCATCAGCTCGTTGGTCTGGCCGTTGACGAAGGCGCGCACCGGCGCGACCTCGAGCGCAGTGTCGGTGCAGTCGGCCGAGCCGGGCAAGGCCGTCCAGCCGCGCGGGTCGCGCTGCACCATCTCGAGCCGCAGGTTGGTGGTGCAATCGGGCAGGATCACGGCGCGTTCGCAGATCATGTCCTTGATCGCATTGTGTTGCGGCGCCGCCCCGGTCTCGAGCCGGATCGACCGGACGGTCTGATCCATGGCGCGTTCCAGCATCGTGGCACGGGCGGTATAGGCGCCCACCTCGAGCATGGTCAGCAGGATCAGCACGATCATCGGCATCCAGAGGGCAAAGGCCACGGTTTCGACCGAGCCCGACTCTTCGCGGACAAACCGGCGCATATGGAGTTTCAGGCGATGGGTCATTGGGTCAGCCTCAGTTGGGTGATGGTCCGGGCGATGGAATTGAAGGCGTCGGAGATCTCGACACCGGCGACGTCGAAGTAATGGGACGGCGAGGAGGCGCAGTTCTCCATCGCGTCCAGGCCGCGCTGGGGCGCCTCGAAGCCGATGGCGAAGACCACGATGCCTGCATCCCGAGCCTGGCCACAGATCGCCGCAAGCCGGGTGTCGGCGTGGTCGGCGTAAACGATACCCTCATAGGCGTTGTACTGCCCGGCATAGGTGCTGTAGGACACCCGGCCATCCCGGTAGGGCGTGCGATAGAACTTGGTGGCGCGGCCGCGGGTGCCCCAGCGGGCAAAGGTTTCGGCATTGCTCATCTGCCGCGCGTTGCTGCCGCCGTCGGGCGAATTGCGGTACTTGTAGCTGTTCGAGTAGTTCTCGTAGCGATCCCAGTAGTAGACATCCGAGGATGTACCCGACTGGTCGACGATGCGGGACGAGAACCGGTCGTTCGTCGGATTGTTGTCGCCGCGGTCGTCAATGAAGATCTCCGACATGCCGGTCTGGAACTCGGGCTTGAGATCATATTCGGTGGTATTGGCGCCGTCGGTCATCAGCACGATGATCTTGAGCGCGTCGGGATCGGTATAGGCGCTGGGACGGCCGGCGACGATGGGATCGGCCTGGCCATCGGCGATCATGTCGTCGACCAGCGATTGCGCGCTCGGATCGAGCAGGGCGGTGCCCCATTTCATCCCGAGGTCGATCGCGGTGTTGCCGCCGGCGCCGAGGTTGTCGATGTGGCCTTTGAGGGCCGTGGCATCGGCGCTTTGCACCACGATCGCGCCGTAATCGTCATCCGGGCACCAGGGCTGCGAGATCTCGGTGGTGTATTCGCTGCTGCTCCAGGGGTCGAAATGGCTCAGCCGGTCAAGCTCGGAAGTGCGCGAAATGCCCAGGGTGTCGAAGGCGGTATCGGGAAAGATCGCGCAGCTCGAATAATTGTGCTCGGCCGAGAGGTTGAAATACTGCGACACCACCGATCCGAGGTTCACCGTGGCATTGTAGCTGACCAGGTTGACCGTGGTCAGGCTGGGGGCACCTTCGGGCTGAATCACCGTATCGACGAATTCGCGGGCGGCGGCGCGCAGGTTCTGGATCTTGTTGTTCGATCCCATCGAACCGGAGCGGTCGAGCACCAGCGAGATCTCGACGTTCGACATTCGTTCCATGGCTTCGCCGGCGGCCGGGGCGATCATCTGATCGATGCCCAGCACACCGAGAAAGAGCGGGTTGGAGGACTGCTGGGCCGTGGCCGAGACCACGCGGTAATTCAGCCCGTCGTCCACCGAAGTGGAGCTGAGCGTGCCGTCCATGCCGGATTTGACGAAGTAATCGTCGACCACCGCGGCAGGATCGAGATCCTGTTCGAGATCGGCCGCGGCCAGGACGGCCCGGTCAAGCGTGGCCTGCAATTTGGCGCGCTTCATCTCGTTCATCATCAGATCGACGCCGAAGCCGCAGATCGCGATGATGCCGACAAAAATAATCATGGCAAGTACGGTGATGGTGCCCGCGTCGTCGCGCCGGAACCGGTGCAACCGGGTCGCCATCCTTTCCCTTACGGAAAGCGGCGGACCAGAAATGTCCTTATGCATTATTACAATCCTCACTCACTGAAGCCCCGAAGTTTCAGTCTGGCGCCGAAATGGCGGTGGAAGCAGCTGTTCCCGGGACGGACCTCGTGCTGCAATATCTATGCCCGACGAACTCGGCGAAATTAAGGCAAGTCACTGTATAATAACGTGTTTTTGTATCTGTTTCAGCGTTAGTGCAAATTCTTTCGGGGGATTGTCTGGGCGCTAGAAACAATTTGAGGGAAATTGGGCCTACTGCGCGGTGTCAGCTGTCCGACGCATGGCTTGCCCGGCCATCTCGTGCGCCGAAGCCCGGGGCGGCGGGGAAAATCCGGCAAGGAAAAACCGGAAAAAATGCTCGCGCGCCTTAACCTTAGCGTCATAGGCTTGATGCCAAAAGATTAATCAAATGGGCGAGTCGTCTGCCCGGACCCAATGGAGGAACCCAATGCAGCCAGCCAATGAACCGACATTCCGCGAGAGCGTCGATCTGATGTTCAACCGCGCGGTCTCTCTCATGGACCTGCCGCCGGGGCTGGAGGAAAAGATCAGGGTCTGCAACGCGACCTATACGGTGCGCTTCGGGGTGCGGCTAAGGGGGCGGATACAGACCTTTGTGGGCTATCGGTCGGTGCATTCCGAGCATATGGAGCCGGTCAAGGGCGGCATCCGCTATTCCAACGCCGTCAACCAGGACGAGGTCGAGGCGCTGGCGGCGCTGATGACCTACAAATGCGCGCTGGTCGAAGCGCCGTTCGGTGGCTCCAAGGGCGGGCTCTGCATCGATCCGCGGCAATATGACGAGCACGAGCTGGAACAGGTAACGCGCCGCTTTGCCTATGAGCTGGCCAAGCGCGATCTGATCAACCCGTCGCAGAACGTGCCGGCGCCCGACATGGGCACCTCGGAACGCGAGATGGCCTGGATCGCCGATCAATACGCCCGGATGAACACCACCGACATCAACGCCCGGGCCTGCGTGACCGGCAAACCGCTCAATGCCGGTGGCATCTCCGGTCGGGTCGAGGCGACCGGGCGCGGTGTGCAATATGCCCTGCGCGAGTTCTTTCGCGACCGGCAGGGCGTTGACAAGGCCGGTCTCTCGGGCACGCTCGACGGCAAGCGGGTCATCGTTCAGGGGCTCGGCAATGTCGGCTATCACGCCGCCAAGTTCCTGTCCGAAGAGGACGGCTGCCAGGTGATCGGCATCATCGAGCGTGACGGTGCGCTGTTCAGCGCCGAAGGTCTCAACGTCGAGGGCGTGCGTGAATGGATCGTCAAACATGGCGGTGTGACCGGCTATCCGGATGCCGCGCATCATTCCGAAGGCGCAGCGGTGATGGAGGAGGAATGCGACATCCTCATTCCGGCTGCGCTCGAGGGCGTGATCAACATGTCGAACGCCGAACGGATCAAGGCGCCGCTGATCATCGAGGCGGCGAACGGCCCGGTGACGGCCGGGGCCGACGATATCCTGCGCAAGAAGGGCACGGTGATCATCCCCGATATGTATGCCAATGCCGGCGGTGTCACGGTGTCCTATTTCGAATGGGTCAAAAACCTGTCGCACATCCGCTTTGGCCGGATGCAGCGCCGGCAGGAAGAGGCGCGCCACGAGCTGATCGTCAAGGAGCTTGAGCGGCTCAGCGATCACCTGGGCGACAAATGGTCGATGACGCCGCACTTCAAGGAGAAATACCTCAGGGGCGCGGATGAGCTCGAGCTGGTGCGCTCGGGCCTCGATGACACCATGCGCACCGCATTCCAGTCGATGCGCGATGTCTGGCACGAGCGTGAGGACGTCGACGATCTGCGCACCGCCGCCTATCTGGTGGCGATCGGCAAGGTGGCGTCGAGTTATCGCGCCAAGGGGCTCTAGGGCCAGACAGCTTTCGCCGCGGGGCCGACCCGCGGCGAAATGCGGCGGAGATCGCCGCGCTTTACGGAAAGATAACGGCGCGATCACGCGCGGCCCGCTTTTGGCCCTGTTCCGCTGAATTCCCCCAACCACCTGGTTTTCAAGGAAAACACCATGTCTGCCGTGGCGCAGATGTGGCAGGATTTTCTAAATTCCTCGGGTAAAACCCTTTTTTTGCCGTTTTTGTGCCCTCAGCACGCACCAATTCTCACCCAATAGTAAATGCCTCACAGAGATCCGCTCCGTGGTCACAGAGGGAACGACAACATGACAGGATTTGCGAAAGGGCACCGCGCCTTTGTACGCCGCTTCTGGCAGGATGACTCCGGCAACGCCACCATCGTGTGCGTCTACCTGAGCCTCGCGATCCTGCTGACCACTGGCGCGGCCATTGACGTGATGCGCTATGAATCGATCCGCACCAAGATGCAGCACGTGCTCGACCGTGCCGTGCTGGCTGCCGCCGATCTCGATCAGGAGGCCGATCCGTCCGGCGTCGCCCAGGATTACGTCGCCACCGCCGGCGTCGCCGGTGCGCTGACGCAGGTCACCGTCGATGAGGGGCTCAACTATCGGACGGTCTCGGCCACCGGCAACACCGATGTCGAGACGCTGTTCATGCGCATGGCCGGGATCGACAGCCTGAACGCGCCGGCCCACAGTGTCGCGGAAGAAAAGATTTCCAAGGTCGAGATCTCGATGATCCTCGATATCTCGGGTTCGATGGGATCGAACAGCAAGATCCAGAACCTGCGCGCCGCCGCCAAGGAATTCGTCGATACGGTGATCACCCCGACTACCGACGCGATGGATCAGACCACCGTTTCCGTGGTGCCGTACAATGCCACGGTGAACCTCGGCCCGACCGTTTCGCAATATTTCAACATCGAGGACACGCACGACTATTCCAACTGCGTGATCTTCAACGACAATGAATTCGACACGGTCGATATCACACAGGACCAGCTGCTCAAGCGTCTGGCGCATTTCGATCCCTATTCGTCAAGCGAGACCACGACCGAGATCTCCAATCCCTGGTGCCCGGATGACGACTATGGCCAGATCGTCGTGGCCTCGAGCGATGCAAATGCGCTGAAGGCCCATATCGACTCGCTCGGGGCCGGCGGCAATACCGCCATCGACCTCGGCATGAAATGGGGGACGGCCCTGCTGTCCGACGCGGCCGCCCCGGTGTTCGACCAGATGCGCGCCGACGGCCACCTGTCGGAATCGGCCACCCAGCGTCCGGCAACCTTCACCGACACCGAGGCGATGAAAGTGGTGGTGCTGATGACCGATGGGCAGAACACCACGCAATATGACCTCAAACCCGAGTTCAAGACCGAATGGTCCGACGTCTGGATCGACGACCGGGGCACCACGTCGATGAGCGATGACCGCTTCTCGGTGCTTGTCGATGACAACACGGGCACCAGCAACGACACATACTACTGGGTGCGCTACGACGGCTGGAGCTGGGATTACCGCTATCGCAACTATCTCGACGGTGGCACGTCGGCTCGCCGGATGACCAACGCCGAAGTCTATGCCCGCTGGGGGGTCAAGGGCGTGGCCAAGAAGTTCTGGGAACGGCCCGAGCGCGACAACTTCATCTCGCAGAGCGCCTATTCCAACATCTACTACGGCTATACTGGCATCGTCGGTGCGACCTCGGCCGACACCCGTCTGTCGACGGTGTGCCAGGCAGCCAGGGACAAGGGCATCGTGGTCTTTGCCATCGCCTTCGAGGCGCCGACAGCGGGGCAGAACGCGCTCAAGGACTGCGCCTCCTCGGACTCGCATTACTTTGCAGTGGAGGGGATCGAGATCACCGAAACCTTCCACGCCATTGCCCGCCAGATCAACAACCTGAGGCTGATCCAATGACACGCAACCTGAAACAGGCAACCGCCCGGTTCTGCAAGGACGAAAGCGGCGCGGCCTCGGTCATCGAATTCGCCATCGTCCTGCCGCTGTTTGCAGTCTTCCTCGGCGCGATGGTCGAGATGGGCTGGATGAACATCCGCCACGCCATGCTGGAACGCGGCCTCGACACCACGGTGCGAGAAATCCGCCTCTCCACCGGTTTCGCGGCCAATTACGACACCATCCGCGAAAAGATCTGCGACACCGCCGCCATCATTCCCGAATGCACCGCAACGCTGCGGCTCGAGATGAAGGTAGTCGATCCGCGGGCCTTCGCCGGCATTCCGAGCGCCGCCGAATGTCAGAATTCGGCCGAAGACGCCCGGCCGCTGCGGAATTTCCAGAGCGGCGAGGACAACGAGATCATGCTGCTGCGTGCCTGCTACAAGTTCAAGCCGGTGTTCCCGACAACCGGTCTCGGGGGCCAGCTGGCCAAGGACAGCGAAGGCTTCACCGCAATCGTTTCTACATCCGCATTCGTCCAGGAACCGAGGTAATGGCCATGATGACCAGGATTCTGCAAAAACTGCGCCAGTTCACCGGCGACACCCGCGGCGGCGTCAGCCTCGAACTGATCATCTTCACCCCGGTGCTCTTCGTGATGCTGGCCGGCGCCTATGTCTACTATGATGCCTTCCGGCAAAAGGCGATCAACACCAATGCCGCCTATACCATCTCGGATGCGCTCTCACGCGAGACCGATGCAATCGATGACGACTATCTCGACGGGTTGCACAGCATGCTCGAATTCCTGACCCATGCGAACGATCAGGTCGGACTCCGGGTGACGATGGTGCGCTGGAACAAGCGCAAGAACGCTTACCGCCGCGACTGGTCACAGACCCGCGGGCCACTCTATCCGCTGAAGAACCGCGACCTGAACACCACCCTTGCCGAACATCTGCCGACGCTCTTGCACAATGAACGGGTGATTGTGGTGGAGACCTCCGCCATCTATTCGCCGATCTTCGACGTGCCGGGCATGAGCGAGGATACCGAGCTCTACAACTTCGCCTTCACCCGGCCGCGCTTTGCGCCCAAGCTGGAATGGGCCGGCATGTAACCCACCTCTGCCGTCATGGCCGCGAGAGGGCGCCCCGCGAGGCGCCCTTTTGCCGTGCTCTGCTCAGCGCAGATAGCGGTCGAAATGCGCGATCGTGCGGTCCCAGGCCAGTTCCGCCGCCGCTTCGTCATAGCGCGGCGTGCTGTCGTTGTGAAAGCCGTGGTTCACGCCTTCGTAGATATGCGCCTCATAGGTCTTGCCATGTTCGTCCAGCGCCGCCTTGTAGGCCGGCCAGCCCTCGTTGATGCGGCTGTCGAGCCCGGCATAATGCAGCAACAGCGGCGCCTCGATCCTCGGCACATCCGCTGCGCTGACCTGACGCCCGTAGAAGGGCACCGAGGCACCAAGCTCGGGATAGGCCACCGCCATGGCATTGCAGACCCCGCCGCCGTAACAGAAGCCGACGCAGCCCACCTTGCCCGTGGTCTCGTCATGACCGGCGAGGAATTCATAAGCGGCAAAGAAGTCGTTCATCAGCTTTTCGCGATTCACGGTCTGCTGCAACTCGCGCCCCTCGGCGTCATTGCCGGGATAGCCGCCGACCGAGGTCAGCCCGTCGGGCGCCAGCGCGAGAAAGCCGGCCTTGGCCACCCGGCGCGCGACGTCTTCGATATAGGGGTTGAGACCGCGGTTCTCATGCACCACGACGACGGCCGGCACCGGGCCCTCGACATTGGTCGGCCGCACCAGATAGCCGCGCACCTCGCCATGGCCGTTCGGCGAGGGGTAGGTGATATATTCCGGCAGGATGTCGGGATCGGTGAATTGCACCTGTTCGGCCAGCGCGTAATTCGGGCTGAGCATGCCCAGCAGCGCCGCGGCGGTGACCCCGCCGACGGCAAATCTGCCGGCGCGGTCGAGGAACTCGCGTTTCGTGATCTTGCCATGGGCGTAATAATCATAGAGGTCGAGCAGCTCCTGATCAAAATCCTTGGCGGTCATGCGGGGAGGGGAAATCTCGTTCATCGGTTGTCCTTTTTACAAACACAAGCCGGACGCCGGCCGCCCGACCGGTTCACGATACCGCGCAACGCCCAGTTGAACAGGTGAAAAGCCGGAGTTTGGCGCTGCCTCCGCTCACAGTTGCGTGCGTGGCGACCCCTCCGCCCGCGCCGCCGGGCCTGGGCATTTCCCCCTGACCTGCCGCGGTCATCCATGATAGGGAGCGGCCGAAACGCAGAAACAACGGAGCGTGCCATATCTGTCGTCAAACGCCGCCTTTGCATTCCGCGCGGGCGGGTCACGCTGCCGCCGACCACGTCCGAAGGATGACCGGCGCCATGCAGACCACCCTGTCCATCGCCACCCGGGGCCCGGGGCTTTACGAGGTCACCCGCGAAGTCGCGGCCTGGGTCGCCGGCGGCCCGGCCGGACCGGCGCTGCTGACGCTGATGATCCGCCATACCTCGGCCAGCCTGCTGATCCAGGAAAATGCCGACCCGGAAGTGCAGAGCGACCTGCGCGCTTTTTTTCACCGCCTGGTGCCACCCTCGGACGATCCGGCGATGTCCTATCTCACCCACACCTACGAGGGCCCGGACGACATGCCGGCGCATATCAAATCCGCGCTGCTGCCGGTCTCGCTCTCCATTCCCGTGCTTGATGGGCGCCTGCGGCTCGGAACCTGGCAGGGGATTTACGTTTTCGAACACCGCCGCGCACCCAAATCCCGGGACATCGTGGCCCATCTGGCCTGACGCCAGCCGCCCCCGCCACTCCTGTTGCAAAATGCCCTCGGGGGAGCCCCGCAGGGATAGCGGCCAACGCCTCTGTTAGTTGAAACACATTCTTTCAGGGGATACCGGAAGAGGTCAGAAGAGGCCGGAAGAAGCCGGATCACAAAAAAAATCAGGGTGTTGAGACGTCGCCCGAGCTGATGTGCAGACGAAACTGCAATTCTTTCAGAAACCTTCCGAAACGGCGGTTTGGACGTTGAATGGCTCTTTTGGGCGGTCAGAAGGTGATCGCGCTGATGGTCCGTATAAGCCCGGTTCAATACACGTAAAATCCGTGTTTGAACCGGCTTTCAAAGGCGTTTTTGGGTGTCACGGTGAGCATAATTCTCGGACGTCGGCGTCCGAGAAAGGCACAGGCGTCCGAGAACGGGAATTCGTGCTATATTTTAACGCCATGTGAGATCGGCACTCGCCGGGGACGTGCGGCAAACTCGGACGCGTTTTTTGGGTCTGCCCGAGCTAGGCGGCTAAGAATACCGTTCATGGTCGTGCTGCGGAATATGCTGTGCACTGTCACACCGCAGTCGGTGCGCAAACTCGCGCGGCGGCTGGGACTCAACAAATAAATGATCTGGCGCTGGCGGATGCTTGTGTTTTCCATCATCGGCAGCAGCCCGGCAGTGAGCTTCTCCGAGATCGTTGAGGCGGATGAGACTTTCCAGCGGGAAACGCGCAAGGGTTCTCGCGAATAGGTCCGGCACTTCGCGGATCCGAGGAGAGTCGCACCGCCGCCCCGGCTCAAGTGGGAGGATTTCACGACGCAGGGGCTTAAGTTGTGGCAAGGCTTCTCGAAGTGGCAGCTCCCCATTCTCACCGTCGCTGACCGAGGCGGCGCGCGTCACTTCCGACGCCTGCCGAACCGATAGGGCGTGACACTCGAGCGCGCCATGAAGCCGCTGGTTCCGAGCGATGCCGTGCTCTGTTCCGACGGCGCCACCGGATACAAAAACGTCGCAGCAGCAGGCGGTCTCGAGCACTTCGTGGTCGGAAGCAAGCCTGGCACGCGCGTGGCCTCAGGCTGTTATCACATCCAGAACGTGAACTCGCTCCACGCCCGCTGCAAAAGGTTCATGAAGCTTTTCTGCGGACCGGCCACTAAGAACCTGCGCGGCTACATCCGCTGGTTTGAGGTGCGGCTGGCGGGTATGCGCCCGGCGAAGATTGTCCGCGCATTGCAAACCAAGCGTCACGCAGAAGTCTGCTTCGAGCCCAAAATGACCGCGTTGGTCGAAGGAGGCTTCGCAGTTGCAGCATGGGCGCGCATGTCGTGAAGGCCCAAACTAGACCTGCACGCATATGTAGCGGAGGTTTGCTTCGAGCTCCCAGGAAGGGAGATGCTGAGCTGGACATCAATTGCGGGTTGCGCATACTAGGGTCAGGACCCATTGATTTCCGCCTGTCGGCGTGATTCACGGTTCGAAAAACGAGCGGTGAACATGTCCGATCTTTTCTGGCTGACAGATGCACAGATGGCGCGTCTTGAGCCCTTCTTCCCGAAGTCCCACGGCAAACCCCGCGTCGATGATCGGCGTGTGTTGAGTGGAATTATCTTCATCAATCGCAATGGCTTGCGGTGGCGCGACGCGCCGAGTGCGTATGGCCCACACAAGACACTCTACAACCGCTGGAAGCGGTGGAGTGACAGAGGCATCTTTACCCGGATGATGGCCGGACTGGCTGCCGGGCACGGCGAAGAG